>NZ_JBITGF010000001.1:374926-1898872 GCF_044456745.1 Nonomuraea sp. NPDC050790 | reverse complement strand
CGCCAGAATCGGCTTCGACCCCGACCTCGACCGCGAGCTCTACACCGTCACCGACAACGGCATCGTCGTCGTCGGCAGCCAAGGCGCCCGCCGGCGGGTCGAGAAGAAGGACAGCGCTCTTTTCGGGGTGGAATTCTCGCGTAAACCCTAAAAACTATGAAGATCGCCCGTTTCCGGGCCGGAGCCGGGGTATGGCTCACCGCGCAATCGACAAACTCGGGGGAGAAAATGTTCACCAGCAGCAAGCCCAACAGCAAGGGACAGGTGGAGGTTCAGTTCACCCTCCCCCGGGAGGCCGGCCCGGTGTCGGTCGTCGGCGACTTCAACGGCTGGGACCCGCTCGCACACCCGATGCGGCTGGGCGACGACGGTCACTACAGGGTGGCGGTGGCAGTGCCGCAGGGCGAGGCGTTCGCCTTCCGCTACCTGGCCGACGGCGGTCGCTGGTTCGACGACGAGGGCGCCGAGGAGTACGACCACCGCGGCGCGATCTTCCGCATCGCCGCGCCCAAGCGCCGCGCGGCCACCAGCGCCGCCGCCACCGCCAAGCCGCGCGCCACCGCGGCCAGGGCCGTACGCTGACCTTCACACGGGGCTTCCGGGGCGCGCGGACCTGCTGTTTCGTCCGCGCGCCCCGGAAGCACGCGGTGAGGAGACGACCTCCCACGGGCCGGTCGAGTGCTGTCACGGATCGTCGCGCTACCCGGTCTGAGCTGGTGCACGGCCGGATCCGAGCCGGCCGACGAGTCGCGGAGGACGCCCCGATGAGCACCACCGACCACGCGTACCGCCTCGAGAACCCCGGCAGGCCCTGCCCACCGCCCGGCCCCGGCCCCGGGCACGGGCACGGGAGACGGGCGCCGCGGTCATGACCAAGGTGTCGCTGACCGCGCTCGCCGGAGAGGTGCTCACGCGCGCCCGCCAGGCCGGCAGCGGCCGCGGGGCCAGCACCGTCCACGGGGGACACGACCGTTCGCTGCGGCAGACCGTGATGGCCCTGCGCAAGGGCGAGCACATGCACGAGCACGAGCATCCCGGCGAGGTCACGGTCCACGTGCTGCACGGCCGGGTACGCCTCGTCGCCGGCCCGCACTCCTGGGACGCGATGCCCGGAGACCTGCTGGTGATGCCGGACCGCCGCCACCGGGTGGAGGCCGTGGAGGACTGCGCCTTCCTGTTCACCACCGCGCTGAAGATCTAGCCCGCCGAAGCACCCGCCCTGCTGAAGCCCACGCTTGACTAAAGCCCATGCTTAGCGACTGCTGAGGAACGCGGCTCGTTCAAAACCATTGGCCTGCTGAAGGACATGCCGGAGGCGGGGAACCGATCCGGGTTCCCCGCCTCCGGCGCGCCTGCCGCGTCAGGCTGGGTCGCGCCGCCTGTGCTGTTCGAGCAGGGCGGCGACCTCCTCCGGTCGCTGCGGCGGCGTCCAGCGGT
Source organism: Nonomuraea sp. NPDC050790 (assembly GCF_044456745.1). Taxonomy (NCBI): domain Bacteria; kingdom Bacillati; phylum Actinomycetota; class Actinomycetes; order Streptosporangiales; family Streptosporangiaceae; genus Nonomuraea; species Nonomuraea sp. NPDC050790. Next base: position 1,897,435 of record NZ_JBITGF010000001.1, on the reverse strand, counting down.
CGAGCCCGATCACGCGCACGGCCCAGCCGGTCGGCGGACTCGACCGGGCGGACCTCACCCCGGCGGATCCGCGTGGGCCGCGGCGTCGAGCACGGTGGCGGCCACCGCGTCGGGCTGCGAGACGGCGACCGCGTGGGAGCCGCCGGCGACCTCGTTGGTCCCGCGCGAGCCCGCGCGCTCGGCCATGAAACGCAGCGCGGCGGCCGGGATGTTGAGGTCGCGCTCGCCGTGGACGAACCAGGAAGGCGTGGTACGCCAGGCCGGTTCGCCGGCCGCCAGCTCGTCGGTCAGCGCCTTCTCGGTCACCGGCCGCTGGGTCGCGGCCATGAGTGCGGCCTCTCCGGCGTCGACGTCGGCGCAGAACTGGTGGTGGAACTTGCCGGGGGCGATGCGGAACTCGGTGCCGCCCGGCGACACCGGGTACGCCTCCAGCGCCTCGCCCAGCGTGCTGCCCTCGAACTTGCCCGACAGCAGCAGCGCGCTCTCCCCCCGGTCCGGGGCGAAGGCACCCACGTAGACGAGGGCGCGCACGGCCGGATCGCCCGCGGCGGCCCGCGTGATCACCATGCCGCCGTAGGAGTGCCCGACGAGGACGACCGGGCGGCCGATGGCGGCGACGACATCACGCACGTACGCGGCGTCGCCCTCCACGCTGCGCAGCGGATTGGCCACGGCGACGGCGGTCAGCCCGTCCCCGTGCAGGCGCTCGATGACGCGGTTCCAACTGGCCGACTCGGCGAAGGCGCCGTGGACCAGGACGATGACGGGCCGTTCTGTCACGACTGCGCCTCTCCCGCGTTGAGGACGTGCTTGAGCACGCCGATCGCCTGGGCGGTGGCTCCGCGCGTGGCCCGGGAGCCGGCGAGCGGGTTGAGCATCATGAAGTCGTGCATGGTGCCGTTGTAACGGACGCTGGTGGTGGGCACGCCCGCCTCGGTGAGCTTGCGGGCGTACGCCTCGCCCTCGTCGCGCAGCACGTCGTTCTCGTCGACGATGACGAACGCGGGCGGCAGGCCGGCGAGGTCGTCCAGGGTGGCGCGCAGCGGGGAGGCGGTGATCTCGGCGCGCTGGGCCGGGTCGGTGGTGTAGGCGTCCCAGAACCAGGCCATGCCCTTGGCGCTCAGGAAGGGGCCGTCGGCGAACTCTCGATAGCTGCCGGTGTCCTGGCCGGCGTCGGTGACCGGGTAGTACAGCGACTGGTGGACGAAGGTGACGTCACCGCGCCGCTTGGCCATCAGGGTCAGCGCGGCGGTCATGTTGCCGCCGACCGAGTCCCCGGCGACCGCGAGCCGCGAGGCGTCCAGCCCCTCGGACGCGCCGTCCCTGGTGATCCACTGGGCCGTGGCGTAGCCCTGCTCGATGGCCACCGGGTAGCGGGCCTCGGGGGACCTGTCGTACTCGACGAACACCAGCGCCGCTCCCGCGCCCACCGCGAGCTCGCGCACGAGGCGGTCGTGGGTGCCCGCGTTGCCGAGGACCCAGCCGCCGCCGTGCATGTAGAGCACGACGGGCAGCGTTCCGGTCGTCCCCGCGGGCTTGACGATGCGCACGCGCACGTCGCCGACCTCGGCCGGCACGGTGATCCACTTCTCGTCCGCGTCCGGCTTGGCGATCGGGGCGGCCTGGAGGTCGTCGAGCACCTTGCGGGCGCCCTCGGCGCCCAGTTCGTACAGGAACGGGGGCTTGGAGGTCGCGTCCGCGAGCTCCTGAGCCGCCGGCTCCAGAATGTAGTGGTTCATGTCTCTGCTCCTCCGTCCAGACCTCGGACGATCCGCCCGTCAGCGCGCGGACCGCCCGAAGCGGTTCGCCAGCTATGACAGGGCGAGCACCGGATCTGTGACAGCGGAGCCGGGCGTGCTACTCCGCCATGAGCCGGGCCAGCCGTTCCCACGCCGGCGAGGTCGCCTCGGGCTGGGAGCGCGCGGCGAGCTCCGCGATCTCGGGGCTGGCGACCGGGCGCGTCTCCGACCGGCCCGGGTGCTCGGCGAACCACGTCCGGGTACGCTCGGCGAGCCCGGGCAGGCGGGGATCGTCCGGCGACCAGTCGTAGGCGGCGTCGTGGTCGAGATAGAGGGCGCGGAACCCGGGGTCGGTCAGGTGCTCGCGCTTCTCCTCGATCCACACCGCGGCGTCCTCGGGCGAGGCCATCACCATGAGGATCCAGCCGTCACGCTCCACCCGGATCGCCCGCTCGCTGACGCCGAGCTCGCGCAGGTCGTCGAGGAAGTCGGCGACCTCGGGGGAGACGAACAGCCGGTCGCCGCCAGTGAGCTGGCCGAGCTGCTCGCGGGTCTTGCGGAGCTGCGCGATGCGTCCGCGCAGGTCGTGGTCGATCTCGCAGACCGCCGCGGAGAACGTCGCCGGGTCGGCGTCGAGCAGCTCCTTGACGCGGGCCAGCGGGACGCCCGCGTGCGCGAGCGTCCTGATCTTCACGAGCTTGATGGCGTGCGCCGCGGTGTAGCGGCGGTAGCCGGAGGAGTCGCGGTCCGGCTCGGCGAGCAGACCGCGCTCGTGGTAGTGGCGGATGGCCTTGGTGGTCACTCCCGCATAGTCCGCGAGCTGGCCGATCGTGAGCATGCCGCACATCCTTCCACCTCGGCGTGGCGCGTCAGGCGCGGCGGGTCATCCGGCCGCCGCCGTTGCGGAAGCGGGCCTGGCCGTCGCGAACGTCGTGGTAGGAGACGAGCAGCAGCCGCAGGTATCCGTCGAACGCCTCCTCCGGGAACCCGGCGGGCGCGAACAGGCCGGGCCTGATCGGCACGTACCGCTGCGGCGGGGCGGCGGTCGTCCCGCCGGCGAACTCGGTGAAGATGCGCTCCTGGTCCGCGTCGGCCGGCTCGTAGGTCGTGCGCTCCTCGAGCTGGCCGTCCACGATGGTGACGTCGATGCGGAGCTGGTTGGAGCGGTAGGTGCCCACGTAGGGGGTGAGGTCGACGTCCTCCTCCTTCTCCGTGATCAGCTGGGGGATCGTGACGCCGAGGTGCTCGGTGAGCAGCCACTGCAGCATCTGGTCCTGCAGCATGATCGCGTCCGGGTTGTTGCCGTAGGCGGCGAAGACCAGGTCGTGCTCGGGCAGCACGCACAGGAGCGAGACGCCGCCGGGCGAGGCGCCCGACATGGCCAGGACGGTCGTGTCACCGAACGGGTAGAGGACCCAGCCCAGGCCGATCGGCGGCGTGTTGGGGCTGTCCATGTCGTAGGAGACCTGCCGCATCAGCGCGGCCGACTCGGCCGACAGGACGCGCGTACCCGAGGGGGAGACGCCGCCCGCGAGGTGGGTGCGGCCGAAGGCGAGCAGGTCGGCGACGGTGCCGATCGGCGTGCCGCCGGCGGGTCCCCAGGTGTCGGGCAGGGTGAACATGTTCGTGGGCCTGGCCGCCATGGTCTCCACGTCCAGGAAGTGGCCGATCGCCGTGCTGCGCAGGATGGCCTGCTCGGCGGAGGTGCTGGAGCCCGGCATGCCGACGGCCGCGTAGACGTCGCGGGCCAGCAGGTCGTGGAAGGACAGCCCGGTCACCACCTCCAGCAGCCGGCCCGCGACGATCATGCCGCCGTTGGAGTAGCTGAGCTGCTCGCCCGGCTCGAACAGGGTGCCGCTGACGGACGCCAGCCCCTCGACGTACGCCTTCAGCGCGCCGTCACCCTTGTCACCCGGGAAGTACAGGTCGGCGTCGATGCCGTTGGTGTGCCCGATCAGGTGGCGGACCAGGATCTTCTCCGCCGCGCCCGGCACGGCCAGGGCGAACTCGGGCAGGTAGCGCACCACCGGCGCGTCCAGGTCCAGCCGGCCGCGCTCGACCTGCTGCAGGACCAGGGTGGTGGTCAGGACCTTGGTGACCGAGCCGTAGAGGAACCCGGTCTCCGGCAGCATCGGGGCGCCGGTGGTGAGGTTGGCGGTGCCGTGGGCGACGACGGTCTGCTCGCCGGCCTGGTAGACACCGGCGACGAAGCCGGGAACGTGGTTGGACTCGCAGTAGGCGGCGGCCTGCTCGCGGAGCTGGGTCTCAACGGTGCGCAGTGCGGTGTCGTTGCTCATGTGGAACATCGTGCGACCTTGCCCCAGGGGCAAGGTCAACCCCCACCAGGAATTCGGGCCGCGTCGCAGGTCGGGGGTTGCGTGGAGGCAACCCTGGCAGGATGCCGCGCACGCCGATAGGGTCCGATCCTGTGGGGCGTTCGAGGACCGGTTCCGGGCCCGCCGAGGACCTGCTCATCGAGCTGGACCGCGAGGCGGGCGTAGCGCTGCACCGCCAGATCGAGGCGTCCATCCGCTCCGGCATCCGGGCCGGCCGGCTGCGGCAGGGCGCGTCGCTGCCGCCCACCCGCACCCTCGCGACCTGCCTCGGCGTCTCCCGCGGGGTGGTCGTGGAGGCCTACCAGCAACTCGTCGCCGAGGGCTACCTCGTCAGCCGCTCCGGCGGCTACACGCAGGTCGCCGCCGCGTTGCCGCCGCCCGCCACGCTCCCCGCCGCCGCCCCGGCGGGACCGCCCGCGCGCCGGGTCGACTTCGGCTACGGGCGCACCGACGTGTCGCAGTTCCCCAGGGCCGCCTGGCTGCGCTCGGTCCGCACCGTGCTCACCACCGCGCCCAACGACCGCTTCGTCTACCTCGACGGGCGGGGCGTGCCGGAACTGCACGAGGCCCTGTGCGACTACCTCAACCGGGTACGCGGCACCTCGGCCGCCCCCGGCGACGTGGTGATCTGCAACGGCTACGGCCAGGGCGTCGCACTGCTGATCCAGGTCCTCGCCCGGCACGGCGCCAGGCGGATCGCCGTGGAGGACCCCTCCGCCGACGACGACGTCCGGGTGCTGGCCCGCGCCGCAGGACTGGAGGTGGTCGGCGTCCCGGTGGGCCGGGACGGCATCGAGGTCGGCGAGCTCCACGGCACCGACGCCGACGCGCTCGTGCTGACGCCGTCGCACCAGTGGCCGACCGGGGGAGTGCTCCCGGCCTCGGCCAGAGCGGAGGTGATCCGCTGGGCGCGGCGGCGGGGCGCGATCGTGGTCGAGGACGACTACGACGCCGAGTACCGCTACGACCGCGCGCCCGTCGGCGCCCTTCAGGGGCTGGCCCCCGACCACGTCGTCTACTGCGGTACGGCCAGCAAGACGCTCGCCCCCGGCCTGCGGCTCGGCTGGCTGGTGCCGCCACCCCGGCTGGTCGGCGACCTCGCCGAGGCGAAGCTGCTGGCCGACCGCGGTTCGCCGGTCATCGACCAGTTGACCTTCGCCGACTTCCTCGCCCGCGGCGAGTTCGACCGGCATCTGCGCCGGATGCGCCCCGTCTACCGGCGCCGCCGCGACGCGCTGCTGTCGGCCCTGCGCGTCCACCTGCCCGACCTGGAGCCCGCGGGCGTCGCCGCCGGGCAGCACGTGGTCGCCTGGCTCCCGCCCGACCTCGACGAGGCGGAGGTGGTGACGGCCGCCGCCCGGCACGGGCTGGCCATCAACGGCGTCGGCCCGTACCGCATCGGTGGCCCGGGCCCCGGCGGCCTCATCTTCGGCTACGGCAGCCTCGGCGAGCGCGCCGTCGCCGAGGGGGTCGCGCTGCTGGCGCGGGCCATTGGCGAGGTGCGCCGGGGCTGAGGGGGTCGCGCTGCCGGTCCGGGCCGTCGGCGAGGTGCGCCGGGGCTGATCAGCGCGCCGGGCGGATGTTCTGGTTGAGGTGGAACACGTTCTCGGGGTCGTAGGCGGTCTTCACCGCGGTCAGCCGGGCCAGCTTCCCGGCCGTGTACGCCCGCCGCACCCCACGCCTCCCCTCGGCCAGTTCGTCGGCGGCCAGCATGTTGACGTACACCCCGCTCGCGTACGGCTCCAGCGCCGCCCCCGCCGCGCGGGCGGCCTCCATCCTGGCGGCGTCCTCGGCCGCGTCGCTCCACCGGCACCCGGCGCCGAACTCGAACATCGTGCCCCGGTGGCTGAAGGCCGCGTCCGCCTGCGGCACGTCGTCGATCGCGCCGCCGTGCGCCTGGAGATCGACTCCCGGCAGGTACGGGCTGTCGCTCAGGTCGGCCCCGCCGCGCAGCAGGAACGCCTCGATCGCCGAAGCAGGGAAGCTCCGCAGATAATGCCCCTTGGCGTAGCGGCGGTAGGCGTGCCCGCCGGTGGAGTCGTTGCGTCGCTGCAGCTCCAGGTACGACGGCGTCGTCACGCGCGAGGCCACCGGCCGCCCGAGCGCCCGAATCGCGGGAAGCAGCCGGGCGCCCTGCTCCGGATCGCCCACCCACACGAACCCCAGCGTGGCGATCGGGCCGCGGGGCCCGCCGCCGACCTCGGCGGTGAACGTGGCCTGCCGGGGCGCGACGGCGTTCAGGTCCCGCCAGCGCTCGATGACCGGGACGGCGTCCTCGGCGCGGAAGTCGAACTCGGCGACCAGCGTCCGGGTGCCGGCGTGGTGCAGGGCGAACTCGAACTCGGTGACGACGCCGAAGTTGCCCCCGCCGCCGCGCAGGCCCCAGAACAGGTCGGGGTTCTCGGCGCGGCCGGCCTTCACCACCTCGCCCTCGGCGGTGACCAGCGTGTAGGAGACGACGTTGTCGCAGGCCAGGCCGTACTGGCGGGCCAGCCAGCCCATGCCGCCGCCGAGCGTGAGCCCGCCGACGCCGGTGTGGGAGACGTTGCCCGCGGTGGTGGCCAGGCCGTACGCCTGGGAGGCGCGGTCCAGCGCGCCGAGCAGCGCGCCGCCCTGCACCCGGGCGCGGCGGCGGACCGGGTCGACCCGGACGCCGCCCATGCGCGTCAGGTCGATCATGAGTCCGTCCTCGGGCACGGCGAACCCGGCGGCGTTGTGGCCGCCGCAGCGCACGCCGATCTCCAGGTCGAGGTCGCGGGCCAGCCGCACGGCGGCGACGACGTCGGCCACGCCCGCCGCCTGGACGATCAGGCGTGGCCGCCGGTCGATCATCGCGTTCCAGACGGTGCGAGCGGTGTCGTAGCCGGGGTCGCCGGGGGTGAGGAGCCGGCCGTCGAAGCGGGTCGCTGTCGTGGTCATGCCCTCAGCTTGACCGGAATCGGTACTCCCGCTATGGGCCGATCCTGCCACCGGATCGGGTACCAATTCAGGGTGTGCGGCGGGTGGCGGAGGGCAGCTCGCCGTACCTGCGGTGGTAGTGGGCGGCGAAGCGGCTCAGGTGGGGGAAGCCCCACCGTAACGCCACGTCCGTCACGCTCGTGGACGCGCCGCTCTCGGCGATCGCCCGCAGGTCGGCGTGCGCCCTGGCCAGACGGACCTCGCGCAGGTACGCCATGGGCGTCGTCTGCATGTGCTCGCGGAAACTCGTCTGCAGGGTGCGTACGCTGACCCGGGCCGCCGCGGCGATGTCGCGCAGCGACACCGGCTCCCCGGCGTGGTCCTCGCAGTAGCGGCGGGCCCGCCGCAGGGCCGCCTGCCCCGCGGGCGGGGCGGGCGCGGCCACGGCGGCGGCGAAGTTGCCGGCGTGCGAGGCGACCATCGTGTGCAGGAGGAACTGCTCCATGTGGTGGGCGGCCAGCGGCGAGGACGTGAACGACAGCGTCCCCTCGGCCAGCCCGCGCAGCGCGCCCCCGAACGGGCCGTCGCGCCCGATCTCCGGCTCGAAGACGGGCACCCTCGGCGCCGGGCCGCTGAGATAGTCCGCCAGCGTCCGCTCGACCTGGGTCTGCGGCACGCGGACGATGAGGATCTCGTGGTCGACGCTCCAGTTCATGACCGGCCGCTGGCCGGGGCCGATGACGGTGATCGGCGCGCAGAGCTCGCGCCTGCCCACGCTCAGCCGGCCGTGCCCGCGCAGCGGCACGTGGATGTAGAACTCCTCCAGGTCGCGCACGCTCACGCTGATCTCCGCCCCGTAGGCGAGCGTCTGCGTGGTGAGCGCCCCCTGGTGCAGCGGCCGGTAGCGCGCGCCGTCCGGGCTGAGCTCGCGTACCCGCAGCCGGTGCGGCGCGAAGTGCTGCGTCACCAGTTCGTGCATCTCATCGACCAGCACGTGGCCCCCCTTATGCCGATGGCGCACATCCTGCCGTTTCGCCACCATGAGCGGAAGCCGATTGTCTATCCGAAATACGCGATTCCGGACGCGGAACCTGGATATTGCGCCGTGGCGTGCTCGGGCAGGGTGGTTCTCATGCGAGCAGGCGGGGGCCCTCGCGCACCATCCACCACGGAGAAAGCCATGAGCGCGCACATTCAGACGTTCCATATCGAGATTCCGCAGGCCGCCGTCGACGACCTTGCCGAGCGGCTCGGCCGTACCCGCTGGCCGGAGGCGATGCCGGGACTGGGGCACGGCATCGCCCTGGAGCGCGTCAGGGAACTGGCCGAGTACTGGCGGCACGGCTACGACTGGCGGGCCGCCGAGCGGCGGCTGAACCGGCTGCCGCAGTTCGTCGCGGAGATCGACGGGCAGCGCGTCCACTACGCGCACGTGCGCTCCGGCCGCGAGGACGCGCTGCCGCTGCTGATGACCCACGGCTATCCGAGCTCGTTCGCCGAGTTCGAGAAGCTCATCCCGCTCCTGTTGGAGCGCGGCTTCGACCTGGTCATCCCGTCGCTGCCCGGGTTCGGCTTCTCGGCCCCGGTGCGCGAGCCGAGCTGGGCGATGGGCCGCACCGCGCGGGCGTGGGCGTCGCTGATGGCCACGCTCGGCCACCACCGGTACGGCGTGCACGGCGGCGACGTGGGCGCCGGGATCTCCGGGGCCGTCGGCGCCCTGGACGGCGAGCACGTGGCCGGCATCCACGTCGTCACCGACCCGTACACCGCCGCGGCCACCGCGACGTTCCTGCCCTGGGTCTCCCAGAAGCTGAACCCGGACGACGAGGTCGACAAGCTGGCCCTGGACCGCATGGAGGAGTTCAGGAAGGAGGACTCGGGGTATCTGGCCATCCAGAACACGCGCCCGCTGACGCTGGGTTTCGGCCTGGCCGACTCGCCCGTGCTGCAGCTCGCGTGGATCGCCGAGAGCTTCGACGCCTGGACCGACCTGCCGATCGACGTCGACCAGTTGATCACCAACGTCAGCATCTACTGGTTCACCGGCACCGGCCCGTCGGCCGCCCGGTTCCTGTACGAGCAGTTCCACGCCACGGACTGGGGCGCGCCGCCCACCGTGCCGCAGGGGTACTCGGTCTTCGGCGCCGACCCCACCGTACGCCGCCTGCTGGAGCCCGCCGACGACGTGCACTGGGTCGAGCACGAGCGCGGCCGCCACTTCCCGGCCATGGAGGCGCCCGAGCGGCTCGCCGAGGACCTGTCGGCCTTCTTCGACGGGCTCAGATGAGTCACGCGTGAGTATGCGACAGCCGTTTCTTGACATTTCGGACAACGGGTAACTACTGTCCGGTTAATCGGCAGGCACAGACGAAGACATCCCTGTCAGTGGTCTTCGTCTGTGCTTTTGTCATTTCCTGACCGCTGGCAAGGGACGACACCCCCCTGAAAGGCGGCTGGGCATGAGTGACGCCCCCGTGAACACCGCAACGACGCGCATCCGCAACGCCGGAGACGCGGCCGACCTCATCGACACCCTGAAGAGATTGCCCCGCAGGGCCAACTGGATCTGGTTCCTCGCCCTGGCGGGCCTGTTCCTCGACGCCTACTCCAACGCGGCCCTCGGCGCGGGCCTGTCTCCCATGGTCAAGCAGCTCGGCCTCACGCCGGGCCAGGTAGGCGTGCTCACCGCCATGGCCCCGGCCATCGCGATCATCTCCAACCCGTTCGGCGGCTGGCTGGCCGCGCGGATCGGCCGGGTCAAGCCGCTGCTCATGACCAAGGTGATCTTCGGGCTCGGCGCGCTGCTCACCGCGACCGGCTCCGACTTCCTGACCGTCTTCGCCGGGCGCGGGCTGGTCGGCATCGCCTACGGCATCGACTTCGCCGTCGCCATGGCGCTACTGGCCGAGTACACGCCCGCCTCGCTCAAGGGCAGGCTCAACTTCTGGCAAGGCGTCTGGTACACGGCCACCACCACGAACCTGCTCCTCACGCTCCTGTTCTACCGTTTCGACGTGGGCGCGGACATCTGGCGCTGGTCGGTCGGCTCCTCGGCCGCCTTCGCCCTGGCGCTGCTCCTCCTCCAGCTCTCGTTCCTGGTGGAGAGCCCGACGTGGCTGGCCGCCAAGGGCCGGCTGCGCGAGTCCGCCACCGCTCTGCGGCACATGTACGGCTTCGCCGTACAGGAGGACGCGCCGGACGGCGCGAGCGCGGCGGGTCAGGCCCGGCAGGTGGGCATGCGCGACGCGGGAGTGCTGTTCCGCAAGCCGTACCTGCCGCGCACGGTGCTGTCCACGGTCATCTCCCTCACCCAGGCCATGCAGTACTTCGCCGTCGGCTGGTACCTGCCGGTCATCAGCCTTGAGCTGTTCGGCAGGGAGTTCGAGAAGGCCACGGTCGGGTCGATGCTGTTCAACGCGGTCGGCATCGTCGGCGGCTGTCTTTCCGCCTACGCGGGCCGCCGACTCGGGCTGCGGGTCAGCTCGATGACCGGCTACGCGGTGGTGTTCGCGGCCCTGCTGGTGATGGGCGCGACGTTCGGCCAGATCCCGATCGCGGTGGCCGCGCTGCTGCCCGCGCTGTTCATCTTCTTCCACTCCGCCGGTCCCGGCCCGAACGGCAAGTCGATCGCCGCGCTCTCCTACCGCAGCGACCTCCGCACGCTGGGCACCGGCGTGACCGGCATGCTGGGCAGCTTCGGCTCGGTCGCGGGCCTGTACCTGTTCCCGCAGCTCCAGGCGGGCCTCGGGGTGGGCGCCAGCCTCATGGTGCTGTCGGTGGTGCCGCTGGTCGGCCTCGTCACCTGCCTGCTGATCAAGTGGGATCCCACCCGCGTGCGGATCAACCTCGAGGAAGAGGAGATCGCGCTGCCGGCCGGAGCCGGGTCCCGATGACCGGCCACCACCGGCGCGGCGTCCTCAGCGTCGACGAGGGCACCACGGGCACCCGCGCCGCCGTCGTCCTGGACGACGGCAGCGCCGCCCCGCCCGCGTACCGGCCCATCTCGGTCCGTTCCCCCGACCACCTGCGGGTCGAACAGGACGCCACGGAGATCTGGACCAAGACCGCCGAGGTCTGCCGGGAGGCGCTGGCGTGGGCGCGGGCCGAGCGGGTGGAGGTCACCGGCGTGTCGATCGCCACCCAGCGCGCCACCGTCCTGCTGTGGGACACCGTCACCGGCGAGCCGCTCACCCCCGCCGTCGTCTGGCAGGACCGGCGCTACGTCGCCCGGCTGCGCGCGTGGGAGCCCGACTGGGACGCGCGCCTCGTCGAGCACACCGGCCGGCCGGTCGGCTCGCGTGCCCCGCTGCTCTGGGCCGCCGAGGCCATCCGCGACGACCCGGCCGTCCGCCGGGCGTACGAGGCGGGCCGCGTGGCGTTCGGGTCGATCGACACCTGGCTGGTGTGGCGGCTCACCGGCGGCGTCCGGCACGCCATGGCCGCCACCAACGCGGTCGCCGCCGGCGCCTACGACCTGCGTACCGGCGGCTGGTACGAGCCCTGGGCGGACTTCCTCGGCTGCCCGCGCGAGGTGCTGCCGGAGATCCTCGACGAGGACGGCGACTACGGCCACACCGACGCCTCCGTGCTCGGCGTCCGCCTGCCGATCCTGTCGGTGATGGGCGACCAGCACGCGGCGATGATCGCGCTCGGCGCGCACCGGCCGGGCCAGGCCATGTGCGTGCACGGCACGGGAACGTTCCTGGACGCCGTCGCCGGCGACCGGCCGCCCGCCCACCACCGTGCGGTGCCGGGCGTGCTGACGCTGGTCGGCTGGCGCTCGCGCGGCTCGGCGGTGTTCAGCCTGGAGGGCTACGCCGCCACGACCGGCTCCGCGGTGCGCTGGCTGTGCGAGGAGATCGGGCTGTTCGACTCGCCCGCGCAACTGGCCGCGCTCGCCCGCGAGCATCCCGGTCCCAGCCGGGTACGCTTCCTGCCCGCGCTGGCCGGGATGCGTACCCCGATCTGGGATCCCGAGGCCACCGGCGCGCTGACCGGCCTCAGCCTGTCCACCACCAGGGCCGAGCTGGCCAGGGGCGTGCTGGAGGGCATCGCGCACTCGGTGTGCGACCTGCTCGACGGGGTCGAGCGGGCGCTGGGCGCGCCGGTCACCGACCTGTTCTGCGGCGGCGGGCTGGCCAGCAGCGACGTGCTGATGGCCGGCCAGGCCGACCTCATCGGGCGGCCCGTGCGCCGCGCCCGCGCCAACGAGACCGCCAGCCTGCGCGGCGCCGCCTACCTCGGCGGCGTGCGCGCGGGACTTTGGCCCGACCTGCCCGCCGCCCTCGCCGGGCTCGGCGACGTCCCCGTCTTCGAGCCCACGCTGCCCGACGCCGCCCGCGAGGAGGCCCGCGCCGGCTGGCGCGACCTGCTCACCCGGCACATCTCGTACGTACAGGAGGAGTCCCCCTCGTGATCCGGCTTCCAGGACGCAAGCCCAGATCGGAGAGCAGGAGCGCCATCCGGCGCACCCCGCTGCGGCTGGAGCGCCAGGCACAGATCGACCGGCTGGCCGCCAGACCGGTGGACGTGCTCGTCGTCGGCGGCGGCATCACCGGCTGCTACGCCGCGCTCGACGCCGTCACCCGCGGGCTGAGCGTGGCGCTGGTCGAACGCGACGACTTCGCCTCGGGCACCTCCTCCAAGTCCTCCAAGATGGTCCACGGCGGCCTGCGCTACATCGAGCAGGGCAACCTGCCGCTGGTGCGCCGCTCCCTGCTGGAGCGCCAGCGCTTCCGCCGCAACGCGCCGCACCTGGTCAGGCGGCTGCCGTTCGTGCTGCCGATCCTCACCCAGGACGGCGTGTTCGACGCGCGCGTCGCCAAGGCCTTCGAGGGCCTGCTCTGGACGTACGACCTGGCGGGCGGCTGGCGCATCGGCCGGCTGCACCAGCGGCTCAGCGTGCCAGAGGTCCTGGCCAGGGCTCCCCGGCTGCGCGCCGACCGGCTCAAGGGCGGGCTGCTCTACTACGACAGCCGCACCGACGACGCCCGCCTCACCCTGGCCATCGCCAGGACCGCCGCCCACTTCGGCGCCACCGTGCTCAACGGCGCCACCTGCCGCGAGCTGGTCAAGGAGGGCGGGCGGGTGCGCGGCGCCCGCGTCGAGGTGGACGGCCGCACGGTCGAGGTACGCGCCGGCGTGGTCGTCAACGCCACCGGCGTCTGGACCGACACCCTGGACGCCCTGTCGGACCCGGCGCACCGGCCGAGAGTGCGCCCCGCCAAGGGCGTGCACATCGTCGTGCCGTGGACCCGGCTGCCGATCGACGGCACGGTGACCGTACCCGTGCCCGGCCGGGCACGCCGCGCGACCTGCACCCGCTGGGGCGACGTGGTCGTGATCGGCACCACCGACACCGACTACGACGGCTCGCCCGACGAGGTGCTCTGCACCCGCGAGGAGATGCGCTACCTGCTCGACGGCGCCAACACCGCCTTCGACGCCGAGCTCACCCCCGACGACGTGGTCGGCTCCCTGGCCGGGCTGCGCCCGCTGGTCGGCGCCAAGGAGGGCGCCACCCTCGACATGAGCCGCGACCACCGGATCACCACCGACGCCTTCGGCATGGTCACGGTCACCGGCGGCAAGCTCACCACCAGCAGGCACATGGGCGAACTGGTGGTCGACCAGGCGCTGAAGGTCCTCGGCCGCCAGGCTCGCTGCCGCACCGCCAGACTTTCGCTGCTCGGCGGCGCCGGCTACGACGCCGAGGCGACCACCGCCACCGGCGGCCTCGGCGCCCACCTGGGCGAACGGTACGGCACCGAGGCGCGCTTCGTCGCCGACCTGATCGCCGGGGACCCGTCGCTGGCGGAGCCGCTCATCGAGGGCAGCGAGTACCTGCGGGCCGAGGTCGTCTACGCGGCCAGGTACGAGCTGGCCAGGAACGTCGACGACGTGCTGTCGCGGCGCACCCGGATGCGGATCTTCGCCCGCGACCTGTCGGTCAAGGCGGCGCCCGAGGTGGGCAGGCTGCTCCAGCGCGAACTGGGCCTGTCCGACGACGAGGTGGCCAGGCAGCTCGAGGACTACGTGCGCGGCGTGGACCGCGAGAAGAGCGTACTGATGGAGGGACTTTCATGATCAGCAGGCAGACCGTCACCCACCCCTTCAACCGGGGCGACTACGTGGTCGGCGCGCCCACCCCGCCGCGCTGGGCCGCCGACTGCCCGCCCGGGACGGGCCCGGCCAGCCTGCAGGACCGGGTCGTGCCGGTGCCGGAGAGCGTGGTGGCCGAGCTGCGCGCGGTCGCCGCCGCCGTCCACACCGAACGCGACGAGGTGATCCTGCGTACCCGTGACTGGTGGGCGGGCACCTCCATCGGCGAGACCGACGGCAACCCGGCCACCCCAGAGGCGGTCGTGGTCGAGGTGGACCAGGAGGAGCAGGTCGCCGCCGTGGTCAGGATCTGCCACGAGCACCGCATCCCGCTGATCGTCTCGGCCGGCCGCAGCAACGTGCTCGGCGCCGCGCTGCCCGTCTTCGGCGGCGTGGTGCTGGACGTGTGCCGGCTCAACCGCATCCTGTCCTTCGACGCCGAATCGATGATCGTCGAGGTGCAGGCGGGCATGTTCGGCGACCTGTTCGAGAAGGAGCTGCAGGAGACCCACGGCGCCACCACCGGGCACTGGCCGTCGGCCTTCGCCATCTCCACCGTCGGCGGCTGGGCCGCCTGCCGTGGCGCCGGCCAGCTCTCCACCCGCTACGGCAAGATCGAGGACATGGTGGTCGGGCTCGACGTCGTGCTGCCCGACGGCACCACGGCCGGCTACGGCACCTACCCGCGCGCCGCCGTCGGCCCCGACCTGCGCCAACTGTTCATCGGCTCGGAGGGCACGCTCGGCGTCATCACCCGGCTCCGCCTGCGCGTCCACCGGCTGCCCGACTACGCCAGGGGCGTCGCCTACGGGTTCGACACCTTCGCCGCCGGGCTCGACGCCTGCCGGGAGATCCTGCAGCGCGGGGCGACCCCGGCCGCGCTGCGTCTGTACGACGCGCACGAGAGCGGCACCCACTTCGGCGAGCCCGCCACCAACCTGCTGCTCATCGCGGACGAGGGCGACCCGGTGCTGGTCGACGCCGTCATGGCCGTGGCGGAGGAGGTCTGCGCCGAGCGCGCCTCGGTGACGCTGGACGGCGAGGCCGTCCTCGCCCGCTGGCTCGACGAGCGGATGATCGTCGGCAAGGCCGCCGACGGCTTCGTCAGGGGGCCCGGGTTCGTCTCCGACACCTGCGAGGTCGCGGCGCCGTGGGCCGCGCTGCCCACCCTGTACGACGAGGTCGTGGCGGCCATCGAGGCCGTGCCCGGCACGCTGCGCGCCTCCGCCCACCAGTCGCATGCCTACTCCGACGGCGCGTGCCTGTACTTCTCGCTGCGCGGCGACGTCGAACGCGACCGGCGGCGGGACTGGTACCGGGCCGCCTGGGACGCCGCCGCCGGGGTGCTCGTCAAGCACGGCGCCGCCATCAGCCACCACCACGGAGTCGGCCTGCTGCGCTCGCCGTACATGCGGGACGCGCTCGGCGAGGGGTACGGCACGCTGCTCGCGGTCAAGCGGGCACTCGACCCGCGCGGCATCATGAACCCCGGCAAGCTGGGCCTGCCCGGACCCTTCGAAAACACGGCGCACTAAGGTGGATGCGGTGAACTCTCGCCACAAGCGCCCACTGGACCCGCGCCTGCTCGCCGCGCTGGCCGAGCATCCCGTCATGGCGTCGCTGGTGGGCGTGGAGATGGCCGAGCGCTTCGCCGCCTCCGCCACCACTCCGCTCGGCATCCTGGCCTCGATCCCGCTCGGCGACCTCGCGGCAACGGTCCGGCGTACGGTGGAGGCCGGGAAGATCGGGTTCGTCAACATCGACTCGACGCCCGGGCTGGGACACGACCCCGGCGCGCTGGCCTACCTTCAGCAGATCGGGGCCGTCGGCGTCTGCTCCACCCGGCAGGCGATGATCGAGCGGGCCACCGGGCTGGGGCTGCTGACCATGCAGAAGGTGTTCGTGACCGACCGGTCCAACCTGAGGCGCAGCCTGCAGTCCATCACCCGTTCGCAGCCCGACCTGGTGCAGGTCATGCCGGCCATGGTGCTGCGGCACGTCGAGCGGCAGATCAGGGACGTCGGGGTGCCGTGCCTGGCGGCGGGGTTCGTGCGGAGCGCGGAGGACGTGGTGGAGGCGCTGCGGCACGGGGCGGTCGGGGTGTGCACCTCCGACCAGGAGCTGTGGGACCTGCGCCGCTCGGGCCTGCGCGCCTCCTGACCCCTCCCGGGTTCGCGCCCGCGAGGGAGCCTCGCCCCTGTCCTGGACCTGCCCCTGTCCTGGATACGCCTCTGCCGTGAGGTGCCTCCGTCCTGGACGTACCCCTCTCTGGAAGGACTGCTCGATGACGTCTGCCCGCGTGCGGGACGCCGCGCCCGCCCGGCGGGACCGGTGGCGGGCCGGGTGGCCGCGGCGGTGGTCGCCGGCGCCGGCGGTGTTCGTCGTCCTGTGGAGCAGCGCCTTCATCGCGGGCATCCCGGGGGTGAAGGCGGCGCCGCCGCTGCTGCTGATGTTCGCCAGGTTCGCCGTGGCAGGGGTGCTGCTGGGCGCGTACGCGCTGATCAGGCGGGTGCCGTGGCCGCGCGGACGGGACCTCGCCCATGTGGCCGTCGCCGGGCTGCTGATCCAGGCGGTGCAGTTCGGCGCCTTCTTCAGCGCGCTCGGCACCGGCCTGCCCGCCGCGCTCGTCTCCCTGGTGCAGGGGCTGAACCCGGTCGTCATCGTGCTGGCCGCGCGCCTGCTGGGGGAGCGGATCGGCGCCGGGCAACTGGCCGGGTTCGCGCTCGGTCTGGCCGGGGTGGTGCTGGCCGTCGCCGACCGCATCAGCCTGTCGGCCTCCGGAGTGGCGCTGTGCCTGCTCGGGCTGGCCGGGCTCAGCGCGGGCACCCTCTACCAGCAACGCTTCGTACCCCGCATGGACGCGCTCAGCGGCACCGCGGTCCAACTGCTCGTCAGCGCGCCCGTCACCGGGCTGGCGTGGCTGGCGTTCGGGCCGGTCCAGGTGTACGACTGGGCCGCCTTCGGGCTGTCGGTGGGCTGGATGGCGCTGGTCAACTCGATCGCGGCGTTCATTCTGCTCAACCGGATGCTGCTGCGCTCGCCCGCCAGCCGGGTGAGCACGCTGTTCTTCCTGACCCCCGCGGTGACCGCCGTGATGGCCTGGTCGCTGGCCGGGCAGCCGCTGTCGCCGCTCGCGGTCGCCGGGCTCGTGCTGGGCGGCGGCGGGGTGCTGCTGGCCAACCTCTCGACAAGAAGGGCGATCTGATGCGGATTCGCGGAGCTGTCCTGGAGGAGATCGGCCGGGCGCGGCCGTACGCGCAGACCCGGCCGCTGTCGGTCTGCGACCTCGACCTCGACCCGCCGGGGCCAGGCGAACTGCTCGTGCGCGTGGAGGCGGCGGGCGTGTGCCACTCCGACCTGTCCGTGGTCGACGGCAACCGGGTACGGCCGCTGCCCATGCTCCTCGGCCACGAGGCGGCCGGCGTAGTGGAACAGTCGGGCCCAGGCGCGGACGTGGCTCCGGGACAGCGCGTCGTCATGACGTTCCTGCCCAGATGCGGCGGCTGCGACGGCTGCGCCACCGACGGCCTCGCGCCCTGCGCTCCGGGCAGCGCCGCCAACAACGCCGGAACCCTCCTCAGCGGCGCGGTCCGCCAGCACCGTGACGGGACGCCCGTGCTGCACCACCTCGGGGTGTCGGCCTTCGCCACCCACACGGTCGTCGACCACCGCTCGGCCGTCCCGGTCGAGGACGACGTGCCGCCCGAGGTCGCCGCCCTGCTCGGCTGCGCCGTACTGACCGGCGGCGGCGCCGTCCTCAACGCCGGCCGCCCGCGCGCCGGGCAGACCGTCATGGTCGTCGGTCTGGGCGGCGTCGGCATGGCGGCGCTGCTCACCGCCCTGGCCCTCGACGACATCAGGGTCGTCGGCGTGGACGCCAACCCGGCCAAGCTCGCCGCCGCCCGCGAACTGGGCGCCCACGAGGTGTACGGCCCCGCCGACCTGCCGGCCAGGGCCGAGGTCGTGGTGGAGGCGGCGGGCAGCGCCCAGGCGTTCGAGACCGCGGTGAGCGCCACCGCGCCCGGCGGGCGCACCGTCAGCGTGGGCCTGCCCGCACCCCACGCCCGCGCCGCCATCTCACCACTGGCACTGGTGGCCGAGGGCCGCACCATCATCGGCAGTTACCTGGGCTCGGCATTGCCGGGGCGCGACGTGCCGGTGTTCGCGCGGATGTGGCGCGAGGGCAGGCTGCCGGTGGAGAAGCTGGTGTCGGCCCGGATCGGCCTGTCCGACATCAACGAGGCCATGGACCACCTGGCCAACGGCACCGCCCTCCGCCAGCTGATCGTCTTCAACCACTAGCACCAGACCCCCCAACCCCAACCCCTCGTGCCCGGATCCTCGGACCTCCGACCTCCGACCTCCGGAACCCCGGCCTCCCGATCCCCCGACCCTCGGACCCTCGGACCCTTCGACCTCGTCCCCTGGACCCGCGAGTGTTCTCCGGCCAGGTCTGCCCGCGGCCTGAGGGGGCCTAGGGCCAGGAAGGACCGTGGGACCCGGGGCCAGGGCGGGGTCCGTCCCGCCCGCGGGTTGGTCCGAAGGCCGGGGTGGTCCTCCGGTCAAGGGTGTGGCATTTCGTCCTGGGTGGCGATGCGCCAGTGCCGTACGCGGTCATTCTGGTGGGAAAGGCGCGCGAAGGCGCCGCCCGTGCGGAGCAGCTCCGCGGGGGTGCCGGTTTCGGCCACATGGCCCGCGTCCAGCGAGACGACCTGGTCGGCGGCGGACAGGGTGGCGGGGCGGTGGGCGATCACGATCACCG
This sequence comes from Nonomuraea sp. NPDC050790, assembly GCF_044456745.1. NCBI lineage: Bacteria > Bacillati > Actinomycetota > Actinomycetes > Streptosporangiales > Streptosporangiaceae > Nonomuraea > Nonomuraea sp. NPDC050790. The sequence goes on along the minus strand of NZ_JBITGF010000001.1, from coordinate 1,878,599 downwards.
TGCGGGCGGGGTCGGCGCCCAGGTTGGCTATGGCCTGGGAGATCGCCGCCTCGTTCTCGGGGTCGAGCGCGGAACCGGCCTCGTCCACCAGCACGATGCGCGCCCGCTTGAGCATCGCGCGGGCGATCGCGACCCGCTGGCGTTCGCCGCCGGAGAGCTGTGCTCCCGCCTCGCCCACCCGGGTGCGCCAGCCGTCGGGCAGGCGCTCGATCACCTCGTCGAGCCGGGCCGCGCGGGCCGCCTCCTCGAGGTCGTCCCAGGTCGCGTCCGGGCGGGCCAGGCGGAGGTTGTCCTCGATGGTGTCGTCGAACAGGTAGACGTCCTGGAAGACGATGGCGATCTCGTCGAGCAGGACGGCGGGGTCGAGGTCGCGCACGTCCACGCCGCCGAGGCGCACCTGCCCGGCGTCGACGTCGAAGAAGCGGGCGATGAGCCTGGTCACCGTGGTCTTGCCCGATCCCGACGGCCCGACCAGGGCGGTGGTGGTTCCGGGCAGGCAGCGCAGCGACACCTCGCGCAGCGCGGGGGACTCGCCGCCGGGGTAGGTGAAGCCGACCCGCGAGAGCTCGACCTCGGCCGTGTCGATGCCGCGCACCGGGGCGGCCGGGGCCGGCAGCGCGGGGGTGGCGAGGAGCTCCTCGATGCGGCTGATCTTGTTCGTGAGAGCGCGCAGGGCGCCGATGAGGTCGATGAGGTTGCCGAGCGGCTCCAGGAAGCGGGCGGCCAGGACGAGGAGCGCGATCGCCGCCGGGACCGTGACGTGGCCGCCGAGCACCAGCCAGGCCGCCAGCGCCAGCACCGCGACGAACCCCGCCATGATCACGCCGGTGTAGACGAAGAAGGGTCGCCGGGCGCGGCGCATGCCGTCGCGGTAGGTCTCGCGGTGGCCGGCCAGCGCGGCGCGCAGCCTGGGCGTGCCGTCGGCGTGGCCCGCCGCGCGCAGGACCGGCTGCGCCTGGCCGAGCTCGATCGCCCGTCCGGCGACCTCGGCCGAGGCCCGCTCCAGCTCGATCTCGGCCAGTTCGGCGATCCGCGCGGCCCGCCGTAGCGCCCAGAAGGCGGCCAGCGCGATCGCGCAGAGCAGCAGCGCCATCCGCGGGTCCACGGTGAAGGTCACCGCGACGATCGTCGCGGGCAGCAGCGTCGAGGTGATCGCGGGACCGGCCACGGTCACGGCCAGGTGCGCGGCGTCGCCGACGTCGGCGGTGACGCCCCGCGCGAGCCGCGTCTTGTTGCCGGCGGTGAACCACCCCAGCGGCAGCGCGCTCACGTGGCGCATCAGCGCCCGCCGTAGCTGCGCCGCCAGCACGCCCGCCGCCTTGAACCCGACCGGGGTGGCGACGACGCTCAGCACCGCGTACGCCAGCGCGCCCGCCGCCCCGAGCACGAGCCACGGTGTGGCGGCGCCGAGATCGGGCTCCGGCCTGACGACGGCGCCGAGGATCGGCACGAGCAGGCCGAGCAGCAGCCCCTGCAGCACCGCCTGCGCCGCGGTGAGCAGCCACAGCCGGGCCAGCAGCCTGGGCTCCGGCCACAGCCGGTAAAGCCGCCGGATCATGCGAAGCCTCCAGCCCGCGTCGGGGACATGCGACGACCGAAGCCCACATCCAGGGCACGGCAAGTCATGCGAAAGCTCCTTCCTGGGCGGACCACATGCGGGCGTAGAGGCCGCCGCGGGTCAGGAGGTCGGCGTGGACGCCGCTCTCGACCAGCCGTCCCCGGTCCAGCACGAGGATCTGGCCGGCGCCCGCGATCGTGTGCAGCCGGTGGGCGATCACGATCACCGTCTTGCCGGTCGCCAGGGCGGCCAGCGCGTCCTGGACCGCCGCCTCGCTGTCGGGGTCCAGCGCGGCCGTCGCCTCGTCCAGCACCACGATCGGCGCCCCCGACAGGATCGCCCGCGCGATCGTCACCCGCTGCCGCTCGCCTCCCGACAGGCTGCCGCCGCCCGCGTCGAGGAGCGTGGCGTAGCCCTCGGGCAGCCGTTCGATCACGTCGTGGACGTGGGCGGCGGTCGCGGCAGCGCGTACCTCGGCGTCGCTCGCCCCCGGCCGGCCGATGCGGATGTTCTCCGCCACGCTGTCGCGCAGCAGCGCGACGTCCTGGAACACCAGCGACATCGACGCGAGCAGTTCCCGCGACGGGATCGAGCGCACGTCGGCGCCGCCGATCCTGATCGCCCCGTCCGTGACGTCGTAGAAGCGCGGCAGCAGGCTCGCCAGCGTCGTCTTGCCCGCGCCGGACGGCCCCACGATCGCGGTCACCTGTCCGGGCGGGCAGACGGCGCTGACGTCCTCGACGGCGTTGGTCACGCCGTCGTAGGAGAACGTCACGCGGTCGAACTCCACGCCGTGACCCCGTGGGCTCGCCGGGCGCGCGGGCTCGGGCAGCGGCGGGCGCGCCAGCAGCCGCTCGATGTTGGCCGCACCCATCCGGCCCTTGCGTACGCCCTGGGCGGCGGTCACGGCGGGCAGAATCGAGTTCGGCAGCCCGATCGCGACGACCAGGAACGCCACCAGATCGGCGACCGTGAGCGACCCGCTCCCGAGGAAGGCCAGCCCGGCGGCGGTGACGACGGCGAGGACGGCCATCTCGGAGCCGAGCAGCCGGGAGAGCGCCGAACTGTGCCGCACCTCGGCGACCCACGCGGCGAACGCCTCGGTGTGCTCGTCCACCGCCTCGTCGAAGCGCCGCAGCACCCGCCCCCCGGTCCCGAACGTCTTGACCACCTGGATCCCGTCGGCGTACTCGACGCTGGCGGCGCTGATCCGGGCGTCGGCGGCGATCAGCCGGTTCATGTGGGTGGTCATGGAGCGCATCGAGACGCGGTAGAAGATCCCCATCAGGCCGAGGACGCCCAGCGCGATCACCGCCATGCGGACGTCGACGGACGACAGGTAGGCCGCCGCGACGACCGTCACCGTGACCGCCCCGGTCAACTGGCCGAGGGCGTGCGCGATGACCTCGTGCATCTCCTCCAGGTCGCCCGTCATCGCCCGTTTCACCCGTCCGGAGCCCGAGGCGCGAAACCAGCCCAGGGGCAGCGCGCCGAGGTGGCGCACGATGCGTACGCGCAGTTCGTGCAGGATCGCCGCGTCCGCGTAGTGCCCCACCCGGGAGGACTGTACGAACAGCACCAGCCACAGCCCGGCTCCCGCGGCGCCGATGCCCACCCAGGCCCAGATGGCGGCGGGGTCCGCCGCGCCGAGCATGACGCGGGCGATCTCGGCGACGGCGACGTACGGCACGATGCCCGCCGCCGCGCCGAAGGCGGAAAGGACCGCGCAGACCACGAGATGGCCGCGGATCGGGGCGAACAGCCGCGCCAGCGCCCCGGCCTTCGCGAGCGGGGCGACGGGCTGATCCTCTGATGGGCTGCTCAAGTCCTCGTTCCCCTCTTAGGTAAGCCTGACCTCACCAGGATCTTGTGACCTGAAGGCGACTTGATGTCAAATGGCTCCATGAACGGCCTCTCGATCGGCCAGGCGGCGGCCCTGTACGACCTCGCCCCCTCGACGCTGCGCTGGTGGGAGTCGCAGGGCGTGCTCCCCGAGCCGCCGCGCGTCAACGGCCGCCGCGTCTACACCGAGACGGAACTACGCCGCATCGGCCTCGCCTACCTGTGCAGCGTCGTCGGCGCGATGCCACTCGACCAGGCGGCCGTGGTGACCTCGGGCGGCCGGGACCGCGACTGGCACGCCACGGTCCGCGGCCAGGCCGCCCTGATCGAGGAGCGGATCGAACGGCTGCGCGCCGCCCACGGCTACCTGCTGCACCTGCTCCGGTGCCCGGACGACGACATCGTGGGCCAGTGCCCCGACCTGGAGGCGGAGCTCATGCGCCACACCCCGCGCGGGCGTGACGAAAAGCCGCCCACGCGTGACGAAATCTGCGCCGGCTGCGCCATCCCGCTCACCCAGCCGGCTCGGGGCCGCCGCCGCACGTACTGCTCCCGCGCCTGCCGCCAGCGCCGCTACCGGAGCAAAGGCTAGACGCGCATGCCGAACAGGAACCGGGTGACCCTGGTACGGCGGACCGCCACGTCGTAAAGGGCGAAGATGATCGCCAGCGACGCCAGCACCACCACGGCCAGCTTCACCGCCAGCGGCAGGTGCCACGACACCACGAAGAAGGCCACCGTCACCACGACCGGCTGGTGGAGCACGTACAGGGGCAGGACGGCGGGCGCCAGATAGGCGTAGAACCGGCTGCCGCCGGACGGCGAGGAGTCGGCGCCGGAGGGCGACGGCTCGACCGCGGCCCGGGGCCGGTCTAGCAGGCCCATGATGGCGACGACGCAGGACCAGCCCGCCACGCCGTACAGGACCCTGGCGCCCAGCGCGAACGGCGTCATCGCCGAGAACATCGCGTCACCCGCGACGATGAACGCGGGCGCGCCCGCCAGGAAGGAGACGACGCCCGCCACCAGCGCGAGCCTGGCGTCGCGGCGCATCGCCGCGCGGAAGCGGCCGTCGGCGGCGAACACGAAGCCGCCCGCGAAGAAGAGCAGGTAGGTCCAGTGGTGCCAGCCGCCGTACTCCTGCTCGATGCCGAGCAGCGCGCAGGCGGCCCCCAGCAGCAGGCCGGGCAGCAGGATCGCGCCGCGCCGGTTCGCCAGCGCCGCCATCCGCTCGCACGCGGCGCGCGCCCGCGCGGCCGGCACCCAGCGCACCAGCGGGACCAGCAGCAGCGCGAACGTCAGCAGCAGCAGGACGAACCACAGGTGCCCGGTCTCGAAGTAACGGCCCTGCAGCACGAAGGGGAACTTCCCCCACTCCAGGTGGACGGTGAAGAAGCCGGGAAGGAACTCCCAGTAGGACTCGTGGTGGCCGGGCTGGGAGCGTAACCGCAGCCACTGCGGGATCGGCAGCATGGCCAGCGTGGCGAAGACCAGCGGCACCCCCAGCCGCAGCAGCCGCTCCAGCGCGAACCCGCCGGGACCGCGCTTGGCCAGCGAGTGCCACGCGCCCACCCCGGCGATGAGGAAGAGCAGGGGCATCGCCCACACGACCGCCAGCCCCGCGAAGATCATCGTGACGCCGGTGGTGTCGGCGTTCTTGACGTAGAAGTCGCTGCCTTCGTCGAAGACCAGGGAGGAGTGGAAGAACACCAGCCCGACGACGACCATGGCCCGCAGGGCGTCCAGGGCGGTGCGCCGTTCCGGCCGCGACGTCGAGAGCGGCTCGCTGCGTGCGGTCATCACCGGACCAGTGTCCGCCTGACCGGCGGGTAGCGCCAGCGAGACTACGCTCGGCAGGGTGAAGTATCTGATCCTGATTTACGGCAACGCCGAGACCCGCCAGGTCTGGGACTCGCTCCCGGTCGAGCAGCGCTCGGCCGGCCTGGACGCCTACGCGAAGCTCACCGCCGACCTGGCCGCCTCTGGGGAACTGATCGCCAACGCCGCACTGGCCCAGCCGTCGGCCGCCAAGTCGGTCACCGTCAGCGAGGGCGAGGTGGTGGTGAGCGACGGGCCGTTCGCCGAGGTGAAGGAGTACCTGGCGGGCATCTACCTGATCGAGTGCGACAGCGAGCGCCGCGCGATCGAGACGGCCGCGCGGGTGCCGGAGGCGCGGTTCATGCGCGTCGAGGTCCGCCCGGTCGTCGAGCTGAGCGACTTCCTGTGAACGAACTGCTGCGCGAGCTGGCCCCGCAGGTCCTGGGCGCGCTCGTGCGGCGTTACGGCGACTTCGACGCCTGCGAGGACGCGGTCCAGGAGGCGCTGCTGGCCGCGGCCGTGCAGTGGCCGGAGGAGGGGCTGCCCGATCACCCGAAGGGCTGGCTGATCACGGTCGCCTCGCGGCGGCGCATCGAGGCCCTGCGCGCGGAGTCGGCGCGGCGCCGGCGCGAGGAGAACTCGGCGGCGCTGGAGCCGCAGGAACCGCCGAGGGTCACCGGCGACGACGACGGGCTGACCCTGCTCATGCTGTGCTGCCATCCGGCGCTCACCACGACCTCGCAGGTGGCGCTGACGCTGCGCGCGGTCGGCGGCCTGACGACCGCGGAGATCGGGCGCGCGCTGCTGGTCCCGGAGAGCACGGTGGCCCAGCGCATCAGCCGCGCCAAGCAGCGCATCAAGGGCGCCGCCTTCGACCTGCCCCCGGAGGGTGAGTACGGCGCGCGCCTCGCCGCGGTACGCCACGTCCTCTACCTGATTTTCAACGAGGGCCACACGGCCAGCTCGGGCGAGCACCTGCAACGGGTGGAGCTGTCCGCCGAGGCGATCCGGCTGACCAGGCGGTTGCGCGCCCTGCTGCCCGCCGACACCGAGGTGGCCGGGCTGCTGGCGCTCATGCTGCTCACCGACGCCCGCCGCCCGGCCCGCGACGGCCCGGACGGGGAGCTGATCCCGCTGGCCGAGCAGGACCGCGGCCTCTGGCGGGCCGACCACATCGAGGAGGGCGTGGCGCTGGTCACCGAGGCCCTGGCCGGCGCGCCGATCGGCCCCTATCAGGTGCAGGCGGCCATCGCCGCCCTCCACGGCGAGGCGCCCAGCACCGAGCGGACCGACTGGCCGCAGATCCTCACCCTGTACGACCTGCTGGCCACGCTGGCCCCCGGCCCCATGGTGACGCTCAACAGGATCGTCGCACTGGCCATGGTCCACGGCCCGCGCGCCGGGCTCGAACGCCTGGCCGAGGTGGAGAAGGACCTGTCGGGCCACCACCGCCTGCACGCCGTCCGCGCCCACCTGCTCGACCTGGCCGGCGAGCGCGCGGCGGCCCGCGAGGAGTACCGGCTCGCCGCCCAGCGCACGCTCAGCCTGCCCGAACGCCGCTACCTGGAGTCCCGCGCCCACTGAGAACGCACGATAACCTCGGAGCATCATGCTCGACGACTCCCTGCGCGCCGACTGCGCCAACTGCTTCGGCCTGTGCTGCGTGGCCCTGCCCTTCGCCCGCTCGGCGGACTTCGCCATCGACAAGGAGGCCGGGCGGCCCTGCCCCAACCTCCGCGACGACTTCGGCTGCGGCATCCACGCGCGGCTGCGGCAGAAGGGCTTCACCGGCTGCACGGTCTACGACTGCTTCGGCGCCGGGCAGAAGGTCGCGCAGGTCACCTACGGCGGCGTCGACTGGCGGCAGGAGTCGGCCGGGCAGATGTTCGCCGTCTTCCCGGTGATGCGCCAGCTCCACGAGCTGATGTGGTACCTCGCCGAGTCGCTCGGGCACCCGGCCGCCGAGCCGGTCCACGAGGAGCTGCGCAAGGCGCTCGACCACGTCGACGGCCTCACCAGGCAGCGGCCCGAGCGCCTGCTCGAACTGGACGTGGCGCACGAGCGCGGCGAGGTCAACACGCTGCTGCTGCGGGTCAGCGAGCTCGTGCGCGCCGGGACCGGCGGCAGGAAGAAGAACCGCCGCGGCGCCGACCTCATGGGCGCCAAGCTCAGGGGCGCCGACCTGCGCGGTGCCAACCTGCGCGGCGCCTACCTCATCGGCGCCGACCTGCGCGGCGCGGACCTGCGCCAGGCCGACCTGATCGGCGCGGACCTCAGAGGCGCCGACGTCAGGGGCGCGCGGCTGGCCGGCAGCCTGTTCCTGACCCAGTTCCAGGTCAACGCCGCCGCCGGGGACGCCGCCACCACGCTGTCCGGCGCGCTGATCCGGCCGGACCACTGGCGTTAGCCGGTCAGGCGGGCGGCCCTGCCGTACAGATAGCGCTGTTCCTGGAGGCTGGCGGTGCGGGCGGCGGCGCGCTCGTAGCAGTCCCGCGCGTCCTCACGCGCGCCCGCCATCTCCAGCAGATGCGCCCGTACGGCCAGCAGCCGGTGATGCCCCGACACGCGCGGATCCTCACCCAGCCCCTCCAGCAGGTCGAGCCCCGCCCGTGGCCCCTGGCACATGGCGACCGCGACGGCGTGGTTGAGCGCGGCCATCGGGTTGCCCGACAGCTCGACCAGCACCTCGTACAGGGCGGCGATCTGCGGCCAGTCCGTCTCCCGCTCACTCGGCGCCTCGTCGTGGAGCGCGGCGATGGCCGCCTGCACCTGGTACGGCCCGGCCGGCCCCCTGGGCAGCGTGGCCGCGACCAGCGCCAGGCCCTCCTCGATGTGGTCGGCCCGCCAGAGGCCGCGGTCCTGCTCGGCCAGCGGGATCAGCTCGCCGTCCGGGCCGTCGCGGGCCGGACGGCGGGCGTCGGTGAGCAGCACGAGCGCCAGCAGCCCGGCCACCTCGCCGTCGCCGGGCAGCAGCCGGTGAAGGATCCTGGCCAGCCTGATCGCCTCGGCCGCCAGCTCCGCCCTGACCAGGCTCGGCCCCGACGTGCTCGCGTACCCCTCGGTGAAGATCAGGTACAGCACGCGCAGCACGGCGGCCAGCCGCTCGCCGCGCTCGGCCGGCGCGGGCAGCCGGAAAGGCACGCCGCTGGCCTTGACGCGCTCCTTGGCGCGGGTGATGCGCCGGGCCATGGTCGGCTCCGGCACGAAGAACGCGCGGGCGATCTCCCGCGTGGTCAGGCCGCCGACCGAGCGCAGCGTGAGCGCCACCTGAAGGTTCGGCGCGAGCGCCGGATGGCAGCACAGGAACAGCAGGATCAGCGTGTCGTCGCCGTCCGGCCGCGGCGGCACGCCGGGCAGCGCCCAGGTGGCGACCTCGTCCTCGCGCCGCCGCCTGGCCTGCTCGCTGCGCAGCAGGTCGGTCAGCCGCCTGGAGGCGACGGTGATCAGCCAGGCGCGGGGGTTGTCAGGGACCCCCTCCTGCGGCCACTGGCCCGCGGCGGCGATGAGCGCCTCCTGGACGGCGTCCTCGGCCAGGTCGAAGTGGCCGTAGCGGCGCACGAGCGCGCCGAGGACCTGCGGCGCCAGCTCGCGCAGCAGGTCCTCGGCCGGGTCGTCCGCCACTAGACCAGGTGGTCGTCGGCGCCGTCGACGATCGGGCGGATCTCCGCGTACGCCCTGGCCCGCGCGTCGTCCGGTGCCGGGCAGTCGGCCAGCCGGGCGGCGAGCTCGGTGGCCCGGTCGAAGCCCGCGCACTCGACGATCGTGTACCCGGCCAGAACCTCGGTGGTCTCGGGGTAGGGGCCGTCGGTGACGAACGGCACGCCCTCCTTGTTGCCGACCCGGCGGGTGTGGACCGGTGCGGCCAGGCCGCGCGCGTCGACGAACTCGCCGGACTCGACGAGCTCCTGGTTCCAGGCGCCCATGAACGCGGTCATCGCGGCGAAGTCCTCGGCCGTCCAGGCGGGGTTGCCCGCACTGCCCTTGCCCGCCATCGCGTCGTAGTCCTGCTGGGACGCGAAAAGCATGATCATGTACTTCATGGTGTTCCCTCTTCCGTGACCGGCGCCGCCCTGGCGCCTCTCACCCGGGACGTCGGAGCCGCGCGGCCCGCCCGGACACATCCTGGCGGAATTTTCTGTACCGTGATGGCATGCGACGACGACATTGACCTGAACCGAGGCTTTACGCCTACACCTTCGTTGCGGACTTCGTCCTCTTCTACCCGGTCTACGCGGTCTACTTCACCGCGACCGGCCTTTCCTCCGCCGAGATCTCCTCGCTGTTCGCGATCTGGTCGGTCGCCGCGTTCGTGCTGGAGCTGCCCTCCAGCGTGTGGGCCGACCGCTTCTCCCGCAGGCGCCTGCTGGTGCTCGCGCCGCTGCTCATCTCGGCCGGGTTCGCGCTCTGGACGTTCGTGCCGTCGTACTGGGCCTTCGCCGCCGGGTTCGTGCTGTGGGGCGCGGGGGGCGCCATGCAGTCGGGCACGCTGCAGGCGCTGGTCTACGAGGAACTGGGCCGCCTGGGCCGGCCCGGCGACTACGCGCGGCTGATCGGCCGCTCGGAGGCGCTCGCCTCGGTCGCCGCCGTCGCGGCCTCCCTGCTGGCCGCGCCCGTGCTCGCCGCAGGTGGCTACCTCGCTGTCGGGCTGGCCAGCGTCGCGGTCGGCCTGCTGGGCGCGCTCGCCGGCCTGCTGCTGCCCGAGTCGCGCCCGCCCGCCGCCGCTCGTTCCGACGGGTCGTACCTGTCCGTCCTGCGCACCGGCCTTTCCGAGGTACGGCGGGCGCCGGTCGTGCGCCGGCTGCTGCTGATCCTCGCGGTGGTGACCGGGCTCGCCTCGCTCGACGAGTACCTGCCGCTCCTGGCCGCCTCCGGCGGGGCGGGCACGCCGGTGATCCCGCTGCTGGTCGGGCTGGTGATCGCGGGGACCGCGGCGGGCGGCTGGCTGGCCGGGCACGGAGCCCGGCTGCTGCCCCTGGTCCTGGCGGCCGGAGCACTGACCCTGGCCGGCGGCGCCACCCTGACCGGCCCGGGTGGGCTTGGGGGTGGGGCGGTTGGGCTGTGGGTGGGGTTCGTTGCCATCGCGGTGGCTTTCGCCGCCTTCTACTGGGCTGTCGCGGTGCTGGACGCGCGGCTCCAGGACACGATCGGCGACGAGGCGCGGGCGACCGTCACCTCGATCGCCGGGCTGGGCTCCGAGGTGGCGGCGCTCGGGGTGTTCGCCTACATCGGGTTCGGCGAGGGGTGGGCGCCGCTGTGGGCGCTGGTCGCGCTGGTTGCGGTGCCGTACCTGGGGATGGCGGTGGCGAGCCGGCGATGACCGGTTCTGGACAGCGGCGGTCAGGTCGGCGGCGGCGGTGGCGGGTAGGGATGCGGGCGTCCGTACCTCACCGCGGGAAAGGGCACTTCATGAACACCCTGGTCAAGCGGATCGTCGTCGTCCTCGCGGCGACGGTCCTCGCGGGCGCGGCAACCGTCACGCCGGCCTCGGCGGACGCGAACTACACCTGCACGAGCGGTACCCGGTTCCTCATGTCCGACCTGCTCGGCTACTACATCATCGCCTCGGGCTGCACCGGGTCGGGCACCGGCACGTACGGCACCATCACCATCCCCGCCGGCAGCTATTTCTGCCAGAACGTGAACCACCTGCCGTCACCCGACATCGTCAGCGGCCAGAACTGCTGAGCGCATACCGCGGAAGGCCGACCCCTGTACCGCCGAAGTCGCAGGGAAAGTTCGGCCTTCCGCGGTATGGGAGGTGAGGTGATCTCCTCCTAGCCTGACGGGGTGAACGCTCGGCACCGAAGACCGCCCGCGTCGATGGCCCGGCGGCCCGCACGGGGGCGGGGCCGTCTGCCGCCGGTCACTGGCGCCGGGGCGCCACCAGCCCGCACTCGTAGGCGAAGGCCACCGCCTGGGCCCGGCTGGACAGCCCCAGCTTGGCCATCGCCCGGTTGAGGTGGGTCTTGACGGTGGCCTCGCTCACGACCAGCCGCGTGGCGATCTCGCCGTTGGACAGCGCCCGGCCCACGAGCGTGAGCACCTCGGTCTCGCGGCCGGTGAGCGGCGCCAGGTCGGGGATGGGCGCGGCGGCGTCCTGCTCGGGCTGGAAGGTCTCGATGAGGCGCTGGATGAGACCGGGGGACAGGAGGCTGTCACCGGCGGCCACGGTCCGGATGGCGGCCAGCAGCCGCTCCGGCTGGGTCTCCTTCAGCAGGAAGCCGCACGCGCCCGCGCGCAGCGCCTGGTAGACGTACTCGTCGATGTCGAAGGTGGTCAGGATGAGCACTTGGGGCGGCGGCTGCTCCGCGGCGGCCAGGATCTGCCGGGTCGCGCTGATGCCGTCGGAGACGGGCATGCGGATGTCCATGAGGATGACGTCGGGCCGGGTCGAGGCGGCCAGCGCCACCGCCTCCTCGCCGTCGCTCGCCTCGCCGACGACCTCGAGACCGGGCGCGGCGCGGATGAGTGCGGCCAGACCGGCGCGGATCAGGACCTGATCGTCGGCGACCAGCACCTTGATCATATGAGTGTCACCAGCCAGTCGTCCGGCACGGGCCTTCGAGGTCTTCCAGCAGAGCGTGATCTTCCAGCAAAGCCTGACATGTCGGCACAGCACGAGCAAGCCGAACGGTAACGATGCCCCCCGAACCCCCTCCCGCGACCCTCGCCGCCCACGTCAGAAAGGCCGCGGAACTCATCGCCGGCAAGCCCCCCGCGCCCGCCCTCAGGAAGGCCCCGGCGCGCATCACCGTGGACGGCGCCGCCCTCCTCAGAGACCGCCCCACGCTCGTCGACGGCCTGGTCGCCACGGCGCTGACCTGGGGCTCCTGGGCGTGGCCCGTGCTCGACCCGCACCCGCTCGACCGCCCGCCGGACGCCTTCGCGCTCCTGCTCTGCGCGCTGGCCAACATGCCGCTCACCTGGCGCAGGCGGCGGCCGGTCCCGGTGCTGGCGATCTCCTGCGCCGCCGCGTTCGCCTATCACGCCATGGGCTTCCACTACGGGGCGAACTCGATGGGCCCGCTGCTCGCGCTGTACTCCGTTGTCGTCCACCACTCCCGCCGCGCCGCCGTGCCCGCGGGCCTGCTCGTGCTGGCCGAGTGGATCTACGCCAACGCCCTGCCCGGGCGGGCCCTTCCCGCGGTCTGGTACTCCCTCGTCGTCATCGGCTGGACCGTCGCGTTCGCGTTCGGCATGCGCACGCTCAAGGTCCGCAACGCCCAGCTCGCCGACCTGGCCGACCAGTTGCGCAGGGAGAAGGCGGTGGCGGCCAGGCAGGCGGTCACCGAGGAGCGGGTGCGCATCGCGCGGGAACTGCACGACGTCGTGGCCCACCACATGTCGGTCGTCTCCGTCCAGGCGGGCCTCGGCCACTACGTCATCCGCTCCGACCCGGACACCGCCGAGGACACGCTGCGCACCATCGCCGAGACCAGCGGCGAGGCGCTGGCCGAGATGCGCCGCATGCTGACGGTGCTGCGCATCGAGCTGGACGACGGTACGGCGGAGCCGTACTGCGCGGCGCCGAGCCTCGATCACCTCGACGGCCTGGTGCAACGCGTGCGGGCGGCGGGAGTCGAGACGGCGGTGCGTGCCGGCGGCGAGCGGCGGGCGCTCTCCTCGGGCATGAGCCTGTGCGTCTACCGCGTCATCCAGGAGGCGCTCACCAACGTCATCAAGCACGCGCCGGGCTCGCGGGCCGAGGTGTCGCTGCTGTACTCGGGCGAGACGCTGACCGTGAGCGTGCGCAACGACGGCCGCCCCGGCGCCCCGCCTCCCGGGCCGGACGGGCACGGGCTGATCGGGATGACCGAGCGGGTCAGGCTCTACCACGGCTCGCTCAGCGCGGGACCGCTGCTGACCGGCGGCTTCGTGGTGCGCGCCACGTTCCCGCTGACCGCGGGCGAGGACTGAGATCAAGGCCCGTGAAGGCGCCGGCGCGATCAAAGCCCGTGAAGGCGCGGGCGAGGTCAGGGCCCGTGAAGGCGGGGGCGAGGTCAGGGCCCGTGAAGTCGCGGGTGAGGTCAGGGCCCGTGCAGGCGCGGGCGTCGGTTGAGGTCAGAGAGGGCGCGGGGGAGAGCCAAGGTCAGGCGGGTGGGCCGGTGGAGGCACGGGCGACGAGGGCGGGCGGGAAGACGTGGTCGACGTGGGGCGTGTGGTAGCCCTGCAGGCGTTCCCAGAGCGCGGTGGCCACGGCCGCGGCCATCTGCTCGACCGGCTGGCGGACCGTGGTCAGCGGCGGGTCGCTGTGCGCGGCCAGGTAGGTGTCGTCGTAGCCGACCACCGACAGCCCGCCCGGCACCGGCAGCCCCGCCTGCCGGGCGGCGGCCAGCACGCCCAGCGCCATGAGGTCGCTGCCGGCCACGACCGCGGTGGCGCCCGCCTCGATCAGGCGCAGCCCGGCGGCGTGCCCGCCGGTGAGTGAGTAGTCGGTCTCGGCGTACAGGGCGTCGTCCACGGAGCCGAACCAGCGGCGCATCTCCCGCCCGTAGCCGCGCAGCCGGTTCTGGGACGGACGCAGGTAGCCCTGGCCGCCCGCCAGGCCGATGCGGGTGTGGCCGAGCGCGCGCAGGTGGGAGACGGCCATGGCGGCCCCGGCGGCCTCGTCGGTGGTGACGGTCGAGACCGGCAGGTCCTGCACGTGCCCGCCGACCAGCACCATCGGCACCTGCTGCTGGTGGAGCTGCCAGTAGAAGCCGTGGTCGGCCGAGGGGTTGGCGTGCCGTCCGGAGACCAGGACGAGGCCCTGGATGCGCTGCCTGACCAGGGAGGCGATGTAGTCCAGCTCGGTCGGCCCCTGCTTGGTGGAACTGCCGATCAGCGCGGTGACGCCGTACCCGCCGAGCTTGGTCTCGATGGCGCCGGCCAGCAGCGGGAAGACGGGGTTGTCCAGCTCGGGCACGATGATGCCGACGAACGGCTGCGAGACCGGCGCGGGCGCGACCATGCCCTGCTCGCGCATAGCCTGCAGCACCCGGGTACGGGTCTCCTCCGCCACCCCGGGACGGTCGTTGAGCACGCGGCTGACCGTCGCCGCGCTGACGCCGACGCGCTTGGCGATCGTGCGTACCGACAGTCGTGCCACGGGGACTCCAGAAACCGTTGAAACATGTTGCGCGACGTTGCCGCACCTGAACGGGGCTGCTTAGGCTCCTGACCATCAAAGCAGGTAAAGGGAGCGTTAACAGCATGGTCCAGCCGGAAACACTTTGCAACACAGTGGCACACCACGACGGTTCGCCGCTGTATGTCTCCGATCCGTCGCCGGGACTGGGCGAGCGGGTCGAGGTGTTCGCCCGCACGGCCGCCACGCTGGGCGTCCGGCGCGTCTTCGTCCGTAGCGCGCCCGACGGCGAGCCGATGTTCACCGAGGCGATGGCCGACCGCGTCACGCCCGCCGAGACCTGGTGGCGGGCCACGCTCCAGGTGGTCAACCCCGAGTGCGGCTACCGCTTCCTGCTCCATACCGACGCCGGGCCGCTGTGGCTGAACGCCGCGGGCCTGTCGCGCACCGAGGTCACCGACGCCGCCGACTTCACCCTCACCGCCTACCCGCCGCCGCCCGCCTGGGCCGCCGACGCGGTGATCTACCAGATCTTCCCCGACCGGTTCGCGCGTTCCGGGCGTCCGCGCGGCCCCCTCCCGTCGTGGGCCCGCCCCGCCGAGTGGGACGAGCCCATCCCGTACGGCAGGCCGCACGCCCTCCAGCAGCTCTACGGCGGCGACCTGTGGGGCGTGGCCGAACGCCTCGGCCACATCGAGGCCCTGGGCGCCAACCTCCTCTACCTGACCCCGTTCTTCCCCGCCCGCTCCAACCACCGCTACGACGCCAGCACCTTCGACCACGTCGACCCGCTGCTCGGCGGCGACGAGGCACTGAAGGCGCTCACGGAACAGGCGCACGCCCGCGGCCTGCGCGTCATCGGCGACATCACGCTCAACCACTCCGGCGACGCCCACGACTGGTTCGTGAAGGCCCAGGCCGACCACTCCAGCCAGGAGCGGGACTTCTACTACTTCGACGGCGCCGACTACGCCACCTTCGCCGGGGTGAAGACCCTGCCCAAGTTCGACCACCGCTCGGCCGAGCTGCGCCGCCGCCTGGACGCCGTGATCGCCCGCTACCCCGCGGAGTTCGGCCTGGACGGCTGGCGCGTCGACGTCGCCCAGTCGGCCGGCCGCCACGGCGCGGTCGAGCTGAACGCCCAGGTCGCCACCGCCACCAGGGCGGCGCTCGGCGAGGGCAGGCTGCTGCTGGCCGAGAACCAGTTCGACGCCGCGCCCGCGCTGCGCGGCGACGGCTGGCACGGGACCATGGCCTACGCCGGCTTCGCCCGCCCGGTGTGGTCGTGGCTGGCGAAGGAACGTTCCACGGAGTTCTGGGGCACGCCGGGACCCATCCCCGGCTACGGCGGCCACGACCTGGCAGCCGTGATGCGCGCCCACGCCGCCCGCCTGCCGTGGCGCTCGCACACGCACAACCTCACGCTGCTCGGCTCGCACGACACCGCCCGCTTCCGCTCGATCGCCGGCCGCGACCACCAGCACCTGGGCGCCGCGCTGCTGTTCACGCTGCCCGGCCTGCCCATGGTCTTCGCCGGCGACGAGGTCGGCGTCGAGGGCGTGCACCTGGAGGACGGCCGCCGCCCGTTCCCCTGGGACCCGGCCGCGCAGGACCACGCCACCCACCGGCTCTACCGCGAGCTGATCGCGCTGCGCCGCGGCAGCGAGGCCCTGCGGCACGGCGGGCTGCGCTGGCTGCGCGCCGAGCGGGACGTGGTGCTCTTCGAGCGGGCCGCGCCGGGACAGACGCTGCTGATCCAGGTCAGCAGGAACGCCCACGCCCCGATGCCCGCGCCCGCCGCCCTCGCCGGCCTGCTCGGCGCCCCCGACCTCGCACCCGGCGCGCCCATGCCCGCCGACGGGCCCGCCTTTCACATCTGGGAGACCGCACGATGATCGAGACCCTGGCCGGCGTACGCTCGCGGGCGCTGGGCAACTCCCGCGACGTCTTCGTCTACCTGCCGCCCGGCTACGATCCGGCGGCGGGGCCGTACCCCGTGGTGGTGTTGCAGGACGGGCAGCACGTGTTCGCCGGAGCGGGCCTGCGCCCGAGCTGGCGGGTGGACGAGACGCTCGACGACCTGATCGGGCGCGGGCTGCTGCCGCCGCTGGTCGCCGTGGGCGTCTCGAACGCCGGTGACCAGCGCGGCAACGAGTACTCGCACGTGGCGCCCTACCCGCGCGACCCGGAGGGCGTCTGCAGGGGCGAGCTGTATGAGGAGTTCCTGGTCGAGGAGCTGCTGCCGGCGCTGCGCGAGCGCTACGCGGTGACCGGCGACCCGGCCGCCACCGCGGTGATGGGCTCGTCGATGGGCGGCCTGGTCAGCTACCACCTGGCCTTCCGGCGGCCGGAGGTGTTCGGGCTGGCCGCGGTGCTCTCGCCGTTCCTGGTCTTCGTTGACCCGGGCACGCTTGAGGAGACGTCCGTCCACCGGCGCTTCGCCTCGCGCGGCCCGCGCCGGATCTGGATGGACATCGGCGGCATGGAGGGCCTGATCATGGTCAGGCCGGTGCGCGAGCTCGTCGAGCACCTCCTCGACCTCGGCTACGCGCCCGACGACGAGCTGCGCTACCTGCACGAGCCGTCCGCGCCGCACCACGAGGACGCCTGGGCCGCCCGCGCGGGCAGCGCCCTGCTCCATCTGTTCGGTACGGCCGGGCCGCCCGTCCTGCTGTCGGGGACGGGCGGCGAGACCGCCACCGGCCAGGACCTCGACGTCGCGCCCCTGGCCGAACGCGCCGACGGCTGCGTGTACTCCGCGCTCGGCGCGCGGGTGACCTGGCGGCCCGCCGGCCCGCTCAAGAGCGTCGGCCACGCCCTGCTCCAGGGCGTCGAGGCCGGCGAGGCGCAGGTCGTCGCCACGGCCGGCGACCTGGAGGCGGGCGAGCGGGTCACGGTCGTCGACGGCGCCCCCGACGCGCTGCTCGACGTCACGGTCGTGGTCCCGCTCGACACCCCCGACGACTCGCCCGTCTACTTCTCCGGCCTGGTCACCACCAAGGTCGCGCCCGGCGTCCACCACGGCGCCTGGCGGCTGCCGCGCGGCGTCGGCCTGAACGGCGCCGTCGGGCGCGGCTGGCGCCGCGACGGCCTCGACGCCGACGGCTTTCCCATCAGAACCCCCCTGAGGCACGACGCGGACCGGCGCGTGTGGGTACGCGTCGCGGGCTGGAGCGATCCGGCCCAGGACGACCCGCACGCCGGATCCTGAGGAGCGACCATGCGCAAGCTCACCGCACTCGCGGCCACCGCCCTGCTCGTGGCGGGCTGCGCCGCCGAGAAGGCCGCCGCCCCGCCCACCCCCACGCTCACCGTCTGGGCCGACGACAGCCGCGCCGCCCCGCTGCGGGGGATCGCCGCGACGTTCGAGAAGGACCGCGGCGTCAAGGTCAAGATCGTGCAGAAGGCCATGGGCAACCTGCGCGACGACTTCGTCTCCCAGGCGCCCTCGGGACAGGGACCCGACGTCATCGTCGGCCCGCACGACTGGCTGGGGAAGCTGGTGCAGAACGGCGTCGTGGCCCCGCTCGACCTGTCGGCCAAGGCGGCGCTGTTCTCCAAGGCCGCCATGGAGGCCATGACCTACGACGGGCAGACGTACGGCCTGCCGTACGCGATCGAGAGCGTGGCCGTGCTGCGCAACACCAAGCTCGTCCCCACCGCGCCCGCCACCTTCGGCGACCTGGTGGCAACGGGTGAGGCGCTGGTGAAGGCGGGCAGGGCCGAGTACCCGGTCGGGCTGCCCGTCGACCCCAAGGCGGGCTCGCCCTTCCACCTGTACGCGCTGCAGACCTCGTTCGGCTCGCAGGTGTTCGGCGCGGACGGCAAGCTGGAGATCGACAACCCGGGCGGGCTCAGGTTCGCCTCCTACCTGCGGAAACTGGCCGAGGACAAGGTCGTCTCGACGTCGCTGACCGGCGACATCGCGACCAGCGCCTTCGTCAAGGGACAGACACCGTTCCTGGTCACCGGGCCGTGGGACGCGCCCGCGCTGGCCAAGGCGGGCGTGCCGTTCGCCGTGGACCCGGTGCCGCCGGCGGGCAAGGAGAAGGCGCGGCCGTTCGCGGGCGTGCAGGGCTTCTTCGTCAGCGCCAAGAGTGCCGCGCCGATCCTGGCCAACGACTTCCTCCTCAACTACCTGGCCACCCCGCAGGCGCAGAAGGCGCTGCACGAGGCGGGCGGCCGGCCGCCGGCGATGACCTCGGTGCGCGAGGAACTGGCCGGCGACCCAGTCCTGGCCGGGTTCGCCGCGGCCGCCGCCGACGGCGTGCCGACGCCGAACGTGCCCCAGATGGACGCCGTCTGGGCCGACTGGGGACTGTCCCAGCTCGCGATCATCACCGGCCGGGGCGAGCCCGCCGAGCTGACCAGGAAGGCCGCGGAGCGCATCCGCGCGAAGATCGGGTCCTGATGCGCGCGCTCCGCTTCCTTCCGCTGGCCGTCGCCGACGCCCTGGCCGTCTACGGGCTGGTGGCGCTCGGCGGGCAGCGCTCGTGGTGGATGTTCGCGCTGCTGCTGGCCGGCACGGTGGCCGTCAACGCCGTCTACCTCAGCAGGCGCGCGGTCCCGGCCAAGTACCTGGCGCCGGGCGTCGTGCTGCTGCTGATCTACCAGGTGTACGTGGTGCTCTACACCGGCTACGCCGCCTTCACCAACTACGGCGACGGCCACAACGCCACCAAGTCCGACGCGGTCGCGGCGATCCTGGCCGCCAGCGAGGTCAAGACCGGCGAGAGCCGGCCGATCCGGGTGGCGGAGAAGGACGGCGAGCTGGGCTTCGGGCAGGGGCCCGGCTGGCGGGCGCTGCCGTACGCGGAGATCGTGGCCAGGCAGGCGGAGATCGTCAGGCTGCGGGTCCCGGCCGAGGGCGGCGTGCTGAAGACCGCCGACGGCGTCACCGCCGCCCTCTACCGGCCCGCCCTCACCTACGACGCCGCCGCCGACGCCATCACCGACACGGCGGGCACCGTCTACCGCGACGCCGGCCGCGGCGCCTTCACCTCGGCCGACGGCCGCTCGCTGAGGCCCGGCTGGAAGGTCTTCGTCGGCACGGAGAACTTCACCAGCGTGCTCACCAACGCCGAGATCCGCGGGCCGTTCCTGGGCGTGCTGGTCTGGACGTTCGTCTTCGCCGCGCTGTCGGTCGCGCTCAGCTTCGGCTTCGGGCTGGTGCTCGCGCTGATCCTGGACGGCTACCGCGTCTACCGCTCGCTGCTGGTCTTCCCCTACGCCTTCCCCGCGTTCATGGCGGCGCTGCTGTGGCAGGGGCTGCTCAACACCGACCACGGCTTCGTCAACGAGGTGCTGCTGGGCGGCACCGCCGTGCCGTGGCTGTCCGACCCCTGGCTGGCGAAACTGAGCGTGCTGGCGGTCAACGTGTGGATCGGGTTCCCGTACATGTTCCTCATCTGCACCGGGGCGCTGCAGGCGGTGCCACGCCAGCTCGCCGAGGCGGCCCAGGTCGACGGGGCCGGTCCGTGGCGGGTCCTGGCGTCGGTACGGCTGCCGCTCCTGCTGGCCTCGACCGCGCCCGCGCTGGTGGCCACGTTCGCGTTCAACTTCAACAACTTCAACGTCATCTACATGCTCACCGGCGGCGGGCCACGCGACGCCCAGGCGCCGATCGACGTCGGCTCGACGGACCTGCTGATCTCGCTGGTCTACAAGCTGGCCTTCGGCGGCACCTCGCGCGACTACGGCCTGGCCTGCGCGGTCTCGATCCTGATCTTCGCGGTGATCGCGGCGGTGTCGCTGGCCGGGTTCCGGCGGGCCAGGCGGCTGGAAGCGGCGGCATGAGGCTCTGGAGACACCTGGTCGGCGTGCTGGCCGCGGTGGTCGCGCTGTTCCCGCTGGTGTTCGTGCTGGCCGCCTCGCTCAACCCGAGCGGCACGCTGACCGGCTCGAACGACCTGTTCGCCGAGGTCACCTGGCAGCACTACGCGACGCTGTTCACCGACGCGCTGCACCCCTTCCCCCGGTGGGTCGTGAACTCGCTGGTGATCGGGGTGTCGACCGCGGCCGGATCGGTGTTCCTGGGGGCGTGCGCCGCCTACGCCTTCTCCCGATTCCGCTTCCGCGGGCGCGAGGCCGGGCTGGTCGGCCTGGTCTTCGTCCAGATGTTCCCGCAGGTGCTGGCCTATGTCGCGATCTTCCTGCTGCTGTCGGCGTTCAAGGAGGTGTTCCCGCCGCTGGGACTGGGCAGCACGCTCGGCCTGATCATGGTCTACCTGGGCGGCGCGCTCGGCGTGAACACCTACCTCATGAAGGGGTTCTTCGACTCCATCCCCCGGGAACTGGACGAGTCCGCGCAGATGGACGGCGCCTCGCACGCGCAGGTCTTCTTCCTGATCCTGCTGCCGCTCGTGCGGCCCATCCTGGTCGTCGTCGCGCTGTTCTCGTTCGTGGCCACGATGAACGACTTCGTCATCGCCGGCCTCGTCCTGACCGACCCCGACCAGCAGACGCTCGCCGTAGGACTCTACGGGCTCGTCTCCTACCAGCTCGGGCAGAGCTGGGGCGTCTTCGCCGCCGGGGCCCTCATCGGGGCGCTGCCGGTGCTGATCCTGTTCCAGTTCCTCCAGCGCTACATCGTCGGCGGCCTGACCAGCGGCGCCGTGAAAGCCTGAGCCGCCGCGCTCAGTAGGGGAGCTTGCGCCCCGACGGGGTGCGCAGATCCTGGTCCTGGCGCGGCGGGCGGGGCCGTGGCTTGGGGAGCGTGATCTTACGCATCGTGCTCTCCGGCCACGGGCAGCTCGAACCAGACGGCCTTGCCCTCGCCGGTGCGCACGAAGCCCCAGCAGCAGGCGAGCGCGTCCAGGAGGAACAGGCCACGGTGGCCCTCCGCGTGGACGGCGGGCTCGTGCCAGGCGGGCGGCTGGGCGCTGGTGTCCTCGACCTCGCAGCGCAGCAGGCCGTCGATGAGCCAGACGGTGAGGGTGACCGGGCCCGGCGCGTACCGCAGGGCGTTGGTCACCAGCTCGCTGACCAGCAGCACGCTGGTGTCGGTGTCGTGGAAGCCCCACCTGTTGAGGTAGCCGGCCGTGTGGCGTCGCGCCTCGGCGGCCGCGCGGAAGTGGGACGGCAGAGACCATGACGCGATCGTGGCCCCCTCGGGGGCGGTCAGCGTCTCCATGCCGCACCGCTCAGACTGCTCGGCCGGGCGGGAAGAGGGTAGTGCTGGCACATGGCACTTCCTAATGGTCTAGGTGCTCCCGCACCTGCGGCACGGGATCCGTCACCGGACTTGGGGAGGCATCGGTGCTCATCTCGACAGACTAAAAACCGGACATACCTCCACCATGTGCACCATGCACAGCTCACCGTTTTTGATCAGTGCGTTGTGTCGAACGGCGGCGCCCCTAGCATGTCCCTGGTGACCACCTACGACGACGACGCCTTCGAGTATCTGGACGTTTTCGCCCTCCCGCAGCGCCAGCAGCACATCCTGGCCACGATCCGGGATTGGGCGCTCAGGTACGGCTACCCGCCCAGCGCCCGCGAGATCGGCCGGGCGGTCGGGCTGCGCTCGTCCTCGTCGGTGTCCAAGCACCTGCGGAGCCTGGAGGACAAGGGGTTCCTGCGCCGGAGCACGTCGACGACGCGGCCCATCGACCTGCGGCTGTTCCTGCGCGGTGCGGTGCCGGAGCGGGACGGCTCCCTGGTGAGCGTGCCGCTGGTCGGCGACATCGCCGCGGGCACGCCCATCCCGGCCGACCAGCACGTGGAGGACACCCTGACCCTGCCGCGCGACCTCGTCGGCCGTGGCACCGTGTTCGGCCTGCGGGTCAGGGGCGACTCGATGATCGACGCGGCGATCTGCGACGGCGACCTGGTCGTGGTACGGCAGCAGCCCGAGGCGCACACCGGCCAGATCGTGGCCGCGATGATCGACGGCGAGGCCACGGTCAAGGTGTTCAGGCGGCGTGGCGGGCACGTCTACCTCGAACCGCGCAACCCCGCCTACGACGTCATCGACGGGGACGACGCCGTGGTGCTGGGCATCGTGGTGAGCGTCCTGCGCAACCTCTGACCGCCCCGACCGCGCTGAGCGCGTTGAGCGTTCTAAGGACCTGAGCGCATTGAGCGCCCCTGAGGCTTTGAGCGGCCTGAGTGCGTGCGTGGTCAGAAGGCGGCGGCGCCGGCGTGGGCCTCCGCCTGCTGTTCCTGCTGCTCGTCCCAGCCCGCCGTGCGGCGCAGGCGGGCGAACTCCCGCTCCAGGGTGGTGCCGGAGGTGGTGCGGGCGTCGGTGCTGATCGTCACCGCGAGGCCCCGCGCCAGCAGGCGGGTCGCGGGATGCGCGGCGAGACCGGCCACGGCGCCGGTCTGCACGTTGCTGGTCGGGCACATCTCCAGCGCGATGCCGTCGGCGCGCAGCCGTTCGAGAAGGGCGTCGTCCTCGGCGCACCGCACGCCGTGCCCGATACGGCGGGCCCCCAGTACGTCGATCGCCTCCCACACCGCCTCGGGACCGGCGGCCTCACCCGCGTGGACCGTGCACGGCAGCCCCGCCCGGTGCGCGAGGTCGAAGGCGGCCCGGTGCGGCGCGGCCGGGTACAGGCGCTCGTCACCGGCCAGGTCGAGGCCGCCGACCACGTCGCGCCGCCGCACCGCCGCCTCGGCCACGGCCAGGCTCTCCTCCGGGCTCTGGTGCCGCAGGCAGCACAGCAGCAGCACCGTGCGCACGCCGGTCGTGGCGCGGCCGTCGGCCAGGCCCTCGGCCACCGCCGTGACCGCCTCGTCGATCGTCATGCCCTGCCGGCCGTGAAGTTGCGGCGCGAAGCGGGCCTCGCCGTGGACGACGCCGTCCGCGCTCCAGTCCTCGACCAGCTCGCGGGCCGCCCGGCGCAGGGCGTCCGGGGTCTGCAGGACTCGCAGCGGCAGGTCGAAGTAGGTGAGGTAGCGGGTCAGGCTGCCGCAGTCTTCCGGCGCGGTCACCAGATTCCGCACTGGGCGGTCCAGGACGATGCCCTCGCTCCTGGCCAGCTCGGCGACCGTTTCTGGGCGCAGCGAGCCGTCCAGGTGGCAGTGCAACTCGTGGCGCGGCTTCATGGGCGGACCTCCCGGGCGCAGGCGGAGAAGCGTATGCGCGCGAAGCCCCGCTCGTCCACCAGACGCATGGCCTAACGTGTAACCAGTGTGTTACGCTTCCTGGCGTGGATGAGGTGGCAGGCGCGATCGCCGACCCGGTGCGGAGAGAGATTCTGGTCATGCTGCGCGAAGGACGGCTGTCCGCCGGCCAGATCGCCGGTCGTTTCCGGATCAGCAGGCCCGCCGTGAGCCGCCACCTGCGCGTGCTCAGGGAGGGCGGGCTGGTCCACGACGAGCTCGTCGGCAGGCGGCGCCTCTACGAACTCGACACCCGCCGGCTCCACGAGCTGGCCGAATGGCTTGGCCAGTTCGCCGGGCGGCCCGCTTGGGAGCAACGCCTGGACGCACTGGAGACAGAGGTTTACCGAACCCGCCGCGAGCACCGCACCAGCGGCGCGGCAGAAGAGGTCAAGGAGGACACCGCATGACAATCCGCCCCACCGCACGACTTTTGCGCGCCGACGGGGGAGACGATCTCGTGCTCACCCGCACCTTCCGCGCGCCCATCGAGGACGTGTGGGCCAGCGTCACCGAGTCCGAGCGCACCGCCCGCTGGTTCGGCCCGTGGGAGGGTGACGCGGGGCCGGGCCGTACGATCAAGGTGCAGTTGGTCTTCGAGGACCAGTCCCCGTGGATGGACATGCGCATCGACGCCTGCGAGGCGCCGCGGCGCCTGTCGGTCTCCGCCACCGACGAGCACGGCGAGTGGCGGATCGACCTGCTGCTGTCGGAGGACGGCGGCACCACGCTGCTGGAGTTCGTGCAGCACATGGACACCCTGGACGGCCTCGCCGACATCGGCCCCGGCTGGGAGTACTACCTGGACATGCTCGTGGCCGCCCGCGAGGGGAGCGCCAAGCCGGACTTCGACGACTACTACCCGGCGATGAAGCCCTATTTCGACGACCTGAGCGGCTGACGATCGAGAGCGGCCCCGCCCGCGGTGCGCGGGCGGGGCCGTTCCGTCAGAAGTCGTCAGGCGTACGGACCCGCTCGCGGATCCACACCCCCGCCTCCTTCAGCCGGCTCGTTCCGGTGAACGGGCCGTTCGGGCACGTGCCGCCGGTGAAGACGGCGCCGGACAGGCCGTCGTCGGAGTAGTTCCAGTTGACCCAGCTGATCTTCTTCTGTGCCATCAGGTCGAGGTACTGCCCCGCCATCCCGAAGTTGTTGCCGCCGCCGCCCGAGGCGGTCTGGGTGCCGAACTCGGTGACGAACATCGGGATCCGGTCGGCCGCCCTGGACAGGGTGTTCAGGTAGTTGCTGCCGTGCGAGGCGGCGTAGAAGTGGAAGGTGTACATGATGTTGGTCGCGTTGACCGGGTTGGAGATCACCTCGGTCTCGCCGGCCCCGTCGGAGACGCCGAGCGAGGACCAGGCGCGGGTGCCGACGAGGATGGGCGTGTCGGGGTCGTTGGCGCGGATCACCGGGATGAGATGCTCGGCGTAGCTCTTGACCGTGGCCCAGGAGACGCCGTTGGGCTCGTTGGCGATCTCGTAGAACAGGTTCTTCTTGTTGTTGTGCCGCTGGGCGATCTCGGTGAAGAACGTCTTGGCCCTGGCCAGGTTGTACATCGGGTCGCCCGGCGTGAGCATGTGCCAGTCGACGATGGCGTACATGCCGCGGGCCGTGGCCTGCTCGATGAGGTTGTGAACACGGTCGGTGAACAGGCGCGGGTTGGTCTCGTAGCCGTCCTCCTGGATGTACATGGAGATCCGCAGGACGTCGGCCTTCCAGTCGGTGGCCAGGGCGTCGAGCGAGGCGGTGTTGAGGCACTGGGAGTACCACTGCAGGCCGTGCGAGCTCATCCCGCGGAGCTGGATCTGCTTGCCGTTCTCGTTGCAGAGCTTGACCCCGCAGACCCTGAGCTGCCCGTTGGCCTCGACGGGGGTGCCGCCGCCGGTGGGCGGCTGGGTGGTGGCGGTGACCGCGTTGCTCGCCGGTGAGACGTTGCCCGCCGCGTCGCGCGCCCTGACCGTGTAGGTGTAGCTCGTGTTCGCGGTCAGTCCGGTGTCGGTGAAGGTCGTGCCGGTGGCGGTGTTGACGAGTGTGCTGCCCCGGTAGACGTCGTAGCCGCTGACGCCCACGTTGTCGGTCGAGGCGTTCCAGGCCAGGGAGACGCTGCTGGAGGTGGTGGCGGTGGAGCGGAGGTTGCCGGGCGTGCTCGGCGGGGTCGTGTCGCCGCCCGACGAGGTCCGCACGTCGAACTCCCAGAGGGAGTAGCCGTAGGGGGTGCCGCGCTGCGTGCCGTACATGCGGATGTAGCGCCCGCTGCCGGACACGGACAGTTGGTCGGTGCCGCCGTCGCCGGTGGTGGTGGAGTAGACGTCGGTCCAGGTGGAGCCGTCCGGCGAGGTCTGGATTTTGTAGGACTTGGCGTAGGCCGCCTCCCAGGTGAGCGTGACCCCGCTGATCGTGCTGGTGGTGCCCAGGTCGAGCCGGATCCACTGCGGGTCGGCGCCCTCCGCCGAGGCCCAGCGGGTCGCGGCGTCGCCGTCGACCGCCAGGGAAGCCTCGAATCCGGCGCCCTCGACGGAGGAGGAGGTCGCCGTCACGGCGAGCGCCTGGGTCGGCGATGTGATCAGGAAGGTGAGGGGGAGGGCCAGCGCCGCGGCTAAGGCGGCGAGTGTCCGTGGTCTCATGATGGCGTTCGTCCTTCGGGTGGGGGGTTACGGCGTGACCGGGATGTTGGTCAGGCCGGTGCGTGCGTTGCTGACGGTGTTGGAGGCGTGGACGACGTTCGGGTCGCTGCCGCACTTGGAGGTGGAGGAGACGTAGATGGCGTACCTGCCGGTGCCACCCAGGTCGGAGCGGTTGCCGCGCCAGACGTTCCCGCAGCCGTTGGCGAACGACGGCGTCGTGGACGGGTTGTGCGTCTCGTAGCCGTTGGCGAAGGTGCCGGGCGCGGCGAACGTGCCGGTGTTGTCCTCGATCACGTAGCCGGTGCCCTTCACGTCGATCCAGGAGTCGGCGGAGTTCTGGCCGGAGATGCCGGTGCCGTTGAAGGAGTTGCCGCGGATGACGCCGTCGGCGGTGCCCTCCTTGACGTCGATGTGCTCGGCGGCGATGCCGGGCCCGAAGTCGTTGTCCAGCACCTTGACCCGGTCGGAGCGGTCGGCGCCGCCGGAGTTGCCGTGGCAGCCCCAGTTGGACCCGGCCGAGCCGATGTAGACGCCCTCGCCGTAGCCCTGCTGCACCAGGCCCGCGTGGGTGATCCTGGAGTTCTGGATCACGCCGTCGGAGGAGGAGCGCCGGAAGTGCACGCCTTCCTCGTCGGTGTGGTGGACGTACACGCCGTCGATGGTCACGTGGTGGGAGTCGTCGAGGACGATGCCCTTCTTGGAGTCCTTGACGGTGAAACCGCTCAGTTTCCAGTACGGCGCGCCGGACAGCCACAGTCCGTACCCGGAGTCCCATCCGCCGCCGGGAGCGGGGCACGACGGGGCGGTCCCCGACGGGCCGTCGTTGACCAGGACGGCGTCGGCGGGGCCGGTCAGCGTGATGGGGGCGGCGGCGGTCCCGGCCTTCTGGGTGAGGAACGCCCCTCGGTACTCACCCCCGGCCAGCCGGATGGTCTGGCCGGGCTGGGCGTTGGCCAGGGCGCTGATGAGTTGGGCCGAGGTGGAGACGTCCACGATCGGGCCGCCGCCGCCCGGCTGGGTGGTGGCGGTGACCGGGCCGCTGGCGGGCGAGACGTTGCCGGCGGCGTCGCGGGCTCTGACGGTGTAGGTGTAGCCGGTGTTGGGGGTCAGGCCGGTGTCGGTGAAGGTCGTGCCGGTGGCGGTGTTGACGAGTGTGCTGCCTCGGTAGACGTCGTAGCCGGTGACGGCGACGTTGTCGGTGGCGGCGTTCCAGGCCAGGGAGACGCTGCTGGAGGTGGTGGCGGTGGAGCGGAGATTGGCCGGGGTGCTGGGTGGTGTCGTGTCGCCGCTCGCCTGGGTGCCGTAGACCTCGAACTCCCAGAGGGAGTAGCCGTAGGTGGTGCCTCGGGCGGTGCCGTGCATGCGGATGTGGCGTCCGCTGCCGGACAGGCCGGTGAGGTCGTCGGTGGCGCCGTTGCCGGTGGTGGTGGCGTAGAGGTCGGTCCAGGTGGTGCCGTTGGGCGAGGTCTGGATTTTGTAGGACTTGGCGTAGGCGGCTTCCCAGTTCAGCTTCACGCGGGAGATGGCCGCGGTGGTCCCGAGGTCGATCGAGATCCATTCGGGGTCGCGACCTTCTGCGCTGGCCCAGCGGGTGGTGGTGCTGCCGTCCACCGCCTTGGCGGCCTCGAACCCGGCGCCTTCGATGGAGGAGGCGGTGGCGGGTCTGCCCTGGGAGAGCAGGGTTTCCGTGCTGCTCTGCTGGGTGGTGGCCGTCACCGGGCTGCTGGCGGGGGAGGTGTTGCCTGCTGCGTCGCGGGCTCTGACGGTGTAGGTGTAGCCGGTGTTGGGGGTCAGTCCGGTGTCGGTGAAGGTCGTCCCGCTGGTGGTGTTGACCAGCGTGGTCCCCCGGTAGACGTCGTAGCCGGTCACTGCGACGTTGTCGGTCGAGGCGTTCCAGGCCAGGGAGACGCTGCTGGAGGTGGTGGCGGTGGAGCGCAGGTTGCCGGGCGCGCTCGGCGGGACCGTGTCCTCGCCGCCGCCCTGGCTCTTCAGGAACAGCGAGCCCGAGGCGTCCGTCCGCGAGGCGTTCACGCCCGAGCCGGTGAAGTCGGCGCTCTCGTTGCCCGCCCAGTCGGCGATGGTCGTCCCGTTGAGCGCCAGGTGCTGGAACTTCGTCGCGTCCGCCGCCGAACTGCCAAACTGGTAGAGCCGCTGCCGGTCCGGATAATAGCTCTGGTACGGCCCGCCCTCCGTCGTCTGCTTGCTCAGCTCGTTGTTGTAGACCACGTTCTGCGGCCCGCTCGAACCCGACCACTTGGCCGCCTTCGGCCCAGCGGCCCACCAGATCGGCCACCACGTCGAGTCGTCCGGCCCGCCGCCGCCCTCGTCGCCGCAGTTCGTGCGGCAGTTCTTCGAGGCGTGCTCGAACGGCACGCGCACCTTGTTGTTCTCGAACAGGTTGCGCCGCTCCCAGCCGCCGTGCACGTTCAGGTCGGAGTCGAAGTCGTTGCCGATCGCCACGTTGTTCGAGGCCGACCACTGGAAGGTGAAGTGGCGCAGGTTGCGCGAAGTGTTGTAGGCGTACAGGGAGTCCCAGACGCGCGAGCCGCGGAAGTAGCCGTTGCCGCCCTTGCCCTTGTTCCACGAGCCGTCGAAGCTCGACTCCTGGACCTGGACGTTCTTGGCGCTCTCGGTGACGACCGCGTGCGAACCGGTCATCTGGGTGCCGACCCGCCTGATCCAGACGTTGGCCGCCCACTTGAGCACGATGCCGTGCTGGGCGTACTCGGGCGCCATGTTCCCGTAGTTGAAGCGGGCGTCGGCCGGGTCGAGGTCGTACGTGCCGCCGCCCAGCTTGGGCATGCCCGCCATGTCCTGGGTGAGGGTCAGGTCCTCGATGCCGACGCCCTGCACGACCTTCAGCGGGGTGACCCGGCTCGGGTAGACGGTCCCGCCGATCGCGGAGGAGCCGTCGGAGGTGGAGTTCACCGGCAGGTCGTACTCCAGCGGCTTGTCGATCGTGAGGTTCCTGCCCGCGCTGTCCACGGCGCTGATCTGGAAGATCTGCTGGCGCATGTGCAGGTTCATGTACTTCGAGGTGTCGGTCACCGTCTGCTGCTGGTAGAACTTCACGCTGTTGGCGGCGCCGACCCACAGGTGCGCGCCGGCCTTGAAGCGGGCCATGTCGGCGTTGGTGGCCAGCCTGATCTGCGTCTCGCCGGCGGCCGAGGCGGCGCGCAGCGGCACCCCGGCCGCCCAGTGCTGGTTGACGCTGCCCTCGAAGATGTCCTTCCTGTTGGCGGGGGCCGAGGAGTGGTCGCTCGCGTACCTGGTGTGGACCTCGCGGGTCTGCACGCGCAGCAGCCCGCGTCCCGGCCAGGTCCAGCCGCCCTTGCCCGCGCCGTGGGTGGCGCCGTCCTCGTCCCAGTCGCTGCCGTCCTCGGTCAGCGTGTCGTAGCGGGTGTTCGTGTCCGGGCGGAAGGCGAGGACCGTCTGTCCCATGCCCGCGCCCTTGAGCACCAGGTAGTCGGCGTCCAGGCCGAGTTGCCTGGTGACGACGAACCGTCCGGCCGGCAGCGTGATCGACGACAGCTTCGTGTATCCGGCGCTCGGGGTGCACGTGGTCCTGATGGCGTCGATCGCCGCCTGCAGGCCCGTGGTGGCGTCGCTTCCGTCGGGGCGTACGCCGTACTGGGAGGCCAGTTCCTGTGGGGTGATGTGGCAGGCCGCGTCCGGGTTCATGGCGCCGGACCCGGGCAGGGCGGCGCCGCCGCGGAAGCCCGCCTTGCTCCAGTCGGGCAGGCCGGAGATGGGCGCCCGCCGGTTGGCGCTGGTCAGGTCGGGGATGGCCGCAGCGGTGGCCTGTGCGGCCTGGGCGGGCAGCGCCGGAAGCGGCAACGCGGCGAGTGCGAACAGCGCCGCGGCCGTCGAGAGACGGCGTCGTAAGGACATCAGTGGGCTCCTGACAGTATCTCGGGGGGTGAGAAGTCCGGTCGCGCAACCGATAGTTAAGAAATATTCCTAACTATTGCGGGAGCGTAAGAGGCGGTGGCGGCAGATGCAAGCCCTTCCTTTACTGAAAGTCAGGCTGCGCGCCTCTCCGTGTTCACATACTTGAACAGCGATTTTCCGGTCAAACTGTCAGAACGGCTCCGAGCTGGGAGTTAGTAAAATTTATTAACTAAAGAAATTTGAAGGGCCGCTCGGATACGCTCTGAAGCCGTGAACCCCCCACAACCCGGGACTCCCCGCCTGATGCGGGCCATCAACGAGCGCATCGCGCTCAGGGTCCTGCTGGAGCGCGGGCCGATGACGCGTCCCGAGCTCGGCGAGTTCACCGGCCTGTCGAAGCCGACCGCCTTCCAGCTCCTGGCCCGTCTGCAGGCGGCGGGGCTGGTGGTCAGCGACGGCATGCGCTCGGGTCAGGCGGGACGCAACGCCGAGACGTACCGCATCAACCCGTCCGCGGCCCACGTGGCGGCGATGAGCGTCACCGTCGGCACCGTCGAGGTCCAGGTGGCCGACATCACCGGCACGGTTGTGGGCGAGCACCCGCCACCTTCTGGCCGCGACCCCGGCCCGGTCGTGGAGCGGCTGCGGGTGGCTCTGGACGCCGCCACTCCGGCGGGGGCGTCGTTGAGCAGGGTGGTCGTCGGCGTGCGTGCGGCGGTCGATCCCCTGAGCGGCAGCGTCGGGCGGGTCGCGGAGGAGGGGCTGCCGGGGTGGCGCGAGCCGAGCCTGGTGCCCACGCTCAGTGCGGCTCTCGGCGCGCCGGTCAGCCTGGAGAACGACGTCAACCTCGTCGCCCTGGCCGAACAGGCGAGGGGCGCCGCCGCCGGGTGCGCGGACTTCGTCCTGCTGTGGGTGGACGACGGGCTGGGCGCCGCGCTGGTGATCGACGGACGCCTGCACCGCGGCTTCTTCGGCGCCGCCGGGGAGGTCTGCCACATGCCGATCTCGGGTACGGTGACCGCCCGCGACGCCGGACGGCACGGCAGCCACGGATTCCAGTCGGTCGGCGGCGGCGCCGCGATCCGCGACCTGCTCGGCACCTGCGGGATCGACCACCAGGACTTCGGCCAGTCCGTACGCGCGGCGGCGGCCATGGCGGGGGAGTCCGGCCGCGCGGCCCAGGACGCCGCCGCTGGGCTGCGGGTCGTGGCCGGGCGGCTGGCCGTGGGACTGGCCGCCATCGCCTCCGTGGTCGATCCCGGACTGATCGTGCTCGCCGGTGGCGTCGCGGAGGCGGGCGGCGAACGGCTGCGCGATCTCGTGGAACGCGAACTCCACGTCCTCATCCCGACCCGGCCCGCGGTCCGGAGATCCGAGCTGACCGGAAACCCGGTGCTGGCAGGCGCGATGGACCTGGCCCTGGCCACGGCCCGCGACGAACTCTTCGGCCGCTGACCCCCGCGGCGGATCCCTCTGACCTCGCGCAGTCGTCACGCTGACCTCGCGCAGCCGTCCGCGGAGAGTCCGCCCGGTGGCGGTCAGCTCTCCGGGGCGGATCTGATGGAGATCAGGCGGAGTTGCAGCATGGCCGACAGGCGCGCGGCCGGGTCGGTGAGGTCGAGGCCGCCCACCTCGGCCGCCCGCCGCAGCCGGTAGCGGAAGGTGTTGGGATGCACGTACATCGCCGAGGCGGCCGCCACCACGTCGCCGAACGCCTCCAGCCAGCAGCGCAGCGTCTCGACCAAACTGGTCTGGTGCTCGGCGTCATAGGCGGCCACGCGGGCCAGCGCGCCGCTGGGCAGGTCGCCGCGCGGGATCCGGTCGGCCAGCTCAAGCAGCAGCGCGTCCACGTGGACGTCGTCCAGCCTGGCCACCCGCCGCCCCGGCAGCACCCCGGCACGCAGGACACGCAACGCCCGCTCCGCCCCCGAGCGCGAGCGGTCCAGTGCGGAGCTGTCCGGAGCAAGCGGCCCCACCCCGACCAGCGCGAGGGACCCCACCCCGGCCGTTGCGGAGGGCCCCGGTCCGGCGGGTGCGGGCGGCGCCGCTCCGGCTGCCGTGAGGGGGCCCGGCGCGGCGTGCGTGAGGGGGTTCGGTTCGGGTTGGGGGCGGGGGGTGATTCGGGTGAGGAAGTCGGCGGCGATCTGGGCGGCGCGTTCCTCCGCCTCCTGTCCGTTGTGGGGGAGGGGCAGGATGCCGTACGCGATGTCGTCGATCAACGCCACCACAGCGCGGGGATGTGCGGCCGACAGGTGCAGGGCGAACGCGTCGGCCAGCCGCCCGCGCTCGGCGGCCAGGTGCGCGGGCGGGGGTGGCTGAGACGCCGGGGCGGCCACGGTGAGGGCGAGGACGACGGCGGGCTCGTCCTTCAGCCCCAGGCGGCGCACTGCCTCGGAAGCACCCGGCCCGCCGGCCAGGGCGGCGGTGAGCAGGTCGGCGCGTAGCCGTCGCTCCCTGTCCTCGTCGGCCCGCTGCCACACCATGTGCATCGCGACCAGCTTGGACGCCTCGTAGAGCGCCGCGCCCCGCTCCTCGTCCAGCGGCTCGGGGACGACCACCCAGATCGTGCCCAGGATCTCGTCACCGGCGCGCACCGCGACGGCGGCCCGGGGTAGTTCGCCGGTCTCGGGCAGCGGCGCCACGAACACGGGCCGACCGCTGCGGTAGATCGCCTGGAAGACGCCGCGTTCCTCCAGGATCTCGGTGTAGTCCCTGGGGACCTGGCGGCCGAGGATCGTGCGTACCCGCGACGGGTCGGCCTCCTCCTGCCGGTTGGAGAAGGCCAGCACGCGCGAGTGCCGGTCCTCGATGGTGACGGGCGCGTCGAGCAGCGCAGAGATGGCCCCGGCGACCGCGAACAGGTCACCCGACCGGATCCTGCCCAGCCCGGCGCCGTCGCGGGTGAGGGCGCGGAGTGTTTCCGCCAGGTGTGTCCACGACGCCCCGCGCGCCAGCGCGAGCACCGCCACCCCCGCAGCGCGCGCCGCCTCCGGCAGCGCCTCATCCGCTACGACAGGTCCGCGCACCACGAGCCCCACCGCGCCCCGTTCGCCCAGCTCGGTCACGACCCGGGCGATCTCGGCGGGCTCACGCAGGCCCACGCCCAGCACCAGCGCGTTGTCCGGCAGCTCCGGCTCGTCCAGGGGATCGTGGATGACCACGCCCCCGACCGCGCGGGCGAGGTCGCCGCAGACGACGTCCAGCAGCGTGGAGCCGAGCGCCTCCAGGACGCGGGCGAGCGGGAGATCGGGCACACGCCAGAAGCTAGCCCAGCAGAGGCGCCGGTTCAGCGGTCGGGACGGACGAAATGCCCGGCCCGCGTTGGTAGGGGGCGACAAACCTCAACGCGCGTGCACCGGCACCCAGTCCTGGGCCACCGTCACCGCGTCCAGCACGTCCGGGATCGGGCTGACGCCGATTCCGGGCCCCGACGGCACCGCGAGATGCCCGTCCACCAGCCGGAACGGCGGCGTGAGGTCGGTGTGGTAGTACCGCTCGGAGGCCGAGGTGTCGCCGGGCAGGACGAACCCGGGCAGCGCGGCCAGCGCGACGTTCGCCGCCCGGCCGAGTCCGGTCTCCAGCATGCCGCCGCACCACACCGGCACGTCGAGGGCCGCGCACACGTCGTGGATGCGCCTGGCCTCCAGGTAGCCGCCGACCCGGCCGGGCTTGATGTTCACGACCCGGCACGCCCCGAGCGCGATCGCGTCGGCGGCGGCCCGCGCGGACACGATCGACTCGTCGAGGCAGATCGGCGTGGTGATCCGCCCGGCCAGCTCCGCGTGCCCGATCAGGTCGTCCTCGGCCAGCGGCTGCTCCAGCAGCAGCAGCCTGAACGGGTCGAGCCCGGCCAGGTGCCCGGCGTCGCCGCGCCGGTAGGCGGCGTTCGCGTCGGCCTGCAGCGGGATGTCGCCGAAGCGCTCGCGCACGGCCCTGACCGGTTCGACGTCCCAGCCGGGCTCGATCTTGAGCTTGACGCGCAGGTAGCCCGCGTCCAGGTGGGCGGCGACCGTGTCCAGCAGTTCGGGGATCGACCCGGTGATCCCCACCGACACCCCGCAGGGCACCGTGGTGCGTACGGCGCCGAGCGCCCGGCCGAACGAGACGCCCAGGGCGCGCAGCTCCGCGTCCAGGACCGCGGTCTCCAGCGCGGCCTTGGCCATCCGGTGGCCCTTGAACGCGGCGAGGGCCGGTGCCACCCGGTGCGCGTCCAGCTCCGCCACCCCGGCCAGCGCCGGGACCAGGTGGCGGGTCAGCACGTCGCGGGCGGCGTGCGTGTACTCGGCGGAGTAGAGCGGCGCCGTCCCCGCCCCGCACTCGCCCCACCCCTCGGCCTCGTCGGTGACCGCGCGCAGCACCAGCGCCTCGCGCACGGTCTCCGTGCCGAACGACGTCCTGAACGGTGACACCAGCGGCATCCGGATCGTCCGGATCTCGACTCCGGTGAGCTTCATGACCCCTCCTGCCCGTCGACGGCCCGGAACCCGCGGCCGACCGGGTCATGGTGGCAGCCGCTCCCGCCCCGCGGCTGGTCGCCGGGCACACCAGGAGGAGCGCCGGTTCGTCCAAGCGAACAAACCAGGCCAGGCCCATGGACCGAGCCGGGTGGACGAACTGCGCCAAGCTGGGCGAAGGGATCAAGCCGGGCGCGCGAACCTAGCCGGGCGGGTGATGCGCGTAGATTGGTCGAGTGATCCCTTGGGTGCGGAGCCGGCCCTGGCTCGGCGATCTGGGCCTCGCGGCGGTGGTCCTGGCCGCGGAACTGCCCAGGACGGGTTCGGTCAAGAGCCTGCTGATCACGCTGGCTTGCGCGGGGCTGGTCGCGCTGGGCAGGCGGCATCCGGTCCCCGTGGTGGCGCTGGGCGCGGCGGCGGTCTCGGCGATCCAGAACGTGGATTCGCTGACGGCGCACCCGCCGACCGGCGTGACGGTCGCGCTGTTCCCGATGATCCCGGTCACGGCCGGTTACGTGGTCGGCCTGCGCGCGTCAGCGTGGTGAGCCTCTACATGGGCCTGGCCAGAAGACTGATCCCGTCCGACGGTGAAAGGGCCCGGCAGGTCCTGCGAACCGGAGAGGACACCACCAGGCAGGCGATGATCGAGATGCGCCACCTGCTGGAGGCGCTGCGCACGGACGGCGAGCACGGCGTCGGCACGGCCGGGCTGCCCGCGCTGGTCGAGGAGTCGGGCAACGCCGCCCTGGAGGTCAGCGGCGAGGTGGTCGCGCTGCCCGCGCTTGTGGACCGCGTCGTCCAGGAGGCGCTGACCAACACCCGCAAGCACGCCGCGGGCGCGGCCTCCCGCGTACGGCTGGCGTACCTGCCCGGCCGGAGGCTTCCTCGTGCGGGCCTGCCCAGCCGCCCGTCTTCCGCCGGTGCCTGGACCAGGGCGTCGCCAGGGCGCACGCGCATGGCCCGCCGTACCGCCACCACGTCCCCGGCCAGGCCGAGCAGCGCCGCCTCCGCGAGCAGCATCGTGCTGCCCGGGACGCGCGCCGATGGCCCGCAGCACCGCCAGTCCGGTGCTCCTGCGCCGGACCGACAGCCCCATGACCGCCGCCACCATGCCGACCGCGACCAGCTCGGTCACGTACACCAGGAACCACAGGGTGTTGAACCCTCCGCCCGTGTCCACGACGATGTTGCCCTCGGCCAAGCCGCGGGCGACGCCGGTCGAGACGCGCACCGGAGCGAGTTCTCCCGGTTGTACGGCTCCAGCACCCGCCCGACTGGTGGTGCCAGGCCCCCGCCGCCACCCCCATCTCGACCCCGCCCGCGGCGACCCCGGCCGCCCTGGCCAGCCGCGCGTCCAGCACCACCTCGCCCGGCGCCCGCGGCGGGCGGCCCCGCTCGATCCTGAACGGCGTGAGCGCCGCGGCGCTCCACCCGTGCCCGCCCGGGCTCGCGAACCGGTCGCCCGGCACGCTCACCGTCCGCCCGCGCACCGCCAGCGGCACGACGAAGGTGAGGTCGGGCACCGCCCGCGCCACCTCGGGCAGCGCTTCGACGGCGCGCCCCAGATCGGGCGGCAACGCCCCCGGCACGCCGCCCGCGCCGACGACCATGGGGACACCGGCATAGCGCTCGACCACGGGCCGCTGCCGGTCGGCGGAGTCGACCCCGCCGCCGTCGCCGCGGATCCTCCGCATCCAGGCCGGTCTTCGGCGGGTACCTGGGTACCGCCTACGAGCAGCCCTCGAACTGCGGTACCGAGATCACCGACAGGTCGATGCCCGACGCGCCGAACCATTTGTGCAGCAGCGTCCTTGCCGTCCCGTCCTGGTACATGCCGGTGATGGCCCGGTTGAGCTCCTCGCAGCCGTCGACGTCGCCCTTGCGCACGCCGATCGAGGTGCGCTGCTCGTTGAACGTCGCGCCGACCAGATGCAGGTCGACGCCCGGCTTGGTGAGCAGCCCCGCCAGGATCTGGCTGTTGGTGGAGATCGCGTCGATCCGGCCGTCCTTGATCATGTCCAGGCAGACGTCGTAGTCGGGCGCTTCGACCGGCAGCGCCCTGACCCGGCGCTCGTCCACGATCCGCTGGGCGATGTTGGTGCCGCGCACCCAGCAGATCCGGCGCCCCTCCAGGTCGCGGACGTCGCGGATGGCGTCCTTGTCGGCCGGCCGTACCGCGATGTCCTGGAAGTCGACGTGGTACGGCCCGGCGAAGTCGATCACCTTCTTCCGCTCCGGCGTGACCGACATGTGGGCGAACACCACGTCGGCCCGCCCGTCGGTGAGGACGGTGAGCTGGTCGCCGGCCTTGATCTCCAGCCAGCGGATCCGCTTGCCCAGCCGGGTGACGAGGTCGCGGGCCACGTCGATGTTGAAGCCCTGGTAGCCGCCGTCGGGGCCCTTGACGCTGATCAGCGGCACGTCGGAGCGGATCGCGACGACCAGTTCGTCCTTGTCCGCGAACGACGCGGGCCGGGCCGCGCCGCACGCGGTGAGCGCCAGGACCAGGCAGATCAGCAGTCTTCTCACCGGTACTCCCTCAGCCGGGGCCGGACACCGGCCAGGACGAGCACCGCCCCGGCGGCCAGCCCCGCCGGGACCCACCGCCACAGCGTCACCAGGGCGCCGTCGCCGCTGCCGACGGCCCGCTCGAAGTCCGCTTCGTGCCGCCGCACCAGCTCCGCGAGCACCTGGTCGTAGCCTTCGTAGGCCCGGGTGAGCTCGCCGTCCCAGAACTTGATCGCCGCCTCGCCCGACATGGCCCGCATCCGCGCGTCGGCCTGCTGGAAACGCTGGTAGGCGGCGAAGACCCGGTCGCGGTCGAGGCCCGCCAGGCCGCCGAGCAGCCCCTCGAAGTCGCGGTGCAGCCTGCTCTGGTAGTCGGGCAGGCTGGTGGACTCGACGGCGGCGACCGTACGCGACTTGTCCAGGAAGGTGTGCTCGTAGGTGTCCTTGCGGAAGCGGTCGAGCAGGTAGCGGCTCTGGTCGCCGTGCATGCTCTTGCTGATCGCCCGCGCCCTGGTCAGCGTGAGCACCGCGTCGAACCCCCGGCCCTTCGCCTCCTCCAGCGCCCGCCCCTGCCCGCCCAGCAGGGCCAGGCCGCCCGCCAGCCCGGCCGCGGTCAGCAGCGTGGCCACCACCAGCGCGGGCGCCAGGATCCTGCGGAACCTGCGGGTCAGGTACGCCTGCAGGCCCACCAGGCAGGCCAGCGCCAGCAGCCCGGTGACCACGATCGCGGCGCGGGCCCGCGAGGTGGCCGAACGCTCCTCCTGGTGCGCCCGGCGGACGATCGTCCCGGTCTCCAGCGTCAGGTTGTACGCCTGGGGCAGCAGCACGCGGTGCATGAGATCGGTGGCCCGCTGGTAGGCGGCGACCACGGTGTCGGGCGGCGCGCCCGCGGTGTGCTCGGACTGGGCGTCCAGCAGCCGGGCGTCGGCGGCCAGCCGTTCGTAGCGGCCGAGGCCCTCGATCAGCGCCTCGACCGTGCGCTGGTCGGCGGGGTTGTCCTGGGCCAGCCGGTAGGACCTCAGCAGGCTGGCGGAGATCTCCGCGCGCCGCCGGTCGTAGCCGGTCAGGTCGGCCTGGCGCCGCGGGCCGTACTCCCTGCCGAGCAGCAGGGTCTCGGCGAGCAGCGCGTCCATCTCCGACATCTGCCGGTACAGGCCCGTCGTGGCGAGCACCTGGGGTCCGGCCTCGTGCCCGATGGTGCGCAGGCCCGCGCCCGTGCTCGCCGCCCCGGCCGCGAACGCGCCCAGCAGCAGCGCCAGCGCCAGCAGCGACAGGCCCGACAGCGCGCGCACCCGCCCGGAGACCGATCTCTCCCGCCGGGCCGGCACCGTCACCGTCATGGGCCGCTCCGGCGTGTGCGCACCGCGCCTCCCGAGATCGACCTGTGCCAAGAATTCGAGCATGACCGCGAGCGGGACGGCTCCGCAAGTGGCCGGGGTACAACCTGATGAGACACGATCATCTACGGGACGGCGGTGCCGGGCATGGCGGAGCGTGCGAGGGTCATCGAGCGGAGGTTACGCGCGCATCCGGAGGTGTCCGACTGCGCCGTGGTCCGCGACGGGGACACGCTGATCGCCTACGCCGTGTCACCCGGCGGGGTGACCGGTGCGGAGCTCGGCGCGTACCTGCTGGAACGCCTGCCGCGGCGGCGGGCGCCCGACCTGGTGGCCGTGGTGCCGGTGCTGCCGCGCACGCCGGAGGGCGGGATCGATCGCGGGAGCCTGCCGCTGCCCGTGCGGGCCGGGCCGGGAAGCGGTGGCGGCGGCAAGGCGGGCGGCTGGGACGGCGACCCCGCGACGATGGCGCCGGTCTGGGGGCTGGTCGCCGTTGTGTCGGGGATGGTGGCGTTCGCGCTGACGGACGTGCTCTGGCCGTACTCGACGGATCTGACCGGGGTGCCGCAGCCGTGGGCGGGGTTCTTCCGCGGGCTCTACGCCGCCGAGTACGTCGCGTTCGGGCTGGGTGTGATGTTCCTGCTGTTCGGGCGGACGTTCCTGGCCCGGCTGGAGCGCCCGGCCTGGCTGACCACGCTCGCGCACCTGGCGATCACCTGGCTGCTGGTCGCCTGGTGGCCGCAGGACAACTTCTACCGGCTCGCCGCCAAGACGGACTGGTCGCGCCAGGCCGCGCTGGTCTACGGGTTCAACATCACGCTCATGATCGCCGCGGCCGTGGTCGTCGCGTACGTGGCCGCCAGGCCCGCCGGGGCGGAGCGGTGAACAGGGCGCCGAGCGCCTCGTTCGCGCAGCGCACCGCCGCCTCGGCCGCGTCGAGCGCACCGGCCGTGCGCGCCGCGATCGCCACGCCGAGGTACGGCCGCGCCGCCTCGGCCGCCGTCGGCACCGTGACCAGCAACGTGGCACCGAGCTCCCGGCACTCCCTGGCCATGCCCTCGGCGTGCGCGCGCAGCGCGGCCGGAGGCAGGCGGGCGCCGAGCGGCAGCCAGTCCAGGGTGCGGACGAGGTGCCGCCCGCCGCGCAGGCGGTCCAGCCGGGCCTGGACGCTGAACGCCGCCGCCGGGCCGGTGAGCCGCAGGTTGATCTCGGTCGGGGCCAGGCGGCCGGCGGGGTCCGCGACGTAGTCGACGTCGTACCAGCCCCGGTAGCCGTGCGCGGCCAGCGCCGTGCCGACCGCGCGGCCGAAGCGTGCGGCCGTCCCGGCGAGCGCGGCGGGCAGTGTGTCCGGGCCGACGGTGACGCCCTGGTAGCGGGTGCTGTCCATGATCATCATGCCGGTGCCGACCGGGTGGACCGCGCCGTCGTCGGAGATGACCGCGTCGAAGGTGGGGAACGGGCCCGCGCCCGGCACGTACTCCTCCAGCAGGCCGCCCGTGCGCGCCCATCGCCGCGCCAGCGCCCCGATCCGCGGGGTCGAGGCGGTCACGATCCGCGTGCCCGAGCCGCCGACGCCGTACTCGGACTTCAGCACCAGCGGCGCCCCTTGGGCCAGCTCACGCAGCAGCTCCCGCCGCGAGCCGATCTTCCGCTGCCACGGCACCGCGATCCCCGGATGCTCGCCGGCCAGGGCCAGGAACAGTTGGTGCGCGCCGCGCTTGGACTCGAACCGCTCGACCGCCGCCCGCACACCCGCCGCCGACGGCACGATCCCCTCGAACTCCGCACTCCGCCCCCACACCAGCACCCGCTCTCCGGCCAGGCGTCGCATGAGCTTGGGCCGGGAGGCGATCGCCGCCGACACCCTGCCGTCCGCGGCGACGCCGCTGTGCACCTCCACCTCGCCCCAGCCGAGCACGTCCGTCAGATCCCGGATCCACGCCTCGTCCACCGGCTCGGGCAGCACCACGACAGAGGGATGCGGGCCCGCGAACACCGCCAGGCAGGAGTAATGATCCCGGCCCATCGGGACGTGGCTGAAGCCCCTGTTGAACTCGGCGACGTTCCCGACGTGCACCGCCGGCCGCCCGCCCGTCCACGCGTCCACCCACGACGGCTCAGGACCGGGCGGCCACGCGCACAGCAACGGCAGCCCGCCGGACAGCCCGCGACGCTCCGCCCCCATCGCCAGGTAGAAGCCCTCGGCGTGCGGGTCGGAGGCGATCGACAGCCGCGTGTACCCGAGCCGCCCCGCCTCCCGAAGCACGTGGCGATACAGCAGCCCGCCCACCCCTTGGCCGATCGCCTCCGGCTCCACGAACAGCATGCCCAGCTCACCGTCCGGCGGCTCCCCGGCCAGCCTCGCGAACCCGGCCACGCGCCCGTCCCGCTCCGCGACCACCGTCCCGGTGACGTCCCTGAGCCGCAGCTCCTCCCGGCAGGCTGCCATGAACGCGGGGCCGTACCCCCAGGACGCCTTGGACCGCATCGCCAACCGGCTCAGCGGCTCGGCCTCCTCCGGCCGTGCGGCGCGCACGTGTTCGCTCACCCGGCCTTCATATCAAGGTGGGTACGGCCCCGCCCTCCGCCCACTCGACCGAGACGCCCTCCACGGCCCAGCGGCGGGCGATCTCCCCGAGCCGGGCGGCGTCCGGGGGAGTCCGGCCCAGCCCGATCGCGTACCGGGCCGGTTCGCCCGGTATGGGACGCGGCCAGGCGTGCGCGTCCAGCGCCCCCGCCGCGTTTAGCGCAGCCAGCAGCTCCAGCATCCGCCCCCTCGCCAGGCCGGCCGTTTCCCCGCTCGCACTGACCACCGCCCAGGCCGCATGCCTGCGGTGGAGGGGCGGTGGGCCGGTGAGTGCGGCGGTTCCGCCGTCCTCGGTCAGCTCCCAGGCGCGGTAGAGCTCCTGGGCGAGCAGGTCCAGGCCGCCGGGGCTGATCTGGCGCGCGCAGTTACGCACCGGCGCACTGGGCGTCAGCACCACCACGGCATCCGGGGAGTCGCCCCAGCCCTGGGAGGGGCCAACGGTGGTCAGGGCGGCCGGGTCGCGGCCGGTGGGGTGCAGGGTGACCGGGTCGCGCCAGTCCCAGGCGGCCCAGGTGCTGAAGAAGCGGCCCAGCAGGTCGTCCTCCGGTGTGCTCTCGTTCTCGCGGGCGGTACGCGCGGCCATGACCGCCCAGGCCAGACCGGGCAGCCCGCCGAACGGCGCGGAGTCCAGCCCCCGCGCCCGTGCCCACGCCTTCACCTGCCTGGCAAGCCGGGCGAAGCGAGCATGCCTGTCACCGGCGGCGTCACGACCACGCTCCACGACGTCATGACCACGCTCGACGGCGGCGCGGATCGCCTCGGCGTCGGTGACCGCGCTCAACGCGATCGCCGCCTGTTCGCCCAGCTCGGCGCGGCGGGCCAGCGCCTGGTCCGGCGGGAGTTCCCCGGCGGGCACCACGGTCAGGTCCACGTCCAGCCCACCGAGGTGGAAGCGCAGCCCCGGCACCCGGGCTCCCACCACGTGGCGCAGCCTGGTCGCCTCGGGCAGGGCGGCGCGTACCAGCGACTCGGCCTGAGCCGCATCCGGCAGCACGGCCACCAGGTCCAGGTCGGCGCCGGGCAGCTCGCAGCCCATGCGCCGCGACCCGGCGACGTGCACCACCCCAGGCACCACGGCCTCCCCAAGCCGCCGCGTGACCTCCCCGGCCACCACACCCAGATGCCCTGGCCTGTGATCCGTTCGATGGGTTTGTTCTGGTTCGTGGTGCGGTTGTCTGGGCTTGTCACGCGTCTGGTGTGGGGTGGTGGGGTCGGGGAGCCAGTGGAGTTCGCCGGTGCCCAGCGTGATCACGGCGCGGGGGCGCATGGGCTCGTCGGCGCGGCGCGACAGCAGTACCAGCTCGCCCACCCGCGCCGTCATCGCGGGCAGGTGGATCGCGGACTCGGTGCGGCCCAGGGTCAGGTGGGGGGTGAAGCGCTCCTGGCAGCGGGGGAAGCGTCGGCGGAGGGATTCGCGGAGGCGGGTCCAGGGGGTGGGGTCGTCGGCGGCGGGGTCGAGCCAGGCGGTCGTCCAGGCACGGTGGCGGAACGTGCGCACCCCTTCCAGCCTGGCCGTGAACGGCTCCGCCTCCGCCGCCGCCTCGGCCAGCAGCGGGGCCGCCGCCTCGAAGTCCGACTCGGGCACGAAACCGAACAGCAGGTTGACGTGCGGCGGCCACCGGTCCACGTGGGGGTCGTGGGCGTGCCGTACCTGCTGGATGGGGGGCCACAGGTCGGACGGTGGGATCCACGCCACCGCCGTACGCGCCGTCGGCGGCACGTCGAGCACCTCGCCGGTTCCCGCGCCGGACAGGTCGAGGTCCGCCATGACCCCGTAGTGGTCGGAGACGTACAGGCCGCCGGGGTCGGGGGTGTCGCCGTGCAGGGTCGCGGACAGCACCCGGGGACGGCCGCGCAGCAGCACCCGGTCCAGGCGGGCGGCCCGGCCGGTGCGGGAGGAGAGCGCGGCCAGCGGGTTGGCGCGGGGGTCGAAGGTGGGGGTGTCGTCGGGTCCGTGCGCCTCGGTCCAGGCGTCGCGCAGGCCGAGCGTGGTGGCGGGGGTGTCCGTGCCGTCGTTGAAGTCGCCCATCAGGACCAGGTCGGCGTCCAGGCCGGACAGCCCCTCGGCGATCCCGGCCAGCTCGGTACGCCGCCTGGCCGGGCCGTCGGCCGAATGGTCGCTGGTCAGGTGGGTGACGGCGACGACGAGCGGCCCGGCGGCGGTGTCCACGACGACGGCGGCCACGGACTTGTGCGGGTCGAGCCCGTGCCAGGCGGCCTCGCGTACCGGCAGCCGGCTCAGCAGCAGGAGCCCGGCCTCGGCGACGTCCGGCCCCTGGGGGTCGGTGCCGAGGGTGTAGCGGGCGCGCACCCAGGGGGCGGCCAGCAGCATGGACACCAGCGCGGGCTCGACCTCCTGCAACGCCAGCACGTCCGCGTCGGCCTCCTCAAGGGCCCGCAGGAGCAGGACACGGCGGCGGGCGGTGTCGATGCGGTCGCTGTCGTAACGGTCCCAGAGCGTGTTCCACGTCAGCACCCGCACGCCCGGCCGGTCACCTGCCGTGCGGCTGGTTGCGGGCTGGGGGCCGGCTGGCCGCGTGTGCGTGGATCCCTCGGGCGCGTGCTCGCCTGTGGGAGTCCAGCCTTCGGCCGGGTTCCACGTGTACGGCGTCCGCGCGGTG
Organism: Nonomuraea sp. NPDC050790; assembly: GCF_044456745.1. Classification (NCBI taxonomy): domain Bacteria; kingdom Bacillati; phylum Actinomycetota; class Actinomycetes; order Streptosporangiales; family Streptosporangiaceae; genus Nonomuraea; species Nonomuraea sp. NPDC050790. The sequence continues at coordinate 1,835,187 of NZ_JBITGF010000001.1, read as the reverse complement.
AAGAACGGCGCGAGCAGGAGGCGCGGGTCCCTGGCCCGGCCCGCCTCGCAGGTGTCGAGGCGGTCCAGCCCCGATGCCCGGTCCCAGACCAGCTCGCCGTCCGCCTCCACGAACAGCACCCGGTGCCACGGGATCTCGCCGCCGGGTGTGAAGGCGGGCAGCGGCACCCGCTTGGGCCCGGCGCCGCGCTGGCCCACGCCCAGGACGAACCGGGCCGGGTCGAAGCGCGGATCCCAGCGGACCCGGTGGTAGACCTGCTCGCTGGTACGCATCACAACCGTCCGTTCCGGTGGCAGGGCTCTTCGCCGGCGCGCATCACGGCCATCCGTCCCGGTCGTCGACGGTTCCGTGCTCGCCGACGTACCAGGTGCGATGGGCCTGGCCCGGGTACGGCGGGGCGAACCTCCGCACCTGCGAGGCCAGCACGCCGGCGGGCACCGCGTGGGGGCGGGAGGCGTTGCGGCGGCCCAGCTCGACCTCCTCGACCAGGAAGACGACCTGCGTGGTGCAGGCGTCACGGCGGCGGGCCACGGCGTGGACCAGGTTCCGCTGGTGGGGGTTGAGCGAGGTGGCGTCCCAGACCACCGTGGCGCCCTCGGCCAGGGCGGCGTCGAGGCGGTCCAGGCCCTCGGCGAGCACGGCCCCGTTGTCCCGCTGAACGGCCCGTGAACCCCGGGCGGCACGCAGCCCGTCCAGCGACACGTGCACGGCGTTCCCCGCGAGCCCGGCCGCGAACGTGCTCTTCCCGCTGCCCGACGGCCCGACCAGGTGCACCAGCCTGGGGAAGCGCCCGGCCCGCCACCGCCAGGTCGCCGCCACCGCCTGCTCCGCCGTGGCGATCCGCCCGGCGGCCCAGGCGGCACGCGCCTCGGCCCAGCAGCGCCCGGCCGCCTCCCCGTCAAGTTCGGACAGCGCCTCGCGCAACCCGCTCCGCAGCGGCTCCAGCGGATCCGGACCCAGCAACCCGGCGTCCTCGGCATGCAATGCCGACCAGGCGACCTGCTCCCGAGCATCCGCCATCTCCGCCTGCCCGGTCAGGGCGGCCGCCGATACCGCGTGCAGCACCCCCAGGTCGGCGGCCAGTGCCATCCGCCCCAGCCCCGCCCGCCGCTCCTCGTCGGGGAACGGCCGGTGCAGCGCCGGGTACAGCCCGGCCAGATCGGCGACCCGCCGGGCCAGCGGCATGCCCACGGAACGTGCCAGCCGCGCCGCCAGCCGTACCCTCGGCACCGACCGCAGCGCCACGGCCAGCACGCCCGCCAGCCGCGCGTCCCCACCGCGGCCGATCGCGTCCAGCCGCGCCGCCACCTCACCCACCGCCCCGGCGTCCGAGCCGCCCCCGAGAGCATCGCTGCTGTCATCGGGGCCGAAATCCACAGCGGTCAGCAGGGCGGTCAGGTCCGTCTCGGTCCCGGAACGCACCGCCCACAGCGCCGACGAAGGCCCGAGCACGTTGGGCACCACGGGCGCGTGCATCCAGTGGGTGCCGGTCCGCACGTGGTCGCGGCGCACCCACTTGGCCACCCGCCCCGCGAACTCCGCCCGGTCGAACCCCTCGGCGAGCCGCACCACGTACCCTTCCTGCCGCTCCGAATCCAGCCGGAGCCCGCGCAACACCCGCTCGTCGAACTCCCCCCGCCACAGCACAGGCGGCACCGGAATCCCGAGTTCCCGCAGGAAGGAGACGGTGCGGTCCCAGTCCAGGCAGCGCTCGCCGTCCCAGACCGAGAACCCGTAGAACCAGCTCTCCAGCCCGGAGTAGGCGAGCGAGTGCCGGGCGTAGAGATTCTCGCCGCACACCCGCACGCCCGGAGGAATCCGGCCCCCGACCCGCCCCTGCAGCCCCTTGACCCAAGCCCGGGAAGGATGGTGGGCCGAGTCCAGCGACCGGGCGTGCAGGCCGTCCCGGTACAGGGTGGTGTTCTCCCCGTCCAGCTTCTCGGTGACCACGACCTCGCGGCCCCGCAGCCCGGACAGGTCGCCCGCGCGCACGTCGTCCGGGGTCGCACCCGGCGACCAGGGCAGATGGGAGGTACGCGGATAGTGCACGCGCATGGAGATCACTGTACAAGCGCGGAGAAAGCGCCCTCCAGCCAATAAACGCGCGTCAGGAGCCCAGCCGCCGCAGCAACAGCCGCCGCTCGGCGTCGTCGCGGACGAGCGCGAGCGCGCGCTCGAAGGCCGCGCGGGCCTCCCCGGTACGGCCGGCCCGCTCCAGCAACTCACCCCGCGCCGCGTGCAGATAGTGGAAGTCCTGGAGCGGAAGCCCGTCGATGATCTCCAGCCCGGCCTCCGGCCCCCGCGTCTGGGCCAGGGCGATGGCCCGGTTCAGCTCGACCACCGGCGAACCGGTCAGCCGGGCGAGCTCGCCGTACAGCAAAACGATCTGCGCCCAGTCGACCGGCTCCTCGGTGTGGAGCGCCGCGATGGCCGCCTGCACCACGTACGGCCCGCGCCCGTGCAGAGCCAGCGCCCGCGCCAGCGTCCGCCGCCCCTCGGCGATCATGCCGGAGTCCCACAACGACCGGTCCTGCTCCGGCAGCAGCACCAGCTCCCCGTCGCGGAAGCGGGCCAGCCGGCGCGAGTCGTGCAGCAGCATGAGGGCCAGCAGCCCGTGCGCCTCGGACTCGTCCGGCATCAGCTCGACCAGGGCCCGCCCGAGCCTGATCGCCTCCCCGGCCAGGTCCACCCGCCCCGTGTACCCCTCGTTGAAGATCAGGTACGCCACCGCGAGCACGGCGGCCAGCCGGTCGGGCAGCAGATGGTCGGCCGGCACCCGGAAGGGGATGCCGGACGCCCGGATCTTCCGCTTGGCCCGCACCAGGCGCTGCGCCATCGTCGGCTCCGGCACCAGGAACGCGCGCGCGAGGTCGTCGGTGCTCAGCCCGCCGAGCGCGCGCAGCGTCAGCGCGACCTGCGCCTCCATGGACAGCGCCGGATGGCAGCAGGTGAAGATGAGCTCGAGCCGCTCGTCGCGGAAGCCGGTGTCGTCCATCTCGTCCTCCCCCGGCCGCTCGGCCGCGAGCAGGCGGGTCTTCTCGGCCAGCGTGCGGTCGCGGCGCACGCGGTTGACCGCCCGGTTGCGCGCCGTCGTGATCAGCCAGGCGCCCGGATGGGCCGGCGTCCCGTCGCGCGGCCACCGGTCGGCGGCGATCGCGAAGGCCTCCTGCGCGGCCTCCTCGGCGAGGTCGAAGTCGCCGAGGAAGCCGATCAACGCGGCCAGGACGCGTCCCCACTGCTCGCGGAAGACGCGCTCCAGCTCTTCGGTCACTGGTTCAGCGGGCGTATCTCGACCGCTCCGCCCATGCGAACCGCCGGGATCCGCCCGGCCAGCTCGATCGCGGCGTCGAGGTCGTCGGCCTCGTAGAAGAGGTAGCCGCCGATGGCCTCCTTCATCTCCACGAACGGCCCGTCGGTGGTCAGCGTCCTGCCGTCCTGCACCCGTACCGTGGTGGCGGTGTCCGGCGGCTGCATCCACTGGCCGGGCGTCACCCCGGGCGTCTGCTCGATCGCCTGGTAGGCGGCGGGCAGCGCCTCGCGCTCCTCATCCGTCAGGTCGTCCCACGCGCCCGGTTCGCCGTGGGTGATCAGCAGCATGTACTTCATCGGGCTCCTCCTGCGTGCTCGGGAAGGGTCGCGTCATAGACAAACGGGCCGGGCGGAAATCGACACCCCGCTCGGAATTCACCATCCCAGCATCCGCCACGGGGTGAAGTGCGTGCCGCCCACCTCCTCCTGCCAGCGGGCGAACAACTGCCCCCTGACGCCGAGGCTGAAGACCATGACGCGGCCCGAGCGGTCGGCGTACAGCGCGGGCACGCCGATGATCTTCCCGCCGAGGTCCTGCCACGGGCCGTAGCCGCCGTTCGCCTGCTGTTGCACGGCCACCGAGACGCCCATCGCCGGGTTGCGCACGGCCAGCACGACCCTGGCCGACGGGACGGAGGCGTTCGGCCCCCGGGCGGCCTGCACGTTGCCCACGCCGCCCGGCGCCGGGAGGATCGAGCGCGTGCGGCTCCACTTGTAGCCGGGCGGCTCCTGCCGGGTTCTGACGACGTCGCCGACGGTGACCGTACCGGTGTCGAGGTCGCCCTGACGGTAGAGGAGCTCCAGGCGCGCGTCCGCGTTGTGGACGAGCGTCGGCGGGCTGCCCGGCGTGGTGGAGGCGAAGGGCGCCGAGCGGAAGGGCCCGTCGGGCCTGGCCTGCCGCCAGCGCAGGACGCGGGCGGAGTCGCAGCGGGTTCTGGCCGGATTGGCCCGCGCGCACAGTGTGGCGAACAGCTCGATGCGGCCCATGCGGTCCCGCATGGCGGTGATGCCGCTGCGCAGCCCCTGCTCGGGCAGCGTCTGCCACGGCGCCCACACGCCGTTGCCGAGGTGGGTCCGGTAGCTGATCTGGTGGGTGCCGGTCTGGACGAAGACGTTGATCCGGCCCCGCCGGTCGAGCGCGAGCTGGGGCGCGCTGGTGCGGTTGCCGCCGTCGGGCGGGTGGCCGAGGCTGCTCCACCGGCCGCTCCACGGGCCGCCGGGGGTGCGCTGCGCGGTGGTGACGATCGCGTCGGTCAGCCCGTTCTCGCGCAGCCGGATCGCGAACGCGCGCAGCCGGCCGTCGCTGTCGCGCTCGACGGCGACGCCCGGGGCGATCCACGCGCCCGCGTGGCCGAGCGAGCTGGGCCCGCGCCAGCGGCCGTCCCCGCCCTGGTCCCAGGAGACCACGCGGCGCCCCTGCACCGACAGGACGCTGAGCCGCCCGTCGGCGTTCGCGCCCACGCTCAGCAACTCGTCGGTCCAGCGGTAGACCATCCGGTTCATCCGCCAGACGTAGGCGGGGTAGTTGAGGTCGGAGTCCCTGGCCAGCGGGTCGTGCGGGGCGTACGCGTCGAAGACGTCCTTCTTCATGTCCCGCTCGGACGGCCCCAGGTTGGCGGGAACGTCCTGGATGAAGTAGTCGCGGTAGTTGATCTCGACCACCCTCGGGTTCGTGTCCCGGTACTGTCCCGCGGCCTCCGCGGTGAAGCGCGCCGTCTGGACGTGGTCGGGGTGGTCGTGCGTGCGGTAGAGGTCCGGCTGCGGGTCCTGCGCGCGGATCGCGTGCGGGGTGAACATCTCCATCAGCTTGCGCAGCGTGCCGACGAGCGCGCCGTAGGTGTAGCACTGCTCGTACGGCGAGCCGGGCTCGGTGAACGTCGGCACGCATCCCGCCTTCGCCCGGTCGTCCCAGAGCCGGACCAGCGCCCCCCGCCCGCGCGCGTCCTGGCGGCGCCGGTCACCGCCGTCGGGTATCCGCAGGAACAGCAGGTGGATCCCGGTGCCGCGCAGATGGTTGTGCTCGATGACCTGCCCGCCGACGCGCAGCGGCTCGATGTCCCAGACGGGCGCGGACACGCCCGCCATGCGCGCGTACGCCGCCCGCGAGCCCGCCCGCCGCCCTTCGGCGTAGGCATGGCCCTCCTGCGCCTCGCCCGCGGTCAGGAAGACCGACGCGATCGGATATCCGGCGCGAATGGTCTGGTGGATGTCGGGATTGAGAAAGAGGAGATCGTCGTCCTCATGCGCAAGGAAATGCAGGAAATGTACGTGTTCGATGAGCCTGGACATTCGTGCCTCGCCCGGCAGGGCCGCGCCGATAACGGTCATCAGCAGGCTCGTCAGGAAAAGGCGCACACTCTTCTTCAATTCCTCCCCCTCTACATCAATGAAAGGATCATCGATACAAGAGGGACAGGCCGGGATTGATGCGCAAAGGCACTGTCAGTGTTCTTCTGTCCAGTGGCAAGCGATTCGTCAGCCCGCGTGGCCTTCGCGACGGGCACGGGGGCGGGCGCACGGGCCCGCCCCCGCGCGCCCTAGTCGTCGGGCAGGTCCACGACGACCTCGTGGTGGGTGACGCGCTCGTCCCACCGGGTCAGGGTGCGGCGGGCCGCCTCGGCGAGCACCGCCTGCCCGGGGTCCTCGCCGGCGAAGGCGCGTACCTCGTCCATGCCGGTGAAGTAGGCGATCGAGGTGAACAGCACCTCATCCCCGTCGTCCTGCCGCAGCAGCCGGGCGCCGCGGAAGCCGTCGATCTTCCGCAGGTGGCCGGCCACCTCCGACGCGTAGTGCCGCTCGTAGTCGCCGGCCGTCGCCGGTCGGGCCCATCCTCGCCACGTTCGCGCGATCATGCGTTGCACCTGGCCTTCCTTCTCAGAGCCTGATCACGCCACAGAGTAGGCTCTTCCGGTGAAAATGCACCCCGGCCAGTTGGAGATCCCCCTCGCCACGGTCCGCGCGCTGATCGCCGAGCAGTTCCCCCGGTGGCGGGATCTGCCGGTCAGGCGGGTGCCCGGCCAGGGCACGGTCAACGCCATCTTCCGCGTCGGCGACGACCTGGCAGCCAGGTTCCCCCTGGAGGCGCGCGAACCCGCCGCCGCCCGGCGCTGGCTCGAAGCCGAGGCGGCCGCGGCCCGCGAGCTGCTGGGCGTCACCCGGTTCCGCACCCCGGAGCCGGTCGCGCTCGGCGAGCCGGGAGCGGGCTACCCGCTGCCCTGGGCGGTGCAGACCTGGCTGCCGGGCGTCGTGGCCACCGACGAGGACCCGGGGGAGTCGGCGGGGTTCGCCGGCGACCTGGCCGAGTTCGTCGCCGGGCTGCGCGCCGTCGCGACGGGCGGCCGCGTGTTCACCGGCGGCGGCAGGGGCGGCGACCTGACCACGCACCACGCCTGGGTGGAGACGTGCCTGCGCGAGAGCGAGCGCCTGCTGGACGTTCCCCGGCTGCGCGCCGCCTGGACCGCGCTGCGCACCCTGCCGCGCGCGGCCCCCGACGTCATGAACCACGGCGACCTGATCCCCGGCAACGTCCTCGTCTCAGGCGGCAGGCTCGCGGGCGTGCTCGACGTGGGCGGCTTCGGACCGGCCGACCCCGCGCTCGACCTGGTGGCCGCCTGGCACCTGCTCGAAGACGGGCCGAGGCGGGTGCTGCGCGAGCGGCTCGGCTGCGGCGACCTGGAGTGGGAGCGGGGCAGGGCATGGGCCTTCGTCCAGGCCATCGGCCTGGTCTGGTACTACCTCGACACCAACCCGGTGATGAGCGAGCTCGGCCGGCGCACCCTGGACCGCGTCCTGGCCCGTTCAGCGTAGGAGCACGTCCGCGGCCAGCAGCACGTAACCCACGGACAGGCCCAGGAAGGTGACGGTGTCCGTCCAGCGCATGGCCCGGCTGCCGGCCAGGTCCGGACGGACGGCCGCAGGGAAGAACGACAGCGGGGCGAGCCACGAGAAGAACGCGATGAGCGCCACCGCCGCCACGGGCGGGCTCGGCACCGCGGCGCCGACCGCGATGAGGATCGTGCCCATCATGAGCAGCTCGATGTGGCCCTGCCGGACCCGCCTCGGGTCGCGCAGCCCGCGGCGCAGCCGTTCCGCCCGGGGGGTGCGGGTGACGTAGACCATGAACCAGCCCGTCAGCACCCCCACGGTCAGTTCGAGCACCCCCAGCTTCACCAGGAACGGCACGGCCCGCCTCCCATCGCCTCGCCGAAGAAGTCCCGCACCGCGGGCAGCACCTCGAACCCGTTGTGCGCCGCCCCCGGCACCACGTCGAGCCGGGCGGCGATGCCCGCCTCGGCGAAGCTGCGGCGCAGGCTGTTCAGCCGGTCGATCCGGGTCGGCCCGGCGCCGTCGGCGCCCCGCACCCACAGCTCGTCCCGCTCGGTCACGGTGATCTCCCAGGTGTCGGTGTCCGCGGCGCCGATGACCATCTGCACGGGCACCCCGCGCATCGCCTCCAGGTCGAGCCCGGCGCCGAAACGGCGGGCGAAGTCCTCGGTCCCCGCCCACCACGGCCAGCGCGGGTCGAGCAGCGTGACCAGCCCCGGCGCGCCGATCGAGACCGCGCGCAGCCGCCGGGGATGCAGGTAGAAGAAGCGGTGCGCGAACTGCCCGCCGCCGGAGAAGCCGTGCATCAGCATCCGGTCCCCGGCCAGGCGGTACTTGCCCGCCACCTCGTCCACCATCGACAGCAGCACCCGGTCGAACCTGATGCCGCCGTAGTCCAGGAACTTGTAGTCGTGCAGTTCCCCGGGCCGGCCGATGCCGGCGGGGAACAGCGGCGCCAGCACGATGCAGCCGTGCGCCCGGCAGAACGCGGCGAAGCGGTCGCGGTACTCGGCGGCGGTGCGGTCGGTGCCGTGGACCACCACCACGAGGTCGTAGCGCCGCTCGCCGGCCTCGTCGTAGTCCTCGGGCACGTAGAGGCAGTAGGAGAAGCGCTGGTCGGCCGCGCAGGCGAAGAACGGGGTGTGCCCGAGGTCGTAGTAGCTCAGGTCGACGCCGTGGCGGCGGGGCCCGGTCACGGCTGGGGCCGCCACGCCGCGTCCGCGTACCAGGGGAGGGCCGCGGTCACGGCCGCGCCGACCTCGAACACCGTCGCGTCGTCGTACGGCCGGCCGACCACCTGCACCCCCGTCGGCACCCCCTGCTCCGAGCGGCCGGAGGGCACGCTGAGCACCGGGCACCGGCTGGCGAGGTTGAACGGCACCGTGAGCGGCGCCTCCAGGTTGTGGCCGAGGGTGACGCCGTCGACGACGAGCGGCGTCTCCAGGTAGTCTTCGCCGGCCAGCAGCGCGGGCGTGCCGGAGGCGGGGCAGAGCAGCGCGTCGAACCGGGCGAAGATCGCCGCCAGGTCCTCGTGCACGCGTGCCTCGATCGTCAGCGCGCCGTAGAAGCCGGTCTCGGCGGCGGCCCTCAGGCTGCGCTCCATGAAGTCGCGGGCGTAACGGGTGATGCCCTCCCCGTGCGTGGCGACCTCCCCGGCCACGATCGGGCCGAAGATCGCCCCGTAGTGCGCCCAGGCCGCGCGCATGATCTCGGCCCGCGTCCAGGTCAGCTCCACCTCCTCCACGACCGCGCCCGCCTCGGCGAGGGCGCGGGCGGCGTCCCAGGTGGCGGCGGCCACGGCGGGCTCGACCGGGTAGTCGCCCAGGTGGACGCAGACGGCCACGCGCCGCCCCGCCAGCGAGCCCGAGTAGGGCGGGATCGGCGGTGGCGCGGGCAGCGAGACGTGGTCGCGCGGGTCCTGCCCGGCGATCACGTTCTGCAGCAGCGCGCAGTCGGCGACGGTCCGCGCCATCGGCCCGTCGTGGCAGTAATGGTCCAGGTTGTACGGCGGCAGCGCGGGCACCCGCCCATAAGGCGGCTTGTACCCGACGACCCCGTTGAAGGAGGCGGGGATGCGAATGGACCCCCCGATGTCGGAACCCGTCGCCAGCACCGCCGTCCCCGCCGCGAGCGCGGCGCCCGAGCCGCCCGAGGATCCGCCGCTGGAATGGGCGAGGCTCCACGGGTTGCGGGTGACGCCCCACAGGTCGCTGTGGGTGAACCCGGCCGCGCAGAACTCCGGCGTGGTGGTGCGCGCGTGCACGATGCCGCCCGCGGCCGTGATCCGCTCGACGATCGGGTGGGTGACGTCGGCGACGTTGTCGCGCAGCAGCAGGGAACCGTCGCGCAGCGGATGCCCCGCGATCGGCTGCTCCTCCTTCAGCGCCACCGGCAGCCCCTCCAGCGCCCTGGCGGTTCCGCGCAGGTAGCGCTCCTCGGCCTGCCTGGCCTGCTTCGTGGCCTGCTCGAACCACCGCTCGGCGAAGGCGTTCACCCGCGGCTCGCACTCCTCGGCCCGTTCGATGACGGCGGCCAGCAGTTCGACGGGCGACAGCTCGCGGGCGGCGAACCTCGCCAGCGCCTCGGTGGCCGGCAGATAGGCCAGTTCGCTCACCGGTTCTCCTTCAGGTCGTAGACGGCATAGGCGCCCTGGTCGGGCGGTCCGGCGCAGACGTGCATCCGCCGGGCGCGGATCTCGGCGATCGTGGAGACCACGGTCGCGATGTCGATGTCCGGCGCGTCGGCGGCGTGATGGCACAGGGCGTCGGGCGCGCCGGCGCGGTCGGCCAGGATCGCGGCCAGCTCGCGCGGCCCGGCGTGCGGACCGGCCTCGGCCAGCAGCGCGCGGAGCCGTTCCAGCCGGGCCCGCGAGTTGCGCAGCCACCCGGGCGGCGCGTTCTCCTCGGCGGCGCGCGCGGACAGGAAGTGGTTGGTGTGCAGGAGCGTGCCGCCCGCGGGGTCGAGCCGGTCCACGCCCGAGGGCGTGGTCTCGATGTCGAGCGCGCCGTCGTCGTCGGCGATGAGCAGGTTGCGCGGGCCCGTGCGCGGCACGGCGGCGACGGCCGCGGCGGCGCGGTGCCGGTCGGTCTGGCCGAGCGCCAGCCGGGTGAGCAGGTAGCGCGGCACGCCGACGCCCCACCGGGCGGTGCGCAGGAAGTTGCCGAAGACGGCGACCCCCGCCTCGTTCATGCCGTGGTGGCCGAGCTGCCCGGCCGGGGTGACGGTGAGCAGCGCCGGAGCACCGGTGGGCGTGCGCCGCAGCGCCACGAACAGGGGAGCGGCCCACGGCGGCAGGTCCGCGTTCTGCGCCGCGATCGGCCCGCCGGGCCGCGACGGATCGACCAGCGCCAGCGAACTGCACTCGGGCGCCGCGGTGTTCCACCCGGTCAGCTCGGCGCGGAGCTGCAGGATCCAGCCGTCGGCCGCGGTGAGGCCCGCGCCCTCGCCCACGCCGTCCACCTCGGCGGCCAGCTCGGGCGCGTGGCTCGCGGTGACCGCGCGCACGGCCAGCGCGTGCTCGCGGGCGGCGGCCCGGTCCAGGCCGCCGACGATCATCTCGTGGTGCCGTCGCACCAGATCCCGTACGGCCTCGCCGTACGCCTGGCCGGCGGCCCGGCCGTCACCGGGAACCTCGACCTCGATCAGCCGGACGGGAGCGTTCACCCGTCCACCTCCTTCCTGGGGGACCTTGCGATGGGGCGGCGTCGCGCGTGCAGCGACGGCACCGCGCTGACCAGCTCCCGGGTGTAGTCGTGGCGGGGATCGGTGTAGATCCGCTCGGCGGGGCCGACCTCGACCAGCTCCCCGCCGCGCATCACGCCGATCCGGTCGGCGACGAGCCTGACCACGGCGAGGTCGTGGGAGATGAAGACGCAGGCGAAGCCGGTGCTCGCGCGCAGCCCGGCCAGCAGGTCGAGGATCTGGGCCTGGGTGGAGACGTCGAGGGCGGAGACCGGCTCGTCGCAGATCAGTGCGCGCGGGCCGCAGGCGACGGCGCGGGCGATGGCCAGCCGCTGGCGCTGGCCGCCGGAGAACTCGCGCGGCAGCCGTTCGGCGTGCTCGGGGCGCAGGCCCACCTGGGTGAGCAGGTCCGCCACCCGCTCGCGGCGGGCCGCGGCGTCGAGGTCCGTGTGCAGGAGGAGCGGCTCGGCGATGCTGGCGCCGACGCGCATCATCGGGTTCAGGGAGCCGAGCGGGTCCTGGAAGACCATCTGCAGGTCGCGCCGCCTGACCCGCAGCGCCCGCCCGCGCAGCGCGGCGAGATCGACGCCGTCCAGCAGCACCTGGCCGCGGTCGGGGCGCAGCAGCCCGGCCAGCATGCGGGCCGTGGTGGACTTGCCCGACCCGCTCTCACCCACGATCGCCAGCGTCTCGCCCGCGGCCACCGCGAACGACACCTCCCGCACCACGGCGTCGCCCCCGAACGCCTTGACCAGCCCCCGAGCCTCCAGCACGCCCACACCCTCGCCCGGCGCCCCGGTGCGGCGGTGGCTTTCGCGGACGCTCATCGGCCCGCCCCCGAGAGGGTGAGTTCCCCGCCGCGGGCGCAGCGGACGCGGCGGGTGCCGGTGACGCGGACCTCCACGGGCCCGTCGTCGCAGATCCCCGGCCGGGCGTGGGCGCAGCGCGGGCTGAACGGGCAGCCCGGCGGCAGCGCCCCGGGAGCGGGGACCGCGCCGGGGATCGCCTCAGGCGGGCGGCCGCGCATGGCGTTCTCCGGCGCGGCGGCCAGCAACGCCGCCGTGTACGGGTGGCGCGGCGCGTCGAACACCTCGCCCACCTCGCCCTCCTCCACCAGGCACCCGGCGTACATGACCGCGAGCCGGTGACACGTGCCCGCCACCACGCCGAGGTCGTGGGTGACCAGTAGCAACGCCATCCCGAGCTCTTCCTGCATGCGCACCAGCAGGTCGAGGATGCGCGCCTGCACGGTCACGTCCAGCGCGGTCGTCGGCTCGTCGGCGACCAGCACGGCCGGCTCGCAGGCCACCGCCATGGCGATCATCACCCGCTGCCGCATCCCGCCGCTGAACGTGTGCGGGTACTCCGCGGCGCGCCGGCGCGGCTCCTTGATGCCCACCTCGCCCAGCAGTTCGACCGCCCGGCGCGCGGCCGGCTTCCGCGCCAGCCCGAGATGCCGCCTGAGCACCTCGGCCACCTGCTCGCCGACCGGGATCGCCGGGTTGAGGCTGGCCATCGGGTCCTGGAAGACCATCGCGATCCGCCGGCCGCGGATGCCGGCCAGCGTCCTGCGGTCGGCTGCCAGCAGTTCGGCGCCGTCCAGTCGTACCGAGCCCGCGGTCACCGCGACGCCGCGCGGCAGCAGCCCGAGCAGCGCCAGCGCGGTCATCGACTTGCCCGACCCCGACTCGCCGACCAGCCCCGCCGCCTCGCCCGCCGCCAGCCGGAAGGACACCTCGCGCACCAGCGGCACCGCCCGGCCACCGGGGTAGGCGGCGACGGACAGACCCTCGACCTCCAGCAGCGTGCTCATACGTGCTCCCGATCCCGGCGGGCCAGCGCGTCGCGCAGGCCGTCGCCGACTGTGTTGAACGCCAGCACCGCCACGAGGATGACCACGCCGGGCAGGATGACCAGCAGCGGCGCCTGCTCCAGGTGGCGTACCGCGCGCTTGAGCATCGAGCCCCAGCTCGCCAGCGGCGGCTGCACGCCGAGGCCGAGGAAGCTCAGACCGGCCTCGGCGAGGATGGCGTAGCCGAAGGTGAGGAAGACCTTGACGATGAGCGGCGTGCTCACGTTGGGCAGCACGTGGCGCAGGATGACGCGCGGCGTGGAGCACCCGGTGACGATGGCGGCCTGGACGTAGGTCTGGCCGCGTACGGCGAGCGCCGAACCCCTGACCACCCGGTAGAAGCCCGGCGCGTAGACCACGCCTACGGCCAGCATCGCGTTGGTGAGGCTGGGCCCGAGCGCGGTGGCGATGGCGATGGCCAGCACCAGGCCGGGAATCGACAGGACCGCGTCGGCCACGCGGGAGACGACCAGGTCGAAGCCGCCTCCCAGGTACCCGGCGAGCAGGCCCAGCGGCACCCCGCCCAGCGCGGCCACGGCGACGGCCAGCAGGGAGGCGCCCAGCGAGACGCGGGTGCCGTACACGAGTCTGCTGAGCACGTCGCGGCCGGACTCGTCGGTGCCGAGCCAGTGCGCGGCGCCCGGCCCCTCCAGCCGGCGCAGCAGGTCCTGGTCGACGGGGTCGTAGGGGGCGATGAGCGGCGCGGCCACGGCGACCAGCACGAACACGGCCAGCACCGCGACGGCGAGCATCACGTCCGCGCGCCCGGACAGGCGCCTCCAGAGCGTCATGCCGCCTGCCCGGGGGTGAGTCGGCGGTAGGCCAGGTCGACGGCGAGGTTCGCGGCGACCACGACCAGCGTGCTCGCGATCACGATGCCCTGCAGCACGGGCAGGTCCTGGCGGGTCACCGTGGACTCGGCGAGCGTCCCGAGCCCGGGCAGCCCGAACACGGTCTCCACCACGACCGCGCCGCCGAGCAGCTGGCCGGTCTCCAGCCCGATCACCGTCACGTACGGCACCGCCGCGTTGCGCAGCGCGTGCCTGCGCAGCACGGCGCCACCGAGCAGCCCCTTGGCCCGCGCCGTACGCACGTAGTCGCTCTCCAGCACGTCGGCCAGCGCCGCGCGCAACTGGCGGGTCGGCTCGACGGCGGCGGCCAGCCCGAGCGTCAGCGCGGGCAGTGCCAGATGCGCGGCGAACACGCCGAACCCGTCCCCGATCGGCCGGTAGCCGGTGGCGGGGAAGACCGGGTAGGTGATCGCGAGCGCCAGGATCAGCAGCAGCCCCAGCCAGAACGACGGCGTCGCCACGGCCAGCGCGGTGCCGGAGGAGATGACCCGATCGAGCCGCCCGCCCGGCCGCAGCGCCGCGAGCGTGCCGAGCGGGATGGAGATCAGCACGGCGACGGCCATCGCGGCCAGCGCCAGCGAGAGCGTCACCGGCAGCCGCTCGGCGAGGATCTCGGTGACCGGCTGCGAGTTGTACAGGGAGGTGCCGAGGTCGCCGGAGAGCGCCGCCGCGGCCCAGCTCACGTAGCGCACCGCCACCGGCTGGTCGAGCCCGAGCCGGTCGCGGACGGCGGCGATCTCCTCGCGCGTGGCGTGCTCGCCCGCGATGTGGACGGCCGGATCGCCCGGCACCAGCAGCGACAGCGCGAAGGTGATGATCGAGACCACGAACAGCACCACCGCGGCGCCCGCGAGCCGCTTGATCAGGAAGACGAACATGACGGCTCAGCCCATGCCGACGACGCGGATGTCGTCGTACCCGGTCAGCAGCCGTTCGAAGTCGCGCACCTTGTCATTGGTGGCGAAGTACAGCTTGCGATTGCAGATGGGGACGTTGTAGGCGTTCTGCGCGGCCAGCTTGACGATCTCCCGGTAGCCGCTCTCCCGCTCGGCGGGCTCGGTCGCGGCCCGTGCCCGCTCGGCGAGCTCCTCGATGCGCGCGACGCTCAGGTCGCCCGGATTGTTGAGCCCGCCCTTCAGGTAGTCCTGCTGGGTGATGAGGCCGGGGTCGGGTCCCGCCGCGCCGATCTGGCTGAGCAGCGCGTCGGCCTCGCCGCGGTTCTGGTAGAGGTCGATGGACTGGTCGGCGCTCATCGGGCGCAGCCTCATGTCGACCCCGACCTGCTTGAACTGGTCCTGTACGGCCTCGCCCACCTGCACGTACGCGGTGTTGTTCCAGACCAGCGCGGTGAAGGAGAACCCGCCGGCCAGGCCCGCCTCGGCCAGCAGCCGCTTGGCCTTGTCCGGGTCGTAGGGGTAGGCGCCGTCGAGCGAGGGCTCGTGCGCCCAGTGCCCGGCGGGGGCGGGCTGCACGGTGGGCAGGCAGGAGTTCAGCAGGAGCTTCTCGGCGATCGTGCGGCGGTCGACGGCGTGGTTGAGCGCCTGCCGTACGCGGGGGTCGCCGAACTTGGAGCGGGCGGTGTTGAGGTTGATCTGGTAGACCAGCCCGGTCAGGAACTCGTTCACCTTGAGCCCGGAATCGCGGGCGGTGTCCACCTGTTCCGGGCGGATGAGCGTGGCGTCGTACTGGCCCGAGCGCACGCCGTTGAGCCGGGTGTCGTCCTCGTTGACGAACGACATCTCCAGGCCCTTCATGCGCTGGGCGGCGGGGTCGTGGTAGCCGGTGAACGGCTGGTAGACCACGCGGTCGTCACGCCGGTAGGAGGTGACCCGGTACGGTCCCGAGCCCACCGGCGCGCGGTCCAGGTCCGGCTTGTCGAAGGCCGCGGGGCTGACCAGCGCGCCGCCGCGGTGGGCCAGGGCGGTCAGCAGCGCGGTCTCGGCGCCGGTGAAGGCGATGACGACCTTGCCGCCGTCGGCACGGACATCGGTGATCATCTTCAGCAGCGGCTTGGCGGTAGAGCCCTCGGCGGTCCTGGCGCGCTCCAGGTTGGCGCGGACGGCCTCGGCGTCCAGGGCGGCGCCGTCGTGGAAGCGGGCGCCGGCGCGCAGCGTGAACGTCAGGTCCTTGCCCCTGCGGCTCCAGGACTCGGCCACCATGGGGCCGATCCGGCCGTCGGGCAGCACCGTGACCAGCCGGTCGTAGATCGGGAAGAGGTAGAGCTCGTCCCACGCGGTGGAGGCCTTGTGCGGGTCGAGGGTCGAGGGGAAGGCGGTGTAGGCGAAGCGCAGGACCCCGCCGCCCGAGGCGGAGCGCGCGGGTTCCCCGCCGCCGCGCGCACATCCGGCGCCGAGGGCGCAGGCGGTGAGCACGGCCAGGGAGGCCGCTGCGACGCGGCCGGTCAGACGTGACATCTGAAGCCTCCTTACGGATGCAACTCCTCCCAGCACGCACGGCTGAGACTGGCAATGTGGCCCCGTGCCCCCGCGACCCCCGGCAGCCCGTCGGGCAGGACCGGGGGGACCTCGTCGGTGTAGACCGCCAGGACGTAGCGGGGCTCCCCGCCCGCGAAGAACACCCCGGCGTCGCTGACGTCCCGCCATCCGGCGCCGCTCTTGTGCGCGACCGGCGTGCCGTACGGCAGCAGCGCCGGCAGCGCGTCCCTGAACTGCTGGCGGCGCAGCACGTCGAGGGCGAACGCGCACAGGTCCGGCGGGCACCCGAGGCGCTCGACCGCCTGCGAGCGCCCGGCGGCGCCGTGCGCGATGAGCTCCAGAAGGTGTGCCTGGTCGTCCGGGGTGGTCGCGTTCGTGGCCTCGACCGGGTGGTCGGGCGCGAGCGCGGGGATCAGCGCGTGGCGGTGGCGGGTGGCGGTGAGCCCGGCCCGCTCGCACCACGCGTTGACCGCGTCGAGCCCGATCCGGTCCAGGACGTGCGCGGTGGACAGGTTGTCGCTGAGGATGATCATGAGGGTGACCGTGTCGCGCAGTGACAGGGTCAGCCCGGCGTCCAGGTGTTGCAGGAGGCCGGTGAACACGCGGTCGCGGTAGCGCCCGTCGATGGTGACGCGTTCCTCCAGGTCCAGCTCTCCCCGGTGGACCGCGCGCAGGACCGTCATCATGACCGCGACCTTGCGGGTGCTGGCCGCGGGGAACAGCCGGGACCCGTGCCGCGAGGCGCGGCCCGCTTCGGGTCCGAGGCCGATGAGCGACCAGCCCGTGACGAAGTCCTGGGCCGCGCACAGCGCGTCAAGGCGCCGGGCCGCTCGTTCCAACTGAGCCCTACTCGGATGCATGACGGGGACTCTAGGCCAAATCGATTTGGCATCACAAGGGTCGGTGACAAATCGATTTGGCGAATGGGCTTAAGGTGGCTCCCATGAAGACCTCACGGCCGCGCCCCCGGATCCGCGACGTCGCCGAGGCGGCCGGCGTCTCGGAGACGACGGTTTCCCACGTGCTCAACAACAAGGGGCGGGTCGACGCCGCGACGCGGGCCAGGGTGGCGGAGGTGGCCGAGCGGCTGGGCTACCGGCCCAACAGCAACGCCAAGAGCCTGCGCTCCGGCCGTACCGACACGATCGCCCTGCTGCTGCCGGTCGGCGTAGACACCACCAACAGCCACCACATCCTCGCCGTGGACTTCTACCTCTCGCTTACCGTGAACTGCGTGGAGGCCGCCTTCGACCGCGACCAGGCCCTGCTGCAACTGCCCCCGCTGCGCGAGATCGGCGACCTGCGCAGGTTCAGCATCGACGGCGGGATCGTGGTGGACCCGGTGCCGCGGGATCCGCGCGTGGCCATGTTCCACCGGCTCAACCTGCCGGTGGTGACGATCGGCAGGGACATCGCGAGCCCGCGGGACCCGTGGTGGGTGGCCGCCGACAGCGTGGCCAGCACGACGGCGGTGCTCGACCACCTCGCCGCCGCGGGGGCCGAGCGGGTCGCGATGCTCTCCGTCGACATCGAGTGGTCGTGGTTCACCGACGCCGAGCGCGCCTACGCCGAGTGGACCCGGGCGCGCGGCGGCGACCCGCTGCTCGTCCTGGCCAAGCCCGACAAGCTGCCCGCCAGCGCCGCCGAGGCCGCCGACGCGCTGCTCGACCTGCGCCCCGACGCGGTCTACGCGCCGCCCCAGTGGCTCGCGACCGGTCTGCTGCGCGCCGCCCGCGAGCGTGGGGTACGCGTGCCCGGCGACCTGCTCGTCGCGGTGGGAGTCGACAGCCACCTCGCCCGCACCAGCGAACCGCCCCTCACCGCCGTCGACCTCGACCCGGCCCGCACCGCGAGGGAGGCCGTCGACCTGCTGGCCCGCCGCATCGAGAACCGCGACCCCGAAGGCCCCCGCCTCATCCCGGCCGGCCTGCGCCCCCGCGCCTCCACCCGCAGCCAGGACCCCGCCTCCACAGCCGGCCACAAAGCCGCCCCGGCCCCTGGCCGGAAAGGCGCCACCGCTCCCGGCAAGGAAGGCGCTTCGGCTCTCGATCGGGAAGACGCCGCCGCTCCCGGCCGGGAAGCCGCCGCCGGCCCCGGGAAGGAAGGCGTCTCCTGAAGGCTGGAACCCCTGCTACCTTGTTTCCCCACATCGCATTTCTGTGCAAATCTGTACGTTTGTCGTGAAAGCTGGGGCGGCGTGGGGAAGTCGAGCGTTCTGTCAGTGATCGGCTGGACGCTGCTGTCCGTGCTCGTGCCCGGCGCCGCGCACCTGCGCGCGGGCCGGCGGCGCACCGGGTTCGTGATCCTCGCGCTCTACGTCCTGCTCCTGGCCGCCCTGACCACGGTCGTCCTGGTCAACGGCAAGCAACTGGCCGGGCTGGCGCTCGACCCGTCGTGGCTGACCGGGCTGATCATCGGCTGCGTGGCGGGCGGCCTGGCCTGGCCCGCCGTGGTGATCGCCTCGTACGTGGTGATGCGGCCGGGCAGCCTGCCGCGACGGGCCCAGGCCGCCACCGGAGTGGTCGCGGGAGTGCTGGCCGTCGTGGTGGCGGCGCCGTTCACCTGGGTGGCGGCGACCGCGCGCACCTCCGACGACGCGATCCGCGAGGTGTTCAAGGAGACCGCGTCCAAGCCGATCGACCCCAAGGACCCCTTCGACGGGCGCAGGCGCATCAACATCGCCCTGCTCGGCGGCGACGGCGCCGCCTCCCGGCAGGGCGTCGGCATCAGGACCGACAGCATCAACGTGGTCAGCATCGACGTGAAGACCGGCGACTCGGTGCTGTTCTCGCTGCCCAGGGAGATGGAGAACGCGCCGTTCCCGCCCGGCAGCCCCATGGCCAGGCGGTTCCCGCCGCCCAAGAACTTCTGGCTGCCGCCCGGCCAGGGACGCGGCAGCGCCGACCTGCTCAACGGCGTGTGGGCGTACGCAGAGGGCCACCCCGAGGTGACCGGCACCGCCCGCACCCGCGCCGGCGACGCGCTCAAGGGCGCGCTCGGCCAGATCCTCGGCCTCAAGGTCGACTACTACATGATGGTCAACATGTGGGGCGTGGCCCGGCTGATCGACGCGCTGGGCGGCGTCACCATCAAGGTCGAGCGCGACATCTGCTACGGCGTCGGCCGCAGCGACGGCGGCGTGGTCAAGGCCGGCACCCACAAGCTCACCGGCGAGCAGGCCCTCTGGTACGGCAGGGCCCGCGACCACCCCGGCAGCACCTGCGCCGGAGGCGACAACAGCACCCGGATGAAGCGCCAGCAGTGCGTCATGAACGCGATGCTCAGCCAGCTCCAGCCGGCCAACGTGCTGCTGAAGTTCAACGCGCTGGCCCGCGCGGCCAAGAGCACGTTCGTCACCGACATCCCCCGTGACCTGCTGGGCGAGCTCGTCCCGCTGGCCGACAAGGTCAAATCGGGCCGGGTCACGACGATGAGCTTCGTGCCGCCCGCCTACAACCCCGCCTACCCGGACTTCCCCCGCATCCGCAGGGCCGTGCGCACCGCCACCGAGGGCAGGACTCCGGCCAAGCCGACCCCGTCCGGCACACAGACGGGCACGTCGTCACCCTCGGCCACCGCCACGCCGCCGCCGGGCGCGCCCTCGGCCGCCACGACATCACCGTCCGGCACGCCGCAGGCCACCACGACGATCCCGTCCGGCACGCCCTCGGCCTCCGTCACGAAGAAGCCCAGACCGTCCACCGGCCTGTCCAGGCTGAGCGCCACCTGCGCGGCCTGAGCCCCGTCAGGGGGAGCGTTTTGTCGCCGCATCCGGCTACTCTCCGGGTGTGGATGCTGTCGAACCGCTCCAGATGCCGCCGATGGTGCTTTACCAGGGCAAGACTCACGCGTTCCTGCTGGCCTGGCGACGCGGGACCGACCAGTGGGAGGGCCGGCTGGCCGTCCCTCAGTCGCAGCTCGACGTGCGCGGCGAGCCGGTGCACGGGCTGAACTACCGCTGGGCCCCGGCGGGCGAGCTGAACAAGCTGCCCCGCGTCGACTACTCGGCCGTGCCGCGCCCCGGTCCCGGCGAGCCCGACCCCCAGCCGTTGCGGATGCCGCCGATGGTGCTGGTCAAGGGTGGCGACCCGGCGTTCCTGCTGGCCTGGCGGGCGTACACCGAGGAGGGGCGGCGTGGCTGGGAGGGCTTCCTGGCGGTGCCGCCGGGGTCGGCGGCCCAGGGCGGCGACGTCGTCCACGTGCGCGTGGGCGCCGGCGCCATCACCAAGCTGCCCGAGGTGGACTACAGCGAGGTGCCCGCGCCCGCCCGGCCCGCCTGATCGGTGTTTGCCCAACGTTCGCCTGGTTCGCCGGAAGGTTCGGGCCGTGCCTGGGTAGCTGGGAGGACATGGGAAACACTGACGCGGCCGGGCAGAGCGCGCCCCCGATCGGAGAAGGCGTCATCGATCCGCGGGTCGCGGCCGAGGAGAGCCCCTTGCTGGAGGCCATCCCCGGGCTGAGCGTGGACAGCTCCGACGACGACGATCCGGTCCTGCTCCGTGCCAACGGCCAGGCGGTCTCCACCTGGCGCGAGCACTACCCGTACACCGAGCGGATGGACCGCGCCCGCTACGAGCACGACAAGCGGCTGCTCCAGATCGAGCTGCTCAAGCTCCAGTACTGGATCAAGCACACCGGCGGGCGGCTGGTGATCCTGTTCGAGGGGCGCGACGCCGCGGGCAAGGGCGGCACGATCAAGCGGTTCACCGAGCACCTCAACCCGCGCGGGGCGGCGGTCGTCGCGCTGGAGAAGCCGAGCGAGCGCGAGCGGACCCAGTGGTACTTCCAGCGCTACGTCGCGCACCTGCCGGCGGCGGGGGAGATCGTGCTGTTCGACCGCTCCTGGTACAACCGCGCGGGGGTGGAGCGGGTCATGGGGTTCTGCACCGACGAGCAGTACCACGAGTTCATCGAGCAGGCGCCGATGTTCGAGCGGATGCTGGTCGAGTCGGGGATCCACCTGGTCAAGCTGTGGTTCTCGGTCTCGCGCGCCGAGCAGCGCACCCGCTTCATCATCCGGCAGGTGGACCCGGTCAGGCAGTGGAAGCTCTCGCCCATGGACCTGGAGTCGCTGGACCGGTGGAACGAGTACACCACCGCCAAGGAGGAGATGTTCCTGCACACCGACACCGATGCCGCGCCCTGGACGGTGATCAAGAGCAACGACAAGAAGCGGGCCAGGATCGAGGCGATGCGCCACGTCCTGAGCCAGTTCGCGTACGAGGACAAGGACGAGAGCGTGGTCAAGACCCCCGACCCGCTCATCGTGATCTCCGCGGCCGACATCGTCGACGAGGACCACAGCGCCCTGAACGGCGAGAGCTGAGCCGAGGCGTTAGGTTGGCCGCATGACAGCCGTGCTCGTCTACGACGGAGACTGCGGGTTCTGCGCCACGTGCGTGCGCTTCATCGAACGGCGCATGCGCGTCCGGGCGCGGATCACCGCCTGGCAGGCGGCCGACCTGGCCGCCCTCGGTGTGACGGCGGAGCGGGCGCGCCACGAACTGCTGTGGGTGACCGATCACGGCGTGTACGGCGGCGCCCAGGCGGTGGCCAAGCTCCTCCTGCACGCCGGCCTGCCCTGGAGCCCGCTCGGCGCGGTCCTGCGGGTGCCGCCGGTGCGCTGGCTAGCCCATGGCGTCTACCGCCTGGTCGCGGGCAACCGGCACCGGCTCCCCGGCGGCACCGCGGCGTGCGCGCTGGACGATCCGCTCAAGCGGTAGGAACGCCGCCAGGCAGATCACGTGCGGCAGGAAGTGGATCGTGATGGCCGCCCAGGTCAGGAAGTGGAAGGCGAGGAAGAAGGCCACCCCGGCGTACAGCAGCCTGCCGCGCAGGAACAGCAGGACCGGCGAGGCCGTCTCGGCCAGCAGGACCAGCCACTGGCCGATGAGCAGCGCGCCGGGCAGGCCCGCCACGACGTGCCCGAAGAACGTGCCGCGCCGGGTGACCGCCCACTGGAAGGTGGCGCCGTTGGGCCACTCCCAGCCGCCGTGCCGGATCTTCGCGTAGGCGGACAGGAAGTAGGTGGCCACGACGGCGATCCGCACGCACCGCAACGCCCACCCCGCCGCCTGCGCGCGCCCGTTCGTCACCTCCCTGGCGGTCACGCCGACCGTGGGCAGGACGAACAGGGTGACGATCAGGGCCAGGTGGTCGTGGTCGACCTTGCCGTAGGACATGGCCAGCACGGCCCAGTACGTGTAGCCGAGCGCCACCGCGTACCCCGCCGCGCGCGGCAGCCGGCCGGCCGCGGCGACCAGCGCGCCGAGCACGACGACCCCGAACAGGACGTACACCAGCGGCTCACTCGCCCCGGGCAGGTGCAGCAGGCGCGCGAGCAGCACCGGGCGGTAGATGGACGAGCCGTGCGCGTGACCCCACACGCCTCCGGTGAACAGGATCATGTCCACCGGCAGGAACAGGTAGACGATCACCGCCAGGATCCGCACCCGCCGCAGCGGCGCCTGCGGGAACCACCACGAGGTCAGCGCACCTGCCATGTCACCCTCTCCACGTCGTGCGTCGACGCCGGCCGCCGGTCCTTCAGCGTGATGACCTTGGTGATCACGTAGATCCTGGTCAGCCGGGGGTCCTGCGGGCGGATCCTGGCGTGGTTGTCGGCCAGTTCCTGCAGCAGCGACGGGTCGGCCACATAGCGTCCGAGCTGGCCTTCGAGCTCGGCGCGGCGGATGCCGACGTAGTACGGCTCGATCGGGATCTCCACGCGCGTGCCCGCGGCGGTGTCGGCCCGCATGATCAGCGATCTGATCTCGCCGTCCGGCGGGATGCTGAACGCGTACTGCACCATCGGCCCGAAAGGGAAGAGGTCGTCGTCACCGGCGACCGTGCCGTATCCGAGCGCCATGAGCACGGCTGTCGCCGCGGCCAGGCGCCAGATTCTTTTCCCCCGGGAAAGAATCGCCCCCATGCGCCCAGGAAACTACCAGGATCAATCTCGTGTTTCCGGGCATTTCCCGATAAATACAGATATGTCAACAAAGGACGACGCCTCAGATCGGGCCGACACGCCAGCCGGAATCAGGAAATTCGGCGTGTCCCATTCGGAGCTGAACGATCCTCTATCCGGCCCGTGACCGGCCGGTTACGATCCCGGAGTGATGATTTCGGCAACAGAGCGGCGAATGGGGCGGCTGCCTGCGGAATTCACGAGCTTCATCGGCAGGGACGCCGAGCTGCACGAGATTCTGCGACTGTTCCGTCAATCCAGGCTCATTACGCTGGCCGGACCCGGCGGCGTGGGCAAGACGCGGCTGGCGATCCAGGCGGTCGCGCAGACCGCCGAGAACTACGCGGACGGGATCTGCTTCATCGACCTCGGCGCCCTGCACGAGGCCGACCTGATCGCCGCCACGGTCTGCGAGTCGCTGGGCCTGAGCGCCCAGAACGTCGGCGCGCCCCACACGATCCTGGTCGAGTACCTGTCCACCCGGCACTTACTCCTGATCCTCGACACCTGCGAGCACCTGGTCGACGCCTGCGCCGACCTCACCGAGCACCTGCTGCGCGCCGCCCCCCGGCTGACCATCCTGACCACCACCCGCATCCCGCTGAACATCCCCGGCGAGCACGTCCTCGGCATCGGCCCGCTGACCTGCGCGCCGCCCGCCGCCGAGGACGAGCCCGAGCTGTCGGAGGCGGCCAGGCTGTTCGCCGACCGCGCCACCGCCGTCGCCCACGACTGGCAGCTCACCACCACGAACCTGCAGCCCGTGCACCGGCTCTGCGAACGCCTCGACGGCATCCCGCTCGCCCTCGAACTGGCCGCCGCCCACGTGCGCACCCTGTCGGCCGAGCAGATCCTGGCCAGGCTCGACCACCGGATCCTGGAGGTCCCCAGTCGCCCGCCTGATCGCGATGCACGGGCTCATCGGCGAGGCCCGCTACTGGGCCAAGCGGGCCTTCCCCGCCACCACCGCCTGCGGCGAGGGCCTGGCGATGCACGCGCTGTTCACCGTCATGCACAACGAGGTCGAGGCCGCCGGGCCGCTGCTCGACACGGCCGCCGCCCTCGCCGCGTCGACCGGCGACGAGGCGCTCAAGGGCTACGTCGCCCTCGTGTACGGCGTCGCCGGCCTGTTCTCCGGCGAACTGGCCGAGGCGCGGGCCCGGCTGGAGGAGGGCAGTGCGATCCACGCCCGCCTGGGCACCCGCGACGTCCTCGTCCCGCTCGGGCCGGTGTTCATCGCGGTGGTCGCGGCCCTGCAGGGCGACTTCGACGGCGCCGTCGAGCAGACCGCCGCGGTCGTGGCGGGCGGGGCGCAGGCCGGCGAGCTGTGGGCCCGCTCCTACGCCGAGGCGGTGTGGGGCATGACGCTCATGCTCGGCGGCGAGCCGTCGGCGGGACTGGTCCGGCTGCGCGAGGCCCTGCGCGTCAAGCACGACCTCGACGACATGCTCGGCATCGCGCTCTGCCTGGAGTTCTACGGCGGCTGCCTGGTCAACCTCGGCACCCCGGAGGCCGCCGCGCGGCTGATCGGCTCCGTCGAGGACGCGCGCACGGCCAGCGGCATCTCCATGTTCGGCCCCCAGCACACGCTCATCAGGGAGATCATGGAGCAGCAGTGCAGGGACGCGCTGGGCGAGGAGGTTTTCGACGCCCAGCGCCGCATCGGCCACCGGATCGGCCTCGAACAGACCGTGGCCGGCATCCTCGCCGAGTCCGACCCGCCGGCGCCCGCGCAGAGCCCCGAGCCGCTGACCAAGCGGGAGTACGAGATCGCCCTGCTGGTCTCCCAGGGGCTGACCAACCGGCAGATCGCCGAACGGCTCGGCATCGCCAAGCGCACCGTGGACACCCACATGGAGAACATCCTCACCAAGCTCGGCATCTCCTCCCGCGTCCAGATCGCCGCCTGGATCCGGGGCGAGGCCGGGTGACGGCTCCCGTGCGGCGGAAGCCGTACCGGAAGGGGGTCAGGCGCAGGTGGCGAGCAGGACGGTGACGACGGTGCAGGGGGCGGAGTCGGCGTCGTTGGCGGGGCCGGGGTCGGCGGGGGAGGAGGCGGCGCGGGTCGCGGTGACGGTCACGTTGCCCAGGCTGAGCAGGGCGAGCGGGAGCCGGAAGGTGGCCGTCGCCGAGGCGCCGGGCGCGAGCGCGGTGTAGGCGCAGGTGACGGTGCCGGGGGCGGAGGTGCAGCCGGACGACAGGCCGGTGGCGGTCCTGCCCGGGGGCAGCGTCGCGGTGAGCGTGGCCGAGGTGAGCGATCCGGGGCCGGTGTTGCGGGCGGTCAGCCGGTAGCTCAGGTAGGGGACCAGCAGGCCGAGGCGGGGCTGCGCGGCCAGGTCCACGGCCACGTCGGCCGTGTCGGCGGCGCCCGCGGGCGCCCAGTCGATCGTGAACTGGAAGCCGGGGATCACGGCCAGCGCGCTCTTGCCGGTGCCGTCGGTGTTCATGGTGAACAGGTCGTTGTCGGAGGTGTAGGCGATCTTGGTGCCGTCGGGGGACCAGCGGGGCGCGCCGCTGACGGTGGCGTCGTTCGACAGGTTGGCCTGGGAGCCGCCGTCGGCGTTCATGACGTGGATCTGGCCGCGCGTGGGAGAGAAGCGGGTCCAGCCGTAGGCGATCCTGGTGCCGTCGGGCGACCAGTCGGGCAGCCCGGCGCCGTCGTCGCCGGTGTAGGAGGTGAGCTGGGTCTCGCCGGTGCCGTCGGCGTTCATGACGGAGATGTTGCGGGTGGGGTCGCGGAAGGCGATCTTGGTGCCGTCAGGCGACCAGGCGGGGGCGTCGCCGTACACGCCGAGAGAGGTACGGCCGGAGCCGTCGGGGCCGATCACCGTCAGCGTACTGTCGCCCGCCCGGTAGATGATCTTCGTGCCGTCCGGCGACCAGTCCACGGGCGCGTCCACGACCGGGCCGCCGGTGTCCACGTGCGTCTGCCCGGTGCCGTCGGGGTTCATCGTCCAGAGCTGGTGCGAGCCGTCGGCGAAGCGGGTGAAGGCCACCCTCGTGTTGCCGGCGTCGGCCGCGGCGTTGGAGTCGGCGACGTCGTTGTCGGTGAGCTTGGTCAGGCCGCCGCCGTCCGGGTTGATCCGGTAGATCTCCTTGTCGGGATCGGTCGTCTGGTCGACGAAGTAGATCGGGCCGTTGGCGCCGGGGAAGGCGGCGTGGGCGGGCGCGGCCAGCACCGCCGACACCAGTGCGACCACGCCGGCGAGCACGGGTAACGGATGACGGAGCACGAACACCTCCAGGCAAGGGGGAACCGTCGGTGGACCCAGCGGTGACGGCGGCCTGCTGGAGCGCCCGGTCGGACCGGGGATGCCCACCCAGCGACTCCTGCCCGTCCCGACCGCCCGTCAACCGCCGCCCCATGGCCGACAGCGGACACCACCCGGCCCCGCCGCCTCACGACCGGTTCTGGCTCACCAGCAGGATCCTGCACAGGCGCGCGGTCTCGGCGGTCAGCCGGTCGCGGTCCCCGGGGCAGTGGTGGATGTGCTCGGCGGCGCCGTGCATCACGTGGTAGAGCACGAGCGCGGTCGCCTCAGGATCGGGTACGGCCGCGCCCGCCTCCTTCAGCAGGGTCACGATCGCCTCGACGGCGGCGTTGGGCCCGGGCCGTCGCGGCCGGGCGGAGCTGTGGAACAGCACCTCGTGCAGCCGCAGGTCGCTCAGATACTCCGTGATCCCGGCCAGCAGCCACCGCTCGATCCGCTCGGCCCCGGCGGCCAGGCCGGCCGCGAGGAGCTGACGGGCGGCGAAGCGCTCGGCGTAGCGGTCCCTGAGCGAGCCGATCAGGTCGTCCTTGCTGGAGAAGTGCAGGTAGAAGGTGCCCTTCGCGACCCCCGCCGCGGCGGTCACGTCGTCCACGGTCAGTGCCTCGACCCCCGCCCTGAGCAGCAGCGCCTCCGCCGCGTCGAGTAATTGCGCGCGCCGCTGTCCCGCGGGCGTGGTACGAGCCACCGTGTCCCCTCACTGTCCCCCAGCTCCCCGTTCCCCGGCTGGCCACCCTATCCCCGCCGGGCCGGCGCGGGCTCGCCGGGCCTGGCGGCGTCGTGCCTGAGCAGCGGGTTGGTGTAGAGCAGGACGATGACCAGGCCCATGATGACGACGGCGGCGACCAGCGGGACCATGGGCGACAGCGCGTACAGGGCGGTGGCGAGGGTGGGGGCAGCAACAGCGCCAGCCCGCCCAGCGCGACCAGCGCGCCCACGCGCAGCAGCCGCCGCGCCGGCCAGGCGGCCCTGGGCACGATGACGACCTGCGCCAGCAGCATGCCGACGCCCGCCGCCAGCAGCGTGCCGCCCGTGGCGCCGGCGGTCTGGGTGGGCGAGAGCCCGTTGCGGTCCTGGAGCAGGAACCCGATGAGGATCTGCACGAAGCCCAGCGCGGTGAAAATGCCGAACCCCGTCAGCAGGTACGGCCACACGCGCCGGTCCAGCGGACGCACGCGGGGCGGCGCGGCGACCAGTTCGCGGGCGTCCTGCGGCTTGACCATGACCGCGACGAGCACGGCGCCGATCGCGAGGATCAGCGGGACGGCGTAGAGCGGGGCCAGCAGGCCGAACCCGCCGAGCAGCCCGCCGACGCCCGCTCCGGCGATCATCGCGATGCCCTGGGCGGCGCCGATCGCCGCCATCGCGGCCAGGCGCTCGCGCTCGGTCTCGGTGACGTCGGCCGCGTACGCCTGGGCGGTGGGCGGCACGGCGGCGAACGAGACGCCGAACAGCACGCCCCTGGTCAGCACGAACAGGCCGAACAGCAGCCCGCCCGACAGCAGGGAGGCGATGCCGAGGTGGGCGAGGACGGCGAAGGCCAGCATCGCCGCGGTGGCCCCGGCCAGGGCGCCGACCAGCACCGGTTTGCGCCCCCACTGGGCGGACTTGCGGCCCCAGAACTGGCTGGTGAGCACGACCACGACGGCCGCCGTGCTGATCATGACGCCGACCTGCCAGTCGGCCAGGCCGACCTCGCGCGCCAGGGGCGCGATCAGCGGGTTCAGGGTCTGCTGGCCCAGGAAGATGACGAACACGCTCAGGTAGAGCACGCGCAGCCGTGCCATGACACTCCTCGGGGGAACTTAGGTAAGGCTCACCATACTTACGGCTCGCGCGGTTTTGCAACGCCATTCGCAAAACCCTCATAATGGGATCCATGACGGAACCGACCAGGAAGGGCGGCCGCCCCAGGGCGATCGACCGGGAGGCCGTGGCCAGGGCCGTCGTCGAGCACGGGTTCGCCGAGCTGTCCGTGAGCGCGATCGCCCGGCGGCTCGGCGTCAACCAGGCGACCCTCTACCGGCACGTCGGCGGGCACGACGACCTCGTCGACGCCGGAGTGAGCCTGCTGATCAGCCGGGCTCCGTGGCCCGCCGGGGGCGGGCACTGGCGCGACCTGCTCGAACAGGCCGCCTGGACGGTCTGGGGCATCCTGCGCGACAACCCGGGCCTCATGCTCGCGGCCGGGCGGCGGCTGCTGGCCAACCACGAGCTCATGGCCGTCTTCAACCGGCTGTGCCTCGATCTGGTCGAGCAGGGGCGGCCGCCGTACCAGGCCACGCTCGCCGTCGACTTCGTCGTGGACCTGGCCGCCAACACGGTCCTGGCGCAGGACTTCATGCTGTCCGGCGCGATGGAGGGCGGACACGAGCCGCCGAGCGCCTGGACCGGCGCCTTCGACCCGCGCGTGCTGGAGATCGTCACGAGGGCGGCGGGGCCGGGGCAGGAGGAGTGGTTCGCCGCCAAGCTGGCGATCGCCCTGGATGGAATCGGGCGGATGTTCGCGGATATGGGATAGTCGCCCGGTGAAGGCGATCATCCGCTGGGCGATGCCCGCTCTGGTCCTGCTGGGCTTCGCGCTCTTCTTCCACGACCGCGCCGGCAAGGGCGAGCCGGCGTTCACCATGGCCGAGGTCCGGGTGGTCGAGGGGACCGTCGCCACCGCCGACACCTCCAGGACCCAGGTCGGCAGCGGCAACCGCCAGTCCAGCCGGGTCGACTACACGCTCACGCTGACCGGCCGCCCGCAGAACGTCTCCTTCCGGCTGGACGTCCCTCCCGAGGGCGGGATCAGGACCGGGGCCCGCGTACGCCTGGAGATCCTCGAGGACCCCGAGGAGGCGTTCACCTCGGCCGCCCGCTTCCCCGACGGGAGCAACCGGATCCACGCGGTCGGCGCCGTGGTCGACGGGAAACCGGTCTACACCGCCGCCGAGTACGTCGGGCGCGGCGAGGCGGCCGCCACCCGCGACGGGCGCGTGGCGCTGGTCTTCCTGCTGCTCGGCCTGGCGTGGGTGGCGGTGGTGTACGTCGTCAAGATCCGTCCGTACGTCAGGAGCGGGCAGGCGCCCTGGTGACCTCACGCAGCACGATGCCCCCGGCTTCCGGCCAGGGGCATCGTGGGAGGCGTGCGGCGGGTCAGGCCGGGGTGGGCTCCTCCTGCCGGTCCACGTCGGAGTCGACGGCCTCCACCGACTCGTTGGCCTTGTCGCGGCGGTACTCGCGCACCGAGTAGGCGATCGCGCCCACCCAGAGGAGCGCGAGGGCGATGTAGGCGATCGTCTGCACGTTGCCGGGCGCGTCGATCCAGTCGCTACGCAGCAGGGTGCGCACGTTCGTCAGGATGATCACGCCGCCGACCGCCGAGCCGAGGATGCGCGGCGGGATGTGGCGCACCAGCCAGGCGGCGATGGGCGCGGCGATCACGCCGCCGAGCAGCAGGACGCCGACCCAGGCGAAGTTGATGTTCTCCGAGCCGATGCCGACCAGGAAGCCGACGCTGGCCGCGATGGCGACGAGGAACTCGCTGGCGTCGATCGAGCCGATCACCTTGCGCGGGGGGATGCGGCCGCTGGCCAGGATGGCCGGGGTGCCCACGGGGCCCCAGCCGCCGCCGCCGGTGGCGTCCACGAAACCGGCCACCAGGCCCAGCGGGCCGAGGAAGCGCTTGCGCAGCGGCTTGCCCAGGTTGCCGCGCGGCAGCCCGAACGCGGTGAAGCGGATGAGAATGTAGACGCCGAGGGTCAGCAGGATGACCGACATGATCGGCGCCGCGAGCTCGGTGGACAGGCTCGACAGGAACGTGGCTCCGGCGAAGGCACCGATCGCGCCGGGGACGCCGATCTTGGCGACGACCTTCCAGTCGACGTTGCCGAAACGCCAGTGGGAGATGCCCGAGGCGAGTGTGGTGCCGATCTCGGCGAGGTGGACGGTGGCTGACGCGGCGGCGGCGTTGGTGCCGATGGCCAGCAGCAATGTGGTGGAGGTGACGCCGTAGGCCATGCCGAGGCTGCCGTCGACGAGCTGCGCGGCCAGGCCGACCAGGCCCAGCAGGATGAGTGATCGCACCGCATCCGCCTTTCCCGCTTTTCCTGCTATATCGGTCGGGATTATCATCAATGCTGGACGGGGGTCAGGTCAAGTCGCCCGGCCCGGGACGCGGGGTAGATCCAGGTTCGTCCCGTCTCCATGCGACCGGCCCGTGCTCCAAGCGACGGTCATGCCGGGCTCCTGCCCAGGTATGTGAGACGCCTGGGGCCAGAGTGCCGGGATCGGCCCTGACGCGGGTGGATCCGCCCGCTCCGTGCGCCGCGCGGCCCGGTAAGGGTTGGTTCGGCATTCGGGCAACTCCCGATACGCGCACCGGCACCGGGAAGCGGTTCAGAAAGCGAACCGGGGGTTTCACGTGATTACGCAAGAGCAGATCCACGACCTGATCGGACACACGCTCTACGACAGCGACGGCGATCGCGTGGGGGAGGTGAAGACCGTCTACCTGGACGACGCGACCGGCGATCCGGAGTGGCTCACGGTCAAGACCGGATGGTTCGGCATGCACGAGTCGTTCGTGCCGCTGCGCGCGGTCAGGATGATCGGCGACCGGGCCGAAGCGGGCTTCGGCAAGTCCCAGATCATGGACGCGCCCAGAATCGACGTCGAAGCCGGGGGACGCCTGTCCGAGCAGGAGGAGCGCGAGCTCTACCGCTACTACGGCGTCGAATGGGGCGACGGACGGCGGCAGCCGCTCGTACCGGAACAGCCGGTCGGCCCCGACGCCCGCATGGACGCCTCGACGACCGAGGACGCCATGACCCGCTCGGAGGAGCACCTGCGCGTCGGCACCGAGCGCTACGAGAGCGGCCACGCCCGGCTGCGTAAGTACGTCGTCACCACGGAGGAGCAGGTGACCGTGCCGGTCACCCACGAGGAGGTGCGGATCGAGCGCGAGCCCATCACCGACGCCAACCGCGAGGCCGCGATGAGCGGCCAGGACATCACCGAGGCCGAGCACGAGGTCACGCTGCACGCCGAGCGGGCCGTCGTGGAGACCGAGGCCGTCCCCGTCGAGAGGGTACGGCTGGCCAAGGAGGAGGTCACCGAGGACGAGACCGTCTCCGGCCAGGTGCGCAAGGAGCGCGTCGAGGCCGACGGTGACGTGGACGGGGAGCCTGACGGCACCGACCGCTGGTAACCGCACGTCCTGCCGCGAGACCGGGGCCCGTCACCGCGGGCCCCGGTTCCGCCGCGTCCGGGCGGGGACTCGACAAGCTCACTAGGCTGTGTGACCGGCACGCCGTCGCGGCGACGCCCGGACGAGAGTGGGTGGGGTCGATCGACGCGGACTCGCAGATCACGGATCTGACACTGGACGACCATGCCTGCCTCACGTTCGGCGAGCGGGAGGAGTACCTCGACCTGACCGCGGCCTACATCCGCGACGGGCTGGCGGAAGGGCTGCGGGTGGTCTGGCTGAGCGAGGAGCCGCAGGCCGCCTACGCCGAGCTCGACCGGCGCGGCCTCGCGCTCAGGCACGCCGGGGAGAACGGGCGGATGCACATCGTGGCCTGGCAGGACGGGCTGCTGTCGGGCCGGCAGTTCGCGCTGGAGGACGCCATGCGCTGGCTGCGCGCCCAGCGCGAGGAGGCCGAGCACGCCCACCGCGGCCTGCGGGTGGCCATCGACATGGGCTGGGCGCTGAGCCCGGTCCAGGGCGTGGAGCACCTGCCCGCCTTCGAGCGCCAGATCGCCGAGACGCTGGCGGGCGGCCGCGTGTCGGTCTTGTGCCAGTACGACCGCGAGCGTTTCGACCCGGTCACGCTCGCGTCGGTGTCGGCCTTCCACACGCGCTCGGTCGCCGCCGCCACCTACCACGACGATCCGCTGCTGCGCATCTGCCGCCAGTACGCGCCGCCGGGCATCCGGCTGGCCGGGCAGATCGACGCCACGGCGGGGGAGTCCCTGGCCCTGGCGCTGGCCGAGGTCATCCGCGGCGAGGCGGACGTTCTCGTCAATATGGCCGAGCTGACCTTCGTCGACGTCGCCTGCACGCGCATGATCCTCGACTGCGCGCGCAGCATCTGCCCGGACCGCAAGGTGGTGCTGCGCTGCCACCCGACCATCGCCGCACGCTTCGCGTTGCTCGGCGCGTCGGACATCGCGGGTGTTACGGTGGAAACCGCCGATGAACGGTGACCAGTTCCCAGACGCGCAGATCGGCGCGGAGCAGGCAGGTCCGCCTCGCACCGATCCCGCCGCCGGCCCGCCTGGCGGCGACGGTGTCCTGTTCGAACAGGTCTTCGACGCCGACTCCCTCTACACGCTGCGAGCCAGCGTCGAGGCGCACGGCGCCCACGCGGGGCTGCCCCCCGGCCGGGCCGCCGACCTGGTCATCGCCGTCCACGAACTGGCCATGAACGCGGTGCGCCACGGCGCCGGGCAGGGCACCGTGACCCTCTGGAAGAAGGAGGGGATGGTGTGGGTCCGGGTCGGCGACGCGGGCGGAGAGGCCGGAGCGCCGAGCGAGCCGTGGCCCCTCCGGCACGGGCACGGCCTGTGGCTCGTGCGCACGCTGGCCGACGAGCAGGCGGTGTCCACGGGCCCGGACGGGACGCGCACCACCATCGCGATGGCGCTGCCGGGCGCGGCCGGGGAATCCGCGACGATCGAGCCCGGCCACCGGAACGGGCGCGCGGTGCTGCGCCTGTCCGGCCTGTTCGACCGGAGCGCGGCGCTGGAACTGCTGGAGCGTGCCGGGACGCCGCCGAGCCTGGTGCTGGACCTCACCGACGCCGGTCCCTGGGACGCCGACGGTCTGGCCGTCCTGGTCACCCTGCGGCGGCGGACCGAGCTGAGCCTGATCGGCGTGCCGTCCTACCTGCGCGATCGCATCGAGACCCTGGATCGGGAGCTGTCCGAGGTCATCGACGACTAGCTAAATATGTTCCTGGCCATATGGGCAAGGTCCCCCTCGACGTCCCGGGCGGCCGCCCAAGTCCGAGGCCCAGGACACCAAGCACCCGCCGCTCGGCATGAACCCGGCATCCAGGACGCCGTGTACCTGGGCTGGAGGCTCGCCGCCGCGATCCACGGGTGGGCGCCCGCCGTGGTTCCTCGACTCCTGCCACGCCGAACGCCATCCCGTCGGCACGGCGCGGGGGGCGCTGGCCGTACCGGCCGTGCGGGACGCGCTGCGGCGGCGGGTGGCGGGCCGGTTGTCGTCCGGCCGCCTGTACGAGGCGCTGCGCCCGGCCCGGTTCCTGCTCCTTCACCGGGCCGGGATTGATCGGGGATTGATTGATCGGCGCACGCGTGTGAAGCCGAACAACCGCGGTGCGGTAGCAAGGAGGGGTAAGCCAGATCGGCGGCGTCCCCGGCGGGGGATTCGCGTGGACGGCGCCGGCTGGTACCCGATCTGGTCCAGCAGGCCGACCCGCGAACGCCTGCTGAGCCAGTGCGGACCGGCACACGAGTCCGCCACCGCCGCCTCGGGGGCGGGCTCGTGTGCATCCGGTCATCAGGGCATGCGGGCGTAAGGGGCCTGCGGGCCTCAGGGGCTGGTGAGCTTCAGGGCCTTGTGGACGTCAGCGGCTTGCGGGCGTCAGGGAGCTTGCGGGCGTCAGGGACTTGTGGACTTCAGGGGCGGAACGGGCCGGTGACGCAGTAGGTGATGCCGCCGGAGGACGAGCCGCTGGTGCCGCGCTGGGAGGAGAAGTACAGGCGGTTGCCCGCGGGGTTGAACGCCGGGCCGGTGATCTCCGAGGAGCCCTGGCCGTTGATGCGCAGGAACACCGAGATCTGGTCGTTCGGGGTGATCATGCAGATCTCCATGTTGCCGCCGTCCTCGGCCACGTAGAGGTCGCCGCCGGTCGAGCCGGTGACGTTGTCGACGCCGGTCAGCGGCGGGCTGCCGGGGCTGACCAGGCTGTCGTCGTAGGCCAGCTCGTAGGTGCCGGCCGCCAGGTTGAGCTGCCAGAGCCGGTTGTCGCCCTTGGTGGTGAACCAGACGGTGTCGTCGGCGTAGTGGCAGCCCTCGCCGCCGTTGAAGGACTTGGAGCCGGACACCTGGCTGCGGGTGGCCGTGGGGGAGCCGTCGGGGTCGGGGACGTTCGCCCAGGTGAAGGAGCCCGAGGTGGCCGAGCCCGCGACGAGCACCTGAAGGGTGCCGCTGGACAGGTCGCCCCAGGTCGAGGGGACGAAGCGGTAGAACCTGCCGTTGCTCTCGTCCTCGGTCAGGTAGATCACCCGGCGGACCGGGTCGGCCGCCGCGGCCTCGTGCTTGAACCGGCCCATGGCCGGCCGCTGTACGGCGGAGCCGCCGAACGGATAGGTCTCGTAGACGAACCCGCGGCTCACCTCCTCGCACGACAGCCAGGTGTTCCACGGCGTCTTGCCGCCCGCGCAGTTCTGCCGGGTGCCGGTGAGGATGCGGCTGGCCGAGACCACGGCGCCGGAGGAGTCGAACCGGATCGCCGAGGCGCCGCCGCCGGGGTCGATCTCGGAGTTGGAGACGTAGATCCAGCCCGCGCCGTCGGCGAAGCAGGCGCCGCCGTCGGGGGCGTTGTGCCAGGTGAGCGTGGTGCCGGTGACCCGCTGGCCGGAGCGGGCGACCACCTGGCTGGTGAAGCCTGCGGGCAGCAGGATGCCGTTGGCGTCCGCGGGCCGCAGCGAGCCGTAGGGGCTCGGCGCGTTCTGGGCGGGAGCGGCCAGTGCCGTGCCCTCCCAGAGGGTGAAGGGCAGCGCCATGGCTCCGGCGCCGAGGACCGAGGCACGCAGGAAGTTGCGTCTTCTCATCGGTGCGACCCTTTCCTGACGGGGGGTGTCAAAACCCGAGGGTAGGCACCCTCCGTGAACGCTCGGTGTCCAATTCTCGTCGAGGTCGCGCCGATGCGCCGGTGGATACGGAAAGTCGCTATTGCTTAGGAAAGTTTCCTATTTAATACTGCGATCAAGGCACCATCCCCCCTGGTACATGGAGGTTCCATGCTCCGTCGTCTCGCCGTGCTCGTCTCGGCCGCGCTGCTCGCCCTGGGCGCGCCCGGCCTGTCCACCGCCCCGGCCCAGGCTCGGGCCACGGCCGTCGTCGAGGACGTCTTCAGCCCGCTGACCCTCGGCGGCTACTGCGCCGCCCAGGTCAACCCGACCTCCGACATCGGCTTCTACAACGGCTGGCTGAACTGCTACGACATGGCCGCGTCCGGCCTGGTCTTCACCGGCGCGGGCAACCCCGGCCAGGCCTGCGTGTACTACCACCCGACCTGGAGCCTCATCGGCTACTCGCAGGGGGTGGGTCAGGCGCTGCTCTGCAGGTACTCGGTCTGATCCGGCCGGCCCCGCCGTACCCGGGGGTGCGGCGGGGTTCACGCGGGGGCGCGCAGGAGGCGCAGGCCGGTCGCGCTCATCCACGACCATGACAGCAGTACGGCCAGCGCGAAGGCCACGTTGATCCAGGCGGCGGCGTTCCCCGAGGCGATGCCGGCGAAGGCGGCGAGGAACAGCACCCCGGTCAGCGCGGAGAAGGCCGCCCAGCCGGTCCTGCCCTCGGCGGCGTGGCGGCGGGCGTGCAGCAGGCAGGCGGCGATCATGCACAGGAAGCCGACGCCGCCCGCGAGGAAGTGCGGCATGCCGTGCCAGGTGATGGCGGCGGGCGGGCCGTCGGGGGTTCCGGCGGGGAAGCCGAGCGCGGGGTCGGCGGTGAAGACTCCGGCGCCGATGAGGCCGAGGCCGTAGACGCGGATGAGCCAGGGGGCCCAGGGGCGCTTGAGCGCGTACGAGAAGGCGATGACGAGCGCCCCGGTGAGCAGGAAGTTCGCGATCTGGATCCAGCCGAGGTCGCCGGTGCTCAGCAGGCTGGCGGCGTGGCGGGTGAGGTCGAACGGCTCGCGGGTGAGGGCCTGGGCCAGGACGACGAGGACGTAGAGGGGTCCGGCGAGGACGCCGCACAGCAGGAGGTTTCTGTTCATGCCTCTGAGCATTCCGCCGACAAAAAGTTTTGTCAAGACAGATCTGATTGTCGGAGGAGCGGTCTAAGGTGTCGTCGAACGATCTTTCTGGCACGGGACGGGGCGGTTTCATGGACAGGTTGAAGGGGCGGCGGGCCGTGGTCACCGGCGGCGCCAACGGCATCGGGCGGGCCATCGCCGTGGCGTTCGCCCGCGAGGGCTGCGAGGTGTTCTTCACGGCGCTGGCCGATGCGGAGGCGGCCCAGGCGACCCTCGCCGAGCTGCGCGAACACGGCGTGCGGGCGGACTTCGCGCTGCTCGACGGCGCCGACCCCGACGGCGCGGGGAAGCTGATGGCGGCGGCGGTGGCCGCGCTGGGCACGCCCGACGTGCTGGTGAACAACGCCGCCACGATGACCAGGACGGCCTTCCTCGACCTCACCCCGGAGGAGTACGAGCGGGTGATGGCGGTCAACCTGCGCTTCCCGTTCTTCGCCACCCAGGCCTTCGCCGCCCGGCTGCGCGCCGAGGGCGCCCCCGGCAGCGTCATCAACATCAGCTCGGTCAGCGCCTTCAAGGCCGTCAGCAAGATGGCCCACTACCAGTCCAGCAAGGCCGGGCTGTCGATGCTGACCCGCAGTGCCGCGTACGAGCTGGCGCCGTACGGCATCCGGGTCAACACCATCTCGCCCGGCCTGACCGCCACCAAGGCCAACTCCCCGCAGTGGCGCGACGACCCCGCCCTGTGGCACGAGCGCGGCAAGGACATCCCGCTCGGCCGTCCGGGCCGCCCGGAGGACTACGCGGGGGCCGCCGTCTTCCTCGCCTCGGACGAGTCGTCCTGGATGACCGGAGCCGACCTGATCCTCGACGGCGGCGACGCCGCCGTCTGAGCGCGGACGGCGACGCCTGCGGTTTGACCGCGGACGGTGACGCCTGCGGTTCGAGGAGGCATCGGGTGAGTTCAGGTGGCCGACGGTGCCTCCGCGTGGCGCAGCGGGGACAGGATCAGCCAGAGCGTGGCGGCCAGCGCGCCCAGGACACCGATCGCCAGGGTGGGCCGCACGCCCAGCCAGGTGCCCAGCGCGCCGCCCAGCAGGCCGCCGGCCGGGGCCATGGCGAAGGCCAGGAACCGGTTGGCCGCCTGGACCCGTCCGAGCAGGTGTCCGGGGCAGGCGCTCTGGCGGTAGCTGACCTGGACGACGTTGTAGAGCGTCCCGCCGTACCCGCAGGCGAACCAGCCGCAGACGAACAGCACGACGCCCCACCCCGGCCACGACAGCGCCATGAGCAGCCCGAACGGCTCGGTGAGCAGCAGCGACAGCACGATCGTGCGGGTGGGCCCGAACGCGCGGGTCCACCGCTTGACGGTCACGGCCGCCAGCACCCCGCCCGCCCCCGACGCCGCCGCCACCAGGCCGGTCATCAAGGGCGACAGGCCCAGCTCGCGCGTCAGGAACAGCACCAGCAACGCCGCCACCATCGACATGAACAGGTTGACGCTGCCGGTGCAGAAGCCGATCGCGCGCAGCGGCGGGTCGCGCAGCAGGAAGCGCAGCCCCTCGCCGATGTCGGCGAGCGTCCCCTTCCCGCTCGCCGACGCGGGGGGCGGATCGGGCGCGCGGATCCGGCGCAGCAGCCCGGCGGAGGCCAGGAACGTCGCCGCCGTGACCGACACGGTGGCCGCCGCCCCGGCCAGCCCGGCGATCAGGCCCCCGAGACTCGGCCCCGTCACCACCGCGACCGAGTAGCTCGCCTGCAGCCTGGCATTGGCCTCGATGAGCCGCTCGCGCTCGACCAGCGCCGGCACGTAGGCCAGGTGCGCCACGTCGAAGAAGATCGTCGCGATGCTCACCAGCAGGGCGACGGCCAGCAGGTGCCAGACGGCGAGCACCCCCGCGGCG
This sequence comes from Nonomuraea sp. NPDC050790, assembly GCF_044456745.1. NCBI lineage: Bacteria > Bacillati > Actinomycetota > Actinomycetes > Streptosporangiales > Streptosporangiaceae > Nonomuraea > Nonomuraea sp. NPDC050790. Next base: position 1,797,150 of record NZ_JBITGF010000001.1, on the reverse strand, counting down.
TACCCGAGGGGGATCGTCAGCAGCAGCAGCGCCCGCGCGAGGTCGGCGGTGAGCAGCACGCGCCGGCGTCGCATCCGGTCCACCCACGCCCCGGCGGGCAGCCCGAACAGCAGCGCGCCGACCGTGCCCGCCGCGTTGAGCAGTCCCATCTCCAGCGGTGTGGCCGCAAGCGCGGTGACCGCCACCAGCGGAACGGCGATCGCGCCCGCGCGGCTGCCGAGCTGGCTGACGGTGTTCGCCGACCACAGCCGGACGAAGTCGGCGTGCCGCCAGAGGCTCACCACCGCACCGGCAGCTCCACCGGTCCGATCGTGATCGCCGTGGTCAGCCACTCGACCTCCTCCTTCGGTACGGCCAGCCGCAACCCAGGCCAGGTGGTCACGAGCGCCCGCACCGCCTCCTGCAGCTCCATCCGCACCAGCGAGGCGGCCAGGCAGTGGTGCAACCCGGGCCCGAACGTCAGGTGCGGGCCGCCCTGCCGCTCCACGTCGATCGTGTCGGGGTCGGGGAAGGCGGCGGGGTCGCGGTTGGCCGAGGCGAAGGAGACGAGCACCGCCTCGCCCGCGCGGATGGTGCGCCCGCCGATCTCGACGTCCTCGGTGGCGATCCTGGCGATGCCGAGCCCGGGGCTGATGACGAGGTAGCGCAGCAGTTCCTCGACCGCGCGCGGTATCGACTCCGGCCGCCCGGCCAGGCTCCGGTAGAGCCCGGGCTCGGTCAGCAGCGTGTAGGCCATGTTGCCGATCTGCTTGGCCACGTTGTCCTGGCCGGTGGTGAGCGAGCTGCCGAGGAAGGTGACCAGCTCCTGCTCGCTGAGCCGCCGCTCGCTGTCGCGGGCGTGCACGAGCTCGCTCAGCAAATCGCCCTCGGGTACGGCCCGCCGCCGCTCGACCAGTTCCAGCAGATAGCCGGCGAACTCCCCGAGGACGCGCTCGACCTCCTCGGCGGTGTAGGCCGTGGTGGTGACCACGACCTCCGCCCAGCCGCCGAAGCGGTCGCGCTCGCCGTACGGGACGCCGAGCATGTCGCAGATCGTCATCAGCGCGAGCGGCGTGCCGAAGTCCCGCATGAGGTCGGCGGGTGGACGCAGCCCGCGCAGGAGCTTCTCGGCGCGGGCGGTCACCGAGGGCCGCAGCTCCTCGATCCGCCGCAGCGAGAACGCCTTGGAGACCAGGCGCCGCATCCGGGTGTGCTCGGGCGCGTCCATCATCGCCATGGATCCGGCGCCGCCGGGCAGGGGCGTCATGCGGGGCACGTCGGCGCCCGCCGCCAGCGCCCGGCTGAAGCGGGGGTCGGAGATGATCGCGCGCACGTCCTCGTAGCGGGTGGCCAGCCAGCCCTCGCGGCCGTAGGGCATCCGGACCCGCGACAGCGGCTCGCTCTCGCGCAACCGCGCGAAGCGGGGATGCAGGCGCAGCAGGTCGGGCGGGCCGAACGGGTAGGAGCCTGCCGTCATGCGTGATCTCCAGGGGTGGGTGGGCGGTCGCTCCCCAGCGGCCCGGGGAGCGTCCCGCCGGTCCGCTACTTGCCGGGCTTGACCGTGACGGTGGTCAAGATCTTGAATTCAGCGGTCACGATGTGCCGCATGGGATTCACCTCCTTCTGCTTCGAGCGTCCGTGCGTGGCCGAGGGCTTCGGCCACGACGTCCTCGGTGAGCACGGGGTCCGCCACGAGCAGGCAGGCGCCGATCGGGGTGGTGGCCACGTCGGCGCGCGGCCCGCGGTGCACGGTGACCCTCGGCTCGCGGCTCGGCACGGTGTCCAGCGGGAACCCGAACCGCAGCCGGGCCACCCCCGCCCGGCCGGGCCGCCTGCGCGCCTTCTCCGCCTTGGCCGCCGGTCCCAGCTCGTCCAGGGTCGCGCGCCAGCGCGGCGAGACTGGTGACCAGGGATCGGCCTTCCTGATGAGCGCGCGCAGCTCGGGGGCGAGCGCGAGCGCCTCGACGTGCTCCAGGACCACGCCCACCAGCGCGTCGCCCAGCCGCCGTTCGGCGAGTTCGGCGAGCACCGCGAAATCGAGGAGGTCCTTGATGCGGAATTTGCGCTGAAACCTTTCCTCGGCCACAGCGAATAATCCGCATAAATCATCATGTTCTGGCGGAACGGTCCTTACCGGAACGCCCTTCAGGTCGCCGCTGAACGCGCACGTGGCGATGTCGGCGCCCATCGGCTTGTCGAGATGGGGCTCCTCGGCAGGCCACTTCATGGCCACGCAGACGTGCCGCCCGAATTCCCCGTCCATGACGCTGACGCCCTGCGGGACGGCGTCATAACGTGCCGACAGGTCCAGGACGCAGGCCCACAGCGCCTCCTCGCCGGGCGCGACCAGGTCCACGTCGCCGGACTGGCGGAGCATCCATCCGGGCATGTGGGCGGCGATCCTGCGCCCTTTGAGCACGGTCAGCCCGTGTGCCGCGGCCTGTTCGTCACCCACTCTGGCCAGCTCGGCGACCCTGCGCCGAGTCCGTTCCAGATACTCCGTGGCCGCGCGGGTGAGCTCGATGTCCCGGGCCTGCGCCGAGGACAGCCAGGTCGCCAGTATCCCCGCCTTCGCGGCCATGTGCGCCACTCGCCACGGCGGATATGCGGGTGGCGCACCGAGGATTCTGTCTATGGTGTCAAAACCCATCATCACGGATAAGAAACCCGATACTAACAAGATCAACTGTGTGAGTAAACGTTCGTTGTCCTTATGGTCATGAAACGGGTTTCACCCCTGCCCATTCCGGCCATGTTGCAGTCATGAGCGAACGCACGCCCCCCGCGCCCGTCATCGGAGCCGTCGTCGCGGTCGGCGTCGTCGCCGCGCTGCTGCTCGGCACCGGCGCGCTCCTGATCGCGGGCGGCCTGCCGCGCAGCGCCGTCCTGCCGGTGGGTTTCGGCCTCCTCGGCGCGGCGATCGCCCGGGGGCTGTGGCCGGGCTGGCGCGGACCCCGCATCCTGGCGGCCTGCTTCGGCGTGTTCGTCGTCCTGTACGCGGTCAACTCGCTGGCCGACGCCCTGGGCGGCACCGGTGCGCCCGCGGGAATCCTCGTCGGCGCGTCCGTTCTGGCGCTGGCCGGGCTCGCCGTCATCGTCCTGCTCTTCGTGCCGCCGTCGTCGCGCGCCTGGTTCGCCCGCTACCGCAAACCCCGCCCCTGAACTCCCTGCCCCGCCCTTGGGTCTCTGCCCAGTCGTGCGAATGAGTAGGGCCTACTCATTCGCGGCTCCGGCGAAATCCGGACAATGCCACTGAGGGCGCGGGCGCATACACCTGTGGACGCCGCGTCGCGGACGACGGAAACCTGGTTGGGCCGCATTTGGGACAGACGTTCGGAGGAGCATCATGTCGACCCGAGGCGTGGCGATCGCCGCGGCGATGATCGCGGCTGCCGCGACCATCAGCGCCGCACTGATCACATCCCGCCAGGTGCCGATCCCCTGGGGCCCCGGAGCAGAGGTGGAAAGCACGGAGACGAAAAGGGAAAGCGTCCCGGAGATCATTCAAGGCGGTCCGAAAAGGGCTCCAGGTATCGCCGTAACCCCGAAATCGCTGGCGTTCTCCTGTGAAGGGGAAGGCTGCGCCCAGGAAGTGCGGATCCTGAGCACGGGAACCTCGACGCTGAAAGTCACCGACATCGAGTTCGAGGGCGACAACCCCGGCGACTTCCAGCACGACAACGCCTGCGGGGACACGTCGCTCGACGTCGAGGAGGAGTGCGCGCTCAAGGTCTGGTTCGCCCCGGCGACCACCGGATCGGGCGGCTCGGCGACCCTCGTGATCCACCAGAACCTCAAGGGCGACGCCACCTACGTCCAGGTCAGCGCGGAGGGCACGGCGGTGCCCACCGACGAGGCCACGGAAGCGCCGCAGTAGGCCCCGGCATCCTCTGATCGGAGGATGCGGCGAATCATCCGTCCGCCGCTCCTGCCGTGCCCTGACGCATGATCCGGCGCGCGGCCGTACCTCGCAGACTCGACGCGACACCGTCGAGGCGAGGAGGGGACGTGACGTCCACCCTGCGACAGGGCCCGGTCGGGCATCGAGAACGCCTGCTGGCGCCCGACCTGGCCAGAGGCGCCATGCTGGCGCTCATCGCCGTGGCGAACTCGGCCGTCTACCTGTACGGCCGGCCGTACGGCATCAGGCAGCACGTCATCGAGCACGACCTGCCCGACCGGGTGACCTCGGCGCTGAGCATGATGCTGGTCGAGGTGCGCGGCTACCCCATGTTCGCGGCGCTGTTCGGCTACGGCCTGGTCCAGATCTGGAACCGGCGGCGCGACGACGACGAGGGCCGGCGGGTGCTGCGGCGGCGCGGCCTGTGGCTGGTGGTCTTCGGGGCGGTCCACGGCGCGCTGCTGTTCTCGGGCGACATCCTCGGCCTCTACGGGCTGATCGGCCTGGTGTTCGTCCGGTTGCTACGGGTGCGCGACCGGACGCTGCTCCTGCTGGCCGCCGCCTGGATGGTGCCCGTGGCCGCCTCGGCCGCCGTCGTCTACACCACGCCGTACGGCTCGGCCGAGCGCACGTTCTTCTGGTCCTTCGCCGAACCGGACCCGCTCACCGCGCTGACCCTGCGGCCGGTCGAATGGCTGATGACGCCGTTCGGCATGCTGGGCGTGGTCGCGGCGGCGCTGGTCGGGATGTGGGCGGCGCGCAGGAACCTGCTCACCGCCCCCGACCGGCTGGTACGGCAGGCCGCGCTCTGGGGCCCGCTGACCGGGATCCTCGGCGGGCTGCCCGTCGGCCTGGTGGCGGGCGGGTTCCTGACCGTCGGCGACGAGGGCACGATGATGCTCTTCAACGCCCTGCACATCGTCACCGGCGTGGCCGGAGGACTGGGGTACGCGGCGCTGATGAGCCTGCTCGCCCAGCGGATCGGCGCCCGGCGCGGCCCGGTGGTCCGTGCGCTGGCGGCCTGTGGCGAGTGCTCGATGACCTGCTATCTCCTGCAGTCGGCGGTGTTCGTGGCGCTCCTGGCCCCCTATACCGCCGGGCTCGGCGGCACGCTGGGCTCGGCCGCGACGGCGGGTCTGGCCCTCGCGACGTGGGCGGCCACAGTGGTGGCGGCCGACCTGATGCGCCGGGCGGGCCACCGCGGACCGGCGGAAACGCTGCTACGCCGCCTGGTCTACGGGCGCGGACGAAAGCCAACCGGACGCGGATGAGAGCTCACCGGGTGAGGATGAGAGTCCACCGGGTGAGGATGAGAGCCGGGCACGGACGAGGGCTCGCCAGGGCGAGGACGAGAGTCCACCGGTGCGGACGACGGGGAGGGCGGGGTGCGGGCGGAGCGGGAATGGGACACGCTGTGGCGTGCCTTACCCCTGGTCGTGCTGGGGGTGGCCAGTCTGATCGCGATGGTCGGCTCCACCGCCACCCTCCAGCACCGGCTGGTCACGCTGGCCCTGGCCGCCGCCCTCGCGGGGTGGCACTGGTGGATGGTGCTGGCCCACCCCCACTGGCCGGAGCGGGAGGCGGCGCCGATGACCGTGTACTTCGCGGGGCTGCTCGGGCTGACGCTGGTGCTGGCCGCGCGTGAGCCCGCGTACGCGCTGGCGGTGATCGTCTGCTTCCCCATGGCGTTCGTGGCGCTGCCGGGAAGGCTGTCCTACGCCGGGGTGGCGGCCACCGCGATCCTCCTGCCCGGCGCCCCGCTCGACCTGCTCGCGCAGGACGCCCCCTGGCCGAGGCTGCTGGCCACGCTGGCCGGTGGGGCGTTCGCGGCCTTTCTCGGCTGGCTCATCAGGGCCATGGAGAAGGAGGTCGCCCGCCGCCACGCCGCCAACCGGGCCCTGGAGAGCGCCAACGAGCGCCTGGCCAGGCTCGGCGAGGAGAACGCGGAACTCCAGGGGAGGCTGCTGGAGGCGGCGCGGGCGAAAGGCGTGGCGGGGGAGCGCGGCCGGATGGCCAGGGAGATCCACGACACCCTCGCCCAGGGCCTGTCCGGCATCGTCACCCAGCTCGAAGCCGCGGAGGAGGCCGCCGGTGACCAGGAGGCGCTGCGCCGCCGCCTCTCCACGGCCCGCGCGCTGGCCAGGGAGAGCCTGACCGAGGTCCGCCGCTCCCTGAACGACCTGCGCCCAGGCCCGCTGGCGGGCTCGCGGCTGCCGGAGGCGCTGGCCGACCTGGTGTCCGGCTGGAGCGCCGCGCACGAGGTGCCCGCCACGCTCACCGTCACGGGACCGGCCAGGTTGCTGCACCCCGAGGTGGAGGTCACGCTGTTCAGGGCCGTGCAGGAGGCGCTGACGAACGTCGCCAGGCACGCCGGTGCGGCCAAGGCCGGGGTCACGCTGTCGTACATGGAGGATGTGGTCGTGGTGGACGTGCGTGACGACGGGGCGGGGTTCACGCCGGGCGGGCCACGCGGGGAGTCGGACGTGGCGGGGTTCGGGCTCACCGCGATGCGCCAGCGGGTGCTGCGGCTGGCGGGCGGCCTGGAGGTCGAGTCGGCGCCCGGCCAGGGCACCGCGGTCAGCGTGACCGTCCCGGCGATCCCGGCCGAGGGGGAGGACGCGTGAGCGTGCGGCTGGTGATCGTGGACGACCACCCGGTGGTGCGGGACGGCCTGCGCGGGATGTTCGCCGAGCAGGGCGACCTCGAGGTCGTGGGCGAGGCGGGCGACGGCGAGTCGGGGCTGGCCGTGGCCGTGCGGGAACGCCCCGACGTCGTGCTCACCGACCTGCGGATGCCCGGCCTGGCCGGCGCGGAGTTCATCGGGCTGCTGGCCAGGAGGGTGCCCTCGGCCCGCGTGCTCGTCCTGACCACCTATGACGGCGACGACGACGTGCTGCCCGCGCTGACCGCGGGCGCGATCGGCTACCTGCTCAAGGACTCGCCGCGCGAGGCCGTCTTCCGCGCCGTGCGCGCCGCGGCGGCGGGGGAGTCGGTGCTCTCTCCCGCCGTCGCCGGACGGGTGCTCGGCCGGACGGCTCGCGCGCCGGTTCCGGCCGAGCTCAGCGAGCGCGAGCGCACCGTCCTGTCCCTCGTCGCCCGCGGACACAGCAACAAGGAGGCCGCCGCGGCCCTGTTCATCAGCGAGACCACGGTCAAGACCCACCTGGCGCACATCTACGCCAAGCTGGGCGTCTCCGACCGGGCCGCGGCCGTCGCCGCCGGCTACGACCGCGGCCTGCTGCCCTGATCGGCTACCGCACGTGCGCGGTGACCCAGCGCACGATCTGCCGGCTGTAGTCGACCCGGTTGGAGGGGCGGCCGTCGGCCATGAACTGGTGTGACTCCTCCGGGTAGAGGACCATCTCGGCCGGGACGCCCAGGGTGCGCAGCGCGGTGAACCACTCCTCCGACTGGCCCACCGGGCAGCGGTCGTCGTTGATCGCGTGGACGAGCAGGGTGGGGGTGCGCACGTGCCGTACGCGCTCGATGGGGGACTGCGCGCGCAGCAGCTCGCCGCCGGAGTAGATGTCGCCGCCGAACTCCAGCGCGGCGAAGACGTGGCTGTCGTCGGAGCTGCCGGCCATGCTGAGCAGGTTGGTCACCGGCCCGCCCGCGACGGCCGCGGCGAAGCGGTCGGTGCGCGTGGTCAGGTGACAGGTGGTGAAGCCGCCGTAGCTGTAGCCGCAGACCGCCAGCCGGTCGGGGTCGGCCAGGCCCTCCTCGACCAGCGCCTCCACGGGGTCGAGGAAGTCGCGCTCGTCGCCCCGCCCCCAGCGGCCGACGCTGGCGGCGTAGAAGTCCTCGCCGTAGCCGTCGCTGGCGCGCGGGTTGAGCAGCAGCACGGTCCAGCCCTGGGCGGCCAGTAGCTGGTGGTAGGGGTGGGCGGGTTCGAGATGGGGCGCCCAGGCCAGGTGCGGGCCGCCGTGCGCGTCCAGCAGGAGCGGGCCCGCTCCCGTGGCGCCGGGCTCGCGCAGGATCCAGCCGTGGACGGTGCTCCCGTCGCCGATCGTGAACTCCCGCTCCTGCGGCTGGATGAACTCCACGTCGGGCAGCGCGTTCGCCGTGTGCGCGGTCAGCTCGCGCACCCGGCCGCTGTCCAGGTCGGCCAGCGCGAGCTCGCCGTGGGAGGTCGTGGTGACGGTCACGACGACGGTGACGCCGTCGCGGGAGGTGGTCAGGCCGGAGACGCTGCCGTCGAGGACCCGCTCGGGCCTGCCGCCGTCCGCGGGCACCCGGAAGAGCAGGGTGCTGCCCCGCTCGCGGGCGCAGAAGAGCACGTGGGCGCCGTCCGGGGTGAAACGCGGGGCGCCGCCAGGCCACTCGGGACCGCCCGGCATGACGTTGCGGTCGAGGTCGCGGGTGAGGTCGACGGGCGCGCCACCGTCCAGCGGGAGCTTCACCAGCCGCGTGTGGCCGATGCGCACCTCCGGCAGGCCGGTCGCGAGCAGCGCCGAGCCGTCCGGGTACCACTGGACGCCGCCGAACCAGCCCTTCTCGTCGCCGACCGGCCGCGGCCGCCCGCCGTCGAGATCCACCACGTACGGCGCCGCCGTCAACGTCAGATCGGCCTGCGGACCGGCCCCCGAGGTGTAGGCCAGCCGGGTGCCGTCCGGCGACCAGGCGGGCTCGCCGGCGTCCCAGTCGCCGGAGGTGAGCTGCCGCACCTCGCCGGTGCCCAGGTCGAGGACGTGCACCTGGCGGCGGAAGGCCGCGCGCAGCCCGGCGCCGTCGGCCTTGTAGCCGAGCCGGTCGATGACCACCGGGCCGCCCGGCCACGACTCGGCCACCCGCACCGGGGCGCTGAAGGCGATCCGCTCGCCGTCCGGGCTCCAGTGGGGCGCGCCGGCGCCGTGCGGCAAGTCGGTGCGGCGCTCCGGCTCACCCCCGTCGAACCGGAGCGTGTGCACCTGCCCCTCGCGCAGGAACGCCAGCCGGGAACCGTCCGGCGACCAGGCGGGGGCCGCGTCCGCGGGGCCTGCGGTCAGCGGGCGCGGCTGCGCCGTACCGGAGACGCCGGCGATCCACAGCGCGCGCACGTTGCGGTCGGGCTCGCGCTCGGCGGTGCGCAGCACGTAAACCACGCGCGAACCGTCGGGGGACAGGGCGGGGGAGCTGGGGATCGCGAAGTCCCACAGGTCGTCGAGCGTGAGACGGCGCTTCACGCGGTACCTCCTTGGTAGAGAAAGACCCGGCCGGCGATGCGGAGCCCGAGCAGGGCGCCGGAGGGCTCGCGCAGGAACGCGAGGGGCTCCTCCCGCCACGGGCCGTCCAGGAGCGCGAACTCGTCGCCCCCGGCGCGGCCCGCGCCCATCACCATCGGCTGGTCGTAGTGAACGGTCGTCACCCGCAGGTGAAGGATGCCGGACCCGGCGGTGACCTCGACGCGCGAGGACGCCTCCCGCCGCTCCGGCGTGCTGTAGGAGCCCGTGTAGGCGGCGAGCTCCCGCCCGCCGGTGTCCAGGGCGATCTTCCTGTCCGGCCGGCCGATCCCGCCCAGCTCGGCCAGCAGCGCGTCACCGACTTCCCGGTAGACGAGCTGCCCGTCGTCGGCGTTGGTCAGCACGACCACGGCCAGGTCCGCCTCGGGTACGAAGCGGCAGACGGTGGCGGTGCCGTGCAGGCTGCCCTCGTGGTAGACCGCGCCGACCCGCGACGCCCCGCGCGGAAGGTAGTCGACGTGCCAGCCGAGCCCGGTCGCCGCCCGCCCGGCCCGCACGGGCACCGGGTCGGAGATCATCGCCTTGCGCGTCCGCGCCGAGACCGGCCCCGCCGCGTCCAGCTCGCCCAGCCACCAGCGCATCCAGCGCAACTGGTCGCCGGCCGTGGAGATCAGGCCGCCGGAGGGGTTGACGCCGCGCGGCAGCAGCCACGCGTCCTGGACGGGGTGCGGGGAGCCGTCGTCCTCGCGGGTGTGCCCGGCGGCGGCGGGCTGCGAGACCACGCGCTCGGCGAAGAACGTCGAGCCGGTCATGCCGAGCGGAGTCAGGATGCGGTCCTCGACGAACGACTCGTAGCTCTGCCCGCTCATCACCTCGACCAGCCGCCCGGCCACGTCCAGGCCGGTGTTGCAGTAGGAGAAGGTCGTGCCGGGCGGCAGGAACTGCGGCAGCGAGGAGAAGGCCGCCACCTGCGCGGCCAGCGCGCCGTCGCCCCGGTCGGTGACGAACTCCGGCTCGTCGCCGAGCCAGCCCGTCTGGTGGGTGAGCAGGTGCCGCACTGTCACCGAGGCGGTGGCCTCCTCGTCGGCGACGCGGAAGCGGGGCAGGTAGCGGCGTACCGGCTCATCCAGGTCGACTGCGCCGGCCTCGGCCAGCGCCAGGACGGCCGTGGCGGTGAACGGCTTGGTCATCGAGGCGACCGGGACGCGGGTCTGCGGCAGGAACGGCTGCTCGGGGTCGGTTCTGGCCAGGCCGTACGCGCCGGTCCAGTGCCGGCCGCGGTGCGCGATCGCGACCGCGCAGCCGGGCACCCGGTAGCGGGCCAGCGCGGAGGTGACGATCTCGTCGAGGCCGGCGGGCAGGGCGCCGGGCGGGTTCAGCGGGGACGGGACGGGGCGCACCGCTCCTCCTCCACCGTCACGGGCTCCGCCAGGCTCACCGGGCACGCCACCCGGTGCGCGCCGGAGACCACCTCAAGGGCCGGGTCGTCGTGGCGGCACTCCTCGCGCGCCAGCGGGCAGCGCGGATGGAAGCGGCACCCGGACGGCACCGCCGCCGGGTCCGGCGGCTCACCGGCCTTGATGGGGATCGGGCGGCGTTCCTCACCCGCGCGCGGGACCGCGGCCACGAGCGCGCGCGTGTACGGATGGACCGGGTTGGCGATGACCTCGGCGGCAGGGCCCTCCTCGACGATGCGGCCCAGGTACATGACCGCGATCCGGTCGGCGTGCGCCGCCGTCGTGGACAGGTCGTGCGTGATCATCAGAATGCCCAGCCCGGCGGCGCGCAGCTCGTCGAACAACGCCAGCACGCCGGCGCGCACCGACACGTCCAGCATCGAGACCGGCTCGTCGGCGACGAGCAGCTCGGGCTCCAGCACCAGCGCGGCGGCGATCGCCGCCCGCTGCCGCTGGCCGCCGGACAGCTCGTGCGGGTAACGCTCGGCGAAGGCCGCGGCCGGTGACAGGCCGGCGCGTTCGAGGGCGGCCAGGACCAGGTCGCGGCGCTCGGCACGGGTGCCGACGCCGTGGACGGCCAGCGGCTCGGCCACCGAACGGCCGATGCGGAAGCGCGGATCCAGCGACTCGTACGGGTCCTGGAAGACGACCTGCATGCGGCGGCGCACCGCCTTGAGCCGGCGCCGGCTCAGGCCCGTGATGTCCTGGCCGGCGAACCTGACCGTGCCCGCGGTCGGGTCGGCCATCCGCAGCACCGACTGGGCGGTCGTGGTCTTGCCCGACCCCGACTCGCCCACCAGGGCCAGCAGCTCGCCGGGCCCGACGGTGAAGGAGACGCCGTCCACCGCGCGCACCACCCGGCGTGGCCGGCCGCGGGGGCGGAAGTGCGTGGCCAGGCCGTCGACTTCGAGCAGGCTCATGCCGTACCTCCGGCGATCGATGCGGCGAGATGGCAGGCGCTGGACTGCCGCGCGCCGAGCGGGAGCAGCGGCGGCGCCTCGGCGCGGCAGCGGTCCTGCGCGTGCCCGCAGCGCGGCGCGAACGCGCAGCCGCTCCAGTCACCGTCCAGGCGCGGCGGCGCACCGGGTACGGCGGCGCCGGAGAACAGCGCCCGGCTGTAGGGATGGCCGGGGCGCAGGTGCAGGTCGCCGATGTCGGCGATCTCGGCCACGCGGCCCGCGTACATGACCGCGGCGCGCCCGCAGACGCGGCCGACCACGGGCAGGTCGTGGGTGACCAGGACGACCGCCAGCCCCAGCTCGGCGCGCAGCCGGTCGAGCAGGTCGAGCACCTGGGCCTGCACGATCACGTCCAGGGCGGTGGTGGGCTCGTCGGCCAGCAGCACCTTCGGCTCGCAGGCCAGCGCCATCGCGATGGCGGCGCGCTGGCGCATGCCGCCGGAGAACTCGTGCGGGTAGCGGGCCGCCTTGTCGGGGTGGATGCCGACGAGCTCCAGCAGCTCGCGTACGCGCCGCATGGCCGCCTTGCCGTCGGCGACCCCGTGCAGGCGCATGGGCTCGGCGATCTGGGCGCCGATGGTCGCGACCGGGCTGAAGGCGTTCATGGCGCCCTGGAAGACCATGGCTAGGTCGGTCCACCGGTGCGGGCGTACGCTCGCCTCGCCCCTGGCCAGGATGTTCTCGCCGTCGAGCAGGACCTGCCCGGCGACGCTCGCCGAGGGCGGCAGCAGTCCCATCATGGCCAGGATCGCGGTGGTCTTGCCGCAGCCCGACTCGCCCACCAGGCCGAGGCCCTCGCCCGCGCCGACCGCGACATCCAGGCCGCGCAGCGCGTGCACCCTGCCCCGGGGCAGGTCGAACCAGACGTGCAGGTCGCGCACCTCCAGCAGCGGAGCCGACATCAGCGCTCACCTCCGGACGGGGCGGGGGCCAGGCGGAAGGTCCGCACCGACAGGTGGCCGGCGCGCAGCCGGGGGTTGAGGTGGTCCTCCAGCGCCCGGCCGATCAGCGTGCAGGCCAGGATCAGGCAGCCGACCGCCAGCCCGGGGGGCACGATCGCCCACCACGCGTCGCGGGAGACTGCCTGGCCGGCGAAGGCGTTCTGGATGAGCCGGCCCCACGACAGGGCGGCGGGGTCGCCGAGGCCGAGGAAGGCGATGGCGGTCTCGACCAGGATGGCGTTGCCCACCGCGAAGATCGCCAGCGTCAGCAGCAGCGGCACGACGTGCGGGAGCACGTGCGTCGCCACGATCCGCAGGTTGCCCGCGCCGATGGTCAGCGCCCTCTTCACGTACGCCCGCTCGCGCACGCTCAGCGCCTCCGCGCGCACCACCCGCGCCAGCCGGGGCCACGACAGCAGCCCGATGATGGCCACGACGCCGGTCATGCTGCGCCCCCACACCGCCGCGACGATCAGCAGCAGCGGGATGTCGGGGATCACCAGCATGTAGTCGGTCAGCCGCATCAGCACCGCGTCGGTGCGCCCGCCGGCGTACCCGGCGGCCAGGCCGATCGCCCCGCCCACCACGACGGCGATGAGCGCGGCGGCGAACCCGACCAGCAGCGACGTGCGCGCGCCCCACAGCAGGAGCGTCACCATGTCGATCCCGGCGTCGTCCAGGCCCAGCGGGTGCGCCGCCGACGGCGGCTGGTAGACCGCGCCGACCTTCTCGTGGCTCTCGTACGGCGCCAGCCACGGCGCGAGCACGGCCAGGACGGCGATCGCGGCGAGCATGGCCGCCCCGAGCGCGCCGCCCGGATACCTGCGCAGCACGTTCATGTCCTGATCCTCGGGTCGAGCTTGAGATAGAGCAGGTCGGCCAGCAGGTTCGCGACCACGATCGCCGCCGTCAGGAGCAGGAACCCGCCCTGGAGCACGGCGTAGTCGCGGTTCTGGACCGCCTGGTAGAGGGCCAGGCCGATGCCCGGGTAGGAGAACACGGTCTCCACCAGCAGCGACCCGGCGACGATGTAGCCGAACGTGAGGAAGATCAGCGTGGTGATCGGCAGCAGCGAGTTCGGCAGCGCGTAGCGGCGCACGATCCGCCAGCTCGACAGGCCCTTGGCGCGGGCGGTGAGGATGTAGTCCTCGCCGAGCGCGCCGACCAGCGCCGAGCGGGCGATCAGCGCCCATGAGCCGCACCACGCCAGCCCGATCGCCAGCGACGGCAGCGCCAGGTGTTCCAGCCGGTCGGCCAGCACCTGCCACCACGACGGATCGCTGAAGCGCAGGTACGGGTCGGAGATGCCGCCGGTCGGCAGCGCGCCGCCGAACAGCAGCAGCAACATCAGCCCGATCCACTGGATGGGCAGCACCGACAGGAACATCGAGGCCGACAGCGGCGCCCAGTCGGCCGCGGTGCCCCGCCGCCAGGCCGCCACCACCCCGATGACCAGGCCGAGCGCGAGCCCGAAGGCCAGCCCGAGTCCCACCATCGGGATCGTGTTGGCAAGCGGCCCCGCCAGCTCGTCCCACACCGGCTGCCGCGTCTGGAAGGAGTGGCCGAGGTCGCCGCGCAGCAGCGCCGTGACGTACAGCCAGAACTGCTCCAGCAGCGGCCGGTCCAGGCCGAGCTCCGCGCGCAGGTAGTCGCGGAACTCGGCGCTGCAGGTCCGGCACATCTGGTACTGCGTGGCCGCGTCGCCCGGCGCCGCGCGGAAGAGCACGAAGTTGATCACTGCCGCCGCCGCCACGGTGGCGAGGGCCGAGGCGAGCCGCCGGACCAGGTACCCGCCCCGGTTCATGACACGCGGTGGATCTGGGTCCAGAGACCCGGTCCGAAGCGCTGGGTCTCGATGCCGGTCCAGTCCTGGCGGACGACGTGCACGGTCTCGGCGTGGTAGAGCGGCAGGACGGCCCGCGTGTCGCGCAGGAGCGTCTTCTGCATCGTTCCCACCGTCGCGGTCCGCTCGGCGGCGTCGAGCATGCCGCGCTGCTTGTCCAGCTTCGTGTCGTAGTCCTTGTCGCAGAACCCGGCGAAGTTGACGCTGCCCCAGCTGTCGCAGCTGTAGACCCTCAGCGTGCCGCCCGGGTCGGGGGACAGCGTCCAGTAGGAGTAGGCCAGGTCGAAGTCCAGGTACTTGCCGTCGGGCGCGGTGACCGCGGCCGTGTAGTCGGCGGCGATGTCCGGCTTCAGCTCGATGCCCACCTCGGCCAGGTTCTTCTGCAGGATCTCGGCCACGCGGCTGATCTCCTTCCAGACCACCACGGAGTACGACAGGCGGTCACCCGCGGGCGTCACCCGGATGCCGTCGGCGCCGCGCTTGTAGCCGAGGCCGTCGAGGATGGCGTTGGCCTTGGCCGGGTCATGCGGGTCGGGCTGCAGGTCCTTCGGGATCCACTCGTCCTGGAAGGGGGCCAGGACGCTGCGGCCCGGCGTGCCGTACCCGTTGAGCACGACCTCGACGAGCTCGGCGCGGTCGAGCGCGAGGGACATGGCCTCGCGGACCTGGACCTGCTTCAGCTCCGGGTTGTCGCGCTTCTTGGGGTTGGAGTTGATGTTGAGCATGGCGACCTCCTGCGAGGGGGAGGTGGCCACCTTGAGGCCGGCGGCGCCCTTGACCGAGGCGGCCACGGCCGAGCCGCCGCCGTAACCCCAGGTGATGGTCCCGGCGCGCAGCGCCTGGGCGAGGCCCTCGTCGTTCTGGAAGACCTGCAGGCCCACGGCGCCGACCTTCGGCGGGGTGCCGTAGTAGCCCTTGTTGGGCTCGAAGATCGTGGTGCCGTCGCCGGCGAACTCGGTCACGGTGAACGGCCCGCCCGAGACCACGGGGAGCTTGTCCTCGGGGCGGAAGGCCAGGATCTTCGAGCCGTCGCCGCCCGCGTGGGGCTCGTAGACGTGCTTGGGCAGCACGTGGAAGTTGGCCAGCAGCGTGAGCACGCTCTCGGGCATCGCCTGGGCGTAGGTCACGACCAGGGTCTTGTCGTCGGTGGCCTTGACGCTCTTGACGCCTTCGAGGGCGAAGGAGACCAGGCCGGCCGCGTCGCTCTTGTGCTTGAGCTCGAACTGCGCGGTCCAGGCGGCGTCGTGCGCGGTGAGGGGCTTGCCGTCGGACCAGGTGCCGGGTTGCAGGTGGAAGGTGTAGACGCGGCCGCCCTCGGAGACGTCCCACTTGCTTGCCCAGGACGGCTCCAGCTTGGTGCCGTTGAGCTGGACGAGCGCGGGATAGATGAGCTGCCGGGCGATCCAGGAGCCGTACAGGTTGTCGGCCAGGGGGTTGAGCGAGGTCATCCGGCCCAGTGAGGCGGTGACGCCGACGCTCAGGATGCCGCTCTTGGCTGGGGAGGCGGCGGGTTTGGCGTCCGCGCCGCATCCGGTGGCCACCGCGGCCAGCACTGTTACGGCACACCACACCTGAGCCGCACGCCGGCGACGAGATTTGGACATGGCATTCCTTTCCGATTCACAACCAGCCCAGCCGGCCCGCGGCCTTGACGTTGACGCGGACCGCAGGCTCGTGCAGGTACGACAGGGGTGTCTCGGTGATCTCGACCACCTGCACCGTCGCGGGGTCGGCCCCCGCCTGGACGGCCCGGTGGACCGCCTTCTCACTGGCCTCCTCGACGGCCTGCCTGCGGCCTTCCCCGGCCGGGGCCAGCGTCTCCCACCGGCCGCTGACCAGGGCGATCGCGGCGCCCACGGCGTTGGCCACGTCGGCGTTGTCGGGACGCAGCACCTTGGCGGCGCCGGTCACGACGTCGGGCACGAGGAACGCGCCGCCGCCGACCGCGACGACGGGCCGGTCGCGCCGGCCCAGCGACATCTGGTCGACGGCGTCGCCGATGACCGCGTCGGCCGCGCGCAGCGCCGAGTCCAGCAGCGCCCGGGTACGCCCCGAGGGCCGCGGCCCGTCACCCAGCGCCACCCGGCCGGCCAGGGCGCCGGCGTCGGTGAGCGTCGGCGTGCTCCCGCCGAAGGACAGTCCTTCGGAGGTGATGCGGAAGCCGACCGACACCGGGCCGACGACGGGCTCCTCGGGGGTGCCGCCGACGATGGTGCCGCCGCCGACGGCCACGCTGAGGATGTCCGGCATGCGGAAGTTGGTGCGCACGCCGCCGATGTCCGTGGCGAACGACGACTCGCGGGGGAAGCCGCGCACCAGCACGCCCAGGTCGGTCGAGGTGCCGCCGACGTCGACCACGATCGCCTCGTCCACCCCGGACAGGAACGCCGCGCCCCTGATCGAGTTGGCCGGGCCGGAGCCGATCGTCAGCACCGGGTAGCGCGAGGCGTACTCCAGGGCCATCAGCGTGCCGTCGTTCTGGGCGAAGAAGGCCGCCGCGTCCAGCCCGCGCTCGTCGAGCACGGCGTCCAGGGCCCGGGTCACCTCGCCCGCCGCGCGGTAGAGCGCCGCGTTCAGCACGGTGGCGTTCTCCCGCTCCAGCAGGCCGAGCGAGCCGATCTCGTGGCTGAGCGACAGCGCCACGTCGGCGCCCAGCTCCTCGCGGACGATCTCGGCGACGTGCCGCTCCTGCTCGCCCGAGGCCGGGCTGAAGATGCCGGTGACCGCCACCGCCTCGGCCCGCCCGGCCACCGAGCCCAGGAAGCGGCGGATGCCGTCGCGGTCGAGCGGGGCGATGGGCCAGCCGTCCACGAAGTGGCCGCCGCCCAGCATCACCGAGCCCGCCTCGACCACCTCGCGCAGGTCCGCGGGCCAGGTCGTCAGCGGCGCCACCGCCGTGGCGGCGGGCGCCCCGAGACGGATCACCGCCACCCGGCTCAGGCCCCTGCGCTGCAGGACGGCGTTGGTGGCGTGGGTGGTGCCGAGCATGATCCGGCCCACCTGCCGCTCGCGCTCGCCCAGCTCGCCCAGCACCACCGCAAGGGCGCTGCGGATGCCGTCGGTGACGTCGCGGGTGGTCGGCTGCTTGGTCCTGGCCACGATGGCGTCCGACCGGTCGAGCACGACGGCGTCGGTGTTCGTGCCGCCGACGTCGATGCCGATCTTCAGATCGCGCTTGGGATCAGCCGACATGCGCGTGCTCCTCAACGGGTCGGTAGTCGATGTGGTAGCCGAAGGCGCGCGGGCCCACGACGGCCATGCCCTCCGGGGTACGCCAGAGCGGGTCGCAGGCCCACGCCAGCACGCTCACCCGCTGGCCGTAGCGCAGCGTCTCGGTCGAGACCGCCTCGGCGGTCTGCGTGTCGACCACGGTGATCAGGTCGGGGACGCTGGCCACGACCTCGCCGGACTCGAAGACCACGAGGTTCTCGTTCTGGATCTCGATGCGCACCATGCGGCCCGAGCACGAGCCGGTGCCGTCCACGACGACCGCGCCGCGGACGAAGCCGCCGCCGGTGGTCCGCTCGACCTCGACGATCTTGCCGTCGAGCAGCCGCCTGGCGGCCAGCCGCTCCGTCAGGGCGGCGACCGGGTCGGCGTGGCCGACGGTGGCCCGCCCGATGTCGAGCGCGGCCGAGACGCTGCCCTCGATGACCGCGCCCCTGGCCTGCGCGCCCGACATCAGGTAGTTGGCCATCATCGTGCTCGCGCCGCTGGCCACGCAGAGCGCCCTGGCCTGCCGTTCCGACCAGATCGCGTCGATCGGGCGCAGCGCGGCCACGTTGCCGACGACGTCGGCCAGGATCACCAGGTCGGAGGTCAGGCCCGCGACGTGCATCGAGACCATCTGGAGCTCGGGGAAGGCGCGGCCCATGCCGTCGGCGTCGAGCATCGGCAGGCCGAGCTGCGCGGCCCAGGCGAGCGGCTCCACGCCGTTGCTGCCGCCGATCTCGCCGGCCATGATCGCGGAGATCGGGCGGCCGGCGATGCGCTCGACCTCCTCGCGCAGCCGCTTCGGCTGCTCGGCGCTGGCGAGCATCTCGTGCCCGACGGTCGGGGCGCCGATGCTGGACATCGGGACGATCAGGGCGTCGTCGTCCAGGTCGGCCAGCCGTACCAGCGGGACGGGGCCGTGCTGGCGCAGCGCCTGCAGGGCGCTGGGGATGGCGGTCTCCACCGAGCCGCCGCCACCGGTCCCCAAGACGGCGCAGCCACGCGCCAGCGCTGGAAGGTCACTCTCGGTCAGCTGCATGGGACGAGTATGGCCACAGCCCCCTTCGCATCCCATATGGCGCGACTACAAGCTTCCGTCCTAATCTGTCGCCATGCCACAGACCATCGCCGAGATGTTGCGCAGGCAGTCAAGGTTCGGGCTCGCGCTGATCGCCGGACCCGCCGCGGAGGTGCCCATCCGGCACGTCGCGGGCGCCGACACGCTGGCCGCCATCGAGCGGGTGCCGCAGGACAGCCTGATCGTGGTGCTGGGCGCGGAGTCCATCTCCGGCTACGAGATCGACGTGGCGATCCGGCAGGCGACCTCGCGGGGGCTGACCGGGCTGGTGTTCGCGGCGCCGATGCGGCTGCCGATCACCGCCACGCGGCTGGCCGACCGGGCGCACCTGCCCGTGCTCGCGCCGGACAGCGCGCGCGACGGCGCCGAGCTGCTGCTGGACATCGACCGGTTCGTCCGGGGCGGCGCCTCGGACGCGCTCGCGCGCGCGGAAAGCGCCATCAGCCTCGCCCAGCAGGCGGCGGAGGAGGGCGGCGCGGACGCGGTGCGCAACCTGCTGGACCGCGCGGCCGAGGCCCTGGGCTGCCGGGTACGCCTGGACGAGACCATGCCGGTCGGCGAGTCCGATCCCGGCGCGGTCGTGGTCGGACGGCAGCCGGTCGCCCGCCTGGTGGCCGATCTGGACGACGACGCGACCAGGGTCGCCCTGCCGGCGATCGCCGCGCTCGTCTCCCGGCTGCGCCAGCGCGAGCTCAACCGCCGCTTCGCCCCCGCGCTGACCCGCGCCGGGCTGATCGTGCAGATCGTGCTGTGTGACCGCGCGCAGCTTCCGCACCTGGTCGAGCAGGCGTTCCAGCTTGATCTGCCGGTGGAGCAGACGCACGTGGCGGCCTGGCTCAAGGTCCAGGACGCCCGCGGCGAGGCGTCGCTGGACCGGGCCCGCCAGATTCTCGACGAGGCGGAGCTGTCGGCGCTGCAGGTGCTCCACGCCAAGCCGGGCGACTGGCACGTGGCGACGCTCGGCGGCGACCTGGTGGTCGTGTGCACGGGCCCGGCCGGGACCGACCTGCACCGGCGGGCGCGGGCCGAGGTGCAGCGGCTGATGGAGGCGCTGACCGGGCGCGGGGACGTCGTCGTCACCGGCGGGATCGGCACGCCGCAGGCGGGACCCGACGGGCTGCGGCAGTCGGCGGCGGAGGCGCGGGTGGCGGCGGACTCGGCACGCGCCGCGGGCCGCCACGGCACGCTCGCCGAGACCGACGCGACGGGCCTGCGGCGCATCCTGGCGGGGCTGTCGTCCTCGCCGCTGAGCCGGGACCTGCTGGCGGAGATGCTGGGGCCGCTGGACGCGATGGGGGCGGCGCGGGCCAAGGTCGGGGTCACGACGTTGTCGGCGTACCTGGACGCGCAGAGCTCGCCCACGCGCACGGCCGAGACGCTGCACCTGCATCCGAACGCGGTCGCCTACCGGATCAGGTGGATCACCGAGGCGCTCGGCGCCGACCTGGCCGACCCGGACACGCGCTTCGCCCTGCAACTGGCCTGCCGGGTCAGGCTGCTCAACGCGTGACCGGCCTCCGGCGGCGCGTGCGTCGCCGGAGGCCGGCCTTCACAGAGGATCAGACGGCAGGGTCGTCAGACGGCAGGGGTGTCAGACGGGTAGGGATGTCAGACGGCGGGGGGGTCAGACGGGTAGGGCTCAGACCGAGTCGCGCCACGTCCATCGGCCGTCGAGCATCGTGGCGGCGACCGGCATGGCGCGCAGGTCCGCGCCCGAGGCCGTGAACGGGTCGGCGCCGGTCACCACCAGGTCGGCCACGTCGCCGGCCTCGATGCTCGCCCGGCCGGTCCTGGTCGAGGCGGCGAGGGCCGCCTCGATCGGGATCGCCTGCTCGGGATGCCAGGGCTGCCTGCCGTCACGCCCGCGGTCCACCGCGGCCGCCATCGTGATCCACGGGTCCAGCGGCGAGACCGGCGCGTCCGAGCCCAGCGCGAGCCGCGCACCGGCCGCCAGCAGCGCGCCGAACGCGAACGCGCGGCCCGTCCGGCCCGCCCACACCCGGTCGGCCACGTCACGGTCGTCCATCGCGTGCTCGGGCTGCACGCTGGCCACCACCCCCAGCGCGGCGAACCGGCCGAGGTCGGCGTCGTCGAGAAGCTGCGCGTGCTCGATCGCGCCCTGCGCGCCGACCCGCTCGAACGCGTCCAGCGCCAGGTTGTTGGCCCGGTCGCCGATCGCGTGCACCGCCGGCCGCAGCCCCGCCGCCCACGCCTTCTCCATCATCGGCACCAGCTCCTCCGGCGGCACCAGCAGCATGCCGTGCGGGTGCGTGCCGTCCTCCAGGCCGGGATAGGGGTCGTGGCAGTAGGCGGTGCGGGTGTTGAGCGAGCCGTCGGTGATCACCTTGAACGGGCCCATCTCGACCAGCCCGCCGGTCTCCTCGATCACGTCCCCGGTACGCAGCCCGCGCGCCACCGCCTCCTCCAGCAGCGCCGGCCAGACCCCGCACACCACCCGCAACGCCCGGTTGCCCGCCCGCGTCCGCCGCGTCCAGGCGTCCAGCCGCCACGGCGCCTCCAGCTCGACCACCCCGACGACGCCCCGGGCCGCGGCCTCGGCCGTCGCCACCTCGGCCCAGCCGTCCAGCAGGGGAGCGGGGACGTCGGTGATGTCCTGCTGGATGGCCTGCCATTCCGACTCGCGCAGGATGCCGGTCGGGTGGCCGGCCCAGCCGTAGCGCTCGGCCGCGGCCGAGTTGACCCAGCAGCAGTGCAGGTCGCCGCTCATCAGCACCACGGGCACGTGCGCCGCCTCCGGCGCGGCGGCGTCCAGGAGGTCGCGGTGCGGCGGGTCGGGCCAGAGGGCGTCGCGGAAGCCGTAGCCCACCAGGGGCAGGCCGGGCTCCGGCGGCCGGGTGCGCAGCCGCTCGGCCACCAGGGCCGCGGCCTGCGCCGCCGAGGCCGCGCCCGACAGGTCCAGCCGCTGCCTGGCCATGATCCACTGGTCGAAGTGCACGTGGTGGTCCCAAAGCCCCGGCAGCACGGTACGGCCCGCCAGCTCCACCACCTCCCAGCCGGGCTCGGCCGCGATGCGCTCGGCCACACGGGCCACGCGTCCCGCCGAGACGAGCACGTCGCGCGGCGGTCCCGAGGGGCCGGTCCGCGCGCCGCGCAACAGGGTCGCCTTCGTGGTGGTCATCGAGTCTCCTCCTGGGTCCAGACCTTGCGCATCTCCCGCGCGAGCGCGGGGTTGGCGTAGCGGGGATCCGCGTCGAGGGCGCGGATGATGTTGTGCGCGACCTCCGGCGGCTTGTCCTGGCTGAGCTTCGCCTTGGCCTCGACGCGTTCGGCCCGCAGCCGGAATCCGGCGACGCCGGGCGCGATCCTGCGCGCGTAGGACTCGTCCATCCGGTACGGCGAGGGCAGCACGTGCTCGAACCGGTCCACCGTGTCCACCAGGACCTGGTAGGTCTCCTCGGGGCCCAGGACCTCCGGGCGGCCGTAGAGGTGGACGGCCAGATAGTTCCAGGTGGGCACGGCGGGGCCGGTGCCGTACCAGCCGGGGGAGATGTAGCCGTTGGGGCCCGCGACGATCAGCAGCGCCTCGCGCTCGCCGAGCTCGTGCAGCTCGTCGTCGGGGCGGCCGAGATGGCTCACCACCGACAGGCCGGGACCGTCCTCCAGCAGGACGGGCAGATGCGAGGCGGTGAGGCCGCTGACCAGCGTCGCCCAGGGGTTCTCGCGGATCAGCGCGCGGATGCGGGTGTCGTCGTCGAGCAGGTAGTCAGGGTTGTGGCGCACGGCACGACTATCGCGGCCGTTGCCGCCCCAGGCCAAGGTGACGCGGCGACAAAGCGGCAGGTCCGTTTGTGATGGAACCACAAGGGGAGCGGTCCGGACGAACGAAGGGCGGGAAATGGTGCGCGGCGACGAAGCCCGTCCACGCGGCCCGGCAGCAGGATGTGCGCATGGCTGACCTCACCCACCTGCAGAGCCTGCTCGACAGCGAGGCGACGTCCCTGCACGTCCCCGGAGCCGCCGTGGGCGTGCTCCTCGACGGCCGGGAGCACGTGCTCACCACCGGCGTCACCAGCGTGGACGCGCCCGCGCCGGTCACCGGCGAGACGTTGTTCCAGATCGGCTCGACCACCAAGACGGTCACCGCGACCGTGGTCATGCACCTCGTCGAGCAGGGGCGGCTCGACCTCGACGGGCGCGTGCGTGAGTACCTGCCCGGCTTCCGGCTCGCCGACGAGGACGCCGCGGAGAAGGTGACGATCCGGCACCTGCTCACCCACACCGGCGGGTTCCTGGGCGACATCGACGACGGCGAGAGCTGGGACGCCGCCGCGCTGGCCGGCTCGATCGAGGGCTACGACCGGCTGCCCCAGTTGTTCGCGCCCGGCACGCTCGCCTCCTACAGCAACGCCGGGTTCCGGCTGCTGGGGCGCATCGTCGAGGTGGTGTGCGGCGAGCCGTACGAGAGCATCGTCGGGCGGGTCGTGCTCGAACCCCTCGGCATGCGCTCCAGCTTCTTCTTCCCCTGGGACGCCGCCACCCGCCCGCACGCCGTCGGCCACGTCGTACGCGAGGACGGCGCCCACGTGGCGCACACCTGGGGCCTCTACCGCGACGCCATGGCCGAGGGCGGCCTGCTCTCCTCGGTACGCGACCAGCTCCGCTACGCCGCCTTCCACCTGGGCCTGCGCGGCGAGCGCCCGGTCGGGGCAGCCACCAGGGAGCTGATGCGCTCCGAGCACGTCGCCGTCGGCGCGCCGTGGACGGGCGTCGGCCTGCCGTGGCTGCTGGAGGAGCAGGGCGGCGTACGCCTGGTCACCCACGGCGGCAACATCGGCAACATCCAGCTCTCCACGTTCGTCCTGGCCCCCGAGCACGGCTTCGCCGTCACCACGCTCACCAACTCCGGGCCCGGCAAGGTGCTGGGCAGGCGGGTGACCGACTGGTGCCTGGAGCACCTGCTCGGCGCCAAGCAGGACGACGACCGGCTGACCGTGCGCGCGCCCACGCCGGAGTACGCCGGGAGCTACGACGCCGGGCAGTGGACCTTCGAGGTCGACGAGAGCCTGGTGGCGCGCTTCGTACTGACGCCCGAGCTGGTGGCGGCCGGGGTGGAGGGCATGCCCGACATGGCGCTGGCCCTGGTGGGGGAGGGCGACGAGGTGACCATGGCGGCCGACCCGCGGCGGGCCGTGGGCAGGTTCCTGCGCGACGACGCGGGCCGGATCGCCTTCCTGCACCTGGGCGGCAGAGCGGCCCGCCGGCGGGTCAGGGGATGATCGACACGTCGGGGTGCTGCGGGCTGGGCGCGTCGAACAGGCGGGTCGGCCGGTTGTTCAGGTGCAGGTCGAAGAAGGCCGCCACGTACGCCCGCTGCGCCGCGACGGACCGGTCCGGGTCGATGGTGCCCACGAAGTCCGCGACCGGCACCTTGGGCAGCGCGGCGGCGATCTTCGGCAGCATGGCCTGCAGGTCGGTGAACGAGCCGTGGGCCGCGCCCTTGAAGCGCAGCTCCCGCTTCCAGCCGGTCGAGGCCCGCCAGAACGACTTCCAGCTCGGCTCGGTCTCCCGGGTGTGGGTCTCGGCGGCGAGCTGCAGGAACGGCCGGGCGACACCCGTCTTGGCCACCCGTCCCACGTAGCCGCCGTCGAGGTTCACCCCGGCGTCGACGCGCCGGTCGTCACGGACGAGCTGCGCGGCCACGGACCCGCCGAGCGACTGCCCGAGCGCCCCCACCCGCGACAGATCAACCGCCCCCCGCAGCCCCTCGGGCACCCGCCCCCAGTCCTTCAGGCCGCCCAGTGGCGCACCGGCGCCCGGGTTGCCGCCGCCGGCCGGTCGCGATCCGGTGCCCTGGTCGCCGCCGCCGGCCAGCGCGGTGATCCGGCCGAGGACGAACCGCATGTCCGCGAGGCGGGCCTGCGAGTGCTGTGCCAGCAGCTTGGCGATCACCCGCGGCGTCAGCTTCGACGGCAGGGGCAGCGCCCGCACCACCCGCCCGCCGGGGAACTCCACCTGGTCGGCCTCGTAGGTGTGGTCCACGGTGACGACCAGGTAGCCGCGCGAGGCCAGGTCCTGGACGAGCGTGGTGCCGAGGGTGCGCGGCCCGCCGTCCCCGGAGCCGAACAGCACCACCGGCAGCTTGCCCGCCCTGGGGTCCACCGGCGCTCCCGTCCGCGCGTGGGTGGCGGTCGCCGCCCAGTCCACGGCGCCCGCCTTGATCCCCATGGGCGGGGCCGAGTGCCGGTCCCAGTCGGCGGCGGCCAGCGGCGCCATGTGCGGGGCGACGGGGCCGGTCGCGTCCCGGGCCGGATACCACAGGCTGACCATCAGCTCCCGGTACGGCTTCGACCTGACCAGCGGATCGCGCCGCGACCGGTCCACCAGCCGCACCGCCACCGTCCCCACCCGGTACGGCCCGCCGGGCGCGGGCAGGGCCACCCGCACAGCCGCCCCGGCCCCACCCGGGGAGTCCAGTGCCACGGCTTGCCCGGACAAGCCGGACCCGCCCAGCGCGTTCAACGGCACGGCTGGTCCGGACATGGCGGACGCGCCCGACACGGGCAGATCCATCGGCGCGGTCTGCCCGGACGCGGTCGGCAGGGGGAGGTCCAGCGGGGCGGGGTGGCCGGATGAGGTGGCCAGGGTCAGGGCGGTGAGGGCTACGGGGATCACAGGAAAGGGCATCTGCTTGCTCCTTATCGGGAAATGTCCCGACAGGTTGGCACCGGGGCGTGGCCCCGGCCCAGCGGCGGACGACTGATCCTGGACTACGACTTCCGTATGACCCGGCCGGATGTTCATCCCGGAGGAGGATGGGAGGCATACCCGCAGGACAACTAGGGTGAACGCCATGAATCTCGCCCGCCTCCCGGCCCTCGCCCGGTGGTCCTCGCCGGCGGCCGACGGGCTGCTGGCCGCCGTGATCTTCGTGGTCACGTTCGGCCCGGGACAGGTGGCGGCACGCGGCGAACTCCTGCCGCTCCAGGTTGCCCTGGTGGCCCCGCTGGTGTGGCGGCGGCGGGCGCCGGTGGTGGTGTTCTTCGCGATCGCGGTGGCCGCGGCCGTTCAGTGGGTGCTGGGCGTGCAGCTTCCCGCCGACGTGTCGCTGCTGGTCGCGCTCTACACCGTCGCCGCGCGCAGCACGTCCCGGTGGACGTGGGCGGCGGGGGCGACGCTGGAGGCCGGAGCGCTGCTGGCCGCGGCGCGCTGGGCGCCGCCGGGCAGCTTTCCCGTCACGGCGGCGGCCCTGACCGCGCTGGTCGCCGCCGCCCTCACCACGGGGCTGTGGACACGGGACCGGCGGGCGTACGTCAGGACGCTGGAAGAGGACCGCGAACGGCGGGCCAGGCTCGCCGTGGCCGAAGAGCGCGCCCGCATGACCCGCGAGCTGCACGACATCGTCACGCACAACCTCTCGGTGATGGTGGCGCTGGCCGACAGCGCGGCGTACGTGCGCGAGCGTGCACCCGGCCGCGCCGCGCAGGCCGTGGACCAGATCGCCGAGACGGGCCGCCAGGCCCTGGCCGACATGCGCCGCACTCTCGGCGACGCCCCCGAACCCCTGCACCCGGCCCCCGGCATCGCCCAACTGGACGACCTGGCCGCGACGATGCGGACAGCCGGTCTCCCGACCCGCGTGGAGGTGACCGGCGACCCCGCCACCATCCCGGCCGCCGCCCAGCTCACCCTCTACCGGATCACCCAGGAGGCGCTGACCAACGCCCTCCGGCACGCCCCGGGCACGACGGCCCTGGTCAGGATCTCTCTGGCACCGGACCGCGCCATGGCCGAGATCACCAACAACGCTCCCACCGGCCGCCCGCCCGGAACGAGCCGGCTGCCCGGAATCGCCGGTGGCACACGCCGCCCACCCGGAGCCGAAGGCCGCCCGCTGGGAGCCGCCGGTGGTGTCGCGGCAGCCAGAGACCGTCGGCTGGGAGCTGGTGGTGTCGGGGCAGCCGAAGGCCGTCGGCCGGCGGGTGCCGGTGGTGTCGGGGCAGCCGGAGAACGTCCGGCCGGAGTCGGCGGGCGGGGGCTGGCGGGGATGCGGGAGCGGGTCGCCGCCTATGGCGGGGCCTTCGAGGCGGGACCCGCCGGCGGGGGAGGCTGGCGCGTGGCGGCACGGCTCGACCTCACCGCCACCACGGCCCGGCCCGGCCCCGGGCGGTCTGACCCTGGGCGGCCTGATCCGGCGGTGGGCCGAGGAGGGCGCGATCCGGCTGCTGGGGTGGTGGCATGACGATCAGGTTGTTGCTGGTCGACGACGAATCGTTGCTGCGCATGGCGTTCCGGATGGTGTTCGAGGCCGAGCCGGACATGGAGGTGGCGGGCGAGGCAGGCGACGGAGAGGAGGCCGCGCGGCTGGCCAGGCGGTTGCGTCCCGACGTGGTGCTGATGGACGTGCGCATGCCCGGCGTCGACGGCATCGAGGCCACCCGTAGGATCGCCAGGGACACCCCGCAGGCCCGCGTGCTGATCCTGACCACGTTCGACCTGGACGAGTACGCCTTCGCCGGACTGAAGGCCGGGGCCGCGGGCTTCCTGCCCAAGAACACGCGCCCCGAGGACCTCCTGAGCGCGATCCGCAACGTGGCCGCGGGCGAGGCGGCGGTCTCGCCGCGGATCACCCGCCGCCTCCTGGAGCGGTTCGCGCCGCAGCTCCTGCCGGGTGCCCCCGATCCCGGCGAACGGCTGTCCGGGCTCACCTCCCGCGAACGCGAGGTGCTCATCCAGGTGGCGCGCGGGCTGTCCAACGCCGAGGTCGCCACTGCCCTGCACCTGGCGGAGGCCACCGTGAAGACGCACCTCAGCCGGGTGCTGGTGAAGCTGGGGCTGCGCGACCGTACCCAGGTGGTGGTCTTCGCCTACGAGAGCGGCCTGATCCGGCCCGGCACATTTCCTGTAAAGTGAATAGGGAATACAGGAATCTGCCAAGCGAAGGTGAAGCTCCATGTGCGGACCGGGACCTGGCCCTACTGTCGTGTCCATGTCGATCGATATCCAGGCCCTTCTTCCCGACCCCGCCCGATCGGTGGTCGCGGTCGGCCCGCCGGTCAGCGGCGAAGGACATTGGGCGGGCGCGCCCAGCGCCGTGGCGGCCGACGGGGCGATCTACCTCGCCTACCGGCTGCGCCGTCCCGTGGGGGAGGGCCGCGGCTACGCGATCGTGGTCGCCCGCTCGGCGGACGGCGAGCGGTTCGAACCGCTGGTGACGATCACCCGCGAGCGGATGGCGGCCGAGTCGCTGGAACGTCCCGCGCTGGTCCGCACCCCCGAGGGACGCTGGCGGCTCTATCTGAGCTGCGCCACCCCCGGCACCAAGCACTGGCGGGTGGAGGTGCTGGAGGCGTCGGACCCGTCCGGGTTCGACCCGGCCGCGCGGCGTACCGTTCTGCCGGGCGACCCGAAGACGGGCGTGAAGGACCCCGTCATCGTACGGCGGGCCGACCGCTGGCACCTGTGGGCCTCCTGCCACCCGCTGGACGACCCCGACGAGGCCGACCAGATGGTCACCGACTACGCCACCAGCCCCGACGGCCTCGACTGGACCTGGCACGGAACGGCGCTGAGCGGCCGCCCCGGCCTCTGGGACGCGCGCGGCGTCCGGGTCAGCGCCGTCCGCTTCGACGGCGGGCGCGTCGTGGCCTTCTACGACGGCCGGGCCAGCGCGGCCGAGAACTACGAGGAGCGGACCGGGCTCGCGGTCGGCGACGAACCGGCCGCGATGACCCCGGTGGGCACCGGGCCCGCCGCCGCCTCCCCGCACCACGGCGGCGGCCTGCGCTACCTGGAGATCCTCGACCTGCCCGGCGGCGGCACCCGCCTCTTCTACGAGTACACGAGGGCGGACGGCGCCCACGAGCTGCGCACCGAGTTGCGCTGACGTCCCGCTCAGGCGAGCGGCGGGCGGCCGTTCCTGGCCTGGCGCTGGCCCGGCGGGCGGGGGCCGACCAGGCCGCCGGAGCGCCGCTTGGGCCCGAGCCAGTCGCCGAAGTCCTCGCCGGTGACCTCCTGCAGGAGCCGGATGTCGGCGGCGAAGTGGGGGAGCAGCTCCCGCCGCTGCTCCCACGTCAGCGGCCGGCGGGCCAGGCCGTCGCGCTGGAGCCGGGTCTCCACGCGGTCGGCCAGCCCGCCGCGCAGCCGCCGCCGGAAGGCCGACAGCAGCGTGGGACGCCGGCCGGGGTGGGCGGTGACGTTCTGCCTGGGCACCTCGGTGAGCAGGCCGGGAGCCACCCCGAGGAAGACGCAGATCCGGTCGAGCGTCTCGGCCGGGCGGTCGAGCAGGTCACGGTAGCGGAAGGTCAGCACCTGCTCGCGCGGGAACAGCGTGAACAGGTGGGCGAGCTGCTCGCCGTACCTGCCGAGGCCGGTGTAGTGCCAGAAGTGCGCCCAGCCCGCGGCGACGCGCCGCGGCTCGTCGGCGCACGCGCGCACCAGGTCGTCGAGCGGCTCCAGCCCCGCCGACCACAGGTGGACCCAGTTGGAGTGGGCGCGTTCGACCGGATCGCGCAGGATCGCGATGAGCCGGGCGTGGGGGATCGCGGCGTGGATGCGCCGCTGCGCCGCCAGGTCGTAGAGATAGAACGGCGTCGCCTCGCCACGCGGCGCCCCCGGCGGCGCCGCGGCGAACAGCGCCTCGTAGTCGCTGCGGCGCCACACGTGCTCGCGGTAGGTCGCGGCGTCACCGGGGCCGCCCTGCGCGGGCGGCGGCCCGTCGGTGAGGAAGTGCTTGGGCTCCTTGACCTCGGACAGGAACAGTTCCGGATGGCGCCGGAGCGCGGCGTGCAGGGCGGTCGTCCCCGTCTTGGGGGCGCCGATCACGAGGAAGTCCGGCAGGGGCATGGTCGCTCCTCAGGCTTATCCCATTTTTCCTACCAAATGTATGGGATATCGCGCGCCCGGGAAACGGGTCAGTTCAGCCGCTGCGCCTTGCTGAGCAGCCGCTGCGCCACCACCACCAGCGCCAGGAACGCGCCGCTGACCACCTGCTGGAAGGAGGAGGTCAGGTTGCCGACCTGGTTGATCAGGCTCTGGATCACCCCCAGCAGCAGGACCCCGGCCACCGTTCCCGTCACGCCGCCCGCCCCGCCGGTCAGCAGCGTGCCGCCGATGACCACCGCGGCGATGGCGTCCAGCTCCATGCCGATGCCGAGGATGGTCACGCCGGAGGAGAGCCTGGCCGCGTTGAGCGCTCCGGCCAGGCCCGCGAGCAGCCCGGACATCAGGTACACCAGGACCTTGGTACGGGCCACCGGCACCCCCATGAGCGCCGCGGCCTGCTCGTTGCCCCCGATCGCGTAGACGTTCTGCCCGAACCCGGTCCGCTGCAGCAGCACCATCGCCGCCAGCACGAGCACGATCGTGACGTAGACCGGCCAGGTCAGGCCGAGCAGCCCGCCCTGGCCGAGCGCGGCGAACGCCGGGTCGGAGACCAGGTAGGTGGTGGCGCCCTCGTCGGAGATGGCCAGCATGAGCCCGCGTACGCCGAGCAGGCCGGCCAGCGTGACGATGAACGGCGCCAGCCCGGTCCTGGCGATGATCAGGCCCTGGACCAGCCCGACCAGGCCGCACACGGCCAGGGGCAGGAGGAGGGCGGCGGCGAAGCCGTACCGGGAGCCGAGGGCGGCGAGCACCCCGCCGAGCACGAACAGCGAGCCGACGGACAGGTCGATGCCGCCGCTGATGATCACGAAGGTCATGCCGACGGCGACGACGGCCAGGAACGAGGAGGAGACCACGACGCTGACGGCGTTGGGCACGGTGGCGAAGGAGCCGAAGGCCAGCGTGCCGAAGACGATCAGCACTCCCAGGACCATCAGCGCGCCGTGCTGCTGCAGCGCCCTGCCCACCACTTCCCTGCGGGTGACGGTCGTCATCGCCTGGCACGCTCCCTCGTCACGTAAACGGCGGCCAGGATGATGACCGCCTGGACCATCTGCGTCCACGACTGGGGCAGGTTGTGCTTGATGAGCGTCGCGGACAGCAGTTGCATCAGCAGGGCGCCCATGACGGTGCTGGCGACCCTGATCCGCCCGCCCGACAGCGGCGTGCCGCCCACCACGACCGCGGTGATCGCCGACAGCTCGATGAACATCCCGAGCGAGGTGGGGTCGCTGGCCTGCAGCCTCGCGGTCGCCAGCACTCCGGCCAGCGCCGCGAGCAGCCCGGAGATCACGTAGACGAGCACCAACACGCGCTTGACCGGCAGTCCGGACAGCTCCGAGGCGGCCCGGTTGCCGCCGATCGCGACCACCTGCCGCCCGAACGTGGTCCTGCGCACCAGGAAGGCCACCACCAGCGTCAGCGCGGCGGCGATGATCACGACGAGCGGGACGCCGAACAGCGAGTCGCTGCCGAGGGCGATCAGGTCGGGGTTGCGGAACTCGACGAGCTGCGGGACCAGCACGTTGGCCAGCCCGCGCACGCCGACGAGCAGGGCCAGCGTCGCCACGATCGGCTGGATGCCCACGTAGGCGACGAGCGCGCCGCCGGCCGCGCCCGCCACCGCGCCGCCGGCCAGCGCGACCAGGACGGCGACGGCGGCGCCGTACCCCAGATAGAGGGCGGTGAGCGCGGCGGCCATCGCCATCACCGAGCCCACGGACAGGTCGATGCCCTGCGTGCCGATCACCAGCGCCATGCCCAGCGAGACGATCACGATGGGCGAGACCTGGACGAGCTGGGTGCGGAAGTTGGCCGCGTCGAGGAAGTACGGCGTGAACAGCACGTTGAACACCAGCAGCGCCAGCACCGCGGCGTAGACGCCGTAGTCGCGGATCCATCTAGTCATCGGCGTGCTCCGCGATGGCCGCCATGATCTTCTCCTCGGTCACGTTCTCGCCGGACAGCTCGCCGATCACCGCGCCCTCGCGCAGGACGAGGATCCGGTCCGCCCCTTCGACCAGTTCCTCCAGGTCCGAGGAGATGAGCAGCACGCCCAGCCCCTCGCCGGCCAGCTCGTCGATGAGCGCCTGCACCTCCGCCTTGGCGCCGACGTCGATGCCGCGCGTGGGCTCGTCGAGCAGCAGAACCTTGGGGCGCACCGCCAGCCAGCGGGCCAGCAGCACCTTCTGCTGGTTGCCGCCCGACAGCTCCGAGACGGCCTGGTGCGGCGAGGCCGCCTTGATCCGCAGCCGCCGCATGAAGATCTCCACCACCCGGTCGATCCGGGAGTCGGAGACGAGCCCCGCGCGCGCCAGCGAGGGCAGCGCGGCCAGCGCGATGTTGTCGCGCACCGACAGGCCGGGGATGATGCCCTCGGCCTTGCGGTCCTCCGGCAGCATGCTCACGCCGGCGCTGATCGCCGCCTTCGTCCCGCCGCGAGGCAGCGGCGCCCCCGCCACGAGCACCTGCCCGCCGTCCAGGGGCAGCGCGCCGACGATGGCCTTCGCGGTCTCGGTACGGCCGGCGCCGAGAAGCCCGCCGAGCCCCACCACCTCACCGGGCCGGACCGAGACGGTGACGTCGGACAGCACGTGCCGCCTGGTCAGCCCGCGGGCCTCGACGACCGGCGCGCCGTCCACGCCGTCGTGGCCGCGGTTGAAGCGGGTGAGCCCGTCGCTCCTCACCTCGTCCAGGTCGCGGCCGAGCATGAGGGAGATGAGCCTGAGCCGGTCGAGCCCGGCCAGCGGCCCGGTGTGCGCCACGCGGCCGTCGCGCAGCACGGTCACGTTGTCGCACACCCGGTAGAGCTCGTCGAGGCGGTGGCTGACGTAGATGACCGCGATGCCGGAGTCGCGCAGCCGGCCGATGACGCCGAACAGCGTCTCGACCTCGCGCGGCTCCAGCGACGAGGTGGGCTCGTCCATGATGACCACCTTGGCGTCCACCGAGACGGCCCTGGCCAGGGCGACCATCTGCTGGGCTCCGACTCCGAGTCCGCGCAGCGGGCGCCTGACGTCGGTGTCGAGGCCGAAGTCGCGCAGGATGGCGCGGGCCTGGCCGTACAGCCTGGCGGTGTCGATGACGCCCAGCCGGCCGCGTGGCTCGCGGCCGAGCAGGAGGTTGCGGGCGACGCTCATCATCGGGACGAGGTTGACCTCCTGGTAGATGGTGGAGATCCCGGCCCGCTGCGCCTCCAGCGGGGAGGAGAAGCCGGCCGGCGCCCCGTCGTAGCGCAGCTCGCCGGCATCGGGCCGGTAGACGCCGGTGAAGACCTTGATGAGGGTGGACTTGCCGGCGCCGTTCTCGCCCACGAGGGCGTGCACCTCGCCGGCCTCGAGGGCGAGGTGCACGTCGTCGAGCGCCACGACGCCGGGGAAGCGCTTGGTGATCCCCCGGGCCTCCAGCACGGGTTCAGTACGCTTCACCGAGCGAGTCCTTGGCGTTGGCCTGGTCGTATTCGCGGTCGGAGATGATCACTTTCTCGGCGATGCCCTCACCGGCGAGGAACTTCGAGGCGGTCTCGAAGGCCAGCGGGCCGAAGCGGGGGTTCGACTCGATCACCGAGTGGAGCCACCCGTCGACGATGGCCTGGACCGCGCTCCTGGTGCCGTCGATGGACACGATCTTGATGTCGCCGGGCTGCTTGCCCGCGCCCTTCAGCGCGGTCACGGCGCCGAGCGCCATCTCGTCGTTCTCGGCGTAGATGCCGTTGATGTCGGGGTTGGACTGGATGAGCTGCTCGGTGACCTGCTGGCCCTTCTCCCTGGCGAACTCGCCGGTCTGCTCGAAGCTGATCGTGATGCCGGGCGCCTTCTCCTTGACCCGGTCCTTGAAGCCGCTGGTGCGCTCGGTGGTGACGTTGTTGCCGGGCGCGCCGAGCAGGATGGCCACCTTGCCCTTGCCGCCGACCGCCTCGATCATCTTGTCGGCGGCCCGCTTGCCCTGCTCGTAGAAGTCGGAGCCGATGAAGGTCAGGTAGTCGGTGCAGGCCTTGGCGTTGATCTTCCTGTCGACGGTGATGATGGGCACCTTCTTCGCCGCGGCCTGCTGCAGGACCGGCTCCCAGCCGTCGGAGTTCAGGGGCGCGATCACCAGGAGCTTGGCGCCCTGGGCGATGAGCTGCTCCACGTCGGTGATCTGCTTGGAGAACTGCGACTGCGCGTTGGTCACCTTCAGGTTGGTGATACCGATCCTGGCCGCCTCGTCCTTGATCGACTTGGTCTCGGCGATGCGGAAGGGATTGGCCTCCTTCTCCGACTGGGAGAAGCCGACCGTCGCGCTCTTGAGGTCGAAGGCGGCGCCGCCGAAGCGCTCCAGCGTGCAGGCCGGTCCTTCCGTGCCGCTGGGCGTCTTGACGACCTGCTGACCTGCGGTGGAGGACGGCGCCGCGGCCGTCTGGGGCTCCTCGCCCTTGGCGCAGCCGGCCACGGTCACGAGGAGGGCCAGCGCCAGGATCGTGGTGCGGGACATGGTGGTTCCTTTCCTAGCAGGCGGGCGAGATCTCGTCGACGAGCGCCCGGTTGGCGGCCCGGACCCGGGCGAGGTCGGGCTTGATGACCGCCCGGTCGTAGGTCATGAGCCCGTTGAGCTCCACCTCCACGTCCGTGGTCTGGGTGTAGATGGCCGCGCTGAGGCCCTCGCAGGCGTGCAGCCGCCGCAGCGTCTGGTCCATCTCGACGTAGCGGGTGGTCAGGGTCTCGGCGTCGGGTTCGACGCGGTAGCCCCAGCCGCCGCCCGACCAGGTGTGGCCGATGACGAGCAGGCCGAGCCCGCCGTACTCGCCGAGGACCGAGGCCCTGGTCGCGCTCGGCGGCGAGACCGGTGCGGGGCCCGGGTACATGTGCCAGTCGATGACGTCGCCGTTGCCGCCGTCCTGGGCGCCGCAGCAGTTGACGCCGCTCTGGTTGTCGACCAGGCGCGAAGGGTCCCAGCTCTTGACCAGGTCGGCGACCCTGGCCACCTCGTACTGGCCCCAGCTCTCGTTGAACGGCACCCACATGACGATCGAGGGGCTGCCGCGATGCTGGTCGACGATGCGGCGGAACTCCGTCTCGAACTGGGCCTGGTTGGTGTTGCCCGAGGTCGAGGGCATGTCCTGCCAGACGAGCAGGCCGAGCTTGTCGGCGTGGTGGTACCAGCGGTCCGACTCGACCTTGACGTGCTTGCGCACCGCGTTGAACCCGGCCTGCTTGGTGACCTCCAGGTCGTAGCGCAGGGCCGCGTCGGTGGGGGCGGTGTAGAGGCCGTCGGGCCAGAAGCCCTGGTCGAGGGGGCCGAGCTGGAAGACGGGCCGGCCGTTCAGCAGCATCCGGGTCTTGCCGGCGACCTGGCCGAGCGAGATCTCCCGCATGCCGAAGTAGGAGCCCACGCGGTCCTGGGTCGTCGTGACCGTCAGGTCGTACAGGAAGGGGGTGTCGGGCGTCCACGGCTTGGGGTTGGGGACCGGCAGGCTCAGCTCGCCGCCCGAGCGCCCGCTGGCGCGGCCGACGACCTTCGATCCGTCGCGTGCCACCACGCTGACCCGGGTGCCGGTGAGGCCGGCGTTGACGGTCACCTTCAGCCTCTGACCCTTGAGGTCGGGCACCGCGTCGACCGACAGGATCCGGTTGCGCGGCGCGGGCTCCATCCAGACGGTCTGCCAGATGCCGGAGCTGGGCGTGTACCAGATGCCGCCCGGGGTGAGGCGCTGCTTGCCGGTGGGGTGGTTGCCCTTGTCGGTGGGGTCGAAGACGCCGACGATCAGTTCCTGGGGACCCCTGCGCGTGAGCGCGTCGGTCACGTCGACGGTGAAGCGGTCGTAGCCGCCGCGGTGGGTGGCGAGGCGCGTGCCGTTGACGTAGACGGTCGACTCCCAGTCCACGGCGTCAAGGTGGAGGATGACGCGCTCGCCGCGCCAGCCGGCGGGCACCTCGAAGGTGCGGCGGTACCACATGCGGTCCTCGGCCCTGCCGATGCCCGACAGCGCCGACTCCACGGGGAAGGGCACGGTGATGCGCTCGGCCAGGTTCCTGCCGACCGGCGGCTGCTCGCCCGCCTCGGCGGCGGCGAACTGCCACTGGCCGTTGAGGCTGCGCCAGCGCTCGCGCACGAGCTGCGGCCGAGGGTAGTCGGGCAGCGGGTTGGCCGGGTTCATGTCCTTGGCGAACTTGCTGGCCAGCAGGTACTCCGAGCGGTTGACCAGCGCGGCCCGGGGGAAGGCGGGCAGCGGCGTGCCGTCGGCGAACGTGACGCCGCCGGTGCCGTCGTAGGAGGCGCGCACGCTGTTGCCGGCCTTGAGCGGGATCTTGGCCCCCAGCTTGACCGTCAGCGTGGCGCCGGAGGAGGACACGGAGGTGATGGGCCAGGCCGAGCCGCCGGTGGTGATCTTGAAGCCGGTGGCGGCGGTGGTGGGCCTGAGTTCCTTGGCGAAGGTCAGGGTGGCGGTGTCGCCGGCCGTGCCGACCTCGGCCTGGACGGGGCCGGGCGGGTCGAAGCCCTCGGGCAGCAGGAGCGCCTGCGTGGGCACCACGGTCTTGGCCAGGTCCGGGCTCTGCCAGCGCAGCCGCAGGTTGGCGCCGCCGTAGTGCTCGAAGTACTCGACCTTGATGTCGTACGCGCGCCCGGCCTCCAGCGCGATCGGGGCGCCGATCTGCTCCACGTCCCAGATGTCGCGCCAGTTGTCGATGATCAGCCTGCCGTCGACCCAGAGGCGGAAGCCGTTGTCGCCGATCATCGAGAAGGTGTAGGTGTTCGTCGCGGGCGCCTGGATGCGGCCGGTCCACCGTACGGTGACGTTCTCGTCGCGGCCGGTCAGCTCCGCGAGGGCGGGGTTGAGGTCGGCGAAGTCGAGGTTCGGGTCGACGACGGTGGCCTTGAGCTCGCCGAAGTCGAACGTGCCCGGTCCGGTGCTCAGGTGGTAGTCGCCCTTGAGGCCATGCCGCTCCGCCTGGGCGGCCGCCGCGGGGGAGAGCGGCCACATCACGCTGAGCAGGACGGCCAGTGCTAAGGAGAGGCGTGTGATCACGGAGCTGCCTTCCGATCGAAAACGAGCGCCATCTCGACCAAAGAAAGCACTGTTCCGACACCGTGGTCAAGAAAAATCGATCAGATTCGTTCTGAAATGGTCAGAGATGGGCAGCCGATCGCCGGTCGACTATGCTCGGGCCACGTGAGCGACACGCAGAGGGAGAGCGGCAGGCCCGTGTTCGCAGCCGAGCGCCGCCAGCGGATCCTGGAGCTGGTCCGCGCCAACGGCGCGGTCTCCCTGCGCGAGCTCGCCCAGGCGGTGCGCTCGTCCGAGGTGACCGTCCGCCGCGACCTGCGCGCGCTGGAGTCCGAGGGGCTGCTCAACCGCCACCACGGCGGCGCCACCCTGCCGGGCGACTTCACCCGCGAGCCCACCCACACGCAGAAGAGCGCCGTCTCGGCCGCGCAGAAGGCCGCCATCGCCGACCTCGCCGCCTCGCTCGTGGCGGACGGCGACGCCATCGTCATCGGCCCCGGCACCACCACCCAGGAGTTCGCCCGCAGGCTGGCCAGGCACACCGACCTCGCCGTGGTCACCAACTCCCTGCTCGTCGCCCAGGCCCTCGCCGCGAGCCCGCGCATCGAGGTGGTGGTCACCGGCGGGTCGCTGCGCGGCCCGATCCTCGCCCTGGTCGGCAGCGGCGCCGAGGGCTCGCTGGCGGGCCTGCGGGTGCGCCGCGCGTTCGTCTCCGGCAACGGGCTCAGCGCCGAGCGCGGCCTGTCCACGCCGAGCCTCCAGGTGGCCGCGGTCGACCGCGCGCTGGCCGCCGCCGCCGAGGAGGTCGTCGTCCTGGCCGACCACACCAAGATCGGGCACGACACGATGGTGCAGACGATCCCGGCCGAGCGCATCGCCCATCTGGTCACCGACGACGACGCCCCCCGCGACGTGCTCGACGAACTGGCCGCCAAGGGAGTGCGGCTGCACGTTGCCCAGCTCTGACCGAATGTGACATCTTCGTTGCGAGATTGTTTCTTGTTGTGGCCACCATCGGGGTGGAGGCAACCGTGCTTCAGCTTGCAGGCGTACTCAAGACCTTCCAGGGCGTCCCGGCCCTCGACCACGTCACGCTGGCCGTGCGGCCGGGGTCGGTCCACGCCGTCATCGGCGGCAACGGGGCGGGCAAGTCCACCCTCGTCAAGGTGATCTCCGGCGTCCACCAGCCCGACGCGGGCCAGGTGCGCTGGCTCGGCGAGCCGGTCAAGTTCGCCACCCCCGCGCAGGCCAGGCAGGCCGGGATCGCCACGATCCACCAGGAGAGCGGCCTCGTCCCGACGATGAGCATCGCCCGCAACCTCTTCCTCGGCGCCGAACCGCGCGGCAGGCTCGGGCTGATCGACTTCGCGGCCATGCACGCCCGCGCCGGCGAGCTCCTCTCCCAGTACGGCCTGCGCGTCAGCACGCGCCAGCCCCTCGACTCCCTCACCCCCGGAGCCCAGCAGCTCGTCGCCCTGGCCAGAGCCGCCTGCTCGGCCGCCAAGCTGGTCATCATGGACGAGCCCGCCACGGTCTTGGAGCACGCGGAACTGGCCACCCTGCTGGCCGCCGTGACCCGCCTGCGCGAGGAGGGCAGGGCGGTCATCTACGTGACCCACCGCCTGGAGGAGCTCTACGAGATCTGCGACCGCGTCACGGTCCTGCGCGAGGGCCGCGTCGTCCACACCGGGCCGCTGGCCGGGCTCGACCGGGTCCGCCTGGTCTCGCTCATGATGGGCCGCCCCTTCCACCCGCCGGACGCGCCGCCGGAGAGCTGGCCGGTGGACGAGGTGGCCGACCGGCCCGTGCTGGAGGCCAAGGGCCTGACCCGCGCCCACGTGCTGGCCGGGGTGTCGCTGGCCGTACGCCCAGGAGAGGTCGTCGGGCTCGGCGGGCTGCTCGGCGCCGGGCGTAGCGAGACCGCCAGGGCCATCGCCGGAGCCCTGCCCGTCGAGTCGGGGCAGGTCACGGTGTCGGGGACGGCCAGCAGGAAGTGGTCCGTGCGCAGCGCCGTCAGGGCCGGGGTCGGGCTGGTGCCGGAGAACCGCACCACCGAGGGCATCGTGCCCAATCTGTCCGTACGCGACAACATCGCCCTGGCCGCACTGCCCCGCCTGTCGCACGCCGGGATCGTGGCCGACACCAGGATCGACCGGATCGTCACCACGTTCATGAAGCGCCTGGACATCAAGGCCGCTTCGCCCCGCCAGCTCGCGGGGGAGCTGTCCGGCGGCAACCAGCAGAAGGTGCTGCTGGCCAGGTGGCTGGCCATGCAGCCCAAGGTCCTGCTGCTGGACGAGCCCAGCAGGGGAGTGGACCAGGCCAGCAAGCGGCAGATCCAGGCGCTCCTGGACGAGCTGGCCGTCGACGGCCTGGCGATCCTGCTGATCTCCTCGGACGTGGGCGAGCTCGTCGACAACTGCGACTCCGTCGTGGTGCTGCGCGACGGCGCCATCACCCACCAGCTCAGCGGGCCGGAGGTGACCGAGGACCGCCTGCTGGCCGCGCTCGCGGACGGCTGAGATCTTTGGACGTGCGGGTGGTTCCCGCACGACGAGCCGCCCGCCATCGGTGAGGTATGGTGTGAAACGCTGCTGATCGCGACAGAGGAGACCAGACGTGGCAGGTGACGACGACATCTCCGGGTGATACCGGAGACTGAGCGGCCCCGGCAGGCGTGTATGACCGCCGCCGATGTGGCCCATGTCGTCGTTTCCCGATATTTCCGGGCGGCTCCGGCACGCCCGGATCGTATGCCTACGAGGTCTCACATGTCCGATGCGTTCATCATCTGTTCCAACCTGTCCTTCTCCTGGCCGGACGACACGCCGGTCTTCGACGACCTGTCGTTCAGCGTGGGCGGCGGCCGTACCGGGCTCGTCGCCCCGAACGGCGCGGGCAAGAGCACGCTGCTCAAGCTGATCGCCGGCGAGTACCAGCCGCGTGGCGGCAGCGTCTCCGTCCAGGGCGTCCTCGGCTACCTGCCGCAGAGCCTGCCGCTGGCCGCCGGGCTGAGCGTGGCCGAGGTGCTCGGCATCGCGCCCGTGATCGCCGCCCTGGACGCCATCGAGGCGGGCGACGCGAGCGAGGAGCACTTCACCACGATCGGCAACGACTGGGACATCGAGG
The DNA here is from genome assembly GCF_044456745.1 of Nonomuraea sp. NPDC050790. Classification (NCBI taxonomy): domain Bacteria; kingdom Bacillati; phylum Actinomycetota; class Actinomycetes; order Streptosporangiales; family Streptosporangiaceae; genus Nonomuraea; species Nonomuraea sp. NPDC050790. The sequence goes on along the minus strand of NZ_JBITGF010000001.1, from coordinate 1,757,664 downwards.
AGCGCACCCGCGCGCAACTCGACCGGCTCGGGCTCGGCGAGCTGGCCTTCGACCGGCGGCTGGCCACGCTGAGCGGCGGCCAGATCGTCTCGCTGGGCCTGGCCGCGCAGTTGCTCAGGCGGCCCGACGTGCTGCTGCTCGACGAGCCGACCAACAACCTCGACCGCGGCGCCCGCGACCGGCTCAACGACGTGCTCGGCGACTGGAACGGCTGCCTGCTCGTCGTCAGCCACGACCGAGACCTGCTCGAACGCATGGACCGCATCGCCGAGTTGGACCGGGGCGAGGTCCGCTTCTACGGCGGCGGCTACACCGCCTACGAGGAGGCGGTGCGCACCGAGCAGGAGGCCGCCGAGCGGACCGTGCGCAGCGCCGAGCAGGAGCTCAAGCGGGAGAAGCGGGAGATGCAGCAGGCGCGCGAGCGGGCCGAGCGCAGGGCGAGCAACGCCGCCCGCAACCTCAAGAACGCCGGGCTGCCGCGCATCTTCGCCGGGAACATGAAACGGGGCGCGCAGGAGTCGGCCGGGCGGGCGGGACAGATGCACGCCTCCCGGGTCAGCGACGCCAAGGCCCGGCTCGACGAGGCGGGGCGGGCGTTGCGCGAGGAGCAGCGGATCGTGCTGCACCTGCCGGACACGAGCGTGCCGGCCGGCCGTACCGTCTTCCTCGGTGAAGGGCTGCGGGCGCGCGACCTGTTCGCCGAGCCGGGCCTGGACCTGACCATCCGCGGGCCCGAGCGAATCGCGCTGACCGGGCCCAACGGCGTCGGGAAGTCGACCCTGCTGCGCATGATCAGCGGGGATCTGGAGCCCGGTGGCGGGGTCGCGAGGCGGGCCGAGGGGCGGGTGGCGTACCTGTCGCAGCGGCTGGACCTGCTCGACGAGGAGCGGAGCGTCGCGGAGAACCTGGCCGCGTTCGCGCCCGCCATGCCGGCGGCCGATCGCATGAACCTGCTGGCCCGCTTCCTGTTCCGGGGCGCGCGGGCCCACCTGCCTGTCGGGGTGCTCTCGGGTGGTGAACGGCTGCGCGCCACGCTGGCCTGCGTGCTGTGCGCGGAGCCGGCGCCCCAGTTGTTGCTGCTGGACGAGCCGACCAACAACCTCGACCTGGTGAGCGTGGGGCAGTTGGAGAGCGCGCTGGCGGCGTACGAGGGGGCGTTCGTGGTGGTCAGCCACGACGAGCGCTTCCTGACCGAGATCAAGGTGGAGCGGCGGCTGGAGCTGGTGGACGGGCGGTTGCTCGACAGCCGTTGATCTACATTGTAAAGGACGTCTGCCGGATATGATGCCATATGACCAGTGAGACCCCCGCCACCAAGCAGCAGCGGCGCGAGCAGCTCCGCGCCTTCCTGCGCTCGCGCCGGGCGCGGATCACGCCCGGCGACGTGGGCATGGCGGTCGCCGGCCGGCGCAGGACGCCCGGGCTGCGGCGCGAAGAGGTCGCCGTGCTGGCCGGGGTCGGCGTGTCCTGGTACACGTGGCTTGAGCAGGGACGCGACATCAACGTCTCGGGCGAGGTGCTCGACGCGATCGGCGGCGCGCTGCGCCTGAGCGAGCCGGAGCGCGCGCACCTCTACCTGCTGGCCGGGCTCAACCCGCCGCGCCCGAGCGCGGACCGGGGCGGCGCGGTCACCCCGGAGCTGCGCCGCCTGCTGGAGGCGTGGATGCCGCGCCCGGCGATGCTGCGCGACCGCTACTGGAACCTGCTCCTGGTCAACGACGCGGCCCGCGAGCTGTTCGGCTACGACGACGCCGACCGCAACTGCCTGCTCACGTTCTTCACCAGCCCCCGCTACCGCGCGATGCAGCTCGAATGGGAGTCGGCCGCGCCCGCCGTGGTGGCCGCCTACCGGGCCTGTGTCGCGCACGACCCCGGCGACCCGGGGTTCGCGAAGGTCGTGGACGAGCTGAGCGCCCTGAGCGAGGAGTTCGCCGAGCTGTGGTCCCGCCATGACGTCAGCGCCCAGGCCCAGACCGTCAAGGCGGTACGCCATCCCGAGGCCGGCGAGCTGGTCTTCGACACGACGCCCCTGGCCGTGGTCGACCATCCCGACTGGTACCTGGAGCTGTTCAACCCCCGGCCCGGCACCGGGACCGCCGAGCGCCTGGACCGCCTCGCGGCGCCGAAGCTGAGGGTGGTGGTGGGAGACCCCTGATAACCGCGCACTGTCTCCCGCAAGCGGCGCCCGGCACGCTGGGACCCATGACGAACAACGTTTCCCGTTTTCAGGACAAGGTCGCGCTGGTCACCGGCGGCACGAGCGGCATGGGGCTCGCGGCCGCGCGCAGGCTGCTTTCGGAAGGCGCGCGGGTGGTCATCACCGGCCGCGACAAGGTACGGCTGGACGCCGCCGTCGAGTCGCTGGGCGGCGGCGAGCGGGTGCTCGCGGTGCGGGGGGACGCGGCGAGCCTGGCTGATCTGGACGTGCTGATGGAGACGATCCGGGGCAGGTTCGGGGGATTGGACGTGGTCTTCGCCAATGCGGGCGTGGCCTCGTTCGGGCCGGGCGGCGAGGTGACCGAGGCCGAGTTCGACCGGGTGGTGGACATCAACTACAAGGGCGTGTTCTTCACCCTGCAGAAGGCGCTCCCGCTGCTGGCCGACCACGGGTCGATCGTGATCAACGCCTCGTGGACGCTGCACCGGGGCCTGCCGGGGGCGTCCCTGTACTCCTCGACGAAGGCCGCCGTGCACAATCTGGCGCACACGTTGGCTGCTGAGCTGGGGTCGAGGAGGATCCGGGTCAACTCCGTCAGCCCGGGGTACATCGAGACGCCGATGTTCCACGACAACGTCTCGGCCGAGGCTCAGGACACGGTGGTGGCCGAGGTGGTGGCTGGGCGGTTCGGGACCGCTGACGACGTGGCGGGAGCGGTGGCGTTCCTGGCCTCGGACGAGGCTTCCTACGTCAACGGCCAGGATCTGATCATCGACGGTGGGCTGGTGGCGGCCATTCCGGGCGAGATGCTGTAGCGCGCGCCAGGCCAGGTCAGACCAGGAGGCTAGGACCAGGCTCCCACCCCGCGGGCCGCGCGATCCTGCCCAGGCAGGACGAAATCCGGGGGCCGCACCGGAATGCTGGAACCATGATCGACGTTCTGCGGTCCGAATGGACCAAGATCCGCTCGGTGCGTTCGACGGTGTGGACCCTGGCGGTCACCGGCGCGCTGATGCTGGGCTTCTCCGCGCTCATCAACCTCACCGCCGAGGACATGCCCAACGGCCCGTCGGTGATCTCGGCCAGCCTGACCGGGGTGCTGTTCGCCTCGCTGGCCATGGCCACGCTCGGTGTGCTGGTGATCTCCGGCGAGTACCGCACCGGAAGCATCCGCACCTCCCTCATGGCCGTGCCACGACGGGTGACGCTGCTGACCGGGAAGATCGTGGCATTCACGGCGGTCTCGCTGGCCGTATGCACGGCGGCGGCAGCCGGTGCGATCGGCGTAGGCGTGGTGATCATCCAGCCATCGTCTCTTGCGGCAGGCGAGATCATCCGCGCCACGTTGGGCGCCGGCCTCTACCTGACCGCCTGCGGGCTGTTCGGCCTGGGCCTGGGCTCCCTGATCAGACACACACCAGGCGCCATCGTGTCAGCCATCGCACTGATCATGGTCCTGCCGGCCCTGACAAACCAACTGCCCGGCTCATGGGGCAGAACCGTGTCGGAGTTCTTCACCACGAACGCCGGACTGCTACTCGTCTCCGGCCAGAGCAGCACGACCCTGGGCCCGTGGAGCGGCTTCGCGGTCTACCTGGTGTGGGTGGCGGTGGCCGTGGTGGCCGGAGCCCTGCTGATGAACCACCGCGACGCATAGCCCGGGATCCGTGTGATGTCCCGCCATGCATAGCGCAGGTGTCGCGCTGACGAGTCGCCCAGATCCCGTTGCGGCGGGCGCCCGGCTGATGAGGCGCTCGGTGATGCGCCGCGCCGATCGCGCGAGGTGACGCGTGGCGCTGGAGCTGTGTGATCAGGAGCCGCCCCGACGCGTAGCGCGCACTGATGGGTGGTGGTAAGGGAAGGTCAGGGGACGCAGATGGTGATGGCGCCGGGGAGGATTTCGGCCTTGAGCTTGTCGGCGCGGTCGCGTGCGCCGCCGTCCAGCTCGTAGGTGCGGGGTTCGGCCAAGCGGATCTTGACCTTTTTGGCACGTGTTATGCGGACGAACGGGGATTCGTCGGAGCGGCCTGTGGCCATGCGTCCGAGCAGCCGTCCCCATTCCAGGCGGCTCTTGGCCGTGGCGACGCCCACCTCGAGCCAGCCGTCGTCGGGCTTGGCGTCGTCGAACGCCTCTATGCCGCCGGTGATCGTGCCGACGTTGCCCAGGAGGACGCATCCGGCCTCGCCGGAGAACCACTTCACGCCGTCCACCGTGATGCGGGTGTCGGTGGTGACGTCACCGGCGTGCCGCAGACCGGTCCAGATGTAGGCGAACCTGCCCAGGCGCCGCTTGAGGCTGCCGTCGACGTCGGCGGCCATCTCGGCGTCGAAGCCGACTCCGGCCATGATGGCGAAGTGCTCGCCGTTGATGCGTCCGAGGTCGAGGGGCTTGCGGCGGCCCTCGAAGCCGATCCGGACGGCTTCTTCGAGGTCTTCGGGGATGTCGAGGTTGCGGGCGAGGAGGTTGGCGGTGCCCGCGGGCACGATCGCCAGCACGGCGTCGGTTCCCGCCAGGGCGTCGACACACCGTTGTACGGTGCCGTCGCCACCCCAGACGAAAATGAGCTCGGCCCCTTCCTTCAGGGCTTTGCGGGCCTGGTCGGGCGCCTTCTTGCTCTTGGGCACCTCGTACCAGAGCAGTTCGCCGACGTCCCGGTCGGTGATCCGGCGGCGCAACTCGTCCAGACCTCCGCCGAGGGTCTTCTTGCGGTGGGCGATGACCGCGACCTTTCGCATGATGGTCGGCTGCCCTGTGAGGGGCCGGTGAATCATCCGCTTCGCAGCGCGTGCCCAACGCAGCGAAGGTCGCGTGGCCGATGGGGATGCCGATCGGGTCCTGCGCCCTGGTTTGTGCCGCGTATCTGGGGTGTGGACGCGGTTATGGGAGGGCGTACAGGCCCGCTGGGCTGTGGAGGGGGACGGTGGTGATGACGCGGTCGGCGCGGGTGTCGATGACGGAGATGTCGTTGCTCAGGCGGTTGGCGACGTAGACGAGAGTGCCGGTGGGGGAGACGGCCAGGGATTCGGGGGCGGTTCCGACGGGGATGCGGGCCACGGTGCTGCGGGTGGAGGTGTCTATGGCCAGGATTCGGTGGCTGTAGTAGTGGGAGATGTAGACGCGGTCGGCGGTGGGGGAGGCGGCGATGCCGAAGGGGCCGGATTCCACGGGGAGGGTGGCCTGGGGGGTCAGGGTGGCGGCGTCTATGACCGCTATCTCGTTGTTGGTTCCGGGGGTGTTGGTGCCGGTGCTGGTGACGTAGACGTGGGCGCCGTCTCGGGTGACCGCCACGCCGTTGGGGTGGCGGCCGGAGGGGATGGTGGCGATCACCTGGTTCGTGGTGGTGTCGATGACGGACAGGTCGTGGCTTTCGAAGTTGGTGACGTACAGCCGGGCGCCGCAGGGGGACAGCGCCGGGCAGGCGGCGTTGCGGCCCACGGGGATGGTGGTGATCACCACGTGTTCGCGCAGGTCGATGACGGTGACGTTGTGGCTCTGGTAGTTGGTGACGTACGCGCGCTCGCCGCGGGCGCTGATGACGATGCCGCCTGGGCTGGTTCCCACGGGGATGCGCCGGATGCCCTCGCCCAGGGCGATGAGGGCGTGGCCGGTGAAGTCCGTGACGTACACGCCGCTCGTGGTGGCGGCGACGGCGAACGGGCTGCCGCCCACCTTGACGGTCGCGGACACGGTGTGCGTGATCGGGTCGATGACGGCCACGGTGCCGGTTTCGGGGCTGGCCGCGTAGACGGGCATCAGGGGTGCCAGGTGATGGGGAGGCTGGTGACGCCCTGCAGGGACAGTGCGGGTTTGATCGGTAGCCGGTCTTCCGGTACGGCAAGCCGTGGCTCGGGCAGGCGGGTGAGCAGCACGGTCAGGGCGATCTCCACCTGGGCACGGGCCAGGGCGTGGCCCAGGCACTGGTGTACGCCGTGGCTGAAGGCGAGGTGCCTGCCGGGTGGGCGTAGGAGATCGAGGCGGTCGGGGTCGGGGAAGGCGGCGGCGTCGCGGTTGGCGGCGGCCAGCAGGACGATGACGCCGTCGCCTGCCGAGATCGTCTGGCCGTTCACGGGGACGTCGGCGAGCGCGACCCGGGGGATGGTGTCGGCGACGGTGAGGTAGCGCAGCAGCTCGTCGACCGCACCGGCCATGGTGCCGGGTTCGTGCGCGGGCCCAGGACCGCGGATGTGCTCCGTCTCGGACTCCGCGCGCAGGGTGGCGAGCTGGGCGGGGTGGGCCAGCAGCGTCAGGACGGCCAGGGCCAGCGTGTTGGCGGTGGTCTCGAGTCCGGCCATGATCAGCATCGAGCACGTCTCCAGGGCCTGCCGCTCGCTCAGTTCGCCCGCCTTCACCCTGGCGGCCAGCCCGGACAGCAGGTCGTCGGCAGGTTCAGCCGTCTTGAGGTGGAGCAGGCGGGTGATGAGTTCGTCGATCGCGAGCATGGGTGAGGGGGCGTTCGCCGCTCGGCCCGCGGGCCAGGTGAGCCATGCGCGGAACGCGTCGCGGTCCGGCGCGGGGATGCCGAAGACCTCGCACAGGGCCAGCACGGGCAGCGGGATCGCCAGGGAAGTCACCAGGTCCGCGGGCGGGCCCTTCTGGACGATCTTCGCGACCAGGTCCTCGGTGACGGCCCGCAGGTACGGCCGCAGCGCCCGGACCCTGCGCACGCTGAAGTAGGGGATGACCATGCGCCGGTGCTCGGCATGTTCGGGGTCGTCCATCTCGACGAACGTGAGCGACTGCCTCCTCAGCTCGGGATCGTGCCTGGGCACGCCGGGCGGCAGGGCGAGTTCGGGATGGGTGGGGTGCAGGGCGTCGGAGGAGATCCGGGGGTCGGACAGCAGGGCGCGGGCGCAGGAGTAGCCGGTGACCGCCCAGACGGCCGAGCCGTCGCGCAGCCGTACCCTGGCCATCGGGCCCTGCTCGCGCAGGGTCGCGTAGCCCGGCGGCGGCTGGTACGGGCAGGCGCGCGGCATGGGCAGTTCGGGCAGGTCGTTCACGTCGGGCCGTCCTTCTCCCGCGCGGGCGGGACCTGGAGGAGGACGCGGTGGTAGCCGGGCGGCGTGGGTTCGCCGACCTCCCGGCCCTCGGCCGTCACCCAGGCGTGGGCGCCGAAGGGCGGCAGCGTCCGTACGCCCGCGCACCAGGTGGGCCAGGTCCCGCCCATCCGGCACAGCAGGGCGGTGGCGATCGAACGTGCCAGGCAGCCCTGCGGGCTGGCGCAGGCCAGGCTGGTCCCGGTGACGACGGCCCGCGCGCGCGACGCCTGCTCGAACCCGGCGGGCCGCGCTCGCCTGCTGAGCGTGGTGAGGATGGCGGCGATGGACTTGGGCGGCCGCCTGGCCAGGACGCGGGCCGCGGCCACAGCGACGCGGGCGGCCCATCGCTCCCGCCTGCGGAACGCCTCGGGGGCCAGTGCCATCGTGGGATCGAAGCTCACGCCGCCACCGCCTTCCGGACGTCGAAGCCAGACCCGCCGCTCCTCATGCCGCCTCCCCGTCCGGCAGGAGGATGCCCGCGGCCAGCAGTCCCGCCAGCACCTCCTGCACGTCGTGGGTGGCGGTCGGCGTGTCCACTCCGTACGCCTCCACCAGGGCCGCGACCGCGCTCTCCGGGCCGCCGGTCAGCGCCGCGCGCAGCACGATGGCGCCGCTGGGGTTGAGGTTCCAGTACTCGCCGCGCGCCTGGTGGAGCAGCGCGATGCCGTACTCGGTGTCGACGGTGGAGATGTCAGGCGCCAAGGCGTACATGCGCGTCCTCCTTCACCGAGCGCAGCCACCGCTCACACGCCAGCGTCGGCTCGATGCGCTGATGCTGGGTCAGCACGTCGATCGGGCCGCGGCAGGCGGCGAGGAAGGCGTCGGCGTCGATCAGGCCGAGCCCGGCCAGGAGGCTGTCCTGGGCCAGGCCGACGATCTGGTCGCGGTGCCGCCTGCTGCCCATGACCGCGCTGGCGGAGGTCTCGGCCTTGGTGGTGCGGGTCAGCGTGACGGCGGGTACGAGGCCGCGCATGGCGTCGACCAGCATCGGCTTGTACCGCGCCGGGTCGTGGCGGCCTTCGGCGGGCACCGACAGGGAGGCTTCGATCACGCGGTCGTCCAGGAAGGGGGCCGACAGCACGATGCCCTCCTGGGCGGCGAGTTGCTGGAAGCCGCTCATGGCCTGGCTTCCGGCATGGACGGCGACCAGGTTGTGGTGGGGGCCGCGCGAGGGCGCCAGCGCGGTGCGCCGTTCGGCGGCGGCGCGCAGTTCGGCGACGACCATGTCCAGGGCCTCGGGGGTGGCCCATTGCGGCATGGTCGGGTGGGAGTCCCAGCCGAGCACAGGGGTCTTGGTGCCGCGGCCGTCGGTGCCGAGCCCGGCCGCGGTGGCGCGCAGCCAGGCGGCATGGTCACGGCCCGCGGCCAGGGTGCGGATGACCTGGCGTGCGGGCCAGCGGTACTTGGCGGCCATGGCCCGGAGCTGGCGTAGGCCGGTGAGGGGGTGGCGGCGCAGCAGGGTGGGCAGCCAGGTGGGCAGCATGAGGGACAGTTCGTCGCCGCCCACGCCGGTGAGGTGGACGTCGGGCGCGTACGCCTGTCCGCGGCGGTTGACGCACAGCAGGCGGCTGCGGTTGTGCTGGAGCTGGAACGGCTCGTCGAAGTCGTCGTGGCCGGTCAGCATGTCCTGGTAGACGAGGGGGCACTCCTCGGCGGTGATGATCTCGTGGATGACCCGGTCGCCGCGCGCGGTCAGGGCGGCGTGCGTACGCCGGGCCCACAGCACGTCGTCGTCCATGGGGTCGGGCTGGGCGGCGGTCAGCGCCACCACCTCGGCTCCGGCTCGGGCGGCCAGCGAGCACACCGAGGAGGAGTCCATGCCGCTGAGGTGGGAGACGACGGTGCGTCCCGGCCGGGCGCGCAGTTCGACGGCCTGGATCAGCGCGTTCCTGAACGCGGCCACGCCCTCGGCGCGCGACGGAGCCGGGTCCGGCGGGTGCCACCAGCGGCGCTGGGCCGGTGTCCGGCCGGGGGCGAGGGTGAGGCAGTGGCCGGGCAGCACCGCCTCGACGCCGCTCCACACCGGCGCCCAGCTCAGCGGCCAGGTGACGGAGGGGAACAGCAGCCTGGTGGCGAGCTTGACGGGGTCGGGGCCGGTGCCCGTGAGCGCGGCCAGCACGTTGGCCCGGTCTCCGGCGACGGGCAGGCCGTTCACGACGCACCAGTACACGCGGCGCAACCCCGAAGCGGTGCCCTGGACCCGGACCTCGCCGCGGGCCGAGGCGATCAGGTGGGCGCTGCCGGTGAGCCGCGCGGCCAGGCCGCCGACGTCGCGCAGCCCGGGGCGCAGCGACTGCGGCGTCATGGCGTGCTCGCCGATGACCGCGACGGCGGCGTCCGCGGACCGGACGACGGCGAACTGGGCCGGCCACCATCGGCCGACGAGCCAGGGCCGGCCCGAGGGGTGGGGGACCTCCTGAACCGCCCCAAGCTGGGCGAGGTTTTCGTGGACCTGCGCGCTACCGTCCAGGTCCGGCAGGACCACGAACCAAGGAGCCGACATTTGCGACCCGCCTTTCCCGATGGGCGATAGGGGAGACGGCGGGCGGTGCGCACCGCCCGCCGCCTGTCGGACGGCCGCCGTCAGAGGTAGGACCGGTGGATCCACTCCCAGCGCGGGTTGATGTCGATGCCGTTGGTGAGGCCGTGGAAGTCGCCGATCAGGGTGATCGCCGGACGCTCGTACGTGGTCATTCCCTTCACCTCCCTCGAAGCAGTTGTGTGACTTGACAAACGTTGTCATTGCCGAGGTCGCGGGTGTATGGGGCAAAAGTAGAAGGTTTACCACCGGCCGGGCCCGTGCAGCCGGAGAGCCAATTGGGTCCTGCTCGCACAGCCGTTTTTGGCCATGGCCTGACTCAGATGCTTTTTTACTGTTCCGAGGGTGACGTGAAGCTTTTCGGCGATATGGTGGTTTGTCATCCCGGCGGCGACCAGGCCGGCCACCTCGCGTTCGCGCCGGGTCAGCACGAGCGCGGGCTCGGCGGTGAGCCGGCGCAGGATCGGCGCCAGGTAGCGGCCCAGCCGGCTGAGGATCGCGCGTTTCCTGGCGCGGGTGCCGCGGTCGGCCGAGGTGACGATCACCAGCAGCAGCCTGGCCTCGACCGCCACGACCTCGGCCAACGGCGTGGCGTGCGCGCTGTGGCCGGGCCGGAGCGGCATGCGGTCGCGGCCGTTCGCGCCGGAGGACAGGCAGCGGGGCTCGGGCTGCGGGAAGACGACGGCGTCCCAGCCGAAACGGCGCGACAGCGCGTGTTCCACGCAGGTGTAGAACTGGGTTCGGTCGCGTGCGCCCAGCGCTGCGTCGAGCACGTGGCAAAGGCCGCGATAATCCTCGGGTTCCAGCGGGTCAGCGGCTCTGTCCGAGCTGCGTGACGCTGTCATGTATACCTCCTCACCTGTTATGAGCGATGTAACACACGGTCGTTGTTCGGCTTCAGAGGCGGGCGGCCGATCAATCAACGGCGAACAATCTTCCAGGCTTGATCAACCGGCGGACTTCGGGGTTGAGTAAAGGAAAGGCGAGCCGGGGGGAGGCGCGGTGCCGCGGCCTGAGCGCCCGTTGGAGGGAGACGATCCCGAGGTCCTGCGCTTCGCCGCGGACCTGCGGCGGCTGCGCGCCAAGGCCGGTGACCTGACCTATCGGCAGATGGCCCGCCGCGCGCACTACGCCGCGGCCACGCTGTCGGAGGCCGCCTCGGGCAGGCGGCTGCCGACGCTGGCGGTCGCGCTGGCCTACGTCCGGGTGTGCGGTGGCGACCCGGAGGAGTGGGAACACCGGTGGCGGGAGCTGCGCAGCCGGGAATCGGACGCGGCGGAACCGGTCGCCGGCGAGGCGGCGCCGTACCCGGGACTGGCGGCCTTTCAGGCGGCGGACGCACCGCGCTTCCACGGCCGCGAGGCGCTCGTGGAGGAGCTGCTGGAGCGGACGGGACGCCAGCGGTTCGTGGCGCTGTTCGGCGCGTCGGGCTCGGGCAAGTCGTCGGTGCTGCGCGCCGGGCTGCAGGCGCGGGTGCAGGCGGGCGCGCGGCCCTGGCCGGTGGTCGTGCTCACGCCGGGCGCGCATCCCGCCCGCGACTGGGCGCCGCCGGGCGACGGCGAGACGCTGATCGTGGTGGACCAGTTCGAGGAGGTCTTCACGCTGTGTGAGCCCGGCGAGCGGGCCCGCTTCATCGGCCTGCTGCTCGCCGCCGCCGAGGAGCACCGCGTCGTGATCGGCGTGCGCGCCGACTTCTACGGCCACTGCCTGGCCGAGCCCGGGCTGCTGGAGGTCCTGCGCCACGCGCACGTCCCGATCGGGCCGATGCGCGTGGAAGAACTGCGCCAGGCGGTGGTACGGCCGGCCGCCGACGCCGGCTGCCTGGTCGAGGGAGCTCTGGTGGCCAGGATCGTCGCCGACGCCGCCGGCCAGAACGGCATGCTCCCCCTGGTCTCGCACGTGCTGCTGGAGACCTGGCGGCGGCGCAGGGGCGTCACCCTCACCCTGGCCGCCTACGAGGCCGCGGGCGGCATCGACGGCGCGATCGCCCAGAGCGCCGAGCGCGTCTACACCCAGCTCACACCGGAGCGGCGGGAGCTGGCCCGCCGCCTGTTCCTGCGGCTGACGGTGCTCGGCGAGGGCGCCCAGGACACCAAGCGCCGGGTGCGCAGGCGGCTGCTCGGCCAGGACGCCGCCACGGCCGAGGTGCTGGAGCAGCTCGTCGCCGCCCGCCTGCTGGTGACCGGCCACGACAGCGTCGAGATCGGGCACGAGGCGTTGCTGCACTCCTGGCCCCGGCTGCGCGAATGGCTGGCCGCCGACCGCGAGGGGCTGCGTACCCACCAGCGGCTCGCCGAGGCCGCCGAGACCTGGCACTCGCTCGGCCGCGACCCCGGCGCCCTGTACCGAGGCGTACGGCTGGCGGCGGCCCGCGAATGGGCCGAACGCGACACCCAGCCGCCCCCCGGTGGCGGCGAGCCCCGCTGGCCCGCGCTGAGCGCGCAGGAGGCGGAGTTCCTGGAGGCCAGCCTGGCCGCGTGCGCGCGCGAGCAGCGCCAGGCCCGCCGCCGCGCGCTGGCCGCGCGGACGCTGATCGCGGTGCTGACCGCGATGGTCGTCATCGCCGGCGCCGCCACCGGGTACGCGCGCAGCCAGCAGGCGGCCGCCACCGGCCAGCGCAACACCGCCTTGTCCCAGCGCGTCGCGGAGCGGGCCATCCAGCTCCGCACCGTCAACGCGCCGCTCGCCGCGCAGCTCAGCCTCGCCGCCTACCGGCTCACCCCGACGCTGGAGGCCCGCGGCAGCCTGCTGAGCGCGTTCACCACCCCGCTCGCCGACCGCCTCGGCCACGAGATGAACACAGTCGCCTTCAGCCCCGACGGCCGGATCATGGCGGGCGGCGGCGACGACCGCACGATCCGGCTCTGGCGCGTCCACGACGACGGCCCGCCCGAGAAGGTCGCCGAACTGCCCGGCCTGAGCGACGACGTGGAGTCGGTGCGGTTCACGCCGGACGGCCGCCTGCTGGTGGCGGGCCTGTACGACGGCACGGTCCAGCTCTGGTGGGCCGCCGCGGCGGGCGCGACCAGGCCGCTGGCCGCCTTCACCGCCCAGACCGCGCCCGTCTACGCCGTCGCGGCCGGCGCGGGCGGCAGGATCCTGGCCACCGCCGCCGGTGACGGCACGCTGCGCCTGTGGGACCTCGCCGAGGCCGCCGACCCGCGCCTGCTGTCCACGGTGAACGCGCACCGCCCGGCCGCGACCGCCCTCGCCTTCCACCCCACCACCGCCACCCTCGCCAGCGCCGGAGAGGACGGCGCCGCCCTCTGGGACACCACCGACCCGCGCCGCCCGCGCCTGCTGCGCCGGCTGACCGAGCACGGGGAGAAGGTCACCGCCGTCGCGTTCAGCCCGGACGGGCGCCTGCTGGCGACGGCCGGCTGGGACCACCGGGTGCGGCTGTGGAACCTGGAACGACTCATCGCGCGGAAGGGCCACGGCGCGCCCCGGCAGCCGCCCGTCGTGCTGGAGGGCCACGGCGCGCCCCGGCAGGCGCCTGTCGTTCTGGAGGGACATGGCGGGCCGTTGCAGGCGCTTGCCTTCAGCCCCGACGGGCGGCATCTGGCCAGCGGCGGGTGGGATCACACCATCCGCCAGTGGGACCTCGCCGAGCCGCGCGCCCCCGCCACCGTGCTCACCGGGCACACCGACGTCGTCTGGGCCCTGGCCTACCGGCCCGGCGGCGGCATGCTCGCCTCGGCTGCCTTCGACGGCACCACGCTGCTCACCCGCCTGCCGGGTCCGGTGCTCGGCGGCAACCCGGCGGCGCTGTCGTCCGTGGCCTTCAGCCCCGACGGGCGCACCGTGATCGCGGGCGGCGAGGACTTCACGGCCGGGCTCTGGGACGTCACCGACCCCTTCAGACCCGCCGCCCTGCCCCGGCTGCGCGGCCATACCGGGCAGGTCGAGTCGGGCGCCTTCCACCCCTCCGGCACCCTGGCCGCGACCGGCGGCGTCGACGGCACCGTGCGCCTGTGGCGGCTGGCCAGCCGTGAGGGGTCCGGCGGCGACGGGCCTGGCCGTGATCAGCGCGGCGGTGATCGGCCGTCTCCGGTGGCGGTGATCACGGCGCACCGGGAGGGCAGCCGGGCGGTGGCCTTCGATCGTCGTGGTGGCCTGCTGGCCAGCGCGAGCGCGGGCGACCCCGTCGTACGGCTGTGGGATGTGAGTGAGCCCGCGCGCCCGCGTCCGGCGGGCCTGGTGCGTGAGGGCGGCAACGGTGCGACGGGCCTGGCCTTCAGCCCCGACGGCCGGCTGCTGGCGACGCTGAACGGCATCGTGATCGTCCTGTGGGACGTCAGTGACCCCCGCCATCCGGTACGGCTGGCCTCCACCCCCGAACAGCCCGACACCATGCAGGCCATCGCCTTCTCGCCCGGCGGCAAAACCCTGGCCACCGCCTCGCTCGACCGCACCGCCCGCCTGTGGGACGTGTCGGTCCCCGGCAGGATCGCCCCGCTGTCCCAGCTCACCGGCCACACCGACGCCCTGTCGGGCATCGCCTTCTCCCCAGACGGCAGGACGCTGGCCACCGCCTCGCTCGACCGTACCGTCGGCCTGTGGGACGTGCGCGACCCCCGTCGCCCGCGCCCCGCGGGCACCCTCACCGGGCACACCGGCCGTGTCCACGCTGTGGCGTTCAGCCCCGACGGCGGGCACGTGGCCAGCGCGGGCGAGGACCACACCGTCCGGCTGTGGCCGGTGGACCCCGCCACGGCGGCGGCCCGAGTGTGCGCGCGGGCCAGACCCGCCCTGACGCCCGCCGAGTGGGCCACAGCCTTCCCCGGCCTGCCCTTCCGCCCGCCCTGCCCATGACGTCGGCGTGCCGTACCCCCGCCCTGCCCATGACGTCGGTGTGCCGTACCCCCGCGCTGCCCATGACGCCCGCCCTGACCTTGACCGGCCTTTGCCCATGATCGCGGCCACGTTGCCCAAGATTGCGGACTCGCGCCACCTGACCCGGGCTGCGAACGGTCAGGATGGAGGGCATGGCAACCGAGAAGACCATCGCGTTCGTGCTCTACCCCGGCTGCACCATCCTGGACCTGGTCGGCCCGCTGCAGGTGCTGTCCACCCTCGCGGCGATGCGCCCCGAATTCCGGGTCGTCGTGGTCGGGGAGCGGCTGGAGACCTGGGAGACCGACACGCCGCTGCTGGTGCGCGCCGGCCACACCTTCGACGAGGTGCCCGCCCCCGACGTGATCGTGGTGCCGGGCGGCGGGGCGCCGACGCTGCGCGCGATGGCCGAGGAGAACCTGCTCGCCTACGTGCGCGGCGGCTCGGGGCAGGTGACCTCCGTTTGCACCGGCTCGCTGATCCTCGGCGCGGCGGGCCTGCTCGACGGCCGCCGCGCCACCACGCACTGGTCGATGCTGGACGTCCTGCCCGAGTTCGGCGCCACGCCGGTGCGCGAGCGGTGGGTCGCCGACGGGCCGGTGCTCACCGCCGCCGGTGTGTCGGCCGGCATCGACATGGCCCTGCACCTGAGCGCGGAGCTGGCCGGGCTGGAACCGGCGCGGGCGGTGCAGTACGCGCTGGAGTACGACCCGCGCCCGCCCCATGGCCGGCCCGACTGGGACCAGGCGCCGAAGGAGCTGTACACCGCGCTGTCCGAGCAGTGGGTGCGCGAGGGACTGGGCGAGCACCCCCTGGCGGCGCGCATCACTGCCCGGCTGAAAGCAGCGAACTGAGCGGTCCGGGCGACGGGGTCAGCGTTCGCGCTTGGCGGGCAGCATCATCGGCAAACCGGTGAGCGGGTCGGGGAAGACCGAGCAGTCCAGGGCGAACACCTCGGAGATCAGCCGCGCGGTGACGATCTCCGCCGGGTCGCCGCAGGCCACCACGCGTCCCTCGCGCATGACCACGAGGTCGGTGGCGTAACGGATGGCCTGGTTGATGTCGTGCAGCACGGCGACCATCGTGCGGCCGTCCCGCTGCAGGTCGGTGAACAGCTCCATCAGCTCGACCTGATGGGCCACGTCGAGGTAGGTGGTGGGTTCGTCGAGCAGCATGATGGAGGTCTGCTGGGCCAGGGCCACCGCCACCCAGACGCGCTGCTGCTGGCCGCCGGACAGGGCGTTCACGCGCTGCGCGCTCAGGCCGAGGGTGCCGGTGGCGGTCAGCGCCTCGCGTACGGCCCGCTCGTCGGCCTCGGTCCACTGCTGGAAGAGCCCCTGGTGGGGAAAGCGGCCGCGGGCGACGAGGTTGGCGACGGTGATGCCGTCGGGGGCGATCGAGGTCTGCGCCAGCACGCTGATCTCGCGGGCCGCCTCCTTGGGCGCCAGCCGGCTCAGGTCGCGCCCGCCGAGCATCACCCGGCCGGCGCGCGGCGGCAGCAGCCGGCCCAGCCCGCGCAGGAGCGTGGACTTGCCGCAGCCGTTGGGGCCGATGACGACCGTGAACGAGCCGGGCCTGATCTCCAGGTCGAGACCCTCGACGATGAGGCCGGAGCCGTAGCCGAGCGACAGGCCCTCGGCGCTGAGCGGCACGGCGCCCGTGGTGAGCGGGGCGGCTTTCGGGTGGGCGATGGTCACAGGCGTCTCGCTTCGTGTACCAGGAGCCAGATCAGGTAGAGGCCGCCCAGGCTGGTGGTGACGACGCCCACCGGGAGCTGGACGGGCAGGAACGCCACCCGGGCGAGCGTGTCGCCGAGCAGCAGCAGGAGCGCGCCGGTCAGCCCGGCGCCGATGGGCGACCAGCCGCCGCGGCCGGTCAGCCGGGCGGCGATCTGCGGCGCGACCAGCGCGATGAAGCTGATCGGGCCGGCCACCGCGGTGGCCACGGCGACCAGGCCGACTCCGGCGCCGGTCAGGGCCACCTGGGTGTGGCGGGAGCGGACTCCCAGGGCGTCGGCGGCGTCCTGGCCCAGTTCGAGGGCGCGGACGCGGGAGCCGTACAGGAGGGTGACGGCGGAGAAGAGGGCGATGCCGGCCGCGGCGACCGGCAGCGCGTCGGGGGCGACGGAGTTGAGGCTGCCCGCGCCCCAGAGCGCGGCGGTCATCGCGACCTGGAGCTCCGCCTTCGCCATGATCCACGTGTTGAGCGCGCTCAGGACCGCGCTGACGCCGATGCCGACCACGATCAGCCGGAATCCGCGGAAGCCGCCCCGGTAGGACAGGGCCAGCACCAGCGCGGCCACCGCGAGCCCGGAGACCAGCGCGCCGGCGGAGACGACGGCCGTGGGCGCGTGGAACAGGGCGATGAGCACGATGGCGCCGGTGTAGGAGCCGGTGGTGAAGCCGATGACGTCGGGGCTGCCGAGCGGGTTGCGGGTGAGCGACTGGAAGACCGCGCCGCTGATCGCCAGGCCGAAGCCGAACAGCAGCGCCAGCAGCACCCGGGTCAGCCGCCACTGCTGGACGACGACGGTGTCGGCCCTGGACGCGCCGCCGTAGAAGGTGGCCAGGACGTCGGGCGGGGAGACGTAGATGTCGCCGACGCCCAGCGAGACCAGCGCGGTCACGACGATGACCGCGGCCAGCGCGAGGTTCACCACGAGCGTGCGGCGGTCCAGCCGGGCCGAGGCCAGGCGGGTGCGCACGGCCCACTCGGGCCTTCCGGTGTCGAGCTTTACCGGGGCACTCACAGGCCGCTCGCCTCCTTGCGCCTGGCCAGCACGATGAGGAACGGCGCGCCCACGAACGCGGTGACGATCCCGGCGGGCAGCTCGCCCGGCCACAGCACGAGCCGCCCGGCGACGTCGGCCACGAGCAGCAGCACCGCGCCGAGCACGGCGCTGTAGGCGGCGATCCAGCGCTGGTCCACGCCGAACAGCCAGCGTACGACGTGCGGGATCATGAGCCCGGCGAACCCGATGGGCCCGGCCAGCGCCGTCGTCGCCCCGCACAGGAGGCTGACGGCGGCCACGACGCCGGTGCGCACCGGGCCGAGCCGTACCCCGAGGGCGCGCGCGGGAGCGTCGCCGAGCGCGACGGCGTTGAGCGAGGGCGCGACGAGGAAGGCGACGGCCAGCCCGAGCAGGATCAGGGGCAGGACCTGCACCACCATGGCCAGCGTGCGGTCGTTGAGCGCGCCGGTCTCCCAGTGGCGCATCAGCGTGAACGCCTGCGGCTTCACCAGCGTGATCGCCCCGGCCAGGCCCTGAAGGACGGCGCCGAACGCCAGCCCGATCAGCACGAGCGTGACCGGCCCCGCGTTGCGCGCGCGGTTCATGGAGCCGAGCACGTAGACCACGGCGGCGGCGACGGCGGCCCCGGCCAGCGCGGCGCCGATGCGGCCCGGCACCCCGGACACGCCGGGGAAGGCGACCGCGAGCACGACCGCGAACCCGGCCCCGGCGTTGACGCCGAGGATGCCGGGATCGGCCAGGGGGTTGCGGGTGAGGGCCTGGATGAGCGCGCCGGCCACCGCGAGCGCGGCCCCGGCGACGACCGCGAGGACCGTACGCGGCACCCGCAGTTCGATGACGGTGCGCGCCTGCACGGAGTGCGCCTCGCCGAACACCGCGGACAGGACGGTGCCCGGCGAGATGGCGGCAGAGCCGACCATCAGGCTGAGCAGCACCGCCGCGAGCAGCAGCACGACGCAGCCGAGCAGCCAGGCCGACAGCGGGACGGGCGAGCGCGCCAGGCGCCCGCCGCCCGGCTCAGAGACCGAGACGTTCAAGCTCGGCCTCGTAGTCGTCGCGCAGGTCCTCCTCGTCGCGGGCGGTGTCCTCCCAGATCGCCTCCAGCCTGCGCAGGTCGTCGGCGGGCAGCGCGCGGAAGCGCTCGGCCCACGCCTCGCCGTCCGGCGTCCAGTAGCCGATGACCTTGTAGCGCTCGGCCGGCAGGCCGCGTTCCCTGCGCAGGTAGCGGCGGACCCCGCGCAGGGTGTCGGTCGCCCCGGCCACCCAGACGTAGCCGCCGTCGAGGGGACGGCTCGGCGGCACGGCCGCGCGCACGGCCTCGTCGAGGCGGCTCGGGCCGGCGCCGTTGCCGCCCCGCAGCCAGGTGACCTCGACGTTCGGCAGGCTCGGCAGGTCGAGGCGGGAGTCGTCGCCGGGAATCTCGGCGATCACCTTGGTGGTGACCTCCGGCGGCGTGCCGGAGATCAGGCGGGCCATGGCGGGCAGGCCCGTCAGGTCGCACACGAGCACCTGCCAGCGCAGGTCGGCGGGCGGGTCGTACAGGCCGGTGGGGGAGTTCAGGCCGAGAACGTCGCCGGGCCCGGCGTCCAGGGCCCAGCGGGCGGCGATCCCGCCGTCGTGGACGACGAAGTCGACGTCCAGCTCGCGGGGGCGGACCGCGCGGACGGTGTAGGTCCGCATCGGCGCCGCGGGGCGGCCCTCGGGCGTGCGCCAGCGCTCGCCGTCGGCCTCGGGCAGGGAGACCTCGCGGCGGTCGTCGCCGTGAGGGAAGAACAGGCGGACGTACTCGTCGCCGACGCCGGTGGTCGGGAAGTCCTCGTCCAGGGCCAGCGTGACCCGGATCATCGTGGCGCTCAGGCGGCTGACGGAGCTGACCTCGCCGCGGAAGATGCGCATCGCCGCCTCACCCGGCCAGGTTCGGGTTGGCCGTCAGGTCCTTGCGCACCTGCTCGACGAAGGCGCGCTGGCCGCTCGGCGAGCCGTAGGCGATCTCCATGTTGTAGGTGTAGATGCGCTTGTTCTTCACGAACGGCAGCGCCCGCCAGGCCGGGCTCTGGTTCAGGGTCTCCAGCATGGTCGCGAACTCCTTCTTGCCCGCCTCGCCCACGCCGACCGAGACCCAGACCACGTCGAGGTCGGCGAGCTTGCCCATCTGCTCGGGGCTGATGGTGAGCTTGTCGTCGTCGCTGAGCGGGGTGCGCTTGAGGCCGAGGTCGTCGAAGGCCTTGCAGGCCACGCCGGAGTAGCAGGCGATGTTGCCGTTGCCCTCCCAGTAGCCGAACGTGCCGACGGTCAGGCCGGAGTTGCCGGCCTTGGCGATGTCGGCCTTGGCCTGGGCGACCTGCTGGTCGTAGGCGCTCTTCCAGGCGTCGTACTTGCCGGTGCGGCCGAGGTCCTGCGCGGTGCGCCTGAAGTGGGTCTCCCAGTTCTTGCCGTCGAAGGCGTCGACGGTGTACGTCGGCGCGATCTGCCCGAGGCGGGGATGGACCTTGGCGTCGTAGCCGAGGCCGTTGAGGATGAAGTCCGGCTCGGCCTTGAGGACCTGCTCGTAGTTGTACTCGGGGTAGTTCGCGAACGGCGTGACGCCCTTGAGCGGCTCCTGCGGGAAGTAGTCGGGGAAAGTGGTGAAGCCGCTGTCGCCGCGGATGGGCTGGCCCTTGGCCAGCGGGATGCCCAGCGTGATGAGGATGTCGACGTCGGTGGTGTAGAAGCCGAGCGCGGCCTTGGGCTGGGCGGGCATGGCAACGGCGTGGCCCTGCGGATCCTTGACGTTGGTGACCGCGGCGGCGGCGGTGTCGCCGGAGCCCCCGCCGCATCCGGTGGCGAGCAGGGCGAGGACGGCCAGGGGGACGAGACGCTTGTAGAGCATGGGGTCTCCGGTGGTGGGACGGTATCGCCCCGGGAACTTAGCATAGGCTTACCTAACTTCTACACGGCACCCCGCTCTCGATCTAGCCCCATTATCAGGTTAGCCTTGCCTAATCTTTGTCGATTCTTGCAGGAGTGCCAGGTGGAGTCAGGGCGGGACGTCCTCTCGGGGGCGATCAGAGGCCAGCGCGGCAGATTGATCACAGGTTCGTTGCTCGGCGCGGGGCACCAGGCGGGCGAGGCCCTGGTGCCCGTCCTGGTCGGACTGGCGATCGACCAGGCGGTGGCGGGGGCGAGCTGGAGCCGCCTGCTGGTGTGGCTGGCCGTACTGGCCGTCGTGTACGTCGGGTTGTCGTTCAGCTACCGCTTCGGCGCCCGCGCCGGCGAGCGGGCCGCCACCGAGGCGGCGCACGACCTGCGCACCGCCCTGGTCGCCCGCGTGCTCCATCCGGGCGGCGGCGCCGACCGGGGCCGGCTGCCGGGCGAGCTGACCGGGATCGCCACCGAGGACGCGCGCCGGGTCGGCATGGTGCTGCTGGCGGTGCTCACCGGCGTGGCCGGGTTCAGCGGCCTGGCCGTGGCCAGCGTCGTGCTGCTCACCACCTCGATCCCGCTCGGGCTGATCGTCCTGCTCGGCACGCCGGCGCTGCTGTGGCTCGGCCACCTGCTCAGCAAGCCCCTGGAGCGCCGCAGCGCCGCCGAGCAGGAGAGCGCCGCGCACGCCTCCGGAGTGGCCGCCGACCTGGTCAGCGGGCTCAGGGTGCTGAAGGGCCTCGGCGCCGAGCGGGCCGCGGTCGAGCGCTACCGCGGCACCAGCCGCACGTCGCTGGCCGCCACCCTGCGCGCCGCCCGCGCCGAGGCACTGCAGAACGGCGTCGTGATCGCGCTCACCGGCGCGTTCATCGCGCTGCTCGCCCTGGCCGGCGGCACGCTCGCGGCCAACGGGACGATCACCCTCGGCCAGCTCGTCTCCGCGGTCGGCCTCGCGCTGTTCCTGCAGGGCCCGCTGCAGATGCTCGCCTGGGTCAACGCCGAGCTCGCGCAGGGCCGCGCCTCCGCCGCCCGCGTGGCGGCGCTGCTGTCGGCGCCGCCCGCCGTCGCCGGCACGGGCGCCGAGCTGCCCGCGCAGGTCAAGGGCGCGCTACGGCTGCGCGGCGTCACCCACGGCGGCCTGCGCGAGCTGGACCTCGACATCGTCGCCGGCGAACTGGTCGGCGTGGCCGCCACCGACCCGGCCGCCGCCACCGCCCTGCTGGACTGCCTGGGCCGCCACGGCGACCCGGAGTCCGGCGTGATCGAACTCGACGGCGTGCCGCTGCGTGAGGTGGACCCCGCCCTGCTGCGCGAGGCGGTGCTGGTCGCCGAGCACGACGCCGTCCTGTTCGAGGGAACCGTCGCCGACAACGGCGGCGCCCAGGAGGCCCTGGACGCCGCCTGCGCCGCCGAGCTGTCACCCGACACCCCCGTCGGCGAACGCGGCGGCTCCCTGTCCGGCGGCCAGCGCCAGCGGGTCGCCCTGGCCAGAGCCCTGAACGCGCGCCGCCCCGTCCTCGTCCTGCACGACCCCACCAGCGCCGTGGACGCCGTCACCGAGGCACGCATCGCCGAGTCCGTCCGGCGCCTGCGCCGCGGGCAGACCACCGTCGTGGTGACCACCAGCCCCGCGCTGCTGTCGGCCGCCGACCGCGTGCTGCTCCTGGACGGCGGGCGCGTCGCCGACGACGCCTCCCACGCCGACCTGCTGCGCTGCAACGCCGACTACCGCAAGGCGGTGCTGGCGTGAAGGACCTGCTGCCCACCGCGACGGCGGCCCGCACCCGCGCCGCCGTCAGGGAGATCATCCGCCCGCACCGCGGCGTCGCCGCCGCGGGCTTCGGCCTGCTCATCGTCGCCACCTCAGCGGGCCTGCTCGTCCAGCCCCTTCTCGGGTACGTCGTGGACCTCGTGGCCGGGCGCCGGCCCGCCACCGAGCTGACCACCCCCGTGGCCCTGCTCGTACTGGTCGGCGTCATCCAGGGCGCGCTCACCTCCTGGGGACTCGTCCTGGTGGCCAGGTTCGGCGAGACCGCCCTGGCCGAACTGCGCGAACGCTTCGTCGAACGCGCCCTGGCCCTGCCGCTGGAACGGGTGGAGCGGGCCGGGTCCGGCGACCTCACCTCCCGCGTGACCGGCGACGTGGCCCGCGTGGCCGAGGCCGTGCGCGCCGCGCTGCCCGCGCTGGCCCGCTCGCTGCTGTCGATCGTGCTCACGCTGGTGGCGATGGCGGTCCTGGACTGGCGGTTCATGGTCGCCGCCCTGCTGGCCATCCCGGTCCAGGCCCACACCGGCCGCTGGTACGTGCGCAACGCCGTACCCCTCTATGCGGCGCAGCGCGTCGCGACCGGCGAGCAGCAGCAGCAACTGCTCGACACGCTCGCCGGCGCCTCCACCGTGCGCGCCCTGCGCGCCGAGGCCGACCACCTGCGGCGCGTGGAGGAACGCTCGCGCGCCGCGGTCGAGCTGACCATGCGCGGGGTGCACCTGGTGCTGCGCTTCTACAGCCGGCTGCACATCGGCGAGTACATCGGGCTGGCGGCGGTGCTGGCCGCGGGCGTGCTGCTGGTGGGGGAGGGGGCGGTCAGCGTCGGTACGGCGACGGCCGCCGCCCTGTACTTCCTCAACCTGTTCGGGCCCATCAACACCACGCTGGCCCTGCTGGACGACGCGCAGGCGGCGACCGCCAGCCTCGCCCGCCTCATCGGCGTCGCCGACGTCGCCGCCGATCCGTCGCGGCAGAACCATGGCGAAGGGGTCAGCGTGCGCGGGCTCGGCCACGCCTACGAGCCCGGCCGCCCCGTGCTGCACGACGTCGACCTGGACATCGAGGCGGGCAAGCGGGTCGCGCTGGTCGGGGCGAGCGGCGCGGGCAAGACCACGCTGGCCAAGATCGTCGCCGGGGTGCACGAGCCGACCACCGGCACGGTACGCGCCCCGGCCGGGATCGCCATGGTCACCCAGGAGGTCCACGTGTTCGCCGGCCCGCTCGCCGACGACCTGCGCCTGGCCCGCCCGGACGCCACCGACGACGACCTGCGCGCCGCGCTGGCCACGGTCGAGGCGCTGGAATGGGCCGAGGCGCTGCCCGACGGCCTGGCGACCGTCGTCGGCCAGGGCGGGCACCGGCTCACCGGCGCTCAGCGCCAGCAGCTCGCCCTGGCCCGCCTGGTCCTGGCCGACCCCGCGCTGGCGGTGCTCGACGAGGCCACGGCGGAGGCGGGCAGCACCGGGGCGCGTACCTTGGAGCGGGCGGTCGAGCGGGCCGTCGAGGGCAGGACCGCGCTCATCGTGGCCCACCGCCTCACCCAGGCGGCGGGCGCCGACCGCGTGGTCGTCATGGACGGCGGGCGGGTCGTGGAGGACGGCTCACACGACGACCTCAGGCAGGCGGGCGGCCGGTACGCCGGCCACTGGGCCGCCTGGAGCCGCCACCACGCGGGCGAGTGAGGGCCCCGCCTCACGGGGAGTCGAGGAGGGTCACCCGGCCGGTGCCGGTCGGCGGCGGGTGGCGAGCAGGTAGGCGGTCGCGCCCGAGAAGATCAGCAGGGCGGTCCAGTCGTTGAGCCGCAGGCCCGCGACGAGGTGGCTGGGGTCGATGCGCAGCCACTCGATCCACGCGCGGCCCGCGGCGTAGGCGGCGGCGTAGAGCGCGAACGTCCGGCCGCGGTCGAGACCGAAACGCCGCTCGGCCCAGATGACGAAGCCGGCCACGCCCAGGTTCCACAGCGACTCGTACAGGAAGGCGGGGTGGTAGGTGGCCGTGGACTTCAGCTCGGGCGGCCGGTGGGCGGGGTCGATCTCCAGCGCCCAGGGCAGGGTGGTCGGCCTGCCGTACAGCTCCTGGTTGAACCAGTTGCCCCAGCGGGCGATCGCCTGACCGAGCGCGATCCCGGGCGCGACCGCGTCGGCGAAGTCGCGCAACGGGATGCCGCGCCTGCGGCAGGCCAGCCACGTGCCCAGCGCGCCGCCCGCGAGCGCGCCGAAGATGCTGATCCCGCCCTCCCAGACGGCGAAGACGCGCAGCGGGTCGCGGCCGGGGCCGAAGTAGAGCTGCCAGTCGGTGGCCACGTGGTAGATCCGCGCGCCGGCCAGGCCGAACGGCACCGCCCAGGTGGCGATGTCGCCCACCGCGCCAGCCTCGCCGCCGCGGGCGGTCCAGCGACGGCGGGTCAGCCAGGCGCCGGCCAGGATGGCGAGCACCATCAGCAGGGCGTAGGCGCGGATCGGGATCGGGCCCAGATGCCAGACGGCCTGGGACGGGCTGGGAATGAAGCTCACCCCGCCGAGTCTGGCCGCGCCGCCGCCGCGCCCGCATCGAGCGGTGCACCGATCCTGCGATCAGTCGACTGGTTGATGCCGATCAGACGGAAGGCTGAATATCGTCGGCGGTGTGGAGTCCTGGGAGCGGTCGCGGCGCCGGTGGCAGCACGCCTTCTTCGCCTCGTGGCTGGTGCTGACCTCGGCGGGGCCGGTGATGGAGGACGGCAGGCCGCTGCCGGTGGTGCTGGTGGCGGGGCTGGCCGCCTGGTACGCGGTGTGGTTCGTGCTGCGCACGCCGGCCGCGGGGGACGTGCCCCTGCCGTACGTGCTGGGCGGCGGGCTGCTGTGGCTCGGGCTGTTCGCCGTGGACTCGTCGTTCCTGGTGGTCGGGCTGAGCGTGCTCGTGCCGTACTGCATGGACGCCGTGCGGGTCGGGGTGGTCGCGGTGGTGGCGTGCGCCGGAGGCTGGCTGTGGCACCGCTACCACGCGTCCGGGGCGATCTTCTGGACCGAGGTCGTCATCTGCGCGCTGATCGCGATCAGCGCGGCCACCGCCGTCGGCTACTTCCACTCCGTGGCGCAGCAGAGCGCCGAGCGCAAACGGCTGTTCGACGAACTGCAGGCGGCGCAGGAGGCGCGGGCGGCGGCGGAACGGCAGGCGGGCGTCGCGGCCGAGCGGCAGCGGCTGGCCCGCGACATCCACGACAGCCTGACCCAGGGGTTCGCCAGCGTGGTGATGCTGCTGGAGGCGGCGCAGGCCACGCTGCCCGACAACCGGCACCTCAGCCAGGCGTTGCGGGTGACCAGGGAGAACCTGGCGGAGAGCCGCCGCGTGGTGCGGGCGCTGCGCCCCGGTGACCTGGACGAGTGCGGCCTGCCCGAGGCGCTGCGGCGGCTGTCGGGGCGGCTGTGCGACGAGACCGGCGCCGAGGCGCAGACCGTGATCACCGGCTCGCCCCGGCCGCTGGAGGCGGGGGTCCAGGCGGAACTGCTGCGCGTGGCGCAGGAGGCCGTGGCCAACGCCCGGCGCCACGCGCGTGCCGAGCGGGTCACGCTGACCCTGTCGTACATGGAGGACCTGGTGGTGCTGGACGTCCACGACGACGGCGGCGGCTTCGACCCCGGGCGGGCCGCCTCCGGGCACGGCCTGTCGATCATGCGCGAGCGGATGGAGCAGCTCGGCGGCACGCTGCTCGTGGAGAGCGCCCCCGGCGCGGGCGCCACGGTCGTGGCCAGCCTCCCCGCCGGTGCGCCCGGCGGTGCGCGATGACCGTCCGCGTCCTGATCGCCGACGACCACCCGGTGGTACGCGACGGCATCCGCGCCATGCTCGGCACCCAGGACGACCTGGAGGTGGTCGGCGAGGCGGTCACCGGCGCCGACGCCGTACGGCTGGCCCGCGAGCTGCGGCCCGACGTCACCCTGATGGACCTGCAACTGCCCGAGCTCGACGGCGCGAGCGCCATCGGCAGGATCCGCGCGCACGACCCCGCCGCCAAGGTGATCGTCCTGACCACCTACGACACCGACGGCGACATCTCCCGGGCCATCGACGCGGGCGCCATCGGCTACCTGCTCAAGGACACCGGCCGCGAGCAGCTCTTCGACGCGATCAGGGCGGCGGCGCGCGGCGAGAGCGCGCTGTCGCCGGCGATCGCCACCCGGGTGCTGTCGTGGGCGCGCGCCGACCCGCCCGGCGCGCTGAGCGGCCGGGAGATCGAGGTGCTGGGGGCCGTCGCCCAGGGCATGAGCAACAAGGCCATCGCCGCCCACCTGTGCATCAGCGAGGCCACGGTCAAGACCCACCTGCTGCACGTCTTCGCCAAGCTGGGCGTCGACGACCGCACCGCCGCCGTGACCCTCGCCGCCTCCCGCGGCATCCTCCGCCTCGGATAGCACGGCTGGCCGAAGGGGCTCGGCCGCGCAGGTCAGGCGGCCAGGTCAGCCTGTCAGGGCGTCGATCGCCTTGTCTCGCGGCATCGCGGCGCCCAGCCCGTAGGCCGTGGCGTAACCGGTCTGGCCGAGGCGGTCCACCAGGTCGGACACCAGCGCGCCCAGCTCGGGGTCGCCGCGGTCGAAGGCCCCCCGGACGGCCTCGCTCATGCCGAGCGCGGTGGCCGACCCCGCCGCGTCCCCCTCCAGCCACAGCAGCCGGGCCAGGAGCTGGGCGGCCAGCGGAAGGTCCAGATCCGCCCGTGCCGCCTCGACCGCGGCGGGCAGCGTCTCGCGCGCCCGCGCCGCCTCGCCCGCGGTGAGCAGGTTCGCCGTCCTGGCCGGCAGCAGCAGGCCCGCGCACGCACCGGCCGGAAGCGACCACTCGCGCGCGACCCGCTCCAGCCCGTCGAGCTCCCGATCGGCCAGACCGGTCTCGCCGCGGCGCCGGTACAGTTCCGCCGCGCACGCGTGCACCTGGACCTCCAGCAGCGGCCGCCCGAGATCGCGGGCCGCCCGCCGCGCGAGGTCGAGATCGCGGGCCGCGCCCTCCCGATCACCGGCGCGCATGCGCTGCGCGGCCAGCCCGAGCCGGGCCGGAACCTCCTCGTGCCACGCCAGCCCGGAACCGGTCGCGATCGCCCGCTCGTAGTCGGCCACCGCCGCGTCGTGCCGCCCCTCGACGGCGTGGACGTCCGCCGTCGCGGTGAGCATCATCGCCGTCCACCACCGGTCGCCCGCCTCCTCGAACGCGGCCAGCGCCCGCGCCACCGCCTCCGCCGCGCCCGCCCAGTCCCCTCGGGTACGGCCGCGCACCGCCTCGGCCACGTGGGTGTGCGCGACGGCCCAGGCGTCCGAGCCCTCCCTGACCCGGGCGATCTCCCGCTCGGCCAGATCGTCGAGCCCGGCCATGAAGGCCGCGGTGAGCGTCATGGTCAGCAGCATCGGGTAGCGGCGCAGCGCACCCGTGCGGGCGCAGTCCTCGACCGCCGCCCGCAGCCGCTCCGCGTCCGGCTCGCCGGCCAGCAGGTGGATCATGGCGAACGCGGCCCTGGCGGCGGGCGGGAGCGCCTCGCCGTGCTCCAGCACCCTGGCCACGTAGCCGTCGGCCCTGCCGTCGTGGCGCAGCGTGTCCCAGTACCAGTACAGCGGGCCGAGGATGCGGGCCGCCGCCCCGGCGTCGCCGTCGTCGAGCGCGGTCCGCAGGGCGTGGACGAGGTTGTCGTACTCGGCGGCGAACAACCGCGACGACTCCGCCTGCCGCGGCGAGCGCAGCAGCGGCTCGTGCCGCTCGGCCAGGCCGGCGTAGTGACGGACGAGTCTCCGTCGTACGGCTTCGCGCTCCTCGTCCGACCGGAGCTCTCCGGCGGCGTAGGCCCGGATGGTCTCCAGCATCCGGTACCCGTCGCCGGCCCGCTCCACGATGGACTTGTCGACCAGGGAGTCGAGCAGCTCGCCCGGAAGCCCGCACACCTCCTCGACCTGCTCCAGCCCGGCCGCGGCGGGGAAGACCGACATTCGGCGGGCCAGCGTACGCTCCTGCTCGGTGAGCAGATCCCAGCTCCAGCCGATGACCGCGCGCAGCGTCCGCTGCCGGGGCTGGGCCGTCCTGTTGCCGGAGCCGAGCAACCGGAAGCGGTCGTCCAGCCGCCGGGACAGCTCGCCGGCGTCCATCGTGCGCAGCCGCGCCGCTGCCAGCTCCAGCGCGAGGGGCAGGCCGTCCAGGCGGCGTACGACGTCCACCACCGGGCCCGCGGTCGAGGCGTCGAGCGTGAAGCCGGGCCGTACCGCGCGGGCCCGGTCGAGGAACAGCCGCACCGCGCCCGCCTGCCCGGCGCGGGCGGCGTCGGCGTGCGCCGGGGGCAGGTCGAGCGGGGCCAGCCGGCACAGCGCCTCGCCCATGACCTGCAGCGGCTCCCGGGAGGTGGCCAGGATGACGAGGTTCGGCAGGCGTTCGAGCAACCGGCCGGCGAACTCGGCCGCCGCCTCGGAGATCTGCTCGCAGTTGTCCAGCACCAGCAGGCCCTCCCCACCGGCCAGCAGGCTCACCGATCGTTCGAGGGGCGGTCCCGGCGGCAGGGCCTCGGCCGTGGTGATCGTGCCCAGCAGCGCCTCGGGCAGCGCGGCGGGCGTGTCCACCCCGGCCAGGGGGACGAGCCAGACCCGTCCGCGCCGATGGGCCGGATGCCGGCTCGCCGCCTCCACCGCCAGCCGGGTCTTGCCCACCCCGCCGGGACCGACGACGGTGACCAGCCGCGAACTCCTCAGCAGGCCCGCGAGCAGCTCCAGCTCCTCCTGCCTGCCGACGAAGCCGGTCAGCGACGCCGGCAGCCGCCCAGGCGCGACCGCCGATCGCGGCGACGCCTCATCCGCCCCGCGCGGCAGAGAATCCGCGCCATGCGGCAGGGAGTCCGCCTCGCGCGGCAAGGAGCTCGCCTCGCGCGGCAGAGAGTCCGCCTTTCGCGGCAGAGAGCCGCGCAGCAGGGCGAGGTGTGTCGCGCGGAGTTCCTGGGAGGGGTCGATGCCCAGTTCCTCGGCGAGCGTGCGGCGCACGTCCTCGTACACCGCCAGCGCCTGCGCCTGCCGGCCCGCCGCGTGCAGGGCCCGCATCCGCAGTACGGCCAGCCGCTCGCGCAGCGGATGCGCCGAGGCCGCCGCCTCCAGCTCGGCCAGGATCTCGCCGTGGTGCCCCAGCAGCAGTTCCGCCTCGAACCAGTCCTCGGCCGCCCCGGCCCGCAGCTCCTCCAGGCGGGCGGCAGCCGTACCGGCGAAGGGCATGTCGAGCACGTCGGCCAGCGCGTCGCCCCGCCACAACGCCAGCGCCTCGCCCAGCAGCGCGGCGGCCCGCCCGCCCGCGCCCGCGGCCAGCTCGCCGCGCCCCCGCCTGGCCAGCTCCTCGAACCGGCGGGCGTCGACGTCATCCTCGCCCAGGCGCAGCCGGTAGCCGCCGGAGGCCAGCTCGACGGCCTCGCCGCCGCCCAGCGCCCGCCGCAGCCGGTAGACCAGCGCGTGCAGCGCCCTGACGCTCTCGCGCGGCGGCCGCTCGCCCCACAGCCCGTCGACCAGCGTGTCGACCGGCACCACCTCGCCGCCGGCCAGCGTCAGCCTGGCCAGCAGCGCGCGGACCCTGGCGCCGCCCACGTCGATCGGCGCCCCGCCGTCGCCATAGGCCCGGACCGGCCCCAGCACCTCAACCCGCATGGCCACCAGGTTATGAGCACCCGCTCACGGGAGCGGCACCGGCTGTCGGCGCCCGGTCACCGGGGCTGACGGGGGCCGGCGTCGATGAGGCCGTGCTCGGTCAGCTCCCAGTAGTGGCGGCGGCTGGGCCGGAGCAACTGCCAGAGGGCGCGGTAGGCGGCCACGCTCATCAGCGCCCAGTAGACCGGCACGAACAGCATCGTCCGCACCGCCGCGTGCAGGCCGCGCTCCAGGCAGCCGGCCATGTAGCCGTGCATGAGCAGCAGGTTGCCCGCCGCCATCGAGGCCACGGCCGTGTACAGCACCGGGCCGGGGAACAGCGACGCGATCGGGCCCGAGCCCGCGACGAGGTAGAGGACGGTCATCGCCCAGAAGACCGGGTTGAGCAGCGTGGTCAGGGTGGAGAAGCCGACCGCGAGCTGGAAGGCGGCGAAGCCGCGGGGACCCAGCTCGCGCCACAGCCGCACCGGCTGACGCATGTGGACCAGCCAGGTCTGCAGGTAGCCCTTGATCCACCGGGAGCGCTGGCGCAGCCAGTTGCCCAGCCGGCAGTTGGCCTCCTCCAGCGTCACCGACTCCATCATGCGCACGCTCCAGCCTCGCCTGGCGATCCTGATGCCGAGGTCGGCGTCCTCGGTCACGTTGTAGGGGTCCCAGGCGCCCAGGTCGCGCAGGGCGCCGGTGCGGAAGTGGTTGGAGGTGCCGCCGAGCGGGATCGGCAGTCGGTAGCGGTCCAGGCCGTGCAGGAACAGGCCGAAGTTGTGGGCGTACTCGGCGGCGAAGCAGCGGGTCAGCCAGTTCGTCCACGGGTTCCAGTACTGCAACTCGGCCTGCACGCACACCATCCACCGCGGCGAGCTGCGGAAGGCCGCCACCGCCTTGCGGAGCTGGAGGGGCTCGGGCTGGTCCTCGGCGTCGAAGATGACGCAGAACTCGCCGCGCGCCTGCCGCAGCCCGACGTTGCAGGCCTTGGGCTTGGTACGCGGGTGCCCGGCCGGGATCACCACGACCTCGAAACCCGGCGGCAGCTCCGCGGGCAGCGCGTCCCTGGTCTCCGCGTCGTCCTCCTCGACGAGCAGCATGATCTGCCGCCGGTCGTGCGGGTAGTCCAGCTCGGCCAGCCGGTCGAGCAGGGCGCGCAGCACGTTGCCCTCGCGGTAGAGCGGCACGAGCACGGTGTAGACGGGCAACTCGTCGTCGGGCGGCAGTTCACCGGGGCCGAACCGCATCACGTGTGAGCTGTCGTGGCCGTAGGTGAGCAGCACCTTGAAGGCGATGACGGCGACGTAGAGCACGCTCGCGGTGGCCGTGAGCACCAGCCCGGTCAGGGCGGGGTCGGCCAGCGCGGCCGAGCCCGCAAGCAGCGCCGCGCCGGTCGCGGCCAGCGCCTGGCGGCGGCTCAGCAGCCTGCGGGCGCTGTCGTGCTCCGGTACGGCCGTCGTGGTCAGGGCCGGTCGGCTCATGCCGCGCTCCCGATGCCGGAGAGACGGTAGATGCGCCGGTAGGGGTCCTCGTACACGAGCGAGTAGCGGTTCAGCTCGGGCGAGCGGCCGAGGGCCCGCCAGACCGGGTCCTGCTGGCCGGGGGTGCGCCGCAGGTGGATCCAGCGGACCTCGCTGGCCGCCGGGTCGCGCAGCGCCGGTTCCCATCGGCGGAAGCTGCCTTCGTACAGGATCGACGACAGCGGCAGGTGGGAGTCGAACGTCATCGTCTCGTTGCCGAAGGAGGCCATGAGCACCCGGCCGCCGTCGTAGTGGGCGCGCAGCCACTGCGCGGCCGTGCTGTTGGCACGCTCGACGCCGCTCGCCCGGAACGCCTCGGCCTCGCGCTTGGTGTCGATGCCCGAGGCGGCGGCGGCCACCGCGCAGCAGACGATCACCACGCCGGCGAGGACGTGGCCGAGCGTGCGCAGCCCGGCGGCCGGCACGCGGGCCATCCTGAGCCGCAGGGCCGTGACCGCGGGCCTGACCTCGGCGGCCAGGCCGCCGGCGAACAGCGCCACGGGCAGCAGCATGACCAGTCCGAACCGGACGTTGTACAGGCTGCCGGTGACCTCTTCCACGTGCAGCGGGCGCTGGCCGCCGTACAGCGCGTACACGAAGAACGGCGCGAACACCAGCAGCGCCAGCGGCGCGGGCGAGCGCCGCCTGATCAGATGTACGGCCAGCCCCGCCACCCCGAGCAGCGGCAGCGCGGGCCCCATGTTGCCCATGACCGCGTAGGCGTAGGTGAGCGCCGACAGCGTCCAGTCGCCGGTCGTGACCTCGTCGCCCGAGACCCACAGCGACGGCTTGGAGAACTCCCCGCGGTGGAAGAAGAACGGGTCCTCGAAGATCACCGTGTTCCAGGCCAGCCAGGCCGCGATGCCCGCGCAGGCCAGCAGCCCGTAGAAGATCACGTGCGCTTCGGCCCTGCGCCCGCGGGCGCCGCGCGGTGAGCGGGACCAGGTGATCGCGATCACGACGGCCGCGGCGGCCGGGACGAAGAACCACGCCTCGTAGCGGGTGAGCGTGGCCAGCAGCGAGGCCAGGCCGGCCGCGGCCAGGTGCCGCGGCGCCCAGGTCCTGCACCAGGCGGTCAGGTGGTAGGTGGCCGCGGCGAGGCAGGCCAGCAGCGGCAGTTCGGTCATCGGCGTGCTCTGCAGGTACAGGGCGCTCGGGCAGAGCATGAACACCCCGCCCGCCGCCAGCCCCGCCGCCCTGCTGCGGGTGAGCAGGCGCGCGGTCCGGTAGAGGTAACGCGTGGTCAGGACGTAGGCCGCCATCGAGATGAGCGAGCCCGCCAGCCCGGACAGGTACCAGGAGTCCACCCAGACCAGGGGCAACGCCAGCAGATGGGGCAGCGGCAGCCACACCCCGCCCAGTTGCGCGAGGCCGGGCGTCGGCGACTCCAGCACCCGGCGCGCGATCAGCAGGTGCGAGACGGCGTCCGGGTAGGACAGCGGCACGTCGGCGAAGTACACGCCGCCGGTCACCGCCAGCGCGATCGCCGCCAGCGTCAGCAGGGCCAGCGCCGCGTCGTGCGGGCGCACGAGCCGCTGCGCGGCGCGCCCCGCCGGGCTGTGCCGGAACATGCCCGCCCACAACCGCCCCAGCCCCACCAGCGAGCGCAGCACGACCGACGGCCGCAGCCCGGTCTGGTGGCCGTGCTCGCGCGGGAAGTGGTCCACCGGCCGCTGCACCACCCGGGCGCCCCTGGCCTGGATCTTGGCCAGCAGCTCCGGCGAGATCGTGGCGGCGTCGCCGCGCAGCACGACGTTCTCCAGCAGCCTGCGGTCCAGCAGCTTGTACGCGCAGTCCATGTCCCGCACGCGGATGCGCAGCAGCGCCCGGCACAGGCGGGTCCACAGCCAGCCGAACATCCGGCGCGCGGGCGGGTCGGCGCGGCGCGAGCGGTAGCCGATCACGGCGTCGGCCCGTTCGGTGCCGGCCAGGTCCACGAACCAGGGCAGTTGCCGGGCCCTGAACTGGCCGTCGGAGTCGGTCAGGAAGATCAGCTCGGCGTCCGTGTGGTCGAGCGCGGCCCGGATGCCGGTGCGCACGGCCGCGCCGTACCCCTGGTTCGCGGGGTGGTGGACCACGAGCACGCGGCCGGGGTGGCGCTCGGCCAGCCGCTCGGCCACCTCGCCCGTCGCGTCGGACGAGCCGTCGTTCACCACGATCACCCGGTGGCCGGGGTCGTCCAGGACGGACAGGAAGTCCGTCACCGTCGATTCCAGGCTGCCCTCTTCGCAGTAGGCGGGCATCACCACGGCCACGCTCACCGGCATCTCCAGACGATGGGCTCGGTCTTACTCGACCTGACGCCCCTTGTCAGGCAGAGTGGATCAACGGGCAGGGTATACGGCGTTTCCGCAGGTTGGGCGGGGGACGCGCCGGGAATGGGGGGATGGGGATGGGTGTGTGGGCTGCCGGGGTGTTGCTGGCGCTCCTGCCGGTGGCGCCGGGTCCCGACGCGGGGTTCGTGCGCGCCGAGGGGACCCGGCTGACGCTGGAGGGCCGGCCGTACGTCATGGCGGGGTTGAACGTCTACAACGCCGCCAGCGACGGGAACTGCTGGTATCCGATGGCGCTGGGCAGGTCGCTGCGCCAGATGCGGGGCAACGTCATCCGGGTCTGGTTCTTCCAGCGGCTGGCCACCAAGGACGGCAGGCGCGACTGGCGCGCGCTCGACCGGGTGCTGGCCACGGCGCGGCGGCACGGGGTGAAGGTGCTGCCGGTGCTGACCGACCAGTGGGGCAAGTGCGAGTGGAGCGGCTACAAGGGCCTGAGCTGGTACCGCGGCGGATACCGGGAGGTCGACCCCGGCGGGACCGTCTCCTACCGCGACTGGGTGGCCGAGGCCGTGCGGCGCTACCGCCACGACCCGACGATCGCGATGTGGACGCTCG
Source organism: Nonomuraea sp. NPDC050790 (assembly GCF_044456745.1). Classification (NCBI taxonomy): domain Bacteria; kingdom Bacillati; phylum Actinomycetota; class Actinomycetes; order Streptosporangiales; family Streptosporangiaceae; genus Nonomuraea; species Nonomuraea sp. NPDC050790. The sequence continues at coordinate 1,723,655 of NZ_JBITGF010000001.1, read as the reverse complement.
TGAACGAGGCCGAGGCCAAGCCGGACGGCTTCTCCGGCTGTGAGCCGGGCGCGGCCGAGGCGCTGCGCGACTTCGCCGACGACGTGGGCGCCGTGGCCAAGGCCGCCTCGCCCGCGCACCTGCTCACGCTCGGCACCATGGGCGGCGGCCAGTGCGGCACCGCCGCGCACGACTACCAGTCGGTCTACGCCTCTCCCGCGCTGGACGTGTGCGAGTACCACGACTACCACGAGCCCAACCAGGCCATGCCCGGCAACGAGTTCGACGGCCTGGCCGTACGGCTGGCGCAGTGCCGGGCGCTGGGCAAGCCCTTGTTCGTGGGCGAGGCGGGCATCGACCCGAAGGCCACCGGCGGGCTGCGCGGGCGGGCCAGGGCCTACGCGGTCAAGATGTCGGCGCAGTTCGCGGCGGGCGTGGTCGGGTTCGTGGTCTGGGGCTGGTGCGAGACGGGCCGCAAGGACGGCGACGCCTTCGTCGTCAGACCGGGCGATCCGGTGCTGAAGGTCCTGGAAAGGCGGGTCCGGCGTTCCTGAGGTGTCGTATCCGCCGTCCGCCCGATCGTCATGCTGGTGAAGGGCCACGACGACAAGGAGATCCCCGACATGAAGTACGTGCTGATGTTCATCGAGACCGAGGAGTTCAACCGCAAGCTGGAGGCCATGAACGAACTGGAGCAGGGCCAGGCCTACGACGCGGTGGGCCGCTGGTTCGCCGAGCACGCCGAGAAGATCACCCACCACGCCCACCTGGCGCCGGTGGACACCGCGACGACCGTCCGCCTGGACGGCGAGGGCCCGATGGTGACCGACGGGCCGTTCGTGGAGGGCAAGGAGGTGGTCAGCGGGTTCGCGGAGGTCGAGGTGGCCGACCTGGACGAGGTCCTGAAGATGGTCGGGTCGTGGCCGGCCTGCCCGGTCGTGGAGATCCGCCCGGTCTCGTGAGCGAGAGCGAGCGCGTGCTGGCCCGCGTGGTGCGCGAGCACGCGGGCCGGCTCGCGGCGAGCCTGATCGCGCTGCTCGGCGACTTCTCCGCGGCCGAGGACCTGGTCCAGGACGCGGTGGAGACGGCGCTGCGCCGCTGGCCGGTCGAGGGCGTGCCGGAGCGCCCGCAGGCGTGGCTCTACACGGTGGCCCGCCGGCGCGGCCTCGACGTGCTGCGGCGCGAGTCGAACTACCGCGCCAAGCTCGCCCGGACGCGCTGGCCGGAGCCCAAGCCCGCCGACGACCGGCTGCGGCTGATCTTCACCTGCTGCCACCCGGCGCTGGCGCCCGCGGCGCAGGTCGCGCTGACCCTGCGCGTGGTGTGCGGGCTGTCGGCGGCGCAGATCGCCGCGGCGTTCGTGGTGCCGGAGCCGACCGTGGCCCAGCGCATCACCCGGGCCAAGAAGAAGATCGGCCAGGCCGGCATCCCCTACCGCGTCCCGCCGGACGAGGAACTGCCCGCGCGGCTGCGCCCGGTGCTCGCCGTCGTCTATCTGCTGTTCAACGAGGGCTACCTGTCCAGTACGGCCGAGCGTGCCCAGGCCCGCGACCTGGTCGACGACGCCGAGTGGCTCGCGGCGCTGCTGGCCGGCCTGATGCCGGGCGAGCCCGAGGTGGCGGGGCTGCTGGCGCTGATCCGGCTGCACCGGGCGCGCGGGCCCGCCAGGTTCGGACCGGACGGCCGCCTCGTGCTCCTCGCCGACCAGGACCGCGCGCTGTGGGACCGGCCGGCGATCGAGAGCGCGGTGTCCCTGCTCACGCGTACGGCTCGCGCCCACCGCCGGCCGGGGCCCTACCAGGTGCAGGCGGCGATCGCCGCCTGCCACGCGGAGGCGCCCACGTTCGCGGAGACCGACTGGGCGCAGATCCTCGTGCTCTACGACATCCTGCTGTCCCTGGCGCCCTCGCCGGTGACCCGGCTGCATCGGGCCGTGGCGTTGAGCCGGGTGCGGGGGGCGGGGGCGGCGCTGGCCGTACTGGATGAGCTGGAGGGGGATCTGGCGCGCTACGGCCTGCTGCACGCCACGCGCGCCGAACTGCTGCGTGAGCTGGGGCGCCTCGACGAGGCGCGGGCCTGTGACGAGCGGGCCCTGGCGCTGACGGCGAACCCCGCGCAGCAGGCGCTGCTGGCCGAGCGGCTCAGGTGGTCGTGACCCTTCCGGTTGTGACCTGGGGCGTTCGGCGGCAGGATGGCGGGGTGCAGTCCTGGGCGAGAGTTGTCTGTGTCGTGCTGGTGGTCGCGCTGGTGGGGGGTGCGCTGCTGGCCGCGGTCAACGCCGTGATCGGATCCTTGTGAGCCTCACGGGCAGGGGTGCGGCGGGCGCTGCCAGATCCAGACGTCGACCGCGGTGCCGGCCGGGTAGAGCAGCAACGGGCTGGAGCCGACCGACGAACGCGGGCTCTGCCGGGCGATCAGCCCGATGTTGTTGCAGACGTGGTCGATCGTGGCGCGCTGGATGCCGAAAGAGAAGCCGTAGGTTCCCAGGGTGGCCCTGGCCTGGTTGATCCCCATGCCCACGATGTCCGGCATTTCGCAGAATCGCACCCCGTTGTTGGTGACGCAGACCGGGGCGGCGGTTTGGGCGGTTTCGTGGGCTGTGTTCTGGGCGGCGGCGGTGCCGGTGAGCAGGGCCGTGCCGAGGCTGGCGGTGGCGCCCGCGGCGGCCAGCCGGCGGAGTGTTGTCATCGGGAGAATCCCTTCGGGTGACGTGGTGTCACCCTTGGGGCGTTCCGTCGCGTTCCTCACCGTGCCATGAGGAGCCGGCCGGTCTCGGCCAGGAGCTCGCTCTGCCGTAGCCGGTCCTGCGTGAACGGCATGGCCACGACCCGGTGCGCACCCGCCTCCGCGAGGGCGGCGAGCTGTTCGGCGGCGGCCTCGGGCGGGCCGGTCAGCAGGCTGTCGCGGGCTTCCCGCTCGGTGATGCCGTACTCCATGAGCGAGCGGATCTCGGCGTCGAGGGCGGACTTCGGCACGTCGCCGAGCCCTGCGCTCAGGCCGATGGTGACGCGCGGCGCCGGCCGGCCGTAGGCGGCGGCCAGCTCCCCCAGGCGGCGGACGTGGTCGGCCACGTCGGCCGGGGTGGCGATGCCCGGGTAGGACTCGTCGCCGAACCGGGCGGCGCGGCGCAGGGGCCCGGCGCCGATCAGGACCGGTGGCATGGGCGCGCCCGGCGACAGCGTGATCTCTGCGCCGTCCAGGTCCGTGGGCTTGCCCTCGACCAGGCCCGGCAGGACCTCCAGCGCCGCGTCGGTGCGCCGCCCGCGTTCGGCGAACGGGACGCCCACCGCCCGCCAGGCGGCCTCGCCGTGCACGGGCCCGCCGGAGCCGATCCCGAGCAGGACACGCCCGCCGGACAGGTGCTGGAGGCTGGCGACCTGCTTGGCGGCCCAGGCGACCGGGCGCAGGGCCAGGATCATCACGCCGAAGCCGAGCCTGACGCGCTCGGTGACCGCGGCGGCGGTGGCCAGGACGATCGTGCTGTCGAGGAAGGGGCGGACCGGGATCAGGTGGTCGCCGACCCAGATCGATTCCAGGCCGAGGTCCTCGGCGTGCCGGGCGTGCTCGCGCACGCCGGCGCTCTCGTCCACGCCGAACGACGGCAGGGTGACGCCTAGCTTGAGCACTTCTCTCTCCCTTGGTCGGTGGAGGTTCAGCCTGCAACCTCAACCGAAGTCGAGGTCAACGGCCGAGCTGCGCGGTCACCGAACGGTTACCCAGTCTCCGAAAAGTGCGTTCTTCCATGTCAGCCTTCACTCTCCTACGGTGGCCGAGTAACCACGAGAGAGCACGGAGGCCTCATGCCCATCACTTTGGTCAACCCCGCGGGACTGCCCGAGATCGACGCCTACCGGCAGGTGTCCATCGCGACCGGGTCGAAGATGGTCTTCGTCGCCGGCCAGGTCGCCTGGGAGGGGGGCGACCTGGCCGCGCAGGTCGAGCAGTGCTACCTGAACGTCGCCACCGCCCTGGCCGGGGCGGGCGGCACGATCGCCGACCTGGCGAAGCTGACCGTCTACGTCGTCGACTGGACCCCGGACAAGATGCCGCTGTTCCTGGAGGGCGTCGCACGGGCGGGGGCCAGGCTCGGCGGCACGCCGGTGCCGCCGGGCACGCTGATCGGCGTGGCGGCGCTGGACGTGCCGGAGCACCTGGTCGAGATCGAGGCGATCGCCGTCCTCGACTGACGAAGAAACCCGCGACCCCTCCCGAGCCCGACGCACGGTCCTTGCCACGCGCCGGTCCTCGCCACGCGCCGGTCCTCGCGATGCGCCGGTCCTCGCGATGCGCCGGTCCTCGCGATGCGCCGGTCCTCGCGATGCGCCGGTCCTCGCGATGTGCCGGGTCTTCGTGACGCGCCGGGCCGCTTGACGGTTGATCGTCGCGCGGAGATCCTTCAGGCCGGAGCGGCGGAAGGGCGGGCCACCCATGCACTCTCCACCCCCGGCCGGGCGGGGCTCCCTGGGCTGGCGGGACCCGCTGTTCCTGGCCTCGCGGCCCAGCACCGAGCGCGTGCACCGGTTCGTGGCGATGCTCCTGCTGCTCCAGCGGGCCAGCTACCTGCTGCCGGCCGCCGCGAGCCTGCTGGCCGCCGAGCAGCTCTTCGCCGACCGGGGCCGCAACGCCGCCCTGCTGGCCCTGGCGCTGGCGTGGAACGTCGTGCTGTTCCACCGGGCCGCCCGCCGCGGCTGGTTCGAGCCGCGCGCGGTCGTCGTCGACGTGGTGGCCACCTGCGTCTTCATGGTCGCGGTCACGGACGCCTGCCTGCCCGGCTCCGCCGCGTGCGTGTCCAACTGGTCCACGCACGCGCTGCTCGCGACGGGCGCGCTGATCGGCGCGGTCAGCCGCCGCGCGATCCACTTCGCCGCACTGCTGCCACCAATCGCCGTGTACGCGCTCGCGCACGCCGCCGACCTCGGCCAGCGCTACCCGTTCCCGCTGGAGCTGGCGGTCCGGGTCAACAGCTACGTGTGGTTCGCGATCATCGTCTTCTTCATCCGCCGCTACCTGGCCGCCCAGGCGACCCGGCTGGACGGCCTGGCCGAACAGCGGCTCGCCGCCGAGGCCGAGCGCGCGGCCGAACAGGCCAGGCTGGCCCACTACCGGCAACTGCACGACACCGTGCTGGCCACGCTGACCGCCATCGCCCGCGGCGGCCTCGACCACCACACCGAGGAGGTACGCCGCCGCTGCGCCTCCGACGCCTCCTACGTCCGCGCCCTGATCAGCCAGGACGCCGCCGGACCCGCCAACGGCCTGAGCAACGCCCTGGCCAGGGCGGTGGCCAGGGCGGCCGGGCTTGGGCTGTGCGTGCGCTACGCGGCGGAGTCGCTGCCCGAGGACCTGCCCGCGGCGGTGTCGACGGCGATGGCGGAGGCGGCGGAGGAGGCGCTCAACAACGTGGCCAGGCACTCCGGCGAACGGTCGGCCTGGCTCACGGCGGTCGCGGTGGACGGGGTGGTCACCGTGCGCGTGGTGGACCGCGGCAGGGGCTTCGCCCCCGACCTGACCGGACCCGGCTACGGCCTGCGCTCCTCGGTCATCGGCCGGATGGCCGAGGCGGGCGGCAGCGCCGACATCATCACCGCCCCCGGCGAGGGGGTGTGCGTGGAGCTGAGATGGCCCGCGCCACAAGGAGTGAGCGGGCGCAGCAAGGGGTGAGCGGGCGTCATAGGGAGCGCTCAGGTGGCCCGCGACGTAAAGGTGGGCGGGCGACCACAACCGGGGCTCAGGTGGCCAGGCCGTCTTCTCTGACGCGGGTGGCCAGTTCCAGCTTGGTGTAGGCGGGACGCCCGGCCTTGCGGTACTTGTCCTTGACGCGTTCGAGGTAGTTCTTGGCCGTGCCCGGCTGCACGCCCGCGCTCCGGGCGGCGGCGGCCAGCGTCATGCCTGAGGCGTAGGCGAGCAGGACGGCGCGTTCCTGCGGCGACAGCACGGGCCGCTCGCCGTCGCGCGCCGACAGCCAGCCGAGCGCCAGTTCCGGCGACAGCGCCACCCCCTCCTCGGCCACCTCCCTGACCTTGGCCAGCAGCGCCGCCAGGTCGTGGTCCTTGGTGAGGTAGCCGCCCGCGCCGGCGTCGATGAGCTGCACGGCCACGTCACCCGAGGTCACCACGCTGACCACGAGCACCCGGCGGCCCAGCCCGGCGAGCACGCGCACGTTCTGGACGGGTTCGGAGCCGTCGGCCAGCAGCAGGTCGAGCAGGACCACGTCGGCGGGCGCCGGTTCGGTGCGCAGAAGCTCGCCCACGGTCGCCGCGCGCCCGATCAGCCGGACGTCGGGAACGCCCTCCAGCCACGCCGCCAGTCCCTCGATGAGCATGCGGTCATCGTCAATCACAGAAAGGGTGATCACCCCTGTCTTTCCCATATCCGGAATGTCATGTCAAGTGCGCAGTTATGACGCCTATCGGTGACGGACCCGGCGGAAGAACATGGCGCCAAGTCCGAGAAGGGAGCAAGCATGACCGTCACGCTTGAGAAGGCCGAAGAGATCATCCTGGCCTGGAGGACCGGCGAGGAGCCCGACAGCCCCGTCGGCCCCCTGCTGCCCGGCCTGTACGTGGAGTCCGAGATCACCATGACCGGCCCCGGCCACTCCGGAAAGTGCGGGACCGCCTGCTCGGGCTCGCGTACCCGCTACTGCTGCTGAGCACATGGCCGGTGAGTTCGATCCCCCGCTGGACCCGCTGATCGCGGCGCCGCTGGCCGGTCTGGAGGCCCGGCTGGGGTCGCTCACCGGCCTGGCCGCGGCCGAGCGGGCCGCCATCCTGGCCGCCTCCGCCCGCTGCGTCGAGGAGGACGTCCGCCGCAAGATCACCCGGGTCCTGGTCCTGGAGCTGAACGCCGCCCGCCTGTCCGGACGGCTGCGCGCCGCGACCTCGGAAGAGCGCTGGCAGGAGTGGAAGGCCGTCGTCGCCGGGCCCGCGTTCTGGCAGGCGCTGGCGGGGCCGTACCCGGGAATGGCGGCGCGGATCGCGACCGTGATCCGCAATCGGTGCGCGGCCGCGCACCGCTTCGCCACGCGCTTCGCCGCCGACCGGGCGGCGCTCGCGCGGCTGCCGGGAGCGCCGGAGGGCGAGCTGGAGCAGGTCGAGTTCGGCGCGGGCGACAGCCACCGCGGCGGGCAGAGCGTCGTCCTGCTGCGCGGCGCGGACGGCCGCGTGATCTACAAGCCGCGCTCGCTGGCCGTGGACGCCGCGCTGGCCGAGCTGCTCACGCACCTCGGCGTGACCACCATGCGCGTGCCCAGGGTCGTGACCAGGCAGGAGTACGGCTGGGCCGAGCACATCGGGCACCGCCACTGCTCGGGCGAGGCCGAACTCCGCGCCTTCTACACCGGCATGGGCCACTGGCTGGCGCTCATGCGCCTGCTCGGCGGCAGCGACCTGCACGCCGAGAACGTCATCGCCGCCGGCCCCCAGCCCGTGGTCGTCGACTGCGAGAGCCTGTTCGCCCCGCACGCCAGGGCCCGCCCCTCCGGCTACGGCCAGGCCGTCGACCTGGCCGTGGAGCTGGTGGACGCCTCGGTGATGCGCACCGGCCTGCTGCCGGGCCGCGGCGTGGCTCTGGGCTGGCGGGGCGTGGACATGTCGGCCGCCGGAGCGCTGCCGGGCCAGCAGCCGAGGGTCGAGCTGCCCGTCGTGCTCGGCGCCGGCACCGACAGCCCCCGCATGGGCACCGAGTTGGTCGAGCTGCCCCCCGCGGCCAACCATCCGAGCCCCGAGCCGATGCTCGGCCACTACTGGGACGCGATCATCGCCGGGTTCGACGAGCTCGACGCCCGCCTGGCCGACCTGGACCGCTCGGGCAAGCTGGAGCCGCTGCTGGCGGGCTTCGCCGACTGCCCGGTCCGCGCGGTGCTGCGCTCCACCGAGTCCTACGCCGAGCTGGGCCGCATGCTCTGGCACCCGGTCGCGCTGCACGACGAGAAGGCCGCCCGCGAGAAGGCCGCCGCCCTGCTGGCCACGATGTCGCGCAACGTGCCCGGCGCGCCCGGCGACGCCGCGATCATCGCCGCAGAGGTGGACGAGCTGTGCCACGGCGACATCCCGATGTTCGACACCACGCCGCGCGTGGGCATGCTGCGCGGCCCCGGCGGCACCCGGTGCGGACCCGAGCAGGATCTCGTCGCCGCCGCCCTGACCCGCTGGCGCGCTCGCGACCACGCCCTGGACCGCGGGGTGGCGCAGGCGGCCCTGGTCAGCGCCTACCTCAACGAGGGCTGGATGCCGGAGGACCAGGGGCTCTCGCCCGGCGTGATCCGCACCGACCGGCTGGAGACGCGCCGCAGGATCGCCGCGGCGGGCATCCTGCGCGGCGTGCTGGACAGCGCCGTACGCGGCGGCGACGGCACCGTCACCTGGATCACGCCCCTGCTCACCCCCACGGGCTGGGCGGTGCAACCCCTGGCCGCCGACCTGTACGGCGGAGCCCACGGCGTCGCGATCCTGGTCGCCGCCTACCAGAGGGAGAGCGCGGCGGGCCGGGCGAACCCCGTGGAGGAGCTGCCCGGCCTGCTGGCGGCGCTGCTGCGTACCATCAGGCTGGCCGAGGACCGCGACGCGGACAAGCGCCAGGAGGGCATCCCCCTGCGGCCCGAGCCGCCGGGCGCCTACCTGGGCCTCGCCTCGCAGGTGTGGGGCTGGCTGCTGCTGCGCTCGCTCGGCGCCGTGGGAGAGGAGGCGCTGGAGCGCGCCCGCGCGCTGGCGGAGCTGCTGCCCGCGGCGATCGACGCCGACGACGCCTACGACCTGCTGTCCGGGATGGCCGGAGCCGTCGTCCCGCTGCTGCGCCTGGCCGAGCGGACCGGCGAGTCCCGCTGGAGGGAGCTGGCCGAGACGGTCGGCGCCCGCCTGGCGGACCTGGCCGAGCGTCGGCCGGGCGGCGTCTGCTGGCCCGGCCCGCGCTTCCCCCAGGGGCTCGGCGGCCTCGCCCACGGCGCGACCGGCATCGGCTGGGCCCTGTCGCGGCTGCCGGAGCGGCGCGAGCTGGCCGAGGCCGCCTTCGCCTACGAGGACACGCTCTACGACCCGCACCAGCGCGGCTGGCTCGACCTGCGCGGCGACGGCCACACCGCCGCCGCCTGGTGCCACGGCGCGGGCGGGGTCGGCATCGTGGCCGCCGACCAGCTCGCCCGGCACGGCGGCGACCTCTGGCGCGACCGCCTGGCCAGGGCCGCCGCGTCCTGCTGGGCCGACGGCACCGGCTGGAACCACACGCTGTGCCACGGCGACCTCGGCTCCTGGGAGGTGATCGAGCGGGCGCGGGCGGCCGGCGTCGCGCCGGTCGGGCGCGAGCGCCTGCTCGCCCACATCCTGGGCAGCCTGGAGACCAACGGCCCGATCAGCGGCCTGGCCAGGGACGCCTTCGCGCCCGGCCTGCTGCCCGGCCTCGGCGGCGTCGCCTACCAGCTCCTGCGCGCCCACCCCGGCAGCGCGCTGCCGTCCGTCCTGCTTCCGGACCTGGAGTGAGATCGCGTGGAGGATGACCTCGTCACGCCCTACTGGCACCTGGACCGTCCCGACCCGGCCTCGCGGCGCACGCTGCGCCGCCTGCCCGCGCTGACCGCGCCCGTCGTGCGCCTCATCTGGGACAGCGGGCGCCGCCCCGCGCTGGTCATCCTCGCCCTGCAGCTCGCCGCAGGCGTCGCGACGGCCAGCGGGCTGCTGGCCACCGCCTCGGTGCTGGAGGAACTGCTGGCCGCCGGCGCCACGCCGGACCGCCTGGCCGCCGCGCTGCCCGGCCTCGCGCTCCTGGCCGCGATCGTGGCGCTGCGCGCGGCGGCGGAGGCCGCGGTCGAGCTGGCCAGGGCGCGGCTGGAGCCCGCGCTGCGCCGGGCCGCGGAGGAACGGCTGTTCGCCGCCGCCCTCGGCGTCCGGCTGGCCGACTTCGACGACGCCGACTTCTACGACGGGCTGCACCGGGCCCGCGACCGCGGCCTGTTCCACCTGGACCGCGCCGTGTCCAACACCATCGACCTGATCGGCGCCGCCTGCGGGGTGACGGCCGCCGCCGCGGGGCTGGCCGTGCTGCATCCGCTGCTGGTGCCGCTGCTCGTGCTGAGCGTGCTGCCCGAGGCGTGGGCGGTGCTCAGGGCGGCCCGGCACGGGTACGGCGGCATGCGCGAGATGGTCACGCTCAACCGGCGCGTCGACATGCTGGCCGACCTGGCCACGGAACGCGAGCCGGCGGCGGAGGTGCGGGCCTGCCAGGCGCAGCCGTACGTGCTGGAGGAGTACCGGCAGGTGGCCGAGGTCCTGCGGGCGACCGAGACCCGGGTGGGCCTGTCCATGGCCAGGGTCAGGACGGCGGGGCGCGCGGCGGGCGGGCTGGCCATGGCCGGGGTGCTGGCCGTGCTCGGGCTGATGCTGCACTCCGGGTGGATCGCCCTGGCCGCGGCCGGCACGGCCGTGATCGCCGTGCGGGTGGCCGCGGGCGCGCTCAAGCAGCTCGCCCAGGCCGCCAACCAGTTGTTCGAGCAGTTCATGTACGTCGCCGACTACCACGACTTCCTCGCCGACGCCCAAGCGCGCCGCGTCCCCCCAGGCGGTACGGCCGCGCCCCGCGCACCGGAACGCCTCACCCTGCACGGCGTCGGCTTCACCTACCCGGGCGGCCCGCGCCCGGCCCTGAGCGACATCGACCTGACCATCCACGCGGGCCAGACGATCGCGCTGGTCGGCGAGAACGGCTCGGGCAAGACCACGCTGGCCAGGCTCCTGGCCGGCCTCTACCGGCCCACGACCGGCGTGCTGCGCTGGGACGGCCTCGACACCACCACCCTGGACCCCGCCTCGCTCGCCGACCGGGTCGTCCTGGTGCCGCAGCACCCGCTGCGCTGGCCGCACGACGCCAGGACCAACGTCCGCATGGGCCGCCACGACCGCCTGGACCCGCACGACCACGCCCTGCGCGAGGCCGCCGCCCTCGCCGCCGCCGACGGCGTGGTCGCCGAGCTGCCCGGCGGCTGGCGGACGCTGCTGTCGAAGCAGTTCAGGGGCGGCCACGAGCTGTCGGCGGGGCAGTGGCAGCGCCTGGCGGTGGCCCGCGGCCTGTTCCGCGACGGACCCCTGCTCATCTGGGACGAGCCGACCGCGCCGCTGGACGCCAAGGCCGAGTACGCCGTGTACGAGACGCTCCGCAAGATCGCGGGGGAGCGGACCGTGGTGCTCATCACCCACCGCCTGACCAGCGTCAGGCACGCCGACCTGATCGTCCTGCTCCACCGGGGCCGCGTGGCCGAGCAGGGCACCCACGAGGACCTGCTGGCCCTCGACGGCCGCTACGCCGAGCTGTACGCCCTGCAGACCGGCGGGGCGGCCCGCCGATGAGGCTGATCCGCCCCGGCGAGCCCGGCTACCAGGCCAGGCGCAAGCCCTTCCTCGGCACGCTCACCGAGGACCTGCCCGCCCTGATCGCATGCTGCGCCGGCGAAGCAGACGTCGTGGCCGCCCTCGACCTGGCCCGCTCGCGCGGCCTGCCGTTCGCGCTGCGCGGCGGCGGTCACAGCTTCGCCGAGCACTCCTCCACCACCGGCCTGCTGGTCGACCTGTCCGCCATGAAGACCGTCGAGGTCGGCGCGGAGGAGGTCAGGGTGGGCGCGGGCGTGCGCGTCGGCGAGCTGGCCGAGATCCTCGCCGCGCACGGCCGCCTGGTCCCGTGCGGCTGGTGCCAGGACGTGGGCGTGGTCGGCGCGGTGCTCGGCGGCGGCTACGGCGTGTTCAGCCGCCTGTACGGCCTGGGCGCCGACCACCTGCTCGCCGCCCGCGTGGTCCTGGCCGACGGGCGGGCCGTCGAGGCGCCGCCGGACCTGCTGTGGGCGCTGCGCGGCGCGGGCGGCGGCAACTTCGCCGCCGTCACCGAGGTCACGCTGCGCACCCGGCCCGCCGTACCGGTCACCGCCGTCCAGGCCACCTGCCCGTACGCCCGCGCCGCCGACCTCGTCGAGACCTGGCAGGACCACCTGCCCGAGGCGCCCGGCGAGGTGAACCTGGAGATCGCCGTCATCTGCGGCGACGAACCGGAGGAGGAGCCCTACGCCGTGCTCTTCGGCGTCGTCGCCGGACCCGAGCACCGGGCCCGCGAGGTCCTGGCCGCCCTGCCCGAGCTGGAGAAGGTGACGCTCACCCCGCTGGACGGCCCGGCCGCCGCCCGCCACCACGCCTACGCCGCCGGCGGCCCGGGCGCCGTCACCGCCCTGCCGCCGGGCGAACGCCCGGGGCTGCGCCTGAACAAGTCGGGCTTCCTGCCCGGCAGGCTGCCCCGCGCCGCCATCGACGACCTCCTGGAACGGCTGGCCGCCGGCCGCGTCTACGGCGAGATCCGCGACCTGGAGCTCGTCCCCTGGGGCGGCGCCATCGCCCGCGCGACCGGCGGCGCCTTCGCCCACCGCACCCCGCGCTTCCTGCTCAAGCAGTCCGTCCAGGTGGGCTTCCGCGCCACCGATGCCCGCAGGCGGCAGGCCCACGCCTGGCTCCGGGACTCCTGGGCGCGCCTGGCTCCCTGGACCCGCGGCGTCTACCCCAACTACCCCGACGCCGACCTGACCGACTGGCCCGCCGCCTACCACGGGGCGAGCCTGGAGCGCCTGAGGGAGGTGAAGGCCGCCTACGACCCCGGCGGGCTCTTCCGTTTCGCCCAGTCGCTGTGATCGGGCGCGGGCCGGCGGTGGGAGACTTGCCCGCATGACCGGTCCGCAGGTTTCCTTCGACGACGTCCTCGCAGCCCGGGAACTGCTCGCGGACGTCACCGCGCGCACCCCCGTGCTGTTCTCGCGGGTGCTGTCCGACCTGGCCGGCGGCCCCGTCCATCTCAAGTGCGAGAACCTGCAGCGGTCGGGCTCGTTCAAGGCGCGCGGGGCGTACGTGCGCATCGCCGGGCTGACCGAGCGCGAACGGGCCCGCGGCGTCGTCGCGGCCAGCGCCGGCAACCACGCCCAGGGCGTCGCCCTCGGCGCCGGGCTGGTCGGGACCAAGGCCACCGTGTACATGCCGGAGGGCGCCGCGCTGCCCAAGGTCGAGGCCACCCTCGGCTACGGCGCCGAGGTGCGCCTGGGCGGCCGCAGCGTCGAAGAGGCCCTCGCCAGGGCGCACGAGCACGCGGCCGAGACCGGCGCCGTCGTCATCCACCCCTTCGACCACCCCGACGTGGTCGCCGGCCAGGGCACGATCGGCGTCGAGATCCTCGACCAGCTCCCCGACACCGCCACCATCGTCGTCCCCATCGGCGGCGGCGGACTGGCCGCCGGGCTCGCGCTGGCCGCCAAGTCGCTGCGGCCCGGCGTCAGGGTGGTCGGCGTGCAGGCCGAGCGGGCCGCCGCTTACCCGCCGTCGCTGGCCGCGGGGCGGCCCGTGCTGCTGGAGCCGTACCCGACGATCGCCGACGGGATCGCCGTCGGCCGGCCGGGCGACCTGCCGTTCGAGCTGATCCACTACCTGGTGGACAAGGTCGTCACCGTGACCGAGGAGGAGATCTCCAAGGCGCTGGTGCTGTGCCTGGAGCGGGCCAAGCAGGTCGTCGAACCCGCCGGGGCCGTCGGCGTGGCCGCGCTGATGGCCCACCCGGGGGCGTTCGAGCCGCCGGTGGTGGTGCTGCTGTCCGGCGGCAACATCGACCCGATGCTGATGGCCCGCGTGCTGCGGCGCGGCCTGGCGGCGGCCGGCCGCTACCTGGCCGTGCGCGTGCTGCTGCGCGACCGGCCCGGCGCCCTGGCCGCCCTGCTGGGCGACCTGGCCGCGCTGCGGGTGAACGTGCTGGACATCGTGCACGAGCGCGTGGGATCCGGGCTGGACGTGGACGAGGTCGAGGTGCAGCTCCAACTGGAGACCCGCGGCCCCGACCACGCCGAGGACGCGCTGGCCGCGCTGCGCAGGGACGGTCACCGCCTCGTGGTCGGCTGAGGGGTTCAAGGAACTTTTCCGCGCCGGGCTGAGGCGTACGGCCCGGCCTGGGTAGGGGCGACGCCATGAGGTACAAGGCGCTGGCATGTGACTACGACGAGACGCTCGCCCGCAAGGGCCACGTGAGCGAGGAGGCCATCGACGCGTTGGAACGGCTGTCGCGGGCGGGCATGTTCGTGCTGCTCGTGACCGGCAGGGAGCTCGACGACCTGCTGGAGGTCTTCCCGCAGCGCGACCTGTTCGACCTGATCATCGCCGAGAACGGCGGCGTGCTCCACGATCCCGCCCAGCGCACGACGCAGCCGCTGGCCGAGCCGCTGCCCGCCGCGCTGGTCGACAGGCTGCGCGCCGAGGGCGTCACGCCGCTCGGCGTCGGGCAGGTGATCGTCGCGACCCGCGAGCCGTACGACACCCAGGTCCTGGCCGCCATCCGCGAGCTCGGGCTGGAAGCCCAGGTGATCTACAACAAGGGCGCCGTGATGGTGCTGCCGCCGAACGTGAACAAGGCCAGCGGCCTGGCCGCCGGGCTGGAACGGCTCGGCCTGTCCCCGCACAACGTGGCCGCGGTGGGCGACGCCGAGAACGACCACGCCTTCCTCAGCTTCGCCGAGTGCGGCGTGGCGGTGGCCAACGCGCTGCCCGCGCTCAAGGAACGCTGCGACCTGGTGCTGCGCCACGAAGCCGGCCAGGGCGTGGCCGAACTGGCCGAGATGCTGCTGTCGGGCGAGCTGGACGAGTACGCCATCGAGCGCCACGCCGTCCTGCTGGGTCACCGGGAGGACGAGGAGGAGGTACGGCTGCCGCCGTACGGGAGCGGGATGGTCGTGGCGGGCCCGTCGGGCAGTGGCAAGTCGACGGTCACCACGGCGCTGCTGGAGCGGCTGCTGGAGGCGGGACACCAGTGTGTCGTGGTCGACCCGGAGGGCGACTACGCCGAGTTCGAGGCCATGAACGTGCTGGGCGACCCGCACCAGCCGCCCGGCATGGACGAGGTGCTCGGCATTCTGGAGCAGCCCGAGCAGAGCGTCGTGGTGAACCTCATCGGGATGCCGCTGCGCGAGCGGCCCGGATACTTCGCCGAGTTGCTTCCGCGCCTGGCCAGCATGCGGGCCAGGCTGGGACATCCGCACTGGCTGATGGTCGACGAGGCCCACCACCTCATGCCCGCCGAGCTGCAACGGGTGCCGTTGAAGGACGCGGCCGACATCGGAGCGCTGCTGATGATCACCGTGCACCCGGAGGCGCTGAGCCCGGACGCGCTGCGGCTGGTCGACCAGTGTGTGGCGGTGGGGGAGGGCCAGGTGGACACGCTCGGGGCCTTCGCCGACGCCCTCGGCCACGAGCGGCCCGATCTGCCGCCCGGACAGGAGGATTCCGGGCAGATCGCCCTTTGGCCCGTCGGGCAGGAGGCGATCCGGCTGACCCTGCGGCCCGGGGAGGCGGAGCGCACCCGGCACCGCCGCAAGTACGCCGAAGGCACGATGTCGAAGGACAAGAGCTTCTACTTCACCGGCGCCCAGGACAAGCTGCGGCTGCGGGCGCGCAACCTGCACAGCTTCGCCGAGCTGGCCGACGGCGTCGACGACGAGACCTGGCTGCACCACCTGCGCGCGGGTGACTACTCGGCGTGGATCCGCGCCAGCATCCGCGACGAGCAGCTCGCGGACGCGGTGGCGCGGGTGGAGGGCGACGACGGCGCGGACGACGGCACCCTCGGGCGCGAGCGCGTCAGGAAGCTGATCGAGGAGCGCTACACCCTGCCCGCCGAGCCGACCTCGTTCGACCCCGACCACGACGACTGAGGGAGCGGGGTTTCAGGCGCAGCTCTTCGTGGCCGGGGCGCAGTGGGTGACCTCGGGGTGGCGCGGCGAGGGCCGTTCCAGGAGGGGCTGGGGCTCCTCGCGCAGGTGCCGGTCGAGGAAGGCGCGCACGTAGGTGCGGGTCAGCTCGGCCGACCGGGCCGCCGTCAGCGAGCCCGGCAGTTCCATGCCGAGCGCCCCGGCCAGCAACGGCACGTCGGTGAACGACTGGTGGTCGCCGCCCGGCAGCACGAGCCAGCGCTTCCAGCCGGTCAGCAGCTTCCAGTCGCGGTCCCAGGAGATGTCGCGGCCTCCTGGCCGGTGGCCCGCCGAGCCCAGGAACATCACCGGCCGCGCCAGCCCGCCCTTGGGGATGCGGGCGTAGGTGGTGCCGTCCATGACGACGCCCGCGCGCACGCGCCGGTCCTTCACCATGGCCGCCAGCGCCCCCGCCCCGCCCATGGACTGCCCCACCATCGCGATCCTGTCCGGGTCGATCAGGGAGGAGCCCTTCCACGCCGCGCCGTCCCCGGTCAGCCGGTCGAGCACGAAGGACACGTCGGCCGCCCGGATCCCGGACACCTTCGTGCCGAACCCGAAGTCGGAGTCGCTGTCGCAGGCCACGCAGTCGGCGACGCGCCCGCCGGGGAAGGTCGTCGCGTAGTTCTCGTGGGTGTGGTCGATCCCCGCCACGACGTAGCCGTGGCTGGCCAGGTCCTCGGCGAGCGCGGTGAGCGTGCTCCTGGGCATCGTGAACCCGGGGGAGAGCACCACCAGCGGCAGGCTCGCCCTCCGCCCGGCCGGCGCCGCGTCCGCGACGGCGTGCGTGCGCGTCCTGCTCAGCAGGTCGTACGGCGAGCCGTACACCCGCTTGCCCTTCAGGACCAGCTCGGACTCCTTCGCGCTCATGTACGGCGCCGCCCGCCCGGAACGCCCCGCGGCCGGGTACCACACGGTGACCATGAGCTGCCTGGTCTTCTCCTCGGCGACCCAGGGATCGGGGCGGGACCGGTCCTTCAGGTGCAGCACCGCGGCCCCCACCGGCCGGGTGCCGGTGGGCGCGGGCAGCGCGGCGGGTCCGCTCGCCTTCGACGGCGCCGCGGAGGCGGCGGCTGAGCGGGGCGCGACCGGCGGCGAGCAGGCGGAGACCGCCAGCACCAACAGCCCCGCGGCGAGCCCGCCACGCAGCAGCGGTTTCACGCTCATCACGCACTTCCTCCCGGCAGCAGGGTCAGGGCTTTGACCAGAGCGGCATCGCGACCGGCCGCGGCGTCCTCCGGAGTGAGCGGCACGTGGTGGTCGGGCGCCACGCCCACCCGGTCGACCACCTCGCGGTTGGGCGCCAGGTGGTGCTTCGACGGGAACGACAGGATGGTGTTGTTGCTCAGCAGGTACGGCCGCGCCGGCCCGGACACCGCCCCCGCGGTCCGCGTCCCGACCAGCTTGCCGAGGCCGAGGTCCTTGACCGCGGCGCTGAAGTGCTCGCACGCCGACGCGCAGCCCCGGTCGGTGAGCACCACCAGCGGCAGGCCGAGCAGCGTGACCCGGTCGTCGGTGCGCATGGTCTCGCAGGCGCCGTCGGCGGCGCACTGGTAGGCGGTGACCTTGCCGTGCGCGAACGCGCCCAGCAGCCTGCCCACCTCGTCGGGGCTGCCGCCGCCGTTGCCGCGCAGGTCCAGGACCAGGCCGGTGAGCGTGCCTCCGGCGTTCAGCCGGGAGATCGCCTTGAGCACCCGGGTGGCGGCGTCGGGTCCGAAGCCGCCCAGCCGTACGCGGGCGACGCCGTTCCCGAGCCGTTCGGCGGTGACGAGCCGCATGGCGTCGGGGTCGGGCTGGAACAGGCCCGGCTTCAGCGTCACCTCCAGGCGGCGGCCGGTGTCCGGGCGCAGCACCCGCAGCCGGACCGGCTCGGCCTGCGGGTAGCGCGGGTAGAGCGCTGTGACCGCGGCGGCGGTGAGGTCCTTGCCGACGAAGGGGGCCGAGCCGCCGACCGATTCGATGACGTCGCCCGGCCGCAGCCCGGCGCGCTCGGCCGCGCCGCCCAGCACGGCCGTGACGAACAGCGGCGGCAGGGCGGCGCCGGGAGCGCGGCCCGCCTGGGGGCCGAGGCTGGCCCTGAGCCCCAGGCCGTACTGCTCGTCGTCGTAGGAGCTGGGCGGGCGCTGGGCGCCGTGCATCCAGCGGGCGTGGTTGTCGTCGAGGGCGTCGACGATGGCCTGCAGGGTGGCGGCGGCCAGCCGTTCGCGCAGCTTCGCGTCCTGCGGGAGCAGGTCGGTCAGGCGCCGGTAGAGCTTCTCGAACGCCGCCCAGTCGGCCGTGCGGTCGCCGCTCAGCGCCGGCATGGTGGCCTCGGCGAGGTCGAGCCCGCTGCGGTTGAGCTCCTGGGTGAAGGCGAGGAATCCGGCGTTCAGCAGGGTGCGCGCGTCCAGCGTGGCCCCGCTGTAGTAGGTGGACAGGATGCACAGGTAGGCGTGCTCGATGACGTCGATCGTGGTGGGCGTCTCGGCCGGGGGAGGGGCGCCGGGCGCCGGCGGCGCGCACACCGGCGCCCCGCTCGCGCCCGTCTGGCCGGGCAGGGCCCGTGGCGGCGTCTGTCCCGTGCAGGCCGCCGCGAGCAGCAGCGCGAGCCCGGCGGCGGCGGTTCTGGCGCTCATGACAGCCGCCTCCTGATCCACCAGAAGCAGAAGCCCGTCAGGCCCAGCGTGAGCAGGGCGTAGGCGCCGGTCTCGATCGCCTGGAAGGTCCAGAACCGCTCGAAGGGGTGGTAGGTGGCCCGCTGCCGGTAGCCCAGCCGGTTGACCTCGGCCATGCACGCGTCCAGCCCCCGTTCGCCCTCCGGCCCCGTGGGCGACGCGCACGGTCCCGAGGTCATGGACACCGGGACGATGGCGCCGGCCTCGTCGCCGCGCACCGGTTTGCCCGCGGCGTCGACCAGGTCGCTGGTCAGGACCCAGGCGCCCGTGTGCCCGGGGATGGCCCGGTCCAGGACCACCCTCGGGCCGGAACCGTCGCGGGGGGTGCCGAACATGTCCACGTTCTCGGGGCCGAGGGGGAAGGACGCCGTGACCGGGGTCAGCAGGTGCGGCCTGACCAGCAGCGGCGCCGCGATCTGGAGGGCGGCGAAGACGGCCAGGGTGACGGCCATCGCGGTCAGGGTGCGGCGCGCCAGCATGCCCACGGTCACGCCGAGCACGAAGGCGAAAGCGGCGTACCCCATGGGGACGATGCCGCGCGCGCCGAACACCAGCGGGTCCATCAGCGCCCAGCCCGCCGCGGCCGACCTGTCCAGCGGGCCCGACCACCACGTCACCATGAGGCTGCCCAGACCGGCGGCGGCCACGGCGGCCAGGCCGATGACCGCGAGCTTGACGCCCAGCCAGCGGGCGCGGGTGATGCTCTGGTTCCACACCAGCAGGTGCGTGCCCGCCTCCAGCTCGCGGGTGATCAGTGGCGCGCCCCAGAACAGGCCGACCAGGGCGGGCAGCAGGAGGATGACGGCGGTGAGCAGCAGGAAGGGCGACTGGTTCTCCTCGAAGAAGCCGTCGAAGAAGCGCCCGCAATCGCCGTCGGCGGTGCAGGCGGCGATCCCGGCGGCGTAGTCCTCTGCCAGCCGGGGGCCGGTCGTCACCAGGACGGCGGTCAGGATTAGCAGGGCCGCGCCCATCAGCGCGGCGGCGCCGCGGAACTGGCGCCAGGTCAGCCAGATCATCGCTGGACCTCCAGGACGGGACGGCGGGGCGCGGCGGGCTTCTCCATGTAGGCCAGGACGAGGTCCTCCAGCGTGAGCCGGCTGACCGTCCAGGCGGGATCGAGGATCGGGGACTCGGTGCGCACGACGAAGGTGCTCTGCCGTTCGGTGTGGCGCTCGCAGACGACCTCCTGGTCGGCGGGCAGCCGGTCGGCGTCGCGGCGCGGGCCGGTGAGCCGGTGGTGGGAGGCCAGCAGGCGTTCCGCCTCGCCCGCCACCTTCACCCGGGAGTCGACCAGCACGACGAGATAGTCACACGTGCGCTCCAGGTCGGAGACCAGATGGGAGGAGAGCACCACGCTGAGCTCGTGCTCGACGACCGCCTCCATCAGGCCCTGGAGGAACTCGCGGCGGGCCAGCGGGTCGAGCGAGGCGACGGGCTCGTCGAGGATCAGCAGCCGGGGCCGCTTGGCCAGGCCGAGGGTGAGGGCGAGCTGGGCGCGCTGGCCGCCCGACAGCCTGCCCGCCTTGTGCGCGGGGTCGAGGCCGAGCGCGGCGATCCGGTCGCGGGCCAGCCCGGCGTCCCAGCCGGGGTTGAGCCGGGCGCCCAGCCTGAGGTGGTCGGCGACGCTCAGCCCGGCGTAGACGGGGGTGTCCTGGGCCACGAACCCCACCTTGGCGAGCTGGCCGGGACCGTGCGCGGGCGGGCCGCCGAGGACCGTGATGTCGCCCGAGGTGGGTGCGAGCTGGCCGGCGGCCATCTTCAGGAGCGTCGTCTTGCCCGCGCCGTTCGGGCCCACCAGCCCGACGACGTGCCCGGCCGGGATGTCGATGGTGCAGTCTCTGAGCGCCCATCGCCGGCCGTACCTTCTGCCCAGCCCGTGGGCCTGCAGGACAGCGGTCATGCTATGTCCTCCTGAGCGGCGGTCCGAAAGGTGTTCATGAACAGGGCCTCGATGCTCTCGTCGTCGAGTCCGGCCATGCGGGCCTTGGCCAGCCAGGCGCGCAGCTCCCTGCGCAGCGGGGCGTGCGCGGCCAGCGAGGCGTCGGTCAGCGTCCTGGTGACGAAGGTGCCGACGCCGGGCCGGGCCGCGGCCAGGCCCTCGTGCTCCAGCTCCCGGTAGGCCTTGAGCACGGTGTTGGGGTTGATCGCCAGGCTCGCGACCACGTCCTTGACGGTCGGGAGCTGGTCGCCTTCGCGCAGCAGGCCGAGCCGCAGGGCCTGCCGTACCTGCTGGACGAGCTGCAGGTACGGCGAGACGCCCGAGCGGCCGTCCAGATGGAACTCGATCACCGGTACTCCCATTTATCTAGTCTCCTAGCATTTTAGGGTACTAGATGTCAGGACGACATAAAGGGAAGCTCGTATAGGATTTGCGATATGGCACGTGTGGTGATCGTCACGGGCGGCGGGAGCGGCATCGGCGCGGCGGTGGCCCGCGCGGCGGACGACGACACGCGGGTCGTGATCTGCGGCCGGCGCCGGGAGGCGCTCGACCGCGTCGCGGCCGAGACGGGAGCGCTGCCGATCGTCGCCGACGTCACCTCCGGGCACGACGTCGGCGCTCTCGTTTCCGAGGTGGTCGCGGCCTACGGGCGGCTGGACGGCGTCGTGGCCAACGCCGGGGTGATGCGCGCGGGCACCGTGCTCACGCTGGCGCCCGAGGACTGGGAGGCCAGTCTGCGCACCAACCTGACCTCGGCGTACCTGCTGGCGCGGGCGGCGCTGCCGTACCTCATCGCCGGATCGGGCGCGTTCGTCGCGGTGAGCTCCATCGCGGCCCTGCGCGCGCCCGCCGGCGCCGCCGCCTACGCCGCCTCCAAGGCCGGGCTCACGATGCTCACCCAGACGATCGCCGCCGACTTCGGGCCCCAGGGAGTGCGGGCGAACGTGGTGTGTCCCGGGTGGGTGCGCACCGAGATGGCCGACGAGGAGATGCGCGAGTTCGGGGAGCCGCTCGGGCTGGACCGCGAGGCGGCCTACGCCGAGATCACCCGGCTTGTGCCCCAGCGCCGGCCCGCCGCTCCCGAGGAGGCCGCGGCGGCGGTCCTCTGGCTGCTGAGCGCGGCGGCCTCCTACGTCAACGGCGCGGTGCTGACCGTGGACGGCGGCACCACCCTGCTCGATCCGGGCACGCTGGCCTACGACTTCACCATTCGCCCGCGTGGCGGCTGAGCCGGTACTCGTGCGGGGCCAGGCCGTACTCCGCCTTGAACACCCTGCTGAAGTGCGCGGCGTCGGCGAAACCCCAGCGCGCGCCGACCGCGCGCACGGCCACGTGGCGTGCGGCGGGGTCGAGCAGGTCGCGGCGGCAGCGCTCCAGGCGCAGGTCGCGGATGTACCTCGACACCGTGACACCCTCGGCGCGGAACAGCTTGTGCAGGTAGCCGGGTGAGACGTGGCAGGCCGCGGCGACCGCCTCGGGCCCCAGCCCCGGCTCGCCGAGCCGGGCGGCGATGACCGCCTTGACCCGCTCGCGCAGCGGCGACGCCGGAGCGGCGGCGTGCTCGCCCAGGCAGGAGGCGTACAGCGTGGCGACAAGATCGACAATGTTGTCGGCCAGCCGCTCCGCGCCCACGGCGCCGATCTCGTCCAGGTGGCCGACGAGGTTCACCAGCAGCGGGCAGACCACGCCGCCCAGGCCCCGTCCGCCCGCGACCCGGCGCGCGGTGACCTCGCGCATCGCCCGCTGCGGCAGGCGCAGCTCCTGCCGGGGGAACATCACCACGATCACCCTGCACGTCCCGTCGAAGACCACCTGGTACGGCCGGCTCGTGTCGTAGATCGTGAGGTCGCCGGGCTGCAGGGGAGTGTCGCGGCCGTCCTGCCGGATCCGCAACCGGCCGCTGACGGGCAGGCTCAGCTTGTAGAAGGCGGGCCCCGCCGAGCTCCTGACGTGCCGTTCCGTGCGCTCGGCCCGATGCGGCCCCGCCGTGACCTCGGTGACGACGACCCGCCCGATCCTGCGGCCGGTGATCTCACCCGAGCATGCCGCCTCGAAGGCGAAGTCGAGCGGGACGAAGGAGCGCGCGACCGTGTGCCGCCACAGCTCCTCGCGCTCGTGCGCCGGGACGTCGCTCGTCCGGAGCCTCATATAGGAAACCATACATGAACAGGCAACGAATGGATCCTCCCCGACAACGCGCGGACGGCGGCCCGCGGCCATGCTCGGCTCATGACGATCACGCTGGAGGGCGGCTCGGCACCCCGGCTGCGCGCGCCCGGCAGGCTGTTCATCGGCGGCGTGTGGCGCCCGGCGGCCGGGGGCCGCGCGTTCGCCACCCTGGACCCGGCGACCGGCGCGGAACTGGGCACGGTCGCCGCCGCCGGTCCCGCCGACGTCGACGAGGCGGTGGCCGCGGCCGCGACGGCGCTGCACGATCCCGCCTGGGCGCGGATGTCACCGTCCGCGCGCGGGCGCGTGCTCTGGCGCCTGGCCGACCTCATCGAGGAGCACGCCGACGAACTGGCCCGCCTGGAGCACCACGACCAGGGCCAGCCGCTCGAGGTGGCGCGGGAGATCTCCGTGCGCGGCACGGCCGAGCACTTCCGCTACTTCGCCGGCTGGACCACCAAGATCGAGGGCGCGACGATCCCGGTGTCGCTGCCGGACGTCCTGCACTACACGCGGCGGGAGCCCGTGGGCGTCTGCGCGCTCATCACGCCCTGGAACTTCCCGCTGATGATCCTGTCCTGGAAGCTCGCGCCCGCGCTGGCCTGCGGCAACACGGTGGTGATCAAACCGGCCGAGCAGACGCCGCTGACCGCGCTGAGGCTGATGGAGCTGTGCGAGGATGCCGGGCTGCCCGCCGGGGTCGTCAACCTACTGACCGGCGGCCCGGAGACCGGCGCCGCCCTCGCCGCCCATCCCGGCGTGGACAAGGTGTCGTTCACCGGCTCCACCGAGACCGGCCGCGCGGTCCTTCGCGCCTCGGCCGGCAACCTCGCCCGCGTCACCCTCGAACTCGGCGGCAAGACCCCGGTCATCGTCGCGGCGGACGCCGACCTGGAACGCGCGGTGGCCGGCTGCGTCCAGGGCGCGATGTTCAACAGCGGCCAGGTGTGCGCGGCGTACTCGCGCTTCTACGTCGACGCGCGCCGGGCGGCGGAATTCACCGAGCGGGCCGCCGACCTGGCCGGGCGGCTCGCCCCCGGACCCCTGATCAGCGCGGAGCACCTGGCCAGGGTCGACGGCTTCGTCCGCGAGGGCGTCGCCGACGGGGCCGCCCTGCTGACCGGCGGCACGCGCGTGGACGGCCCCGGCTACTTCTACGCGCCCACCGTCTTCGCCGGCGTCGGCGACGAGATGAGCATCGCCAGGCAGGAGATCTTCGGCCCGGTGATGTCGGTCCTCACCTATGACGACCCGGCCGAGATCGCCGGCCGCGCCAACGACAGCCCGTACGGCCTGGCCGCCTCCATCTGGACCGGCGACCTGACCACGGCCCACCGGCTGGCGGCCGACCTGCGGGCGGGGACGGTGTTCGTCAACATGCTCCACACCCCCGACCCCGCGGCGCCGTGGGGCGGGTTCAAGAGCAGCGGATTCGGCCGCGAGATGGGGGCGTACGCGCTGGATGTCTACACGGAGGTCAAGGGCGTCTTCGTCAACCTCGCCTGTTGACTTCCTATGGAGGGACGGTAAAGCTCTCGGTGAGAGAGCGCTCTCACGTCGAGTCCCCACACCCCCCAGAAGGACCTGCCGTGAGACTCACCCTGTTAGCCGGCGGGGCGCTCCTCGCCGCCCTCGTGATCGCCCCGCCCACCCCCGCACACGCCACCCCGACACCCCCGCCCGTTTCCCCTGGCTCCCCTGGTTTCCCGTCCGCTTCCCCGCCCGGCTCCTCCGCCGCCGACCAGGCGCTTCAGCGCGACCTGGGCCTGACCCCCGCGCAGGCCCGGGTCCGGCAGGCGCACGAGGCCGCCGCCGCCGTCGTGGAGCGCCAGGTGCGGGCCCGTCTCGGCGAGCGCGTCGCGGGCGCCTGGTTCGACGCCGCCCAGGGACGGCTCGCCGTCGGCGTGCGCACCGCCCGCGACGCCGCACTCGTCCGTACGGCGGGCGGCCTGCCCGTCCAGGTCACCCGCACGGCAGCGGACCTCGAGACCACCAAGGCCAAGCTCGACCGCGCCGGACCCGGCGAGAACGTCCACTCCTGGCACGTCGACCCGGCAGGGAACACCGTCGTGGTGTCGGCCGCCGACACCGCCTCGGCCGGACGCTTCGTGAAACGGGCCGGAGTCGCCGAACGGGACGTGCGGATCACCGTCTCCCAGCCGCCGCGCACCCTCTACGACATCCGGGGCGGCGACCAGTACGTCATCAACGGCAACACCCTCTGCTCGGTCGGCTTCTCGGTGAACAACGGCGGCTTCGTCACCGCCGGGCACTGCGGCGGCGCCGGCAGCCCCACCCTCGGCTACAACAACGCCGCCCAGGGCACCGTCGCGGGCTCCTCCTTCCCGGGCAACGACTACGGATGGGTGCGGACCAACGGCGACTGGACGCCCCGCCCGTGGGTCAACAACCACGGCGGCGGCAACGCGGTCGTGGCCGGGTCGCAGGAGGCCGTGGCCGGCGCCTCGATCTGCCGCTCCGGCCGTACGACGGGGTGGCGTTGCGGCGTCGTCCAGGCCAAGAACGTCACCGTCGACTACGGCGGCGGCGCCCTCGTGCACCAGCTCACCCAGACCTCCGCCTGCGCCCAGGGCGGCGACTCCGGCGGCGCCTTCATCAGCGGCGACCAGGCGCAGGGCGTCACCTCGGGCGCCTCCGGCTCCTGCTCGGGCGGCGGCAACACCTTCTTCCAGCCGGTCAACGAGATCCTCGGCGCGTACGGCCTGAGCCTGACCACCACCGGCGGAGGCGGCACCACGAGCCGCATCGTCGGCTGGCAGAACAAGTGCATCGACGTCCCCTACGGCAACGGCGCCGACGGCCAGGCCCTGTGGCTGTGGGACTGCAACACCAGCGCCGCCCAGCGCTGGACCTTCCCCGGCGACGGCACCATCCGTGCCTTCGGCCTGTGCATGGACGTGGCCTGGGGGTCCCGGGACAACGGCGCCGTCATCCAGCTCGCGCACTGCAGCGGCAACCCCGCCCAGCAGTTCGTGCTGACCGGCGCGGGCGACCTGGTCAACCCGCAGTCCAACAAGTGCGTGGACGTCAAGGACTGGGGCGGGACCGGGGCCGCGCTCATCCAGTACGAGTGCCACGGCGGCGCGAACCAGAAGTGGCGGCGCGGCTGACCCTCGGCCGAGGGAGCGCCGCGGCGCTCCCTCGGAAAAACGGGTGGCCCGGGCGGTTCGTCCGCCCTATCGTGCGACTGGCCCGACACTCCACGAGAGGACCTCACCCCGCGTGACGCCGCCCGCTCTGTAGACCTGACCCTTTTCCCGCGCATCGGTCGCCGACGTCGCCGTCGGCTCTCTTACCCATGCATTCCGTCAGGTCTTCAGAGAGATCATGTCTACGCGTCCTCATATCGTGCTGCCCTGGACCGTCCGGCGCACCCGCCTGCCCCTGCTCGCGCTGCGCTGCGTCGAGTGCCGGTCCGGCCTCGCCGGCGTCGGCGAGGGGAAGTTCCGCGTCAACGCCAACGGAAAACTGCTCGACGTCTGGTTGCTGGTGGCCTGCGTCGCCTGCGACCGCACCGGCAAGATCACCGTCCATGACCGCGTCCCGGTCAGGGAGCTGGATCCGGCGCTGCTGGAGGGATACCACGGCAACTCCGCCGCCCTCGTCGCCCGCGTCCTGCTCGACCCGCTGATCGCCCGGCGCAACCGCTACACCCTGGAGTGGGACTCCTGCTGGGAACTGCTCGCCCCGCCGCCTCCCGACAGCCCCTGGCCCGTCCAGATCCCGGTCGTCTTCGAGGACCCTGTGCCCCTGCGCCCGGAACGGCTCATCGCCCAGGGGCTGGGCGTCAGCCGGGGGGAGATCGCCCGCCGGGTCAAGATCGACATCCCGCTGAACCGCAGAACACATCGGGACTTCTCCTTCATCCTGCTGTGAACCGCCACTCCTTCCGTCCGCCCGGCACCCCTCCCGGGCGGGCGGCCCGATCCTGGGCGCGGACCCGACCGCCCGAGGAGAAGCGCATGCGGGCACTGGCCGACTGGCTGACGATCATCTTCGCCGTCCTGGGGATGCTCATGGTGCTGCTCGCCTCCCCGGGGCTGAAACGGCGTGCGGACGGGACCGGTCGCTGGCGCTTCACCTGGTGGGCCTGGCTGTCGCTGATCCTGGGGATGGTCTTCCTCGCCCTGCTCCTGCTGGTGCGGTTCACCATGCGGTAGGGGGAGCGGCTTGTCGGCCGTGGTGCTGGATGTGGCGCCCCGCCGTCCCCGAAAGGACGGCGGGGCGGCGCCTGGACCGCCTCCTCAGAAGGGGCCCTCCACGAAGTAGGTCAGGCGGTAGTAGTACGCGGTGCCGTGGAAGCCCGGCATCGGATGGACCTTGAGGCCCTGGTTGGCATCCGCCGTGGTGACGTTCTTGCTCCCGATGACCCAGTTGTCGTTCTCGCGGATCACGACCTGGATCGAGCTCTGGAAGTCGAACGTCCGGTTGATGTCCCACCAGTCGCCGCCGTCCATGTTGTTCCTGCGGTCGACGAAGTTGCCGTCGACCCAGAGTTCGACCTCGTCGGAGAACGACTCGGCCTCGTCGTCGCAGTTGAGCCGGACGATGGTCAGCCGGTAGACGTCTTGGGCCTGCCCCGCGTCCTGCGCGCCCGCCGAGGGGGCCAGGACGACCGTCATCGCGGCCAGGAACGCCACCAGCCATGTCACGCTTGCCCAGTTCCGAATTCGGGATCTCACCGAATCCTCCTGTGGATCGTCGTGGGAGTGGACCTTCCGGGACTGTTACTGCGCAGCGCCGGAGAAGGTTCCCACAACGAACGGACATATGCGGAAAATCTCGCTTATCGGAAATATGGCGACAGGTCGCCCGTCCCTTCGACGTGATCGACGACCCACCTGATCTGCGACGTGCTCCGAGAAGTCAGGTGCCGACCTCGAAGACCAGGTCGTAGAAGTCGCCCCGGTAGGTGGATCGTCCCCATTCGACCACGGCGCCGCCGCGGTCCCAGGCCTGCCGTTCCACCAGGAAGGACGGCAGCGCCGGGGCGGCGCCGAGCAGGGCCGCCTCCCGCTCGCCCAGCGCGACCGCGGAGACCCGGTGCACCGCCCGTTCCACGTGGACGTTCCAGCGGCCGGCCAGCGTGGCGTACAGGGACATGTCATCGCGCAGCACCCGCGGCAGGCCGGGGAAGCGGCGCGCGGACAGATGGGTGTGCTCGATGGCGATCGGGGTGCCGTCGGCCGAGCGGAGCCTGCGCAGGTCGACGACGCGTTCGCCGGGGTCGACGCCCAGCCGTTCGGCGAGGGCGGCGCCGGCCCGGCGGACGCGGGCCGACAGGATGCGGGCGGCCGGGGTCCTGCCCCGGGCCCGCATCTCCTCGCTGAAGGAGGCCATGGTGGTGCCCTGCTGCAGCTTCGGCTCGGCGACGTAGGTGCCGGAACCGCTGGAGCGGCTGATCACGCCCAGCATGACGAGCTCCTGGACCTGCTGCCGGACCGTGCCCCTGGCGACCTGGTAGCGCTCGGCGACCGAGCGCTCCGAGGGCAGCAGCGTGCCCGGCGGCAGGGCGCGCGCCATGAGCTCCAGGATCTCCCTGATCTGCTCGCCCTTGCTGCGGTCGGGGTCGAGGGACGGCGGCAGCGCGAGATCGTGGAAGCTGTCATGCGGCGTGCGGGCCATCAGCGGAAGTCGCTGATGCGGAAGACCGCCAGCATGTCCGCCCCTCGCGCGCCGGTCGAGAACGAGGCTTCCGCGCCGACCCACCCGCGGAAGAATCCGCGGTCGTCGATGATCTGCATGAGCGGCTTGACGTGCGAGTTCCCGGTGTAGCAGAACTGGCCGCGCTCCATGGCCAGGCAGGTGCACCAGTGCCAGATCGAGTCGCGGCGGTCGGAGTTGGAGATCTTCGTGAGGTAGTACTGGATGGAGCTGACGTCGGCGCGGGTGCCGCCGCCGTACTTGGGGCAGCCGCCGGCCTTCTGGCAGGCGCCCTTGGAGGAGGGCTGCAGGTAGGTCAGGCAGCTCGTCGTGGTCTTGCAGGCGCGGAACGACTTGAGCCCGAACGGCTGGTTGAGCGAGGGCACGAGCCTGCCGCCCGCCCAGCTCGTCAGGTCCTGCCGCAGCGTGCCGGGGTGGGCCTTCACCGAGCTCATCGCCCGCCGGGTGCCGAGCCCCGCGTTGCTGCCGTAGGCGTAGCCGTGGGTGGCGAGCGTGCTGGACCTGAGGTCGAGCCTGGCCAGCCGTCCGTCGGAGGAGCGGTGGACGGACCACTGCTCCGTCCACCGCTGGGCGATCTTCCACCGGATGCTCACGACGTTCCCCGACACGGTGTAGGTCCCGGTGCGGGTCTCGTCGGGCGCGCCGGTGAAGCCGCCCGCGGTGAGCACCTGGCAGGTACGCGCCCGCGTGGCCGAGCCGCCCGCCTTGGTGCTGCACCCGGCGTCGGGGGTCATGCCGGTGCCCTGCCTGGCCTCGGGGTGGCGCTGCCACCACAGGTAGAGCGAGGCGGTCACGGTGCCGTTGGCCGCGAAGCGGTAGCTGCCCAGGCGTACCCAGTTCTCCCGGGAGGACGCCTTGAGGTGCCCTTGTGACACGACGTAAGTGGATTTGCCGCCAGGCAAGGCTGCGGTGGAGGCGGTTGCAGGTGGGGCGGGGGCGAGGGTGAAGGCGAGGACCGCCGCCGCCGCGATCGATAGAACGGTGCGCATGGAGGACTCCCGATGGCCGAATTCCACGCGCCACCGTATCCGGTCTATACCAGATACGTCCGGGAAATCAGGCTCCCTTCTGGAGCTCCCGCTCGCCGAGCAGCTCACGCACCCTGGGCACGACTTTGGTCCCGTATAGCTCGACGGCCTCCAGGATCTCCCGCTGGGGCATCAGCGGCATGGCGAACTTCAGGTCGAAGCGGGACACGTCCAGGCGCGGCACGTTGGCCGCGATCTTGCGCGCGACGGTCTCCGGCGAGCCGACGTACAGCGCGCCGTCCTCGCCCACCTCCTGCCTGAACTGCTCGATCGTGGGCACCCGGAAACCCCGGCTGGGCATGAGACGTCGCATCGTCTCGCGCATGCGCGGGACGAACTGCTCGAACGCCTCCTCGTCGGTGGCGGCCACGTGGCCGGGGGTGTGCAGCCCGATCGGCAACCGCGGGCGGCCGAGGGTCTCGCGGGCCTTGCGGTAGAGCTGGGTGAACGGCACGAACCGCAGCGGGTTGCCGCCGATCACAGCGAGCATCAGGGGCAGGTCCAGCTCGGCGGCGCGCACCACGGACTGCGGGCTGCCGCCGACGCCGATCCAGACCGGCAGCGGGCCGCCCTCGGTGTGCGGGACGACGTCCTGGCCGGTCAGCGCGGGACGCGTGGTGCCCTCCCAGGTGACCGGGCCGCCGGAGCGGATCCGCGCGAACAGGCGGGCCTTCTCGTCGAAGAGCACGTCGTAGTCGGCCAGGTCGTAGCCGAACAGCGGGAAGGACTCGGTGCTGGAGCCCCGGCCGATGATCACCTCGGCCCGGCCGCCGGAGACGGCGTGCAGGGTCGAGTAGCGCTGGAAGACCCGGACCGGGTCGTCGGAGCTGAGGACGGTGACCGCCGAGCCCAGCCGGATCCGCCCGGTACGCGCCGCGATCGCGCCGAGCACGACGTCGCCGGCCGGCATCGGGAAGTCCCCGGTGTGGTGCTCGCCGATGCTGAAGACGTCGACTCCGGCCTGCTCGGCCAGTACGCCCTGCTCGACCACGTCGCGGATGGTCTGGGCGTGTGACAGCGGCGCGCCGTACTCGTCGGCGCCGCGGTCGCCGAAGGTGTCCAGCCCGAACTCCAGCGGGAACTCCTGCGCGGTGGTGGTCATGACGAGACCTCCTGGGAGAAGCGGTCGAGGGTGAGGTCGGCGCCGAAGACGGCTCCGCCGGGCTGCAGAGCCCGGCCGGCCGCCAGCGACGGCAGGGTGAGCGTGTCGTAGCCGACGCGGTCGAGGATGGCCGCGATCGTCGCCACGGCCCCGGCGTCGTCGCCGGCGACGCCGAGCGCGCGGCGGCCGGGCGATCCGGAGGGGCGGCGGGAGTCGTCGAGCTCGTGGTAGCCGATGTGGTTGAGGGTCTTGACGACGCGCGCGCCGGGCAGGGCGGCCTGCACGATCTCACTGGAGCCGCGCACGGGGTCGTCGAAAGCGACCTGGACGCCGTCGGTCGGCGGCCAGTAGTTCATGGTGTCGACCACGATCTTGCCGGTGAGCCCGGCCGGGTCCAGCTCCGCGAACCGGTGCAGCGGCAGCGCGAGGAACACCGCCTCGGCCTCGGCTACCGCGTCCGCGGCCCAGCGGGGCTTGGCGCCCGGAGCCAGGAACGACAGGATCAGCGCGATGCGCTCGGGGTCGCCCGAGGCGGCCACCGAGACCGGGTAGCCGGCCTCGGTCAGCACCTTGGCCAGCACCGGGCCGGTGTGGCCGGCCCCGAGGACGGCCAGGTGCGGCGAGGCGTTCATCGCTCGCCGTCCCCGAACAGGTGTCTGCGCAGGTCGGCCAGGACGTCGCCGAGCGCGGCGAACCGCTCCGGGCTGAGGGCGTCGGCGAAATGCTCCTTGATCGCGAGGGCGTGCGGCGCGGTGGCCGCGCGGAAGGCGGCGGCCCCGTCCTTGGTGAGCACGATCTCGGAGCCGCGGCTGTCGTCCGCGCAGTCCTCGCGGGAGATCAGCCCGCGTTTCTCCATCCGGCCGAGCTGGTGGGACAGGCGGCTGCGCTCCCAGACCATGGCCGCGGCGAGGGCCGAGGAGCGCAGCCGCCGCCCGGGGACCTCGCTGAGCGTGAGCAGGACGTGGTAGTCGGCGGGAGACAGCCCCGAGTCCTGGGCCAGCCGGGCGCCCAGGCGGCGTTCCAGCTCCTTGGTGGTCTCGATCAGCGACCGCCAGACGGCCAGCTCCGCCGTGGTGAGGCGGCGCCGCTCCGACGCCGGGACGTCCGTGTTCGCGCTGGTCATCCGGCACCTCCATGTAATTGACACGTCAATCATATTGCTAATGATTGACGTGTCAATTACATGGCTTCCGGTTACCGGGGGATCTTGCGGATGGTGGCGGCGGCGCCGGGCGGGAAGGCCCAGTTCGGGCGCGGCGGCGCGGCGTCCAGCGTGCCGACCCGCCGGGCGGGGAAGCCGTCCAGGTCGGAGCGGGGATCGAAGCGGTCACGCTGCTTGACGCAGGCGCCGGCCCGCACGACCGACTCGGCGCCGACCACGCTGCCGTCGCAGACGATGGCGCCCGGCTCGACGACGCTGCCCCGGCCGATGTGGCAGCCGTGGATCATCGCGCCCGGACCGATGACGGCGTCGTCCTCGATGACCAGCTCGTTGTCGGGCAGCAGGTGCAGGACGGTGTTCTCCAGGATCTGGACGCGGGAGCCGATGCGCACCGGGCCGTGGGAGTCGCCGATGATCTTCACGCCCGCGCCGATCAGGGAGTCGGCGCCGACGATGACGTCACCGGTGACCTCGGCGGAGTCGAACAGCACGGTTCCCGCGCCGATCTGCGGGATCCTGTCGCGGTAGGCGTAGAGGGTTCCCATGTCTTCTCCCGCGCTCGTCGGCCCGTGCAGCAGGGTGCCGGGATGGTCGGTCAGACTGGTCTGGTGGTCGCGCAGGGCGGCGACGCGCTCGCGGTCGGCGTCGCTCGACGTCCGCAGACCGTCGCCCCGACGATGACCGCCCGGTGGCCGAACGCGGTGCGCCTGCCGATGGAGACGGGGTGCTCGCGGGTGCCGATGATGACCCCGTTCTCCAGGACCGCGGTGTGGTCGCCGACGCGCACCGCCGTACCCTCGGAGCGGATGACCAGGCCCTGCGCGAGGATGGCGCCCGCACCCACGCGCACGTCGCCGACCAGGACGGCGGAGCCGGCGATCTCCGGCTCGGGCCCGTCGCCCAGGGGACGGTTGAGGCTCACGCCCGTTCCTCCTCCGTGGGCAGGTCGCTCAGGCGGATGCGGTAGGCCTGGAGGGTCAGGCCGTAGTACTTGGACGTCTCGCCGACCCACTGCATGCCGAGCCGCTCCGCGGTGGCGATGGCGCGGTGGTTGGCCGGGCGGGCGACGGCGAACAACTCGTCCACGTCCTGGGTGAACGCCCACGCGATGAGCGCGCGGGCGGCCTCGGTGGCGTACCCGTGGCCCCACGCCTTGCGGTCGAGCTGCCAGCTGATCTCCAGATCCTCCTCGTACGGCGGGAGCAGCCGGATGCTCAGCCCGCCCACGACCTCGCCGCTGTCGCGGACCTGGACGGCCCACCGGCCGCGGGGCTTGAGCAGGTTGGGCTGCGCCTCGTGCCAGGCGTGCAGGACGCCCCGCATGCCCGAGACGTCCTCGACGCGGTGCATGGCGGGGGTGAGCCACCGGGTGACCTCGTCCGAGCCGTAGATCGCCAGCGCCGCCTCGGCGTCGTCCTCCGTCCAGTCGCGGATGAGCAGGCGGTCGGTGGTCAGTTCCATGCGCGGGTACCTCTCCTGGGGACGGCCTGGGTTGCCTTTCCAAGAGCTTCGCACGGGCATTTCGCGCAGGCCGTACCGGGGGCTCAGGTTGTTTTCCGGGCGAACTCCGTCAGAGCGGTGACGAACTCGCGCGGTTTGTCGCCGTGGATGACGTGCCTGGCGTCGACGCGCCGGTAGACGGTCTGGGGGGCGAGCTCGCGCACCCGCCGGGCGTCGTCGTCGTCCATCGCGCCGACCAGGCCGTGTCGCTCGTAGCGGTTCCAGTTGGCGTGCAGCAGCAGGACGGGGCAGGTGGTCGCGCGCAGTGCGGCCTCGTGGGAGAAACCGCCGAAGAAGCTCCCGTCGACGAAGGCGCGGGCGAAGCCGGGGTCGAACATCGAGGCCGCGCGGACCGTCTCCTCCAGCGACCGCGGCAGCCAGCGGACGCCGAGGCTCGCCGGGCCGCCGGGATCGCGCCGCCGATGCCGGGCGATGAGCCGGTCGAGCAGGGCGACGAACCGGTCCGGCATCCGGATGGTCCTGGTCTCCGAGACGGGGATCTCCTGGCGGAAGATGTCGGCGACCCGCCGCCGGCCGGGGTCGCCGAGGACGGCGACGGTGTGCGCGAGGCTGCCGTGGACCCACCGGTCCCGGTCGCGGAAGCGCGGCGTCTCGGCCGAGAAGATCGGCGGGTCCTCCAGGACGAGCGCCGCGACGTTTTCCGGAGTACGGCTCGCGCACCACAACGCCAGGATGCCGCCGGAGGAGTTGCCGCTGACGATCGCGGGAGCGCCGACGACCTCGCGCAGCAGGCAGGCAAGATCGGTACCCGCGGACTCCCAGGAGTAGTCGCCGGGCGTCCAGGACGAGCTCCCATGCCCGCGCACGTCCACGGCGTACACCGTGAACCTCCGCGACAGCTCCGGCATGACGCGCCGGTAGCTGCTCCACAGGCTCATCTGCCCCGGCACGAGCAGGAGCGGCACGCCCGCCTCCGGTCCGCGCACGTAGCCGATGACCGTCCCGCCGAACGTGGCGAACTCCTGCCGGAACCCGGCCCGCGCCAGCGCGGGCGGCAGCGGGTCACGCCGTCCCTCGAACGGGTTGGCGCTCACTCCTCCTCCTCTTCCTGTACGGCGAGCACTCCCGTCGCGAAGTTGCGGAACCGCTCGTTGTCGACCAGCGCGATGCCCTGCCTGCGGTCCACGAGGACGAGGAGGGTGTCGCCCGGCTGGAGGTCGAGCAGGTCACGGGCGTCCTTCGGGATGACGATCTGCCCCTTGTCCCCGATCTTCACGGTGCCCACGATGTACCGGCCGTCCGGTCCCTGGATCATCTTCCCGGCCATGACTCCTCCTCCTTTACCGATAAGTCGGATATTACCCACTTTTCTCACTTGTTGGTGTCAGACCTGGGTCGCAGGCCGGCGGCGGAGGTCATACCAGGGGCGCAACCAGGTCTGGACCAGGGGCCGATGCCCTGCCAGGCGGTCATCCGAAGAATGAACGCGTGACATTTCTCGGGCTGTCCCTTCTGGAGATCCTGGCCGTGCTGGCCACCGTGGCGCTGGTCCTGGCGCGCTGGCTGCCGCCGCCCGCGCGCCGGCCGGTCGCGACGGCGGCCGGGGCCGTCTTCGCGGCGTCCGCGCTGGTGCTGGCGGTGTCAGGGCTGCGCTGGCCGCTGGTTCCCGTGCTCGCCGCCGGGGGAGTGGCGCTGGCCGCCGCCGTGTTCGTGCGGTGGCGGGAGCGGGCGGGGCGGCCCGTGCGCAGGACCCGGTGGTGGGTGGCCGTGCCGGCGGCGGTGGCCGGGCTCGGGCTGGTCGTGGGGGGTGCGGGGGCGTCGTGGGCGTTGCCGTCGCCGGTGTTCCCCAAGCCGCCGGGGGCGTACGCCGTGGGCACCACCGTCGTGCAGTGGACCGACGCCGACCGGCCGGAGACCTTCACCGCCGAGCCGGGCGACCGGCGCACGGTCGTGGTCCAGCTCTGGTACCCCTCCGGCGACACCACGGGCACGCGGCGGAGCCGCTATCTCGGGCGCACGGCGCAGGAGGCGCGGCTCGTGGCGGCGGGGGCGGCGGGCTATCTCGGGGTGCCCGGGTTCATGCTGGACGAGGTGGCGCGCGCCCACGCGCGGTCCACGCCGGAGGCTCCGGTGGCGCGGGGGAGTGAGCGGTTTCCCGTCGTGCTGTTCTCGCCGGGGCTCGGCGGCGTGCGCACCCAGAACACCGCGTGGGCCGAGGATCTGGCCAGCCGGGGGTACGTCGTGGCCGGGATCGACCATCCCTACGACTCGGCCTTGGTCGTGCTGGAGGACGGCAGGGCCGTACGCACCCGGCTCGCGGCCACCGGCGACGACGCGGAGGACGCGCGGCGGGCGGCGGGATGGACGGCGATCCGCGCGGGCGACCTCGGCTTCGTCCTCACCCAGTTGGGCCGGATGCACGGCGGCGAGATCCAGGGGCCGCTTGCCGGACGGCTCGACCTGTCGCGCGCCGCGGCCACCGGCCACTCGCTCGGTGGAGCGGCGGCGCTGCAGGCCGCCCGGCAGGACAGCAGGTTCGCGGCGGTGCTCGTCCTCGACGGCTATCCGCGCGACCCGGCGGCACGGGAGTTCCGCCAGCCGGTGCTGGCGCTGACGCACGCCATCGCGCCGGGCGAGGAGCAGGACTATCTTTCCCGGCTGACCCGGGTGCTCCAGCTCAGCCGGGCGACGGGCTATCGGCTCATCGTCCCCGGCTCGGCCCACCTGACCTTCACCGACGCCCCGCTGTACCTGCCGCCGCTGCCCTCCCTGATCGGCTCCTCCGGCCGCGCCGCCGGGCCGCGCCTGACCTCCGAGGTGTCGGCCGCGTTCCTGGGCGCCACCCTGCGGGGCGAGCGGACCGACCTGGCCTCGACGCTGTCCAGGTACGGCGAGTTGACCACCTTTCCTCCATAGCTCGTATGGACTCCGGCCTCTGCCCGGGTCGGGTGTTCGATGCGGGGCTGTTAGGAGGCTTCATAGGGCGTATGGAGGAGGTGCCGAAAATCGGGGTGTTCTGGCGGGGGAGGCGGGGCTGTGAGGATGCGGGCATGACCCGATTCGGCGCGATGTTCGGTCCTGACCTCACCTTTCTCGGCGTGCCCGCCTGCGATCTGGACGACCCGGCCTCCTGGAGCGAGGCCGAGGTGGTCATCCTGGGCGCCCCCTACGACGGCGGAACCTCCTACCGCGCCGGTGCCCGCTTCGGCCCCGGCGCCATCCGGCAGGCCTGCTATCTGGAACACGACGGCGCCCGGCCGTCGCTGGCCCTCGGC
Organism: Nonomuraea sp. NPDC050790; assembly: GCF_044456745.1. Taxonomy (NCBI): domain Bacteria; kingdom Bacillati; phylum Actinomycetota; class Actinomycetes; order Streptosporangiales; family Streptosporangiaceae; genus Nonomuraea; species Nonomuraea sp. NPDC050790. The sequence continues at coordinate 1,687,459 of NZ_JBITGF010000001.1, read as the reverse complement.
GTGGACGGGCTGCTGGACCTGCGGGTTAAGGACGCGGGCGACGTGATGATGTTCAGCGGCGACGCCCACGCGGCCCACGCCGCTCTGGAAGAGGCGGTCCACACGGTCGCGGCGGCGGGCAAGATCCCGTTGGTGCTGGGCGGCGACCACTCGATCGCGCTGCCCAACGTCACCGGCGTCGCCCGCGCGGTCGGCTGGGGGCGGGTCTCCGTCCTGCACTTCGACGCGCACGCCGACACCGGCGACAGCACGTACGGCACGCTCATAGGGCACGGTCAGCCCATGCGCAGGCTCATCGAGTCGGGCGCGGCCAGGGGCGACAGGTTCCTGCAGATCGGGCTGCGCGGCTACTGGCCGGGGCCGGAGACGTTGCGCTGGATGGCCGGGCAGGGCATGCGCTCGTACGAGATGACCGAGATCGTCGAGCGCGGCCTGGCCGCGTGCCTGAGCGAGGCGTCGCGGATCGCGCTCGACGCGTGCGACGGCGTGTACCTGTCGGTCGACATCGACGTGGTCGACCCGGGCATGGCACCGGGCACGGGCACCCCGGAGCCGGGCGGCCTGACCTCGCGCGAACTGCTGGACGCGGTCCGGCGCCTGTCCTACGAGCTGCCGATCGTCGGCGTCGAGGTGGTCGAGGTGGCCCCCGCCCACGACCACGCCGACGTGACGGCGATGCTCGGCAGCCGTGTGGTGCTGGAGGCGCTGTCGGGCCTGGCCAGGCGGCGGGCCGAGGACGGCGGGCGGCTCACGGCATGGGAGCCCGCCGAGCCGCTGCTCCGGCGGTACGGCTCAGGCGATGTCGGCCGATGACGTCGGGTCGATGGTGGCCAGACCGGAGGCCTGCAGCGCCGTTTCGAGGGTGGGGTGGATGTTGAACTGCCGGTAGGCGCCCGTGACCTCGAGGATGCGGGCGGGTCTGGGCTGCACCCCGGCCAGATGGAGGGTGCCGCCGTGCTCGCCCGCGCCCGCTCTCAGGTGCAGCAGCAGGCTCAGGCCGGTGCTGTCGATGAAGGCCACCCCGCTCAGGTCGAGGACCAGGGGCAGCTCGGGTTCGGCGTGGCGTTCGGCGACGTAGTCGGCCAGCTGTTCGACGTTGCTGGCGTCCAGCTCGCCGGTGACGGTGATCAGCGTGCCACGCAGCATGCTGACGGTCATCAGGGACAGCGGCGTCATCACAACCTCGGTGATCTCCGGACGGGAACTCCACTCAACGGCGTCACCCTACTCTATGGGTGAACGCCGATACATGAAAGGTATTTCAGTATAAGACGTTCCTATAACCGTAGTCGTCTGGGGGGCGCGAACACACGTGTTCGGGACAACCGGCGACCCGGCGCGACATCGCCGAGCGTACCTTCTGGTGCGTTCGCGCAGGGGTTGGGCGAGACCAGCCATCTCCGCCGCAATCGCCCCCCGCTCCGGATCGCGATGTTAAGAAAGTTTGACCTCATGTCCAAGGTGCTTTACCTTGGCCACGTCGGCCTTTCTGACCCGCGGAGGAGCGTCATGTCGACCGAGGAGAAACGCGTCTGGGTGTACACGGCGGTGGCGCTCGTCGTGCCCGTCGTGTACTTCACCGCCATCCTCCGGCAGGTGCCCGGCGCCGACGTCACCCGAATCACCTACCTGCCCGCCCTGCTCACCGCCATCGGCGTCGCGGTCCTCGCCAACGTCGTGGCCTCGGTCGCCACCGCGATCGCCGCCCCCGCGGAGGCGGGGCTGAAGGACGAGCGCGACGCGGCCATCCGCAGGTACGGCCAGCGCACCGAGTACCACGTGCTGTCCGTCGGCGTGCTCGGCGTCTTCGCGCTGACCGTGTCCCAGGCGGCGCACTTCTGGATCGCCAACGCCCTCTACCTGACGTTCGTCCTGTCGGCCCTGGCCTCGGGGATCGTCCGTGTCGTCGCCTACCGCAGGGGCTTCTGAGCATGGTCAAGCCCACCCAGGTGACCAACACGATCCGCGCCCTGCGCTTCGCCCGAGGCGAGATGACCCAGGCCGAACTGGCCGAGCGCGTCGGCGTGACCCGGCAGACCGTCATCGCCATCGAGCAGGGCCGCTACTCACCCTCGCTGGAGATGGCCTTCAAGATCGCCCGCGCGCTGGGCGTCACGCTCGACGACGTCTTCCAGTACCCGGAGGACGCGGACTGACCGGAAAGCTCCCCGATAGGGTCGCCTCCATGGATGTGGTCGCATGGGCGCGTGACTCCGATCCGGCGCTGCGCTGGCAGGTCGAGCGCGATCTCGCGGGCGAGCCGCCGCGGGTGTGGGAGGCGACGCGGGCGCGGATCGCCACCGAGGGCTTCGGCGCCCGGCTCCTCGCCCTCCAGGATCCGGACGGGCAGTGGGCGGGCGGGGCGTTCTTCCCGAAGGGCTTCACCGGGGAGGAAGGCGACGGGCAGCCCTGGACGGCGACGACCTGGACGCTCACCACGCTCCGGGAATGGGGCATGGATCCGGGCATCCTGCGCGAACGCCGTACCGCCGAACTGCTCGGCGAGAACTCCCGCTGGGAGTACGACGACCTGCCGTACTGGGGCGGCGAGGTGGACTGCTGCATCAACGCCTGGACGGTCGGGAACGGCCTGTGGCTCGGGGCCGACGTCGAGGGCATCGTCGCGTGGTTCCTGGAGCACCGGCTGCCCGACGGCGGGTGGAACTGCGAGTGGGTCGAGGGCTCGACGCGGTCGTCCTTCCACTCGACGCTCAACTCGCTCAAGGGCCTGCTCGCCTACGACGCGGCGACCGGGGGCACCGACGAGACACGGGCCGCCCGGCGCTCGGGTGAGGAGTATCTGCTGCGGCGTGGTCTGTTCCGGCGCCTGTCCAGTGGTGAGCCGGTCGGGCCGTGGGTGGCGCGGTTCGCGTACCCGGTCAGATGGGGTTACACCGTGCTCAACGCGGCCGAGTACTTCCGCGAGGCCGCACTGTTGGACGGGACGGAGCCGGACCCGCGGATGGCGGAGGCGATCGAGCTCATCCGCGCCGCCCGGCGTCCGGACGGCACCTGGCTGCAGGGCGGGCGGCATCCCGGGCAGGTGTGGTTCGAGGTCGACGTGCCGGTGGGGGAGCCGTCGAAGTGGGTGACCCTGTCGGGGACCCGCGTGCTCGCGTGGTGGGACGAGCACCACTCCTGACCGTGGGGCCGCGAGTCCTGACGGTGGGGCCGCGAGTCCTGACGGTGGGGCGCGAGTCCTGACGGTGAGGCTGCGCGTCCTGACGGCGGGGCTGCGGGTCCTGACTTATCCGTGTTTAACCCTCGCCTCTGTTGTGTGGCCTTGATCCGCCCACGACACGAGGCAGGAACCATGATCTTCAACACCGACCGGCGCACGTTCCTGCGAGGCGCCGCGGCCCTGGTCGCCGCGGCCGGAGCGGACCTGGCGGCGTCCGGCTCCGAGGACCCGGACGCGCTGTTCAAACAGGGCAGGTTCACCGATGCCGAACGCGGCTACCGCCGCCGCCTGCGCGAGGACCCACGGGACGCGCACGCCCACGCCCGGATCGGCTACCTCGCCCTGCTGTCCAACCGGTTCGACGCCGCCGAGGCGCACCTGGCCAAGGCCGTCGCCCTGGTCCCGGGCGACGTCGCCTCCACCCAGCGCCTGGCCGAGTGCTTCGTCCGCCAGGATCGGCTTGCCCCCGCCGTGCCGTTGCTGCGCCGTACCGGAAGGCCGCGCGACGAGGCGTTCGCCAAGGTCTGCTCCCACATCACCGGCACGCCCTGGAAGGTGTCCGGCGCGCGCGCCACCCGCGTGCCGTTCCACACGCTCGATCCCGTCCCGTCCGTCGAGGCCAGCGTGAACGGCGGGCGTCCGCAGAAGTTCTACCTCGACACCTACGCGACGCTGGACCTGTCGATGGAGGAGGCGAAACGAGCGGGGCTGCGCGCGCTGGCCACCGTCGAGGGCGGGATCGTGGACGCCCACCCCGTCGTCCTCCACCTGGGTGTCCTGGACTCCTTCAGGATCGGGGACATCGAGATCCGCAACATCCCCGTGCAGTGGAACGACGCCCAGCGGCCGCCCCTGCCCGATGGCTCGCAGGCGGCGGGCGCGTTCGGGACGACGATCTTCTACCACTTTTTGACCACCATGGACTACGCGGGCCGCGCCCTCGTGCTCCGCCGCACGCCCGCCGCCCCGCGCGAGGCGTCGGCGGGCCTGCCGCTGTGGCTGGCGGGCGACCACTTCCCGTGCTCGCTGGGCAGCCTCGGCGACCACCCGCCCAGGATGGTCACCGTCGACACCGGCGGCATCGGCAGCGCCCTGGACACCACCGTGGCCATCGCCGAGGAGTACGGCCTCGCCGTCGACTACGACCACCCCCGGGAACGCTTCGGGATCAAGACCTACCCGGTCACCGCGAGCAGGGCCGCCCTGGGGCGGGCGGTCAGACACGACATCCGCGGCAACGCGGCCGAGAAGGTCTTCCCCGGGCTCCCCGGCCCCGGCCAGTCGGCGCAGTTCGGCTTCGACCTGATCGCGAACTTCACCCACGAGTTCTTCAAGCCGTACGCGGTCACGTTCGACTACCGCCGGATGCGCATGACCGTCAGCGGCTCGTCGTAGCCGCGTCGGTGAGGGCCTGGTCGAGGATGGCGGCGCCGCGGGCGATCTCCTCGTCGCTCGCGGTCAGTGGCGGCGCGATCCGGAATATGCCGCCCATTCCCGGCAACTGCACGATGTTCATGTGCAGCCCGAGCTCGAAGCAGCGCCGGGTGACCTCCGCCCCCAGCCGGTCGGCGCCACCGGCGCCCAGCACCTCGTCACCGGCCAGCTCCATCCCCAGCAGCAGGCCGCGCCCGCGTACGTCCCCGACGATCTCGTGCCGTGCGGCCAGCTCGTCCAGAAGGCCGCGCAACATCGCGCCCAGCTCACCCGCCCGCTTGTCCAGATGGTCGCGCTCCAGGACGTCGAGCACCGTGTTGCCGACGGCCGCGGGCAGCGGATCGCTGACATGCGTGGTGAAGAACAGGAACCCCCGCTCGTGCGCCCTCTGCTCGATCTCCGCGCTGGTCAGCACGGCGGCCAGCGGCAGCCCCGCGCCGAGCGTCTTGGACAGCGTGAGGATGTCGGGCACCACGCCGTCGTGCTGGAAGGCATACCAGTCCCCGGTACGGCACAGCCCCGTCTGGGCCTCGTCCAGGATCAGCAGCATCCCGCGCTCCCGGCACTTGCCAGCCAGCGCCGCGAGGTAGCCGGGCGGCAGCTCGATGACGCCGCCCGAGCTGAGGATCGGCTCGACCAGGCACGCTGCCAGGCTGCCGACCGACTGCGCGTCGATCAGCTCGAAACCGAGGTCGAGCTGCCGCCGCCAGTCGAGCGCGCCGTCGGCGTCGAGAATGCCGGGACGGAACCGGTCGGGAACCGGCAGCGCGAAGTTGCCGGGGGCGGCGGGGCCGTACCCCTTGCGACCCGCGCTGTAGGTGGCGTTGGCGGCGGCCATCGTCATCCCGTGCCAGGACCGGGCGAACGACACGATCTCATGGCGGCCCGTGACGAGCTTCGCCATGCGCACCGCGGCCTCGTTGGCCTCGGCTCCGGTGGTCAGCAGCAACGCCCTGTCCAGCGGGTCGGGCAGGGACTCCGACAGACGGCGGGCGAGGTCCACGACCGGGCGGCTGAGCATGCCGCTGTGGAGGTGGTCGAGGTGGGCGACCTGCTCGCGTACCGTCGCGACGATGGCCGGGTGGGAGTGGCCGAGGATCGCGCTCATCTGGCCGGAGGTGAAGTCGAGCAGCTCGCGGCCGCTCTCGGTGAACACCGACGTGCCCGCGGCGCGGGCGATGAGCTCCGGGGTGAACGCGGCCTGGCCGCTGTAGCGGATGAGGTGGCGGGCTGATTCGGGAAGCATGCGACCGACGTTAGGCACCCATCCCCGCCCCGTCCATCGCCCAACCCCTGGTCACCACGCTCAGCCCACTGGTCCTGGGATGCCGACCCGGTGCCGCCGCCGCTCGGGCGCCCGCTCACGGACCGCGCCAGGATCCTTGGGCTGCGGGGTCTCGGGGCAAACGCGCCGCACCGCGCGTACAACGATCGGCGTCGCGAGCAGCGCGGGGGTGTGAGCGGTGCGGTGCGGTGGGTGGTGGGGGCCTGGGGCGTGGGGTGTCCTTGTTTGGGTTGCCTTCGGATATGGCAACCTGTAGGTTGCGATGCATGGTGGTGAACACGATTGAGCGGGAGATGGTGCTCCGGCATCCCGTGGAGCGGGTCTGGGCAGCGTTGACCACGGCTGAAGGGTTGTCGCGGTGGTTCGGGTCGGTGGCCGAGATCGATCTGCGTCCCGGCGGGCGTGCCTACTTCCGGTGGGACGACCTGGATCAGGAGTCGGTCGCCACGGTGGCGGTCGTCGAGCCGCCGCGGCGGTTCGCGTTCCGATGGGTGGTCGAGGGGCTGGAGGGGGAGGACGCGCCCCGGACGCTGGTGGAGTTCACGCTGGAGGAGGTGCCGGACGGGACCCGGTTGCGGCTGGTGGAGAGCGGGTTCGCGCAGGCCGCCGCCGACGTGGCGCGCTCCGCCCATCAGGCCAACAGCCACGGCTGGGACGCCGAGCTGGCCGACCTGCGCAGGCATCTCGATGCCGCCTGACGCCGAGGCCCAGGCCGTCGCGGTGTTCGCGGCGCTCACCGACACCACCCGGCGGGCGCTGCTGGAGGAGCTGGCCCGCGCGGGCCCGGCGACCGTCACCGACCTGGCCAGGCGGTTGCCGATCAGCCGCCAGGCCGTGGCCAAGCACCTCGGGCTGCTCGCCGAGGCCGGTCTGATCAGCGCCGCCGCGCCGACCGGCCGCCGCCACCCCTACCGGCTGGAACCCACCCCCATCCGCGCCGCCCAGGTCTGGCTGTCCAGCCTCGCCCACCGATGGGACGACCGGCTCGCCGCACTGGAAGCCGCCCTCGACAACGAAGACTCGCACGACAACGAAGGCGCACTCGGCCACGAAGACACGCTTGGCAATGAAGGCGCGCTTGGCAATGAAGACGTGCTTGGCAAGAAAGGCGTTCTCGGTAAAGAGGACGTTCTCGACAAGGAGGAACCATGAGTAAGCCCGCGTTCACCGCAGGACTGAACATCGCCATGAAGATCCCCAAGGCCCAGTACGAGGCCACCGTCGCCTTCTACCGCGACACCCTGGGCTTCGAGGTCAAGGAGGAGGATGTCGGCTATGCCCCGACCGTCTCCGCGACCCACGCGGTGAAGTTCGGCCCCAACACCCTCTGGCTGGACCGGGTCGACAACTACAGCAGCCCCGACCTGTGGCTGCAGCTCGGCACCGACGACCTGGACGCGGCGACCGAAGAGCTGGCCGCCATCGGCGTACACCCGATCGACGAGGTCGAACCGCTGGAGAACCTCGGCAGCAGGACCCACTGGATCAAGAACCCGGCCGGGATCGTGCATTTGCTCGCCGAGTCCCGCTGACCTGGGCCCCCGCTCTCAGCCCGCGCCCTGGTGAGGCGTTCAATGGGAGGCGGGGGAGGCGATGACATGGAGACGACGACGGGCGCCCTGGTGGTGGGCGCGGGGCCGGTCGGGCTGATGGCGGCGGCGGAACTGCGCCGCCATGGCGCGGAGTGCCGCGTCATCGACCGCCTGCCCGCGCCCACCGGCTGGGCCAAGGCCGTGGGCGTGCAGCCGCGTACGCTGGAGATCTGGGAGCAGATGGGCGTGGCCGGCGCGGCGATCGCGGCGGGGGTGTGGCTGCGCGGCCAGGTGCGCTTCACCGACGGCGTGGCGAGCGGCACCGACGAACTGCCGGTGCCCGACAGCACCTACGGCTTCCTGGCCCTGCCCCAGTACGAGGTCGAGCGTGTCCTGACCGAACGCCTCGAACGCCTGGGGACCACCGTCGAGCGGGGCGTCGAGCTGCGCGCCTTCACCCAGGACGCCGACGGTGTGGAGGCGATCCTCACCCGGCCCGACGGGTCGGCCGAGACCGTCCGCGCCGCCTACCTGGTCGGCTGCGACGGCGCCCACAGCACGGTACGCCACGGCCTGGGCCTGAGCTTCGACGGCGACCGCTTCCCCGAGGAGTACATGCTCGGTGACGTCGAGGTGGACTGGTCCATGCCGCCCGGCTACGTCCTGCGCTTCCTGACCGAGACGCCGGACGGCGGGGACGACCCGCTGGTCTGCGTCCCGCTGCCCGGCCACAACCGCTACCGGCTGTCGATGCTCGCCCCGCCCGACCTGCGGAAGGAGGGCGGTCCCGGCCACGGGATCGTCACGGACCGCCCCGGCCCCGCCCTCGACCGCCTCCAGGAAGTCGTGAACCGGCTCATCCCCGGCAAGCCGGCCCTCGGCAACCTGCGCTGGTCGTCGCTGTTCGGCATCAGCCACCGCATCGCCGGCCGGTACGGCGCCGGCCGGGCGTTCGTCTGCGGCGACGCCGCCCACATCCATCCGCCGACCGGCGCGCAGGGTGCGAACACCGGCATGCAGGACGCCTGCAACCTCGCCTGGAAGCTGGCCCTGGCCCTGCGCGGCGTGGCCGCCCCCGGCCTCCTGGACACCTACGACACGGAACGGCGCCCGGTCGGGGAGGAGGTGGTCGGAAGGACGGTCCGCTACGCCCGCACCCAGACCATCGGCGACCCCGGCGAGAGCGCCGCGACCCGCCTCGCCCGCGACGCCCAGCTCCTGGTCGCCTACCCGGGCAGCCCGCTGTCCGGACAGGCGCTCGGACACCCGGGCGACCTGGACGGCGGCCCCCGACCGGGCGAGCGCGCGCCGGACGCGCGGGGACTCACGCGCGAGGGGCTCGGCTTCCCCGTCCGCCTGTTCGACCTGCTCCAGGACCACACGCTGATCCTGTACGCCGGCTCCGTGGCCGGGCTGGGCGACGTCGAGTCGTGGGCGGCGGGCCCGGTCCGTGTCCTGGTCGTGCTGGCTCCCGATGTGCCCCGTCCCGATCTGGGCGTGCCGGTGGCCTGGGACACGGCGGGCGCGTTCCGTGACCGGTACGCGGCCGGGGAGGGGGCGGCGTACCTGATCCGCCCGGACGGGTACGTAGGCTTCCGCGCCCAGCCGATGGACCACGCGGCCGTCACCGAGCACCTGCGCCGCACCTTCCACCACGAGGACTGACCAGGGTCGATACCCTGGTGCCCGATCGATCGGGGGCGGGGGAAGCTGTGACGGAGCACGGGCGGATCGTGGCCGAGGTGTCGGCGGTCATCGGGCAGGCGCGCCCGGCGCTGGCGCGGGCGGCCGAGGGGATACGGGCGCTGCTGGACACCGAGGCGTGGCGGGAGTTCACCGGGCCCGGCGGCGAGCTCGTCGAGCACGACGACCTCCTGGAGTTCATCACCGCTGACCCGCCCCGCGGGCTCGGGGTGACGCCGGGGCTGGTGCGGGCGCTGGTGGCCGACGACCTCGACGTCGCTGCGCGGCTGGACCAGGCGCTGACAGCGACCAGACCAGATCAGGAGACCGAGCCGTTCCACGAGGCCGAGCCGTTCCAAGGCGCCGAGCCGGCCCACGAGGTCGCGCCGGATCAGGAAGCCGAGCCGGCCCAGGAGGCCGAGCGGCCGGAGACGCCCGCGTTGCGGCGGCTGCGGGAGGACGCGCCCGCCCTGCACAGCAAGGTCGTGGCCGGCGAGCTGAGCACGAACGCGGCCATGGTCCAGGCGGGCTTCCGCCCCCGCACGATCAGCGTGCCGGTCTCGCGCCCGGAGAACGCGGCCAAGGCGCTGCGCCGCAACCTCAGCAGGGAAGAGCTGGTCGAGCTGGTGACCCTCCTGTCGGAGGACCTGTGAGCGGCGCTCAGCCGGAAAGGGCCCGGACCACCCCGGTGAAGACCGCGGGGAGCCGGGCCGCCGCGGGCACGATCAGCCGCGCCGACGCCCGCCGCCGCGCCGCGGTCAGGAGCGCGGCGGTGAGCAGCCGGTGCCTGCGGGTCAGCAGCCGCCAGGCCCGCTCGTAGTCCTGCGGGCGCTCCTCGACCAGGCAGCGGACCAGGGCCCGCGCGGTCAGCACGGCCAGGCACAGTCCCTCGCCGGTGAGCGCGTCGGTGTAGCCCGCCGCGTCCCCGACCAGCAGGATCCGCCCGGCCACCCGGCCGCGTACGCGCTGGCGCAGCGGCCCCGCCCCGCGCACCGGCGTGGCGGGCGGGCCGTCGAGCCGGGCCAGCAGGCCGGGGAAGTTCGCCAGCCGCTCGTCGAACCCGCCCCGCTCGCGGCTCAGGATCGCCACACCCACGAGGTCGTCGGCCACCGGCGTCACGTACGCCTCGCCGGCCGCCGACCAGTGCACCTCGACGTGGTCCGACCAGGGGGCGACCCGGTAGTGGCGGCGCAGGCCGTACCGGGCGGGGGCACGGTCGGGCAGCCCGAGCCGCAGCCAGGAGCGCAGCGGCGAGTGCAGGCCGTCGGCGGCGACCAGCCAGCGGGCCCGCAGCCCGGCGGCCTCGACGCCGTCCCGGTCGTGCACGGGCCGCACCACCTTGCCGGTCACGACCTCCACGCCCAGCTCGGCGGCACGGGCGGCGAGCGCCGCGTGCAGCACGGTCCGCCGTACCCCCAGGCCGGGGGCGTGGCCGAAGTCGGCGCGCGCGTGGGTGGAGGCGTCGAGGTAGTCGATGCCGAGCAGCGGCCGCCCGGACGGCTCCACGCCGATCGCCCGCAGCGCCGTCACGCCGCCGGGCATCAGGCCCTCGCCGCACGCCTTGTCCACGGGCGAACTGCGCGGCTCCACCACGACCGCGCGCAGCCCCGCCAGCGTGGCGTGGATCGCCGTGGCCAGCCCGGCGGGACCGCCGCCGGCCACGACGACGTCGATCACGCGGACTCCTCCAGCAGGGCCAGCGCCCGGTTCTCGCAGCGGATGCGGACCACCATGAGCGCGGCGTTGAGCACGGTGAAGACCAGCGCGGTGACCCAGGCGGTGTGCACGAGCGGCAGCGCGAGGCCCTCCACGGCGACGGCCACGTAGTTGGGGTGGCGCAGCCAGCCGAACCGGTACGGCCCGCTGCGCACCAGCGGCAGCCCGGGCACGACGATCACCTGCGTGTTCCAGCGCGGTCCGAGCGCCTTGATGCACCACCAGCGCAGCCCCTGCGCGGCCAGCACGAGCGCGAGCATCGGCCAGCCCAGCGCGGGGACGAACGGCCGACCGGCCGCGAACACCTCGACCAGGCAGCCGGCCAGCAGGCCGGTGTGCAGCAGGACCATCCACGGATAGTGGCCCTGACCGGTGAGCACGCCGCCGCGTTCCATGCTCCAGCGGGCGTTGCGGCGGGCGACGACGAGCTCGGCCAGCCGTTCGAGGCCGACGAGCAGGATGAGGAGGGGGTACCAGAACATGTGCGGCTACCAGCGCAGCAGGACGAGTTCGGAACAGAATCCAGGGCCCATGGCCATCATCAGACCATAGCTTCCCGGCGGAGGGGTACGGCTGCGCAAAGTGTCACGAAGCACGTGCAGCACGGACGCCGACGACAGGTTGCCGTTGTCGGCCAGCGAGCGCCAGGTCAGCTCCAGCGCCTCCCGAGGCAGGCCGAGCGTCTCCGCGACGGCTTCGAGCACCTTCGGCCCGCCCGGGTGGCAGACCCAGGTGGTGACGTCGTCGATGGTCAGGCCGTGCTCGGCCAGCAGCCCCGCCACGTCGGCGGCCAGGTGGGCGCGGACGACCGCGGGCACGCCGGCGTCCAGGACGACGCCGAAGCCGCTGTCGCGCACCTCCCAGCCCATGACGTGCTCGGTGCCCGGGTAGAGGTGGCCGCGGGTGGCGAGCACCTCGGGGCCCGCCGTACCGTCTGATCCGCGCACGACGACGGCGGCGGCGCCGTCGCCGAACAGCGCGCTGGCCACGAGGCTGGCGACCGAGCCGTCGCCGCGCTGCAGGGTGAGCGAGCACAGCTCGACCGACAGCAGCACGGCCACGTGACCGGGCCAGCCGCGCAGGTAGTCGTGCAGGCGGGCGATGCCCGCCGCGCCCGCCACGCAGCCCAGGCCGAAGAGCGGGACGCGCTTGACGTCGGGCCGCATGCCCAGCCGCAGGGCCACCCTGGCGTCGATCGAGGGCGCCGCGACACCCGTGACCGTGGTGAACATGAGGAGGTCGACGTCGGCCGGGGTGAGCCCGGCCGCCTCCAGCGCGCCGGACACCGCCTCGGCGCCCAGGTCGACGGCGGCCGGGATGAACGCGTCGTTGGCCGCGCCGAAACCGTCGAGCTTGCGGTACTCCTCCAGCGGCAGGACCAGGTTGCGGTGCTCGACCTTGGCGCTGCCGTGGAGCCGGTTCAGCAGGCCGCGGTCGGCGCCCTCGGGAAGGAAGGACCGCGCCGCCATGTCGGTGATCTCTGATTGGGGGTACCGATGCGCGGGCACCACGCCGTGAACGGCTGCGATCCAGGTCATAGCCGGAGATTGCCCCACCTTCATGGTTACTATGCCCATAAAGCGTGATGGATCGAGGTGCGCGTGCGAACGGTGGCCGGGCTGGCGCGCGCATGTCACCCGGGACCGACGCTCGCCGTCACCGCCTTCGTCACCGCCGTCGCCGTGGCCGGCGGGCGAGACGCGCTCGGCGCCGTCCTGGTCGCGGCGGCGATCCTGACCGGGCAACTGTCCATCGGGTGGTGCAACGACGCCGCCGACGCCGGCCGCGACGCCGCCTCGGGACGCCTCACCAAGCCGATCGTGGCCGGGCTGGTGAGCGCGGGCGCCGTGCGCGCGGCGGCGTTCGCCGCGCTGGCCCTGTGCGTGCCGCTGTCGCTGGCCTCCGGTATCCAGGCGGGGCTGGCGCACCTGCTCGGCGTCGGCGCCGCGTGGGCCTACGACCTCGGGCTGAAGGCGACCATGCTGTCGTGGCTGCCGTACCTGATCGGTTTCGGCGTGCTGCCCGCCTTCGTCACGCTCGGCCTGCCTGGCGCGCCGTGGCCGGCGTGGTGGGCCGTCCTCGGCGCCGCGCTGCTCGGGCTCGGCGCGCACCTGGCCAATGTCCTGCCGGACATCAAGGACGACCTGGCCACCGGCGTACGCGGCTGGCCGCAACGTCTCGGTCCCGCCCGCGTCGCCGCCCTCGTCCCGCTGCCCCTGCTCGCCGCGACCGCGCTGATCTCCTTCAGCGTGTACGGCGCCGCCGCCTGGCCGGCCCCCGCCGTGGCCCTCGCGGTCACCGGGGCGGGGCTGTGGCGAGGCGGCAAGGCGCCGTTCCTGGCGGCGATCGTGGTGGCCGGGATCGACGTGGCGCTGCTGGTGCTCAACGGCTCCAGGCTCACCGGCTGAACGCCGCGACCAGCCCGGTCCTGGCCCAGCGGCCCACCACGGCGGCGGCCAGCGGGGCGGGGACCGTACCGGCGCCAAGGCCGACCTCCACCAGGAGGTCGAAGACCTCGGGGCGGCGCGCGGCGGTGGCGATGGCCGCGTCGATGAAGCCGGGCGACTGCGCCGCGCGCGCCAGCACGTCGGTCGTCAGCAGGTGCCGCCCGAGCGCCGCGCGCAGGCCGCGCCGGTAGGCCGGCAGCGGATCGGCGCTCGCGGTGACGGCCGCCTCGCCGGCCAGCCGGCCCGACAGCAGCGCGTAGTAGATGCCCTCGCCGGTGAGCGGGTTGATGAGGCTGGCCGCGTCGCCGGCGAACAGCACCCGGCCGTCGCCCGCCCCCGGCCGGCCCGGCGACAGCGGCAGGTGGTGGGCGCGCAGGTCGCGGGCGGGCAGGTGGGGCAGCAGTTCGGCGAGCCTGCCGTGCAGGACCTGGCGGCCGGGCAGGCCGGTGGCGCGCAGGCGGGGCAGCAGCATGCCGAAGCCGACGTTCGCGGTGCCGTCGCCGATCGGGAACGACCAGGCGTAGGCGGGCCAGCCGGAGCGCTGCATGGCGATGAGCTGGGCGTCGTCGTCGCCGGGCAGGTCGGCGTAGCCGCGTACCGCGATCGCCGTGTGCCGCTCCGGCGTCTGCCGCGCGCCCAGCAGGCGGCGTACCGAGGAGTAGGCGCCGTCGGCGGCGATCACCGTGCGCGCGGTCAGGGCGTCGTCCAGGGTCGCCAGGCCGCCGCGCACGGCCAGCGCGCGCACGCGGTGGCGGCGCACCTCGACGCCGCGCTCGCGGGCCGCCTCGACCAGGCGCGCGTCGAACACCATGCGCGGCACGACGTGGTTGGGCCTCGCGACGGTCGCCGACACGCGCACGCCGCCGGGGGAGACCACCGACAGCCGCCGGGTCGGCCGGTAGTCGTCGAGCAGGCCGGGCAGGCCGAGCAGGTCCAGCTCGTCGCGGCCGTGCGCGGCGATGCCGTCGCCGCACGCCTTGTCGCGCGGGAAGTCGTCGCGGTCCACGAGCAGCACGTCCGCCTCGGGACGGAGCTGCTTGGCGCGCAACGCGGCCGCCGCGCCCGCGGGACCGCCACCGACGACGAGCACATCCCAGACCTTGGCCACGTAGCGCCTTTACCCACTCGAAGCGCCGCCGATGTCACACGCCGGGCGGCGGCGGTGCTCTACAGGTGTGAACGTTGTGAGGCATCGTAGGAGCGCATCGGCCGCGGTGGCCAGGCGGGCCGAGTGGAAGGACGTTGCGGTGGTGTCGAGCCCTCCGGGCGTCCGGGCCGATCTCGAACAGGTCTTCCGCACGGCCTACCCGCGCGTCGTCGCGGTCGCCGCCCGGGTGCTCGGCTCGCGGGACGAGGCGGAGGACGTGGCCCAGGAGGTGTTCCTGACCTTCGGGCGCTCCACGGTGCCCGCGGGCGAGGCGATCGGCTGGCTGTCGGTCGCCGCGGCGCACACCGCGCTGAACCACCTGCGCTCGGGCCGCCGCCGCGCCACCCGGGAGGAGGCCGCCGCCGACGACGCCGACGTCAGCCCCGACGTGGCCGACGCGGTCGTCGCCCGCGAGGAGCGCCGCCGCGTGCGCGAGGCGCTGGCCAGGCTGCCCCGCCGGCAGGCCGTCGCGCTCGTCCTGCGCCACAGCGGCCTCAGCTACGCCGAGGTCGCCGCCGTTCTCGACCTGTCCCCGGGCAGCGTGGGCACCACCGTGCGCCGCGCCGAGTCCGCCCTGCGCAAGGAGTTGAACCGTCATGCGTCATCCGAGTGACGGCACGCTGCGCCGGCTCCTCGACGAGCCGGCCGGGGTCGCCGAGGCCGATCGCGAGCACGTCGCCGGCTGCCCGATCTGCCGGTCCGAGGTGAGCGCCGCCCAGCGGGACGCGGAGCTGGCGGGCGCCGCGCTGGGGGCCGCGCCGGACGTGGACGTGGACGCCGCCTGGCAACGCCTTTCCGCGGCCGCGCACGTGGAAGAGCGGCAGAACGCGGCGGCCCCGGGCCTCGCGTCGGCACCGGCCGCTCATGGATTGGCTTCGGCCGGGCCCGGACGCCGGTGGCGGACCTTGCTGCGCAGTCCGGTGGCCGCGGTGGTCGGCGCCGCCGTCCTGGTCACCGGGGTCAGCGCCGCGGCCGCCGCCGAGTGGCTGCCGATCTTCCGGGCCGAGCAGATCACCCCCGTCGTCGCCCCGCGGGCCGACCTGGTGAAGATCCCCGACCTGTCCGATCTCGGCGACATGCGGGTCATCGAGAAGCTCAACCTGCGGCAGGTCGCCGACGCCGACGCCGCGAAGAAGGCCACCGGTCTGTCCGTCCCAAGGGTGGAGGCGCTGCCGCGCGGCGTCACCGGACAGCCCTCCTACCACGTCGCCGGCCGGGTGAGCGCGGTGCTGACGTTCTCGGCGGAGAAGACGGCGAGGACCGTCGCCGCCACCGGCAGGACGATGCCGCCCACGCTCCCCGGCCTGGACGGCAACAGGTTCCGCCTGGCCGCCGGTCCCGCCGTGGCCGCTGCCTGGTCGGCGGGCCGGCCGATGCCCGCCCTCATCGTGGCGCGCGCCGTGCCGCCCACCGCGGAGTCCTCCGGCGTGCCGTTCCAGACCGCCCGCGACTACCTGCTGTCGCTGAACGTCCTGCCGGACAACGTCGCCGAGCAACTGCGCGCCTTCTCCGGCGACGGCACGACGCTGCCCCTGTTCACGACCGTCGAGAAGGTGACGAGCTCGGCCGCCGACGTCGGCGGCCTGCCGGCCACGCTGCTCGTCACCCGCGACGGCGCCATGGCGGCCGTCGTCTGGATGGACCACGGCGTCCTGACCGTGGTGGCCGGCTCGCTGAGCGGCGAAGAGGTCCTGACGGTGGCCCGCGAACTGAAGGTGGAACGATGACCGAGGACACCGCGACCCGCCTGGTCACCGGGCTGCCTCCCGCCGCGGCCGCATGGTGCTCCGGCCTGCGCAAGCGCTACCGGCGAAGGACCGCCGTCGACGGCGTCTCCCTCACCGTCGGCCGGGGCGAGGTGGTGGGCCTGCTCGGCCCGAACGGAGCGGGCAAGACCACCGTCATCAAGATGCTGCTCGGCCTGGTCAGGCCGGACGCGGGGGAGGTGCTGCTGCTCGGCCGGCCGGCCCGCGACCCGAAGGCCCGCGCCCGCGTCGGCTACCTGCCCGAGCTCTTCCGCTACCAGCCGTGGCTCACCGCCGCCGAGGTGCTGGCCCTGCACGTGAGCCTGGCCGGCGTCATCGTCCCCGACCGGGAGCGGCGCGAGTGCCTGGCCCTCGTCGGCCTCGCCGACCGCGCGGGCGACCGGGTGGGCGGCTTCTCCAAGGGCATGCAGCAGCGGCTCGGCCTGGCCGTGGCGCTGGTGGCCCGCCCCGACCTCGTCGTACTGGACGAGCCGACCAGCGCCCTGGACCCCATCGGCCGCGCCGACGTCCGCGACCTGCTGCTGTCGCTGAAGGAGCGCCAGGTCGCCGTCCTGCTCAACTCCCACCTCATCGGCGAGGTCGAGCGCGTCTGCGACCGGGTCGTCATCCTCGACAAGGGCCGGGTCGCCGCCTCCGGCACCCTCACCGAGCTGCTGGGCGGCCGCGAGCTGCGCCTGCGCCTGGACGGGGTCACCCCCCAGGCCGAGGTACGGCTGGCCGCCGCCGGCCGCGTCCACCGCAGCGGGGACGCCTTTACCGTCGAACTGCCCACGGAACAGGATCCCGCCACCGTGCCCGATCTCGTCGCCGACCTGGTCGCTCTCGGCGTGCGCGTGCACGCGGTCGAACCGGGCCGGGTCACCCTCGAAGACCGCCTCCTCGACATCGTCCGCTCCGACCAGGCGGGGGAAGCCCGATGAACGCCCAGATCGTGCTCACGCTCGCCGCCCTCACCATCAAGGAGTCGGCCAGGCGCAAGGTCCTGCGCGCGCTGGGCGTGCTGATGGTCGTGCTGCTGGGGCTCAGCGCGTGGGGCTTCTCCATGATGATCACGATCGAGTTCGACGGCGCCGCGATGACCACCGGCGAGGCCAAGCTGGTGGCCTCCCAGATGCTCAACCTGGTGATGTTCGGCATGAGCCTGATCGCCGCGCTCGGCACCGCCTTCCTCGCCGGGCCCACGCTGGCCGGCGAGATCGAGTCGGGCGTCGCGCTGGCGGTGCTGGCCAGGCCGGTGCACCGGTGGTCGGTGCTGCTGGGCAAGTGGCTGGGCCTGGTGGTGTTCGGCGGCGGGTTCGTGGTCGCGTCGGGGCTGGCGCAGTTCCTCATCGTCCGGTTCATCGTGGGCTACTGGCCGCCGCAGCCGGTGACCGGGCTGGCCCTGCTCGCGGCGCAGACGACGGTGCTGCTCACGCTCGGCCTGCTGCTGTCCACGGCGATCTCGCCGATGGCCTCGGGCATCGTGGCGGTCGGCCTGTTCGGGGCGACCTGGATCGCGGGCGTGGTCGGCGGCGTCGGGGTGGCGCTCGGCAACGAGGCCGTGGCCAGGGTCGGCACCGTCTCCCAGATCCTGCTGCCGACCGACGGCCTGTGGCGCGGGGCCATGAACGCCTTCCAGGACCCGATCGTGCTGGCCCGCTTCGGCGCTCCGGCGCTGGAGGGCGGCTTCCCGTTCCTGAGCAGGGCGCCGCTGACGCCGGCGTACCTGGTGTGGACGGGTGTGTGGGTCGTGCTCGTGCTGGCCCTGGCCGCGCTGTCCTTCCGCCGCCGGGACCTGTGACGCCCCTCTTGTGTGCACTTACACCGTAAGGGTAGGGTCACCCTTACGGTGTAAGTGCACGTGTTCCAAGAGAAGAGGGCTATGAATCCGAACAGGCGGGCGGCCGCGGCCGCCGGCGTCCTGGTCCTCGCCGGCGTGCTCGCCGGCCTGCTCAGCGTCGTCTCCGTGATCGAGCAGCCGGGTTTCCTCGCGCTGATCCCCGCGCACGAGAGCCAGGTTCTCCTCGGCGCGGTCGCGCAGTTCGTGATGATCCCGGCCTATGTCGGGTTCGCGCTGTGCCTGTACCCGGCCCTGCGGACCGTCAACGAGACCCTGAGCCTGGGCTTCCTCGGCTTCAGGCTGATCGCGGCGACGTTCCACTTCGCCGGCGTGATCATGCTGCCGTTGTTCGTCCTGCTGGGACAGGAGTACGCCCAGGCCGCCGCGCCGCATCTGGAGGCCCTGGCCGAGCTGCTGCGGGTGGCGCGGGACCTGGTCAACCACGTCGCGCTGATCCTCGCCCTGGGCCTGGGCGACCTCCTGCTGTTCTGCCTGCTCTACCGCGCGCGGCTCGTCCCCCGCTGGTTGTCGGCGTGGGGCCTGCTCGGCGCCGGGTTCGCCATGGTGGCGAGCCTGCTGGTGCTGACCGGCCTGACCGGCGTCGTCACGCCGCTCTACCTGACCATGAACGCGCCCCTGGGGCTACAGAGCATCGTCCTGGCGCTGTGGCTGATCGTCAGGGGCCTCAGGACGGAACGAATCGTCAGTCCCCGTTGACGTGCACGGAGACGTCACCGGGCGCGGCTCACGGTCTCCGCCGTCCGGCGCAGCTTCTTGCCGTCCCACCGGTAGGTCTGGCTGACGACCAAATCGGGGCAGCACCGGGGCGCGGCGTCGCTGAGGGCCTTGCCGTGCAGGTGTACGCGCCCGCCCCGGACCGTGACCTTCAACGACTTGAAGTACCGGTTCTTGCCGAGCGCCCCCAGCAGGCGCGGGTTCGAGGGCTTGGCGGCACCGTCGTAGACGAAGGCGATCAGGGGATTGCTCGCCGTGGGGCTCGGGCACGAGGACACGACGACGGTCTCACGCCCGCCGTCCCCGGTGAGGTCCCCGACGGCCGCCACCCGGGCGCGCACGACGTTCCAGGCGGCGCGCGTCTTCGGCTGGGGGCAGTTCAGGGCCGGTTTCACGACGGCCGCCCAGCCGGCCTCGCCCGGCCGCTCGGCGGCGGTGGCCGCGCCCGCGCCCAGCACGAGGGTCAGTCCGGCGGTGAGTACGGCCGCGCCGGCCAGGGACACGTAAGGCCGGCGCTTCTGGTGCTTGGTCTGTGACGTCATAGTGAGTCAGACGCGGCAAACCTTGACAATGTTTGCGAACAACCGGTGCCGCTCGCAGTATGGACTTCGCGCCCCGTGGCCCGATTTGACGGGAAATGTTAGATCATAGGCTCGTGAATGATCAGATCAGGGATATAGCCGCACAAAATGGTCTTGGTCGGCCGGAGGCGGTCTACGGGCCGGCGGACGGGGGAACTCCCTGGGATCGGGAGCTGCACCTCTTCGAGCACGGGTTCGTCGTGCGGCTGCCGGACGGGCGGGTCCAGGGGCACCGGTGGGAGTCGGTGACGGTGCTCAAGGATGTCATCGATCCGTTCAGGAGCGTCTACTCCCTGACCGACGGTGCTTCCCCGCCCGTGGTCATCGACGGGTTCGAACGCCCGGATCAGTGGGGGCCCGCCATCCACGGAGCCGTCCTGCGGACGCATCTGCCACAGGCGCGGGCGGCGCTGCAGGCCGGCCGTACCGTGGCCTTCGGTGAGATCGCGGCGAGCCCGCAGGCGCTGCTGACGCGGACCGGCGCGCTGCCGTGGCAGGAGATCAGTGAGATCGGGGTGGAGAACGGCGTCGCCTCGGTCAAGGTGCGCGAGCAGTGGCGTCCGCTCACCACCACGCACGTGCGCGACCTGCCGAACTTCCTCGTCCTGTTCACGCTGATCGAGGAGCGCAAGGGCGGGCCGCGTGCCCCGGCTTCCAAGCTGGGCTGGGTGATCGGCGGCGTCGCGAGCTTCCTGGTGATCGCGCTGGTCGCCGGGGGGATCGTGGTGGCCAAGCGCCTGGTCAAGACGGGCGTGCGCGAGGGGATCACCGCCGCGCAGGAGACGCCGCTCCCGTCGGCCACGGACACGCCCACCAGCGAGCCGACCCTGGAGCCGACGCCCGAGCCGACACCGACCGAGCCGACCGAGACGCCGTTCGACGCCTCGCTCCTCGACGACGAGGACACCGACCAGACCCCGATCACGACCGGCGCGCTCCTCGCCGACACCTTCACCACCAAGAAGGGCGTGCGCTACAACCTCAAGGGGACCCGCCAGGACGACTGCCCCGCCTGGTTCCAGGAGGGCAAGGTCCGGACCGTGCTGCGCGGCGCGCGCTGCAAGGAGATGATCTCCGGCGTCTACGCCAGCGCGAACTCCAGCAAGAACAACCGCATCATGGTCGTCATCCGGGTCATCCCGTTCAAGGACGCGAGCACCGCCAAGAAGACGTTCGACAAGCTGCCCGCCGGTTCCCGCGACTGGGGCTTCATGTGCCCGCTGAAGGGCCCGGGATCCGGCCTGTGCGCGAACGGGCGGGGGAGCTGGTCATCGGCGTACATCTGGGGATGGACCCAGCACAACCACCGCTACGTCGTCGCCACCCTGGCCCTGTACGAGAACCTCGCCAACGGCAGCAGCACCAAGCCCTGGCTCACCGACGCCTCGAAGGCCGCCCTGGACGCCGCCGGTCCGATGGTCTACCACGACAACGACTGATCACAGAAGGAGCCGAGCGCGCGCAGGAGGCCGCGGCGGTGCGGGCGGTCCAGGTCACGCAGCAAGGAGACCCGGTACGCCGACCAGGCCAGCTCCCCCTCGCACGAGGCAAGCGCGCGGGCCGGGGCCGCGTCCTTGATCGCCCGCAGCATGTCTCCGGTGATCCGGTCGAGCTTGGGCCGTACCTCCGCCCGCAGGTCGGGGCCGTGGGCGGGACGCGAGCCCGGATCCGCCCCCCACCGCCGGAACAGGGCACGCTGGACGAGCTTGCTCGCCTCGATCTGGTCACGGAAGATCGCGGTGGCCTTGGCCGGGTCGAGGCCCAGCCGTACCGACTGACCGGCCACCGAGGCCAGCACCTGCTCCTCCCTGACCGGATCGTCGACGGGCTGACCGGTGCCCCACTTGGCGGCGGCCACCTGAGCGGCCAGCTCCACCCGGTCGGCGGCGAGTTCGACGAAACGCGAGGTGCCGGGAACGGCCATCCCGGCCGGCGGCGTGACCACGAACAGCATCACTCAACCGTAGAGCACGACGACGACGTGCCCGAGCGGCGTGTGACGGACCTGCCCGACCCGCCCCCTCAGCGAGGACGGTGTAGTCCTCGACGGCCCGTTCGCGCCCAGGTCCGTCACCGGCGCGAGCACCGCCCACGCCTCTTCCCACGCGTCATGGGCCGCCCCTCTCGTGAGGTCGGGGCCGAGCGTAGTCCCGCGGCCGCAGGCCGTCACCGCCGCCGGCACGTGTTCGCCATGGGCTGTGGCCGCGGTGCTCACAAGGCCGCCAGCAGCAGGATGAGCGGCAGCGAGATCACCGACGACAGCGTCATCGCCAGCGAGTGCGTCTTGAACGTGCCCCGCGTCGACAATCCCAGCATCGTCTGGAACATCCAGAAGAAGTTGCTGCTCACGTGCGGCAGGAACAACGCGCCGGACCCGGCGGCCAGCGCCACGAACACCAGCGGCGTGTCCAGCGACCCGGCCAGCGGCGCGAGGATGCCCGCCGCGGTGATCGCGGCGACCGAGATCGAGCCGAGCGCGACGTGCAGCACCGCCGCCACCAGCCAGACCAGGACCAGCGGCGGCAGGAGGTTCGAGCCGAACGCGCCGCCGAGCACCTTCGCCAGCCCCGACGCCTCGATGACGGCCCCGAGCGAGCCGCTGATGCCCGACAGCACCAGGATCGGCCCGCACGCGGCCAGCCCCTGACCCATGGCGGCGTGGATCTCGGCCCGGGAGTGGGTGCGGCAGGTCAGCAGGTACGACGTGGTCGCCCCGGCGAACATGGCCACCACCGGATCGGTCACGAAGACCAGCACCGGCGAGGTCCAGCCGAGGTTGGGCGCCAGCGCGCCGAGCGCGATGAGCAGCAGGGTGGCGACGACGGGCAGCAGCGACACCCCGAGACCGGCCCGCCGGTCCTGCCGGACCAGAACGCCCCCAGTACCGGCGTCCACCGAAGCGGCCCCGGCAGGAGCGGCCCCGCCAGGAGCGGCCCCGCCAGGAGCGGCCCCGCCAGGAGCGGCCCCGGCAGGAGCGGGCGCGCTGTGAGCGGTCCCGCCCGAAGCGGGTTCCCGGGGCTCCTCGTCGGGAATCTCGTCCAGGGCCGGGTTCCAGCGCAGGGCGCGCGGGGTGAGCAGGGCGAAGACCAGCATGGTGAGCACCGCCGTCGGCAGGCCGACGATCAGCCCGTACCAGAACATCTGGCCGAGCGGCACCTCCAGCAGCCCCGCGACGGCCAGCGCCGCCACGCCCGGCACCACGAACACCAGCCCGACCTCGATCCCCGCGGTCAGCGCCCCGCCCATCAGGGCCTTGCCGTGCCGCCCCATGCACGGCCCGAGCCGCCGGGCCAGCGGCGCGGTCAGCACCAGCAGCACGTCCGAGTAGATCGAGGTGAACAGGGAGGACAGCGAGACCGCGAACACGTACGGGATGCTCCGCTCGCCGAACACCCGCAGCATCAGCTCGATCAGCCGCCGCAGCGCGTCGGTCAGCGTCAGCAGCGAGCCCATCAGCACGCCGAACGTCACCAGCAGCCCGATGTCGGCCATCACCTCGCCGAACCCGGCGGTGACCGCCTTGGTGGTGCCGGCGGCGCCGACGCCGGTGGTCAGGCCCAGGAAGAGCGTGCCGAGCAGCAGCGCGATGACGGGCGGGAGCTTCCAGACGGTGATGGTGACGATGACGCCCAGGATGGCGATGCCGGTCATCGTCAGGAGCAGAGCGTGGCTCACAATGGCCCTCCTCGGGGGGGTGATCGGGCAATCCCCAGTCAGGCAGGCCACCCGGCATACTGTCCACGACCAACTTTGTCGTTCTTCCATAGGCAGCGCCTATGGAAGAAGGGATGCGGAGACGGACGTGGACGCTCGCCAGCTCACCTACTTCCTCGCTGTCGTCGACCACGGCGGCGTGCAGCGCGCGGCCGAGG
This sequence comes from Nonomuraea sp. NPDC050790, assembly GCF_044456745.1. Lineage (NCBI taxonomy): Bacteria > Bacillati > Actinomycetota > Actinomycetes > Streptosporangiales > Streptosporangiaceae > Nonomuraea > Nonomuraea sp. NPDC050790. The sequence goes on along the minus strand of NZ_JBITGF010000001.1, from coordinate 1,664,261 downwards.
AGCTGTGGGTGGCCCAGCCCTCCGTCTCCCAGGCGATCAAGAAGCTGGAGCGCGGCCTCGGCACCCCGCTGTTCCGCCGGTACGGCCGGCGCCTCGTGCTCACCCCCGCGGGCGAGGCCCTGGTCACCCCGGCCCGCCAGGTCACCCGCTGGCTGGCGGCGGCCGGTGAGAGCGTGGTCGAGGTCGAACGGCTCCTGGCCGGGCGGCTGACCGTAGCCGCAATGCCCAGCCAGGCGGTCAGCCCGCTGACCGAACTGGTGGCCGCCTTCCGCCGCCGCCACCCCGGCGTCCAGGTGTCCGTGCGGGCCGCCGACCGGCCCGCCGACGTGGCCGCCGCCCTGCGGACCGGAGCCGCGGAACTCGGCCTGATCGCCACGCTCGGCCGTCCCGACCCCGATCCCGACCTGGTGTGGCATCCGGTGGAGCGGCAGCCGTTCGTCCTGGTCGCGCAGGATGCCGCCGACCTGCCCGAGGGCGCCGGCCCCGTCCCGCCCGAGCTGCTGCGCGGGGCCCGCCTCATCGTCGGCCAGCCGGGCACCGGGATGCGCAGGGCCGCCGACCGCATCCTGGCCGCCGCGCCGGGGGCCGCGATCGCCGTCGAGATGGAGCATCGCGAGGCTCTGCTGCCGCTGGTCCTGGCCGGGGTCGGCATCGCCGTCGTGGCGGCCTCGTGGCGGCGGCTGGCCGAGCCGATGGGGTTGGTCGTGCGCGACCTGGCGCTGGAGGAGGTGCTGTACGTCTCGCTGGTGCACCGCACGGAGCCGGTCAGCGCCCTGGCCCGAGCCTTCGTGGCGACGACAGAACGCCCGCGCCAGCCGCGGTGACAGAGAAGCGGCGATGGAGCGCCCGCGCCAGCCCGCGGCGACGGTGCTGCGGTGCTGGCGACGTGGCGACAGAGACGCGGCGATATAGGGAACGCCTATACGACGGCCACGATCCTCGTCTTGGACCTCGGCCCGCGCGGTCCGGCTCAATGGGCGCCATGACCTCCCACCGCATCGCCCTCATCCCCGGCGACGGGATCGGCGCCGAGGTGCTGCCCGCCGCCACCGCCGTCCTCGACGCCGCCGGTCGCAGGCACGGCTTCACGCTGGGCTACGACATCTTCGACTGGTCGTGCGAGCGCCACGAGCGCGAGGGCGCGATGATGCCCGCCGACGGCCTGGACCGCATCCGCCACCACGACGCCATCCTGCTCGGCGCCGTCGGCCGCCCCGGCGTGCCCGACCACGTGTCGCTGTGGGGACTGCTGATCCCGATCCGCCGCGCCTTCCGCCAGTACGTCAACCTGCGGCCGGTCACCACCCTGGACGGCGTGACCGGACCGCTGCGCGGCGCCGCGAAGGTCGACCTCGTCGTGGTGCGGGAGAACGTCGAAGGCGAGTACTCCGAGATCGGCGGCCGGCTGGGCCACGGCTTCCCCGAGGAGATGGCGGTCCAGGAGTCGGTGTTCACCAGGGCGGGCGTCACCCGGGTCGTGGACTACGCCTTCGACCTGGCCGCCGGGCGGCGCGGCGTGCTGACCTCCGCCACGAAGTCCAACGGCATCGTCCACACCATGCCCTTCTGGGACGAACTGGTCGCCGAACGCGCCCGTCCGGAGGTGACCTGGAACCAGGAGCACATCGACGCGCTCGCCGCGAAGCTCGTCCTGAAACCGGAGGAGTTCGACGTCATCGTGGCCTCGAACCTGTTCGGCGACATCCTCAGCGACCTGGCCGCCGCGGTGGTGGGCGGCATCGGCTTGGCCCCCGCCGCCAACCTCAACCCGGAGCGCGACTTCCCCTCGATGTTCGAGCCCGTGCACGGCTCGGCCCCCGACATCGCGGGAACGGGCGTGGCCAACCCGGTCGGCGCCCTCTGGTCGGCCGCCATGATGCTCGACCACCTGGGCCACCCCGAGGCCGCCGGCGACATCACGGCCGCCTTCCGCGCCGTCCTCGCCACCACCCCGATCCGCACCCCCGACCTGGGCGGCAACGCCACGACCAAGGAGTTCACCACCGAGGTGCTGAACCGCCTCGGTGGTGAACTCCGCGTGTGACCGGTCAGGGTGTCACGGACAGTTGTGCACGCCGCTCCTCGCGGAGGAGACCACCACGTCGGCGAGCGCGGGTGCGCTCACGTGGACGGCGTTGACCAGCATCCCGGCCGACGTGCCCGCGACCGGCCGCTGCTCGTTCAGCGTGATCGTCGCCACGCCCGCCCTGATGACGGTGTTGGGCGCGATCGAGGCGACCGGATGGGACACCCCGCCGATGGTCAGCGAGCCGAGCGTCGTCGTGCCGCTCGCACTCGCCGTGTACGCCCCCAGGTCACAGCTGCTCGTCGAGGTGGCACGCACCCCGGCGACCTTGATGACCGGCAGGCCGGGCAGCCCGATGGACACCTCGTCGGCCGTCGCCTGCCCGGTGGAGCTGCCCAGGCCGGTGACCACCCCGGCCTTGAGCGCCTTGGCGTTGACCAGCGCGAGCGAGACCGAGGCCGCCGTCTTCTCCGTCGTGGACCTGGCCGAGGTGGACACCTCGCCCGTGTCGGCCACGACGGTCTGCGGCAGCAGGATCGGCTTGACCGACAGCGCGTGCGAACGACCTGTGTAGTACAGCAGCTTGGCCGTGCCCGAGGCGTCCGACGGCAGGTAGCAGGCGTCGCCGGTGAAGCTCGCCTTGATCGCGACGCTCGTCGCGGTGGCCGGCTGGGCCACCGTGGCGATCACGCAGCTCGCCACCCCCGCGGCGTCGGTGCGCGCCTGGCACGACTGGGCCGACGTGCCCGTGCCGAGGGTCAGCGTCACCTGCCGGTCCTTGACCGGACGGTCGGCGGCGTCGGTGAGCGTGGCCTTCAGCGTGGCCGGGGCGTCGTTGGCGACGTTGGCCGGGCCGTTCACCTTCAGGCCCGTCTTGACCAGCACGTGCGTGTCGGCCTTGGCGGTGTCGTCGGACGGGTCGGGGTCGGGTCCCGCGAGGTTGTCGACCACCGCGGTCGCGGTGATCGTGCACTCCTCGCCGCTGTGCACGACGTCGTCGTGAACCTTCGCCCGGATGGTGATCTGCCGGGACTCGCCCTTGGTCAGCTCGCCGAGGTGGCAGGTGACCTTGGCCAGGTCCCTGACACAGGGCCCGGTGCTGTCGGTGAAGGCGACCTCCGGGGGCAGCGTCGTGGTGACCACGACCGAACTGGCCGGGTTGGGGCCCTCGTTGACGGCCTTCACCGTCCAGGTCAGGGTCTCGCCGCCGCGCACCGGGTCGGGGCTCGCGGTGATGGCGACGCCGACGTCGGTCGTGTTGACCGCCTCCCAGCCGGCCTTCAGCTCCTCAAGGGTGGGCAACTGCTCCGGGTCGGGCTGCGGGGCGACGGGCAGGTCGGCTCCGGAACGGCGCAGGCCGCCCGCGAAGCCGGGGAACGGGATCGAGACCGCGACCTTGGCCCAGTCGTCGAAGCCGTTCAGCGTGTCCGCGTTGCTGGTGTTGCGGGCGCAGGCGCGCGGCCTCCTGACGCCGTCGACCGGGTCGGGCGGCCCCGCGGTGTTGATGTTGACGCCGGGGGTGACCGGGTCGTCGGTGGTGTCGCCGTCGCCGTTCCAGTCGGGGTCGGCGTCGACGTTCTCGGTGATCTTCGCGCCCTGGACGCCGGGGATGCCGGGGCTCTGGTCGTCGCCGTCGACGAAGACGAATCGGTTCTCGTTGTCGTCGGCGTCGAGGAGCTGTTCGGCGAGCGAGCCCTCGTTCAGCGGGCGCAGCACCTCGCCGCGTGAGGTGCCGTCCAGCGCCAGGCGGGGCGGGGAGAAGTCCACGATGCGGCCGCCGCCGACGCGCGGGATGCCGAACTGCAGGTCGTAGTTCATGGCGCTGACGTAGTTCGGCTTGCAGTTGACGTCGGCGTCGCCGCCGTGCTCCAGCCCTAAGGTGTGGCCGAGCTCGTGCAGCAGCGTGCCGCCGTCGTGGTTGTAGTCGACGAAGAACCTGTTGTCGGTGCTGGCCTCCCCGCCGGCGCCGCAGGTGGCCGCCTTGGAGGTGCTGATGGCGTAGCGGAAGACGCCGCGCCGTACCGCCGCGAAGTTGTTGGTGTTGGCCGCGGCGGTGGTGAAGGCGGTGTCGATGCCGCAGTTGTTCAGCGCGCCGATCATGCCGCCGCCGCCGAGGTCGTCGCCGACCAGGCAGGCGGGGTTGGCCACGTCGGCGTTGTTGCACCGGCTGCCGGGTGAGGGGTCCTCGGCGCTGGCGTCGAGGAACAGGCAGTCGGGGTCGGCGCCGTCGCGCGGGCCGTCGCCGCCGTTGTCCTGGTCGTCGAAGCACGTGCCCGGCTGCTGCTGGCGGCGTACCGTCTGGTCGACCAGGTTGCCGGTGTCCACCCACAGGTTGATGCCGCGTGAGCCGTCCGGGTTGGAGACCGGCGCGGACTTCATGGCGTTCTTCATCGCCTGGATGTCCTCGCGGCCGGGCGCGTCGCCGGAGGAGTAGTCGAGCTCAAGGAAGACGTCCTTGCGCAGCGGGTTGGCCCCGAAGCGCTTCAGGTCCAGCGCCATCGAGCCGTCGGCGTTGCGGATGCCGTGGATCTCGGCCAGGTCGGTCAGGCCGTCGCCGTCGCTGTCGGTGCTCGCGCCGACGTTCGAGGAGATCGTGAAGCCGATCCGCGTCTTGTAGCCGTCGTTCTCCTCCGGGTAGTCGAAGTCGCCGTTGCCCTCGGCGCAGGTGTGGCCCTTCGGCACGCCGTTGCGCAGGCAGGGTGTGCCGACCGCCAGCTCGTCGCCGGAGAAGGTGGCGTTGACGATGTCGTACTCGAGGTCGAGCGTCAGGTCCCTCTCGTTCTTGCTGAGGTCCATCTTGTCGTCGCCGAAGTTGGTGCCGTCGTCGTAGTCCCAGATCTCGATCGTGACGTCCACGGTCGTGTCGTTGTTCGGCAGGTTCACCACCTTGCTGAACACCCAGCCGTCAGGCGACTCGGGCAGGCCCAGCGGCTCGAACTCGTCGTCCTCGATGCGCGGGCCGCGGGGGAAGCGCTCGTCGGCGATCTGGACCACCGGGTAGTAGTCGCCGTCGCCGGAGGCGTCGTCGGGATTGTCGATCTGTTTGAGGTAGTCGATCCTGACCGTCAGCGTGACCTGGGTGGCCGCCGACGCGGACCCGGTCAGCGCCACCAGCAGGGCGGCGACCAGGACGCCGATCAGGGCGACGGACCTGCCGCCGCGTGGTAAGAGTGCCATGATGTGCCGCTCCAGAGAGATTCACAGGGGAATGTCCTCTCTGCGACTGTCGGGTGTGGCACGCCGGGAAACATGAGTAACCCCGTACTCAGAGGGGCGGCGGAACCGGCTGCGCGGGCAGGCTGGCCTCGGGTTCCGGCAGCCACGCGTCGCCGGGCGTGGCCGACCAGCCGTGGGTCGCGGCCAGCTCGTCCACGGCCTCGCTCAGGGCACGCAGGCCGGGATGGTCGCCGTCGGAGCGCCAGATCATCATCCACGGGAACACCGCGACGGGATCCACGAGCGGGCGCAGGACCGCGCCCGGGATGTCGGGTTGCGTGGTCAAGGTGAGGATGGGCGCGTCGCGGTCGCGGATGTGCCGCGCGAGCTCGTCGCCGCCGCGCACGTGCGGGTGGGCCAGCGCGGGGTCCACGCCGAAGGGCGCGAGCAACTGCAGCAGCGCGTGCTCCCACCCCGGCGTCGCGTGGTCGCCCGCGCGGATGCACGGGCTCGTGCCGCGCAACGACTCCAGCGGTACGGCCGGCCGCCCCGCCAGCGGATGCCGCTCCGGCAGCAGCACCGCGATGCGCTCGTGGCGGACCGGGCGCTGCCGTACCCCGTCGAGCAGGCCGGGACTGCGCCCGAACGTGACGTCCAGCCGCCCGTCCAGCAGCAGCGGGACCGCCGCCTCCGCGCCGCTGTGGAAGCGGGCGAAGAACTCCACCCCCGGGGCGCGCCCGCGCGCCGCGGCCAGCACGAGCGCGGGCGTGAGGCCGGATCCGACCACGTCGACGGTCAGCGACCGGGGCCGGCCGCGCAGTTCGAGCATGGTCGCGTCGTAGAGCCCGAGGATCTCCCGCGCCCGCGTCAGCAGCAGCCGGCCCTCCGGGGTGAGCGTGACCCGGCGGGTGGTGCGTTCCAGCAGCCGGCGGCCCACCCGGTCCTCCAGCCGCCTGACGTCGCGGCTGAGCGCCTGCTGGGCCACGAACAGCCGCTGCGCGGCCCGGCTGAAGTGCAACTCCTCGGCCACGGCCACGTAGTGGCGCAGCAGCCGGATCTCCACGTCGTCAGGCACCCTTTCTTCCTACCCGATTAACACAGCGTGCGCGTGAATCTCGTTCGAACAGGTGTTGGACCCCGGTCCGGGGCCGCCGCCAGGATCAGGCCATGACAGGACGAGGAACGATCATGCTCAGCTACGCGCTGACCGGTGTCATGAACGCGCTGTGGGGCGCCACGCTCCCGGCCACCGACGCGCGGCTGGCGCTCGGACCGGGGTTGCTCGGCTGGTTGCTGATGGCGCTGGCCGCCGGCGCGCTGGTGGCCATGCCGGTGGCCGGGCGGCTGGCCGAGCGGTGGACCGGGCGGCGCCTGCTGCGTGTCAGCGCTCCGGCGGCGGCGATCGGGCTGGCGGGTCCCGCGCTGGCGGACGGGGCGGGGACGCTGATGATCTCGGCGGTGGTGCTCGGGATGTTGTTCGGGGTGCTGAACGTGGCCCTGAGCCTCCAGGCGGCGGCCGTGGAACGTGCCCTCGCCAGGCCGGTCATGGCCACGGTCCACGGCACGTGGACGCTGGGCGCGGTCGCGGGCGGCGCGGTCGTGACAGCGGCCCTGCGGGCCGGCGCGGACGTGCGGCTGCTGATGGCCGCGGGTGCGCTCGTCCTGGCGTTCGCCCTGGCCGCGGTCAGGGGAGTGCCGGACCCGCCGTCGCGCCCCGCCGCCCAGGTGGTCCCGCACGGGCCGTCCGCGCCCCCGAGGCCAGGGCTCATGATCATGCTGGGCGTGGTCGGCGCGGCGGCCTTCGTCACCGAGGGCGCCGCCACCGACTGGGCCGGGGTGCACGCCACCCGCGTCCTGGGCGCCGACCCCGCCACGGGCTCGCTCGTGTACACGGTCTTCTTCGTCGCGATGACGCTCGTCCGCTTCGCCGGCGACGCGCTGCGCACGCGGCTCGGCGTCGTGACCACGATCCGCCTGTGCGGCGTGACCGCCTCCGCGGGCTACGGCCTGGTCCTGGCCGCCGGCCTGCTGCCGTCCGGCATCGGGGTGGGCTGCGCGATGGCCGGGTGGGCGCTGGCGGGCGCCGGGATGGCCGTGGTCTGGCCGATCGTGACCAGCCTGCTCGGCGCCGCCGACGGCGCGGCCCGCCGCCTGTCCACGGTCACCACCATCAGCTACGGCGGCGGCCTCGTGGGCCCCGCCCTCATCGGCTACGTGGCGAGCGCCGGAACGCTCCCCCTCGCACTGGCGATCCCGGCGGCCCTGGCCCTCCTCGTCGCCACAGCCGCCCCACCCCTGCTGAACGCGGTCTCCAGAACCGCGCCCAGCACCCCCTCGAAGCAACCCGCTCACACCACCTCGTAGCGCAGTTCGTCGACCGCTGACCCCTCGGTCAGGACGGCGGACTTCGTTCCCGTGGCGCGATCGCCACCACGGAGCCGAGGTGGTCGTCCATGTGCGCCAGGCCGCCGTCCAGTTCGATGATCTCCACCGCGTACGACAGGTCAGGGAGAGCAGCCGGAGCGTCGCGGCGGCCGGGTCGGCGGGCACGCGCTGCGGGAGGATCGGCGCGGGTTCCCGCGGCGGCGGGACCAGCTCGCTCGGGTCGAACAGGCGCGGCGACGGTCTCAGCCCGCCGCGGCCCGTCGCATCAGTAGCGGGATACTCAGGCGGGCTCGGGGCAGGGGGACGGCATGAACGAACGCGAGCCCGAGGATCTCCCGGAAGCCGTCGGCCGGGTCAACGGCGAGAGCGACATGCGCGCCGAGCGCGCGGGCGTCGAGGTGCGGGACACACCACGCCCGATCCCGGCCGAGCCGGTCGACCCGCCGCCCGACCCCGAGCAGAAGGTGCGGGAGGAGCGCCGCGACGCCGAGAAGGAGGAAGAGGAACGCGAGGACGTGGAGCCCGACGCCGAGCCCACCGACTAGGAGTCCATCAGCCCGCTCTCCCACGCCCACGCCACGATCCCGACCCTCCCGCGTACGCCGAGCTTGTCCAGGATGCCCGACACGTACCCCTTGACCGTGCTCAGCGACAGATAAAGCTCATCGGCGATCTCCTGGTTGGTCCGCCCCCTGGCCACCGCCCGGACGATCTCCGCCTCCCGCCAGGTCAGCGCCCCAGCCGGGGCCCGCGCCCCGCGCTCGGCCAGCCGCCGCAGCAACCGCAGCGTGATCGCCGGCGAGATGAGCGCGTCCCCCGTGTACGCCGCCCGCACCGCCTCCACCAGCAGCCTCGGACCCGCGTCCTTCAACACGAACCCGGCCGCCCCCAGACGCAGCGCGTCGTGGACGTACTCGTCCAGGTCGAAGGTGGTCACCATCACCACCCGAGGCGGCTCCCCGGCCAGCGCGCGCGCCACCCCGATCCCGTCCAGACGCGGCATCCGCACGTCCACCAGGCACACGTCCGGCACCGTACGCAGGGCCTGCTCGACCGCCTCCACCCCGTCGGCGGCCTCGGCGACCACGGCGATGCCGGGCTGGTCCTCCAGGATGACCCGCAGGCTGGCCCGCACCGTCTCCTGGTCGTCGGCCAGCAGCACCCGGATCACCGGCGAGCGCCGGTGGGGATGACGGCGTGGACGGACCATCCGGAGCCGGGCCGCGGCCCGGCGGCCAGCGTGCCGCCGAGGGCTTCGAGGCGTTCGCGCATCCCGACGAGCCCGTAGCCGGGCCGCCGCCGGCCTCGGACGCCCGCCCGCGGCGCGTCGTCGGCGACCTCGACGGTCACCGCGTCGCCGTCCTCGGTGACGGTGACGGTGACGGTGCTCGCCCGCGGCGCGTGCCGGGCGACGTTCGTCAGCGCCTCCCGCACGATCCGGTACACGGTCGCGCTCACCTCGGGCGGCCAGCCGGACGGCTCGGCCTCCATCCGCAGCCGAGCCCGGCGGCCGTCGAAGCCCTCGACCAGTTCCTCCAGCCGCTCGTGGCCTTCGGCGACGGGGCCGGTGTCACGCAGCAGGCCGACCACGCGCCGGGTGGCGGCCAGCGCCGCCGAGCCCGCCGACTCGATGCCGGCCAGCGAGTCCGCCGTCCGGTCCGGATGCCTGGCGGTGACGAGCTGGGCGGCCTGGGCCTGGAGCACGATGCCGGTGACGTGGTGGGCGACGACGTCGTGCAGCTCTCTGGCCAGCTCCAGGCGTACGGCCTGCCGTACCCGCTCGGCGGCGGCGTGGCGGCGGGCGTCGAGCAGCCGGGGGACCAGCCCGAGCGGGACCGCGGCGAGCCAGGCCAGCGCGCTCAGCGGCGGCACCGCCGAGGCGGGCGCGGCGAGGAACCCGCCCGCCACCACCGCCAGTCCCGCGGCGGCCACGGCGGCGGCCGTGCGGGCGGGCAGCGTCCTGACGGCGGTGGCGACGAGCACCGCCAGCCCGAGCGAGGTGGCCGGGCTGGGCTCTGCTGGCAGCGGGAGGAACCACGTGGCGAGCACGGCGAGCGCCGCGACGGACAGGCCCGCGAGCGCGGTCCGGAGCGGGCTGAGACCGCGCAGCAGGGCGAGCCCGCCCACGACGGCCGCGATCGCCGCGCCCGGCACCGCGTGAAGACCACCCCAGCTCGCGCCGACCTGGTACGCCTGGAAGGCCACGGCCGCCGCCAGGGCGAGGCCGAGCCCCGCCGCCCGCAGCCGATCGAGAACACGCACGCCGACAGGCTAGATGCGCGACCCCGGCGGCTCGTATCGGCCGAAGGTACGGTCCTTCTTCCCTGCTTTCCGCCGATGCCGCCGGCCGGATCGGGTCCGCAGGATGGGGCCTCATGTCACAGCCAACGCCCCGGCCCCGGATCGCCGCCCTCGACGTGCTGCGCGGGTTCGCCCTGTGCGGCATCCTGCTCGCCAACGTCAAGCCGATCGCGCACACGGGCGGCGTCGCCCCGGCCGCCGCCGGCGCCGGCCCCTCCGTGCTGGGCTTCCTCGTTGACCAGCGCTTCTTCCCGATCTTCTCGCTTCTGTTCGGCATCGGGTTCTCGCTGCTGCTGGAGTCGGCGGCCGGCCGCACGCCCCGGCCGCGCGTCGTGCTGCTGCGCAGGCTCCTGGTGCTGCTCGCCGTCGGCCTGGCGCACATGTTCCTGCTGTGGCGCGGCGACATCCTGACCGTCTACGCCGTCGCCGGGCTCGTCGTGCTGCTGCCCTCGACGTGGCTGCCGCGCTGGGCGGTCGCGGGGCTGGCGGCCGTTCTCGTCGTGACGCCGCTGGTCCTCGGCGTGAACGGCGTGCCGCTGGTGCCGGGGCTGTTCCTGCTGGGCTCAGCGCTGACCCGTTACGGCGTGGCCGACCGGATGGGCCACTCCACGCGCGGCCCCGCCGTTCTGGCATCGCTCTTCGCGGTGGGCGCGGTGCCCGCGGCGTGGCTGCAGCTCCAGACCGACGGCACGGCGGCCTTCACCTTCTGGTTCTCCCTGGCAGGGCTGCTGACCGCCGGCTTCTACGTGTGCGGCCTGATGCTCCTGCTCCGCACGCCGCTGCGGCCGGTGCTGCAGGCGGTGTTCGCGCCGCTGGGCCGGATGGCGCTGACCAACTACCTGAGCGCCACCGTGCTCGTCCTGCTGATCGCCCGCGTGCTCGGCGGCTCACCGGGCGACTGGCCGGAGCCGGCGGTGGTGCTGATCGCCGCGGCCGTCCTGATCCCTCAGTGGCTGGTGTCCACGCTGTGGCTGCGCCGCTTCCGTCAGGGGCCGCTCGAGTGGCTCTGGCGCTGGGCCACCTGGTCCCGCCGCCCAGCCGCCTGAGGACCGCACGCCTGCAAGCCGTGACGCATGATCCGCACCAGCGCCTGGGCGCGCTGTCCAAGGGCATCGGCGTCAACGCCGACGGCACCAGCGGCAGCGTCACCTACGAGGACACCGTCGTACGCCTAAAGCAGGGCTGGCGGATCAGCGGCGGGAAGGTGACGCCGCGGCGCGTCCCCCTGGGCGGCTAGCCCAGGGCGAGGGGCAGGCTCAGGGCGGCCAGGGCAATCGTCACCGGGGTCATCGCGTAGCGCTCCGGTTTGCTTCTGGACAGCGCGTTCAGGAGGGTGGCCAGGACGAGGTAGCCGAACACCACCCACATCGCTACGACGGCCACGGCGTCGGGCAGCAGGCTGATCCGGCCGCCGCGGTCGAGGGCGACCAGCGCGATCAGCGCGTAGATCGCGATCGCGACCAGGCTTCCGGCGCGTAAGCGGGGCGGCAGCACGTCATGCTGCCCGCCCCAGGCGAAGCGCCCGAGCGGGGCGCCCGCGGCCAGGGCGAGCTGGAAGAGACCCAGCAGTCCCAGCAGGACGGTGATGAGGAGGGAGGCGATCACGCCTGCCAGCCTAAGTTCTCAGGGCGGCCTCGATGTCGCGCAGGCCGGTGAGGGTGTCCTGGTCGGCCTCGGTGGCGGGGAGTTGCCTGGCCTGGGCCAGGAAGTCGCGGGCGGCGGTGTGGTCGTCGGCGCGCAGGGCGAGTTCGGCGCGGTAGGTCAGGGCTTCCAGCAGGTCCTTCGCGGCGGCGGTCTCCCGGTCGCGGCGCAGGGCGGTGTCGAGGATGCGGGCGGCCTGGTCGTGCTTGCCGTGGGAGTCGCCCATGACGACGGCGTTGCGCAGGGACGAGGCCAGCTTGCTCAGCGGCGCCTCCGCCTCCGCCTCGGCCTTGGCGGCGACGAACCTGATCCAGTTGCCGCCGGGGTCGATGACGGTGAAGCCCGAGTGGTTGTCGGCGTTCTTGCGCTTGCGCGGGCGGGTCATCCGGGGGATGCCGGAGACCAGGAGCTTGCCGTGGACCGCGCGCATCCCCTCGGCGAACGCCGCGAACAGCTCGCCGGTGTCGGGCACCACGACGAGGCAGGTGCCGTAGGAGTCCTCGGGCTTGAAGTCCGGCATGCCGAAGAAGCCGAGCTCGATGTCGTCGCGCTTCACGGTCACGTACGGGTTCGGGCGGGTCTGGCGGTAGGTCCTGGTGAAGCCCAGCATCTCGTAGAACTCGGAGATGTCGTCGATGGAACGGCAGGGCAGCAGCGGAACGGTCTTCTCACCGGTCATGCCGAGGACTCTACTAGACAAATTTGATTAGTGAGAGCCGACCGCCCGCAGGACTGCGTCGGCGATGGCCGCCGCGTGCCGGGCGCGCTCGGCGTGGATGGCCGCGCGCCGGGTGCCGGGGGTGAGCACGAGCAGTCGCAGGACGCCGCCCATGATGGCGTCGACGATCAGGTCGGGCGAGGTGCCGGGCGGCAGCTCGCCCCGCTCCAGCGCCGCCTCCACCACCTCGTGGCCCAGGGAGAAGCGGGCCTGGACGATGTTCTGCACCATCTGGTCGAAGTGGGGAGGGTACTGCCCGGCCTCCAGGATGATGCGGGGCAGGACCATGGCCTTGGGGCCGACGTACATGCCGATGACCTGCTCGGCCACGGTCACGAGCAGGCCGCGCAGGTCCTTCGGGTCCAGGGGCTCGGCGGGCAGCTCGGACAGACGCTCGAAGGCGGCCAGGAGCAGCGACTCCTTGGTCGGCCAGCGGCGGTAGAGCGCGGCCTTGCCCACCGGGGCGCGGCGGGCGACCGCGTCGAGGGTGAACCCGGCCCAGCCGACCTCGCCGTAGAGGGTGAGGGCGGCGGTGAGCACCCGCTCCTCGATGCCGGGGTCGGCCGGCCTGCCCCGGGTGTTGGTCATGCTCAGCCCTTCAGGCGGTACCGGATCGGCAGGTGCTTGAGCCCCCCGACGAAGGTGGTCGACATCCACGCGGGCGTCCCGTCGAGCTCGATCGACTCCAGGCGGGGCAGGAGCTCGGCGAACAGCGCCCGGGTCTCCATGCGGGCCAGCGCCGCGCCGAGGCAGTAGTGCACGCCGGACCCGAAGGCCAGGTGCTTGTTCGGGTCGCGGCCGGCGTCGAAGCGGAACGGGTCGGTGAAGACGGACTCGTCACGGTTGGCCGAGGGGTAGGACAGGAGCAGCGACTCGCCCTCCTTCACGGCCACGCCGTTCACCTGGGTGTCGGCGGCGGCGGTGCGCATGAACTCCTTGACCGGCGTCACCCACCGGATCATCTCCTCGACCGCGGTGGGCAGCAGGGCGGGATCCTCGCGCAGGCGGGCCAGCTCGCCGGGGTGCTCGATGAGCGCGTGCAGGCCGCCGCTGATCGTGGAGCTGGTGGTGTCGTGGCCGGCGGTGGCGATGATGACGTAGTAGGAGGCGGCGTCGTAGTCGGAAAGCGGCTCGCCGTCCACGCGGGCGTTGGCGATGGCCGAGGCCAGGTCGTCGGTGGGCGTGGCCCTGCGCGCGGCGGTCAGGCCGTGGAAGTAGGTGAAGAAGTCGATCAGCGTGGCCATGATGTCCTCGGCGGTGCCGCCCCGCTGGAACTCCTCGTCGGTGCCGCCGAACAGCTCCTGGGTGAGCTTGAGCATCCGGGGGAAGTCCGACTCCGGCAGGCCGAGCAGCGACAGGATCACGTAGAGGGGGTAGTGGACGGCCACCTGGGTGGCGAAGTCGCACGTGCCGCCGTACTCGGCCATGCGGTCCACGTACTGGCGGGCCAGCTCGCGTACCCGCTGCTCCATCGCGCGCATGGCCCTGGGCCTGAACCAGTCGGCGCCGATCGCGCGGACCACCCGGTGCTGCGGGTCATCCATGTGGATCAGCGTGCGCAGGGCGGTGCCCTCGGCCTGGCTGCGCTTGATCCGCGCGTCCGTCTCCGCCTTCGCCAGCACCGGGCGGGGCGCGTTGAGGAAGACGGGGTGGTTGCGTTCGATCTCCATGATGTCGGCGTGACGGGTGACGGCCCAGAACGGGCGGTACCCCTCCGCCTCCACCCAGTGCACCGGATCGTCGCGGCGCAGCAGGCTGAGCGCCTCGTGCAGGCGGGCCTCGTCGGCGTACGCGGACGGGTCGGTGAGCGTACGGCCCGCCTCGGTCAGAGTCAGCGTCATGGGGGAGTCCTTTATTCGGACGATATTCGTCTGATAATGCCCAGCCTACGATCTTCCACGGGCCCGGACAAGCCGGTGTGTGGCAGAATCGACCCGACACAATCCGTTGAAGTTCGTTGGCGCCGGTCGGTCGGTGGAGTGCGTCGGCGTGCTCGCTTGGTCGCGAGCACGGTCGGCATGCTCCGCGCGAGATGCGGCCGTGTTCGGGACCGAGTCCGTCCCGAAAGGACCTTTCATGTCCACCGACCAGTTCGGACTGGCCGACGGCGACTACGTCCCCGACCCCGATCGCGACACTGCCGTGCTCATCGACGGCTTCTACGACCACATCCGCGCGGTGTCGCGCGAGCAGGCGCTGCCCGGCGACCTCCTCGTCACCGCTATGCGGGCCCGGCACGCGGAGCTGGAGGCGGCCAACGCCCACATGGTCGTCGACGAACCCGCGCGCTACAACCTCCGCATCACCCTCGCCTTGGTGGCGGGGTATGAGACCCTGCGGCCGCGGCTGGGGCGCGAGGCCGCCATCCGCACGGTCCGGGATGCGCTGATCAAGCCGCTCGGCGATGCCGTACGCGAGGGCACCAGGGCGATGCTGGACGCCGCGCCCGACCCGTTCGAGGCCCTGGTCGCCGTCTCGAAGGCGCGCGAGGTGTACGCCTTCGGCGAGGGCTTCACCTTCCGCCGCCCCGCCGACGACGATCGCCGCTACCTGCTGGAGGTCCACCGGTGCTTCTACCACGACGTGCTCGTGGCCAACTCCGCCCCCGAGCTGACCCCGGCGATGTGCGCGTTCGACGGCAACTGGATCGAGGCGATCGACCCGGACAAGGACGGCTTCCGCTTCGACCGCGTCACCACCATCGGGGTGGGCGGCACCCACTGCCCCTTCCACTTCACGCGGACCGGCGAGGGCTGATCCTGCGCGGGTAGCCTCGGGCCTATGGTGTTCGACTCCGCCCAGCTCGATCTGCGGCCCTACGCCGGATTCGACATGGCGCGCTATGTCCGGCGCACCCACTGCAGCTGGGAGAACCTCGGCTGGCGGTCCCTGCTCGTGCAGCGCTTCGAGCACGTGCCGCTGGCCGAGGACATGGAGTTGCCCGCCGCCGCCGACCTGCACCTGGTCCTGCCCGTGGCGGGCAGGGCCGCCATCGAGACGCGCGCCGGCGGCCGGTGGAGCCGCCACACCTGGGCGCCGGGGCGGCTGGAGCTGGGCGTGCCCGACCAGGCGCGCACCCGCCGCTACCGCGCCGACGGGCCGATGCGCAGCGTGCAGGTGCACCTGCCGCGCGGCGCTGTCGAGCGGGCCGCCGAGCAACTGGGCGGCCGCCCGCCCGACTACGCGGGCATGGCGGCGTCCGTGGCCGCGGGCGACCCGCTCATCGAGGAGGCCGTGCGCGCCGTCGGCGCCGCGGACGAGCCCGGCGACCTGTACGCCGAGTCCGCGGCCGCCTTCCTGGCCGTCCACCTGCTCACCCGCCACTCCCGGGCACGGGAGCGGCCACCGGCGCGCGAGGACGCCCGCGTCCGCGCCGCGATCGCCTTCATGCGCGAACGGCTGGCCGAACCGCTCACGCTGGCCGACCTCGCGGACGAGGTGTATCTCAGCGTCTTCCACCTGGTCCGGGTGTTCCGGCAGGCGACGGGGGAGACGCCGCACCGCTATCTCGCCCGCCTGCGGATCGAGAAGGCCCAGCGCCTGCTGCGCGAGAGCGGCCTCACCGTCGCCGAGATCGCGCCGCTGTGCGGCTTCGCCAGCCCCGGCGCCCTGTCGACGGCGTTCCTGCGGCACACCGGCGTACGGCCGTCGGCGTACCGCAATTCCTGACCGATCATCCGGCAATCTCCGGCATGGCCCCGCCCGGCGGGCCGTTCCTAGGGTGGTCGTATGCCGGATCTGCCGCTCTCCGAGCTCAGAGCCGCCTTCCGCCATGCCCGCTTCTGACGACGACCGCCTGGAGACGAACACCCATGCCCCACTCCTACTCCGTGACCGCGCATTCCCCGGCCGAGCCCGCCGCCGTCTACGCGGCGCTCATCCGCGCGGGCACCTGGCCGCTGTGGTCACCGATCGGCGAGGCTCAGATCGAGGGCGGCGGCGATCCCGGCGAGCCGCAGAAGGTCGGCGACACCCGGATCTTCCGCACCGGCAGTCACGTGGCACGCGAGCGCGTCGTCGCGCTGGAGGAGGACCGCCGGTTCGTCTACGAAAACCTCGGCGGCCCCTTCCGCGCCTACCGCGGCACCGTCGACCTCGCCCCCTCGGCCCGGGGCGGCACGGACATCACCTGGTCGGCCGTCTTCGTGCCCAAACTGCCCTTCTCCGGCCCCTTCTGGCGCCGGTACCTGACGAAGTTCATGAAGGGCATGGCCGAAGGGCTGGCCGCGTACGCGGGACGGTGAGGTCAGGCGCGCGGCCGGGCGGCGCTACGCTGGCCGACCAGCACCGCTTGGCCACGAAGAGGAGACCCAGCATGGAGTACGGCCGGCGCCGCATCGTCGCAACCACCGGCGAGCTGGCCGCCCTCGCCGACGGCTTCTCCGACGGCACGCCGGTCATGCTCGACGTCGACGAGATCGAGCCCGGCCACGACCCGCGCGCGCCGCGCGACTGGGCGGTGGTGGCCAGGACCGACCACCTGCCGCTCAACGAGGCGGGGGAGCTGGCGGGTCCGGGCGACCGCATCGCCACCGGCGAACCGGACGCGGAGGGGCAGGCGCCGCTACTGTTCACGCCGGTGCTGACGCTGCAGTCGCGCAAGCTCGCCGTACCCGGGGAGATCGGCCCGGTCGCCCGCGCGGCCGACCCGTGCCAGCGGCGCGCGGACGCCTACGAGCTGATCGAGCGCGAGGGCGAGGCGGGGCTCTACCTGATGGAGCTGCTGGAGGCGGTGGCGGAGCTGCGGCGCGAGGTCGCGGAGCTGGCCGCCGACCGGGACCGCCTGCTGCACCCGGCCGCCCGCAGGCACCTGGACGACCTGGGCGAGGCGCTGAGCAGTGCCAGGGCCGCCGCCGACCACGCCACCCGCTTCGGCTCGGTGTGCGAGCTGCTGCGGGGGGCGGCGGGGGAGAAGTGGTCCGCGGAACTCGGCGCCGACCTGCCCTGCGATCCCGGCGGCCGGCACCGGATGCTGGTCTCGCTCCCGGGCATGGCCGCCGCCGACCCGGCCTGCGAGATCCACGCGGCCCTGGCCCGCGACCACATCCCGGACGCCCTCGTCACCCCCAACCCGGATACCTGATCTACTTTGTAAAGGCGTCGGGTTATACAAGGTCCTCCAAATCTGACCCACAATCACAAACCATCGCCGATGACATGATCATGCGATGGGTGTTCCGGTGTTGGTCATCAGCGGTCCGGTGGGCGTCGGCAAGACGACGGTGGCGGGCGAGATCTTCGATCTGCTGCTCGCCCGGGACGTCGCGCATGCCGTCGTCGATCTGGACAACCTGGGCCTGTGCTGGCCGTTCGGGGAGGGTGATCCGTTCAACGACCGGATGGCGCTGCGCAACCTGGCGGCCGTGTGGCGGAACTACGCGGCGGCCGGGATCGGGCGGCTGGTCGTGGCGCGGGTGGTGGAGTCGCGGGCAAAGCTGGACGGGTATCGCGCCGCCGTACCCGGTGCGGAGATCGTGGTGTGCCGGCTCGCGGCCGAGGCGGGGACGTTGCGTGACAGGGTGGCGCGGCGGGAGGCGGGGGCCGCGGGGGAGGCGCTGGCGCGGCGGGCGGTTGAGCTGGCCGGGACGCCGGCCACGGGCGATGCCGCCGACTTCGTGGTGGTGACGGACGATCGCCCGGTGGCTGAGGTGGCGATGGAGGTGCTGCGGGGGGCGGGCTGGGTTTGAGGTCGTCAGGCGGGGAGGGCGCCTATCTGGCGGAGTTGGGCGTGGACGTCGGTGATGCCCCAGATTTCGGCGATGAGGCCGTCGGCGTAGCGGACGATGAAGATCTCCTGGTAGGTGACCGGGTTGCCGGTGGGGGCGATGCCGCGGTATTCGCCTAGGTGGGTTCCGGTGACCGTGTTGCGGTAGACGGCCTTGTCGCCCTGCTCGATGACGTCCTCGACGGTGACCTCGATGTCGGGGAAGGCGCGCAGCAGCATGGTCCACGCGTTGGTGACGACCTGGGCGGCGGGCGCGTCGGTGGGGATGGGTGTGTGGAAGCGGGCCTGCGGGTGGATGACTTCCTTGGCGGTTTTGGCGATGAGGTCGAGGTCGCGGGTTCGGACGGCGTCGTTCAGGCGCTGGGAGACGGCGATGTTGGACATTGGGAGATCCCCTCGTTGGTTTTGTGTAGGCGACGAACGAGGGTGGGTCGCGGGGACGCTTGGGGTCAGAGTTGTTCGAGGCGGCGGGTGAGGAAGCGGCGTTCCGCGGTGGAGGTGGCCAGGTCGAGGGCGCGGCCGTATGCCTGTCTGGCCTCGGTGGGGCGGCCCATGCGGCGCAGCAGTTCGCCGCGGGTGGAGTGGTAGTAGAGGTAGTCGTCCAGGGGGAGGTGGTCGACGGTGCGCAGGGCGGTGGCGGGGTCGCCGGCCTGGGCGAGGGCGGCGGCGCGGTTGAGTTCGACGACGGGGGAGCCGGTGAGGTGGGCGAGCCGTTCGTAGAGGCGGGCTATCTGGGGCCAGTCGACGCGCTGGTGTGTCTGGAGGGAGGCGATGACGGCCTGGATGACGTACGGCCCGCGTCCGCCGAGCAGGAGGGCGCGGTCGAGGACGGTGTGGCCGGTGGCGATCTGGGTGGTGTCCCAGAGGGTGCGGTCCTGGTCGTCGAGCAGGACGAGGTCCTGGCCGGAGTAGCGGGCGCGGCGGCGGGCGTGGTGGATGAGCATGAGTGCGAGCAGGCCGTGGGTCTCGGGTTCCTGTGGCATGAGTACGGCCAGCACGCGGGCCAGCCGGATCGCGTCCTGCCCGAGGTCGACGCGGCCGCTGTAGTCCTCGTTGAAGATCAGGTAGAGGACGGCCAGGACGGCGTCGAGGCGTTCGGGGAGCAGGTCGGCGCCGGGGACGGCGAAGGGGATGCCGGTGGCTTTGATCTTGTTCTTGGCGCGGGAGAGCCGTTTCTTCATGGTCTCCTCGGGGACCAGGAAGGCGCGGGCGATGTCGGCGGTGTGGAGGCCGCCGAGGGTGCGCAGGGTGAGGGCGACCTGGCCGTCGAGGGGGAGTGCGGGGTGGCAGCAGGTGAAGATGAGTTCGAGCCGTTCGTCCTTGATCACGGTTTCGTCCAGCTCGTCCATGACGTTCTCGGGTACGGGCAGCAGGTGGATCTTCTCGGCGAGGGTGCGTTCTCTGCGGATGCGGTCGATGGCGCGGTTGCGTGCGGTGGTGACCAGCCATGCGCCGGGGTTGGCGGGCTGGCCGGTGTCGGGCCAGCGGCGGGCGGCGATGGCGAAGGCCTCCTGGGCGGCGTCCTCGGCGCGGTCGAAGTCGCCGAGGTAGCCGACCAGGGAGGCGAGGACGCGGCCCCATTCCTCGCGGAAGACGTCTTCGAGCGCGGTCAGGACCGGACCACCGGCCTGATCTCGATGACGCCGCCGAGTCGGGCGGCGGGCACGCGGGCGGCCAGGGCGATTGCCTCGTCGAGGTTGGCGGCTTCGATCAGGCAGAAGCCGCCGAGTGCTTCTTTGGTGTCGGCGAAGGGGCCGTCGGTCATGAGGGTTCTGCCGCCTGTGATGCGGATGGTGGTGGCGGTTTCGACCGGTTGGAGTTGTGCGCCGCCGAGGTAGCGGGGGTCGTCGCCGAGGGCGAAGTATTCGGCGTACATGGCTTCGCGTTCGGTTTCGGACAACGCTTCGGCCAGGCCGGGCTCGGCGTAGATCACCAGGGCGTACTGCATCGCAACCTCCCGATCGGTTCACCGTACCTATCACGACGAACGGCGGGGCTCCGGGGGGACGGCGGGGTCCATGAGGATTCGGCCGCGGGTGAAGTCGAGGGTGAGGGCGTAGGGCTGGAAGAAGCGGTGGGTGGGCAGGCCGCCGATGCGGAAGCCGTATTGGTGCTCGAACCAGGTGGGGAAGGCGCCGGTGAGGCCGGAGACGTCGTGTTGTCCGGCTGAGCCGAGGGTCACCTCGCTCAGGGTGACGGGGTGGTAGCCGTCGCCGGTGGGGATGTCGACGCCGGCGGCGGTGAGGGTGGAGGTGGGTGCGGTGAAGCCGATGTCGCCGCCGCCGGTGTCGACGAAGAAGATCATGGGGTCGAGGTCGTTGACGGTGCCGCGGGAGAGCAGGTAGTGGTCGCCGACCCACCACAGGGGGGCGCTGTGGCGGGCGTGGAGGGTGGCGCGGCGGTTTCTGCGCAGGATGAGTGCCTGGCTGGGGTAGTCGAGGGTGGGCAGGAAGCGGGCCAGGACGCTGGTGCCGATGGCGCCCTGGGTGGTTCTGCCGTCGGGGGCGGTGAGGCGGATCTGGTCGGGGATGGTGTGGACGGGCAGGTGGGCGATGGTGAGTCCGCCGGTGAGGGTGAGCTGGTCGATGCGGCCCTGGTGGGCTTGGTGCTCGCCGTACATGGTCTTGCCGGTGGTGTGGCCGTAGGTGGGGATGGCGAGGTGGTCGGCGTAGTCCTGGTTGAGGGCGAACAGGGCGCCGGTGTCGAGGAAGAACAGTTCGGGTGGGGCGCCGTTGAGTGAGGCTTCGATCATGGGCAGGGGGTCGGTGGCCGCGAAGGGCACGGTGGTGGTCGGGGGTCCGGAGATCTCGTACGGCCGGCGTCGGCCGAAGCTTTTGAGCTGGGCGGCGGTGGCGGTGGGGCCGTCTTGGGGGATGGTGGGCAGGAGGGCGGCGAGTTCGGTGAAGCGGTCGGCGCGCCAGAGGGCGTCGGCGAGGTTGAGGCGGGCTCGGGTGTGGCGGGGGTCGAGGTGGAGGACCTGCTTGAGCAGGCGGCGGGCGCGGGGGAGGTGGCCGGTCAGGAGGGTGAGGTAGGCGTGCTGGGCGAGGGCGTGGACGTGGTCGGGGTCGGCGCCGAGGACTTTGCGGTAGAGGGTGTCGGCGGTGGTGAAGTCGCCGGTGGCGAAGAGTTCGTCGGCCTGGTCGAGGGTTTTGGGTGCTGTGGCGGTGGTGGTCAGGGCGGCGGCGACGGCGGTTTTGAGGAGGGTGCGGCGGGTGGTCATGGGCGTCCTTCAAATACCGATGAGTATCTGGATACCGATCAGTATTCGTATACTCTGGAGAATGTCAACAGCGGGGAAGGGGTGCGAGTGCGGTGACGGATCGGCTCACCCGGCAGGAGCAGCGCGAGCGCAACCGGCTCAGGCTGCTGGAGGCGGCGGAGAAGGTGTTCGCCGAGCGCGGCATCCAGGGCAGCTCGGTGGAGGAGGTCGCGGCGGCGGCCGGTCTGACCAAGGGCGCGGTCTACTCCAACTTCGACGGCAAGGAGGACCTGCTGCTGGCGGTCATGCGGCACCGCCTGGCGCAGGAGGCGCGGGCGCAGGCCGAGCGGCTGCTTCACTCCGGGCGGGAGGCGGGCGAGCTGGGGGAGGAGTACGCCCGCTTCTGGGCGGAACGGGCGCGTGGCGGCGACCAGGACACCTTCGCGCAGATGACGGTGGAGCTGATGATCCACGCCACGCGGCATCCGGCGGTGCGGGAGGAACTGCTCACGCTGCTGTTCCCGGCCTCCGGGGAGGGCCGCCATCCGCTGGCGCGTGAGGGCGGCGGGCTGGCCGATCTGCCTTACGATCAGGCCGATGCGGTCCTGAAGTCTCTCGACATCGGGATGCGGCTGCTCACGCTCGTGGCGCCGGAGCGCTGTCCTCCGGAGCTGTTCGCGACGGCCCTGCGGTTGCTGAACGCGCCGCGCTGACCGCCGCCGCCCCCTTTCACGGGGGTGGCTCGTCGCGCAGCAGGCTCGCGTGGAGGCGGCGCAGCCCGGGGCCGGGGTCGATGCCCAGTTCCTCGGCCAGCCGCCGCCGCAGCCGTTCGTACTGGGCCAGAGCCTCGGCCTGCCGTCCTGACCGGCCGAGGGCGATGAGCAGTCGTTCCCACAGTGGTTCGCGCAGCGGGTTGCGGGTGGTCAGTTCGAGCAGGTCGGGGACCAGTTCGCCGTGGCGGCCCCGGGCCAGGAGCAGGTCGGCGCGCCGTTCGGCCGCGCTCAGGTGCAGCTCCTGCAGGGGCGGGGCGACGTGGGCGCGCAGCCAGTCCGAGTCGATGCCGTCGAACGGCGTGCCGCGCCACAGCCCGCCGGCCTCCTCCACCAGGGCGGCCTCGGCGGCGGTGCCGCGCAGGCGGGCCGCCTCGGCCAGCAGGCGGCGAAAGCGCAGCACGTCGACGCGTTCGGGGTCGGCCTGCAGGCGGTAGCCGTCCGGCATCGTGGCGATCGCCGCCCGGCCGAGGACTCGGCGGAGTCTGGTGACGTACGTCTGGACGCTGCGCCGCGCGTTGGCCGGCGGGTTCTCGCTCCACAACCCCAGGGCCAGGCGCTCGAAGGTGACCGTGTCACCGGCGGAGACCGCCAAGACGGCCAGCAGGGCTCGGAGGCGGCGGGGGGTGAGGCGGATCGGGGTGGGGCCCAGCCGTACCTCCATCGGGCCCAGGAGCGCGACGTCAAGACTCATACCGACACTGTCCCCGCGCCCGCCGCGCCCCGCATCGGCCCTGCGGGGTGCCCGCCGCTACGCCGCCGGGCACAGGCCGCGCTCCCGGCCGCTACGCCGGTGGGTACAGGTCGTGGGTCCGGCCGCTACATCCCGGGGCACAGGCCGTGTGCCCCGGTGCTACATCGCAGGGCACTGGACGGGCGTCCCGGCGTTGCCGCCCCGGGATGACGCGGCCGCGCGCGCCTGCCGCGTCCGGCGCGGCGTGCCGGCGGCCCGGGGGGTCAGCCGGTGGCGCGCCGGCCGAGTTCGGCGATCAGGGCGCGCTGGTCGGGGATCAGGGAGCGGGCCAGGGTGGTGGTGGGCACGTGGACGCCCTTGGCGGTGACGGTCTCGGCCATCCGTACGCCGCTGCCCAGGTGGGTGGCCAGCAGCGTGGTCCACAGCGTGTCGAACTCGGCCCCGCGGCGCCGCTTCAGCTCGGTGACCTGCACCGGGGAGAGCATGCCGGGCATGGCGTGGCCGGCGGCGGGCGGGGTGGAGGGCACGGCCGTACCCCAGGAGCGCAGCCAGGAGGACATCAGCTCGATGTCGGCGCGCTCCTTCTTGATGAGGTCGCGGGCGACCCGCCGGACGTAGGTGTCGCCTGACTTCTTCTCCGCCAGTTCCGCCACCTGGATGGTCTGCAGGTGGTGGGGGATCATCTGCTGGGAGAAGGCCAGGTCGGCGGCGTTGTATCCGGCGCCGGAGGCGATGGGCGCCCCCTGGGCCTGGCCGCAGCCGCCGGCCAGGCAGAGGGCGGCGAGCGCGATCAGCGCGGTGCGGGCACCTGTCATGGTCGATCCCTTCGGGAGCACTCATGACCGGATACGCGCCGGGCGCCGGTCGAGTTCGGTCGTATCGGAAGGCTGGATTCACGCAGCGGTTCTGGGCACGTGAGTTCGCGCGGGCGGGCCTGCGCTTCGAGCCACCGCGACGCACGTTCACCGGCAAGGAGCCGAAGCGCTTCTGCGACGGTGAGGCCGGTGGGCGGCCCTGTCCTTGGGCGGGGGCGTCGCTTTACCCGGTCGCGGGCAGGGCCGTAGGGCACGTTCACGCAGTTCAAGGGGGGCTCGCACATGGACAGTGACTTCTTGCGGCGCAAGGTGCACTCGCGCCTGGCCAGTTTCGACCTCGACCGGGACGGTGTCATCACCCGCGCCGACGTCGAGGTGGTGACCGGGCGGGCGCTGCGCGCGTTCGGCCTGCCGGCGAGCTCGCGGCTGGGCCGGGCTCTGGACGGCGCGGCCGCGAGCTTCTGGAGCGGCGTGGCGGCCGACGCCGGCGGGGACGCGGACGGTGAGATCCGGCAGGAGGAGTACGCGCGTGCCGCCCCCGGTTTCCAGAAGGCGGCCGAGCCCTGGGTGCGGGCCCTGGTCACCGCCGCCGACCGGGACGAGGACGGCCGGCTCAGCCCGCAGGAGTACCGGTCGGTGCTGCAGGCGCTCGGCGCCGACGAGGAGACGCTCAAGCGGCTCTACTACACCCAGGCGCTCGTCCCAGTCGAGCAGGCGCAGGCGGTCGCGCTGCGCCATTTCGCCGACGCGCAGCCGTACCGTCCGGCCACCTGGGCGTTCGGCAAGTTCTGAGTTGGCGTGGGGCGGCCGGGTCATATAGGAAGCATGGGTGCTGAGAGGTGACAAGGTCGGGCTCAGGGCCCGGCACGACGATGACGTTCCGGTTCTGCTGCGCGAGCTCTACGACGACGTGGTCAACTCCTCGCGGGCCGAGAGCGGGCCGTGGCGGCCGATCACGCCGGGCTCGAAGGATCCGCGGCTGGTGGTGGACGACACGGCGCACGGGCACGTGCCGTTCTCGGTGGTGGAGCTGGCGGGCGGCACGCTGGTCGGCACGGCGACGCTGTGGGGCATCGACAACCACAACCGCTGCGCGCACATCGGGCTGGGGCTGCTGCCCGCGGCGCGCGGCATGGGCTACGGCAGTGACGTGGTCGCGGTGCTGTGCCACTACGGGTTCGTCGTGCGCGGGCTGCGGCGGCTGCAGATCGAGACGCTGGCCGACAACGCCGCGATGCTGCGCGCCGCCGAGCGCAACGGGTTCGTGCGCGAGGGCGTGCTGCGGTCCTCCGCGTGGGTGATGGGGGAGTTCCTGGACGAGGTGCTGCTCGGGCTCCTCGTCCAGGACTACCGGCCGGCCTAGGACCTGGGTGTGATGAAGTGCGACTTGGCCGGCAGCACGGCGCTGCGGGCGGCGGTCATGAGCTGGGGGACGGTGGCGTAGTGGAAGCGGGCGGTCTGCGGGTCCCACACCCGTAGCTGGAACGTCTCGCCGTCGGGTCCGGACATGGTGGCGTAGCCGTGGATGACGACGTAGTGCCGCTCCAGCGCGGGCCCGTCGCCCAGGATCCAGGGCAGGTTCACCGACTTGGCGACCACGATGGACGGCTGGCCCTTGTCGATGAAGGTGCGGATCCTGGACCACATCCGGGCGACGCTCACCGGGTCGTCGTCGGTGTTGATGAGCATGTTGTCGACGTAGTCGTAGCCCGACAGGCGTACCGGATATCCGGCCACGTCCCACGGCGGCGAGCCGACGACGGTGTTGTTGGTGGCGTCGGCGAGCTCTCGCTGGGAGGGCACGGGGTCGGCGCCCATCGTCGCGAGTACGGCCTGCAGCGCCGCCGGCCCGCACCAGCGTTTGGAGTCCTCCTGCCGCCAGCCGCGGAACTTCAGGTCGCCCACGCTGCGGAAGAAGGTGCTGCCGCTCAGGTCGTAGCGCACGTCGGCGACCACGGCGCCGATTCCGCGCCAGCGCCAGGGGGTGACGCACTTGCGGGTGGTGTATCCGGCCAGCGCCGACTCGCAGCGTACCTGCAGGCCGGTGGAGGCGGCGGGCAGGTCGGGGATCTTCAGCGTGAGGTGGGCGCGGACCACGCTCGCCTCGGACTGGGAGCGGACGACGGCGACCGCGCGCACGTCCTGCCCGCCGGGGCTGTACTCCAGGCAGGTCTTGTACTCGGGCGTGGCGGCGTTGCCGGGCAGTGACGGCGAGCAGGTCATGGTGCCCGGGTCGCCGTGCGGGACGCTCGCGATCTGCTCCCATCGGGTGGAGGTGTCGGCGACGGGGGAGACGACGGCGTAGATGGGCCTGGAGTAGCCGCCCGGGCTGGCGAGGTTGGGGGAGAACGGGCCGATCTTGCGTACGGCGTCGGCCCGGTTGCCCTCGATGGTGGTGATGTTGCCCAGGCCGTCGACGTCCACGACCACCCCGACGTGGGAGCTGTCCCCGGAGCTCGCGCCGTACAGGACGACGTCGCCCGGCCGGATCCCGCCCAGCGTGCGCAGGGTGCCGCGGCTGCGGCCCCAGGAGTAGAAGGATCCGCTGTAGGGCAGGAAGACGTCGATGCCGGCCTGCCGCCAGGTCCAGCTCGCGAACATGCTGCACCAGGCCCAGCCGCACTTGACGCTGCCGTTCACGCCGTAGGGGTTGCAGTTGTCGCCCCATTCGGCGGTGCCGAGCTGGCTGTAGGCGGCTTTGACGATGCGGTCGCGCAGGTCGCCGGCGCCGACGCTGCCGGTGGGCGGGTGCGCGGGGGTGACCGGGTTGCCCTCTCCGCCGGTGGGCATGGGGTCGTCGTCGCAGCGGTTCATGACGATGCCGGTGGAGCCGGTTTTGACGTAGTAGTCGGGGATCCAGCGGCCGTCGCCGGTGCGGTCCCAGACGGCCGAGCCGCCGTAGTTGAACTCGCCGTAGGCCTGGCAGACGATCGTGACGTAGCTGCCGCCCGGGTACCTGTCCTCGTCCCGGGTGGCCGACAGGCTTTTGGCATGGTAGCCGTTGAGCGTGGTGCGCACCAGGTAGCGGTTGCCGCCGCCGCTGCTCGGCGGGTCGGCGTCGCAGCGGTTCATGACGAGGCCGGTGGAGCCGGTCCTGACGTAGTAGTCGGCGATCCACAGGCCGTCGCTGGTGCGGTCCCAGACGGCCGAGCCGCCGTAGTTGGTCTCGCCGTAGGCCTGGCACAGGATGGTGACGTAGCTGCCTTCGAGGTATCGGTCCTCCTCGCGGGTGGCCGACAGGCTCTTGGCGTGGTAGCCGTTGAGGGTCGTGCGGACCATGAACTGGCGGCCGCCGCCCGGGTTGGTCGCCACGCCGCCGGGGATGCCGAGTGAGGAGCACGAGGGCATGCCGGGGATCCAGCCGGTGGTGCCGGTGCTGACGTAGGCGTCGGGCACCCAGTAGCCGTCGGAGGTGTAGTCCCACAGTGTGCTGCCGCCCGCGGGCAGGCCGTGGTCCTGGCACTTGACGAAGATCTGGCTGTCGCGCATGTACGCGTCGACGCGTACCCGGTCGGCCGGATCCGCGCTGCCCCGGCCGTCGACGTCGACCTTGACCAGGTAGGGGCCGTGCGGTGAGCCCTGGGCGGCGTGGCCGTCGATGCCCAGGCTCAGGCAGCGGGGGACGCCGGGCAGGAAGCCGGTCACGCCGGTCCTGACGTACGCGTCGGGGACCCAGTAGCGGTCGGAGGTGTAGTCCCAGACGGTGCTGCCGCCGGCGGCGGGACCGGAGTCCTGGCAGACGATCATGATGGGGGCGCCGGCGAGGTAGGCGTCGGTCTTGACCCGGTCGGCGGGGTTCATGCTGCCCCGGCCGTCGATCGCGACGCTCGCCGGGAACGGGCCGGCGTCGGCGAGGGCCGGTGTGGCCGTCAGCGGCGCCGCGACCAGGGCGGCGGCGACCATGAGTAAGACGCATGACAACGATTTCCACAAGCGCATGGCGTGGCTCCGCGGGGGGTGTCGGCGGCTTGCTGGAACACCGCCTCAGGATGGGGCGCGGGAGCGGGCCTGGCTTGTATCAACGTGTCGATTCCGCCTCAGGCGTCACCCGGCCCGCAACTGGGTGAGCAGGCCGAGGCGGTCGATGACGGCGTGGCGTTCGCTGATGCGCTCGCCGGCGAAGCGGAACAGCGCGAACGCCTCCATCGACACCTGGCGTCCCGTCGGGGGGACGCCGAGCAGCTCGCCGCTGTGGGTGGCGGTCATGCGCCAGCGCACGGCGACCTGGTCGCCCTCGCCGAGGATGTCGAGGATCTCGAACCTGGGGTCGGCGTGGGTGGCGTGCACCTCGCGGATGGCCTCCTTGAAGCCCTGCGGCCCGGTGATGTGCTGGTGCTCGCCTTCGGTGGTGACGAAGTCGGGGGTGAACAGCTCGTCGGCGACGTCGACGTCGCCGCGCTCCAGCGCCTGGTAGAGGCGTCTGACGGTGTCCTTGCGCGTGTCGATGCTCACGAGGTCTCCCAATTTCTGAGTGATTACTCAATAAAGCTACTCTTTTCTGAGTGATTGCTCAATAAGTCGGGAGCGGCGATGACGGAATCCAGGCGCGGGCGCCCTTCCACCGGCGTGCGCGAGGCGGTGCTGAAGGCGACCGAGGAGGTGCTCGGCGAGGCGGGGCTGGCGTTGTCGACCAAGGAGGTCGCCCGCCGGGCGGGCGTGGTGGAGTCGAGCGTCTTTTACCACTTCGGCAACCGCCTCGGGCTGCTGCAGGCCGTCATCGGCCTGCACCTGCCGGTCTTCGCCGACGCCACCGTGGTGCTGGGCCGTACCAGGCGCAGCGGCGACCTGACCGCCGACCTCGCCGCGGTCATCGGCGGCCTCGAGCGGTTCTACCTGCGGATCATGCCGATCCTGGGCGCGCTGCAGTCCGACCTCAAACTGCGCGAGCTGCTCGTCGAACGGCAGGCGGAGGTGGGCCCCCACCTCGCGCTCAAGCCGGTGGCCGAGCTGCTGCGGGCCGAGCAGCGGGCCGGGCGGGTGCGGGAGTCGCTGGACGCGGCGGCCGGCGCGCTGCTGCTGATCGGGGCCGGGCACCAGCGGGCACTGCACCGGTACCTGCTCGGCGGGTTGGCCGAGGGCGTGCTGCCGCCGGTGGAGTCGGTGGCCGAGACGCTGGCCCCGGCGTTCGCCGTGGCGTGAATCGCGCGCCTTCACGCCTCGCCCGCCGCGGGCCCGTTCCCCTTCCTCTTCGGCCGTCTAGCTCCTGATGAGGGCCTCGGCGGCGGCGCGGGCGTGCGCGGCCGTGCCGGGCTCGCGGGTGATGGCGGCCGTGGTCTGCGCACCCTCGGCCAGCAGCGCCAGTTGCGGGGCGAGGTGGGCGGGCAGGCCCGCCTCGCCGACCAGGCCGGCGAGCCGGCGCTGGAAAGAGGTCTTCTGCTCGCGTACGGCCTCGGCCACCCGCGTGTTGCCGCCCCCCAGCTCGCCGAAGAAGTTGACGAACGCGCAGCCGCGGAAGTCGTCCTCCCGGAACCACTCGGCCAGGAAGTCGAAGACGGCCAGCACCCTGTCACGCGGCGTGGTGGCGGCGGCGACGGCCTTGGCCAGGCCGGTGTCCCACTGGGCGGTGCGGTGCCGGAGCACGTCCAGGACCAGGTCGTCCTTGGAGGGGAAGAGCGCGTAGATGCGCTTGAGCGACACGCCCGACGCGGTGCGGACCGCGTCCATGCCGACGGCCTGGACACCCTGGGCGTAGAACAGCCGGTCCGCGGTGGACACGACGCGGGCGCGCACCGCCTCCTCGTTGGTCATGAGCACTCCACGGTTGCACGGAGAACGAACGTTCTCTACTGTAGTCGTATCGGGATGGAGAACGCTCGTTCTCCCCTGGAAAACGGGAGGAAAGATCATGGGCCACATCAAGGTCGGAACAGAGAACAGCACCGACATCGAGCTCTACTACGAGGACCAGGGCTCAGGTCAGCCCGTCGTCCTCATCCACGGCTACCCGCTCGACGGCCACAGCTGGGAGCGCCAGTCCCGCGAGCTCCTGGCCGCCGGCTACCGGGTCGTCACCTACGACCGCCGCGGCTTCGGGCAGTCCAGCAAGGTCGGCGCCGGCTACGACTACGACACCTTCGCCGCCGACCTGAACACGCTGCTGGAGACGCTCGACCTGCGCGAGGTCATCCTCGTCGGCTTCTCCATGGGCACCGGCGAACTGGCCCGCTACGTCAAGAACCACGGCCACGAGCGCGTCGCCAAGCTCGCCTTCCTCGCCTCGGTGGAGCCGTTCCTGGTGGCAGCCCCCGACAACCCGGCCGGCGTACCCCAGAAGGTGTTCGACGGCATCGTCGAAGCGGCCCGAGCCGACCGGTACGCCTGGTTCACCCAGTTCTACAAGGACTTCTACAACCTCGACGAGAACCTCGGCACCCGCGTCAGCCAGGAGGTCGTCACCGCCAACTGGAACACCGCCACCACCTCCGCCCCGGTCGCCGCCTACGCGGTGGTCCCGTCGTGGATCGAGGACTTCCGCGCGGACGTCGCGGCCGTCCGCGCCGCCGGCAAGCCGGCGCTGATCCTGCACGGCACCAAGGACAACATCCTGCCGATCGACTCCACCGGCCGCCCCTTCCACCAGGCGTTCCCGGAGGCGGACTACGTCGAGATCGAGGGCGCCCCCCACGGCCTCCTCTGGACCCACGCCACCGAGGTCAACCAGGCACTCCTGACCTTCATCACCAAGTAACCCCGCCCGGGAAACACTCCAACCCGCCCGGCACCCGCACCCCCGGCTCCACACGCCGCGCGCCCCCGTCCGGGGCGCCTGGCGCCCGCGATACGGGCCCGCCTGGGACCTCGCGGCCCAGAGCACCTGGCGTCGCGCACGGCGGGTGCCCGCAGCGCGCTCCGGCCCCGCGGGGACGCCCGGCGCCGGGATGCCCAGCTCCGCACCCGCCTGCCTTGGGGCCCCGAGGCAGGCGCTGCTCTAGGAGGGGCGGGCCTGGTTGGGGGGCAAGGAGGTGCCGGAAGGCCGGTGTGATCCCGCTGCCTCGGCTCTCAGCTGCGGCGCGGTTGTGGCGATGTCGGGTGGCTGGGTGGGGTGTCAGGGGGTCGCGGAGGCGTAGGCCTGCGCGAGTTTGGTCCAGATCGTGCCTGCGACGTCTGAAGCCGACATCCGGTTGGTCACCACCATCAGCGTCACGCCGGTGGGGATGCCCTTGGCCCCGTAGGCGGTGAAGATTTCCCGCCGCGTACGACGACCGCCTGGGCGCCGGGATCACCGGCGCCGGCCGCCGCCTTGGCGAAAGCCTCGTCCGGCGCGGAAGTGAGCGGCGGCCGGGCGGCGGCCGCCGGAGGGACGGCCAGCCCGGCTACGACCAGCCCTAACGCCGGAAGCAGTGCCCTGAAGATCATGATGGTCCCCTTCGTGTGCGCACGTGGTCACCTTCATGCCTAGCCGACGTCACGGATCAGCGTGAGCATCTCCTCGACCGACCCGGCGGGATCGGCGATCGGGAACTGCGCCGCCCTGACGACCGCGTCCGGCCCCGCCAGCAGGCTGAACCGCTTGAACCGGTCGACCCCCGCCGCCCGGAACCTCGGCAGCAGCAGCGCCGCGGCGAGCCTGCCATCCTGGTCCGACAGCAGCGGGTAGGGCAGCTTGGCGTGCGCGGCGAAGGCGGCGAGCTGGTCCGGCCGTTGGGTGCTGACGCCCCTGACCACGGCTCCGGCCGCCGCGAAGTCGGCCTGGCGCGAGGCGTAGGTGAGGGATTCGAGCGTGCAGCCGGCCGCGCCGGGGATGTCGGACCAGCCGGGCGGGTAGTCGCGGCCGCCGGGGGCGTAGGCGCCGGGGAAGAAGTAGAGCACGCTCCAGGCGCCGCCCGGAACGCCCACCGCGACGGGCTCACCGTCGTGGCCGGGCAGGACGACGTCCGGCAGCCTGCGGCCGACCAGGTCGTGGACGCGGCTGTGCTCGGCCGAGCCGGGCTCGCCGGTGGCGGTCAGCGACCCGTCGCCCATCACGTGCCGGGTGCCCCAGTCCTGGAGCGCGAGGAGGGCGGGCAGCAGGCCCTCGCCCTTCGGGGTCAGCACGTAGTCGTGGCGCGGCGGGCGCTCGGAGTAGGGCCGCTTCTCCAGCACCCCGTGCGCGACCAGCCCGGCCAGGCGCTCGGCCAGGGCGCGGCGGCTGACGCCGAGCTCGCGCTGAAGGTCGTCGAAGCGGGTCGTGCCCCCGGCCACGTCCCGCACGACCAGGAACGTCCACCAGTCACCGATGACGCCCAGAGCTTGGGCGATGCCGCAGTCGGCGTCCTGGAGATCGGCGCGTTTCACGCCACCACTATAGTGCGTTTCAAAATGGAACTCACTTCGGGAGGAAGTACGATGACGAGCGTCTTCTGGCGCTGGTGGGCCGCCGGGACCACCAGCGCGGTCGGATCCGCCGTGGGCGCGGTGGCGCTGCCGCTGACCGCCCTGACGGTGCTCGGCGCCTCCGCGTTCGAGATGGGCCTGATCGTGGCCGCAAGCTACGTCGCGTGGATCGTGATCGGCCTGCCCGCCGGGGTGCTCGTGCAGCGGCTGCCGATGCGCCGGGTGCAGATCGGCGCCGACCTGGCCCGCGCCGCCGCGCTCGTCTCGATCCCGGTGGCCTGGTGGTGGGAGGTTCTCACCGTCGCCCAGCTCGTGGTCGTGGCGCTCGTGATCAGCTTCGCCAACGTCGTCTTCGACGTCGCCAACTCGACGTTCCTGCCCTCGATCGTGAGCAAGGAGCAGTTGCAGTCGCGCAACAGCCTGACCTCCGGCACCCACGCCGTCACGCAGCTCGGCGGCCCGTCGGCGGGCGGCCTGGTCGTCCAGGTGCTGGGCGCGGTGCCCACGCTGCTGGTCGACGCCGTCGGCTATCTGGTCTCCGCGCTGCTGCTGCGCACGCTGCCGGAACGGCGGGCCGAGGCCCCCGGCGAGTGGCCCCCGATGCGCGCGATGATCGCCGAGGGCTGGCGGTTCGTCGCGCGCCACCCGGTGATGGGCCCGTGCATGTGGGCCGCCACCGCGGCGAACACGGTCTGCGGGGCCCAGCACGCCCTGTTCGCCCTGTACCTGGTGCGCGAGCTGCACGCCGCGCCCGGACTGGTCGGGCTCCTGCTGGCGGCCGACGGGCTCGGCACGCTGGCCGGCGCCGCGCTGGCCACCCGGATCACCGCACGGCTCGGCACCGCCCGCGCGCTGATCGCCGCCGGCTTCGTTTCGGTCGCCGGGGCGCTCGTGCTGCCGCTGGGCAGCGGCGCGGCGGGGTTCGTCGCCTTCGCCGCCGGCAGCGCGGTCTTCGCCTGCGGGGTGGTGGTGCTCAGCGTGGTGACCCGCACCTACCGCCAGCTCGCCAGTCCGCCGGAGCTGCTGCCCCGGGTCATGGCGACGGTCCGCTTCGTCTCCTGGGGCGCGATCCCGGTCGGCGGGCTGGTCGCCGGGAGCATCGCGGGCGTGCTCGGCGCCAGGGTCACGCTGCTGCTCTTCGCGGTCGTGGCCGCCGGGGTGCCGCTGGTCCTGCTGTTCTCCCGTGTACGGCGCCTGCGCGACCTGACCGACCACCGGCATCCGGCCATGTCCGCCGAATTCGGGTGAAACACTCTGACGGGACCGGACACGTATGGGGTTGTAGGTGTCCTGGAGGAGAGAAGGCAGCGTGACCGCCCCTGACCGCAAACGGCGTTTCGAGGAGCTTTACGCTGCCCAGTATCCCGATATTTTGGCGTATATCAGGCGGCGCACCGACTGCCACGAAGACGCGGCCGACGCCATCGCGGAGACGTTCTCCATCGCCTGGCGTCGCCTCGACGACGTGCCCGAGGGCCGAAGGGCCCGGCTGTGGCTGTACGGCGTGGCCCGCAAGGTGGTCGCCAACGGCCACCGGGCCCGATCGCGCCGCGGCGAACTGGTCGAACGGCTCGGCGCCCAACTGGCTCAGTGGGCCGAGGCGAGCGGCCCGGAGGACGTCACCGACGTACGCGCGGCTTTCGCCCGCCTGAGCCCGGAGGACCGCGAGGTGCTCGCGCTGGCCGGCTGGGAGGGCCTGAGCTCGGCCGAGATCGCCACCGTCCTCGGCTGCTCGCGCGGCGCGGCCAGGATCCGCCTGCACCGCGCCCGCAAACGCCTGGCCGGGGAACTGGAGGCGTCCGGGCTCGACCTGGCCCGCTACGGCTCGCGCGCGGTCGCGCTGGTGAAAGGGGCGATGTGAATGAACAGGATCGATCGCCTGGTCGCCGGCATCGCGCCCGACCCGGGGCCGGGCATCACGCCGCTGGCCCACGAGCTGATGGAGGAAATCACCACGCTGCCGGTGCCGCCTCCGCCTCGTGCCCGGCGCCGCCGCTTCGTGGCGTCCGCGGTCGCGCTGATGGCCGTCGTGCTGGCCGTGGGCCTGGCGCAGGCGACGCCGGCCGCCGCCGCGCTGGACATCCACCGGGAGGGCGACCACTACGTCATCAAGGTGAACGACCTGTTCGCCGATCCGCGTGTCTACGAGTCCGAGCTGAGGGCCCGCGGCCTGCGCATCACGCTCCGGATCGCGCCGACCTCCGCGAGCATGGCGCGCAGCATCCTGGTGATGAACGACATCGACGGTTTGAGGGCCGGCCGCGCGGTCTCCGGCGACGGCCCCATCACGACGATCGAGGGCCCAGGCCCCTGTGCGCGGTTCGGCGGCTGCCCGACCGGCCTAAAACTGCCGATAAATTACGACAAATCCGCTGAAATCGTCTTGGGGCGGCGGGCGCAACCCGGCGAGAAGTACACCCTTCCGCCCGGCATCGGCATGCCGGGCGAGCCGCTGCACTGCGTGGACTACGTCAACAAGACCGTCGCCCAGGTCCAGGCGATGCTCCGCGAGCGCGGCGTCAGGCCCGAGTTCGTCTCCGCCGGGCAGGGCGCCAGACCCGAGGCGCCCGCGAACTGGTACACCCACGACGGCGTCATGAGCGCCGACGGCCTCGCGCTCCTGCTGGTCGCCCCCGAACCACGCAGCGGCAAGCCGCCGGCCCACGCCACCTGCTCCTGACCTTTCCGGGCACCCCTGACGGTTCCAGGACCGCGGTGACCGGCCCCCTCTGACCCATCCACGTTCGCAGCACCGCGCATGCCGCCATGCGCGGTGCTCGCCATGCCCTGAACCGATCGGATGCCGCGTGCTCACCCAACCCCGCGTGACCCCCGCGCCGCGCCCCCGCGCCCGCGCCCTGGCCGGACACCGCGCCTTCGCCGCGCTCCTCACGGCGGCCGCCGCGCTGCGCGTGGTGACGATGCTCGGCTACCGGCCGCCCCGCCTGTACTGGTACGACTCCTTCACCTACCTCGACACCGCCGCGCACCTCGCGCCGTCGGCCGCCTTCCACCCCATCGGCTACCCGCTGTTGCTGCGGGCGCTGATGCCCTTCCACAGCGTCGAACTGGTCGCCGCCGTCCAGCACACCCTCGGCCTGGGCATCGGCCTGATGATCTACGCCGTGCTGCGCCGCAGGTCGGTACCCGGCTGGGCGGCGACCCTGGCCGCCGCGCCGGTGCTGCTGGACGCCTCGTTCCTGCGGCTGGAGCACGCCATCCTGTCCGACACGCAGTTCATCGCGCTGGTCGTGGCGGGCCTGGCCGTGCTGATGTGGTCGCCGCGCCTGAGCGTGCGCGCCGCCGTCCTGGCGGGGCTGCTGTTCTCGCTGGCCGCGCTGACCCGCACGATCGCGCTGCCGTTGCTGCTGCTGGTCCTTCTCGTGCTCGCCGTACGGCGGGCCGGCTGGCGGCCGGTGACGGCGCTGGCCCTGGCGGGCGTGCTGCCCCTGACCGCGTACGCCGCCTGGTACGCCGGCCACCACGGCAGGTTCGCGATCAGCGGAGCGGACGGCGTCGCGCTGTGGGCCCGCACGATGACCTTCGCCGACTGCTCCGTCATCCAGCCACCCGAAGACCAGGCCGCGCTCTGCCCCAACGGCACCGTGCTGGACGCCGCCTCGGAGTACGTCTGGGCCCCCGGCTCCGCCCTGAACCGGCTGCCCGGCGACCGCTTCGCCCACAACGACCTGGCCCGCTCGTTTGCGATCCGCGCCATCCTCGCCCAGCCGCTGGACTACCTGGGCGAGGTCGCCCGCGACACCTCCATCGCGTTCTCCTGGACCCCGATCGCCCACCCCGCCCGCACCACCCCGGCCTTCGGCTTCGCCAGGGGGCACTGGCCGCTGCCCGAGCAGCCGCTGATCGACAAGGTGCGCGAGGAGTACGACTCCGGCATCCGGGGGCAGTCGTCGGCCGGGCCGTACGCCGACTTCCTGATCGTCTACCAGTACGCGGCCTACCTGCGCGGTCCTCTGCTGGCCGCGATCCTGCTGCTGGGCGCGGTGGCCGCGGTGCGCCGCCCGCGCGTGGCGCTGCTGCCGTGGGCGCTGGCGGCCGGGCTGCTGGTGGGGCCGGTCGCCGTGCTCGACTTCGACCACCGCTACGTGCTGCCGGTGATCCCGGTCGCCTGCCTGGCCGCCGCCCTGTGCCTGCCCGCGCGCGGCGCGCGGGCCGCGCGGGTCAGCGCGAGAGCCTGACGCGGCCGCCGTGTGCTCGCATCAAGACGGCCGTCTGTCCTGCTCGGCACGCGCGGTGACGACCGCGCCGATCCGGGCCAGCGGCCCCGGCCGGGTCAGGTCCGCCGGACCGCAGTCCACGTCGTGCGCGTCGATCACGCCCGTGATGTACGCCCGCCACGCCGCCGCCCTGCCCCGGCCGTGCGCGGCGGCGGTGCGGAAGTAGAGCGCGTCGCCGTGGTACACCCTGGTGTCGTGCCCGCGCACCAGACGGTCGGTGTTGAGGTGGACGTCCCGCAGCTCGGCGAGCGTCCCGGCGGGCAGCCCGGCCGGCGCGCCGCCGTCCGCCCGCAGGATCTCCGCCACCCGCTCCAGCGTGAGCGCGCCGCCGGGGACGTGGCCGCTCATGGTCAGCAGCG
Source organism: Nonomuraea sp. NPDC050790 (assembly GCF_044456745.1). Classification (NCBI taxonomy): domain Bacteria; kingdom Bacillati; phylum Actinomycetota; class Actinomycetes; order Streptosporangiales; family Streptosporangiaceae; genus Nonomuraea; species Nonomuraea sp. NPDC050790. The sequence goes on along the minus strand of NZ_JBITGF010000001.1, from coordinate 1,627,921 downwards.
CCTCCAGCGCCTCCGCCTCGTCGGGCGGCGGCAGCTCGCGCAGCGTCTCGGCGGGCTGGGCGTCGAGGATCGCCAGCAGGTGTACGTCGGCGAGCAGCACGGCCAGCTCCTGCGCGATGACGCCCCCGGTGGACCAGCCCAGCAGGTGGTAGGGCCCCTCCGGCTGGACCGACCGGATCTGCGCGGCGTAGTCGGCGGCCAGATCGGCCAGCGTGGCGGGCAGCGGGTGGCGGCGCGCCTGCAGGGCGTACACCGGCCGGTCGGGCAGGTGCTTGATCAGCCCGCCGTAGCACCAGCCCAGCCCCCCGGCCGGGTGCACGGCGAACAGCGGCGCCCGCGACCCGGCCTGACGCAGCGGCAGCAGCACGCCGAGCGGGTCGGCGCGCCGCTCGCCGTCGATGAGGTCCAGCAGCGCGGCCGGGGTCTGCGCCGTGAACAGCGCGCCGACGGGCAGCGTGGTCCCGAGCACCCGGCCGATGCGGCCGGCCAGCCGTACCGCGGCCAGGGAGTGGCCGCCGAGGTCGAAGAAGCCGTCCTCGGCGCCGACCCGCGCCAGGCCGAGTTCCTCGGCGAACAGCTCGCACAACGTCCGCGCGCGCGGACCGTACGGCGGGCGCGCCCCGGCCCCGGCCGGCCGGGGCCGCTGCCTGCCGACGTGGACGAGGGTCCCGTCGCGCCGCCAGGCGGCCAGCTCGCCGGTGCGGTACATGCGGGCGCCCGGCGGCCCGTACGGGTCGGCGACGAAGCGCTGCGCGGTCAGCCCGGGGCGGCCCAGGTAGCCGCGGGCCAGGGCGGGGCCGGGCGCGTACACCTCGCCCGTCATACCTGGCGGGACCGGCTGCAGGTGCTCGTCCAGCACGTACACGCGCGGGTGGCGGCCCCCCTCCGGCGGCGGGCCGGCGACGTGCGCGCTGGTCTCGGTGAGGCCGCGCACGGTGACCGTCCGCGGACCGTCGCGCCGCCAGTCGCGCACGGCGTCGTGGAGGGCGCCGTTCACGATGACGTGGCGCAGGGGCAGCTCGCGGCCGTCGTCGTCGGCCACGAGCCGGTCGAAGTCGCGCGGGGTCAGGTGGAGCACGGTCACCTTCTCCCGCCGCAGCAGCGCGAGCAACCGTAGCGGCGAACGGGCGGCCGCGTGCGGCACGATGACCAGGCGGCCGCCGGACAGCAGCGCGCCCCACAGCTCCCGTGGCGGCAGGCCGGCGCTCGCCCAGACCTCGCGGCGCGCGAACGCGAGCGCGCCGCCGGTCTCGGCCGGCATGCGCAGCACGTTGGCGTGGGTGACGAGCAGTCCCGGCGGTCCGGAGGCGTAGGTGAGGTAGGCGGGGTGGTCGGGGCGCAGCCCGCGTTCGGGGTTGTGGCCGAGCCAGTCGCCGAGGTCGCGCAGCCAGCTCTCGTCGATCACGCACACCGGTCCGGCGTCGGCGAGCACGGCGTCCACGCGTTCACGGGAGTCGGACGGGTCCAGCGGCAGGCACGCCGCGCCCGCCTTCAGGACCGCGAGGATCGCCACCACCAGGTCGGGGCCTCGCGGCAGGTCCACGGCGACGACCGCCTCGGGCCGCGCGCCGTGCGCGATCAGCTTGTGCGCGAGCTGGTTGGCGCGGGTGTTGAGCCTGCGGTAGGTGAGGGTGCCGATGGCCTTGGCCTGGGGGCTGCGCCGCGCCTGCGCCTCGAACCGGTCGGGGATCGTGCCCGCGGGGCCGGGGTCGTGCCCGACGCCGCCGGTCAGCCAGGCGCGTTCCGCGCAGTCGAGCAGGTCGAGGCGGCCGATCGGCAGGCCGGGTTCGGTGACGGCCTGCCCGAGCAGGCGGGTGAAGCGGGTGGCGAGGGCTCGGGCGCTGTCGCGGTCGAACAGGTCGGTGCGGTACTCCAGGTAGCCGTTGCCGCCGGTGTCCAGGTGCAGGGCCAGGTCGACGGCGGCGGTGCCGGTGTGCACCACGCGGACCTCGTCGGGCTCGCGCAGCGCGAGCAGCACCTGGAACAGCGGGTGCCGGCCGCGGGAGCGGACCGGGTTGAGGGCCTCGACGAGCCGGTCGAAGGGCAGTTCCGGGTGGTCGAAGGCGGCCAGGTCGCTGTCGCGCACCCGTTCCAGCAGGTCGGCGAAGGCGGGGTCGCCCGAGGTGTCGGCGCGCAGCACGAGCAGGTTGGCGAAGGCGCCCACGGCCCCGGCCAGCGCGCCGTCGTGGCGGCCGGCGACGGGCGTGCCGGTCGGGATGTCGGTGCCGGCGCCCAGCCTGGTCAGCAGGGCGGCCAGCGCCGCGTGCAGCACCATGAACGGGGTGGCGTGGCCGCGGCGGGCCAGCTCCAGCGCGCCGGTCCAGGTCTCGGGCGGGATCGCCACCGGGACGGTCTCGCCCGCGCCGGTGGGTACGGCGGGCCGCGGCCGGTCGGCGGGCAGGGCGAGCTGCTCGGGCAGACCGGCCAGGGCCTTGGTCCAGTGTTCGCGGCCCGGCTCGCCGAGGTCGAGCTGCCAGAGGGTGTAGTCGGCGTACTGGACCGGCAGCGGGTCGAATCCCGGGCTGTGCCCGGCGGTGCGGGCGGCGTAGGCGGTCTGGACGTCGCGTACGAGCGGGGCCACCGACCAGGCGTCGCCCGCGATCTGGTGCAGGACCAGCATGAGCAGGTGTTCGCGGGCGCCCAGCCGCAGCAGGTGGGCGCGGAAGGGCGGCTCGCGGGTCAGGTCGAAGGCGCGCCCGGCGATGGTGCGCATCGCCGTCTCGGGCATGTCGGGCTGCCACATCGGCAGCGCCACCGGCGCGGGCAGCCTGACCTCCTGGTACGGCACGCCGTCGCGCTCGGGGAAGACGGTGCGCAGGATCTCGTGCCTGGCCACCACGTCGGCCAGCGCCGCCGACAGGGCCTCGCGGTTCATCGGGCCGCTGAGCCGTACGGCGAGGGGGAGGTTGTGGGCCGCGCCGGGCCCGTCGGCGCGGTGCAGGAACCAGATCCTGGACTGCGCCGAGGACAGCGGCATCGGCTCCGGCCGGGGCCGGCGGCGCAGCGGGGGCCTGGCGGCCCGGTCGGCCGGCAGCCGGGCGGCCAGTTCGGCGGGCGTCGGGCCGGAGAAGACGTCCCTGACCGGCAGCCGCACGCCGAAGCTCTCCCGGATGCGCCCGGCCAGCCGTCCGGCCAGCAGCGAGTGGCCGCCCAGGTCGAAGAAGCTGTCGCGGGGCCCGGCCGCGACGCCGAGCACCTCGGTGAACAGCTCGCACAGGGCGCGTTCCGCGGCGGTGCGCGCGTCGGCGTCCCGCCCGCCCCCGGCGGCGGGCGCGGGCAGGGCGGCGCGTTCCAGCTTGCCGCCCGGGGTGCGGGGCAGCGTGTCCAGCGGCACGATCACGGCGGGGGTGAGGGCGGCGGGCAGGTGCTCGGCGGCGTGCGCGCGCACGAGGCGGGGGTCGGCGGCGGGGGTCACGTAGCCGATCAGCCGCTCGCCGTGTACGGCGACCGCGGCGGCGGCGACGTCCGGGTGGCTTTCCAGCACCGCCTCGATCTCGCCCGGTTCGATGCGCAGGCCGCGCAGCTTGATCTGCTCGTCGGCGCGGCCGAGCAGTTCGAGGCGGCCGGCGGCGGTCCAGCGGGCCAGGTCGCCGGTGCGGTAGAGGCGCTCGCCGCCGGGGGCGGCGACGAACCGCTCGGCGGTCAGGGCCGGCCGGTTGAGGTAGCCGCGGGCCAGTCCCGCGCCCGACAGGTACAGCTCGCCGGCCACCCCGGGCGGCGCGGGCCGCAGGGCCAGGTCCAGCACGTGGACGCCGGTCGCGCCGGTGGGGCCCTCGTGGCCGTCGCCGAACCAGGTGTAGGCGTCGACGGTCGCCTCGGTCGGCCCGTAGTGGTTGACGGCCCGCGTGCGCTCGCGCAGCCCGTCCCACATCGGGGTCGGCACGGCCTCGCCGCCGAGCACGGTGACGCGCGGTGGGGCGGCCAGCAGACCGGGCAGCTCCTTGAGCCGGGAGGGCGTCAGGTCGAGGCAGTCGACGGCGTGCTCGCGCACGTAGGCGGTCAGCGCGTCGGGGTCGGCGCAGACGTCCTCGCCGATCAGGTGGAGCTCGTGGCCCAGCACCATCCACAGCAGCGGGTCGAGGGCGGCGTCGAAGGAGAAGGACGTGGTGTGGGCCACGCGCAGCCGTTCGCCGTGGGGGACGAGCCGCTCGCGGTGTCCGGCCAGCAGCGCGGCCAGTCCGCCGTGGGTGGCGACGACGCCTTTCGGCCTGCCGGTGGAGCCGGAGGTGTAGATGACGTAGGCGGCGTCGCCGGGGCGCGGCTCTGCCATGCGGGTGCGCGGGGCGGCGCGGTCCTGCGCCCAGCCCGGGGTGATGACGATCGTGGGGGCGGCGTCGGTGAGCATGAGCCGCCGCCGTTCGGCCGGGTAGGCGGGGTCGACCGGCAGGAACGCGGCCCCGCAGCGCAGCACGGCCAGCAGTGCGACGATGAGTTCGGCCGAGCGGGGCAGCGCGAGGGCGACGATCGCGCCCGGTCCCGCGCCTTCGAGGACGAGCTGGCCGGCCATGTGGTCGACGCGGGCGCCGAGCTCGGCGAAGGTCAGGGCGTCGTCCTTGCTGACCAGTGCCACCTCGTGCGGCGTCAGCCGTACCCGGTCCTGGAAGGCGGCGATGACGGGCTGCGGCGCGGCGGCGGGACGGGGTGGGGCAGCAGGGCGGGGTGGGGCGGGCAGCGCGGCGCGGTCGTCGTCGGTGAGCAGGTCGAGGCGGCCGAGGGGCGTGCCGGCGGGCACGCCGGCGAGCGCGGTGAGGAAGGCGGCCAGGCGGCGGGTGTGCGCGCCCAGCGATTCGGGGGTGTGGCGGGCGGCGTCGCCGTCGAGGCCGAGGGTCAGCCGGTCGCCGTCGAAGCTGATCGTGATCGCGACGTCGTCCACCGGCCCGGCGGCGAGGTTGGTGACGGTGGCGGAGGATCCGGCGAACTTCACCTCGGTGGGGAAGGGCTTGATGTTGAGCATCGGACCGGTCAGCGGGTGCCGGGTCCCGGCCAGGCCGAGGTCGCGGCGCAGGTCCTCGCTGCGGTAGCGGCCGTGCGCGCGGGCCTCGGCGATGCGCCGCGCCGCCTGCTCCACGAGCGAGCCCAGGGTACGGCCCTGCCGCACGTCCAGCCGCAGCGGCAGCACGTTGACCGCCAGGCAGGGCACCCGCAGCGCGGCGCCGGAGCGGTTCATCAGCGGCAGCCCGATCACCACGTCGGTGGCGCCGGTGACGCGGCCGACGTAGCAGGCGACCCCGGCGGCGGCGACGTCGGCCCAGGTGGCGCGGGCCTGGCGGGCCAGGGCGTCCCAGTGCCGCGCGGGCGGCAGGGCGGCGCGGCAGCGGACGACCTCGTGGGCGGGGGTCGGCGGCTCGCGGGTGAGGCCGACCGGGTCGGGGCGGCCGGCCAGGCGCCGCAGCCAGTAGGCCCGGTCGGCGGCGAACTGCCGCGACTCGCGGTAGTCGCGCTCCTGGGCCAGCACGGGCGCGAGGGTGCCGAACGGGCTGGGGCCGGGGGACAGGGCGTCGGTGAGCGCCGTGTAGATCTCCGCCACCCGGCCGACCAGGAGCGAGAGCGCGTAGGCGTCGATGAGGATGTGGTGGGCGCGCAGGTACCAGACCGTGTGCTCGTCGGACAGGCGCAGCAGCGCGTGGTGGTGCAGGGTCCCGGTGACCATGTCGACGGGGGCGCCGGTGTCGGCTCGCATCCATTCCGTGGCCGCGGCCTCGGGGTCGGCCTCGCCGCGCAGGTCGAGCAGGACCAGGCGGCCGCTGACGGAGTCCCAGTCGGGCACGTACTGGGCCGGCTCCTCGGTGAAACGCAGCCGCAGCGGCTCGGCCTCGGCCAGGCAGCGGCGCAGCGCCCGCTCGAAGCGGGCGGGGTCCAGCGGCCCGTGGACGTCGATCCGGTCCGCCGCGTTGTAGAGGGGGTTGCCGGGGTCCAGGCGTTGCGCGAACCAGATGCCCGCCTGGGCCCCGGTCAGGGGCATGGTCATCCCAGCAGCTCCGCCCAGGCCGCCAGCGTGGGGCGCTCGACCAGGTCGGGGAAGGACACCTCCGCGCCCTCTGCCCGCCACTGCTCGGCCAGCGTCATCAGCCGGATGGAGTCCATGCCCGCCGCGAGGAGGTCGTCGTCGGGGCCGATCTCCTCGGGCTCGACGTAGAGCAGTTCCGCGACCTGGGCGCGCAGCCGCAGGGCCGTCTCAGACACCGGCCACCTCCCTGCTCAGGGCGCGGCTGATCCACGCGGTCGTCGTGGTGACCGCGCAGCGCTCGGCGGCGTAGCGCAGGGCCATCTCGTGGTGTTCCAGGGAGAAGTCGGCCACCGCGTCGGCCACCACGAACGGCTGCACGTCGCGCATGAACGCCTCGCAGGCCGTCATCAGCACGCCGATGTGGGCGTAGACGCCGCAGATGATCAGTTGGTCGCGGCCCTTGTCCTTCGTCAGGGCGGCCAGGTCGGTGCGCTGGTAGGCGCTGTAGCGCCACTTGGTGATCACGGTGCCGTCCTCGCGGGGCGCGAGACCGGCCACGATCGCGGCCTCGCGCGGGTCGGCGCCGACGCCCTCGCCCCAGAAGTCGCGCAGCAGGCCGCGGTCCTCGCTGCTCTGCGCGCCCGGCTGCGCCGAGTAGATGACCGGCACGCCGAGGTCGGCGCAGCGGGCGCGCAGCGCGAGCACGTTGGCCATCAGCTCGACCATCGGCGACTGGCCAGGGGTGTAGGCGTCGATGAAGTAGTTCTGCATGTCGTGGACGAGCAGGACGGCCCTGCGCGGGTCGGGCCGCCAGTCGACGCGGCTGGCGGGCACCTGACTGGGCATCGGGTAGGGGGCGATCTCGGGAATGGCCATGATCGTCAGGTCCTCTCGCGGAGATGTCGCTTGCTCACCTTGCCGACGGCGGTGTTGGGGAAGGCGTCGACGTATTCGAACAGGTCGGGGATCTTGAAGGTGGCGATGCCGCGCTCGCGCAGAAACGCGCGCAGCTCGGCCTTGGGCGGGGGCGTGCCCGCGCAGATGACGTAGGCGCAGGCGCGCTCGCCGAGGTAGGGGTCGGGCAGGCCCACCACGCTCACGTCGTGGACCGCCGGGTGGGCCAGCAGGTGGTTCTCCACCTCCTCGGCGACGATCTTCTCGCCGCCGCGGTTGATCTGGTCCTTGGCGCGGCCCTCGACCACGAGGTGGCCGGTGGGCGTCAGCCGTACCAGATCGCCCGTGCGGTAGAAGCCGTCGGGGGTGAAGGCGCGCCGGTTGTGCTCCTGCGCGCGCCAGTAGCCGCGGATCGTGTACGGCCCGCGGGTGAGGAGCTGGCCGTCGTCGGCCACGACGATCTCGTCGGCCGGTGACAGGGGGCGGCCCTGGGTGGTGACCACGAGGTCCTCGGGGTCGTCGAGCCGGGTGTAGTTGACGAGTCCCTCGGCCATGCCGAAGACCTGCTGCAGGGCGCAGCCGAGCTCCGGGCGCACCCGCCTGGCCGCCTCCGCGCTGAACTTGGCGCCGCCGACCTGCAGGACCTCCAGGCTGGACAGGTCGTGGGCGGTGCCGCGGGCGGCGCGCAGCCACAGCAGCGCCAGCGGCGGCACCAGCGCCGCGATCGTGACCCGTTCGCGCTCGATCAGCGGGAAGCAGGTGCTCGGGCTGGGGTCGGGGGCCAGGACGGAGGCGGCTCCCGCGCTGAGGGCGCCGAACACGCCCGGCGAGCTCATCGGGAAGTTGTGCGCGGCCGGCAGCGCGCACAGGTAGACGCTGTCCTCGCGCAGCCCGCAGATCTCCGCGCTGGCGCGGAAGCTGTAGATGTAGTCGTCGTGGGTGCGGGGGATCAGCTTGGGCAGTCCCGTGCTGCCGCCCGACAGTTGCAGGAACGCCACCTCGCCGGGGTCGCGGCCGGGTAGCTCGACCGGGTCGGTCTCGGGCAGCTCGTCCAGGGTGATCGACGGGGTGCCGGGCGCGTACGCGCGGTGCTCCTCGTCCGGGCAGATGTAGGCCGCCGCCTCGGTGAAGGCGCAGAAGTGGGAGATCTCCGCGGCGCGGTGCGCGGGCAGCGCGAAGACCGGCCAGGCGCCGAGCCGGTAGAGGGCGAAGCAGACCTGGTGGAAGTGCGGCACGTTCGGCGACTGGACGACGACCCGGTCGCCTGGCCCGATGCCCCGCGCGCGCAGTCCGGCGGCCAGCCGGTCGGCGCGTACGTCGAGTTCGCGAAAGCTCCAGCGTTCCTGGGGCGAGATCAGCGCGGGGCGTTCGCCATAGCGTGCGGCCAGGTCGCGCAGCAGGTCGCCGAAGGTGATGCCGGCCCAGTAGCCGGCCGCGCGGTAGCGGGCGGCCTCCTGCTCAGTCCAGTGCATCGGCGCCCGCTCCCAGCGCGTCCAGCACCGTGCGGAACTTGCTCGTGGTCTCGGCCAGCTCCCGCTCGGGGACGGAGCCGGCGACGATGCCGGCGCCGGCGAACAGCCGGACCGTGTGCTCGTGCACCTCGCAGCAGCGGATGGCGACCGCCCACTCGCCGTCGCCGGAGGCGTCGCACCATCCGGCCAGGCCGCTGTAGAAGCCGCGCTCGACCGCCTCCAGCTCGCCGATCACCCGGCGGGCGGCGGCCTGCGGGGTGCCGCACACGGCCGGGGTGGGGTGCAGGGCGGCGGCCAGCGTCAGCACCGACGTGACCGGGTCGCGCAGCGTGCCGGTGATCTTGGTGGACAGGTGCCACATCGTCGCGGTGGAGGTGAGCCGCGGGGCCTCGGGCACGTGGAGGTCGTCGCAGTGGCGGCGCAGCCGTTCGGCGACGGCCTCGACGACCAGGCGGTGCTCGTGCAGGTCCTTGGCCGACTCCAGCAGGGCCGCGGCCCGGCGGGAGTCCTCGGCGGGGTCGGCGCTGCGTTCGGCCGAGCCGGCCAGCGGGTTGCTGACCACCTGCCGGCCGTGGCGGGCGACCAGCAGCTCGGGGCTGGCGCCGGCCAGCGTGCTGCCGCCGGGCAGCGGGGTGGCGAAGGAGTAGCCGTGGCCGAGCAGGGGGCGCAGCAACTGGCGCAGGCTGATCGGTTCGTCCGAGCGCAGTTCCAGGGTGCGGGCCAGGACGACCTTGTCCAGGTTGCCGGCCTCCAGCTCGGCCAGCGCCAGCCGTACCGCCCGCATGTACGCGGCGGGCGCCGGGGTGTGCCTGCGCCACCACCGCCCGCTGGGCACCGGCGCGACGGCGGCGGGCAGCGGCGCCGACCAGGACACCTCGGAGGGAATGAGCAGGTGCGCGGTCCCGTCGAAGGAGATCGCCCCGGCGGCCAGCCCACCGGACCGCCCCAGTAACGCGGGCAGCCGCTCGGCGAGGGTGGCCAGCTCGCCGCCGACGACCGTGGATCTGCCCCGCGTGAGCAGCGTCCCCCTCGGGGAGGCGAACAGCACCGACCGGGTGCGCTCGTATCCCGCGAGCGGGTCCGCGGCGGTGGTCAGACTTTCCATCGAGTTCCAATCACTCAGGCGCGAAGGGTGGCGCCGCCGTCGACGAGGAGGTCGTGCAGGGTGATGTGCCGCGAGCGCGCGGAGACCAGGAAGAGCACGGCCTCGGCGACGTCGCGCGGCTGCGCCACGCGCCCGAGCGGGATGCCGGTGCGGAAGGTGTCCGGGTCTCCCGCGACGGGGTCGCCGCCGGGCAGCACGCGCAGCATGGCCGTGTCGGTGGAGCCGGGCGAGACGATGTTGCAGCGGATCCCGTGCCCGGCCAGCTCCAGGCCGAGGCATCGGGTGAAGGCCCGCGCGGCCGCCTTGGAGGCGGCGTAGGCGGCCATGCCGACGCGGGGGATCGTGGCGGCGTTGGAGCCCACGGTGACGATCGATCCCCGCCGCCGGGGGACCATGTGGCGGGCGACGGCCCTGCAGGTGTGGAAGACGCCGTCGGCGTTGACGGCGAAGGTCTGCCGCCAGCGTTCGTCGTCGGTGTCCTGGGCGCGAGCGGGATGTAGCACTCCGGCCACGTTCACCAGGATGTCGATCGGGCCGAGCTCGCGCTCGACCCGCTCGACGAGGCCGTCCACCGCGCGGGAGTCGCGCACGTCCAGCCGGTACGGCGTGCCGTCGAGGTCGGCGGCGGCCACGGTGGCCCCCGCCTGGGTGAGCGCGGCGGCGACGGCGGCGCCGATGCCCCTGCCCGCGCCGGTGACCAGAGCCACGGAGTCCCCGATGCCATCCAATCCTGAAGCCCCTCATAGGTCAGAATGAAGTTAGGTTAGGCTAACCTAATTTGTCCGTTTGATGAGCGTCTGTCAAGACTGTTGGGGCGTTCAGTGGCCGCCGCCCGTGCCGTGCGGATCCATCGCCGCCACCTGCTTGGGCAGCACCACGAACGGGCGCATCATCTTGTGGTCCTCGTGCTCGTAGATGTGACAGTGGTGCATGAAGCGCCCGACCGAGCCGGTGAACCGGCCCACGGTGGTGATCATCTCGCGGAAGCCGACCGCGATCACGTCCTTCCAGCCGCGCTCCTCCGGCCGCAGCTCCTCGGGTTCGAGGATCTTGATCGGTTTCTCCGTGCCGCCGCCGAGCCGGCTGGAGCCGCCGGTGGTGAAGTAGCGGAACCCGGAGGCGTCCAGCCGCAGGCGTTCCTGCGCCTGGAAGGAGAACCCGTGGGCGTGCATGGGATGCGGCACCCCGCTGCCCTCCAGCGAGACGAACCGCCAGGTCTCCCAGTCGCCGTCGGCCACGTGGAAGGCGACCGGGTCGGGGTAGTCCCTGGAGAGCCTGCGGTAGGTGGTGACCTGCCCCTTCGCATCCTCGAACTGCACGATCCCGTCGGCGGGCAGCGGGCCGGGCGGCGCGTCGATGCGCTCCATCTCCCACATCTCCGCGTTGATCGGGAAGGCCGGGGTGATGAGCACGAGCCGCTCCTTGCGCTGGGGCAGGGCCGCCGGATCGACCCGCTCGAAGCTCTCGCTGATCGTGGCGGGCAGCGTGAAGCGCGGCGGGCGCCGGTCCCCGTCCACCCGGAAGTTGATCACCTCGGGCACCGGCGAGGCGATGAACGAGGCGTCCACCCAGCGCAGCGACCGGCCCTCCAGCCCGGTGAAGTCGACCAGGACGTCGGCCCGCTCGGCCGGGGTGAGCAGCACCCAGTCCTCGATCGGCACGGGCGCGGGCAGCAGTCCCGCGTCGCTGCCGATCTGATACACCCGGCCCGGCACCGGCTGCCCGTCCTGGTCGACCAGGCGCAGCAGGTAGGGGCGGATGCTGGAGGCGTTGACGATCCTGAAGCGGTACCACGCGGGCTTCACCTCGGCATAGGGCCAGACCGTCCCGTTGACCAGCGTGTACGGGCCGGTGAAGGAGCGCACGACGGTCTCGGTCTGCTGCGGGTACTCCGCGATCTTGTGCAGCAGGCGGCCGTTCACCCGGCCGTCGGCGTCGGTGTCGAAGTTGCGGTCGCACAGCACCAGCGGGATCTCGTACGGGCCCGACGGCAGATCGAGGTCGCGTTCCTCGTCGTCCCTGATCAGGAACATGCCCGCGGTCAGCCCGGTCATCGTGTTGAACCGGGTGATGTGCATCGCGTGGTCGTGGTACCACAGCGTGCCCGAGCGCTGGTCGTTGGCGTACTCGGCGAGCTGCGCCGCGCCGGGGGCGACCGCGTTCTCGGCCCAGCCGTCGTTGCCGCCGCCGGTGTGGGCGCCGTGCAGGTGCACCACGGTCCAGGGCGGCAGCGCGGCCACGTCCGCCCGCGGGGTCGCGCCGCTCCTGCCGGGCAGGTCCCAGACCGGCACCGGGCCGGGCTGGGCGCGGAGCTGCACGGCGGTGACCGGGTAGGCGCCGCTCAGGGCGTTGGCCCAGGTGACGCGGAGCCGTTCGCCGCGGTGGACCTCGATGGTCGGGCCCGGGAAGTGGCCGTCGTAGGCCCACAGCGTGGTGGGCGGCAGGTCGGCGTGCAGGCGGGCGGTCACGGTGCGCATGGTGACCGTCAGCGTGGACAGGCCGCGCTCGCGCCTCGGCCGGGCCCGGGGCGGCACGCGCAGGCGGTCGCGGTAGGGGCGTAACTGCAGCACGCCGTCGGTGGCGGCGGCGGTGCGGACGAACACCGTCGCGGCGCCCGGTTGGCGGGCCACGGCCTCGAAGGCGGGGGCATGGGCGGTGTGGGCCCTGACGGGCGCGGCGGCGGTGCTCGGGCTGAGCACCGCGTGCAGGCCGTACCCGCCGGCCACGCCGAGAGTGGTGGCGCCCGCGAGCAGGCTGCGCCGGGAGATCGAGGGTTGGTCCGACATCGGGCGGCTCCCATGGAAGGGGTGGAGATCCAGCCATGAAGTTAGGTTAGGCAAACCTAATAAGCAAGCCTGAAACGTGGACGGGACCGCCCGTGGTCACGGGATGGCCTTGTCAGTGAACTTAGGTTAGCCTAACCTAAGTTTGCTTCGTCCCGTCCGGGACGGTCAGGTGACCTTTCAGGAGGCGGACCACCCGCGATGGCAGCAGATTCCACACCGGCGTCCTACGCGCAGCGAGCCCTCTGGTTCCTCCACCGCTGGAACGGCCCCTCGGCGACCTACAACATGCCCTTCGCGCTGCGTCTGAGCGGCGCGCCCGACGAGCCCGCCCTCGGCCGGGCGCTGGCCGACCTGGCGGGCCGGCACGACATCCTGCGCACCGTGATCGCCGCCGCCGACGACGAGCCGTGCCAGCGCGTGGAGGCGGCGTGGCGGGGCGGCCTCACGGTCGTGGACGTCGCCGGGCACGAGCTGGACGAGCGGGTGCGGGCGGCGGTGGCCAGGCCGTACGACATGGAGAAGGAGCCGCCCTGGGGGGTGTGGCTGTTCCGGGTGGCGGGCGGGGCGCCGGTGCTGCTGTTCGTGCTGCACCACGTGCTCGCCGACCAGTGGTCGTTCCAGGTGCTGGCCAGGGATCTGGACACGGCCTACCGGGCACGCCGCGCGGGGCGGGCGCCCCAGTGGGCGGCCCGGGCCGCGCAGTACGGCGACTACACCCGCCATCAGCGCGAGCTGCTCGGGGACAAGGACGACCCCGGATCGCTGACGGCCAGGGAGATCGCGCACTGGCGGCAGGCGCTCGACGGGCTGCCCGAGCGCATCCCCCTGCCCTCCGACCACGCGGACCCCTCCGACCGCCCGAAATCCTCCGACCGCACGGGACCTTTCGACCGGGCGAAACCGTTCGACCGGGCGGACTCCTTCGACCGCTCGGAGCCTCTCGACGGCTCCGGGAACGAGGCGGGCGAGGCGGGGGCCGATGTGCCGTTCGCCCTTCCGCCCGCCACCGCCGCGGCCCTGCGCGAGCTGGCCCGGCGTGGTAAGGCCAGCCCGTTCATGGTGCTCCAGGCCGCTGTCGCCGCGCTGCTGCACCGGCTCGGCGGTGGCGACGACATCCCGCTCGGCGTCGCGGTCTCCGGCCGTGACGACCCGCGCTGGGACGACCTCGTCGGCCTGCTCGTCAACGCCACCATCCTGCGCGCCGACCTGTCGGGGCGGCCCACGCTGCGCGAGCTCCTCGCCCGGGTGCGCGAGCGCGGGCTGCGCGCCTACGGACACCACGTGCTGCCGTTCGACCGGCTGGTGGACGGGCTCAACCCGGCCCGCTCGCCCGGCCACAACCCGCTCTTCCAGGTCATGACCGTCTACGAGAAGGCCGACGGGCGCGCGTTACCGCTGGACGACCTGCGCGGCGAGGTCATCCCCGTCCCCGCCGAGAGCGCCAAGTTCGACCTCACCTTCGCCTTCGTCGACCACGCGGACGGGCCGCTGGAGGGCGTGCTCAACGTCGCCACCGCCCGCCTCGGCCCCGCCGCCGCCAAGACCCTCGCCGAGCGCCTCGTACGACTGGTCGAGCGGGCCGTCGCCGACCCCGATCTGCCCCTGCACCGCATCGACCTGCTCACCCCGGCCGAACGCGACGACCGGCTCGCCCAAGGTCCGCCCCACCGGGTCGAGGAGCCGCAGACCTGGGTGACCCGCCAGTTCGCCGGCTGGGCGCGTACCCACCCGGAGCGTCCGGCGGCCGGTGACCTGACCTACGGCGAGCTCGACCGCCGCTCCGACCTGCTGGCCCGGCGGCTGGCCGAACTGGGCGCCGGACCGGAGAGCGTCGTGGCGCTCCCGCTGCCCGAAGGGGAGTGGAGCCTGGTCGGCGCGCTGGCCGCGCTCAAGGCCGGCGCCGCCTTCCTGCCCCTGCACCCCGGCCATCCGCCCGCCAGGAACGCCGCCGTCCTGGCCGACGCCGGAGCCCGCCTCGCGATCACCGCCGCCGGATCGCCGCCGCTGCCCGCCGACGTCAAGACCGTGAGAGCCGACCTGCCCGACGACGCGGAGGTCGGGGCGGACCTGCCCGACGAGGCGGCCGCCAGGGCGGACCTGCCCGACGGCGAGGCTGTCAGGGCGGGTTCGCTCGGCGGTGAGGCTGCCACCCTTCCGGTACGCGCCCAGCCCCACCCCGATCAGGCCGCGTACGTGATCTACACCTCCGGCTCCACCGGCAGGCCCAAGGGCGTCGTGGTCAGCCGGGCGGCGCTGGCCGCGTACCTGTCGTGGGCGGTCGAGCGCTACCCGGGCCTGGCCGGGACGGCGCTGCTGTCCGGCCCGCTCACCTCCGACCTCAACCTCACCAGCGCGCTCGGGCCGCTCACGGCAGGCGGACGGGTGGTCACGGGAGAGTTCGGCACGCCGGTCGAGGGCCTCACCTTCGCCAAGTGCACCCCCAGCCACCTGGCCCTGCTGGAGGGCGACGCCCTCGGCGGTGCGCACACGCTCGTCGTGGGCGGCGAGGCGCTGACCGGTGCCCACCTGCGCGCATGGCAGACGAGCCGGAGCGGGGCCGGCGCCAGGACCGCCGTGAACGAGTACGGACCCACCGAGGCCACCGTCGGCTGCGTCCTCCACGAGCTCACCGACACCGGCGACCTCCCGGCGGGCACCGTGCCGATCGGCGTGCCCGCCCCCGGCTGCTCCGCCCACCTGCTGGACGAGACGCTGCGCCCGGTGCCGCCCGGCGTGACCGGTGAGCTCTACCTCGGCGGCGACCAGCTCGCCCGCGGCTACCTCGGCCGGCCGGGCCTGACCGCCTCCCGCTTCGTGGCCAGCCCGTTCGTGCCGGGTGAGCGCCTGTACCGCTCGGGCGACCTGGCCCGCCGCCGCGCCGACGGCCTGCTGGACTACCTCGGCAGGTCCGACGACCAGCTCAAGATCCTCGGCAACCGGATCGAGCCGGCCGAGGTGGAGGCCGTCCTGGCCGCGCACGAGGACGTCGCCCAGGCCGCGGTCGCCGCCCGCCGCTCCGCGCCCGGCGGCCGCGAACGCCTGATCGCCTACGTGGTGTCCCGCTCCGGCGACCTGGACCCCGAGCGGGTACGCGCCCACGCCGTCCGCCTCCTGCCCCAGGCCATGGTGCCCGCGGCCGTCATGGTGCTGGATTCCCTTCCGCTCACCCGCGCGGGCAAGCTCGACCGCGCCGCCCTGCCCGCACCCTCGCCACAGGCCCCGAGCCCGGCGGCGGGCGGCGCCGCGGAGCGGCGGCTGTGCCTGCTGTTCGGCGAGGTGCTCGGCCTGGAGCGGGTGGGCCCCGACGACGGCTTCTTCGCGCTGGGCGGCGACAGCATCGCGGCCATCCGCCTCGTCGGCCGGGCCCGCGCGGCCGGTCTGCGCTTCACGGCCAGGGACGTGTTCGTCCACCAGAGCGCCCGCGCCCTCCTGACCGCGGCCCGCGACGACGACCACCCGGCCAGGGCGGAAGAGCCGTCCTCAGGGGAGGTGCCGCTCACCCCGATCCTCGCCGAACTCCTCGAACGCGGCGGCCCGTTGACCGGCTACACACAGGCGCGGGTCGTGAACCTGCCCGCCGACGTCACCCCCGCGATCCTCTCCGCCGCCGTCCAGGCTTTGCTCGACACCCACGACGCGCTGCGCTCCCGTCTCCTGCCGCCCGGCGAGGACGGCGGCTGGCGCCACGTGATCAGGGAACCGGGACAGGTCAGGGCCGAGCACGTCCTGGTCACCCACGCCGACGAGCAGCGCATGTCGCAGCGCCTGGACCCGGTGGCGGGCGAGGTCGCCGCCGTCGCGCCGCTGGACCCGCGCACGCTGCTGGTCGCCGTCCACCACCTGGCCGTGGACGCCGTCTCCTGGCCGATCCTCCTGCAGGACCTCGTCACGGCCTGCGAGCAGCGCGTACGCGGCGAGGCCGGCAGCCTGCCCGAACCCGGCACCTCGCTACGCGCCTGGGCCCGTCACCTCCACGAACGCGCCGAGAGCGAGACCGGCCTGGACGCGTGGCGAGACCTGGCCCGCGACGCCGGCGCCCCCCTCGGCGGCAGGCCACTGGACCCCAGGCGCGACACCGTCGGCACCACCCGGTCCCTGCTCACCACCACCCCCTTCGACGCCCACGACGCGCCGGCACGCCTGCTGCTGGCCCTGGCCCGCGCCGTCCCCCGCTGGCACCCCGGCCCCGAGCCACCCCTCCTGGTCGAGGTCGAGGGCCACGGCAGAGAGGAGTCGTTGCTGCCCGGCGCCGACCTGTCCCGGACCGTCGGCTGGCTGACCAGCCAGTACCCCGTCAGCCTCCGGCTCGCCCCCGGCGACGGCCGTACCACGCTGCGCGAACGCCTCTCACCCGCCCGCGGCGTCGAGTACGGCCTGCTCCGCCACCTCAACCCGCGCACCGCGCCGATCCTGGCCGGGCTGCCCCGGGCCCAGATCGGCTTCAACTACTGGGGCCAGGACCAGGGCTCGGCCGGTCAGGACGTGGTCCGCGGCAACGCCGACCCCGCCCTGCCCCTCCCGCACTGCCTGGAGATCAACGCCGTGCTGCGCGAAGGCCCCACCCTGCACACGCAGTGGACCTGGGCCGCCTACCTGCTCACCTCGTCCGAGGTAGGCCACCTGGCCGCCCTCTTCCAGGACGAGCTACGCGGACCGGCCGACCCCCTCATCGACGACCTCGGCCCCGCCGAACTCGACCGGCTCCAGCGCGAGTGGAGGCACGCATGAGCGCCCTGCAGGACGTCCTGCCCCTCAGCCCGCTGCAGGAAGGCATCCTCTTCCACTCCGGCGGCGGCCACGACCCCTACCTCGTCCAGCTCGACCTCGACCTCGACGGCCCCCTCGACCCCGACCGGCTGCGCGCCGCGGGCCAGGCCCTGCTCGCCCGCCACCCCAACCTGCGGGCCGCGTTCGTGACCCGCGCCTCCGGCCAGGCCGTCCAGGTCATCCCGGCCGAGAGCGTCCTGCCCTTCCAGGTGTACGGCACGGCCGACCCGGCCGCCTACGCCCGCATCAAGGCGGCCGACGCGCGCCGCCCCTTCGACCTGACCGCCTCGCCCTGCCTGCGCATGACCCTCGTGCCGGTGCAGGGGCGGCACCGGCTGCTGTTCACCTACCACCACCTGCTGCTGGACGGGTGGTCGAACTCGCTGGTCATTGCCGACCTGCTCCGGCTGTACGAGACCGGCGGCGATCCCGGGCCGCTCGCGCCGGCGTCGCCGTACCGGGACTTTCTGGCTTGGCTGCGCGACCGGCGCCGCGACGGCGGCGACGACGCGGCACTGGCGGTGTGGCGCGAACACCTCGCCGACCTCGACGGCCCAACCCTGACCGGCAGCCCACCCACCCGAACCGCCACCCGGACGGACACACGCGCCGACACGCGGACGGACGCGCGGTCGGGTGCGGGGGAGATGTCCAGAGAGGTGGGGCCGGAGCGGTTTCGGGCGGAGCTCAGTGAGGAGGTGTCCGGGGCGGTGCGGGAGTTGTGCCGTCGGGCCGGGGTCACGCTCGGGACGGCCGTGCAGGCTGCCTGGGCGCTGGTGTTGCGCACGCTCACCGGTCGTCACGACGTCGTCTTCGGGCTGACGGTCTCCGGCCGGGACGCCGAGGTGGCGGGGATCGAGACGATGGTCGGATTGTTCGTCAACACCGTTCCGGCTCGGGTGGTGCTTGATCCGGCTGAGTCCGTGGAACGCCTGTTGCGCAGGGTGCGTGACGACCATGCCAGGACGTTCGGCGCCCAGCACGTGGGGCTGGCGGCCATCCAGCGGGCCGCCGGGCGGCGGGAGCTGTTCGACACGCTCGTGGTCGTCGAGAGCCATCCCGTGGACGCGGCCGTGCTGGACGGGCGCTCGTTCGGCGGGCTGCGGCTGCGCGGGGTGAGCGGGAGCGACGCCACCGGGTACCCGCTGACGCTGATCGTGGTGCCGGGAGAGCGGCTGCGGGTGTCGGTGGATCGCCTGCCCGGGGCGCCGGCCTGCGAGCCGGAGGATCTGGCGGGCCGGGTGGCCGGGGTACTCGCCGCGATGGCCGCCCGGCCCGGGGCCAAGGTCGTGGACGTGCTGCCGGAGGAGCCGGTGCCCGCCCAGGGGGAGGCGGTCGCCGTACCGGAGGGTGACGTGGTGCGGATGTTTCGGCGGCAGGCGGCGCTGCACCCCGAACGGCCCGCGGTCCGCGACGAGCGGGAGGTCGTCACCTACGCCGAGCTGGATCGGCGCTCCGACCTGCTGGCCGCTTCGCTGCGCGCGCGGGGCGCGGGGCCCGAGCGGCTGGTCGGGGTGGCGCGCGCCCGGTCGGTGGAACTGGTGGTGGCGTTGCTGGCCGCGCTCAAGACGGGAGCGGGATACGTCCCACTCGACCCCGACCAGCCCACCGCCCGCTCCCGCGCCATCCTGGACGACACCCGCCCCGTTCACGTGCTGACCGAGGACGACGTGCCCGGCGCCCCGCCTGCCAAGGAGGACCTGCCGCGCGGAGACATCGCGCCCGCCGAGGGGCGCCTGCCCGGTGCGGTGACGGCGCCCGGCGAGGAGCACCCGGACAGCGGGGACATGGTGCCCGGGGAGGAGCTTCACCCTGACCGGGTTGCCTATGTGCTGCACACCTCCGGGTCCACCGGCAGGCCGAAGGGGGCGGCGATCAGCCATCGGGCGCTGGCCAACCGGATCCGGTGGATGCAGCACGCCTACCCGCTGCGCGCCGACGACCGGGTGCTGCAGAAGACGCCCGCGGGGTTCGACGTGTCGGGGTGGGAGTTCTGGTGGCCGCTCACCCAGGGCGCGCTGCTGGTCATGGCGCGCCCCGGCGGGCACCGGGATCCCGCCTACCTGGCCGAGGTCATGCGGGCGGAGCGGATCTCGGTCGTGCACTTCGTCCCGACGATGTTGCGGGAGTTTCTGGACACGCCCGGCGCCGCCGATCTGCCGGACCTGCGGCGGGTCGTGTGCAGCGGGGAGGCGCTGGCCGGTGACCTGGTCGAGCGCGCCCGCGCCGTACTGGGGACGGTCGCGATCGAGAACCTGTACGGCCCCACCGAGGCCGCCATCGACGTCACCGCCCACGCGGCGAGCATCGAGCCGGTCGTGCCGATCGGACGGCCGATCTGGAACACCGCCGCCCACGTCCTGGACACCTGGCTGCGGCCGGTGCCCGACGGGGCGCCGGGGGAGCTGTACCTGGGCGGCGTGCAGCTCGCACGCGGATACCACGGGCGCGCGGGGCTGAGCGCCGGGCACTTCGTGGCCTGCCCCTTCGCGCCCGGCGAGCGGATGTATCGCACCGGCGACCTGGTACGCCGCCGGCCCGACGGCGTGCTGGAGTTCCTGGGCCGGATCGACGGCCAGGTCAAGATCCGCGGCGTACGGGTGGAGCCGGGGGAGGTGGAGGCCGCGCTGCGGACCCACCCGGCGGTGCGCGACTGCGCGGTCCGTGCCCTGAGCCGGGCGGGCGGCGACACCTCGCTGGTGGCGTACGTCGTCGGGCGGGACGGTGCGGTGGAATCCGGATCGTTGCGTGCCCATCTGGGCGGGTTGCTGCCCGCGGCGATGGTCCCGGCGTCGTTCGTACCGCTTGGGGAGCTGCCCAGGACGGCCAGCGGCAAGGTGGACGGCGGCGCGCTGCCCGACCCCGGCGTCCCCGATCGGGCGGCGACCCGGCCGCCGTCGGGGGCGGCGGAGGAACGGCTGTGCGGGCTGTTCCGCGACGTGCTGGGCCTGGCGGAGCCTGGGGCGGAGGACGACTTCTTCGAGCTCGGCGGCGACAGCATCACCGCGATGCGGCTGGCCAACCGGGCGGGTCCGCCCGTGTCGGTGGGTGACGTGTTCGAGCACCGGACGCCGGCCGCGTTGGCGGCTGCCCTGTTCACGAAGGCGGCCGCGTTGCCGCTGGCCGCGCACCGGCTGCGCCGCTCCGGGCTGCCCGTCGAGTCGTACCTGATCACCGCGGTCGTCGAGGGCTCGGCGCCCGCCTGGGTGCCCGAGCGGCACGAGGCGGCGCGGCTGGCCATCGCCACGCCCGGCCGCAGGCCCTGGCGGGCCACGGTCGTCCCGAGGGCGGCCGAGGTGCTCACCCGTGAGGACGCCGACCTGACCACCGCCCTGGACCTCGCCCGCAAGGGCGTGGACCTGGCCGCCGGCCGTCCCCTGCGGGTGGTCGCCCTCCCCGGGCGGCTGGTGGCGGCCGCGCATGGCGCGGTGTTCGACGAGGCGTCGCTGCACCGGATCCTGCACGAACTGTCGACCGGTCACGCGGCACCGACCGGCCCGCCGCCCGTCACGGCCGACGAGGACGACCTCGGCGCCTGGCTCGCACTGCTGGCCAGGGGCACGGCAGAGGTGTTCGGCCCCTGGACCCCGAACACCGGGCCACGCTTGCGAGTGTCGACCCCGATAGGCGGACTCGCCTCCGACGGGGCGGTCATCCCCGCCGACTCGCTCACCCCCGCGCGCGTGCTCGACATCACGGCTGCTTGGCTGGGGCGGGCGGAGCTGCTGGCAGATCTGGAGATCGTGCCCGAAGGCGGTCCGGCCCAGATCCATCCCGCGCTGCCGGGCGAGGAGCCGCCGGCCGACCCCCTGTCCTACGAGGTCCTGCACCTGCTCCATCCTCAGGGCGCCGCGGCGCTGCGCGGCTGTCCACGTCGCCAGATCCTCATCCGCAGGAGCCTGTCGGAACCCCTCGAAGGCGAGAGCGGGGCCGACGCGCTGGAGCAGCACTACCCCCTGGTCATCTCAATCGCCGAGCCCGCGGGCCGCCTCTGGGTGGCCGGCGATCCCGCCGTGGCCGGCCGCGACGCCGCGGCCGCCCTGCTGGGCCACTTCCACGTCTGAACGCGATCTCTGGAGACACGAACGGTGACGATCCTGCCCCTGTCCCGCGCGCAGAGCGGCCTCTGGTTCGCCCAGCGGCTCGACCCGGACAACCCCATCTTCAACGCCGCCGAGTACGTCGAGATCACCGGCGAACTCGACCCCGCGCTCCTGGTCCAGGCGATCGACCGGGTGATGGACGAGACCGACGTGCTGCGGGTGCGCTTCGAGGCCGAGGGCGAGTCCGTACGGCAGCGCGTCGCCGCCGTCTCGCCCTACCGGGCCGCGATCGTGGACCTCTCGCCCGCCGCCGACCCGCACGGCGAGGCCCTGCGGCGGATGTGGGCCGACCTGGCCGAGCCGCTCGACCTGACCGGCGACGACCTCGTGCGGCAGATCGTGTTCGCCCTCGGCCACGGCCGCCACTACTGGTACCAGCGGGCCCACCACATCCTGCTCGACGGTTACGCCCACGCCCAGGTGCAGCGCCGGGTCGCCGCCGTCGCCACGGCACTGGCCGAGGGCCGCGAGCCGGGGCCGAGCCCGTTCCTGCCGCTGGCCGAGGCGCTGGAGCAGGAGGCGGACTACCGCTCCTCCGCCCGCTACGACGAGGACCGGCGGCACTGGCTGGACCGGCTGCGCCCGCTGCCCGCCGCCACCGGCCTGGCCAGGCGGGCGGGCGAGCCCGCGCGGAGCTTCCTGCGCGAGCCCGGCCGCCTGGACGCCGAGGCCACGGCACGGCTGAAGGACAGCGCCGCCGCCCATCGCGCGAACTGGGTCGAGGTCGTCATGGCGGCCGTCGTGGCCTACCTGCACCGCGTGAGCGGCGAGCGGGTCGTGGTCCTGGGGGTGCCGTTCATGGGCAAGCCGGGGTCGGCCTATCCCCGGGTGCCGGGGACGTGGGTCAACGTGCTGCCGGTCGACGTCGCCGCGGAGCCGGGGATCAGCGGGGTGGAGCTGCTGCGCCGTACCAGGGAACGGCTGGCGCGGGCGCGCGAACGCCAGGAGTACCGCTTCGAGGACATGCGCGGCGACCTGCGGGCCGAGAGCGGCGACCGCGCGCCGTCCCGGGTGTGGCTCAACGTCAAGCCCTTCGAGGCGCCGCTCGGCTTCGGCGGCGCGCGCGGCGTCTCGCGCTACCTCGCGGCCGGGCCGGTGGAGGAGCTGACGATCTCCGTCCGCCCGGAAGGCGACGAGCTGGACTTCGAGTTCGACGGCAACCCGTCGATGTTCACCCGCGAGGAGCTGGCCGGGCACCGGGCGCGTTTCCTGGACTTCCTGGGCCGCTTCCGTCTCGACGAGCGCCCGATCGGCACGCTGGACACCGTCACTCCCGGCCAGCGGCGCACCGTGCTCGACCGGTGGGCGGGCGAGGCCGCGCCCGTCCCCGCGCGCTCGGTGGCGGAGGTCTTCGCCGAGGTGGTACGCCGCGACCCGGACGCGGCGGCGGTGTGGCACGACGGCACGCGGCTGTCCTACGGCGAGCTCGACCGGCGCTCCGACGCCCTGGCCGCCCTGCTGCGCGAGCGCGGCGCGGGACCGGAGAAGCGGGTCGCCGTCTGCCTGCCCAGGACGGCCGAGCTGGTCGTGGCGGTGCTCGCGGTGCTCAAGAGCGGCGCCGCCTACCTGCCCCTCGACCCCCGCTACCCACTGCGGCGAGCCGAGCTGATCGCCCGCGACGCCGAACCCGTCCTGCTGCTGCGCACCCCCAGAACCGGCCTCACCGGCGCCGACCTGAGCCTGCCCGAGCTGGTCCTGAACGGCCACGTCAGCGACAACGGCCACGTCAGCGAAAACGGCGAGGTCGGCGCGGTCACGGCCGCCGCGGGGACGCCGGTCGCGCACCCCGCCTCCGCCGCCTACGTGATCTACACCTCCGGCTCCACCGGAATGCCCAAGGGCGTCGTCGTCTCCAACGGCGGCGTGACCGGCCTGGCCGCCTGGGCGCGCGAGATCCTCGGCGACGAACACCTGCGCCACGTCCTGCTGTCCACCTCGCTCACCTTCGACGTCTCGGCGCTGGAGATGTTCGCGCCCCTGCTGAACGGCGGCGCCGTCGAGATCGTCGAGGACCCGCTGGCCCTGCTGGAGCACGACCGGCTCACCTGGAGCGGCAGCCTGATCAGCGGCGTGCCGTCCGTCCTGGCCACGGTCCTGGCCGACCCCTCCTTCCAGGCGCGCGCGGGTTGCCTGATCGCCGCCGGGGAGGCGCTGCCCGCCGACCTGGTGACCGCCGTGGCCGAGCGGATGCCGGGCTGCGCCGTGTTCAACATGTACGGGCCCACCGAGACCACGGTGATCGCCACCGCCGGGCTCGTCGGCGCGGACACCCCGGCCATCGGCCGCCCGGTGCCGGGCACCCGCGCGTACGTGCTGGACGCCGCGCTGCGGCCGGTGCCGCCCGGCGAGCCCGGAGAGTTGTACGTCGGCGGCGCGGCCGTGGCCCGCGGCTACCTGAACCGGCCCGGCCTCACCGCGGGCAGGTTCGCCGCCGACCCGTACGGCCCGCCCGGCAGCCGCATGTACCGCACCGGCGACCTGGTCGCATGGCGCCCCGACGGCGTCCTCGACTACCTGGGCAGGGCCGACGCCCAGGTCAAGGTACGCGGCTTCCGCATCGAGCTGGGTGAGATCGAGCACGCCCTGCGCGCCCTGCCCTCGGTCGCCCACGCCGCCGCCGACGTGCGCGGCCCCTCCCGCCGCCTGGTCGCCTACGCCGTGCGGGCGCCGGGCGAGCACGCCGCCGACTCCGACGTCCTGGACTCCCTGCGCCAGAGCCTGCCCGAGTACATGGTCCCCGCGCACCTCGTCTGGCTGGAGGCGCTGCCGCTCAACGCCAACGGCAAGCTGGACCGCGCCGCCCTGCCCGACCCCGCCGTCAGGGCCGCCGCCGCGACGGCCGTGCGCGCCACCCCCGCCCAGGAACGCCTGTGCGCGATCTTCGCCGACGTGCTGGGGCTGCCCGCCGTCGGGCTGGACGACGACTTCTTCCGCCTGGGCGGCGACTCGCTGGGCGCGGCCAAGGTCGCCGGCCGCGTCCGGGCCGAGCTGGCGGTCAGGATCACCATGCGCGCCCTGTTCGACCACCCCACGGTCGCCGCGCTCGGCGCGTACCTGCGCACGGCCGAACCGGAGCACGCGGTCCCGGCGCGGCGCGAACGCCCGGCGCGCGTCCCGCTGTCGCCCGCGCAGCGCCGCCTGTGGGTCCTCTACCGCACCGACGGACCCCGGCCCACCTACAACATCCCCATCGCCGTCGAACTGCGCGAGCCCGTCGACCTCGCCGCGCTGCGCGAGGCGCTGACCGACCTGGCCACCCGGCAGGAGAGCCTGCGCACCGTCTTCCCCGAGGACCTCGGCCTGCCCTGGCAGCGTGTCCTGGACCCGGACCAGGCGGCGCCGCCGCTGGAGGTCGTCAGGGTCGGCGCCGCCGGTCTCGACGACGCGCTGGCCGCCGCCGCCCGCCCCCCCTTCGACCTGGCCACCGAGCCGCCGCTGCGCGCCCGGCTGTGCGAGCTCGACACCGGCGGGCACGTGCTGCTGCTGGTCGTGCACCACATCGCCGCCGACGAGTGGTCCACGGTCGTGCTCCTGGACGACCTGGCCCGCGCCTACGAGGCCAGACGCCGTGGCGCCGCGCCCGCCTGGGAGCCGCTCGCCGTCCAGTACGCCGACCACGCGCTCAGGCAGCTCGACGGCCCGGCGGGCGACGGCCCCGAGGCGCTGGCCGGTGTCAAGCACTGGGCCGCCCGCCTGGCCGGGGCGCCCGCCGAACTGGACCTGCCCGCCGACCGCCCCCGGCCGGCCAGGGCCGGGCACCAGGGCGGCGTGCACGCCTTCGAGCTGAGCCCGGAGCTGCGCGCCAGGATGCAGCGCCTGGCCGCCGAGTCGGGCGTGACGCCGTTCATGCTGGTGCACGCCGCCGTCGTCGCCCTGCTGCACCGGATGGGCGCCGGTGACGACATCTGCGTCGGCACGCCCGTCGCCGGGCGCGGCGACCCCGCCCTGGACGGCGTGGCCGGATTCTTCGTCAACCTGCTCGCGCTGCGCGTGGACGTCTCCGGTGAACCCACCTTCGCCGCCCTCCTGGACCGGGTGCGCGAGAGCGACCTGGACGCCTACGCCCACCAGGACGTGCCGTTCGAGCGCGTCGTCGAGGCGGTCAACCCGGTCCGCTCCCTGGCCCGGCACCCGATCTTCCAGGTCCTGGTCAGCTACCACGCGCTGCCCGCGGGCGGCGACGGCGGGCTGTACCTCGGCGAGCCGCGCCTGGTCGCCACCGGCACCGCCAAGTTCGACCTGACCTTCCGGGTGAGCGAGCGCGGCGAGGGCACGCCTTTGCGCGGGGAGGTCGAGTACGCCGCCGACCTGTTCGACCCGGCCACCGCCGCGCTGCTGGCCGAGCGGCTCGAACTGCTGCTGGAGGCCGCCACCCGCGACCCGCTGGCTCCGGTCGCCGCGTTCGACCTGGTCACCGCGGCCGAACGCGCCGGGCTGCTGGGCGCCTGGCAGGGGCCGGTCCGGCAGGTGACGCCCGCCGCCGTCGACCAGCTCGTCCGCCGCCGCGCCCAGGAGGAGCCCGGCGCGGTCGCGGTGCGCTGCGACGGCGCGGAACTGACCTACGGGCAGCTTGAGGAGCGGGTCGCGCTGCTCGCGGGCGAGCTGCGGGCGCGGCTGCGCGGTCCGGAGCCGGTGGTCGCCGTGGCGCTGCCGCGCTCGGCCGAGCTGGTCGTGGCCCTGCTCGCGGTGTGGCGGGCCGGAGCCGCCTATCTGCCGCTGGATCTGGACTATCCGGGTGAACGGCTGGCGTACATGCTGGCGGACGCCGCGCCCGAGCTGGTGCTGACCACGTCGGGGACCTCCGTCCCCGGGGGCCTGCCACGGCTGGAGGTGGACCGGGCGCACGCCGCCGAGCCGGTCACCGCCACCCCCTACGCGCCGGACCGGGCCGCCTACGTCATCTACACCTCCGGCTCGACCGGCCGCCCCAAGGGCGTCGTGGTGCCCATGGCCGCCGTGGTCAACTTCCTGGAGTCGATGACGGGACACGACGTCGGCCGCGACGACACGGTGCTCGCCCTGACCACGGCCGGGTTCGACATCTCGGTGCTGGAGCTGTTCGCGCCCCTGATCGCCGGCGGCCGGGTGGTCGTCGCCCGCGAGGACGAGGTGCGCGACCCGGCCAGGCTGCTGGCCGCCGTCCGCGCCGAAGGCGCGAGCGTCGTGCAGGCCACGCCCACCCAGTGGCGGCTGCTGGCCGAGGCCGACGGCGACGGCGCGCTGGATGGCGTGCGCGCGCTGACCGGCGGCGAGGCCCTGGACCGCGCCCTGGCCACCCGCCTGCGCGCCCGCGGCGCCGGCGTCGTCAACCTCTACGGCCCCACCGAGACGACCGTCTGGTCCACCCGCGCCGCCCTGAACGGCGACCTGCGGGGAGACCCGCCCATCGGCGCCCCGATCGCCAACACCGTCGCCTACGTCCTGGACGACCGCCTCCGCCCGGTCCCCGCCGGCGTCCCCGGCGACCTCTACCTCGGCGGCGCCGGGCTGGCCCGCGGCTACCACGGCCTGCCCGCCCTGACCTCGGGCCGCTTCGTCGCCGACCCCTTCGGCCGCGCCGCCCGCCTCTACCGCACCGGCGACCGCGCCCGCTGGAGCGGCGCGGGCGTGCTGGAGTTCCTCGGCCGCGAGGACGAGCAGGTCAAGCTGCGCGGCTTCCGCATCGAGCTCGGCGAGGTCGCCGCCACGCTGAGCGCCGCCCCCCGCGTACGGCAGGCCACCGCCGCCGTCCACCGGGACGCCTCGGGACACCGCAGGCTCGTCGGCTACTACGTGCCCGGCACCGAGCCGCCCACGGCGGCGGAACTGCGCGCCCACCTCGGCGCCAAACTGCCCGGCCACATGGTCCCCGCCCACCTGATCGCGCTGCCCGCCCTGCCCACCACCCCCAACGGCAAGGTCGACAAGAAGGCCCTGCCCGCCCCCGGCCAGGACGCCCCGGCGGGCCGACGTCCCGCCACCCCGATGGAACGCCGCCTGTGCGCCCTGTACGACGAAGTGCTGGGCCGTACCGGGACCGGCGTGGACGAGGGCTTCTTCGAGCTCGGCGGCGACAGCGTGCTCGTGGTCAGGCTCGCGGGCCTGGCCAGGCGCCGGCACGTCGTGATCACCCCCGCCGATGTCTTCGCCCACCCCACCGTGGCGGGACTGGCCGCCCAGGCCCGCCACGACACCGCCCCGGCCTCCTCCGCCTGGTCCCCGCCCGCGCTCGGCCCGGCCGACGAGGCCGCCCTGCGCGCGAGCCACCCGTCGCTGAGCGAGGTCTGGCCGCTGACGGCCCCGCAGGAAGGCATCCTGTTCAGGAAGGAGACGACCGCGGGCCCCGACCCGTACGTCATCTCCTGGACCCTCGACCTGTCCGGCCCCGTCTCACCCGAGCGCATGCGCCGCGCGAGCGCCGCCCTCGTCCGCAGGCACCCCAGCCTGCGCAGCTCCGTCACCCGCACCCCCTCGGGCGCCGCCGTCCAGATCGTGCACGCGCACGCGGAGCCCCGCTGGGACGGCGAGGAGCCGTTCGACCTGGACGAGCCCTCCCTGATCCGCTTCGACCTGCGGCCCACGGCACTGGACCGGTGGCGGCTGACCCTCACCACCCACCACGTCGTCCTCGACGGCTGGTCGCTGTCGGTGCTGGTCGAAGAGCTCCTCACCCTGTACGGCGCCGCCGCCGCCGACAGCGCCCTCCCGCCACCGGCCGACCCGCGCGCCCACCGGGCCTGGCTGGCCGCCCAGGACCACGAGGCCGCCACCCGCGCCTGGCGCGAGCACTTCTCCGGCCTGGACGAACCCACCCTCCTGGCCCCCTTCGACGAGCCCGTCCCGCTGCCGGAACGCCTCGACATCGACGTGCCCGCCGGGCTCACCGCCGCCCTGACCCGGCTGGCCAGGCGCAACGGCCTGACGCTCAACACCGTCGTGCAGTGGGCGTGGGCCATGCTGCTGGCCCACTGGACCGGCCGCGACGACGTGGTCGTGCTCGGCATGACCTCGGGCCGCCCGCCCGAGGTGCCCGGCGCCGACCGGCTCGTCGGCATGCTCGTCAACACCGTCCCCGCCCGGATCCGGCTGCGTCCGGGCGACAGCGCGCTGCGCGGCCTGCGCCGGATCCAGCGCGAACAGGCCGGGCTCATCGCCCACCACCACCTCGGCCTGGCCGACATCCAGCGCGCCGCCGGGCACGCCGAGCTGTGCGACACCTTCGCCGTCTTCGACAACTTCCCCTTTGACCAGAACCGCCTGGACGCGCTCGCCGCCGCCTCCGGCCTGTCGGTGACCGCCGTCGACGGTCACGACGCCACCCACTACCCGATCGGCGTCACCGCCCTGCCGGGCGACGACCTGCGCCTGGTGCTGCGGCACCGGCCGGGCGTGCTGCCCGCGGAGCTGGTCGGCTCGGCCGGACCGGCGCTGACCAGGTTGTTCACCGCGCTGGTCGCCGACCCGGAGCGGCGCGCCGGCGCGTTCGACCTGCTGTCGGCGCGGGCGCGCGGGCGCATCCTGCTGGAGAACAACGCCACCGAGGCCGACGTCCCGCCCGCCACCTGGCCCGAGCTGTTCGCCCGCCAGGCCGCCCGCGATCCCGGGGCCGTGGCGCTGGAGCTGGGCGAGAACCGGATGACCTACGGGGAACTGGACGCGGCGGGCACCCGGCTCGCCGCGGCGCTGGCCGGTCGCGGCATCGGGCGGGGGGACGTCGTGGCGCTGCTGGTGCCCCGCTGTCCCGAGGCCGTCGTCGCCATGCTGGGCGTGCAGCGGGCCGGGGCGGCGTACCTGCCGATCGACCCCGCCTACCCGGCCGAGCGGATCGCGCTGATGCTGCGTGACGCCGGGCCCGCGGCGGTGCTCACCACCCGGGAGACGCTGCCGTCGTTGCCCGCAGGGTTGCCGGGGCCGGAGCCGGTGCCGCTCGACGCGCTCGACCTCGCCTCGCCGGGCACGCCGCCCGAGCCGGGCACGCTCGTGGACGAGGCCGCGTACATGATCTTCACGTCGGGGTCGACCGGGCGGCCCAAGGGGGTCGTGGTCACCCACGCCGGGCTCGCCGACCTGGCCGTCACCATGGCCGAGGAGATCGGCGCGGGGCCGGGCGGCCGGGTGCTGCAGTTCGCCACGCTGAGCTTCGACACCTCCGTGTGGGAGATCGCGATGGCGCTGCTGACCGGCGCGGCGCTCGTCTTCGTGCCGGACGGGCGGCGGCTCGGCGCCCCGCTCGGCGCCTTCATCGCCGAGGCCGGGATCACCCACTGCACGCTGCCCCCGGCCGCGCTGGCCGAGATCGCCGAGGAGGAGATCCCGGCGGGGCGGGTCGTCGTCGTGGCGGGGGAGGCGTGTCCCGCGCCGCTGGCGGCCCGCTGGGCGGTGCGGCACCGGGTGTTCAACTCCTACGGGCCCACCGAGACGACCGTGGACGCCACCCTGTGGCGCTGCCTGCCCGGCGAGCGGTCCGGGCCGCTGCCGATCGGCGGGCCCGTGGTCAACACGCAGGTGTTCGTGCTGGACCGGGCGCTGCGGCCGGTGCCGGACGAGGTCGCGGGGGAGGTGTACGTGGCGGGCGCGGGGCTGGCCCGGGGCTACCACGGGCGTCCCGGGCTGAGCGCGAGCCGGTTCGTGGCGCATCCGTTCGCCCGCGGGCAGCGGGTCTACCGGACCGGGGACCTGGCCCGGCGGCGCGCCGACGGGAGCCTGGTCTACCTCGGGCGTACCGACGACCAGGCCAAGATCCGCGGCTTCCGCATCGAGCCCGGCGAGGTGGAGTCGCTGCTGATCGGGCATCGCGCGGTCGGCCAGGCGGCCGTCGTCGTGCGCGAGGACCGGCGGGGCGAGCCTCGGCTGGTCGCCTATCTGGTGGCCGAGCCCGCGGCGCTCGACGAGGTGCGCGAACTGGCCGCCGCCCACCTGCCCGAGCATCTGCGGCCGTCGGCGTACGTGCTGCTCGACCGGCTGCCGCGCACCCCGCACGGCAAGCTCGACCGGGCCGTGCTGCCCGAGCCCGAGCAGGCCGCGCCCGCGCGGGAGCCGTCCCGGTTGAGCGCGGCGCAGCGGGTGGTCGCCGAGGCGTTCGCGGCCGTCCTCGGCGTGGAGGTGACCGGGCCCGGCGACGACTTCTTCGAGCTGGGCGGCCACTCGCTGCTGGCGATGCGCCTGGTCACCCGGCTGACCTCGGCCACCGGCGGGTCCCTGGAGGTGCGCGACGTCTTCGACCGGCCCTCGGTGGCCGAGCTCGCCGACCTGCTGGCGCCCGCGGAACCCGAGCCCGAGCCCCGGGTCGCGGAGGCGACCGACGAGGCGCCGCTCTCGCCGGCCCAGCAGCGGCTGTGGTTCCTGGACCGCCTGGAGGGATCCTCCAGTGCCTACAACACCGGCGTCATGCTGGAGCTGAGCGGCGGGCCCGTCGACCCGGAGCCGTTCCGGCTGGCGCTGCTCGACGTGGCGGCCCGGCACGCGATCCTGCGCACCGTCTACCCGCTGCGCGCCGACGGGCCGGTCCAGCGCGTCCTGTCCGAGCGGGTCCTGGCCGCGCACCTGCGGGCCGACGTCGTGGACCTGCGCCACGTGCCGGACCACGAGCGGGAGGAAACGGTCCGGGCCACTGTCAACCGGGCCTTCGACCTGGAGTCGGAGCCGCCGCTGCGGCTGACCTTCTTCAGGACCGCCGACGACGCCCACCTCATGCACGTCGGCACCCACCACATCGCCTTCGACGGCACCTCGGCGCAGATCCTGCTGCGCGACCTGACCGCCGCGCACGCCGCCCGCCTCCAGGGCCGCGACCCCTCCCTGCCCGCCCCCGAACTGAGCTACGCCGACTACGCCCGCCTGCAGAACGAGACGCTCGGCGACGCCGCCGACCCCGCCTCCCGGGTCCACGCCGACCTCGCCTTCTGGTCGGAACGGCTGGCCGCCGCGCCCCGCCGCCTGGCGCTGCCCCTCGACCGGCCACGGCCCGAGGCCGGCGACCACGAGGGCCGGGTCCTGCGCCACCCGCTCGACGCCGGGCTGTCACGGTCGCTGCGCGAGCTGGCCAGGTCGCGGCGGGTGAGCGTGCTGACCGTGTTCCAGGCGGCGGTGGCGGTGCAACTGTCCAAGGCGGGCGCGGGGGAGCTGATCCCGCTCGGCTCGCCCATGGACGTGCGTACCGAGGAGCGGCTGGCCGAGGTCGTCGGGCTGTTCGTCAACACGCTCGTGTTCACCGCCGACCTGTCCGGCGACCCGCGCGTCGGCGACCTGCTGGAGCGGATGCGGGAGGGCAACCTGTCGGCGATGGAGCACGCGCGGGTGCCGTTCGAGCAGGTGGTGGAGCATCTCAACCCGCCGCGCGCGGCCACGCTGAACCCGCTCTTCCAGGTCCTGGTCTCCTACGGCACCGCGCCCTCCGTCGCCCTCGCCTTCGACGGCCTGCGCGTCACGCCCCGCCCGGTCGACACCAGGACCACCAAGTTCGACCTGGTCTTCCACGTGTTCGACGGCGGCGCGGGGCAGGCGCTGGATCTGTCCGTGGTCTACGCGAGCGCCCTGTTCGACGAGGGTACAGCCCGCCAACTGCTGACCGGGGTCGCCGCCGTCCTGGCCCAGGCGGCGGCACACGCCGACACCCGCCTGTCCGACCTGGTCGCCGCCGACACCCCCGCACCCGCGGAACCCGCGCCGCTCACCCCGGCCCAGCGATGGCTCCTGGACCGGATCACCGACGAGCGCCCTGGCGAGACGCGCGCTCTCGGTCTGCCGCCCGGCACCGGTGACTCGGCCGTGATCGGGGCGCTGCGCGGCTGCCTGCTGCGGCACGACGCCCTGCGCACCCGGCTGTGGCGCGACGGCGCGGGCCTGTGGCGCACCGGCGTGGTGGACCCTCTCGACGCGCTCGCCCAGCCGGTCCTCGTCGCGGACGGCACTCCGCTCGACCCCGCCGCGGGCCGCGTCTTCCACGCCACGCGGACCGGCCCCGGCGAGCTGCTCCTCAGCGCCCACCCGGCCCTGGTGGACGACCGCTCCTGGACCGTCCTGCTCGGCGAACTCCAGAACGAACTACGAGGTGAACCCCAGGACAGACTGCGGGGCGAGCTTCAGGGCGGGCGCCCCGCCGCGGAGCCGACGTCCTTCGCCGAGTACGCCAGAACCCTGCCCGGCGCTGCCCCCGGCCCAGACGACCCCGCCGAGCCGTGGCTCGACCTGGCCGACCGCATCGCCGAGACCGACCCCACCTGGCCGGGGCTCGACCCCGGCCAGAACGCCCACCGCGTCGAGCCGTCCGTCCGCCTGGACGGCGAGCCCTGGCGTCCGCTCGCCCTGGCCGCCCTGGTCGCCGCCCTGGCCGAGGCGGGCGTGAGCGGCACGCTCCTGCTGGACGTGTACGAACCCGACCGCGAGCAAGACCCCCGCACCGTGGGCCTGCTGGGCAGGGTCTTCCCCGTCCTGATCGACGCCGACCTCGTGGCCGGCGACCCGGAACGCCTCCTGCGCGCCCTGCCCACCCTGCTGCCCGGCGACCGCGAAGCCGCCCTGGCCTACGGCGCCGCCCGCTACGACCGCCCCGACACCGCCGAGTTCCTGGAACCCGCCAGGAAGGCCCGCGTCCTGCTCAGCCTCGGCCTGACCCCGCCACCCGGCTACGACGTGACCTTCACCGTCCGCCGAAACCCCGAGAACACGGTCCTGGAAGCCACCGGGACCACCGCGAACGCCGCAGACGTGCTCCGAGCCTGGTCCGACCGGCTGGCCGCGTGGGCGCCGGAGCACCTGCGCGCAGAGGAGGCCGACGGCCGGGAGAGGGCCGCGGCGCCCATGCTCGACCTGTCGCCGTTCCGGCGCCGGTGGCTGGAGAACCGGACGGGCCCGCTGCGCGACGTGCTCCCGCTCTCTCCGCTGCAGGAGGGCCTGCTGTTCCACCTGATGCTGGCCGAGACCACCGGCGAGGTGTACCTCACCGAGAACACGCTGCGCCTGCGCGGCCCCCTCGACCCCGGCCGCCTCGCCGGGGCCGTCCAGGCGGCGCTGGCCAAGTTCCCCAACCTGAACGCCGGCTTCCACGACCTCGGCGAGGCCACCATCCAGGCGATCCCGGCCCACGTCCCGTTCTCCTGGACGGCGGCCGACCTGAGCGGCGCGCCCCTGCCGGAGGAGGCGTTCGAGGAGTTCCGGGCCCGCGGCGCGGCGCAGCCGTTCGACATCGCCCGTCCGCCGCTCATCAGGTTCGGGCTGGCCAGGATGGCGCGGGACGAGCACCGCTTCGTCGTCTGGGCCCAGCACATCCTCATGGACGGCTGGTCGATCTCGCTGTTCCTGCTGTCGGTGCTGTCCTTCTACACCGACCCCGCCGCCGAGGAACGCCGCGAGGTGTGCGACTTCCGCACCTATCTGGAATGGCTCGCCGTACAGGACATGTCGGCGGCGGAGGAGGCGTGGCGCGGCTTCCTCGCGGGGGTCGGCGCGGCCGGGCTCGTCGCGCCGCACGCGCAGGACGCCGTCGCAGACGCCGGCCGCATGGACGAGCTGGAGGAAGACCTCGACGCCGACCTGTCCGACCGGCTCGGCGCGGTCAGCCGCGAGCTGGGGCTGACCGCCAGCGCGCTGTTCGAGATCGCGTGGGCGGTGCTCGTGCACCAGCACACCGGCGCCGACGAGGCCGTCTTCGGCCTGCTCACCTACGGCCGCCCGCCGGAGCTGGCCGGCATCGAGAGCACGGTCGGGCTGCTGTTCAACACCGTGCCCATGCGGGTGCGCACCGCCCCCGCCGACAACCTGCGCACGATCGCCGGACGGGTGCGCCGCGAGCGCATGACGGTCGTCCGCCACCCCTACGTGGGCCTGGCCCGCATCCAGGAGCTGGCCGGCCGGCGCAACCTGTTCGACACGCTGTTCGTCTTCCAGAACCAGCCCAAGGTCACCCCCGACCAGCGCTGGGGCCCGGACGGCGAGCTCTGGGTCGAGGGCAGGGACCTGCGCGACGCCACCCACTACCCGCTGACGATGGTGGTCAGCCCGCCCGACGGCACCGCCCGGCTGCGCATGCTGTTCCGCACCGACGTCTTCGGCGAGCGGGACGCCGCCCGGGTCATGGAGTCCTACGTCCGCATCCTGACCGCCTTCGCCGACGATCCCGACCGGCCGATCGGGCGCGTGGATGCCGTCTCCGACCTGGAGCGCGCGCACCTGCTCGACGGGCTCAACCCCGCGCCTCGGCCGGTGCCGCCGCTGTCGATCGCCGACCTGCTGCACGAGCGGGCCCTGCTGGTCCCGCACGAGCGCGCCCTGGTCAGCGGTACGGCGGAGCTGACCTTCGCCGAGTTGGAGGCCGCCGCCGCCCGGCTGGCCAGGTTGCTGGTGAGCAGAGGAGTGGGCGCCGAGAGCGCGGTGGCCCTGGTGCTGCCCAGGTCGGAGCTGATGGTGGTGGCGCTGTTCGCGGTGTTCGCCGCGGGCGCCGCGTATGTGCCGATCGACCCCGAATACCCGGCCGACCGGATCGCGTACATGATCGAGGAGTCGGCGCCCGTCGTCGTCCTCACCACCGAGGGGCTGCGCCACCTGCTCCCGGCCGGGCGCGACGCCGTCGTGCTCGACGGGCCCGAGGCGCTGCGGGAGCTGGCGGCGACCTCGCCCGAGCCGATCCCCGCCCACGAACGGCACGCGCCCGCCGGTCTCGAACACCCCGCGTACCTGATCTTCACCTCGGGCTCCACCGGGCGGCCCAAGGCGGTCACCGTGCCCTACCGGGGGCTGACCACCATGTACTACAACCACCTGGAGAACATCTTCGACCACGTCACCGCCCGGCAGGGCGGGCGCAGGCTGCGGATCGCGCACACCACCTCGTTCTCCTTCGACGCCTCGTGGGAGCAGTTGTTCTGGCTGCTGGCCGGGCACGAGGTGCACGTCATCGACGAGGACACCCGGCGCGATCCGGCGCTGCTGCTGGACTACTTCGACCGGGCGCGGATCGACGGCTTCGACGTGACCCCGTCGTACGGGACCTTCCTCGTCGAGGCCGGGCTGCTGGACCGGCCCCGGTGCGGCGGCGACGCCCCGCCGGACGCCCCGGGGCTGGTCTTCTTCTCGCTCGGCGGCGAGGCCGTGCCCGCCGGGCTGTGGAACAGGATCCGCGCGGCCGAGGGCGTCGAGGGCTACAACCTGTACGGGCCGACCGAGTACACCATCAACGCGCTGGGCGCGGACCTGGCCGAGAGCACCACCTCGACCGTGGGCCGCCCGATCTGGAACACCCGCGCCTACATCCTCGGCCCCGGACTGCGTCCCGTGCCGCCCGGCGCGGTCGGCGAGCTGTACCTGGCGGGCGACGGCCTGGCCAGGGGCTACCACCGCCGGCCCGGCCTGACCTCGGGACGCTTCGTCGCCGACCCGTTCGGCGAGCCGGGCGGGCGCATGTACCGCACCGGCGACCTGGCCCGCTGGCGGCCCGACCACCTGATCGACTTCCTGGGCCGCTCGGACGGCCAGGTCAAGATCAGGGGCTACCGGATCGAGCCCGGCGAGGTCGAGGACGTCCTCACCGGCCTGGACGGCGTCGGGCAGGCAGCGGTCGTGGCGCGGACCGACGCCCAGGGCGCCGTCCACCTGGTCGCCTACCTGGTGCCCGCGGGCGGCGGCATCGACGCCGAACGGGTCAGGGAGGAGGCCGCCGCCGTGCTGCCCGGCTACATGGTGCCCGCCGCGGTCGTCACCCTCGACCGGCTGCCGCTCACCGTGAACGGCAAGCTCGACCAGGACGCCCTGCCGAGCCCGGTCATCACCGCGCCCGGCGCGGGCGAGCCGCCGCAGGGGCCGCGCGAGGAGGCGGTCGCCGCCGCCTTCCGCGAGGTGCTCGGGCTGGCCGAGGTGGGCAGGAACGACGACTTCTTCGCGCTCGGCGGCCACTCGCTGCTGGTGGTGCGGCTGGTCGGCCGGCTGCGCGAGCGGCTCGGCCCGGTGTCGGTCCGCGACGTCTACGACGCGCCGACGCCCGCCCGGCTGGTGGCCAGAGCAGCCGACCGGCAGGGCGGGACGGGCGGGCTGCGGCCGCTGCTGGAGATCCGCTCCGCAGGGAACGAGGCGCCGGTCTTCTGCTTCCACCC
Source organism: Nonomuraea sp. NPDC050790 (assembly GCF_044456745.1). NCBI lineage: Bacteria > Bacillati > Actinomycetota > Actinomycetes > Streptosporangiales > Streptosporangiaceae > Nonomuraea > Nonomuraea sp. NPDC050790. Next base: position 1,591,785 of record NZ_JBITGF010000001.1, on the reverse strand, counting down.
GGCCGGTGGGCTCGGCTGGTCCTACACCGGCCTGGTCGCCCACCTGCCCGGCGCGAACCCGATCTACGCGCTGCAGGAGCCGCTGCTGTCCGACCCGGCCGCGCCCCGGCTCACCTTCGAGCAGGCCGTCGCCGGGTATCTGGAGCGGATCAGGCGGGTCGCGCCGCGCGGGCCGTACCATCTTGTCGGCTGGTCCTACGGCGGCCTGGTCGCCCACCGCGTGGCCACCACGCTGCGGCGGGAGGGCCACGCGGTCGCCTCGCTGACCGTCCTCGACGCCTACATCACCGAGACCGGAGGCGGCGGCGACGGCACGGGCGCGGCGCTGCGCGCGGAGGCGATGGCCTACGTGGCCGCCTCGGCCGGGCTCGACCCCGCCACGCTCGACCTCACCGACAAGCAGGACCTCTACGCCCGGGTACGCCGCACCGAGAGCGTGCTGACCTCCTTCGACGAGGCCGCCCTCGACCGGATCGTGGAGTCCTACCTGCGCCACAGCGAGCAGATGGGACACGCCGCGTTCGAGGTGTTCGACGGCGACATGCTCTTCATCGGCGCCTCCGTCGGCGAGGACGAGCAGGACGGCGCCGCCAACCGGGCGGCCTGGCGGCGGCAGGTGTCGGGACGGCTGGTCGAGCACGCGGTGCCGGTCGACCACCACACGCTCGGCCGCGCGGCGGGCTGGGCGCTGACCGGCTCCCTGATCGCCGCCCACCTCGCCGGGGAGTCGGCGGGATGAGCGTGCTGAAGAAGATCACCCTCGACCTGACGCCGCTGCGGACCTCGCGGCCGTTCCGGCTGGTGTTCGCGGCCAGGCTGGCCTCGCTGTTCGGGATCGGGCTGCTCATGGTGGCGGTCCCGGTCCAGGTGTACGCGATCACCGGGTCGGCGCTGCACCTCGGCGCGGTCGCGACCACGGCGGGCGCGTGCGTGTTCGCCGGCTCGCTCGCCGGCGGCCTGCTCGCCGACCGCTACGACCGCCGCCGCGTCATCCTGTACGCCCGCGGCGCCGCCGGGGTCGGGTTCGTGCTCCTGGCGGTCAACGCGCTGCTGCCCGACCCGCCGCTGTGGCCCATCTACGCGCTGGCCGCCTGGGACGGCCTGGCCGGCGGCGTCAGCGCCACCACGCTCACCACCCTGCTGCCCACCCTCGTCGGCCGCGAGCACCTGCCGGCCACCGGGGCGCTGCTCAGCCTCACGGCCGACCTGTCGGCGATGGTCTCACCGGCCGCGGGCGGGGCGCTGATCGCGGCCTGGGGGGTGGCGGCCAACTACCTCGCCGCCGCCGCGGCGACCGTTCTGACTGCCTTCAGCATCAGCCGCCTGCCGTCCTGCCCCGCGCCGGGGACCGGCCGGGAGCCGCCGCTGCGGGCGATGGCGGCCGGGCTCGCCTTCGCCGTACGCCACCGCACGGTCAGGAGCGTCCTGGTCGCCGGACTGGCCACGATGCTGCTCAGCGGACCCGTCGTCCTGCTGCCCGCCCTCGTCGAGACCCGTCTCGGCGGCGGCGAGGCCGTACTCGGCCTGCTCTACAGCGCGCCCGCGGTCGGCGCTGTGGCCGGCTCGCTCACCAGCGGCTGGATCGGCGCCGCCCGGCGGCCCGGCCTCGCGCTGCTGGCCTGCCTGCTCGTGATGGGGCTCGCCGTGCTCGCCACCGGCCTCAGTCCCGTCCCGCTCGCGGCCTTCCTCGCCCTCACCGGGTACGGCGTGGGCCGCGTCCTGACCGACATCCTCCGCTTCACGCTGCTGCAACGGCACACGCCCGACGAGATCAGGGGCCGGGTGGCGAGCCTCTGGCAGGCGCAGGTGGTGGCCGCCGCGGCGGCCGGTTCCATCGTCGCCGGCGTGCTGGCGGAGGCGTTCAGCCCCTCGACCGCCCTGATCGCGTACGGGCTGGGGGCGAGCGCCACCGTGCTCGTCCTGGCGGCCCTGCTGCCCGCCCTGCGCGAACCCGACAGCCAACCGGCACCGACGTTCTAGTCACACACCTATGTATGGAGGTTCGATGACCAACCCGTTCGACGACGAGAACGGCACCTTCCTCGTGCTCGTCAACGACGAGGGCCAGCACTCGCTCTGGCCCGAGTTCGCCGACGTGCCCGCGGGGTGGGAGGTGGTCCACGGGCCCGGCACCCATGCGGCCGCCCTGGAGTACGTGGAGAGCCACTGGACCGACATGCGGCCGCTGAGCCTGCAGCGGGCCATGGACCGTTAGGCGCCGGTGAGCACCACCACGAATCCGCGGTTCGCGGGCGGCTCCCCACGGGCCGCCCGCGAACTGCTGCGCTGGTGCCTGCGCACCGAGTGGCGGGCCATAGCGGCCGCCGCCGCGCTCACCACGCTCTGGCAGCTCGCCCTGGTGTCGCTGCCGCTGTCGATCCAGCGCGCCCTCGACGACGGGCTCGTCGCCGCGGACCGGGCGGCGGTGCTGCGGTGGAGCGGGGTGATCGTCGGCACCGGGTTGCTCGCCTGGCTCACCCAGCACGCCGGCCAGCACCTCGACTACATGGCCGGCGCCAAGATCATCACGTGGCTGCGGCGGCGGTTGTCCGCGCACCTGCTCACGCTCGACGCCCGCACGGCCGCCGCCTTCGGCCGGGGCGACCTTCAGGCGCGCAACTCCCACGACGTGGACCTGATCTGGATCTGGGTCGGCGGCACCACCGCCCTTCCGCACCTGGTCATCGGGCTCGGCACGGTCGTGGTGGCGGTCTGGCTCCTGCACCCGCCGCTGGCGCTGCTCTGCCTGGGCTGCGTGGCGGCCGTCCTCGGCACGAACGTCGTGTTCGGCCGGGTGCTCGGGGCGCGCAGCGGCGCGCTGGCGGCGGCCCAGGGACGGCGAGCCGACGTCGTGGACGAACTGGTCGGCGCGGCCCTGACCGTCAAGGGGGCGGGCGCCGAGCAGGCCATGGTACGCGCCCACCACGCGCGCAGCGCCGAGGTGACGCGCGAGGCGCTGGCCGTGACCAGGGCGGGGGCGGGCTGGTCGGCCGTCTCGTCCTTCGTGCCGCTGCTGGCCGTCGCCCTGGGGGTGGCGGCGGGCGCCCCCGCGGTGGCGGCGGGCACGATGACGGTGGGCGGGCTGGCCGCGTTCGCGTCCTGGATGCTCATGCTCACCGCCACCTCGACCACCTTGTCGGTACGCCTCTCCCAGCGGGCCCAGGCGGTCGAGGCCGCCGCACGCATCGCCGAGATCCTGCACACCGGCCCGGCCGTCCAGAGCACCGCGCCTTCGCACGCGGGTACGGACGCGCACACGCCGAGCGCCCGGAAGGGTGTCCGGAATCCCCCCGACCGGGTTCGGGTGGGCGGCGGGAGGTCTGGGCCGGTGGTCGAGGCCGTGGGGCTCACGGTCGCGGACGGCGGGCGCGCGGTGCTCGGGCCGGTGGACTTCCGGGTGGAATCCGGGGTGTTCGCCGTGGTCACCGGTCCGGTGGCCGCGGGCAAGTCCACGCTGCTGCGGGTGCTGGTACGCCTGCGGGAACCCACGGCAGGCCAGGTCCGTTACCGCGGCCTGGAGCTGCGCGAGATCGGCCTGACCCGGCTGCGCGAGCTGGTCACGCTGGTGCCGCAGCGGCCGGTGCTCGTGTCCGGCACCGTCGCGGACAACCTCACCCTCGGGCTGGACGACCCGCCGGGGCCCGCCGAGCTGCGCGCCGTCCTGCGCGCGGCGGCCGTCCTGGACGAGGTCGAGGCCCTGCCCGGCGGGCTCGATGCGCCGGTCGGTGAGGGCGGCGACACCCTGTCGGGCGGCCAGCGGCGCCGGGTCGCCCTGGCCAGGGCGCTGCTGCGCCGTCCCGACGTCCTGCTGCTCGACGACGTGACCTCGGCCGTGGACGAGGCCACCGAGGAACGGGTGCTGGCGGGGGTGCGCGAGTGGCTCGGCGACGCCACCGTGATCGCCGTCAGCCACCGGCCAGCCGTACTGCGACGGGCCGACCAGGTCATCGCGATCGGACGGGCCGATGGGTGAGGTCCGCCGGTTGCGTGCGGCGCCGGACAGGCGGGGGCTGACGCGGGCCGCGCTGCCGTACCTGCGTCCGCATCTCGCGCGGATGGGGTGGGGCGTCGGGCTGAGCCTGGGGGCGTCGGCGGCGGTGGCTTTGGTGCCCGCCGCCGTGGGCGCCGTCGCCACGGCCGTGCTCGAAGGTGACACCGGCCTGGTCACGACCGTGACGTTGGCCCTGCTGGGTCTCACGCTGGTCCACCTGGCCGCGCGGTTCGGCGGGGAACTGCTGCTCGGGGCGGCGGGGGAGCGGCTCGTCCGCACGCTGCGCGACCTGGCGGCGGAACGGCTGGCCGGGGCCCCGCTGCGGTTCGTCGAGAGCCACGCGGCGGGCGAGATGGTCGGCCGGGCCACCGCGGAGATCGCGGAGCTGGCCGTGTTCGTCCGCCGGCAGGTGCCCGCGCTGCTGGCCTCGACCGGCTATCTGCTCATCGGCGGATACGTGCTGGTGAGCAGGTCGTGGCCGCTGGCTCTGGCGTTGTTCGCGGCGTTCATGCCACCGGCGCTGTTCGTCCTGCACCGCTTCCGCGTCCGCTCGGCGGGCGCCTGGGACGCCGAGGCGGACCGGCAGGCCAAGGTGGCGGCCACGTTCGCGGAGAGCCTGGAGGCCCGTGAGACGCTGCAGCTCGCCGGCGCCGCCGCGCAGTGGGACCGCCGTTACGCCCGCGACAACGACCGGCTGCTGGACGGCATCGCCCAGACCACCCGCGCGCTCAACACCATGACCGCCATCCAGGCGTCCGAGTGCCTGGCCGTGGCCGGGGTGATCCTGCTGGGCGGCGTCCTGCTGGGCGGCGGGCCGGGCGAGGTGGGCACGGTGGTGGTGTTCGTGCTGTCGTGCCGCGGCATGTTCGACTCCTTCATGGAGCTGACCCGCCTGGTCGGCGGCGTGCAGCGAACCAGAGTCGGCCTGGCCCGCGTCCTCGACCTCCTGTCCGCCACCCAACCCCCGCCCGACATTTCCGACCCCTCGCCCGACCCGTCCGACCCGTCCGACCCGTCGCCCGATCCGTCCGGACCCTCGCCCGCCGAATCCGAGCCACCGCCCGGTAAGTCCAACCTCTTGCCCGGAATTTCCGGACATGGTGGTTGGGGGGTGGAGCGAGGGCTGCGGGTGGGTGAGGTCGCCTTCGCCTACGTGCCCGGCGAGGACGTCCTGCGCGGGGTCACGCTTGCCTTCCCGCCCGGCGAGCGGGCCGTCGTGGTGGGCGCCACCGGCGCGGGCAAGTCCACGCTCGCCAAGCTCATGGCCGGACTCTACGCCCCCGACCGGGGAACGGTCCGCCACGACGGCGCCGACCTGGCCGCGCTCGGACCGGACGAGCGGCGACGGCGCGTCGCGCTGATCCCGCAGGACGTCCAGACCGTGCGCGGCACCATCGCCGCCAACCTCGCCCTGGGCACCGGCGCCGGCCGCCACGACCTGGCGCGGGCGGTCGGCCTGCTCGGCCTGGACGGCTGGCTCAAGGGCCTGCCCGACGGGCTCGACACCGGGACCGGCGCGCGGGGCGCCCTGCTGTCGGCGGGCGAACGGCAGCTCATCGGCCTGATCCGGGCCATGCTGCTCGGCCCCGCCGTACTCATCCTCGACGAGGCCACCGCGGACGTGGACCCCGCCACCGCGGCCCTCATCGAGGGCGCGCTCGAACGGCAGGCGGGCGAGCGCACCCTGATCGTCATCGCCCACCGCCGCGCCACCATCGACCGATTCGACCGCCGCATCGAACTGCGCGGCGGCCACACCCCTGAGGAGACGACGTGAGCAACGCCCTTTTCCCCGCCGAGGTCATCAGGACCCGCCACGTGACCCCGCTGATGATCAGGGTCACGCTCGGCCTGGACGGCTACGCGAGCAGCGGCGCGGCCGACGAGTACTTCAAGATGTTCTTCCCCGCGGCGGGGCAGCGCGAGCCGGTGCTGCCCGAGGTGGGCGAGGGCCGCTGGGTGTATCCGGAGGGCGTGGCCGAGCCGGTGCTGCGCACGTACACGGTGCGCAAGTTCACCGCCGCCACCGGCGAGATGGACGTGGACTTCGTCGTGCACGAGGGCGGCGTGGCCGCGCCGTGGGCCATGAGGGCGCTGCCCGGCGACCGGGTGGGGCTGTCGGCGGCGCACGGCCTCTACCACCCGCCCGCCGCGGCTCAGTGGCAGCTCATCGTGGGCGACGCGACCGCGCTGCCCGCCATCGGCCGCATCGTGGAGGAACTGCCCGCCGGCACCAGGGCCAGGGTGTACGCCCACGTCGCGGGCCCCGAGGAACGCCAGGAGTTCGAGACCCGGGGCGAGGCCGACATCACCTGGCTGTACCCGGGCGACCCCGGCCTGCCGGAGATCGTCCAGAGCCACGACGTGACCGGCGCCTACGTCTGGGCCGCGGGCGAGGCCGCGGCCATGCGGGCCATCCGCAAGCACCTGCGCCACGAACGGCGGCTGCCCGCGGACAGCTTCGCCACGCTCGGTTACTGGCGCCCGGCGGCGGAGGAGTGGCAGCGCCGTTTCGAGCAGGTCGCCCCGGACGTCAGGGCCAGGGTCGCGGTCACGCGGGAGCAGGGCGGCGACTCCGAGCAGTGCCAGGACGAGTTCGACGCGGCGTTGGAGGCGGCGGGCCTGTGAGCGCGACCGCGGAGGACCGCTACGCCGACTTCTACGCCAGGCAGCTCTCCAGCCCGACCCTGGCGGGCATCTACCAGGAGGTCTACGGCGAGGACCATCCCGAGGAGTTGCGTCCGTTCGGCTTCGTCACCAGGACGGACCTGGCCCGCTTCGCCGAACTGCTGGACCTTCGGCCGGGCACGTTCCTGGTGGACCTGGGCTGCGGCAGGGGCGGCCCCGGCATCGCGCTGGCCCGCGCGGCGGGCGCCGGGCTGCTCGGCCTCGACCCCCTCGCGGTCGCGGTGGAAGGGGCGCGCGAGCTGAGCGTGTCGCTGGGCTTCCCCGAGGCGCGCTTCGCCGTCGGCGGCTTCACCGCCACCGGCCTGGAGCCAGGCTCGTGCGACGCGGTGCTGAGCGTGGACGCGCTGTGGATGGTGTGGAACAAGCGGGCCGCGTTCGCCGAGGTGGCCCGCGTGCTGCGGCCCGGCGGCAGGTTCGTGTTCAGCACCTGGGAGCCGTCCTACGTCGACCACGCCGGGCTGCTGGCCGCGGCCGGGTTCACCGTGACGGCCAGGGAGGAGGCGCAGCGGTGGCTGGAGCGGCAGCTCCTGGTGTACGAGCTGGTGCGCGCGCGGGCCACGGCGCTGGAGGGCGAGCTGGGCCCCGGGGCCTCCGTCCTGCTGGAGGAGGCCAGGGACACGCCCGCCGCCCTCCCGTCCACCCCACGCGTGATCGTCGCGGCGACCAAGACCGGGTGACGGGCGGCGGTCAGGAGGGGACTGCGGGGGAGTGGCGGCGGGTCAGTAGGGAGTCGCGGATCTCGCCGGCCCTGACCGCCACCGTGGACAGCAGCGTCGAGGTCAGGCCGTGGGTGTGCTCGGTGGCGCCCTGGAGGTAGATGTCCGCCGTGACGTGCGGGGCGAGGACGATCCTGTGGTCGCGGTGCACGCGCAGGGCGTCCTCGTCGTCGCGCAGGCACAGCTTGGCGGTCTCGCCGAGCAGCGCGGCCGGGTCGTGCGGGCGGTAGCCGGTGGCGTGGACGAGCACGTCGGCGGCCAGCGCCTCGCGCCGGCCCGTCGCCAGGTCCTCGACCGTGACCTCCAGGCCGCCGGCGTGCTCGCGCACCTCGTGCACCCGCGAGACGTTCAGCATGCGCAGCCGCTGCCTGCCGTGCAGCCGTTCGCGGTACATGGTCGAGGACAGCGACTGGATGAGGTCGATGTCGACGACGGAGTAGTTGGTGCCGCGGTGGTAGTCCAGGATCGAGCGTTTGACCTCGGGCGGGGCGCCGTAGAAGACGTCCACGGCGGCCGGGTCGAACACGCGGTTGGCCAGCGGGCTGTCGTCGGCCGGGGTGTAGCCGAACTTGCCGAACACGCCGCACACCTCGGCTTCGGTGAACGTGCGGTGCAGCAGGTCCACGACCTCGGCGGCGCTCTGGCCGGCGCCCAGGACGAGGGCCCGCCGTACCGGATGGCCTGATTCGAGGAGTTCGGCGACGCGGGGGAGCACCTCGCTGGTGTGCCAGACGCGCTCGGACAGGACCGTTCCCGGCGGCAGGTGCGGCTTGAGTCCCGCGGCGATGGACAGGGTGCGGGCGCGTCGCCGCACGGTCATGCCGCCCTCGTCGCTGATCACGTCGAACGCGCGCACCTCGCCGCGTTGGTGCACGGGTTCGACGGCGACGACCTCGGCGGAGTACTCGGTCAGGTGCGCCAGCCGGCCGGCGGCCCAGGCGAAGTAGTCGTGGAACTCCGCGCGCAGCGGGAACAGGGTCTTCTGGTTGATGAAGTCGACCAGCCGTCCCTTCTCGCGCAGGTAGTACAGGAAGCTGAAGTCGCTGCTCGGGTCGCGCATGGTGACCAGGTCCTTGGGAAAGGACACCTGCATCGTCGCGTCGTCGATGAGCATGCCCCGGTGCCAGCCGAAGCGCGGCTGCCGCTCCAGGAACCTGGAGGTCAGCGGCGGCGCCGTTAGTTCTTCGAGGGCTATGGCCAGGGCCAGGTTCGACGGTCCGAACCCGATGCCCAGGACGTCGAGTACGGTCTGCGATTCGCGGCCGTGCATGCTCACCCGCATTCTCCCTTGAGTCAGCCTCGCCCTGCCCGCCACTGGGCGGTGAGCAGGGCCACCAGATAAAGCCCGCCGATCACGCCGGTGAGGATGCCCACGGGCAGTTGCACGCCGGGTATGGCCCGCTGGGCGGCGAAGTCGGCGGCCACAAGCAGCAGCGCGCCCATGAACGCCGACGACACCACGCCCTCGCCGCTCGTCCTGGTGAGCCTGCGGGCCAGTTGCGGGGCGGCCAGCGCGACGAACGCGATCGGACCGGCGGCGGCCGTGGCCGCGGCGGTCATGGCGACCGAGACCAGCATCAGTCCGAGCCGCGAGCGCTCGACGGCGAGCCCGAGCCCGCGCGCCTGCTCGTCGCCGAGCCCGAGCAGCCGCAGCCGGCCGCCCATGGACGCCGCCGCGGGCAGGAGCACCGCCAGCAGCGCGGCTAGGACGGCGGTGTTGCTCCAGGTGGAGCCGTTCAGCGACCCGATCAGCCAGCGCTGGGCGTTGGCCGCGGTCTCGACCTCGGCCCTGGCGAGCAGGTAGCTGTTGACCGAGACGAGGATGGAGGTGATGCCGATGCCCATGAGGATGAGCCGGTATCCCTGCACGCCCCGCTTGAACGACATCAGGTAGACGGCCAGCGACACCACGCCGCCGCCGGCCAGCGCGCCGGCCGCCACCTGCGCGGAGTCCCCGGCCAGCAGCACGATCACCAGGATGCCGCCGGTGGCCGCGCCGGTGGTGAAGCCGATGATGTCGGGGCTGGCCAGCGCGTTGCGCGTGAGACCCTGGAAGATCGCGCCCGCCGCGCCGAGCCCGGCCCCGATGAGCAGCGCGCACAGCACGCGGGGCAGGCGCAGGTCGGCGACGATGAACCGGTCGCCGCCCGTTCCCTGCCCGGCGAGCGCGGCCAGCACGTCCGGCAGGGGGATCGGGTAGTCGCCCACCGACAGGGCCAGCATGCCGAGCGCGGCGGCGGCGCAGGCCAGCAGCGCGCACACGGTGACCGTGCGGACGGACACGCGGGTGGAGATCCGCTCGCCGAACAGGCGTACCGGCCGACCGGGGATGATCACATCGCTCTTCACAGCTTCGCCAGCCTCCTCCCGCGCACCAGCCACATGAGCACGGGCGCGCCCAGGCACGAGGTGACGATGCCGACCTCCAGTTCGCTGGGCCGGGCGAGCAGGCGCCCGGCCAGGTCGGCGCCCAGCAGCAGGATCGGGGCCACGATCATGCTGTAGGGGATCACCCAGCGCTGGTCGGGGCCGGTGAGCAGGCGCACCATGTGCGGCACCGCCAGCCCGACGAACACGATCGGGCCCGCCGCGGCCGTCGCCCCGCCGCACAGCAGCGTGATGGCGACCGCGTTGAGCACCCGGACGTGTCCCAGCTTCAGCCCGAGCGCGCGGGCGGTGTCGTCGCCGAGCGCCAGCACGTTGAGCGAGGGCGCCAGGACCAGCGCCATCGCCAGGCCGATCAGGATGAACGGCAGCACCTGCTCGACGACCTTCATGTCCCGCCCGGCCAGCGCCCCGATGGCCCAGAACCGGTAGCGGTCGAAGGCGATGGGGTCGATCAGCAGGACGGCCTGGATGATCGAGGTCAGGACCACGCCGATGGCGGTTCCGGCCAGCGCCAGGCGTACCGGGGTGGCGCGGGTGCCGCCCACCGAGCCGATGCCGTACACCAGCAGGGAGACGGCCAGCGCGCCCGCGAAGGAGAACCACACGTAGGAGGTGAGCTGGTCGAGCCCGAAGAACGCGACCGCGAACACCACGGCGGTGGCCGCGCCCGCGTTGACCCCGAGCAGTCCGGGATCGGCCAGGGGGTTGCGCGTCATGGACTGCATGAGCGCGCCCGACACGCCGAGCGCGGCGCCGGCCAGCAGCCCGACGAGCGTCCTGGGCACCCGCATCGAGGTGACGATGAGCGCCGAGTAGGAGTCGTCGGGCGACAGCAGGGCCGTGACCACCGTGGCGGGCGACATCTGCAGCGAGCCGAGTCCGATGCTGAGCAGGCACACGAGGAACAGCACCCCGCAGGCCACCACCAAGGCGGCGCCGCGCAGCGCAGCGCGGCCCCGGTGGTCGTCGCTCACGCCTTTCCGGCCTTTTCCAGGGCCGGTTTCATGGCGTCGAGAAGGTAGGGGATGTTGCGCACGGTGGGGGTGCGCATCGCGCCGATCTTCTCCGCGTCGAGCACCAGGTACGTGCCGTCGCGCACCGTCGGGATCTTCTTGAACAGCTCCGACTTCTCGAACGCGGTCATCTCCTCGTCGCTGAAGCCGCCGATGAACATCAGGTCGCCGTCCAGGGCGCCGAGTTGCTCGTAGCTGAGGAAGCCGGTCTCACCGTCCTTGGCCTCCAGCGCGGTCAGCCCGGGGGCGGGGCCGAGGCCCATGGTCTGGAAGAAGCGGACGAGGTGGTCGTTGGCCTTGGCGCCGGCCTGGACGGTGCCGGGCTGGCGCAGCACGACGTACTGGACCGTCTTGCCCTTGAGTCCGGGGTACGTGGTGGGCACCCCGGCCAGCGCGGCTTCGGCCTTGGCGACGGCGGCCTGGGCCTCGGTGCTCTTGCCCAGGACCTTGCCGACGGTGAGGAGGATCTCCTGCCAGGTGCCGTCCTGGTTGTCGGCGCCGATGATGCCGATGGTGGGCGCGATCTTGCTGAGGGCGGCGTACAGGCCCTTGTTGGAGGTCACCTGGTAGGAGCCGAAGATCACGTCGGGGCGCAGCTTGGCGATCTCCTCGACGGAGATGTCGGCCACGGTGTTGATGGGCGTGGTCGTGGACTCCTTGAGCAGGCCGGCGTTCCACGGGGCGAAGACCGGCTGGGTGGTGCTCCACCGGTTGGCCGCGACGGGGACGACGCCGAGTGCCAGGGTGGCGTCGACCCAGCCGGTGCTGAGCGCGACGACGCGGGCGGGCGCCTTCTCGATGCGGCTCTCACCGGCCGCGTGCTTGATCGTGACGGGGAAGGCGCCGGCCTCCTGCCGCGGCGCGGCCGGCTGGGACGGCGGGGCGCTCTGGGCGTTGCCACCGCACGCCACCAGCAGGACCATGACCAGGCCTAACGCGGCGGCCCTGAGGGTCGCCGGGGTTCGGGGTGGGGCTTCGTGCCGTGCCAAGGGACGGCTCCTTTCAACGTCGTCCGACGTGGTGCACGACAAGTATGATCTCATAAGTTAGGTTAGGCTAGCCTAACTTAAATTTTGCTTCCGGGGGAGGTCTCAGCCGGTGAGGATCGTGGTCCAGGTGACCGCCAGCAGCAGGACGCCGAGGCCGAAGTCGAGGACCATGCAGAACTCGGTCAGCGAGCGGGTGACGACCTTGTCGCGGCGGTGGTGGATCACGTCCCAGACGCCGTGCCCGATGGCGGCCAGCGCCGCGAGGTGGACGGCGAGGAGGGGGCTTACCGTCATCGCGGTGAGCGCGATCGCCGAGTAGCCGGCGAAGGCGGCCGCCTGGATGCCCAGTTCGCGCCGGTCGACGCGGGCGCCGCGCAGCAGGCCGTACACGAGGAAGACGGGGCCGCCGGCGAGGAGCAGCAGGGTCGCGTCGAGCGGGGTGGCCATGGCGATGCTCACCATGACCGAGGCGAGGATCGCGACGATCCAGCCGCTGCGGCGCGAGCCGAGCGCGGCGGCGGCGAGGTAGCAGAGGGCCGCCAGGATGATGATCATGGCGGCGACGTGCGCGTCGGGGCCGGTCAGGGCGAGGATGATCAGGCCGACCGCGCTCGGCCAGCGGGCCAGGAGGTTCTCGCGGTGATGGGTGATGGTTCGCATGGGTGACAGCGTGCGGGTGTTCGCGCGCAACGCACCCATGCGGATTGTCATCAGATCTTGTGCACTCGGCGCGACCTGAGGTCCGACCACAGCCGCACCGTGCTGTCGCGGCGGCCCCAGGCGATCACCAGGCAGAGCGCGAGCAGGACGAGCGGCAGGAACGCGCCGCCGCCGACCACGACGACCTGGACGATCGTCGCGCCGATCATGAGCGCGACGAACGCCAGCGCGGCGAGTCCGGTCAGCGGCGGCACCAGCAGGCCGATCACCCCCGCGACCTCCAGCACGCCCACGAGGTGGCGCAGCCAGTCGCCCAGCCCGATCGCCTCGAACGTGCTCGCGGCCGGCTCCGCGCCGGCGAACTTGCCCAGCGCCGCCATCAGGAAGGCCGCCGCCGTGACGACCTGGAGGATCCACAGCCCGATGCTTGATCTGGTACGTGTCGAGGTTGTCATGATTGCGACGCTAGGTTCCCGGCCCGGCGCGCAGAATGCAGGTAACGCCCAACCCGGGGTGTACCTGCCTGCACCCCGGTCAGCGGAAGCCGTACTCCTCGGCCAGGTCCGCCACCCGGAGCGTGCGCCCGGCGTGCCGGGCGACCTCGGGGTCCTCCAGCAGCGCCCGCACCGCCCGGCCGGGGAACTCGATCGGGTCGCCGCCCGGCGGCATCCGCTCGCCCAGCGCCGCCACGATCGCCTCGGTGCGGGTGAAGCCGGGCGACAGGGCCAGGGCGGTGACGCCGTGCGGGCGCAGGTCGCACGCGAGGGTGCGGGCGAGCCTGCTCACGCTCGTCATGGCCAGGTCGTAGAAGACGTGGCCGGCGATGACCTCGGCGTCCGGGTCGGTGAAGCCGGTCATGACCAGCAGCCCGCGCCGTTCGATGAGCAGGGGAGCGGCGTGCCAGGCGGAGACCAGGTGGCTGCGCACGCCGACCTCCATCATGTTCCGCCAGTGCCGCAGGGGCAGCTCCCAGAACGGCCCGCCCGCGAACGGCAGCGCGTTGCCGTCGCAGGCGTTGGCCACCAGGAGGTCGAGCCCGCCCCGCTCGGCGCCGACCCGCTCGAACAGCGCCGCCACGGCGTCGTCGTCGGCGTGGTCGACGACGACGGGGATGCCCTGGCCGCCGCGCTCGCCGACCTGCTCGGCGGTGTCCTCGACGGTGCCGGGCAGGTCGGAGTGGCGGCGGGCGCGGGATTCGCGGTCGGTGACGTAGACGGTGGCGCCGGCCTCACCCAGCACCAGCGCGATCCCCCGTCCGACGCCCCTGGCCGCGCCGGTCACGATTGCGGTGGTCATCGGGGCCTCCTTCGTCGGGTGCCCTGACCTCTACCCGGGTTGCGCCTGTCCTGGCAGGGTCACCGTGGACAGCTTTCCGGGGTAGCGGTCGAGCTGGCGGGCCCGGCCGGTGCGCAGGTCGACGGCGTAGGTGCGCACGCCGCCCGTGCCGGCGTACTGGACGGTGATCTCCTGGGGGCCGCGCCAGGGGCCGGTGCCGATCAGCGCGCCGCCGTCGGCCAGGCCGTGGACGGGTACCGTGCGCAGCGTCCTGCCGTTCTTGGTGTCCAGCAGGGTCAGCTCGTTGCGCAGGCTGCGCCGGTGCCGTACCGCCGCGACCGTGCGGCCGTCCGGCGCGAGCTCGCTGAACATGATGAACGCGCCGTCGAAGCGCACCGGCTTGCCGCCGCCGGTGACCGGCATGAGCCAAAGGTCGGTCTTGCGGTAGCGCACCAGCGACGCCACGCCGTCCTTGATGCTGACCGGCTCGTACGCGCCCGGCACCGGCACGCTCGTCCCGGTGCGCACGTCGATGACCATCCCCGGCTCCTTGCTTCCCTCGCGCGGGTCGAAGGCCAGGTGGCGGCCGTCGTCGGAGACGACGAGCATGGATCCGGCGCCCATCCGGTCCTTGCCGAGCCGCAGCCGCGACACGATGCGGGTGCCGCGCCCCAGGTCGTGGACCACGTGCGCGCCCTCGGTGGGATCGTAGTAGGCGAGCAGCATGCCGTCGCGGCTGATCGACACCGGCGCGGTGTTGTTCTGGGCCGTGTACGCCAGTGCCCGCGGCAGCCGGTAGGTCTTGCCCGACCGGGTGACCACCCGCCACGTCGACCGGGAGCAGTCGTACGGCTCTTTGGCGCATGGTGTCTGGTAGGCGTAGCCGAGCGGACTTCCCGGCGCGGAGGGCAGGTCCGGCACCTTGTCTGTGTTGTCACCCCGCTCGGCCGCGACCGGGGCGGGAGACGGCGCCCACGGCAGCGCCGCCGTCACCGCGCCGGTGAGCCCCAGCGCGGTGACGGTGGCCAGCGCGGCCACCGCCCTTCCGGTACGCCGCCTGCGCACGTGCCCCGCGATCGCCGCGTCGGCCAGGTCCACGAGCGGAGCCTGTTCGGCCAGGTCGGAAAACGCTTCACGCAGCCTCGTCATCGGGCCACCTCCTCGATCATGTGGTCCGACAGCAGACCGGACAGCTCCGGCGCCAGGCTTCGCAGGCGCGACAGCGCGTGATGCGTCTGGCTCTTGACGGTTCCCAGCGAGCAGCCCAGTACCTGCGCGGTCTGCGCCTCGGTGAGGTCCTCCCAGAACCGCAGCACGAGTACGGCCCGCTGCTTGGGAGTGAGCTTGGCCAGCGCCTCGCGCAGCACGATGCGGTCCAGCGCCGCGTCGTCGTAGCGCCGCCCGTGCTCGGGCAGGCTGGCGGTGGGCGACTCGGGGCGAGGCCGCCGCCGCCACGAGATGTACTGGTTGACCAGGGCTTTACGCGTGTACGCCTCGGGGTTGCCGTCGCGGGCCAGATGGTCCCAACGGCCGGCCACCTTGACCAGGACGCTCTGCAGCAGATCCTCGGCCAGGTGGGCGTCCCCCGTGAGCAGGTACGCGGTCCGCATGAGCGCCTGCTGGCGGGCCAGCACGAACTCGCGAAAGCCGGCGTGTCGTTCCAAGATTCGTTCTCCTCTCACCCGGTCAAACGCCATGCACGGGGCGAAAGGTTGGAACCTCGGCCGGATTCACCGCCTTCCGATCACCGCGCCGTCCAGGCCGGATCGCGGCCGATGAGACCGAGCAGGCGGTCGAAGGCGGGAGCGTCGTCCGGCACCGCCACCGGCGGCCCGAAGGCGCCACGCTGCCTGCCCATCTCCACCATCTGGCCGGTGAAGTCCTCGGCCCGCGCCACGCTCTCCCGGTCCGGTTCGTACGGCTGCGCGGTGGCCTTGGCCAGGTCCCAGCCGTGCACGACCATGTCCACGAGGAACATGTGGCCCAGCACGGTCATCGGCAGCCCCATGCCGGGGCTTTCACCCTCCCAGGCCTCGGGCCGCGACCAGACCGCCAGCGCGCGTCCCACCCGGTCGGGGAAGTCGCCCGTGTAGGGCCCCTGCTCGACGTACGGTCCCTTGGCGCCCAGCGACTCGAACAGGTCCGCGACCCATTCCAGGTGGGCGATCAGGGCTTCGACGTCGAACTCGGCGCAGGGCGTGGGTGCGGAGAGCTGCTCCTGCCGTACGCCTTTCACCAGGTGGGTGGTGCGTTCGGCGGCACGGTTCAGCAGCGGCATCATGTCATCCATGGCAGCAATGGTGCCCCGCCCGTCACAGGCGCGGCTTGTAGAAACGCGACACCGTGGCTGGGTGGACCCGTACGCGGGCCTGGACGCCTTCGACTTCGTCCAGCAGGCGCCCTCGCCCGGGCTGGCGGCGTTCGTGGACCACTTCTGGGTCGTCACGTGGACGGAGCTGGCGGAGCCGTACGAGCAGCGCATCCTCTCCCATCCCACCGTGAACCTGAACATCGCCCCCGGCCACCGCAGGATCGCCGGCGTGATCAGGGGCGGCTTCTCCTACACGATGCGCGGAAGCGGCCGCGTGCTCGGCGTCCGCTTCCGCCCCGGCGGCTTCCGCACGTTCCTCGGCGGCCCGGTGTCCGAGCTGACCGGCCGCTTCGCCGAGATCAGCGACATGTACGGCGCGGCGGGCACGGCCCTGTGCGAAGCGGTCCTGGCCGAGCCCTCGGCGGCGGCGGCGATCGCCAGGGTGGAGGCGTTCCTGCTGGACCAGGCCCCGCGCGAGGACCCGCTGGCGGAGGAGGCGGCGGCGCTGGTCGCCCTGGCGGAGGCGGAGGCGCCCATGGTCAGGGTGGAGCAACTGGCCGCGCGCTCCGGCCGGTCGACGCGCTCGCTGCAGCGGTTGTTCCGTGACTACGTGGGGATCGGGCCAAAGTGGGTGATCAGGCGGTTCCGGCTGTACGAGGCGGCCGAGCGCGTCTACGAGGGCCTCGACCTGGCGACGCTGGCCGCCGAACTCGGCTACACCGACCAGGCTCACCTGACCCGCGACTTCACCGCCGCGGTGGGCATGACCCCGGCCGCGTACGCTCGTCGCCGCTCTTGATCTACAATGTAAAGGCGAGTGGTTGAAAATGACGATATTTTTCCAGGAACCACAACCCCCTACTCAACGAGCGGCCATCAACCGGATCGTGCCCGGCTTGGGCTCGTCCGCTCCCCACACGAACCAGTCATCGCCGACCGGGGTGTCCTGCTCGCTGGGGTAGAGCGGAGTTCACGGTTTCAGGGTGAGTCTCTTTCTTGATTTTCCTGGGAACACGACGACCAGGTGTTCTTCGTCCGCTGCCGTGGTTCGTACGTAGACGCGGAGCCGGTAGCGGCCCTTGCCGGTGAGCGCGAGGTTGGGCATCGGGATGCCGGCGCCCACTTCGCCGCCCTCGCCCATGTAGGGCACGGTGAGGCGGCCGGTGTGGCTGGTGAGGGGGACCTCGGTGACCTGTTTCCATCCGGCGGTGTGTGGTGGGGGTGGGGTGCGGAAGGACGGCTATCCAGAGCCATTGGTCGCCGAGCGCCAGTCCTGCTGCTGTGGCGGCGATGAGCAGGCTGACGAGTCCGAGCCTGAGGGTTCGCCATAAACCGTCCGGATGCACGGGAGGCGATCTTAGTCAGTGTCGGCGAGTTGGTCGGCCAGGGTGAGGGTGCGGCGGGCTCTGGCGAGGATGGGGGCGTCGACGAAGCGGCCGTCGGGCAGGGTGAAGGCGGCTTGGCCGGTTTGTTCGGCGGCGTGGACGATGTCGCGGGCTTGGGTGGTTTCTTCGGGGGTGGGGCGGAAGGCGCGGCGGATGGGGGGGATTTGGCGGGGGTGGATGGCGGTGCGGCCGAAGAGGCCGAGGGCGCGGCCGGCCGTACAGGAGGTGATGAGGCCTTGTTCGTCGCGGATGTCGGGGTAGACGGACATGGGGACGGGGGGGAGGCCGGCTGCGGCTGCGGCGAGGACGGCTTGGAGGCGGAGGTGGTCGAGGGCGGTGGGGGAGGTGAGGGTGAGTTCGGCGGTGAGGTCTTGTTCGCCGAGGGCGATGCCGGTGGTGCGGGGGTGGGCGGCGATGGCGGCGGCGTTGAGGATTCCTGCGGCTGACTCCAGGAGGGCGTAGGCGGGGAGGGGGAGGTCGTCGAGGGTGTGGGGGGATTCGACTTTGGGGAGGCGGACGGCGGTGAGGGCGGGGGCGCCGGTGAGGGCGGTGAGGTCGTCGCGGCCGCGTGGGGTGGTGAGGTCGTTGATGCGGACCTGGACGGGGATGGTGGGGTGGCTTTCGAGGTAGGTGAGGGTGTTGGTGCGGGCTTGGTCTTTGTGGTCGGGGGCGACGGCGTCCTCGAGGTCGATGATGATTTCGTCGGCGCCGGAGGCGGCGGCTTTGGCGAAGCGTTCTGGGCGGTCGCCGGGGACGTAGAGCCAGGTGACGGTGAGGGTCATGCGATCACTCCGGCTTGGCGCAGGGTGGTGATCTGGTCGGGGGTGTAGTGGAGTTCGGTGAGGATGGCGTCGGTGTCGTGGCCGAGGGGGCGGCCTGGCCAGCGGATCTCGCCGGGGGTGTCGGACAGGCGGAACATGACGTTCTGCATGGTGATGGTGCCGAGTTCGTCGTCGGGGACGTCGATGAAGGTGTTGAGGGCGGTGTATTGGGGGTCTTCGGCGATGTCGGAGATTTCGTAGATGGGGGCGATGGCGGCCTGGGCGTGGTCGAAGGCGGCGATGACGTCGGCGGCGTCGCGTTCGGCGATCCAGGTGGCGACGGCTTCGTCGAGTTCTTCGACGTGCTGGACGCGGCCGGCGCCGCTGGCGAACCAGGGCTGGGCGGCGAGGTCGGGGCGGCCGACGAGGGTGAGGACGCGTTCGGCGACGGGTTGGGCGCTGGTGGAGATGGCCAGCCAGCGGCCGTCGCGGGTGCGGTAGGTGTTGCGGGGGGCGTTGCTGCTGGAGCGGTTGCCGGTGCGCTGGGGGATGATGCCGAGTGCGCGGTAGGCGCTCATCTGGGGGCCGAGGATGCCGAGGATGGGTTCGATGATGGCCATGTCGATGATCTGGCCGCGGCCGGTGCGTTCGCGGTGGTGGAGGGCGACCATGATGGCGTAGGACATGGCGAGGCCGGCGATGCCGTCGGCGAGGGCGAGGGGTGGCAGGGTCGGGGGGCCGTCGGGCTGGCCGGTCATGGCGGCGAAGCCGCTCATGGCTTCGGCGAGGGTGCCGAATCCGGGCTGGCGGGACATGGGGCCGTGTTGTCCGAAGCCGGTCATGCGGGCGATGACGAGGCGGGGGTTGGCTTCGAGGAGGTCGTGGGGGTCGAGTTCCCAGCGTTCGAGGGTGCCGGGGCGGAAGTTTTCGATGAGGACGTCGGCGTCTTGGGTGAGGCGGCGGGCGATCTGCTGGCCGTCGGGGTGGGACAGGTCGATGGCGGCGTTGCGTTTGTTGCGTGACAGGGTTTTCCACCACAGGCCGACGCCGTCGACGGCGGCGCCGTGGCCGCGGGAGGGGTCGCCGCGCCGGGGGTGTTCGATTTTGATGACGTCGGCGCCGAAGTCGCCGAGCATCATGGCGGCGGAGGGTCCGGCGAACAGGGTCGCCATATCGATCACCCGGAGGTCGGGCAGGCTGGTCATGATGCTATAACTTATAAGAAATAAGTCATCCGTCAACACCCCGAAATACGGAACAATCACCGACATGCCGCCTACGCCGCCGATGAGCAAGGCCGACTACGTCTACAGCGTTCTGCTGGACGACATCCGCAGTGCGCGCATCCCCGGGGGCACGGCCCTGCGCGCGTCCGCGGTGGCCGAGCGGCTGGGTGTGTCGGTCACGCCGGTGCGTGAGGCGCTGCGCCGTCTGGAGAAGGACCGGCTGATCAGCTATGAGCCGCATCACGGCGCGACGGTGATCGACATGGGGGCCGACGCGCTGGAGGAGTTCTACGGGGTGCGCGCGGTGGTGGAGGGTCTGGGTGCGCGTCTGGCGGCGGCTCGCATGACCCCGGAGCACCTGGCGCGGTTGCGGGCCCTGCACGAGGAGATGGTCGCGGACCTGGCGGCGGGGGAGCTGGCGGGGCTGGGGGAGAAGTCGCGGGCGTTTCATCTGGCGATCGCCGACATCGGCGGTCCGGCCTTCCTCGGTCAGCACGCCCGCGCGATCCGCAACAGTGTTCCGGTCCCGGCGACGGCTTCGTTGTGGCTGGATCCGGTGCAGGCCCGCGCGAACCTGGACGCCCACGAGCACATCCTGGCGGCCCTGCGTGCCGCCGACGGCGCCCTGGCCGAGAAGATCATGATCGATCACGTACGGCAGGCCGGCGCCTCTCGCGCCTCGTGACCGGGTTGAACGGCTAGGCGCCGGGTACCACGGTTGCGACAACACGCACAGTAACCGTACGGCCACACTTCGCCGACGGTCGTCGGAAGGTGGGGTGAGCCTGCCCATGCCGGAAACAGTCGCGATCACGTTGCGGGTCAACGGCGCCGGGCGGCAGGTGCGGGTGGACGCCCGTGCCACGCTGCTGGACGTGCTGCGCGAGCAGCTCGGCCTGGGCGGTACGAAGAAGGGCTGCGACCAGGGCCAGTGCGGCGCGTGCACGGTGCACGCCGACGGGCGCAGGGTGCTGGCGTGCCTGACGCTGGCCTGTCAGGCCGACGGCCAGGAGGTCACGACGATCGAGGGCCTGGCCGCGCCGGACGGGAGCCTGCACCCGGTGCAGGAGGCGTTCGCCGAGTACGACGCCTTCCAGTGCGGTTACTGCACGCCCGGCCAGATCATGTCGGCGGTGGCGTGCATCCGGGAGGGGCACGCGGGCTCCGATGAGGAGGTGCGCGAGTTCATGAGCGGCAACCTGTGCCGGTGCGGCGCCTATCCGCACATCATCGCGGCGGTGCGCGAGGCGGCCGGACAGGACAGGCGGGCCGATCGTGCGCGCGCTTGAGTACACCCGGCCCGCCACGTTGCGGGCGGCCGTCGAGATCCTGCGCGACGAGGACGGCGCCGAGGCGCTGGGCGGCGGGACCACGCTGGTGGACCTGATGAGGTGCGGGGTGGCGCGGCCGTCGCGGCTGGTCGACCTCACCCGTCTGGAGGGCCTGGAGGAGATCACGGCGGACGGGGCGGCGCTGCGGGTGGGCGCGCTGGCCAGGATGAGCGACGTGGCCGCCGACGCGCGGGTGCGGCAGGGCTGGCCGGCGCTGTCGCAGGCGTTGCTGAAGGGGGCCTCGCAGCAGTTGCGCAACATGGCGAGGATCGGCGGGAACCTGATGCAGCGCACCCGCTGCGGCTACTTCCGCGATCCGGGCTTCGGCGCCTGCAACAAGCGCGATCCCGGCTCGGGCTGCGCCGCGCTGGAGGGGGAGAATCGCGGCCACGCCGTGCTGGGCACGAGCGAGCAGTGCATCGCGACCTTCCCCGGCGACCTGCCGGTGGCCCTCGTGGCGTTCGACGCGATCGTGCACGTGCTCGGGCCGGACGGCACGCGGGCCGTTCCGATCGACGACTTCTACCTGCTGCCCGGTGACACGCCGTGGCGCGAGCACCCGCTGGAGCGCGGTGAGCTGATCACCGGCGTGGAGGTGCCCGCCTGCGAGGCCGCGGCGTTCTCGCACTATCTGAAGGTGCGTGACCGGGCCAGCTACGAGTTCGCCGCCGCCTCGGCCGCGGTCGGGCTGGAGCTGGACGGTGCGGGCGTCATCACCGGCGCCCGGGTGGCGCTGGGCGGGGTGGCGACCAAGCCGTGGCGTGAGCCGGAGGTCGAGCGGGCGCTGATCGGCCGTCCGGCCACCGAGGAGGTGCTCCGTGCGGCCGGTGAGCTGGCCGCCGCGGGCGCCCGGCCGCGGGAGCACAACGGCTACAAGGTCGAGCTGGCCCGCCGTACGGTCGCCAGGGCGCTGACGGAGCTGGCGCGGCAGGAGGCACGATGAACGGCGGCGAGACGATGATCGAGGTGGCGGCCGGGTCGCCGATCGGCCGGGCGACCACCCGCCGCGACGCCCGCGACAAGGTGACCGGCGCCGCCCGGTACGCGGCCGAGTTCCGGCCGGAGGGCCTGCTGCACGCGGTCCTGGTGACCAGTACGGTGCCCGCGGGCACGATCGCGCGCCTGGACACGGCGGCGGCCGAGGCCATGCCTGGGGTGCGGCTGGTGCTGACCCACGTCAACGCCGCCCGGCTGTATCCGCCGCCGCTGTATCCGTTCGGGGCTGCCTTCCAGAGTTTCCTGCCGCTGCAGGACGAGCGGATCCGGTTCGCCGGGCAGCCGGTGGCGGTGGTGGTGGCCGGCACGCTGGAGGAGGCGGTCGAGGCCGCCGGGCAGGTCGGGGCGGACTATGAGGCCGCGCCGTTCGTCGCCGGTCTCGGGGACGCGCGGGCAACCTCCTACGGGGCCGGCGACTGCGGCGAGATCGCCGAGGCGGTTCCCAGCCATGTGCGGGGCGATGCCGAGGCCGCCCTGGCCGAGGCGGCGGTGCGGGTGGATGCCACCTATACCAGCCCGCGCCTGTACCACTGCGCGATGGAGCTGCACTCCACGACCGCGGCGTGGCAGGCCGACGGGACGCTGACGGTTTGGGAGCCCACGCAGTGGATCGCGGGCGCGCAGAGTGTGTTCGCCGCCTGGTTCGGGCTGGAGGCGGAGCGGGTGCGGGTCGTCTCGCCGTACGTCGGTGGCGGGTTCGGCTCCAAGGGCGGGCCGCAGCCGCATGCGGCGCTGGCCGTCATGGCCGCGCGCGAGGTGGGGCGGCCGGTCAAGCTGGTGCTGTCGCGGCCGCAGCATTTCGGCGCCATCTCGCCGCGCCCGGCCACCGCCAACCGGGTGCGGCTGGGCGCGGGCCGGGACGGCAGGCTGAGCGCGCTGGCCTACGACAGCGTCAACGAGGTGTCCTTCGACGATCTGTACGTGGAGCCGTCCGGCGGCATCGCCGCGTTGTCCTACGACGTGCCGAACGTGGCGGTGGACTACCGGTTCGTGCCCGTGAACGCGGTGACCCCGTCCAGCATGCGCGCTCCTGGTGAGGCGATCGGCAGTTTCGCGCTGGAGTCGGCCATGGACGAGCTGGCGCTCGCCCTGGAGATGGATCCGATCGAGCTGCGGCTGCGCAACTACGCCGAGCGCGACCCGGTCTCCGGCAAGCCGTGGTCGGGCAAGCACCTGCGGGAGGCGTACGAGAGGGGCGCGCGGGAGTTCGGCTGGCAGCGGCGTGATCCCCGGCCGGGCAGCATGCGCGAGGGCGAGGAACTGATCGGCTGGGGCATGGCCGGCGGGTCGTTCCCCGCCTACGTTCATCCGAGCGCGGCCCGGGTGTGGGTGCGGGCCGACGGTGGCGTGGAGGTGCTGTCGGGTGGCAGCGATCTGGGCACCGGCACCTACACGCTGCTGGCGCAGGTGGCCGCCGACCTGTTCGGCGTGCCGCCGGAGTCGGTGACGGTACGGCTCGGCGACAGCGCCTATCCCGATGCCCCGGTCAGCGGCGGTTCGATGCTGGCCGCGTCCTTGACGCCGGTGGTCCACGAGGCGGCGCTGGCGGCCCGCGACGAGTTGCTCGCGCTGGCGGCCGATGTGCTGGGTCTGGAGACGGGCGAGCTGCGGGTGGGCGGCGGGCGCGTGTATCCGGAGGGCCGGCCGCAGGAGGGGATGGGGGTCGCGGAGATCCTCGCCGCGGCGGGGCGCACGGGGGTGGATGTCGTGCGTGACTCCTTCACCGGTGTCTCGGAGCAGGAGCGGGCCAAGTTCCACGGCACGCTGGGGTTGCTCAGGATGCCGGCGGCCGGGCCGTACGCGGTCTATTCCTGGAGCGCGGTCTTCGCCGAGGTGGCCGTGGACGCCGATCTGGGCACCGTGCGGCTGCGGCGGCTGCTGGGCGTCTACGACTGCGGCCGGGTGCTGAACCCGGTGACGGCGCGCAGCCAGCTCATGGGGGCCATGGTGATGGCGAGCGGCGCGGCGCTGCTGGAGGCGGGGGTGGTCGACGCCCGGCTGGGCCGGCTGGCCAATCCGAACCTGGCCGAGTACATGCTGCCGGTCAACGCCGACATTCCGGGCATCGAGGTGGTGTTCGTGGGGGAGCCGGATCCGCACGCCAATGCGCTGGGCGCGCGCGGGATCGGTGAGATGGGGATGACGGCGACGATCGCCGCGATCGCCAACGCCGTGCACCACGCGACCGGCAGGCGGGTGCGGGATTTGCCGATCCTGCTGGACAAGCTGCTCTGAGGCGTCAGGTGCAGGTGGGCGGCAGGCTCATCCGGAGCCGGACGCGGGTGCGGCCGCGCTGGGTGTCGATGGTGAAGCCGTCGCACAACTGGGCCATGACCCACATGCCGAAGCCGCGCCTGGCGTCGGGGGCGGGCGGGGCGGGCCTGGCGCGTTCGGGGGCCAGGCGGCCCTGGTAGTCGACGACGTCCACGGTCAGCAGGTCGTCCTCGTGGTGGACCGAGACGCGACCGGCACCGCCGGCGTGCTCCAGGACGTTGATGACGGCCTCGTTGACGGCCACGATCAGGTCGACCACGCGGCCCCCGGCCAGCCCGGCGCCGCGGGCGTAGGCTTCGATGCGCGCTCTGATCGCGCTCAGATCCCAGGTGATGGGCCAGTGCTCGGGCCTGGTCACGGCCCGGCAGACCTGTGCTGTCCTCACCGCTGCTCCCCCTACGGTCTGGTTTCGCTGCGTTGAGGCTCCCCCTACCCGCTGTGCGGGTCTCACACCGGCGGGCCGGGCAGAAGGGGTTCGAGGGCGGGGCGTACGGCGGCGGCCGGGGTGCCGTCGGCGACCTCGAGCAGGGCGGCGCGCCAGGCGGCGGCCAGGATGGGGGCGGCGGGCGGCCGGTCGAGCTGGGTGCGCAGAAACTCGGTGATGGGGTCGCGGCGCGGCTCGGGCGGCGGTTCGGCCAGGATGCGGCAGGTGCCGAAGTGCACGGCGGCGTCGAAGGCGGCCAGCAGCGCGGCGCGCACGGGGAACGCGCCCGCGCCGGCGGCGCCGTGCATGCGGTCGATGAGGCGTTGTTCGAGGTCGTCGCGGATGGCGCCGTAGAGGCCGAGTTTGGAGCCGAAGTGGTGGTAGAGGGCGCCGGTGGTGACGCCGGCCTTGGCGGCCAGGTCGGTGACGCCGACGGCGTCGTAGCCGTCGCGTTCGAAGCGGTGGAGCCCGGCCTCGATGAGGCGGGCCTTGGCCGAGCCGGGTACGGGGATGGATGCGCGCACCCCACCATCGTAATGGTTTGACGCGGATACGTAACCTGATTATGTTGAGGCGTATGAAGCTTATCTTTCTGTACCAGCCGGTGAGCGATCTGCAGGAGTCCGTGGCCTTCTACCGCGACGAGCTCGGCCTGGACGAGTCGTGGCGGATGGGCGACACGACCGTGGCCTTCCGGCTACCCGGCACGGAGGTCGAGCTGATGCTCGACATCACCCCCGCCGACGGGCCCGAGTGGGGCAAGGGCGGCGGCTTCCTGGTCGACAGCGTCGAGGGTTACATCGCCGCGCATCCGAACCTGAAGTGGGTGGGCGAGGTCAAGGAGTTGCCCGACGGCAAGTCCGCGACGTTCGTCGACCCCTCGGGCAACCCGATCCACCTGTTCGACCAGAGCACGGCGGGCCCGCAGTAGCGGGCGGTTACTGGGCCTGCGCGATGCGCACCAGGTTGCCCGACGGGTCGCGCAGGGCGCAGTCGCGCGGGCCCCAGGGCTGCTGGACGGGCTCCTCCAGCACCTCGGCGCCGGCGGCGCGGGCGTTCTCGAAGGTCTTGTCGAGGTCGTCGCTGCTCAGGACGATCATGGGCAGGACGCCTTTGGTGAGCAGTTCCTGGATGGCGTCGCCGTCGGCCTGGGAGCGGCCCGCGTGCGGCTCCGACAGCACGATCTCGGTGCCGCCGCGGCCCGGGGTGCCGAGGGTGACCCAGCGGAATCCGCCGTTGCCGACGTCGTTGCGTACCTCGAAGCCGAGGGCGTCGCGGTAGAAGGCGAGCGCCTCGTCGACGTCGTTGACGGTGATGTGGCAGTACTGCAGTGCGATGCTCATGGCGCCCACGTTAGGCGGCGGCCTCCGCTTTCGCTCCGCCCTTCTTGCTGTTCGGCGCGTCGCGGGTGGGCCGGGTGCGCAGCCGCGCCACGCACGGGGGCATCGCCGCGACCGCGCTGTGCTCGCGGGCGCGGTAGCCGCTCGGCGTCTCCCCGAGCAGTTCGGTGAAGCGGGAGCTGAAGGAGCCGAGCGAGGTACAGCCGACCGCCATGCACGCGTCGGTCACGCTGACGCCGGCGCGCAGCATGGCCATGGCCCGCTCGATGCGGCGGGTCATGAGGTAGCTGTAGGGCGTCTCGCCGTAGGCCGCGCGGAACTGGCGGGAGAAGTGCGCCGGCGACATGAGCGCGTGGCGGGCCATCGTCGGCACGTCCAGGGGGCGCGCGTACTCACGGTCGATGAGATCCCGCGCCCGCCGCAGGTGCGTGAGGTTGGCCAGGTCGTGCGGGGTCATGCGGGCAGCCTAGCACCGGCCCGTCGGGTGCCGCTGACCTGCGCGGGGCCTCTACCGCGGCGGGCGGGCGCGCCGGTAGTGTCGTCGGCGTCCTTCGAGCCGATGGTGACCCTCTCCCATGACGCTGCCCCGCCTGCTTCCCGCCGCCTACCGGCCGGTGCTGGCCGACCGGGTCTTCCGGCGGCTCATCGCCGGGTTCGCCGTGTCCTATCTCGGCGACGGGATGAGTTTCGTGGCGGTGGCCTGGCTGGCGATGGAGCTGGCCCCGCCGGCCGGCGCGGGGCTGTGGATCGGCGGCGCGGTGGCGGCGTACACGCTGCCGGGGGTGGTCGGGGCGCTGGCGCTGGGGCGGTGGCTGCGCCGGGTGCCGGCCCGGCGGCTGCTGCTGGCCGACAACGTGGTGCGCGGGGTCGTGCTCGGCGTGGTGCCGCTGGCGTGGTGGGCGGGGGTGCTGACGCCGCCGCTGTACGTGGTGCTGCTGGCGCTGTCGTCGCTGCTGCACGCGTGGGGCAACGCGGGCAAGTACACGCTGCTGGCCGAGCTGCTGCCGGCCGAGCAGCGGCTGGCGGGCAACACGCTGGTCTCCTCGCTGAGCTTCGCCGCCACGATCGCGGGGCCGGCGCTGGCCGGCGTGCTGGTGACCTACGCCGGCTCGGCGCTGGTGATCGGCCTGGACGCGCTCACCTACGTGTTCCTGGCGGTGCTGGTCGCCCGCACCCGGCTGCCGCAGGCGCCGCCGGTCGCGCCGGTCGACGGGGCCGCGGCCCGCGGCGGGCTGGCGCTGCTGCGCTCGCACCCGCAGTTGCTGGGGCTGCTGGCGCTCACCTGGTTCTTCAACCTGCTCTACGGCCCGGTCGAGGTAGCGTTGCCGCTGCACGTGACGCGGGACCTGGGCGCGCCCGGCACGCTCTTGGGCCTGTACTGGATGCTGTTCGGCATCGGCGCGCTGGCCGGCGGGCTCGCCGCGGGCGCGCTGCGCCGGTTGCCGCTGTGGCCGGTGACGGTGGCGATCGTGGTCGCGTGGGGGGTCTTGCTGCTGCCGTTCGGGTCCGGGGCGCCGGTGGCGGTGACGGTGGCCTGCTTCACGCTGGGCGGCGTGGTCTACGGGCCGTTCGTGGCATTGTCGGTGACGCTCATGCAGACGGCCGCGCCGCCGCGGCACCTGGCCGCGATGCTCGCCGCCCGCAGCGCGGTGCTGCTGACCGCCTCGCCGCTGGGCACCGCGCTGGGCGGGCCGCTGACGGCGGCGCTGGGCGCGCGGGCGACGCTGGCCGCCTCCGGCCTGGTCACGGTGGCGCTGGGCGCGGTGGCCGCGGTCCTGCTGCTGGCGCGCCGCGCGGGCTTGACCGGACCAAGCAGGAATGGAGAAGCGTCCGCCACGGCCCCGCCCCTACCGTGACCGAAGGGGCCACCCTGCCCAAAGAATCCGACTTTCAGCGCGAAACTGGTTAAATCTAGGCGGACCCCTTCGGAGCCCGCGTACACGATGGAGAGACGATGCCGCACGCTGCCGACACCCACGACCTGATCCGCGTGCACGGCGCGCGCGTCAACAACCTCAAGGACGTCAGCGTCGAGATCCCCAAGCGCCGGCTGACGGTGTTCACGGGCGTGTCCGGCTCGGGCAAGAGCTCGCTGGTGTTCAACACGATCGCCGCCGAGTCGCAGCGCATGATCAACGAGACCTACAGCGCGTTCGTGCAGGGCTTCATGCCGACGATGGCGCGTCCCGAGGCCGACGTCCTGGACGGGCTGACCACCGCGATCATCGTCGACCAGCAGCGCATCGGCTCCGACCCGCGCTCCACCGTCGGCACCGCCACCGACGCCAACGCGATGCTGCGCATCCTGTTCAGCCGGCTCGGCTCCCCGCAGATCGGCTCGCCGCAGGCCTTCTCCTTCAACGTCGCCTCCATCAGCGGGGCGGGCGCGGTCACGCTGGAGCGCGGCGGCGCCACGGTGCGCGAGCGGCGCGACTTCTCCATCACCGGCGGCATGTGCCTGCGCTGCGAGGGCCGGGGCAAGGTCTCCGACATCGACCTGACCCAGCTCTACGACGACTCCAAGTCGATCTCCGAAGGCGCGTTCACGATCCCCGGCTGGAAGTCCGACAGCTTCTGGACGGTGCGCATCTACGCCGAGTCCGGCTTCGTCGACCCCAACAAGCCCATCCGCGACTTCACCAAGCGCGAGATGCAGGCGTTTCTGTACAAGGAGGCCACCAAGGTCAAGGTCGACGGCGGCAACTACACCTACGAGGGACTCATCCCCAAGATCCAGAAGTCGTTCCTGTCGAAGGACCGCGAGGCGATGCAGCCGCACATCCGGGCCTTCGTGGACCGGGCGGTCACCTTCGCCTCCTGCCCCGAGTGCGGCGGCACGCGGCTGAGCGAGCTGGCGCGCTCCTCGCGGATCAAGGGCATGAACATCGCCGAGGCGTGCGCGATGCAGATCAGCGACCTGGCCGAGTGGGTGCGCGGGCTGGACGAGCCGACGGTGGCGCCGCTGCTGGCCAAGCTGGGGCACACGCTGGAGTCGTTCGTGGAGATCGGGCTCGGCTACCTGTCGCTGGAGCGGCCGGCGGGCACGCTGTCGGGCGGCGAGGCGCAGCGGGTGAAGATGATCCGCCACCTCGGCTCCTCGCTGACCGACGTCACCTACGTCTTCGACGAGCCCAGCATCGGCCTGCACCCGCACGACATCCAGCGGATGAACGAGCTGCTGCTGCGCCTGCGCGACAAGGGCAACACGGTGCTGGTCGTGGAGCACAAGCCGGAGATGATCGCGATCGCCGACCACGTCGTCGACCTCGGCCCCGGCGCCGGCACCGGCGGCGGCACCATCTGCTACGAGGGCGGCGTCGAGGGCCTGCGCGCGGCCGGCACCATCACCGGCCGCCACCTGGACGACCGCGCCCGGCTGAAGGACGCCAGCCGCACCCCCACGGGCAGGCTGGAGATCCGCGGCGCCGACCGCCACAACCTGCAGGACGTCGACGTCGACGTCCCGCTCGGCGTCCTGTGCGTGGTCACGGGCGTGGCCGGCTCGGGCAAGAGCTCGCTGCTGCACGGCTCCCTGCCGGCCGCCGCGGGCGTCGTCTCGGTCGACCAGTCCCCGGTACGCGGCTCGCGCCGCAGCAACCCGGCCACCTACACCGGGCTGCTGGAGCCGATCCGCAAGGCCTTCGCCAAGGCCAACGGCGTCAAGCCGGCGCTGTTCAGCGCCAACTCCGAGGGCGCCTGCCCCAACTGCAACGGCAGCGGCGTCATCTACGTCGAGCTGGGCCTGATGGCCGGCGTCGACACCCCGTGCGAGGAGTGCGGGGGCAAGCGCTTCCAGCCCTCGGTGCTGGACTACCACTTCGGCGGCCGCGACATCAGCCAGGTCCTGGCGATGCCGGTGACCGAGGCGCTGGAGTTCTTCGGCGCCGGCGAGGCGCGTACCCCGGCCGCGCACGCCATCCTGGAGCGCCTGGCCGACGTCGGGCTGGGCTACCTCAGCCTGGGCCAGCCGCTCAACACGCTGTCGGGCGGCGAGCGGCAGCGGCTCAAGCTGGCCACCCACATGGCCGACAAGGGCGGCGTCTACCTGCTGGACGAGCCGACCACGGGCCTGCACCTGGCCGACGTTGAGCACATGCTCGGCCTGCTGGACCGGCTGGTCGACGCCGGCAAGTCGGTGATCGTCATCGAGCACCACCAGGCGGTCATGGCGCACGCCGACTGGATCATCGACCTGGGGCCGGGCGCCGGGCACGACGGCGGCCGGATCGTGTTCGAGGGCACCCCCGCCGACCTCGTCGCCGCCCGCTCCACGCTGACCGGGCAGCACCTGGCCGACTACGTGGGAGCCTGAGCCGGGTTCCCGTAGCGGCGCAGGAACGTCTCCACGCCGTCGGTGAGCAGCCGCTCGGCCAGCTCCGGGGGGAGCGTGCCGCCGATGGAGCCGGCGATCAGGTGGGGGTAGACGATCAGGCCGAAGAACTGGATCACGGCGACCTCGGGGTCGGCGATCGTGAGCCGGCCGCGCGCGCACAGGTCGCCGAACAGCTCGCCGAGGTCGTGGCCCGAGCGGGCCGGGCCACGCTCGCGGTAGGCGGCGGCCAGCTCGGGGAAGCGGCGCAGCTCGCCGGTGACCAGGTTGCGCAGCGCCATCCTGGACGGCTCGGTGGCCGCCTCCACCAGGGCGCGGGCGGTGTGCAGCAGCGCCTCGCGCACGTCGCCGGTCTCGGCCAGCCGGGTCCTGACCTCGGCCATGGTGGCGTGCGCGCTGCCCATCGCCAGGCCGACGACCTCGGTGAACAGCTCCTGCTTGCTGCCGAAGTGGTTGTAGACGGTCACCTTCGACACCCCGGCCTCGGCGGCGATCAGGTCCATGCCGGCCTCGAAGCCGTCGCGGGTGAACATCTCCCGCGCGGCGGCCACGATGGCCTGCCGGTTGCGTTCGGCGCGCTTGCCCGTCGGCGGCGGCGTCCTGGTGCTCTCGTTGCCCACGTCCCGCATCCTACCTCCAACTGAACCCTTGAGTACAGAAACAACTGTCCTGTACAGTTCAGTTCAGTTACCGACGAGGGGGAGACGTGAACGACATCTGGCCCGCGGTCCACGCCGAACGCCAGGCCCTGATCCAGGACCTGGCGGCCGTGCCCGCCGAACGCTGGTCCACGCCGTCGCTGTGTCCCGGCTGGGACGTCCACGACGTGCTGGCCCACCTGGTCGAGGACGCCAAGACCACCCCGGCCCGCTTCGTGCTGCGCCTGGCCGCCGCCCGCTTCGACTTCGACCGCTACAACCAGGCGGGCCTTGCCCGCGAGCGCGCCGCCGACCCGCACGCCACGCTCGCCGCCTTCCGCGCCGTGAGCGGGCGCACCACCGGCGCCCCCGCGCCGAAGGCCACCCGGCTGGTGGAGGCGTTCGTGCACGCCGAGGACATCCGCCGCCCGCTCGGCCTGACGCGCGAGTACCCGCCCGAGCCCGTCGCCGCCGCGCTGCGCTACCAGCTGCGTACCAGCGTCGGCCAGGGCGGCGGCAGGCAGCGCGCCGAAGGGCTGCGCCTGGTCGCCACCGACGCCGCCCTGGAACACGGCGACGGCCCGCAGGTCCACGGCAGCGTGATCGCGCTGCTGCTGGCGGTCTCCGGCCGGCCCACCCGGCCCGGCGAGCTGACCGGGCCCGGCGTCGCCGCCCTGACCCGGGGCTGAGCGCCGCCGCGCCGTACCGCGAAACCGGCAGTGACCCGTATCACCCGCCGAAGACGTCACATCGGCCCTGTCCGGCTCGTCAGGTGTACGAGACGAGACAAGGGGGCTCCCATGCGCCTGCCGACCGCCAAAGGCCGCACCTTCCAGTTCTCCCACTGGACCTTCATGTTCGCCGAGATCGCCATCTGGTCGTTCGTCGTCCTGCTGGTCACCGGACTGTTCCTCATGGTGTTCTTCGACCCCAGTTCCTCGCGCGTGCTCTACGACGGCGTCTACACGCCGCTGCGCGGCATCCCGGTCAGCGAGGCGTTCGACTCGACGATGCGCCTGAGCCTGGAGGTGCGCGGCGGCCTGCTCATCCGCCAGGTGCACCACTGGGCGGCCCTGGTGTTCGCCGCCGCCGTCGCCCTGCAACTGCTGCGCATGTTCGTCACCGGCGCCTTCCGCCACCCGCGCACCGCGCAGTGGCTCATCTGGGTGACGCTGCTGCCGCTGGCCATGGCGGCCGGCGAGACCGGCCACATCCTGCCCGACGACATGCTCTCGGGCGGCAGCCTGTGGCTGATCAAGTCGGTGACGCAGTCGATCCCGGTCGTCGGCTCCTACGGCGTGTACCTGCTGTTCGGCGACGGCTTCCCCGGCGAGCGCGTCATCCCCGTCCTGTACTGGGCGCACGTCCTGGTCATCCCCGCGGTCATGATCGCGCTGCTGGCCGTGCGCGCCCGGCTGCTGCGCCGCAACGGCCACACCCGCTTCGCCGACGCCGCCCCCGGCCCGCGCCGCGCCCGCCCGGTCATGGCGCTGGCCACCGTCGGCGTGCTGCTCGCGCTCGGCCTGGCCTTCCAGGTCGCCCCCATCTGGCTGTACGGCCCCGCCAACCCCACCCAGGTCTCGGCCGGATCGGTGCCCGACTGGTACATGGGCTTCCTCGACGGCGCCCTGCGCCTCATGCCCGCCTGGGAGGCCACCGTCCTCGGCTACACCCTCAGCCTCGCCGTCCTGGTCCCGACGCTGGTCGTGCCCGGCGTCTTCTTCACCGTCCTGGCCGCCTACCCGCTGGTGGAGCGCTGCCTGGCCGAACGCCGCACCCGGCGCGACGCGCAGGGCCGTCCCATGACCCGCGGCCGCATGCGCAGGACCAGGACCCGGCACGACATCCTGCAGCGCCCGCGCGAGACGGCCGTGCGCACGGGCCTGGCCGCCGCCGGCGTCACCTTCTACGGCCTGCTGTGGGCCGCCGCCTCCAACGACCAGCTCGCCCACCGCTTCCAGCTCTCGCTCGAAGCGGTGACGATCGCCTTCCAGGTCGCCGTGCTCGCCGGCCCCGTGCTGGCCTTCGTCCTCACCCGCTGGATCTGCCTGGCCCTGCGCCAGGCAGACCGCCGCCTGGTCGCGCGCGGCGTGGAGACCGGGATCATCACCCGCTCGGCCGACGGCGGCTTCCACGGCCACACCACCCACCAGGACCGGGTGCCGCTGGAGCGGTAGCGGCCGGGCTCAGCCCGCGGGCGTCAGCAGCTCGGCCAGCAGATGCTCGCGAAACAGCCGGGCCGCGGCCGACAGGTAGGCCTGCTCGCGCCAGACCAGCCGCTGGACGCGCTCGCACCCGGGCGCGTCCAGGCGCAGCCAGGACACCGGCAGCCCGTCCTGGCGGGCCGACCAGGCCGGGATGAAGCCGACGCCGAGCCCGGCGCCGACCAGGTCGACGATGGCGTAGGCCTCGTTGGCCTCGCACACGTACTGCGGCTCCATCCCCGCCGCGGCGAACAGCCGCTCGATCATCGCGCGCTGCCAGTGGCCGGGGGGCGTGGTCGCGATGCGCTCACCGCGCAGATCGGCCATCGTGGCATGGGTACGGCCGGCCAGCCGATGCCCAGGTGAGACCGCCAGCAGCACCTCCTCGGCCGGCAGCACCCGCTCGCCGAACCCGCTGCCCTCCAGCGGCTGCGAGGTCAGGCACAGGTCGACCTCGCCCTCGCGCAGCCGCCGCGCCATGGCCTCGGCGTCCGACTGATACAGCCGCACCCCGACGCCCGGATGCTCGGCGATGAAGCTCTTGACCGGCCCGACCAGCATGACCAGCGTCTCCGAGGCCACCGACACGCTGCCCTTGGTCAGGCCCGCGGCCTCGGCCAGCTCGCGCCGCCCGTCCTCCAGCTCGCCCAGCGCCCGCTCCACCCGCCGCAGGAACGCCGCCCCGAACCGGTTGAGCCGCACCCGGCGCCCCTGCCGGTCGAACAGCGGCGCCCCGAGGCCGGCCTCCAGCCGGGCGATGCTGCGGCTCAGCGAGGGCTGGGCCACCCGCAGCTCCTCGGCGGCCCGGCTGATGTGCTCGTGACGCGCGACAGCCTGGAAGTAACGCAACGACAGCAGATCCATTATGCCTCTGATGCTATGAACTCATGGATTTATAGGTCTTGGACAGCATATGCCGTGGTTGCCTACGGTTTTGCGGCGTGGACATCCTCGATCTGGCCCGACTCCAGTTCGCCCTCACCACCGGCGTGCACTGGCTGTTCGTCCTGCTCACCCTCGGCCTCGTGCCGATCGTCGCGACCCTGCACACCCGCGCCGTCCGCGCCCGCGACCCCGCAACCCGGGCCGCCCGCGAGCGGATGACCCGCTTCTGGGGACGGCTCTACGTGATCAACTACGCGCTGGGCATCGCGACCGGGCTGGTGATGGAGTTCCAGTTCGGCCTGAACTGGAGCGGACTGAGCAAGTTCGCCGGCAACGTCTTCGGCGCCCCGCTCGCCCTGGAGACGCTCATCGCCTTCTTCGCCGAGTCCACCTTCCTCGGCATGTGGATCTTCGGATGGGGGCGGCTGCGGCCCTGGTTCCACGTCGCGACCATCTGGCTGGTCACGCTGACCGCCTACGCCTCGGCGTACTGGGTGCTGGTCGCCAACGGGTTCATGCAGGCGCCCACCGGCCACGTCGTGCGCGACGGCACCGCCTACCTCACCGACTTCGGCGCCCTGCTGACCAACCCCAGCACGCTGGTCGCCCTCGCCCACGTGATCTCCGCGGCGCTGCTGACCGGCGGGATCTTCCTGGCCGGGATCAGCGCCCACCACCTGCGCCGCGCCCGGCCGGAGTTCCGCGGCACGCTGCGCGCGGGCGTCGTGGTCGCGGCCGTCGCGAGCGTGGCCGTCTACGTCGCCGGCGGACTGCAGTACCCGCTGCTGGCCGCGACGCAGCCGATGAAGCTGGGCCTGCTGTCGCACGGGGAGGGGATGGCGCGGCTGCAGCAGGCCATGGCGGCGGCCCACGGGCCCGGCGACTACATGCCGCCGCAGTGGGCCGTGTGGGGCCAGTACGCCATGTTGTGGCTCGGCTACGTCCTCGGCGTGATCGCGCTGTTCGGCATCGTGATCGTCTTCCGGGACGGCCTGGCCCGGCGCCGGGCCGCCGCCGCGGCGCTCGTGCTGCTGCTCGCCCTGCCGGCCGGGGAGTTCGCCGGCGGCATCCTGTTCGGGGAGGCGGGGCCGTACCGGCTGGTCATCTCCGTGACCGTGGCGCTGCTGCTGGGCGCCGCGCTTGTGTACGGCTCGCGTCTCACCCGCCCCCTGCACCGCCTGCTGACTGTCGCGATCCCGCTGCCGTTCCTGGCCTCGGTGGGCGGCTGGGTCGTGCGCGAGGTCGGCCGCCAGCCCTGGGTCGTCTACGGCGAGCTCACCACGGCCGAGGCGCTGTCGCCCGGCGTCGGATACGGCGCGATGCTCGCCTCGCTGCTGAGCTTCGCGCTGGTGCTGGGCGCGCTGGCCGTGGCCGACTGGACGCTGATCGCCCGCCACGCCCGCCGCGGCCCCGAGCCCGCCCACCTCGGCCCGCCGGCCGAGATCCGTCCCACCTTCTGAAAGGAACGCTCCATGGAGATGTTCTGGCTGGCGATCCTGGGCTTCCTGCTCACCGGCTCCTTCGTCCTCGGCGGCTACGACTACGGCGTGCAGATGGCCCTGCCCTTCACCGGGCGCGACGAGCGCACCCGCAGGCAGACGCTGGCGGCGCTCGGCCCCTTCTTCTTCGGCAACGAGGTCTGGCTGATCGGCGCCGCCGGCGTGCTGTTCGGCGCCTTCCCCTTCCTGGAGGGCACCCTGCTGTCGGGCGCCTACCCGCTGATCGTGCCCCTGGTGCTGGGCCTGGCGATCGGCAAGAGCGCCGTCCAGCTCCGCAGCCGCGGCGCCGGCACGCCCACGCACCGGCCGCGCGGCCGGAGCACCGCCCGGGTGCCCGGCAGCGGGCGCGGGTGGGACCTGCTGGTCGGCGTCGGCGGGGTCGTTCCCGCGGCGGCGCTCGGGATGCTGGTCGGGCTGCTGCTGACCGGTGTCCCGCTGGACGGCGGCCACAGCTTCACCCTGTCGGCGGGCGAGGTGCTGCAGCCGTTCGTCCTGTTGTGCGGGGTGACCGGTGTCCTGGTGTTCGCGGCGCACGGCGGCGCGTTCCTCGCCCTGCGTGCCGACGGGCA
This sequence comes from Nonomuraea sp. NPDC050790, assembly GCF_044456745.1. NCBI lineage: Bacteria > Bacillati > Actinomycetota > Actinomycetes > Streptosporangiales > Streptosporangiaceae > Nonomuraea > Nonomuraea sp. NPDC050790. The sequence continues at coordinate 1,555,892 of NZ_JBITGF010000001.1, read as the reverse complement.
GGTGGCGGCCCTGGGCGGCGTCTTCGCCAGGAGGGCGGCGGGGTGGGCGGGGTTCGCGGTGGTGGCGGCGGCGCTCGCCGCGCTGGTCACGGGGGTGCGGCCGCTCAACCCCGCACCGGCCCTCGCCGCGGCGCTCGCCATTCCCGCCCTGATGGTGGCCGCCCGTGCCGCTCTGGCCGCCGCCCGGCCGGGGCTCGCCTTCACCGCGACCGCGGGCGCCGCCGGGCTCCCGGTGGTGGTGACGGGGCTGGCCGGCTTTCCGTACCTGCTGGCCTCGACCGTCACGCCCGGCGCCGGGCTGACCGTGGCCGAGTCGGCCGCCGACGCCGCCACCCTGCACACCCTGACCGCGTTCGGCGTGGTGATCATCCCGGTCGTCGTCGGCTACCAGGCGTTCCTGTGGTGGGCCTTTCGCGGGCGCGTCACCCAGCCCGGCTACTTCTGATCCCGGGCACTCGCGCCGGCCGGGGGAGGGGTGGTATCCAGGGGGAACCGTCCGAAGATCCAGAGGTTGCGGAAAGGTTGCCATGCCGGGCCCCTTCGCCGGCCGTACCGTCGACGGCCTCGCCCTGGACCTGCGCCGGGCAGGCACCACGTCGGCCGAGCTGATCGAGCTGGCCCTGGAGGCGATCGCCGGGCCGGGCGCGGAGCTCAACGCGTTCGTCACCGTGGACGCCGGCGGCGCCAGAGCCGCGGCGCGGCGCGCCGACGAGGAGCTGGCGCGCGGGGTCGATCGCGGGCCGCTGCACGGGGTGCCGGTCGGGGTGAAGGACCTCATCGACGTCGCCGGCCTGCCGATCACCATGGGGTCGCGGCACTTCGCCGGGCACCTCGCCCGCGCCGACGCCGCCTGCGTGACGCGGCTGCGCGCGGCCGGAGCCGTCATCGTGGGCACGACCACGACCCACGAGTTCGCCTACGGGCCCACGGGCGACGTCACGGCCACCGGCCCGGTGCGCAACCCGCGCGACCCGGCCAGGATGACCGGCGGCTCCAGCGCGGGCAGCGCCGCGGCCGTCGCGGCGGGCCTGGTGCCGCTGGCCCTCGGCACCGACACCGGCGGCTCGGTACGCATCCCCGCCGCCCTGTGCGGGGTGGCCGGCTTCAAACCGGCCTACGGCGCGATCCCGGCCGGCGGCGTCTTCCCGCTCGCCCGCTCCTTCGACCACGTCGGCATCCTGGCCGCCACACCGGCCGACTGCCTGCTCGCCTACCGCTGCCTCACCGGCCGCACCGGCCGCGAGGCCGATGGCAGGGCGGCGCGGGTGGGGTGGCTGGAGGCCGGCGGGCTGTCCGCGCTCGACCCCCACGTGGTACGGCAGGCCAGAGCCGCGGCCCGCATCCAGGACGTGGTCCCCCTGCCCGACACCCTCGCCCAGGGCCTGCGTGAGGTCTACGCCGCCATGCACAGCGGCGAGGCCGCGGCCGTGCACGGCGACCGGATGGCCGCCGCCCCGCAGCTGTACGAACCCGAGACCCTCCAGCGCCTGCACGCCGCCGTCCAGATGCCCGGCTGGCGGTACGTGCGGGCCATGGACGCCCGCGCCGGCCTGACCGCCGCCGCGGCGGCGCTGTTCGAGCACCACGACGTGCTGGCCCTGCCGACCGTGCCCATCACCGCCCCGCCCATCGGCCGGCGCGAGATCGAGATCGACGGCAGCCCGTCGGCCGTCCGCGCCGCCCTGCTGGCACTGACCAGCCCGTGGAACGTGCTCGGCCTGCCCGCGCTGTCGCTGCCCGCGGGCACGGTGGCGGGCCTGCCCGCCGGCCTGCAACTGGTCTGCCGCCCCGGCGATGAGGACCTCCTGTTCGCCTGAGCCTGCAGGCAACCCCCAGCGAGTCCCCAGCAGATCGTGCGCGATCGCCAGCAGGATGGGTAAGGGAGATCCACCAACGGTAAGGAGCCGACGATGTCCACGCGCATGACGAAGGACGAGCGGGAGACCTTCCTGGCCGACACCCACATCGGGGTGCTGAGCGTGACCGGCGACGACGGGGCGGCCCCGATGGCCGCGCCCATCTGGTACGGCTACGAGCCGGGCGGCGAGCTCAGGTTCGCCACCGGCCCGGAGACCCGCAAGATGGCCCTGATCCGGTCCGCGGGCCGGGTGACGTTCACCGTGCAGCAGGAGGCCATGCCCTACAAGTACGTGACGGTCGAGGGCCCGGTGCTCGGCGAGGAGCCGGTCGACATGGACGAGTACCTCCGCTGGACGGTCCGGTACATGGGCACCGAGGCGGGGGAGCGGTTCTTCTACTCGGCCGAGGACTCCATCCGGTCGATGCGGACCATCCGGGTACGCCCCGAGCGCTGGCTGACCTTCGACTGGGGCAAGGAATACAAAGGTTGACGGAAATATGTAGACCGGTCTAGTTTGTACAGCATGGGAAACAAGGGGGCCGAGACGCGCGAGCGCCTGCTGGAGGCGACCCAGAGCCTGGTCGAGGCCGTCGGCTACTACGGCGCCGGGCTCAACCAGGTGATCGCCGACAGCGGCGCGCCCCGCGGCTCGCTCTACTTCCACTTCCCCGGCGGCAAGGACCAACTGGTCGGAGAGTCCGTACGCCGGGCCGGCCAGGCGATCTCGGCGGACCTGCGGACCCTGGCCGAGGCGAGCCCGGGCGCGGCCGACTTCGTGACGGGCATGCTGCGCCACCTGGGCGACCGGCTGGAGGAGTCGGGCTGGAGCAAGGGCTGCCCGGTGGCCACCGTGGCGCTGGAGACGGCCGCCACCAGCGACGCCCTGCAGCAGGTGTGCTCACAGGTCTACCGCTCGTGGGAGGCCGACCTGCGCGCCCGGCTGGCGGGCCGCCCGGACGCCGACGACCTCGCGGTCACTGTCCTCGCACTGGTCGAAGGCGCTTTGCTGCTGGCCAGGGCGCACCGCGACCGCGAGCCGCTGGAGCGCGTCGGCCGCCAGATCGCCGCCCTGCTGGGCTGAACCCGCCCGCCGCGCGGCGGGCTCTTCTGTGGCCAGAGAATATGTAGATCGATCTATTCAAGGAGTTTCGTGGACGCGATCGTCTTCGGCGCGAGCGGCTTCGTCGGCCGCTTCCTCGTCGCCGAACTGCTGGGCAGGGGCCAACGGGTGGCGGCAGCCGTACGCGAGGACACCCTCACCCCGTGGCTGCGCGCGCAGGGAACCGGCACCGGCGGGCTGCGGGTCGTCACCGCCGACCTCACGCGCCCGCTCGCCGGGCTGCCCGAGGCGCGCGACGTCTACAACACCGCCGGACGCTACGCCTTCGGCCTCACCCGGGAGCAGGCGCGGGAGGTCAACGTCACCGGCGCGCTGCACGTGCTCGAATGGGCGGCCACGCTGCCGCGGCTGCGGCGGCTGGTGCACGTGAGCGGGTACCGGGTCAGCGGGCAGGGCGGGCCGCCCGACTACGCGCGGCTCGGCGCCTACGAGGCGTCCAAGGTCGAGGGCGACCGCGCGGTGCGCGCGCGGGCGGGGGAGCTGGGGGTGCCGCTGACCATCGCCAACCCCAGCGCCGTGATCGGTCCCGGCCAGTACATCGGCCCGGCCGCGCTCGTGCGGGAGCTGTGGAACGGCCGGGTGCCCGTGCTGCCCGGCGGCCGGGACACCTTCGTGCCGGTCGTGGCGGCCGGGTACCTCGCGCGGTTCCTGGCGGAGATCCCGGCCGGGCCCGCGGGCGAGCACTACTGGGTGCTCGACGACGACACCCCGCTCCTGCCGGAGATGATCGGGCAGATCGCCGCCCACCTCGGCGCGCGGGCGCCCCGGCGGTCTCTGCCCGCCGGGCTGCTGCGGCACCTGCCCGGGACCGATCCCGAGACGCTGTCGTTCCTGTCGCCCGAGCGCTACCCGACGGCCTCGGCCCGCGCCTTCGCCGGCCGCGCGGGCCTGGCGATGCCCGAGGTCGGCGGCGTGCTGCGCGCGTGGGCCGACCATTTGGTGGGCACCCGCTTCGGCACGGCCGAGCCCGCGCTGACCCCCTACGGGTTCCACCCGGTCGCGGGCGGCCGGACGTGGGTGAGCGGCGACCGGCACCACCCCGCCTACGTGCTGCTGCACGGCCTGCCGATGAACGCCGACCTGTGGGCGCCGCTCGCCGCGCACCTCGACGGCCCGGTGCTGGCCCCGGACCTGCCCGGCTTGGGCCGCTCCGCGCCCGCGGCGTCGGCGCGGGCCCGGAAAGAGGCGCCGCCGGAACCGGCGCGGACGTGGACGGCTTCTCCGCTGGAAGCGGCGGAGAAGCCGCTGGAAGCGGCGCGGGCGTGGACGGGAGCGGCTGGGGACCCGGTGCGGGCATGGGCGGAGGCGCTGATGGAGCCGGTGCGCACCCATCCCGTCCTCGTCGCGCACTCCCTGGCCTGCGGACCCGCCCTGCGCTTCGCCGCCGATCACCCCGGCCGCCTCGGCGGGCTCGTCCTCATCGCCCCGCCCTTCCTGCAGCCGCCCGCCACCCGCTCCCGCCTGGCGGCGCTCGCCCTGCGGCGGATGCCGCCCGCGCGGCTGGCCGCGACGCTGCGCGTGCCCGAGGGGCCCGCCGTGGACAGCGCCGCCGCCGACCTGCGCAGGCCCGGCGTCGCGCGGCGGGCGATGGCGGCGCTGCGCGCGGCGGGCGCCGCGCGCGAGCAGGCCCACGAACTGCTGGAGCAGGCTTACGACCGGCTGGAGCGGGCCGGCGTCCCCGTCCGGATCATCGCCGGGTCCGCCGACCCGCTCACCGTGGCCACGCGGCATCCGGTGCGCGAGATCGCCGGCGCCGGCCACTACCCGCAGCTCACGCACCCGGCCGAGGTAGCCCAGACCGTCCGGGCGACGCGGACGCGCGGAGAACAAACACCCCACGTCGTGCGCGAACGATCAGCGCCGTAGGTCACGCCCGGCGACCACCAGCCACAGGTACGGCACCGGCAGCATCGCCAGCCAGAACCCGTGCGCCTGGTCCCAATGCCCGAACCCGCACGTCGGCGGCCAGAGCCGTACCTGATCCGGCAGCAGGATCGTCGCCAGCACCAGCGCCATCTGGACCACCACCGCCGCCATGGCCGCCTGCCGGCCCGGCGCGAGCCGTACGGCGCTCGCCGCGGCGGCCAGCGCGATGCCCAGGCACACGCCCATCTCGACGAGCAGGTCGCCGACCGGGAACAGGGCGCCTTCGGGAAGCCGGGTCAGGACGTAGGCGAAGGCGGCCAGCCAGATCGCGACGGCGGCGGCGCCGGGCAGCAGGCAGCGCAGGGCCTGCCGTACCCACCGGGGGACCGCCGCGGCGCCGAGGTCCGCCGACATGGCGTCGACCAGCCCGAACGCGGCAGCCCCGCCGAGCAGGGTGCCGCTGACGCGCATGAGCAGGAGCGCGTCGCCGCCCGGCAGCACCTGCCCGAACCGCACCAGGCCCGCCAGCGCGGCGGTGAGCAGCGCGACCAGGGCCAGCGGCGTCCAGTCGACGGCCCGGACGAGGGGGCGCACCAGCAGCGACGCCACCCGCAGCCGGGAGTGCGGGGTCACCGGCATGGCGCGGCTCCCAACGGTGCGTCGGGGCCGGGCCGCAGACCGAGCAGCGGCAGGGCCTGGGCGACTGTGGTGGCGGGTTTCATGAGCGTGTCCCAGTGGGCCAGCACCTTCGCGCGGGCGCCGGGCGCAGCCAGCAGCGCCTTGGCGTATGCGATCTCGGCCGGACCCCAGTCCAGGCTGGTCAGCCGGCCGAGGTAGCGGTCGACATGGAGCTCGCGCCGCGCCTCGGGCGGCGCGACCTGGCCGACGAGCCAGAGCGCCACCACCGTGCGGGCCTGGCCGCGCACGTCGCACAGCCGGTCGCGGCGGCCGTCGAAGCCGCGCACGGCCGCGTCGCGAAGCCCGCTCGCCCAGAACGCGACGTCCTCGGCCAGGATCCGGCGCTGGTCGGGGTGGCCCCAGCTCATCGGCGCCTCGACGGCCGTGGGATCGGCGGTGTGGCGCCAGGTGGGGCTGGCCTGCCGTACCACTGGGGCCTGGGCGCGCCGCGCGGCGGGCAGCGCCGCCACCACCGGCCCGACCGCCTGCTCCCACAGCGGGATCCACGGCTCGTACCCGGCGAAGGCGCAGTAGGTGACCCCCTGGCGGACCGCGCAGCGGTAGGCGTCCGGGCCGAAATAGCGCGCGCGGACGCGGGCGTCGACATGGGCGAGGGTCAGCTCCACCCGCACGGGCATGCGCGCCGGCGGCGGGGTGGACACCGCGGCGGCCCCCGCGGGCACCGCGACACCCACCGCCACCAGCGCGGCCACGGCGGGCACCGGCCGCAGACGGTTCCTGAGCAGCGCGAGCGCGGCGAAGAGGACGGCGACGACCAGCACGTACACCAGGTGGAGCTGCGACGGGCGCTGCGGCCAGTCGGGACGGTGCTCCTGCATCACCGGCAGCAGCCACCCGGCCTGGCCGTTGGCCGGGTTGGTGAAGATGAGGTAGCCGAGCACGGCCACCACGATCGGCCCGGCGATCAGCCAGCGCGCCCAGCGCCCGACCGCCACACCCAGCGTCGCGGCCAGTACGGCGACGGCCACCGCCGTGAGCGGCTCCGCCACGTCCAGCCGGCCGCCGGCCGGGCCGGCGAGCAGCCGGATCGCCAGATAGCCGCCCATCGCCAGCGCCGCCGCGAGCCCGGCGACCAGCGGCGCGGCCAGCAGCAGGGCCCGCGTGCGGTGCTCGGCGCCGCCCGGCAGGGCGGCCAGGCCCTCCGGCATCGCGTGCCGGCCCTCACGAGATGCGGCCAGGCTCGCCACGACCAGCACCGCCGCGCCCAGGCAGGTGAACAGCCCGGTCGCGTGGACCGGATCGATCGTGAGGTCGGGCGTCTGGCCCGCGCTCAGGTGCACCTGCAGCGCCGCCACCAGCACGCTCGCCCCCCACACCAGCGGATGCCTGAGGAGCCTGCGTGCCTCGAACACGAACAACGCCCGCGTCACGCCGCCTGCCCGAGCAGCATGAGGTAGCCGTCCTCGACGCCGGGCGGCGCCGCGACCGAGGCGGGCGGGGGCGGGCCGAGCGTGCGGTAGCGGCCGTCGGCCGTCTTCCAGAACAGCTCCGCGCCGGAGGGCGGCTCCCGCGACAGCCAGACCCGGCCGTCGGCGACGGCCGCGAGCCGGCCGGGCGTGCCGTCGAAGACCGCGCGGCCCTCGCGCATCACCACGACCCGCTCGCACAGCGCGGCGACGTCCTCGGTCTGGTGCGTGGACAGCACCACGGTACGGCTCTCGCCCAGCCGCGAGACCAGCGCCCGGAACATCATCCGCTGCTCGGGGTCCAGGCCCACGGTCGGCTCGTCGAGGATGAGCAGGTCCGGCTCGCCGAGCAGCGCCTGGGCCAGCGCGAGCCGCTGGCGCATGCCGCCCGACAGCCTGCGTACCTTGGTCTCGGCCTGGCCGGTGAGGTCCACCTCGGCCAGCACGCGGCGTACCTCGGCGTGGCGGTGGGCGCGGTCGGTGAGCTCCTTGAGGATCGCGACGTAGTCGACGAGGTCGAAGGCGGTGAAGTGCGGGTAGGCGCCCGGGTTCTGCGGGAGGTAGCCGAGCCTGCGGCGCAGCGCGGTGCGCTGGCCGCGCACCGACGGGTCGAGCCCGAAGGCGTCGAGGGTTCCCGCGTCGGGGGCGAGGGTGGTGGCCAGGCAGCGCAGCAGGGTAGTCTTCCCCGCGCCGTTGGGGCCGAGCAGTCCGGTCACGCCGCTGCCGAGTGTGAGGTCGAGGGCGTCGAGCGCGCGTCTGGCGCCGTAGGTCTTGGTCAGGCCGTTGATGTGGATCATCGGGTGCTCCCCCGGTAGAAGCGGTAGGTCAGCAGGAGGACGGCGGCGCCGTACCCGATCTGCGGGGCGGGGCCGAAGACGGCGGGCCAGCCGCCGAGCAGGCCGCCCGCGCCGACGATGGCCAGCCACACCCCGCCGACGGCGAGTGCGGCGATCGGCACGGGCAGCCGGTTCGACAGGGCCAGGCAGCCCGCGGCGGCGGCCAGCGCCGGCAGCAGCCACGCGGCGCTCAGCCCGGGCGGCGCGGGCAGCAGCGGCGAGGCCAGCCCCGCCAGCACCACCGAGACCGTCAGCACCGCCGTGGCCCTGGCCAGCAGCAGCCGCGGTCCCCACATTGGCGTGGCCGCCACCAGCTCGTGGGCGGGATCGACGCGCGGGCCGTAGGCGAGCGCGATGCCCGCCAGCGGCAGCACCGGCGCGACGATCAGGAACGCGGGCAGCAGTTCCGCCTGCTCGCGGGCGGCCAGCACCGCGAACGCCAGCACCGTCACCACCGCCACCAGCCACGCCCTGCTCAGCGTCGGCGTCGCCGACAGCAGCCTGGCCAGGTGGTCGGGCACCCCGCCGTGCCGCAGCATCCGCTCCACCGGCCCCGGGCGCGCCGTCACCAGCGCGGCCTCCAGCCGCGCCCACGAGCCTTCCAGCCAGTCCTCGTCGTACGGCACCGCCGCCCGGCAGCCCGCGCACCGCTCCAGATGGGCGTCCACCGACATGGCCAGCGCCGGTTCCAGCGCCCCGTCGAGATAGCGTTCGCGCAGGTCATCGGGGATGTGCCAGCTCATGACAGCTCCTCGCGCAGCCGGGCCCTGGCCCGCATCGCGCGGGTCTTGACCGTGCCTTCCGGAATGCCGAGGAGACCGGCGGCCTCCTTGGTCGTCAGACCGTCCAGGACGGTTGCCTCGATGACCGCGCGCAGCTCGGGCGCCAGCCTGGTCAGGGCGCTGCCGAGATCGCCGTGCTCCACGTTGAGCAGCACCACGTCCTCGGCCGAGGCGACCGGCGAACCGTCGTCCGGCTCGACGCCGGAGCCGATCCAGCGGGCGCCGCTGCCGCGCAGCGCCGAGATCAGGCGGCGGATCGCGATCGTCCACAGCCAGCCGGCGACGTTGTCGCCGCGGAAGCGGCCGGCCGAGCGCCACACGGCCAGGAACGTCTCCTGCAGCGCGTCGTCCACGGCGTCCCGGTCGGCGCAGCGCCTGGCCAGCCGGGCCCGCAGCCAGGGGGCGTGCCGCCGGTGCAGCAGGCGCAGCGCGCCGGTGGCGCGCGCGGCGACGGCGGCGACGAGTTCGGCGTCGGTGCTGTCCGAGGTGACCTCGGGCAGCTCGCGCCGCCGGAAGGGAAACGCTCTCACATCGTGTCTATCGCAGCGCCGGCGCGCGCCGGTTCGCTCATCCGGACCGCGGGTCCCGGGGGCTCTCGATGGTCAGCGGGCCGGTCAGGGCGCGGTGGACCGGGCATTTGTCGGCGATCTCGTGCAGCCGGTCGCGCTGCTCGGCGCTCAGGTCGCCGCCGATGAGGACGAGGTCCTTGACGATCGTGTGCTTTCCCTTCCTGCGCAGCGACACCGTGACGCGTTCCAGCGGGATCTGCTTGGCGTCGGCGTACATGCGGACCGTGATCGACGTGCAGGTGCCGAGCGCGGCCAGGAGCAGGTCGAAGGGGCCGGGCCCGGAGTCGGCGCCGCCGAGCGAGGGGGGCTCGTCGGCCAGCAGCCGGTGCCTGCCCATCGTGACCGCCTGCTGGAACTTGGCGGCGTGGGTCTCCTCGACCGTGACCACGCCGCGCTCGCCGTCGTCGCGCGGCTTGAGGTCGATGTAGCGGCCGACCCACGCGGCCAGCACCTCGGCGACGTAGGTGGCGTCCCTGCGGTCGGTGAGCAGGTGGTCGGCGCCGTCGAGTGAGACGAAGGACTTGGGGTGGCGGGCCGCGTCGTAGATGAGCCTGGCGTTCTCCACGCTCACCAGCTCGTCCAGCGGGGCGTGCATGACCAGCAGGGCCCGGCGCAGGCCGGCGATGCGCTTTCGCTGGTCCTGCTCCCTGATGTCGTCCAGGAACGCGCCGCTGATCCGGAACGGCCGGCCCGCCAGCACCACCTCGGCCACGCCGTTCGCCTCGATCTCGGCCCGCGAGGAGCCGAGCAGGTGCTCCACGTGCGCGGTGTCGGCGGGAGCGCCGATGGTGACCACCGCCTTGACCTCGGGGATCAGCTCGGCCGCGGCCAGTACGGCGGCGCCGCCCAGCGAGTGCCCGATGAGGATGCTCGGCGCCCCGATCGTCTCGCGCAGGTGCGCGGCGGCGCTGACCAGGTCGGCGACGTTGGAGGTGAAGGTCGTGTTGGCGAAGTCGCCGCCGGACTGGCCGAGGCCGGTGAAGTCGAAGCGCAGCACGGCCACGCCGCGGGCGGCCAGCTCCCGGGAGATGCGGGAGGCGGCCACCGAGTCCTTGCCGCAGGTGAAGCAGTGGGCGAACAGCGCCGTCGCCGCCACCGGACCCGCGGGCAGCTCCAGGCGACCGGCGAGCTCTTCCCCACCGGAGCCGGGGAAGAGCACCTTGGTGTGGTTCATGCCGTCAAGTGTGCTGGAACGCGGCGGGCCTTACGTGTAACGGTCGCCGCTCCTTCCGTCTCTGAGGGTGCAGTGAGCTCCCGAACAGGAACGCGGGACAGCGACGGGTACCAGCGCTCAGAAGGTGGCGATCGGGTTGACGGGGCTGCCGGAGGTGCCGGCGAGGCGGACCGGGGCGACGGCCAGGTGGAAGTCCCACTGGCCGAGCTCGGTGGCCGTCGCCGCGCACGCCTCCAGGTCGCAGTTGTCGAGCATCCACAGGCCCATCGCGACCAGGCTCACGGCATGGACCGGCATCAGCACGTCGGCGTAGCCGGACGGCTGCACGTCCTGGGGGGTGTCGGCGGCGATCAGCGAGACCTCGCGCTCACGCAGCCACGGCAGGCAGGACGCGTGCCAGCCGGCCTGCGTGACGCCGCCGGAGTCGCCGGCCTCGTGGCGGAGGCGGCCATAGCCGGTCCGCAGCAGCACGGCGTCGCCGGAGCGCACCCGGACGCCCTGGCGGCGCTCGGCCTCCTCCAGGTCGTCGGGGTGCACACCCTGGCCCGGCTCCAGCCACGGCACGCCACGGACCTTCGCCACGTCCAGCAGGACGCCACGCGTGATGATCCCGTCGGCCGCCGCTGTGACGGCGCCCCACGCCGATCCGGTCTCGGCGTCGACCAGCTCGTGCGAGCGGCCGTTGTACATCTTGCCGTCCCAGTAGATGTGGCACGGCGAGTCGAGGTGGGTGACGGTGTTGCCGTGGAAGGTGAGGCCGAGCCGTTCGGTGGAAAAGCCCCAGTGCCGGTCGTCGCGGAACGCCGCCACCGGCATGTTCTCGGCGCCCGGCATGTCGGCGGCGCACGGGCACGTCGTGGTCGAGCGCTCCATCTCCTGCGGCACGGCCACCTCCCACGCGCACGACACACTCCGCCCATGGCGTACGGCTCGCGCCGCCGCCAGCCGTACCTCGTCGGTGATGTGGTTCAGCGTGCCGAGCTGGTCGTCGTCGCCCCACCGGCCCCAGTTCGACAGCGTGTCGAAGTAGCCGAGCACGTCGTCCTGCGTGGGCCTCGGCCGTGTCATCCCAGACTCCTCCGGTCACGTGGAGCTGGCATGCTACTAGAACCTACGACACCAGGACCGGGACGAGCAGCGCCAGGCAGGTGATCAGGCCCTACAGCGCGGGGGCCGCGCCCACCGCCGGCACCAGCTCGTCGTACGGCACGCGCACCATCCCCTCCCGGCCCGCGCGCACGACCACCTGGCGGCCACCGGTGCCGACCGAATCCACCCGCCCACGGGCAGGAGACGTGGTCGAGCCCGAGCACTCGCGTGCCTAACCTCTCAGGCCAGAACACCTAGCCCGCGACGGACTTGGCGGACAGGCCGTTGCCGCCCGCGACCAACCCGCCCGCGATCAGCAGCCAGCTCATCAGGTGGCGCGGCAGCCGCACAACCAGCACTCCGCCGGCGATCGCCAAGGCCGCGCAGGCAACCGTCGAGGACCACACCGCCCAGTCGAGCGCCTCCGGCCGCGTCACCGTCCCCGTCGCCAGGTCGATCCCGGTGGCGACCATGGCAGCCAGGACAGACGACACGGCCAGCGCTATCGCGCCCGACGCCAGGCGCCGATCGCCCGACGCGGCGGCCTCGGGATCGACCTCCGGAGCTCCGTCGGCCGGGGACGCCATCGACGGTACGTCGGTGATCCGGTGCGGCCGGCGGCAGAGGGGTCGGACACGCCGCCAAGCGTGCCGTATGCCGCGTCCCGCCCGCATGTGAGCAGCGTCCCGCCGACGTCCCGGCCGGGACACCGGTCCCGGACCGGGGCAGGCACCGCCGGGACGGCGATGCCCGGCGACGACGAGTTTCAGACCACGCCGCGGGCCGCTATGCGCGCCAGCACCTCAGGCGTGCCGAACCGCCGGTCGATGCGCCTGACCGCCTCGGCCCAATCGGTCATTGAGCGGACCGGGGTGAGTGTCTCCACGACGAACGGGTCACTCCATCGCTCGACAGCACGCCGCCACACGTCCACAGGGACGTCGGTGAGCAGGCTGCCCACGGTCCCTTCGTAGATCGGCATGGCGCGGACCTCTCCGCCGGGCTCGACGTGCATCAGCCGCGGCCCCGCGCCCTGGGCGGTGGCGCCGGGATGCATGAGCAGGACGTAGTTGTCCGATGTGCGTACCTGTACCGTGTCCGGCGCGAGCGCGGACAGCCGCCCGACGAACTCGGGATCGGTCAGCTCGTCGAGCCGGTCGTCCGGCAGGAGTTCGTCTTCGGCGTATCCGGGTCTGCTGGCAAGCCCGGACGGTACGGCGGCGCCGAAGTTCACGAAGCCGAGCCCGTCGAAGCGGTGAGCGACAGTGGCGCAGAACTCCTCGATCTGGTGGAAGTTGCTGCGCACGACCACGAAGTCGACGCCGTAGTTCAGTGGCGCCGACCCCTCGGCGACCCGCCGCCTCCAGATGGTCTCCAGGTGGGCGAGTGCGCGCATGGCCCGTTCGAAGGAGCCGGCGCGGCCTCGGACGCGGTCATGGACGGTGGCGTCGGCCCCGTCCACACTGACGGTGATCCGGGAGAACGCCTCCGCGGCCCGATCGGCGACGCCGGCCGTCACCGTCCACCCGCTGGTGTAGAGGTTGACCGCGACGCCCGCTCGCGAGATCCGCGCCGCCACGTCGAGAAGCCCGCGCACCAGCAGCGGCTCGCCGCCGGCGAACTCCACCGCAGTGGGCCGCAGCGCGGCGATGGCCTCGGCCACCTTGAGCATGTCGTCGCGGCCGAGTTGGCGGGCGGGCCGGCGTCCGGACTCGGAGTAGCAGTGCTGGCATCTGAGCGGACACGCGTAGGTGACGTCCCAGATGACGTCGGTGGGTCCGTCGAGGATGTCGTTCATGGAGTGGCCTTTCATCGCGGGAGAGGTCGGTACGGCGTGGCGGCGGGCATCGACGGGTCGCCGCCGGTCCAGTGGCCCACCAGGTTCGCGTACAGGGGTGAGCGGCTCACCAGCTCGCGGTGCGATCCGGCGAGCACCTGGGAGCCGTCCATCAGGACGACCCGCTGTGCCCGGACCGCGGAGCTCATGCGGTGAGCGATCACGATGAGGGTTCCGGGGCGCGCGGCGAACGCCGTCTCGGCGCGGTGCTCGGCGGCCGGATCGAGGTGGCAGGTGGCCTCGTCGAGTACGACGACGCGGGCGGGCGAGGCGTGGGCCCGGGCCAGCGCGAGCAGTTGTCGTTCCCCCGCCGACAACCACGACGGCTGCTCGATCAGGGCGGACAGGCCGCCGAGCCGGCTGACGAGCCGTTCCGCGCCCACGGCGGAGACGGCTTCCCCGATGCGCTCCCTGGCAGCCTCGGCGTCGCCGGGGCACAGGTAGGCGAGATTCTCCGCGACCGTACCTGAGAAGACGTACGCCTCCTGGGGTACCAGTGCGACGGCCGAGCGCAGCGTCGTGGGCGGCACCGCGCCGATCGGCACGCCTCCCAGCAGCACCTGGCCCCGGGTGGGCACGCGAAGGCCGGTAAGAAGCATCGACAAGGTGGACTTGCCGATTCCGCTCGGGCCCACCAAGGCCAGGTGCTCGCCCTCCTCGACCTCGAGATCGAGATCGCGGACGACCGGGGCCGCCCCCGGGGCGTAGGCGAAGGTGACGCGCTCCAGGCGTATGCGGTGGCCGGCCGGGACGGCGGCGACTCGCGGCGGGGTGGGCGGGGGTGTCACGGCTGGGGGCGCGAGGGTCTCGGCGATCCGGCGCAGCGTGACCGCCAGAGGCACCGCCCAGCCGCTCACCGTCCCGACGAGCGAGCGCAGGGCCGGGTCGAGACCGGTGGCGAGGTAGGCGACGGCGCCGACCACCTCGCCGGCGCTGAGGTGCCCGCCCTCGATCAGCGGCCTGGCCGCCAGGATCAACACGAGCAGGGGCACGTGCGCGCCGAGCGTCACGATGAGCCGCCGGGTGGTGCCGGCCCACGCGAGCGCAACCCCGGCCGCCGCCTGGGCGTCGATGGCCGCCCGGACCGTGACGCGGGCCTCCCGCTGCGCACCGCACGCGGCCACGTCGCGCAGGCCGGCCAGGATGGGCGTGCTTTCGCTGGTCAACCGCTCGCCGGTCAGGATGAGCGCACGCTGGCGGGTGACGAGGATCCGCAGCAGCAGGACGAACACGATCAGAGAGAGCGCGACCGGCACCGCGACCGCGGCGGCCAGCGACGGTGACAGCAGCACCAGCCCGGTGAACGCGGCGACCAGGGAGATTCCGAGCGCCCGCGCGCTGCGCAGCAGCGCCGAGACCAGATTGCGCACCATCTCGACCTGTTCGGTGAGCCGGGTGATCGCCGCGGTGTCAGGCGGCTCGGCCAGTGCGACGGCGCGGTTCACGGTGGCGGTGACGACGGCGGTCACCAGGTCGTCGCGCAGCGGCTCGGCCACGGCCGCGAGCGCGGGGAACATCAACCTGGTGGCGGCCGCCTGTAGCAGCATGGCCGCCCCGAGGACCGCCAGCCAGGCGAACCCGGTGCCGGCGTCTCCCGGCAGGAAGCCGCGATCGACCGCATTGGCGATGAGAAGGCCGGACAGCAGGTTCGGCGCGGCCTCGACGGCCGACCAGAGCGCCGCCACGACGAGCGGGCGGGCCCGTGGCGCGAGCAGCCTGACCAGCAGCCGCCCGGCGCCGTCGCCGGGCCTGATCAGGGGCGTGCCGGTCATCGGCCGTCCCCTTCATCCCGGTCATCCCCGGTGGCGTTGAACATCGCTCGATAAGCGGGGTCATGCCACAGCTCCGCGTGGGTGCCGCGGGCGCGGACGCGGCCGTTGTCCATCCACACCACGAGGTCGGCGTGCGCGGCGGTGGTGGTCCGGTGGGCGACGACCAGCCGGGTGCGGCCGCGCATGCCCTCGGTCAGCGTGCGGATGACCTCGGCCTCGGTGGCCGTGTCCAGGCTGGACGTGGCGTCGTCCAGCACGGTCAGGCGAGCACGCCTGGCCAGCGCGCGGGCGAGCCCGAGACGCTGGAACTCGCCGCCGGACAGCGGGACCGCGTCCACGGGCGTGGCATAGCCAAGGGGCAGCCGCCGTACCACGTCGTCGATCCGCGCGGCGCGGGCGGCGGCGGTCACGGTCGCGGCCACGTGCTCGCGGTCCGCGGCCAGGCCGTAAGCGATGGCAGAGCCGAGATCGGGACCCAGGAGGGCCGGGCGTTCGAACGCGTACGCGACCTCGGCGCGCAGCACCACGGGGTCGATGTCGCGTATCGGCCGGCCGTCCAGCAGGACTTCGCCTTCGGTCGGGTCGATCAGCCCCCCGGCCAGGAGGGCGAGGGTGCTCTTGCCGGAGCCGGAGCTGCCGACGACGGCGGTGAGCAGGCCCGCGGGCACGTGGAGGTCCAGCCGCCGCAGCACGGGCATCGAGGCCGCGGCCACCGTCACGACGTTGAAGGACAGCGATCCTGGTCCGGGGAGGAGCGGGCGGTCGCCCCGCCGCTGGCCGGGCAGCGCGAGGACCTCGCACAGGCGTATCGCGGCGGCACGTGAGTCGATCAGGTCGAGCAGCGTGTCGAACTGGTCCATCACCGTCATGGCCAGGGCCGTGTAGCCCGCGACGGCCAGCAGCGACCCGGGGGCGAGCACGCCTTCGGCGATGCCGAGCCCGGTTACGCCGAGCACCAGCAGCTCGATGAGCACCAGGAGCAGCGACACCTGCCAGACGCTGCTCGCCTGGGCCCGCCATAGGGCGCGTCCGGCGGCTGACAGCTCGGTGAGCGGGGCGAGCACCCTGCCGATCTCCCGTTCGGTGGTTCCGGAGGCGCGCACCGTGCGGACGCCGGCCAGGGTGTCCAGGAGCCGGCCGGCCAGCCGGCCCTGGGCGTCCTGGTAGCCGCCGTACAGCTGGGACGCCCGGTCGACGAACACCCGTACGGCGACGAGCAGCAGGGGCACGCCCGCCAGGAACGCCAGCCCCACCCGCGTGTCGATGCCGAACAGGGCGATGACGCCTCCGATGGAAGTGAGGAGCCCGGCCACGGCCCGCAGCAGCGTCAGCGGCACGTGACCGGCCGTCATGGCGTTGCCGCCCAGACGGCTGGCGAGGTCGCCCGCCGGGAACCGGCGGGCGCGTACGACGTCGAGGTCGAGCACGTGGTCGATGAATCTCGTCCTGAGCCCCGCGGTGCCCGAGGTCATGGCGACCGCGCCGGCCACGCCGCCGACGACCTCGGCGGCCGCGGCAAGCAGGATGAGGCCGGCGAGCCAA
This sequence comes from Nonomuraea sp. NPDC050790, assembly GCF_044456745.1. Lineage (NCBI taxonomy): Bacteria > Bacillati > Actinomycetota > Actinomycetes > Streptosporangiales > Streptosporangiaceae > Nonomuraea > Nonomuraea sp. NPDC050790. Next base: position 1,539,339 of record NZ_JBITGF010000001.1, on the reverse strand, counting down.
GCGACCGCGACGGCCGTGCCCCGTCCCGCGAGCACCGCGTCCGCCGCCGTCCCCAGTACGGCGGGCAGGGCGAGAGCCGCGCCCGACGACACCAGGGTCGCGGCGGCGACGACGAGCAGAGGGGTCCGCGTCGTCCGGGCGAGGTCGCCGAGAAGACGGTGGGCGTCGGCGTATGTGACGGCCCGGCCCGGATCGCGCATCCTGATCTCGTCCTTCCGTGTGGGCTAGCCCACGGTGGGGCGAGTCTGCGTCTGATCGGTGGAGCGGGTGCAGGTGCAGGCGCAGGGGTACAGGAGGACTTCCTCGTCGCTGGGCAACATGTCGAGGACGGTAACGTCGAGTTCCATGGCGAGGCCTTTCTACGGAATGGTCTGGGTCAAGGACGGGACCACGGACGAGGGCCACTTTTTCGCGGTCCGGACGCCGGTGCCGGGTGATGGCGGTGAAACCCGCAGGTCCTCCCGTGAACGGGATCGCGGACGCGTGCCCGCCATCCCGTTCACGGGACCAGCGGCCTCACCTCATGCGGTCAGGCTTCCTCTGTCACCAGATATAGGTGTAGCTGCAGGTTTTGCCGGTGCAGGTGTGCGCGCACGTCTCGGTGCAGGCGGCGAGCGGGGACTCCTCGACGGGGAAGAGGTCCAGTACGGCGATGTCGAGTTCCATGATCATTTTCCTTTCGATGCGGATTGCGGCTTACGGGTGTCAGGTGGTGGTGATTCGGCAGGTCCTGCCCTTGCAGGTGATTCCTTCGCAGGTGATCGAGCAGGGGTAGAGTCGCTCTTCCTCCACGGCGGGGATCATGTCGAGCGCGGTGACGTCCAGTTCCATGGACGACCTTCCTTTCCTGGTTGGAGCTCTTGGGATTGGAGCTCTTGGGGGTTGGAGCCCGCCGCCGTTCGCGGCGGGCTCCCACCTTCGGCGTGCCCGCGTCGCCGCGGCGTGCGCCGCGGCGTGCCACGGCGGACGGACGCCTCAGGCGGGGCTTGGTGGCGCGAGAGCCGGTCAGACGGCCATGCGCGGAGGGTCGCCGCGGAGGAACCCGGCGACGCGCTCCCTGAGCTCGTCGCCGCCGGCCTCGGCCAGCGGGTCGTGACCCGCTCCGGGGATCTCCAAGTAGGTCAGGTCCGGCAGCCGGTCACGCAGGTGCCTGGAGTGGGCGACCGGAATGATCGGGTCCTCTGCCCCGTGCACGATCAGCACCGGCAGATCGAGGTGCCCCGCGAGCCGGAGCAGGTCGCGTGGACCCAGTTCGTCGAGGATTTCGTCCCGGCCGCGCAGCCGGTCCAGCAACGCCCGGACCGGTGGCGGGCCGTCCTCGTACAGAGCGGGCCCGGAGACGAACGGAGCGACGACCGCTACGCGAGACCACAGTCCGGGGCTCGCGGCGGCGGCGAGCAGTGCGAGGAACGCTCCGTAGCTGGCGCCGTACAGCAGGGGGGCGGGCCGGTCGGCCCCCCGGGCGCGCGCGAGCCACCGGCCCAGAGCGAGGACGTCGGCCAGGTCGGGACCACCCCAGACACCGCGTATGGCGTCCCGATGCGCCGGGCCGTACCCGGTGCTGCCGCGCTGGTTCGGCGCGACGACCGCGATGTCCCCGAGGGCCATGCGCTGCAGAGTCGGCTCGAAGGCGAGCTGCCAGGCGGCCTCGGGACCTCCGTGCAGCGCCATGACGACGTGCTCGCATTGCTCCGGCCGTCCGTAGACGACGGCCTCCATCGTCCCCTCGGCCGCCTTGACGTCCATCAGCCGGGCGGGGATCCAGGGCGAGAGCCGCGGGCGGCGCGGGGCCGCGCGCCCGGCCGCATTCCGCACGCGGACGGGGTGGGGCGGCTGGTCCGGCGTGCTGTGCACGACATGCAGGCCGCCGTCGCTCCACGCGGCGACCGGGAGCAGCGTTCCCGGCGGCAGGTCGATCTCCTCGGAGGTGTCGGCGGCGAGGTCGTGCAGCAGCAGGTGAGAGCGCGCGCCCCGGGTCACGGCCAACGCCGCCCTTCGCCCGCCGGGTTCGAGCGCCAGCGGCGTCACGACCCCCTCGATCCGGTTGAGCCGATCGGGGAACACGGCGCGCTCCTCGCCCTCCCGGTGCAGGCCGATCCGGTAGGCGTCGTCGAACCGCGTGGCGACCAGTGACACTCCCGCACGCGGCGCGTGGCACAGCAGGTGAGTGTCCGCGAGGCCGTCGTGCAGGGCGCTCAGCTCGCCGGTCTGGAGGTCGAGCACGGCCCCACGCCCTGTGTCGTCCCGCCGTACCGCCAGGCGGTCGCCCCGCTCGTCGAGCCAGACACCGCCGCGCAGCGTTCCCGGCACCACGCACAGGACCCTCGAAGTCCCGGAGCCCGCCGTCAGCCGCAGGACGGTGGTGGCGTGCCGGTCGTTGACGAAGGCGAGCCCGGCCGGCCCCGCGGCCGGGCCGGGGATCGAGCGCAGGCCGTCGCCGCGCACCACCGCCAGCTCGCGGGCGACCGCCTCGCCGTGCTTCCCAGGCCGGGCCAGGGCGAGACGGTGCGTCCCCTGCTCGCCGATGCGGCACAGGATGACCCCGTCGTCGCCGGTGGGGATCGGCACCGTCGAGACGGTCAGGCCGCCGACAGGTACGGGCACCGTCTCGGGCCGGTCGCCGGTCAGCCGCCACAGGCCGACGGTGAGATCGGCGCCGCCCGACAGGCAGGCGAGCCGGGTGCCGTCTCCGGAGAAGCGGAAGTTGAGCCGCCGGGCGTCCATGAGGCCGGACCGCGACCGTGCGGCACTCACGCGGGGTTCCCAGGTGCCGCGTCGGCCATCCAGGGACGGGGGCCACCATGGCCGAGCCGCAGCAGGAAATCCAGGACGCCGGCCATGCCGGTGTTCCAGCCCAGTGTCAGCTCCACGCCGCTCTCGTCGGGCACGAGGAGGAGCCCGTCGTGAAGTACGGCGTTCGCCCACAGCGAGGCGGCGATCTCCTCCGCCTGAGCGCGGTAGCCGGGCTCGCCGAGCAGATCCGCCATGTCGAGCAGGAACTGCCCGTCTCCGGCCAGGCCGTGACAGGCGGCGGTGCCGGAGCCGAAACGCTGGAAGTGGGCCACGCGGGCGGCTCCTTCCGCCGCCTCCCTGAAGCGGTGGTCACCGGTGGCGACGTGCAGCCGCACCAGGAACGTGCCCACTCCGGAGGACCCATTGCACCAGTGCGGCAACCTCGTCGTACTGCCCGGCCCCTCGGTCCACCAGATGGCGTCGTCATCGCGGACGCCGGCGGCCAGCAGGGTCTCGCCGGCGGCCACGGCCAGGTCGAGGTGATCGTCACGGCCTAACGCCGTGCCGGAGGCGAGGAGGAACGCTCCAATGCCCGCCACGCCGTGGGCGAAGCCGTAGTGCCTGACACCGGCGAGCGCCGAGTCGAAATCGGCCGGAACCTCCCAGACGACTCCGCCGTCTTCGCTCAGCGCGGCCTTGACGAGGGCGTCGGCGCTGGCGGCGGCCTGTCCGGCGAAGACCTGGTCACCGGTCGCGTGCCAGAAGTGCAACTGGGCCAGTCCCGCTCCGGCCAGCCCGTGGCAGACGTCCGGGTTGGGCCACTCCGTCGGCAGGTCGCGGGCCATACGCAAGGCCTGGGCGCGCAGGCCTTGCTCGCCCAGCGCGCCGGCGGCCTCGAACAGCGCCCAGGCGATGCCGGCGCGGCCGAAGTACAGTCCCGGTGAGGGCCGCGGCTCCCCGGTGAGCCGCCGGACGGTCCATCCGGCCACCTGGCGCAACCCCGCCAACACCTCCTCGCGGCGGCCGGGCGCGCGGCCACCGGGCCGTTCCGCAGTTCCGGCCGGGCCCGCGAGACCTGCGAACAGGGTCAGGACACCCGCGGTGCCGTACTGCACCGCGCACGGGTCGGCGGTCGCGGCGAATCCGCCGGAGGGCCACAGGCCACCCCGGCGACCCTCGGTCACGCCGACGACCACGCTGCGTAGGACGTAGGTGAGCCCATCGTCCAGGAGGCGTTCCCGGTCGGGCGCGGCGAGTCGGTATCCGATGCCACGCCCGGACACGCCGGTCCGCGCGACGGTGCCGTCGAGGAAGGCTCGCAGCCGGTCCATACCCCACCGGTCCTGCGGCCGTTCGGCCATCAGCCCGGCGACCGCAGGGGCGAAGGCCATGGCGATCGGGTCTCCGGCCGTGGATACCCGCACCAGGTCGCCCAGCCGCTCCGCCCAGTCGCGCTGCCCGGCCGGGGCGTCCCCGGCCGCCGGCGGAGGGGAGCCTGTGGTCAAGTAGAGCAGGCACGCCCCCAGCGCGTAGAGGTCCGCGGCGGGACCGGGGGCGGGGCCGTGCACGGGCCCCCCGCTCTGCTCAGGCGGCGCGTAGCCGGGAGTATAGGCCCGCCCGACCTCCTCATAGCGTAATACGGTCATCTCCAGGTCGATGAGCCGGCAGTCGTCGTCATCGAGGACCATGACGTTGCTGGGCGTGAGGTCGCGGAACACGTGCCCCTGCAGGTGCACCGTGGAGACGAGGTCGCACAGCCGCCGCGCGATGCGAACGACCCGGTCGCGCCACCGGGCGTCGAGGCGCGACGGGCGGTTCGTGGCAACCCAGGCCGACAGCGGGATGCCGGTCAGACACTCCTGGACAAGGAAGACATTTTCGCCACTCTCGAACAGCGCGACCTTGCGTGCGGTGACGCCGGACGAACCGAACAGTTCGAGCATTCGGCCCTCGTGCCGCAGCAGGTCCCTGCCGTCAGTGCCGTCGAGCGAGGCCCCGAGATGCGGCCGAGCCTGCTTGATTACGACCTGACCGCCCTCCACGCGGTCCTCGGCGAGGAAGACGCCGCCTTTGGAGCCGTGCCGCAGCGCCTTGCGGATCACGAAACGGTCGGCGAGCAGCACCGCCTCCGGTGGCGTGGTCCGCGCCGGTGCCCGGCCCGAGGGGAACGGGCACGCGGCCCACTCCGGCGGTGAGTACCAGGCGTTGCGGGCGTCGGGCACCCGCGTGCCGTCGGGGGCGGTCAGGCGGGACTCGTACGATCCGTCGTTGCCAAGCTCACTCGGGGCGGAGAACACCCCGTAGCGATAGTGGACGAGGCTGCCGGCGCGGTAGGCGCGATCCGAGAGGATCGGCGGGCCGGGCAACCCCCTGGTGGCACGGTCCAGATCCTCGGCGATCCGCACCGCGGCGTCGTCGTCCGGAGGGTAGACCGTGATGAACTTGCCGACCGACCCGCGGTTCTGCTCCCGGGCCACCAGCCCCGCCAGGTCGTCCAGGGTGGCGGCGAACTTGAACGGGCACCGGTGGCGGGCGAGCACCTCCACGGCGCGGGCGAGCACCACCGGCGCAGACAGCGGGATCGCCGAGACGTGCAGCTTCCAGCCCTGCGCCCTGTCGGACGAGTCGTCGGGCGTGACATGCGTCCAGGGGCTTCCGGGTTCGATGCGCCAGCCGGGAACACCTCCAGGCTCGTCCGGCGACCGGTTCTGGCACCCTCGTACGGCCCGCGCCATCGCCGCGGCGGCGACATCGAACAGGACATGATCATCATTTTGCGTGTGCACGGTGATTTCAGACACCTCCCTGCCCCAGCCGTCCACCCTTGTCGTCGGATCCGAACCGGGCCCGGATGCACGCAGCCGCGACGGACGCGCCGGGCCCGACGTCGCGGGCACGATACGACCGGACATCGGTGACAGTCGGCGCGAAGACGATCCCGGCCCCGGCTCCCGGGCGCCCCGGGTCAATGGCGCGAATGGGCATGAGTGATCTTTTCTTCCGTGATCGAACCACGGGTCCCGGCGGATGCCGGGCCCGGACAGATTCGCCCGCGAACGCTCGCGTGCGAACCCATCCGGATCATTCACCGTGGGCGTCCCGGGCCCCCAGAGTGAAATGTCCCGGCTTTGCCCGCCGCGAGGAAGACTCGTGTCCTGACCGGGGCGGGACGCGTCCGGGTCCTCCGGCAGGCCCAGCGCGGTGAGCACGTCCGGCCGGACCGCCTCCCACGCCTGGCCTTGGCGTGCATGTTCACCGTGCCGTCCTCGTGGACGGACCGGCCGAACACCAGGCGCTTCCGCGGGCCGTTCGCCACGGTCGCCTCGATCAGCCGGCCCGGAATCAGCGGTGCGGGAAGCCTGCTGCGGTAGGCCGGCACGGCCGGCAGTCGCTGCATCGCCGCCAGCACCGGGGGCACGCTCGGCGTTGGCACCGAAACAGATCGCCTTGGGCAGCACATTGGGGGGTCGAGGAGGATGGCGGCTTTTGCCAAGGAGCCTCGGGGTCAGCCAGCGTCTCAACAATGAGTTCGCACCATGTGATGGCCGCGTTTGCTGCAAGATGAGCGTGCCGGGGCCGGAGCCCGTGTCGGGCGCTGGCAGGCCCGTGGCCGGTCCGTAGCCGCGGTTGCGTAGTTCGGCGACGCCTACGGCGATTGCGCTGGAGCTTCCCAAGATCTTCTTGACGGCGTCGGTGCCGTCCGGGCGCAGTTCGTTGGAGAGGGTCGGCGGGTCATGGGGGCGGCGCAGTTGGGGGAAGGCCTGCAGGTGGGCTTCGGCGCGGGCGACGTCGGCCGGGCTCATGATGGCGTGGCGACGACGTTGCCGGCCCAGTGCTCGGGGGTGTGGACCGGTGGGGCGCCGCAGGTCGGGCAGCCGGGTGTGTGGCAGGCGTATCAGGCGTAGCCGTCCTGGCAGACGTCGGTGGCGCAGTCGTCGTCGTGCGGGCAGTGCGGCCGTAGATCTGGGGCTGGCCGTCAGTGGCCGGGGTGGGCGGCAGTGGCTCGCTGGTCAGGTGCCGCTTGAGCATGGCGATGGTGAAGGCGACGTGCTCGCGGGGGCTCGTCCTCGGTGACGGTGATGCCCGCGGCCTGCTTGTCGGCCTGGACGAGGAGCGCGAGCTCGGCCATGTCGCGATGGTCAGGACGGCGGCGGGCCGCTCGGGGGCGGGCGCGGAGGAGTCCGCGGTGGTGGTGCGGGCCAGCAGGGTGGCGCGGGCCTGCTGGTAGGACACGTCTTCCTGGGCGGCGCGGGCCAGCTTGCGGTTGTCCCTTCGGCATCAGCGTTCCTCGTCTCCCGGCGGAGCACGGCCCGCGTCTGGCTCCGCCGACAGGAAAAGGATCGCCAGCGGAAAGGATCACCTGCTGCGCGGAGTCTGAGACTGGCCCGCCTTCGGGGCCGCCCGCCCGGGAGCGGGGTCTTCTCCGTCATCGCCCGGGCGCCGCGTGGGCGACACATTGGGCTCGGGATGGCGGGCGCTTCCGCCGTAGGCGTCATCGTAGAACAGCTCGCCGACATTTTCGCGGCAGTTACCCACGCGCTCCCTCCGCCCAGCGGTGAGCGGAGGCCGGGGCGGTGTCACGTCCCCTGCCGGGTGTGCGGGCCGGTGCGCGTGGCGATCTGGTCCAGGACGTCGAGGAAGTAGGTGAGCCAGGCGCCGCGGCCGAGCCGGTCGAAGTCGGGCCGCAGCGCGTCGGCGGCGGTGGATGCCGGCGAGGGCGGCGGCGCTGAGCGGCGGCTGCTCTACCCAGTGGCCGTCGCCGTGTCGTCGGGGCCGGGGGCGACGAAGTGGCGCATCGGCGCCTGGGCGTGGGCCAGTTAGGGGCGCGGGGGTGGGCCAGGGTGTGGGGCAGCCAGGCCGCCGTGGTCGTAGCCGGTCAGCCGGCCGTCGCGGCCCGGAGGTTGCCGACCCGGTCGTGGTTGCCGATCAGCGCGTCCAGCAGCCCGACCTCATCGCCCGCACCTTTGACTTCATCGAGATCTCCGGCCCGATGCCCTGTCGCGGCGCCAGCCGCAACGTCCGTATCTACGCCGAGGTACGCCCCGCCGAACCTGCCGAGTAGCGCGACGGCCCCAGGCACGCCGGCAAGCACCGCCTGGGGCCGCACCCCTATCTCACACATTTGAATAGAAGTCCCCCAGCATGACCGCATCCACAAGCCCGGACCACCCCACCAACCCGCGGCCCGGACCCTCCGGAACACGCCCGGCCAGGAAGAAGCGCGACATGAGCGCGCAAGGGCTCACTGTCGACGACATCTGCACCGAACTCGGCATTCACCGCCGCCGCACCTGGCGGCACTGACGCAAGGGCTGCGGAAGCAGGACTGCCTCCTCCCGGAGAAGGGCTGGGGGCGGATCACGCTGATCAGGACGCGCTCGCAGAGCAACACCCGCTACATCGACTCCGGACGTTCCTTCGACGAACGAGGCCTCAAGCACCGCCAGGGAGACGACGACCGCGTCGGGCCGATCCCGCCCGAGCTGGTCGCCATCCTGCGCGCCCACATCGACACCTTCGGCACCGCTCCCGACGGCCGGCTCTTCTTCACCCGCGGTGGAGGCACCTTTTTCGGGACCTCCTATGCAGAGGTCTGGCGAGCAGCCCGCTGCCTGGCGCTCACCCCCGACCGGGTCGCTTCTCCCCTGGGGGTCGCCCTACGACCTGAGGCACGCTGCGGTGTCTCTCTGGCTCAACGCCGGCGGGCACGCCCCCGAGGGCGCCGAGCGGGCCGGGCACAGCGTGGACGTGCTCCTGAGGACCTACGCCAAGTGCATCGACGGCCAGCAGGACATCGCCAACCAACGCATCGAGAAGGCATTGGAGCCATGATCCACAACGCATCGCTTCGGAATATGTGCGGAATGATCACTACCGCTGAGCGCTCCCCATCACGCTCCGCCGCAGATCAGAGGGCCATTTCCCACTCGAGCCGACGTTCCAGTAGATGTGGCACGGCGAGTCGAGGTGGGTGACGGTGTTGCCGTGGAAGGTGAGGCCGAGCCGTTCGGTGGAAAAGCCCCAGTGCCGGTCGTTGCGGAACGCCGCCACCGGCATGTTCTCGGCGCCCGGCATGTCGGCGGCGCACGGGCACGTCGTGGTCGAGCGCTCCATCTCCTGCGGCACCGCCACCTCCCACGCGCACGACACACTCCGCCCATGGCGTACGGCTCGCGCCGCCGCCAGCCGTACCTCATCGGTGATGTGGTTCAGCGTGCCGAGCTGGTCGTCGTCGCCCCACCGGCCCCAGTTCGACAGCGTGTCGAAGTAGCCGAGCACGTCGTCCTGCGTGGGCGTCGGCCGTGTCATCCCAGACTCCTCCGGTCACGTGGAGCTGGCATGCTACTAGAACCTACGACACCAGGACCGGGACGAGCAGCGCCAGGCAGGTGATCAGGCCCTACAGCGCGGGGGCCGCGCCCACCGCCGGCACCAGCTCGTCGTACGGCACGCGCACCATCCCCTCCCGGCCCGCGCGCACGACCACCTGGCGGCCACCGGTGCCGACCGAATCCACCCGCCCACGGGCAGGAGACGTGGTCGAGCCCGAGCACTCGCGTGCCTAACCTCTCAGACCAGAACACCTAGCCCGCGACGGACTTGGCGGCCAGGCCGTCGGTGGCGGTCCTGACCAGCTCGGCCATGCCGGTGGCGGGGTCGACGAGGGCCACGTCCGCCCGGCCGTCCAGGCCGACCGCGATCCGCGCGCCGTGGAAGCTGAGCATGCCGTCGCGGGCGTCGCGCAGGTGGGCGCCGGGCAGGGCGCGGTCCTGGGCCGGGGACTTCGGGGAGAACAGGCGCAGCCCGGGGTCGGTGAGGGTCCACAGGGCGGCGAGGCGGCCGTCGGGGGCGGCGGCCAGGCCGGCCTCCCAGCGCGGCAGGGAGGTGACGTCGCGCAGGGGCTTGAGGCCGAGGTCGTAGAAGCGCAGCAGGCCGCAGGACGGGGAGAACGCGGCCAGGCCGGTGTGCGGGAGGTAGGCCAGACTGTCGCCGAATCCTTGGCAGGGGGCGCCGTCGTCGCCGCGGGGCGGCGGGAGCCGTACGCCGGTGAGGCGGGCCGCGGTGACGTCGCGCAGCACCGTGACGGCGCCGAGGGGAGCCTGGTCGTCCATGCCGTCGTCGTCCTGGCGGCCGGGCCCGTCCCGGCGCTCGCCGGTGGCGCCGATCATGAGGCCCACGCCGCCGCCGGCCAGGGGCCCCATCGCCAGGCGGTCGCCGAAGTGGTCGGCGGACTCCGCGGCGCCGGGCACGCCCCTGGTGTCCTGGGTGATGCGGCGCAGGAACGTGCCCTTGCTGAACAGGTAGACGGCGCCGCCGGGCTTCTCCTTGGGGGCGCCGATCGCCATGAGGTCGCCGTGGACGGCGACGGACTGGCCGAAGGCGGCGTCCTCCCGCGGCGCCGGGGAGACGAGCCTGGCCGGTGGTCTGGCGGCGCCGCCGTACAGGATGTGGACGGCGCCCGCCGCCTTCTTGCCGGCCACGTCGTGGGTGCGGCTGCCGACGACGAGGTCGGCGCAGCGGTCGGCGTCGACCTTGGCCATGGTCACCGTCCAGCCGAAGCCCCGCATCCGGTTGCCCGGCGGCGTGGGCAGGCGGATGACCCTTCCGGCCGACAGGACGTGCACCTGGCCGGTGGTGCCCAGGTAGCCGATGGCCAGGTCGTCGTGGCCGTCGCCGTCGAAGTCGCGGGGGCCCGCCTGTGCGCAGTCACTCCTGGCCTGCCGGGTGGCGGGCGGCGCGGAGACGGGCGGCTCCGGGGTGGGGGTCGCGGACGGCAGGGGGGCCGGGCTCGGGGCGGAGCAGGCCGACAGGACGCACAGCAGCACCGCGATCCTCACAAAGGACGCCATGGGACGACACTATGGAAGAATTTCCCGGAGTCTGGCAGGGGGCCGGAATCGGGAGGGACTCATGCGTTCACTGGACGTCCGCTGGATCCACGGATCGGAGTCGGCCAAGCACAACACCGACGACGACCTCCAGGTCCACGTCTACGACCAGGACACCGTCATCCTCCGCCAGAACAAGGCGATCCATTACGAGGCCCCGTTCCTCTACCTGCTGTTCGGCGCCGAGCGGGCCGTGCTGCTGGACACGGGAGCGACCGCCTCGGCCGAGCTGTTCCCGCTGCGCCGCACGGTCGACGCCCTGTTGCGGGACAGGAACGCCGGACCCGGCTACGAGCTGCTGGTCCTGCACACCCACGGGCACGGCGACCACGTGGCGGGCGACGCCCAGTTCGCCGATAGGCCCGCGACCACCGTGGTGGACGCCTCCCTGGCCTCGGTCAAGGACTTCTTCGGCTTCGACGGCACCGACATCGCCCGCCTGGACCTCGGCGGCAGGACCCTGGAGTGCCTGCTCACCCCGGGCCACCACGCGGCGGCCGTCACCTACTTCGACCCGGCCACGGGCTTCCTGCTGACCGGCGACACCGTCTACCCGGGCCGGCTCTACATCGAGGACCGGGCGGCCTTCACCACGACGATCGACCGGCTGATCGCCTTCGCCGACACCCGCGAGGTCAGCCACCTGCTCGGCTGCCACATCGAGATGACGGCGACGCCGGGCGTGGACTACCCCGTGCGCACCACCTACCAGCCCGACGAGCCGCCGCTGCAGCTCCCGCCCGCGCGCCTGCGCGACATCCGCAAGGCCATGACCGAGATCGGCGAGCGCCGCGGCCGCTACGCCTACGACGACTTCGTCATCTGCCTGGACTGAATCGACCGTTCATCGGCGCGTGCCGACCGTTCATCGCGTTTACCTGTCGTTCATCGTTTGCTGTTAAACCGATGAACCGCGGCTTACGTACCATTGTCCGCACCACCGCCAAACATCGGAGCACTATCACCCGTATTCCCCCGAAGGGCCACCATGCCACCGTGCACGCGAACGCGCCCACGGCCCACCCCCGGGCCGAGCCCCCGGCTGCGTAAGCAGCTTCAGGCACCTTTACCCCCCGCCCCTCCGCCCCCGCGGCCGCCGTCCCAGGACCTGCATCGCCGCTACGCCGAACTCCTCCAGGAGGTCCGCATAGGTCAGACCTGTGTGCAGTACCTCGCCGGGTTCCTGATGGCGCTGGCGTTCATGCCGCGTTTCACGGAAATCTCGCCGTTCCAGCGATGGGTGTACGTCGCCGCCCTGATCACGACTCTGCTCGCGGCGGCGCTGCTGACCGCTCCCGCGCCCTTCCACCGCCTCATCCACGGGCGCCACCTCAAGCGCAGGCTCCTGGCGATGTCCAACCTGCTGACGCTCTCCGGAATGCTCCTGCTGATCATCGCCCTGGGCGGGGCGCTGCTCCTGGTGCTGGACGTGATCGGGATGGAAAGCGGGCCGCTCATCGTCGCGGCGATCCTGGTGGCCTTCCTCGCGGTCTGGTTCGCGCTGCCGATGTGGTATCGGATCCGGCATGGAACCGTCGACAAGGACCAGCTCACCGGGAGCCGGTGACTGCCCGGAGCGGGGTCAGTAGGCGCGGCCGAACAGCACGCGCCTGCCGTACGCCGCGGGCTGCCCGCAGCGGACGCAGGCGCCGCTGCCGGGCGGCCCGTCGAGCGGCACGCAGCGCGGCGTCGCGGCGGTCTCGGCCTTGATGTCGTCCTCGCAGGCGGCGCTGCCGCAGTGCGTCGCCGCGGCCCAGCCCGCGGCGACGGCGCCGGTGAACTCCTGCCAGGTGTCCGCCGCGCGGGTGCGGGCCTCGCGAAACTCGGTGGCCCGCCGCAGCAGGTACGCCTGGAAGCCGTCCAGCACGCCCGGCAGGATCTTGTCGGCCGACTCCAGCGGGATCGGCCGCTTGCCCTCCTCGCCGAGCCGAAGCGCCATGACCGCGGTGCCGGACTCCAGGTCGCGCGGCCCGAGTTCGAGCCGGACCGGCGCCCCGCGCAGCTCCCAGTCGTGGAAGCGGTAGCCGGGCGAGAGGTGCTCGCGCTCGTCGACGTGCGCGCGTACGCCCGCCGCCCTGAGCCGGTCGGCCAGCTCGCGGGCGGCGGCACGCACCTCCTCGCCGCGGCCGATCGTGACGATCACCACCTGGTACGGCGCCAGCCGGGGCGGCAGCACCAGCCCCTTGTCGTCGCCGTGGGTCATGACGATCGCCCCGATCATCCGGGTGGTCATGCCCCAGGAGGTGGTGTGGCAGCGCTCCAGCCGCCCGGCCTGCGAGGTGTACTGGATCTGGAAGGCGTCGGCGAAGTTCGTCCCCATGTAGTGGGAGGTGCCGGCCTGCAGCGCCTTGCCGTCGCGCATCATGCCCTCGATGGTGAACGTGCGCTCCGCGCCCGCGAACCGCTCGCCGGGAGTCTTCTCACCGGGCACCACGGGCAGCGCCGCGACGTCGCGGGCGACCTCGGTGTAGAGGTCGAGGGCGAGCATCGTCTCGGCCATCGCGCCGGCCTCGTCGGCGTGCGCGGTGTGGCCCTCCTGCCACAGGAACTCCGTCGTGCGCAGGAACATGCGCGGGCGCAGCTCCCAGCGCACCACGTTCGACCACTGGTTGAGCAGCAGGGGCAGGTCGCGGTGGGAGGAGATCCAGCGCGACATCATCTCGCCGACGATCGTCTCGGAGGTGGGCCGGACGATCAGCGGCTCGTCCAGCTCCTTGCCGCCCGCGTGCGTGACGACGGCCAGCTCGGGGGAGAAGCCCTCGACGTGCTGGGCCTCCCGCTCCAGGTAGCTCTCCGGGATCAGCAGCGGGAAGTACGCGTTCTCGTGACCGGTGTCCTTGATGCGCCGGTCCAGCTCCGCCTGGAGGAGTTCCCAGAGGCGGTAGCCGTACGGCCGGATGACCATGGTGCCCTTCGCCGGTCCCCGCTCCACGAGCTGGGCCTTGGTCACCAGCTCGTTGTACCAGGCGGAGAAGTCCTCGCTCTGAGGGGTCACACCGCGGTCATCACGTCTCATGCGGGGGAGGTTACTGCCGGTAAGGTGCCGGGGTCACCTGATTTTGCCCGTGCCGCCGATGAAGGAGAGACCATGAGCGACCAGGTCACCGGGTACGCGCCGGTGAACGGCCTGCGGATGTACTACGAGATCCACGGCTCCGGCGGGACCCCGCTGCTCCTGCTGCACGGCGGGCTGTTCAACATCGACCTGCAGTTCGGGCCGCTGCTGCCCGGCCTGGCCGCGACCCGGCAGGTCATCGCCGCCGACTTCCAGGCGCACGGCCGTACCAACGACGTCGACCGGCCGCTGACCGTCGCGGGGCTCGCCGACGACGTGGTCGGCCTGCTGGGCCACCTGGGGGTGGCGCGGGCGGACGTGTTCGGCTTCTCCGTGGGCGGGGCCGTCGCCCTGCACCTGGCGATCCGCAACCCCGAGCTGGTCCGTAAGGCGGTCATCTCCTCGGTGTCCTTCCACCCGCGCGGCGACCGCTCGGAGAACACCGAGGCCGTGGGGGAGATGACCGTCGACATGATCGCCGGCACGCCCATGGAGCAGGACTACCTCGCCAAGTCGCCGCACCCGGACCGGCTGCAGGTCCTGCTCGACAAGCTCGGCTCCTTCGACCCCGGCTTCGCCGGCTGGTCCGACGAGGAGGTCCGCGCCATCGCCGCGCCGACCCTGATCACCGTGGGCGACTGCGACGCGGTGAAGCTCGACCACGCCGTGGAGTTCCTGCGGCTGCGCGGCGGCGACGTCAACGGCGACTTCACCGGCGTGCCCGCCTCGCAGCTCGCGGTCTTCCCCGGCACGACCCACTTCAACGGGCTCGGCCACACCGGGATGGTCCGCGAGGCCGTGCTGAGCTTCCTGGACGCCCCGATGCCCGGCTAGGGCCGCGGTCAGGACACCGGGTCGGCGACCGGCTGCTTGCCCAGGTTCCTGGCGGCGGCCATGGTCGCCCGGCCCGAGGGCAGGCGGGCCGCGAACGCGATCGCGATCACGGCCGCCACGCCCGCGGCGATCAGCAGGACCTGAACGCTGACCACGTCGGCCAGCGGGCCGAACACGACGGTGCCGATGGGCGTGGCCAGGGCCATCACGATCGTGATGTAGCTGAACACGCGCCCCTGCATGCCGGGTTCGACGGTCTCCTGGATGAGCGTCATGAACGGCGTCGAGAACGGCGGCACCAGCAGCCCGATCAGGAACATGAATCCGTAGAAGACCCACAGGTTGGTGCTGAGGCCGAGCGCGACGGTCGCGAGCCCGAAGCCGTAGACGGCCACCAGGATCAGGCCCACCGGGCTCCGCTTGGCCAGCACCGTGGACATCAGAACGCCGCCGAGCAGCATGCCGACGCTGAAGAAGACCTCCAGCACGGCCAGCATCCACTCCTCGCTGCCGAAGGTCCGCGCGACCATCAGCGGCGTCATGAACGTGGGCGCCACCGTGAGCAGGAAGATCGTCGCGTAGACGACGAGCAGCCAGCGCACGATGGGCTGGCTCCTGATGTAGCGCATGCCCTCGACCAGGTCCTGCCGGTAGGTGGCGGTCGACTCGGTCACCCGCTCCAGCGTCGGCACGGCGACCAGCGCGAGCAGCCCGATGCCGATGACCGCGGTGACCACGTCGAGGAAGAAGACCGGGACGATGCCGAAGGCGGCGAAGATGGCGCCGGCCGCAGCGGGGGCGAGCAGCGCCATCGCCGAGTGGATCGTCTGGAAGATGCCGTTGACCCGCATCAGGTGCTCGCTCGGCACGATCTGCGGGATCATCGCCTGGACGGCGGGCGTCTGCACGCCGGCGCCCACCGAGCGCACCGCCACGGCCAGCAGGACGATCCACAGGTCGGTCACGCCGTTGGCCATGAGCACCGCGAGCACCAGCGTCGCGGCGGCGATGCCGCCGTCGGCGACCATCACCAGGACTCTGCGGTTCATCCGGTCGGCGAGCACGCCGCCGAAGATCGACACGATGCCCTGCGGCAGGAACGCGGCCACGGCGTAGAGGGCGACCGCGAGCCCGGACTGGGTCTGCAGCGTCACCCACCACATGACCACGTACTGCACGATCATCGAGCCGAACAGCGAAACGGTCTGCCCGGTGAGAAACAGGGCGACGTTGCGCCGCCAGGCGGTGGTCGTGGTCATGTCGTCTTCCTCTGAGCCATCGGGTCGGTACGCGGGCGGCCCAGCTGTGTCGTGGATCACCAGCCCAATGCTCGAACGCTTGAGCGACCGGAGAGATTCCCGTTACGCCAGATCATTCCTGATTCGATTGGCGCCACTGGCGCGGGCTGAGGCCGTACGCCTGCCGGAAGCGGCGGGTGAAGTGGCTGGCCGAGGTGAAACCCCACGCGCGGGCCACCGAGGCGATCGCACGCCCGCCGGGCGTGGCCAGCTCGCGCCGGGCCCCTTCGAGGCGCTGGGTGATGATCCACTGTTCGAGGCTGATCCCGGCCTGGTCGCACAGCTTGTAGAGCTGGCGCGGGGAGATGCCGTGGGCGGCGGCGACACCGGCCGGGGTGAGGTCGGGCGCGGCCAGGTTGTGGCGGATGTGGGCCAGGATCGTGGTGAGCAGGGGCTCGGGCGGCCGCCTGCCCTCCTCGCCGGTCACGGAGATGATCAGTGCGCGCATGAGCTCGATGCCGGCCGTCTCCAGCGCGTCCAGGCCGGGGGTGTGGGCGAGTCCGGGGGCCAGGCGGGCGAGGGTGTCGAAGTGGTGGCGGACCAGCTCGTACAGGGGGCTGGCGGTCAGCCGGGGCGCGGCCCTGCGCACGACGTCCACCGGCAGGCCGAGCACGTCGTAGCCGACGATGAACGCCTGCGAGGCGCCGTGGCCGCTCCAGCCGAACTCGTAGGGCGAGGTCAGGTCGTTGAGCATCAGCTCGCGCCGGCCCACGGTCCGCTGCCGGCCGAGCTGGTCGAAGCGGCCCTGCCCGGCGGTCTGCAGGGCGAGGGCGACCACCGGCGGGCTGTCCATGGCGACGTGGCGCGGGGTGCGCAGCAGCGTGAAGCCCGAGGTGTGCGCGGTGTGGAGCGTGGAACGGCTCAGCGGCATGAGCATCGTCCTGGCGCGCACCGGCGCCGTGGGGTCCTCGTGCAGCAGGTGGCAGGGCTCGCAGGCGGCCCGCATGATCGTGTTGAAGGCGTCGAGCCGGTCGGCGGGATCGACGTCGTCGGTGTCCAGGAAGATCATTTGTGGGTTGGTGCGCACAGGGACAACAATCGTGCAGTCTGGGGCGATTTCCAAGGTCGGGTGCTCGTCAGCATGGGTGCGATGATCCTTCGGGCTGAGTTGGGGATGTCATGAGCGAGGGGAACGCGCCGTTCGGTGTGCTGCTGCGCCGGCTGCGGCATGCCGCCGGGCTCACCATCGAGGAGCTGGCGCACGCCTCCGGGGTCAGCGTCAGGGCGATCGGCAACATGGAGCGCGGCATCAGCCAGGGGCCGCAGCGCCGTATCGTGGAGGCCCTGGCCGGGGCGCTGGGCCTCACGCCCGAGCGGGCCGGTGAGCTGGCCGCGGCGGCGCGGGCGGGACGCCCGCGACCGGTCGGCGGCGGGTGCGAGCTCCCGCGCGACATGGGGGACTTCACCGGCCGGGAGGCGGAGCTGCGCCTGCTGGCGGAACTGGCCGCCGGAGCGCGCGAGGGCGGGCCCGCGGCGGTCGCCACGATCTCCGGGGCCGGCGGGATGGGCAAGACGGCGCTGGCCGTGCACGCGGCGGAACACCTGGCCGCGCGCTTCCCCGACGGCCGCCTCTACGTGGACCTGCGCGGCATGGACGCCGTGCCGACGGACCCGTCGATCGTGCTGGCGCGGCTGCTGAAGGCGCTCGGCGTGGCCGAGCCGCGCATCCCCGGCGACGCGGGCGAGCGTGCCGGGCAGTACCGGTCGCTGCTGCGGGTGCGGCGCTGCCTCGTCGTGCTGGACAACGCCGCGGGCGAGGCCCAGGTACGCCCGCTGCTGCCGGCCGCCGGACCCGCCATGGTGCTGATCACCAGCCGCCGTAGCCTGGCAGGGCTGGAAGGGGTGCGCCAGATCCCGCTGGGCCAGTTGCCCGCCGCGCAGGCGGCCGAGCTGCTGGCGGAGATCATCGGCGGGGAGCGGGCCAAGGCGGACCCGCACGGGCTGGCCGAGGTCGCCCGCCTGTGCGGGTACCTGCCGCTGGCCGTGCGCATCGCCGGCAACCGGCTGCAGAGCCGGCCCGGCTGGAGCCTGTCGCAGCTCGCCGCCCGGCTCGCCGACCAGGAACGCCGCCTGGAGACCCTGGCCGCCGGCGACCTGGCCGTGGCCGCCGCCTTCCAGCTCTCCTACCGGCAGCTCTCGCCCGCGGGCCAGCGCGTCTTCCGCCGCCTGGCGCCGGCCGCGGGCGGCGGTTTCGGCGTGCCGCTGGCCGCGGTCCTGGCCGAGCTCGGCCCGTGGGAGACCGAGGAGGCGCTGGAGGAGCTGGTCGAGCTCGGGTTGCTGCAGTCGCCGTTCGCCGAGCGCTACGTCTTCCACGACCTGGTACGGCTGTTCGCCCGCGCCAGGCTCTCGGAGCAGGAGCCGATCGAGCACCAGCGCGCCGCCCGCCACCGGATGGAGACGTGGCTGCTGGAGACCGCCGTGGTGGCGGGACGCTGGTTCGAGCCCGGCCACGGCGCCCCGCCCGAGGGCTGGTCCGGCCTGGTGAAGCTGGACGGCCCCGCCGAGGCGGCCGCCTGGCTGCGCGCCGAGGCCGAGGCGTGGCTGTCGGCGCTGCGCTCGGCCGCCAGGGACGGCGAGCACGCACGCGTCGTCGAGGTGGCCGAGTCGATGCACTGGTTCTCCGACCAGTGGACGCGCTGGGGCCACTGGCGCGAGGTCTTCGAGCTGTCGTCGGCCGCCGCGCGGGCGCTGGGCGATCCCAGGCTGGAGGCGGTGCATCTGAACTACCTTTCCTGGGCGCTGAACATCTGCGACGAACGCCGCCACGAGGCCGAAAGGGTCGCGCTGGCCGCCCTGGAGCTGGCGGCCAAGGCCGGGGACGAGCGGCAGATGGGCTGGTCGCTGACGTACGCGGCGTGGGCGGTGCGCGACCTGCCCGGCGAGGGCAACCTCGAGCGCGCCGTCGAGCACGCCACGCGCGGCGCGGACCTGCTGCGCCGGGCCGGTGACGTGGAGGGCTACCCGCAGGCCGTGCTGATCTCGGCCGACTGCCTGCGCCGGCTGGAGCGGGCGGAGGAGTCGCTGGTCCTGCTGGAGGAGCTGGTGGCCGCGCTGCGCGAGCCCGGCTATGGCGGCTCCCCGGCGATCGTGGCCTACAGCCTGGGCTGCGCGCTCGACCTCATGGGCGACATCTACGCCCGGACCGGCCGCTGGGCGCAGGCGGCGCGGCAGTACCGGCTGGCGCTGCCGCGGCTGCGCGCGCATCCGATCACCCGCAGCCTGGGGCGGACCCTGCGGGAGCTGGCCGTGGCGCTGCGCCACCTGGGCGAGCCCGACGCGGCGCGCGAGGCGCTGGCCGAAGCCCACGAACTGTATGTGGCGGCGGAGGAGAGCGAGCTGGCCGCCGCCACGGCCAAGGAACTGGGCGAGCTCTGAGGCCAGGTCAGACGAAGCGCTGCACGAACGTCAGGGCGGTGCCGCAGACCTCACGCCAGCCGCTGTCGATCGTCAGCGAGTGCCCGCGCCCGGCCATCTCGACGATCTCGGTGACGTGGTGCTCGTTGCGCTCCTGCTTGTTGTAGGAGGCGTTGGCGATCGCCCACGGGACGGTGTGGTCCTTCTCTCCGGAGATGATCAGCAGCGGGCCGCGGCCGGCGGCGGTGCTGTCGACCTTGGTCTCGCTCCAGGGGTTGAAGTTCGCCACCGCCGCCTGGAACAGGGGCGCCCCCGGCGCCGGGACGGAGAACGTGTCGTACAGCTCGCGGGCCTCCTCCTCGGTGACGGCGTTGGCGAAGGCGTAGCGGAACTGGTCGTAGGTCAGCGGGACGGCGCGGTGGATGTTGGCGGGGTTCGTCAGCACCGGGGCGGCGGCGCGCAGCGAGGAGATCGGCAGCGGCAGCACGCCCTGGAACGGCGCCGGGTCGATGGCGACACTCGCGCAGGCCAGGCCGCGTCCGGCGAGGATCTGCGTGAGCAGGCCGCCGAAGGAGTGGCCGACGATGACGGCCTTGCGCTCCAGCTTGCCGATCAGGTCGGTGAAGTGGTCGGCGACCTGGCCGACGGTCTTGTGGGCGAAGACCTCGGGGTGCGCCTTGGCCTCCTCGACGGTGTCGGGGTCGTCGGGCCAGCCGGGGGTCACGGGCGCGAACCCGGCCTCGTCGAAGACCTGGGCCCACCGGTCCCAGCTCGACGGCAGCAGCCACAGGCCGTGCACGAAGACGACGGGGATGCGGCCGCTGGCGTTGGCCCGCTCGATCTGGGCGATGTCGTGCTCGACGGACATGTGCGGGTCCCCTTCTACGGGCGGGTCAGGTGGCTGGACAGGAACGCGACGGCCTGGGCGATGGCGGCCTCGGCGGCGTGCGTGCCGCGCAGCGCGTTGAGCATGACGAAGTCGTGGATGACGCCCTGGTAGCGCACGGCCACGACGGGCACGCCCGCCGCGCGCAGCTTGGCGGCGTACGCCTCGCCCTCGTCGCGCAGCACGTCCGCCTCGGCGGTGATGACCAGCGCGGGCGGCAGGCCGGCCAGGTCGTCCAGGCTCGCGCGCAGCGGCGAGGCGGTGATCTCGGCCCGCTCTTCCTCGCTGGTGGTGTACTGGTCCCAGAACCACCGCATGCCGTCGCGCCGCAGGAAGTACCCCTCGGCGAACTCGTCGTAGGAGCCCGTGTCGAAGCGCGCGTCGGTCACCGGGTAGAACAGCACCTGCGCCTTGAGCAGGTCGCGGGCGGTCAGGGTGAGGGCCGCGGCCATGTTGCCGCCGACCGAGTCACCGGCGACCGCCATCCGGGTGGCGTCCAGGCCGAACGCGGCGCCGTTGTCGGCCACCCAGCGGGCGGCGGCGAGGTTCTGGTCGATCGCGGCCGGGTAACGGGCCTCGGGCGAGCGGTCGTAGTTGACGAACACCACCGCCGCGCCCACGCCCTTGGCCAGCTCGCGGGCCAGGCGGCCGTGGGTGTGGTCGTTGCCGAACACCCAGCCCGCGCCGTGGATGTAGAGGATGACCGGCAGCGGCCCCTCGGCGCCGGCCGGGCGGAAGACGGTCAGGTTCCCGACCGTCTCCCGGGTGGTGCCCGGGACCTCGATCTCCGGCGACTGCGCCTCGTCCACGGCCTTGCGCCCGTCCTCGACGGGCAACTGGTACAGGTACGGCGGTGCCGCCGTGGCCTCGGCGAACGCCTGGGCGGCCGGCTCCAGGACGGGTTCGGACATGCGTGTGCTCCTCATCGGCCTTGTGATGGACACCGCCATCGAACCAACCGGGAGCCGCGCGCACGAGGCAGAAGGGCAGGCACAAATGCGAGCTGCCGGTGTTACCGGGCGACGAGCACCAGGAACTCGTTGCCGTCCGGGTCGGTCATCTCCACCCGACCGTCCACGGTCCTGCCGGTGACGGCCGCGCCGAGGGAGACGAGCCGGTCGATCTCGGCCTGGTCGCCGACGGAGAGGTCGTAGTAGAGCCGGTTCTTGCCCAGCTTGGGCGCCACGGGCGGGCCACCCCAGGTGATCTTCGAGCCGCCGTGCGGCGACTGGACGGCGGTCTCCTCGTCCTGGTCCCAGACCAGCGGCCAGTCCAGCGCCTTGCTCCAGAAGTACCCGACCGCCTGCGTGCCGTCCGACGACAGCGCACCGATGAACCCGGTGTCGGCCAGGAAGTTGTTGCCCGCCTCGATCACGCAGAACTCGTTGCCCTCGGGGTCTGCGAGCACCACGTGCCCCTCTTCGGGCAGTTGCCCGACGTCGATGTGCTCGGCGCCGAGTTCGAGCGCCCTGGCCACCGTCCGCTCCTGGTCCTCGGGGGTCTGGCTGGTCAGGTCGAAGTGGGACTGGTTGGCGCCGGTCTTCTTCACCTCGGTGGGCAGGATCCTGATGGGGAACTCGGTCCCGGTGCGCGGCAGCAGGACGAAGCCGCCGTGGGGATCGTCCGCCGTCTCCCGCTCCAGGAGCCCGCCCCAGAATCGGGCGAGACGGTGTGGGTCGTTCGCGTCGAAGCAGAGCGCGGTGAACTCGGTGGTCATCCGGGGCCTCCGATCGGTTGGCATACGGGCACGCTCAAGCTATTGCGGTGCAGGTCGGCGTCGCCAACGCTTTTCCGCCGGGCTTTGCGCGCCCGGCAGCGCATCCGGCCGTCGTCTTGCGTATCTGGCAAGTAGCTGTGCCGTTCGCGCATAGCCGCACTACGGTGAGGGCATGCACCGACACGACGCCCCGCAGCACGACCTCGTCCAGATCCTCGACCTGGACGAGGAGGTCCTCGCCGAGCACCTGGCCGCCGTCACCGGCTGGCTGCCGGTCGAGAAGCCGCCCGCCCACATCGTGGACCTGGGCAGCGGCACGGGCGCGGGCACCTTCGCCCTCCTCGATCGTTTCCCCGGCGCGCACGTCAATGCCGTCGACGCGGCCCCCGAGCACCTGCGCCGCCTGCGCGAGAAGGCCGAGCGGAGGGGAGTGGGCGAGCGCGTGCGCACCCTCGGGGCCGACCTCGACCAGGACTGGCCCGACCTGGGCAGGCCCGATCTCGTGTGGGCCTCGGCCTCCCTGCACCACATGGCCGACCCCGGCCGCGCGCTGCGCACTGTTCACGACCTGCTCGCGCCCGGCGGGCTGCTCGCCGTCGTCGAGCTGGCCGGATTCCCCCGCTTCCTTCCCGAGTACGCCCCCGAGGACCGCCCCGGCCTGGAAGAACGCTGCCACGTGGCGGGCGAGCGCCGCCACGCCGAGCGGCTCCCGCACCGCGGCGCCGACTGGGGCCCCATGCTGACCGCCGCCGGGTTCGCCCTGGAGGGCGAGCGCACGCTCACCGTGAGCATCGGCGCCTCCGGCAGCGAGGCGGTCGGCCGCTACGCCCTGGCCGCGCTGCGGCGCATCCGGGGTGGTGTCGCCGACGTACTCGATCCAGAGGACCTCGCCGCGCTCGACCGGCTGCTCGACGTCGGCGGCCCGCACAGCGTCCTGCGCCGCGACGACCTCGCCGTCCGCACCGAACGCACGATCTGGGCGGCCCGCCGCACCGCCTCAGGGCGGCCCTAGCAGCCGCTCGGCCTGGCGCAGCAGGCCCGTCAGGTAGTCGCGGCCGGCTTCGGGGTCGTCCGGGCCGATGAGCATGCGGTACATCGCCGCGCCCACCACCATGTCGATCACCGTGTTCAGGTCGTCATCACCGTCGTCGCCGTCGCGGGCACGCTTCAGCGCGGCGAGGATGAGCCGCCTGCGGGGCTCGATGAACTGCTCACGGTAGGTGGCCAGCAACGCCGGCTGGGTGACGCTGGAGCCGATGAGCTGGGCGAGGACCGCGCGGAAGCGCGCGTCTCCGAGGGTGTGCACCCAGGAGTCGAGCAGCCGCCCGGCGTCGGGCCGCGCCTCGGCCCACAGGTCGTCCTCGGGCACGAGGGCGCGGGCGTGCTCGATCGCCTGGGTCAGCAGGTCCTCCTTCGACGACCAGCGCCGGTAGACGGTCACCTTGGCCACGCCCGCGCGCTTGGCGATCTGCTCGATGCTCGCGCCCTCCAGGCCGCGCTCGACGAACAGTTCGAGCGCCGCCTTCATGATCGCCTCGTCGGCCTCGGGGTCGCGCGGCCGGCCCCGGGTACGCCGGGTGCCGCTCACCGGAACTCCACCCGTCCCAGTTCCCCGCCGGAGGGGACGAAGGCCGGCGCGTGGCCGGGCCGCAGCCGCCATCCGGGGGTGAGGGCGGACTCCAGGTGCCGGCGCAGCGGCTTCAGCTCCGCCTCGCCGAGCGGCCCGTCGCCGGCCAGCCGCGTGTAGGGGGTGTTGTCGTGGGCGAACAGCGGCACGAGGCCGGGGTCGGCGGCCAGCAGAGCCTGGATCCGGCGGGCGGCCTCGACCTGGCGGGTGGTGTCGGCGCCGCCGATGGTCATCTGGCGTACCTGGTCGACGGCCAGGTGGGGCAGCGTGTAGAGGGTGTCGCCCATGAACAGCACGCCGCCCTCGCCCACGCGCAGCAGCACGCACAGGTGGCCGGGGGAGTGGCCGGGCGTGGGCAGCAGGATGACGCTGCCGTCGCCGAAGTGGTCCTGGCTCTGGGGGAAGGTCCCGAACGGGCCCGAGTCGAAGGCCGGGAACGACAGGCGCCCCTCGACCGGCTCGAAGGAGGGCGGATAGAGCACGCCCTGCTCCCAGTCGCGCCGGTCCATCACCACCCTCGCCCGGGGCAGGTACCGCAGCCCGCCCGCGTGGTCGTCGTGCACGTGGGTGAGGAACACCGTGGTGATCTCCTTGACGTCGTAGCCGAGCCGGGCCAGCAGGACCCGCAGATCCTGCGCGGGGGCCATCCGGTACTCGTCGCGCTCGGTGAGCAGGCGCGAGGTGAGGTCGTAGTACCCGTCGTGGTCGTGCGCCTGCTCCCAGTTGACGCCGGTGTCGACGAGCATGGGGCCGTGCCGGGGATGATCGATGAGGTACGCGCGCACGGGCACCGCGATCCGCGCCTTGTCGACCAGCGTGCGCACGTACCCGTTCAGCCCCTCCCAGCCCGCCAGGCCCCCGTAGAACTGACCATAGGTGACGATCGTGTCACCGGTGTGGAGAGGGAAGATCCGCACGGCCCCGTCGTTGACGCGCCGCCGGGCGCCGGGGGCGCGCTGGGCGGCCTGCCGTACCCGCTCACCCGCCGCGCTCGCCTCGCGGCGCCCGCGCTCCACAGGCCCGGCCGACAGCGCGCTCAGCACTCCGAGCGCCACTCCGGCGCCGCCCAGCAGCAGGACCCGGCGGCCCCGGCCGTCCGCGCTCGTCGTGCGACGCGGGAGAACGGCTGCCGCCCAGGCCAGGCAGGCCGCGGCGGCCAGCGCGAGCAATACCGGCAGGTCGGTGACGTGGTAGACGACCGCCAGATAGAGCCCGAGCGTGCCCAGACCAGCCGGAACCCCCGCGAACACCAGCACGCGCCGCCTGCCGAGCGACCCCGGCCACAGCAGCCCTGCCGCCAGCCCGGCCAGCAGCAGCCCGTAGCCCACCAGCAGCGCCGCGGGGACGTCCTTAAGCCGCAGCACGACCAGCCACGCGGCCCCCGGCACGAGGGCGAGGACGAGTAATCCGATCTTCATCACGAGCCTCTCCAATATGTAAACGCAAACGACTGCGTTTACATATTAACTCCCCCTTGTGCGCGAGTGCGCCTCATCGCGATGCTGTCTGGCATGAGCGGTGGGCGGAGTGGCCGATGGGTGCTGTCCCCGGTCACGCTCGCGCTCGTCCCGATCGTGCTCGGCCTGGTGGTGAACCTGGCCACCAGCACGTTCGAGGTGAAGGCGGCGTGGTGGCCGCCGGTGATCTGGGCCGTCGTCGTGGTCCTCACCGTGGTGAGCGTGATCTCCCAGATCAAGGCGGCCAGGCCCGCGCCGGATGAGCGGCAGGCACGCCTGGAGAAGGTCGTGACCGGGCTGCGGAGCACGATCAAGGAGGAGTGGCTCGACGAGGCCGTACGCGTCCTCGGGCTCGGCCGGCACCCGATGCCCGTGCGCTGGAACCTCCTGCCCGAGCCCCGCTACACCGAGGAGTCCGGCGAGGTCAGGGTCGGCGGCGAGGCGCTCGCGGCGGGCTCAGGCGACCGGATCGGCGAGCTGGTCGCCAGCTTCCGCGCCCTCGACCGGCCGCGGCTCGTCGTGCTCGGCGGGCCGGGCGCGGGCAAGACCACCCTGGCGATCCAGCTCCTGCGTGAGCTGCTCGACCGGCCGCAGGGCGACGAGCCCGTGCCCGTCCTGCTCACCGTGACCGACTGGAACCGGGCGAGATACCCGCGCTTCGAGGACTGGATGGCCGTCCGCCTCGAACAGCTCTACCGCTCGCTGTCCGACGCCGGCGCCGGCACCGCGCTGACCCTGGTCAGGGACGGCCGCGTCATGCCCATCCTCGACGGCCTCGACGAGGCCGACCCCGAGCTCCTGCCCGACGTCCTCGACGCGATCAACGACACCCTCGACGTGTCCACCAGGATCGTCGTCACCTGCCGCACGCCCGAGTACCTGGAAGCACGCCGCCCCGTCGCCGGCGCCGCCCTGCTCATGGCCGAGCCGCTGGCCGCCGACGTCGCGGCCGGCTACCTGGAGAGCGTCCTCGCCGACACGGTCCGCCACCCCGGCTGGGACGCCGTTCTCGACCGGCTGCGCGCGGGCACGGCGGGCGCCCTGGCCGGCAACGTGGACAGCCCGCTCGGCGTCTGGCTCATCAGCACCACCTACGTGCGGCCCGGCGCCGACCCCGCGCCCCTCCTCGACTTCGGCACCCCGGCGGAGCTGCGCTCCCACCTGTTCGATCGGCTCGTCCCCGCTCTCCTTGCCGCTCGCAGTCCGGCCAGGGCGAGCGAGGCCAAGCTGTACCGTCCCCGGCAGCTCTACCAGGCGGCGGACGTCACCCGGTGGCTGACCTTCCTGGCCCGCCTGCTCGCCCGGCAGCCCGCGCCCGAGCGCGGCATCGGGCGTGCGAGCATCGGCAAGCGCGATCTGGCCTGGTGGGAGCTGGCGGCGATCGTCATCAGCGGCTACCCGCCTGGCTGGCGGGTGAGTGTGCTGCTGACGACGGCCAGCGTGGTCTGGGGCCTGGTCATCGGCGGACTCGCCCTCGGCTTCGGCTTCTGGACGTCGCTGGCCGGCGGGATCGGGTTGTTCATCGCCTACCGGGAAGGGCCGGGTCACCGCGACCAGGGCACCTGGATGTTCCACCGCCCGGCCCGCGTCGACCTGCGCCTGCCCGGCAGGACCGGACGGCTGCTCCGCTCGGTCGGGTCCCAGTTCTCGGTCTGGCTCATGATCGCGCTCGCTGTCAGCGCGGTCGCGGCCGTCGTGGGCTACCTCGCGGGTGAGCAGCCACTCGCGCACGCCCTCGGGACGATGCTGCTGCTGGGGCCCGGGCTCCTGCTCACCGGCATGGTGGACGGCCTGACGCACTGGGCGGAGAGCCCGGCCGCGCAGGCACGGGCCAGCACGCCGCGCGGCACCTGGCGCGCCGACCGGGCGCTCAACCTGTTCCGGATCGCGGCGGGCGGCGTGGTGGGCGCGATCTGCGGCGGGGTGATGGTGAGCCTCGGCGGCCGGCCGCCCGCGGTCGTGGCGGCGGGCACCGTGCTGGCCGCGGGCGCGGGCCTGGCCTACGGCTTCGTGGCCGGTCGGCACCACGCCTGGATGATGTTCGCCGTGGCGGAGTTACGGCTGGCCAGGCGGAAGGCGCTGCCGTACCGGCTCATGGACTTCCTCGAGGACGCCCACCGGCTCGGGCTGCTGCGCGCCGTCGGGCCCATCTACCAGTTCCGGCACGCCGAATTCCAGGACCATCTCGCCGGTACGCCCGCCGTGGGCGAGCCGCGCGGGCCGTTCGATGCGGCGCTGCCCTCCGCGCCGGGCACGCCGGACGACCTGCGCCCCTCGCCGCCGCGAATCCTCAGGCCGCGCCTCCCGGTCACGTCGCTGGCCTTCACCCCCGACGGCACGCACCTGGTGGTGGCGGGACCCGGCGCGGTCCTCGTGCTCGGCCTCGACGGCAGGATGACGCGCAGGTTCCGCTTCGATCGGCTCCACACCCTGCTGGAGCGTGTGGTCGTGTTCGGGTTCGACCTGGCGGACCGGCTGTCGGGTGACTCCTCCCACCCCTCCCCGCGCTCCGGCGGCGCGTCGCTGACCCTCAGCCGCCGGGGTCCTCTGGCGGTCATCGGCGCCGACCGCAACTCGTCCCGGGTCTGGATCTTCGACGGCGCCGGATCGGGGGCGCCGATCGTCCTCGGCCGCGAGGAGCCCAGGGCGGTGGCGTACGACCCGGCGGGGGAGCGTCTTATGATCGCCACCGGCTACGGCGTGTCGATCCTGGGCGCGGAAGGCGCCGAGCTGCTGGCGATATCCCCTGACGGCTTCACCCACGAGGCCGCCTTCAGCCCCGACGGGACCCGGCTGGTCACCGCCGGAGGTCTCCTCCCCTCCGACCCCTGCCCGATCGAGGTCTGGGACAGCACCACCGGCGTCGCGCTGCTGCGCGTGGAGGACACCGAGCGGGCCACCGCCCTCGCCTACAGCCCCGACGGCGCCCTCATCGCCACCTCCGGAACGACGGGCACGCGGCTGCGTGACGCCGAGACCGGCCAAGTGCTCCGCTCCCTGCCCGCCTCCGGCCCGATCGCCTTCAGCCCGGACGGCTCCCTGCTGGCGACCGCCACCCCGGACGGCGTCCGCCTGTGGGCGCCCGCCTCGGGCGCCGCGCTCGCCGACCTCCCGCACCCGCCGCAGGTCAGGGCGCTGGCCTTCAGCCCGGACGCGCGGCTCCTCGCGGTCGTGAGCGTGCTCGGCGAGGTCAGCGTGTTCACGCTGTGGCCGGACACCGAGCGGATACTTACGGTGTAAGGTTGTCGGGCCGTCGCAGCGGAACAGGCAGGAGCACCTCGTGGACAGGCGCAACACGCTCACCAAGGACGTGGTGATCCGTACGGCGGTCGCGCTGGCCGACGAGTCGGGCGCCGGCGTGCCGAGCATGCGCAGGCTCGGCGAGCGCCTCGGCATCGAGGCCATGTCCCTGTACCACCACTTCCGCAACAAGGACCTGATCCTCGACGGCATGATCGACCTGGTGTTCGGCGAGGTCGAACTCCCACCGGACAGCCTCGGCTGGCGGGAGGCGATGCGCCTGCGCGCGTCCTCCATGCGCGCCGCGCTGACCCGCCACCCCTGGGCGATCCGCCACATGGACTCCCGCACCAACCCCGGCGCCGCCACCCTGCGCCACCACGACGCGGTCATCGGCTGCCTGCGCGCCGGCGGCTTCTCGATCGCCGGGGCCGCGCACGCGGTGACGGTGCTGGACAGCTACATCTACGGCTTCACCCTCCAGGAGCTCAGCCTGCCCTTCACCTCGCCCGACGGGCTCCAGGACGTGGCGGGCTCGATCATGGACCGGCTGCCGCGCGAGGAGTTCCCGCATCTCGCCGAGATGATCGCCGATCGCGGGCTGAAGGGCGGTTACGCGTACAAGGAGGAGTTCGACGTCGGCCTCGACCTGATCCTCGACGGGCTGGAACGGCGGCGCGAAACCTGGGGCTGAGGTCAGCCGGCGAGGAAGCGCAGCAGTTCGTCGGTCACGAAGCGCGGGTTCTCCTCGACGAGCCAGTGTCCCGCCTTCGGCACGTCCACCGCCCGCACGATGTTGGTCAGTCGCGGGGCCACCGTGGCCTTGACCGCCTTGGCCTGCCCCTGGGCGGCCATGACCAGGGCCGGGACGCGTACCGGCGCCGCCGCCTCGGTGTCGCGGACGTCCTTGTCCAGGGCGCGGTAGAGCTCGAAGCCGCCGGACAGCGCGTCGGGGCGGCTGTAGGTGCGGGCGTACTCGTTGATCTCGGCGTCGGTGAACGGCGAGCGGTTCGAGGTGCCGCCGAACGCCGTGCCGCCGAAGGAGACCTGCGGGTAGAACAGCGCCAGGTACGCGCGCACGTCGTCGCCGACCACCGTCTCCGGCACCTTGGGCTGGGAGTGGAAGGCGATGTGCCAGCTCAGCGAGCGATAGGTACGCGCATCGACGGCCGGTCCCGGCAACGGCAGGTCGAGGTAGCCGAGGCGGTCCACGTCGGAGGGGAACTGGGCGGCGTACTGGAAGGCCACCGCGGCCCCGAGGTCGTGACCGACGACCCGCGCGTCGCGCACGCCGAGCCGGTCGGCGATCAGGGTGTGCACGTAGCGGGCGAGGGTGGCCTTGTCGTAGCCGGTCGGTGAGCCGGTGCTGTCGC
This sequence comes from Nonomuraea sp. NPDC050790, assembly GCF_044456745.1. Taxonomy (NCBI): domain Bacteria; kingdom Bacillati; phylum Actinomycetota; class Actinomycetes; order Streptosporangiales; family Streptosporangiaceae; genus Nonomuraea; species Nonomuraea sp. NPDC050790. Next base: position 1,509,876 of record NZ_JBITGF010000001.1, on the reverse strand, counting down.
CCAGCCCGGGAAGGTCCACGGCGTAGACGGTGTGGTTCTTGGCCAGCTCCGGCATGATCGGCCACCATCCGAACCAGGTCTGCGGCCAGCCGTGCAGCAGCACCACGGGCGGGCCGCTGCCGCCGGTCACGTAGTGCATCTTGACGCCGTCGACGTCGGCGAACTCGTGCCGGAACGTCTGGGCGAAGCGCGGGTCGTCGCGCGTGGCGACGGTGTAGGGCGCGGCGGGCGCGGTGGCCGATGCGGTGGCCGGTGTGGCGGCCGGTGTGGCGCAGGCTCCCACACCGGCGGTGAGCAGGACGGCGAGCGTGGCGGAGACCAGCGCGCGCAGGAGGCGGCGTGGCCGTGGTGCGGAGTTCATGAGTTCCTGTCCTGAGAAGTGGTGGGTTCAGCGACCGGTCGCGCCGTCGATCAGCTCGCGGAGGATGTCCGCGTGGCCGGCGTGGCGCCCGGTCTCCTCGATCATGTGGGTGAGCGCCCAGCGCACGCTGGGCGCCGGGCCTCGCCGGGGCAGCTTCGCGCCCAGGTCATCGCATCGGTCGAGCACCTCGTTCGCGCGCTCGACCGTCTCCCGGTAGCGGGCGACCACGTCGGCCACGCTGTCGGACGGCGCGGCCCGGAACGTCGCCGGCCAGTCGGTGACCTTGTCCCCGAGGAACGTCGCGCGTTCGACGCACGTGAGGTGGTTGAGCAGGCCGAGCAGGTTCGTGCCCGACGGCACCCCCGCGGTTCTGACCTGGGGTTCGGGCGCGCCGTCGACCTTGGCGGCGATCGAGGTGCGCAGGTAGTCGAGGAAACCGCGCAGGACCTCGGCCTCGCCGCTCCCGGTGCGGGGCGGCGGGGTGTCGCGGCGGCGAGCGGTCGTGGGCATGACGGGCTCCTTCCGATTCGGGCGGTACGGCGTCGCCGGTCTCAGCCGGTACGCCGGTGGCGGTCGGTCTCAGGTGGTGCGGCGGATCAGCAGGACGTGGTCGGTCACCTCGGCGCGGCGCCCGCCGGGACCGGTCGCTATCCGGCGGGGCGACTCGGCCCGCTCGACCGTCCACGCCGCCGGGTCCAGGTCGAGGTCGGCGGCGACCTCCCGAGGGGCGGGGAACCGGGCTTCGGGATCCTGGTTCCACGACCAGGGCGCGGCCGAGCCGTGGTCGACGACCAGCAGCCGCCCGCCTGCCCGCAGCGCGTGCGCCGCGGCCCGCAGGACGCCAGCCCGGTCCAGGTCGAACGGGGTGTGCAGGTAATGGGCGCAGACCAGGTCGAACTCCCCCTGCGGGAACGACTCGCGCAGGTCGTGCCGCTCGGCCGCGATCCGCTCCTCCAGGCCGCGTGAACGGGCGAGGCGGGCGAGCCGTTCGACCGCGACGGCCGAGATGTCGGCGGCGATGACCCGCCACCCGCGGCGGGCCAGCCACAGGGCGTCGCCGCCCGCGCCGCAGCCCAGGTCGAGCGCGTCGCCCGGCGGCAGGTCCGCGACCGTCTCGGTGAGCCGCTGGTTCGGCCGGGGGTCGCGGGCGAGCGGCCGGTTCGCATAGACGCTGTCCCAGAACGTGACCGCATCGGTGGTGCTCATCACTCCTCCTTCTGTCGTGACGCGCCCAGGTTCGCCGGAGGCACCGCGATCCAGCAAGGAAACTTGCGGTTCTGGCAAGATGGCCGGTGTGGACCAGGAAACCGATGACGTGCTCGACGCGGTCGGACCGCGGCTGCGCGCGCTGCGCCGCGAACGCGGGCTCACCCTCTCCGACCTCGCGGCGACCACGGGAGTGTCGGAGAGCACGCTGTCCCGGCTGGAGAGCGGGCAGCGCCGGGCGACGCTGGAGCTGCTGCTGCCGCTGGCGCGCACCTACGACGTCCCGCTGGACGACCTCGTCGGCGCCCCGCGCACGGGCGACCCGCGCATCCACCTGAAGCCGATAGAACGCTTCGGGATGGTCTTCATCCCGCTGTCCAGGCGGCCGGGCGGGGTGCACGCGTTCAAGATGATCATCCCCGCGGTGCCCGAGCCGCTCGACCCGGCCCTGAAGACGCACGAGGGCTTCGAGTGGCTGTACGTGCTCAGCGGCCGGCTGCGGCTGGTGCTCGGCGACCGGGACCTGACGCTGCCCGCCGGGGAGGCGGCCGAGTTCGACACGTCCCTGCCGCACTGGCTGGGCAGCGCCGACGGCGGCCCGGTCGAGCTGCTCATCCTGTTCGGCCTGCAGGGGGAGCGCGCGCACGTGCGCGCCCGCCCCGAGGACCGCCACTGAGCCGGTACGGCCCGCCGCTCAGAGGCCGAGATGGGTCAGCACGGCGAGCACCCGGCGATGTCCGGAGTCGGCGGGGGAGAGCCCGAGCTTGAGGAAGATGTTGCCGACGTGCTTGTGCACCGACCGCTCGGTGATGACCAGCCGGTCCGCGATGCCGGTGTTCGACAGGCCCTGGGCCATGAGGGTGAGCACCTCGCGCTCCCTCGGCGTCAGCTCGGCCAGCGGATCGGCCCTGCGGACGAGGAGCTGGGAGACGACCTCGGCATCCAGCGCGGTGCCGCCGTGCGCGACTCGGCCGAGCGCCTCCAGGAACTCCTCCACCCTGCTCACCCGGTCCTTGAGCAGGTAGCCGACGCCGCCGCTGCCGTCGGCGAGCAGTTCCCTGGCGTAGACCTGCTCGACGTACTGGGAGAACACCAGCACCGGCAGCCCGGGACGGCTCCGCCTGGCCTCCAGCGCCGCCTGGATGCCCTCGTCGCGGAAGGACGGCGGCAGCCGTACGTCGACGATCACGACGTCCGGGCGGTGCTCGGCGACGGCGGCCAGGAACGCGGGCGCGTCGTCGGCGATCGCGGCCACCTCGAAGCCCGCGGAGGCGAGCAGGAGGTTGAGTCCCTCGGCCAGGACGACGTTGTCCTCGGCGATCACGACGCGCACGGCAGGTCCACCTCCAGCGTCGTCGGACCGCCGGGCGGGCTGGTGAGGCGGGTGGCGCCGTCCAGCGCGGCGACCCGGCGCCGGATGCCGGCCAGGCCGCTGCCGCGTGACTCGTCCGCGCCGCCGTGTCCGTCGTCGGCGACGGTGATCAGGAGGCTCGCCCCCTCGCGGCGGATCGCCACACTCGCCCGTTCCGCGCGGGCGTGCTTGGCGATGTTGGTCAGCGCCTCGGCGACGACGAAGTACGCCGTCGCCTCCACGGCCGCCGGCAGCGGGCCGAGCGCGTCCACGGCGACCGTGACGGGTACGGGGCAGCGGGCGGCCAGTGCGGAGGCCGCGCCGTCGAGGCCGCGGTCGGCGAGGATCGGCGGGTAGATCGTCCGCACGACGCCGCGCAACTCCGCCATCGCCTCCTCCGCGCCGTCGCGGGCCTCGCGCAGCAGCCCTCTGGCCCTTTCGGGGTCGTCGGCCATGGTCCGCTCGGCGACCCCGAGGCGCATGGCCAGGGCCACGAGCTGGGCCTGCGTGCCGTCGTGGAGGTCGCGCTCGATGCGGCGCAGCTCGGCGGCGTGGGCCTCGAGCGCGCCCGCGCGGCTCTCGGTCAGGACGTCCACCCGTTCGGCCAGCCGTTCAGCCGATGAGGGCCTGAGCAGGGCCCGCACCATGCGGGCGTGCAGGCCGGCCAGCGGGCGCACCGCCCACAGCAGCAGCGCCACGCACACGAGCAACTGGCCCGCGCCCGCGGCCAGCGCGGTCGCCCAGCTCGTGACCGGCACGGCCAGCAGGCTCAGCGGCCGATCTACGGGCGCCAGCCACCACAGCGCCATCTGCGCCAGGGTCACCGGCGGCCCGGCCAGCGCGAGCAGCCCGACCGCACCGAACGGCAGGCCCACCACGAGGTGCGCGGCCACCCAGGCCAGATCCCGCCGCGTCGCCGGGTCGGTGATCACCCGCCGGAACCCGGCGGGCGGGTCGGGACGCCTCGGCGGCACGGGCTCGCCCAGGTAGGCGTGGGCCCGGCGCCAGGCCGGGCCCGTCCACCTGCGCAAGCCCAGCAGCGCCAGGGGCAGCAGGACGAACCCGAGCCCGGCGGCGGCCACCGTCGCGGACGCGCCGAGCAGCAGCAGGGGCATGGGCAGCGTGGCGACACCGGTGAGCAACGCGCCGGTCAGATACCGGGCCGCCCGCAGGTTCGCGCTCGTCACGATCACGAGAACCAGTCTGGCCGCTCGCCGAGGCCGTGCCAGTGGAGCCCGCTACACCATCGACAGGGGTGCGTGCCCGCTCGTGGCGGCCCGGCCGCCTTGCCTAGCGTCGGCGGGCATGACGACCAACCAACTGACCGGCACGGCCGTGCCGTGGCGCGGCGTCGCCGCCTTCGTCGCGCTCGCGTTCTGCGGCGCGTGGGTGGCCATGCTGCCCCTCATCCTGAACGGCTTCCGCCGCACCGAAGCCGCCCACGACATGACGCCGCTCATCCAGGTCTGCATCGCGGCGATGATGCTGACCCCCGGCCTGGCCGCGTACGTGGTCCTGCGGCGGATGCACCGACCGGCGAGCATCCGGGTCGCGATCGGCCTGGTCAGGCCGCGCCCGGCGGGCAGGCTGGTGCGGGAGAGCCTGCTGGCGCTGGCGGTGCCGTGCGCGCTCCAGCTCCTCGCGCTCGGCATCGCGGCCCTGGCCGGGACCTACCACCTCGACCTCGCCGACTTCTCCGGGTTCCGCGCCCAGTTCGCCCCTGACACCGTCGGGCAGAGCGGGGTGCCCGTCGCCGAACTCGTGGTCTGGCTGGGGACCCTCGTGCTCGGCATGGTGCTGTGGCTGCCGATGTTCTTCGGCGAGGAGCTGGGGTGGCAGGGCTACCTGCTGCCGAGGCTGGCGCCGCTCGGGCCGTGGCCGGCGATGGGGCTGACCGCGCTGGTGTTCGCGCTGTGGCACCTGCCCACGCTGATCATGGGTGGCCAGTACCCGGGACACTCGCCGGTGACCTCGGTGATCTACATGGTCATCAGCACGGTCCTGCTCGTGCCGATCTTCGCCTGGCTGCGCATGCGCTCGGGCTCGGTATGGCCCGCGGTGCTCGCCCACACGTTCGTCAGCCACGCGGGCGTGCGGCTCGTGTGGTTGTTCTCCGACGCGAGCCATCCCATCGATCCCCTTCAGGTCGGCCTGAACGGCTGGCCCGGCTGGATCGCCATGGGCACGTTCGTCGCCTTCCTGGCGCTGACCGGCCGGCTCCGGTGGACGCATGACGCATGACGCCGCCCCTGACCTGGAATTTTCGCGCAGAGTAATGGCATAAATGATGAATTCCCTGCCCATCAGATCAGGAATGCCGCGAAACAGTGTTTCTTATACGGAATGCCTGGAGTCAATTACATACCTTCCTTAACTCCAGAATGGTGATTAAAATCACGTCGATGACGACGCATCTGGCCCGTTACCTCACGCCGATGGAGGACAGCTCCCGGTGGGACGGGTTCCAATTCCGGCCCGGCGACATTGTCATCAATTCGCCGGCGAAGTGCGGCACCACCTGGACCCAGATGATCTGCGCGCTCCTGATCTTCCAGACGCCCCGGCTGCCCGGGCCCCTGTCGAGCCTCTCGCCGTGGATCGACATGCTCGTGCGTCCTAAGGAGGAGGTCTGGGAGCGCCTGGCCGCGCAGCGGCACCGCCGTTTCATCAAGACCCACATCCCGCTCGACGGCATCCCCACGGACCCCCGCGTCACCTACATCACGGTCGGCCGCGACCCTCGCGACGTGGCCATCTCCCTGCGCAGTCACGGCAAGAACCTCAAGCGCGACGTGATCAGGCGGCTGATCCACCAGGCCGCCAACCCCAACCCCGACCACGGAGCCGGCGCCGGTGAGGTGCAGGTGGACGGCCACGACGACAGGGACCTGCTCGACGAGCGGTCGTACCTGTTGCGGTGGGTGGACAACGACGACTCGCCCTTCGTCAACCTCGACTCGCTGCGCGCCCTGATCTGGACGCAGAGCCGCGCGTGGGTGCGCCGCACCGAGCCCAACGTCATCCTCCTGCACTACGCCGACCTCTCCGCCGACCTCGCCGGGGAGATGCGCAGGCTCGCCGGACGGCTGGACATCCACATCGACGAGAACACGTGGCCGGAACTGGTCGAGGCGGCCACGTTCCAGCAGATGAGAAATCGCGCGGACGAACTCGCGCCCGACGAGCAACTGGGCTACATCCGTGATCGCGAGCGCTTTTTCCGCAGCGGCACGTCGGGCCAATGGCAGCAGTTCCTCACCCCCGAGGACCGCTCACATTACGATCACCGGATGGCCGAACTCGCGGAGCCGGACTTGCTGGAATGGCTCCATCACAGGCCAGCTGATCGATGATAAATCAGGAAATTCCGGATAAACCACCCGACGCGATCGCGTTTGTGACGGTCGATCGCGTCTCCTCCTTAGGCGACATTTCTGAGCATGTGTGGAATGAGGTTGCCGACCCGCGGGACCTGTTCCAGAGCCGCGCGTGGCTGTGCGCTCTCGAACGGTACGGCGACGCCCCCGTCACCTACCTGATCGCCCGCCGCGCCGGGGACTCACGCATCCTCGGCGCCCTACCCCTCTACGACTCGCCGCCCAGCCGCGGCGACTACCTGACCTGGCCGGAGCTCCACTTCCGCGACCTGCTCGCCACGGCCCCGCGCGGCGGCCGGCTGGGACTGCTGGCCGGCTCCTGCGCGGGCTTCGGCACCCGCCTCATCCTCGACCGCACCTTGCCGGGCCCGGCCAGGACGGCAGTCCTGCGCGCGCTCCGGGACGCCGCCGGGGTCGTCGCGGCCGAGCGGGGGCACCCGTACACCTTCTTCCTGTTCCTCGACGCCGCCGCGTGGAGAGAGCTCGCCCAGGTCACCGGCGACGGGGACCACCACCGGCTGGCCGGGGTCGCGCGGACCGAAGTGGAGCTTCCCGGAGCGGGCTTCGCGGACTACCTGGCGACCCTGCCACGCAACACCCGCACCAGCGTCCGCAGGGAGGCTGGACTGTTCGCCAGGGAGTGCGCTACCGAGCTCCTGCCCCTGCGCGAGGCCATCCCCGCCGTGGCTCCGATGATCGTGAACGTGCGGGCCAGGCACGGGATGGCGTACAGCGTGGAGGTGGTCGCGCGGCGCCTGTCGGCCTACGCGGGCGCGCTGGGCGAGGACTCGACGGCCCTGCTGTGTAGGGCGGGAGGACGGGTCGTCGGCGCCGGGGTCATGTGCCGCTGGCATGACCGGCTCCACGTGACCGACTTCGGGCGCCTCGACGACGGGGCGCCCGACCCGTTCGTGTACTTCAACGCCGCCATCTACGAACCCATCAGGCACGCCTACGCGGCCGGGCTGTCCAGGGTCGTCACCGGGGCCGGGGCGGAACTGGGCAAGGCCAGGCGCGGCGCCGCCGTGCTCCCGCTGGTGCACCTGGCCTGGTCCGCCACCGACGGGCCGGACCGGCCACCCGGCGATCAGCCGGTCAGCGATCGCCCGCTCGGCGATCTTCAGGTCGGCGACCGGCCGCGTGGCGATCGGCCGGGCGGTGAGCGGCCGGTGGGGGGCACGCCGGCGGAGGATCGCAAGACGTACTGGCGCAGGTTGCGCAGCGCTCATCCCACGTACTTCCCGCCGGTGTGGGATGAGCTGCTGTGACGTGACAACGAGGGAGATCAGCGTGAGCCGAGGCCACGAGCTGGGGTTTCTCGGGCGGCCACGTGACCCGGGCGAGGTCGCCCTGGTCCACGGGGGTCGCGAGTTCACCTTCGGCGACGTCGCCGCGCTGGGCGCGGACGTCGGCGACCTTGTCCGTTCTCAGCGTCTCGGACGCCGCGTGGTCGGCGTGCCCGCGGAGCGCGGCCCGGGGTTCGTCGCGCGGCTCGCGGGGGTCTGGGGCGCGGGAGCCGTACCGGCGATTCTGGGGGAGTGGGGGGCTGAGCGGGTACGCGGCGCGCTGACGGCCACCCGCGCCGCGGCGGCCTTCACACCCTCGGGCGGCCTGGAACCCCTGGACACCACCGCGCCCGAGCAACCCGACGAGACCAGTCACATCCTCTTCACCTCCGGCACGACGGGCAGGCCCAAGGGCATCGTCGTCGGGCGGACCGCCTTCGAGGCCGCCATCACGGCGTTCTTCAAGGAACTGCCCGTCGACGCCGCCGACCGGGTCGCCTTCCTCGGCCGACCCGGCCACGACCCGAGCCTGCGCGAGCTGGTCGCGCCGTGGGTGACCGGAGCGACGCTGTTCATCCCGGACCGCAGCACGGCCGCCGATCCACGGCTGCTGGCGGGCTGGCTGGCGGAGCACTCGATCACCGTGCTCCAGGCGGCACCGGTCCTGCTCCAGCTCGTAGCGGGGACCGCGCCGCGTCCCGTCGAGAGCCTGCGGCTGGTCTGCTCGGCGGGGGCCAGGCTCACCGCCGCGACGCTGCGCGCGGCAGCCCGCCTGGCTCCGCACGCCACGGTCGCCAACTGCTACGGCGCGTCGGAGACCCCGCAGGTCCTTTGTATGCACCGGATACCGCCGGGACAGGCGGTACTGAGCGAGGACCCGATCCCCATCGGCCGCCCGCTCGGCCACGCCGTCGTCAAGATCGTCCCCGCCGGCGAGGGACGCCTGTACGTGGAGGCCGCCGCCTGCGCGCTCGGCTACACCGACGGCACGCCGCTGACGGCTCCCGGCCAGGACGGCCGCCGCTGGTACGACACCGGCGACCTCGTCCGCGTGCTGCCGGACGGCTCGCTGTCCTTCGTGCGGCGGGCCGACCGGCAGGTCCAGGTGAACGGCGCCCGGGTGGAGCTGGACGAGATCGAGGGCGCGGCGGCCCTGGTCCCGGGCGTGCTGGCGGCGACGGCGACGTTCGCCGAGGACGGCGCGGGCGTGGGGTCCGTGCGCCTGACCGTCGTGGCGACCGCCACGACACCCGAGGAGGTACGCGCGGTGCTGCGCGACCACCTGGACCCCGCGGTCATGCCGTCGACCATCGAGGTACGCGACGCACGTCCACCGGTTGTCCCGGCGGAAGAACCGGCCTTTGAAGCGGGGGGACAGCCGGCGGGTGCTGGTGCGGTGGGGCTGATGGAGGTGTTGCGCGCGTGTGCGCGTTCGGCGCTGGGCGGGGGCGAGATCGATCCTGACGGCGGCTTCTTCGAGGCCGGTTTCACCTCGATGTCGCTCATGGCCTTCGTGTCGGAGGTCTCGGTCCGGCTCGGTACCGAGATCTCTCCTCTGCTGGTCTTCCAATACCCGAGCCTGAACAGCTTCGCCGGCCATCTGACGGCGGTGCGCGAATCGGAGGGCGGATGACATGGGCGATCTCGTTGAGCCGATCGCGATCATCGGGATGGCGGGCCGTTTCCCCGGCGCGGACGGCACCGGGCAGCTCTGGGACAACCTCGTGGCCGGGCAGGAGGCGGTGCGCTTCCCGTCCGAGGAGGAGTTGCGGGCCTCCGGCGTGCCGCAGCGGGCGCTGGACGACGCGGCCTACGTGCGGGCGGTGGCGGAACCGGCGGGCCTCGACCTGTTCGACGCCGGGTTCTTCGGCCTGACCAGGCGTGAGGCCGAGACGTGCGACCCCCAGTTGCGCCTGTATCTGGAGACCGCGCACGCCGCCGTCGAGAACGCCGGCCACGACGCCGCGCGGCTCGGCAGGGCGGGCGTGTTCTCCTCGGTCGCGGCGAACCGCTACGCGATCGGCCGCGTGCTGGGGAGCCTGGAGTCGCTGCGGAGCGCCACCGGCATGGCGGCCGGCATGTGGAACAACCCCGACAGCGCCTCGACGCTGGTGTCGTACAAGCTAAATCTGCACGGCCCCAGCATGACCGTGCAGACCGCGTGTTCGAGCTCGCTCGTGGCCGTGCACTTGGCCGTGAACGCGCTGCGCCTGCACGAGTGCGACGTCGCGCTGGCCGGAGGCGCCGATGTCGAGTTCCCCGTCGGGCACGGCTACTGGTGGGCCCAGGACGGCCCGCTGAGCAGGGACGGCCACTGCCGGCCCTTCGACGCGGCGGCCACGGGCACGATCTTCGCCAGCGGCGTGGGCGTCGTGGTGCTCAAGCGGCTGGCCGACGCCGTGGCCGACGGCGACAGGATCCGCGCGGTGATCAGGGCCGTGGCGGTCAACAACGACGGCGCGAACAAGGTCGGCTTCACCGCGCCCAGCGCCGACCGGCAGGCGGAGGTCGTGCTGCGGGCCATGGAGGCCGCCGACGTGGGCCCCGAGGACATCGGCTACCTGGAGGCGCACGCCACCGCGACCCGCCTGGGCGACGCCATCGAGATCGCGGCGCTGAAGCAGGCGTTCCGCGGCCGGGCCCCGTCGGAGCCCCCGTGCCTCATCGGCTCCATCAAGGGGAACGTCGGCCACCTGGGCCACGCGGCGGGCATCACCTCGCTGATCAAGGCCGCGCTGTCGCTGAGCCACGAGCAGATCCCCGCCAGCATCAACGTCGAGAACGTCAACCCGCTGCTCGACCTGGACAACTCGCCCTTCGTCGTCAACGACAAGCTACGGCCCTGGCCGCAGTCCGAGGGCCGGCGGCGGTTCGCGGGCGTCAGCTCCTTCGGGATCGGCGGGACCAACGCGCACGCGATCCTCGAAGAGGCGCCGCCCCGCGTGACCGGCCCGGCCGAGCGGACGCCCGAGCTGATCGTGTGGTCGGCCCGCACCGCGCAGGCGGCCGAGGTCTATCCCGAACGGCTGGCGCGGTCGTTCAGGGAGAGCGCGGAGCCGCTGGCCGACGTGGCGTACACGCTGGCGCACGGGCGCACGCCGCATCCGGTGCGCGGGGCCGTGGTGGCCGAGAGCGTGGCCGACGCGGCGGCAGCCGTACTCGATCCTCTGCGGCGCGTCGTCACCCCAGGCGAGCGGACGGACCGGAGCGTCGTGTTCCTGTTCCCGGGCCAGGAGGCGGCGCACCCCGGCATGGCGGCGGAGCTGTACCGCACCGAGCCGGTGTTCGCCAGGGCGCTCGACGAGTGCGCGGCCCTGTTCGAGACCGCGGACACCACGCCCTTCAGCGTCGATTACGCGCTGGGCCGGCTGTGGCTCTCCCTGGGCGTCGAGCCCGAGGCGCTGCTCGGCCACGGCGTCGGGCAACTCGCCGCCGCCGCGCTCGCCGAGGTGTTCACCCTTCCAGACGCGGTACGGCTGGCGCGCGCGTGGGGCGACGCCGAGCGGTTGCGATCGGCCCTCGACGGGATCCGGCCGGGCCGGCCGCGTTGGACGATCTACACCGCCGAGGGCCCGGCCGACGTGCGGAGCGCGGACTTCTGGACCCGGCCGTCCGTCCCGTTCCATGAGGCGCTGGAGGCCGTGCTGTCCGGCGGCGGCCGCGTGCTGCTGGAGGTGGGTCCAGGGCGCACGCTCACCACGACCGCACGCGCGCATCCGGGCGTACGGGGCAAGCGGCACCTGGCGGTGCCGACGCTGCCGAGCGGGCCGTCGAAGCCCGCCACGGAACGTGCCTCGTTCCTGCACGCCCTGGCCCGCCTGTGGACCTTGGGCACGCGGGTGAAGTGGTCTGTGGGGCCGCGGGAGCGCGTACCGCTGCCGGGTTATCCGTACCAGCGCGAACGGTTCTGGATGGAGCGACCAGCCAAGGACACCCCGTCCACGGCCGCCTCGGCTGACGTGCCCGCGGCTGAGGAGGCGGTGTTCCGGCTGCCTACGTGGGTGGAGGCGGAAGCGCCCGGGCAGCCCGCCGACGCCCCCGGCCGGGCGCTGGTGGTCCTGCCGGACGACGAGCGGCGGGCCGACGACCTGCTCGCGCGGCTCCGCCAAGCCGGGTGGGAGGCGCACGGGGCCTCAGGTGCGGAGGCCGTACCGCTGCTGGCGGAACTGCGGGAGTCGGAGCGCTACCCGGCGGCGATCATCGACGCGACGCAGCTCGGCCCCCTGGCCGAGGCCGGCCTGAGCACCGTCGACGACCAGCTCGACACCGGTTTCCACCGCCTCGTCACGTTACTGCGGGAGGCGGCGCGGCGGGCACCGGACAAGCGCGCCCGCGACGTCCTGGTCCTCACGGAGGGGGCCGCCGACGTCACGGGCGGCGAGCGCACACACCCGGCACGCGCGATGCTCCTCGGGCTCCTGCGCAGCTACACGCTCGAAAACCCGCGCGCCCGCTGCAAGCTCGTCGACGTCCAGGACGGCGTCAACGGCCACCGGCTGCTGGCGGAGCTGCGTGACGTGGGCCGTTCGGAGATCGTCGCCCTGCGCGGCGACCGCCGCTGGGTCCCGGGCGAGCGCGCGTTCGTCCCGGACGCGCCCGCGTTCGCGCTCGGTGGTGCGGGGTCCGTGGACCTGCGGCGCGGTGGTGCCTATGTGATCACGGGTGGGCTCGGTGGACTCGGGCCGGCCGTGGCGCTCGGGCTTGCGCGTACCGGGTTGCGGCCCCGGCTGCTGCTGCTCGGCCGGCGCGTGAGCGGAAACGAGGGCGCGCTGGCCGAGATCGAGGCCCTTGGCGCCGAGTGCCGTGCCGAGAGCTGTGACGTGACCGATCTGGCGGCGCTGCGCCGGGTGCTCGACTCCTTCGGTGCCGTCAACGGGGTGTTCCACCTCGCCGGAGTCGTGGGTGACGGCATGATCCAGTTCCGGACGCGGGACCAGATGGCGGCGACGCTCGCCCCGAAGGTCCACGGCACCCTGGCGCTGGTCGAGGCGCTGCGGGACCGGGCCGGGCTCGACTTCTTCGTGGCCTTCTCCAGCCGCGCCGCGCTCAGGGGCCTGGTGGGCGGCGCCGACTACGCCGCCGCGAACGCCTTCCTCGACGCGGTGGTACGCCGCCAGCCCCTGCCCGGAGTCGCCTCGACGACCGTCAACTGGCCGTCGTGGTCGGAGGTCGGCATGGCCGCCCGCCAGGCCAGGCGCTCGGAGGAAGCCGGGCGGCCGGAGGGAGAGGTGCGTTGGTCGGCCCCGCTGTCGGCGGAGAACTACCCGATCCTTGACGAACACCGCATGGAGGGCGTGCCGGTGCTGCCCGGCACCGCCCAGGTCGACTTCGTCCTGCGCGCCTTCCGCGAGGCCGTCGGCCGGCGCGACGGCCGGTGCGAGCAGATCAGCCACATGGTCTTCCGGCAGCCGATCACCACCCCCGAGCCGGTCACGCTGGAGGTCGGGTTCGTGGCGCACGAGGGCTTCTGGCGCTTCACGGTACGCACCGCGCCGCTGCCGTCCGGCGGCCACCGCGTCCACACGACCGGCGAGATCCGGCTCGCGGAGACCGGCGCGGACGCGGTGGACCTGGCCGCCCTGCGCGCGTCGCTGCCCGACCGGCGGGTGCCCGTCAACGACGCGGAGAACCGGCTGTTCACCATCGGCCCGCGCTGGCCGAGGGAGGAGATCTGGACCTCGGAGCAGGACGGCGCCACGAAGCTCGCCGGCCTGACCTTCGCCGAGGCGTTCGCCCACGAGCTGGGCGAGCACGCGCTGCACCCCACGCTCCTGGACGCGGCGGTGTCGCTGGCGCGCGACCCCGACCGCGAGCCGCCGCACGCGCCCTTCGCCTATCAGTCGATCGTGGTGTACAGGCCGATCCCGGCCCGCGCGTTCAGCCACATCCGCCGCCGCCCGAGCGGTTCCGACACGATCGTGGCCGACATCGACGTGCTGACTCCCGAGGGCGCCGTCGCGGTGGCGGTCAGGGGCTTCACCATGCGCCGCGTGGACGAGTCCATGGTCGCCCCGAGGGAGCAGCCGGTCGCCGGGATCACGCCCGCGACCGGGTTCGAGATGTTGCTGCGCGTCCTGCGGGGGCCCGGCCACCGCCAGGTAGCGATCACCCTGCCAGGAGAGGACGCGGTACTGAAGAACGCCCCGTCCAGGCCGGACGCCGGGGATCGGGAACCATCCGTGCGCGAGCCGGGCCGGACACCTGTCCGCGAGGCTGGCCGGACACCATCGCCTGAGCTTGACCGGACATCTGCACGGGAGCCGGATCGGACCACCGCGGGCGAGCCCGGCCGGACGTCGTCCGGCGACGGGTCGCTGGAGGAGCGGCTGGCCAGGATGTGGTGCGCGGCGTTCGGGGTGGAGTCCGTCGGCCCCGACGAGGACTTCTTCGAGCTGGGCGGCGACTCCTTCACCGCCGTGGAGCTGGTGGAGGAGATCCGCCGGGCGTTCGACGTGGACGTGGGCATCGCGGCGGTCTTCGACCACCCGACGGTGGCCGAGCTGGCGGCCGAGCTCAGGCGGCTGACCGGGTGAGCCGGTTGATCCACTCGCGCAGCGTCGCGGGGTCCAGGTCCTCGACCATCTGGTGGCCGCCCTCGACCAGGTGGACCGTCGCCCCCTCGGTCGTGTAGCGGCCCCAGTCCTCCAGACAGGCGGCGTCCCAGGAGCTCGCGTCGTCCTTGGCGCCGACCGCGATGATCGGCGCCTGGAGCACCGGGCGCGGGTCCGCCTCCAGGTAGCGGTTGAGCAGGTGGTACTCCGAGCGCCACAGCCGGGCGTACTCGGGCAGGGCCGCCGTGTCGGCGATGTGGCGCGGCGCCTCGATCTCCTCGGCCAGCGCCCGGTCGGGCAGCTCGGCCAGCGGTGACAGGGGCGTGCGGTGCGGCGGGTACTGGCACATGACGACCACGCCGCGCAGCCGCCGCTCCAGGTGCCTGCCCGCCTCCAGGCAGACCAGGCCGCCCATGCTGTGGCCCACGAGCACGACCTCGCCGGCGCCGGACCCGTCGATGAGCGCGGCGAGGGCCGCGCCACGCTCGTCGACGGCGGGCACGCTCATCGGCTCGCTCCAGGTGGCCCGGCGGATGACGGGCTCCTGGCCCGCCTCGTTCCACTGGTCCACGAACTTCGTCCGGCCGCCGAGGCCGGGGACGAAGACGACGGCCGGGCCGCCGTCCAGTGCCGGATAGACCGTGTAGTTCGCAGACTCCTGACCACCCACGCCATTCGCTCCTATTGCCACATTTGACGAAGTGTGAGGACACGCCTTACCAGCTATTTTGCCAAATCCTAGCGCTGATCCCAGCGGGTAACCATTTATCCCACGACCGGCGAAATTTCCGCGACTACTGGTTCATTTACGTAGATCTGTGGCAAAGTGTGACAGGTGTCGACGCTGCTTGCCGCCGCCGTGATCATCCTTATCGCTTCAACGGTGCACGCGGTGACGGGGTTCGGTTACGCGCTCGTCGCCACCCCGTTGCTGGCCCTCACCGTCGACCCGCACACCGCCGTGGTCGCCACCACCGCCTCCGCCCTGGCCATGACCGTCACGGTTGCCGTACGCCAGCGCGAGCACGCCGAGTGGAAGGTGGGCATGATCGCCATGGCCGGCATCGTGCTCGGCATGCCGCTCGGCCTCTGGGTGTACGCGGTCACGTCCCCGCAGGTGCTCACGGTGCTGATCGGGATCGGCGTCCTGGGCTGCACGCTGATGGTGTGGCGGCGGGTGAAGGTGAAGGGCAACATCCCCGTCCTGGTGGGGGTCGGCCTGCTGTCCGGCGCCCTGTCCACCTCGACCGGCACCAACGGGCCGCCGATGGTCGCCGCCTTCCAGGGCATGGGCTACGACCCGGCCAAGTTCCGCGCCACCCTCGCGGTGGTGTTCGCGGGTACGAGCGTGCTGAGCCTGGTCGGATTCGCGGTCGCCGGGCAGGTGACCCAGCAGTCGATCTGGATCGGGCTGGTGGGTCTGCCGGTCGTCCAGTTGGGGTATTTCATAGGAAATGCCATCTTTAGTCGTATTGATCCGGATCGCTTCCGCAAAGTGGTGCTGGTGGCGCTCCTCGTCAGCGCGGTCGTGACGCTCTCCAGCGCACTCAGCGGCTGACCTGACTCCCCGGAAATCAGCGGATTTCATGGAAGACCCAACCGTTCACCCCCTCTCAGCCGTCTTTTCTATATGACGGATTCCGCGGAGTTCGAGGCCTTCGTCGCCGCCTGGTACCCGCGGCTGCTGCGCGCGGCCATCCTCATCAGCGGGGACCGGCACGTGGCCGAGGACGTGCTCCAGGACGCGCTCATCAAGCTGGCGCGCCGGTGGCCGAAGGTGCACACCGATCCGGTCGGCTACGTGCGTACCACTTTGTACAGGGACGTGTCCTCACGGTGGCGCAGGCGGCGGGAGTTCGCCTACGGGGAGCCGCCCGAGCACGCCGACCGCGACACCTCGGGCGCCTCCGACCTGAAGGTGGTCTTCGCCCGCGCGCTGGCGAAACTGCCGGTGAAGCAGCGGGCGGTGCTGGTGCTGCGCTTCTACGAGGACCTGCCGGTCGGCGAGGTCGCCGAGGTCCTCGGGGTCTCGTCCGGGACGGTGAAGAGCCAGACGCACGCGGCGTTGAAACGGCTGCGCGAGGTCGCTCCCGAACTGGAAGAGGTGTTGATATGACCGACCAGCGACTGCGGGAGCTCTTCCAGGACCTCGCCGAGACCCTGCCGGAAGGCCACTCGCACGCCGACGAGCTGTGGCGGCGGCGCACGAGCGGTCGCGCCCGCCGAAGGTGGACGGCGCTGGCCGTGCTCGCCGTCGCGGCCGTCGTCGTGGTGGGGATCACCGCGTTCCCGCAGGAGGTCGAGCGCGGCACCGTCCACACGCCCGGCGTCAGCCCCACGCCCTCGGCCCCGTCGCGGCCGGTGATGGACCGCGCGCCCGCGAGCGCCGACGAGGCGGCGCTGCCGCCGCTCTCCGCCGGGCTGCCGGAGCGGTGGGCGGACCTGCCCGTCGTGGACTCGGCCTCCGGTCCCGTGCTCGCGCTGGCCGCGTTCGGCGACGGGCGGATCTACATGATGAAGGCGGGCGGGCGCGTCCCGCTGGACGTGAAGCTGGCCGAGTCCACGGACGCCGCGGGCAACGGCGGCACGCCGCTGAAGCCCAACGCGCTCGCCCCCGACGGCACGCGCGCCGCCTTCCCGCAGAAGGACGAGGTGGTCGTCGTCGACCTGGTGATCGGGCAGGCCAGGCGCTACCCGGTGCCGGGGTTCAACGAGGTCGTGCTCTGGCGCGGCGAACAGCTCCTCGTCGAGCAGGAGGCCGCCAACTATCTGCTCGACCTGGGGACGGGGCAGGCGGAGCGGCAGCCGTACAAGGGATTCACGGGGGTGGCGGGCTACCGCGACCTCAGGATCGTCTCGCCGGAGGCCGGCGGCTGGACGGTCCTGCGCGAGCGCGGGGCGGGGGAGGTGCGGCTGGACGTCCAGAACGTCACGAACGAGGGCAGCATGCCGGTCGGCGTCCTGGGCAACCACGGCTGGCAGCGTGACGACCTCGTCGCGAGGTCCGCGCTCGCCCACCCCGAAGTGGCACAGGGGGCGGACGTGGTCGTGGTGGCCGACATCGCCACCGGCCGGGTGGTCAGGACGCTGCTGCTGCCCTGGGGTCCTTCCGGGGCCACGAGGTGCGGCAAGAGCGGCTGCCCGGTGCGTGGCTGGATCGGCCACGACACCGTGATCGTCGAGAGCGGCAAGCGATTGCTCGGCTGGAACGTCGACACCGGCGCGCTGTCCCGCGTCGCCGTGCTGCCGGAGTCCGTGACCGCCTACTCCCTGCGGCCGGGCTGAGCGGCGGGCCAGACGCCGGCGCGCTCGTAGGCGGGCAGCCATTCGCCCTGGTAGGCCGCGCGGATCGGCTCGGGGAACGGGGTCAGCACGGCGGCCGTGGTCGCGGGCGAGGCCCCGTCCAGCACCCAGGGCAGGAAGCGCGGCGCGTCGTCGCCGACCCGCGCGCTGTGCTCCTTGCCGAAGCGCCGCCACTGCTCCTCGGTGAGCGTGACGTCGATCAGCGCGAGCGTCTCGCTCTCCTCGTGCTTGAGGTGGCCGGTCAGTACGGTCCCCAGCGCGTCCACCAGATCGCCGAGCCGTTCGTGACCGGAGTCACGGTCGGCAAGGGCGGCGTCGACGGCGGCGAGCAGCGGGTCGATGGCCGCGTGCTCGTCCTCCATCGCCGCCAGCAGCGCCAGCTCCGCGGACCTGCCGGCAAGCGCGGCCTGCATGACCGGCCACAGGAAGGCGTCCTCGGTCGAGTGGTGGATGTGCAGGTAACGCTTGAACATCTCCCACCCCGCCGCCGAGCGCAGCAGATGACGCGGATCGTCACCGGTGCGGGCGGTCAGGCGCGCGAGCCGTTCCAGATCACGACGGAGCGCGTCGTGAAAGGTGATCATCATGGTCATGTCGAGCTTCATGGCTTCACTCCGATGCGAGACGGCGGTCCCCGAAGCATCGACCCCATCGTGAGCAGGAACAACGCCGGATCCTGCATAGAATTCATAACCCGGCGGTTATCACAGAAGGTGCAGTGTGGAGCTTCGCGACATCGAGATCTTCCTGACGCTCGCCGACGAGCTGCACTTCGGCAGGACCGCGGAACGCCTGCGCGTCTCCCAGGCCAGGGTCAGCCAGGCGATCAAGAAGCAGGAGCGCCGCATCGGCGCCGCGCTGTTCGACCGCACGAGCCGCACCGTCACCCTCACCCCGATCGGCCGCCGCCTGCGCGACGACCTCCAGCGCGCCTACGACCTCATCCAGGACGGCATCGCCCACGCCACCGCCACCGGCGGGGGCCTGCGCGGAACCCTGCGGCTGGGCGTCATCGGCGTCCTGGGCACCGAGCTGTGCCCGGTCATCGACGCGTTCCTGGAGCGGCATCCCGGCTGCCGCGTGGAGACCTCGGAGTTCCACCTCGGCACGCCGTTCACCGGGCTGCGCGGCGGCGAGGTGGACGTGCAGCTCATGTGGCTGCCGATCCAGGAGCCCGACCTGAGCACGGGCCCGGTCGCGCTGACCGAGGGCCGCGTGCTGGCCGTCTCCAGCTCCAGCGACCTGGCCGGGGAACGGTCGGTGTCGCTGCGGGACCTGGCGGGGCGTACCGTGCCGGACCTGGGCGAGGCGGCGCCGGAGTACTGGAGCGAGGCCCTGATCCCCAGGCGTACCCCGCACGGCGAGGCGATCCCCCGGGGACAGACCGCCCGCACGATCCACGAGACGCTCACCCTCGTCGCGGCCGAGCGCTTCGTCAGCCCGCTGCCCGCGCACGTGGCCCGCTACTACACCTATCCGGGCGTCACGCTGGTGCCCATCGACGACGCGCCGCCGGTCGAGTGGGCCTTCGTCTGGCCGACCACCGGCCACAGCGCGCCGTTGCGCGCCTTCGTCCAGACCGCCCTCGACGTCGTCACCCGCCCGATCGCCCCCGCCTAGGGCGTCAGGGCGGCGGCGAGCCGTTCACGCAGCGCGGCCTGCCCGCCGGGCTCGGCATACAACGTCACGGTCAGCCCGGACTCGGCGGCGTCGGAGAAGACCGCCAGCAGCGTCGCGAACTGCCCGGGATCCTCGGCGCCGAGCAGGTCCCCGGCGTGGGTCACGAGCAGCGCCACGGCTCCGGCGTCACGCAGGCAGTCCGACAGCGCGTCCCAGTTGTGGCCGAAGTAGGCGGGAAAGCGCAGCACCCGTGCCACCTCCTCGAAGAAGGCGGCACGGGTACGGCAGAGCCGCCCGTCCAGCACGTCCGGCGCCGGATCGGTGCACACGCTCAGCCAGCGCGGCAGCGGAGGTGCGGTCATGAGGTTCCTAGAGCCGGTAGAAGTCGGTGTAGTGGTTGGGCGAGAACCACGTCACGCCGGTGCCGCGGTTGACGACGATCCGGTACGCGTCGCGCGGGGCGCCCTGCGTGCGGGAGTAGACGTCGTACTCATGGTAGGTGGCGCCGCTGGGGAGCTGGCCTTCGCGGTTGTAGAAGCGTCCGCCGGCGAAGTTGGACCGGCCGTCCGGCCAGGAGTACCAGGTTCTCGTCGTGGGGAAGCCCTTGGAAGCCCAGATCGACCTCGCCGAACGCGCGTCGGCGCACCGGGACATGGTGCAGGAGTTGTAGACGGTCGCGTGGGCGGGGACGACGCCGGCCAGGCCGATGAGCGTGGCGAGGGCGGCGAGGACGACGGTGAGCCTCACCGGCCAGAAGGGTCCGGGGCGGGGCGGAGTGGGCACGAAGCCTCCTTGCGGGGGATGCGACGGACACTCCCATCGTCACCCGGTCAACAACTCCATATCGGGCTGAATACCGTCAACGGCTGGTGAACATTCGGGTCAAGGGCGGCGGCGGGCGTACAGGCTGGTGACGGTGACGGTGGCGAGCACCGCGACGATGACCCCGAGGGAGGCGAGCGTGGGGATCTCCGGCACCTGCGGCCAGATGCCGTGGGCCCAGTGCAGGATGAGCTTGATCCCGATGAAGGCCAGGATGACGCTGAGCCCGTGGTCGAGGTGGCACAGCTTCGTCAGCACGCCCTGCAGCACGAAGTAGAGGGCGCGCAGGCCCAGCAGGGCGAAGGCGTTGGTGGCGAAGACGAGGTAGGGGTCGGCGGTCACGCCGTACACCGCGGGGACGGAGTCGACGGCGAAGACGATGTCCACGGCGAAGACGGCGACGGCGGCCAGTGCCAGCGGGGTGAGCGTGAGCGTGCCGTTCTCGCGGACGAACAGCTTCGAGCCCCGGTAGTCGGAGGTGACGGGCACGAAGCGGCGCACCAGACGGACGGCGGGCAGCTTGGAGACGTCGATCTCCCGCTCGCGCCCGCTCAGCGCGCCCTTCAGCACCTTCGCGGCGGTGACCAGGAGGATCGCGCCGAACAGCAGGAACGCCCAGGTGCCGCTGCGCAGCGCCGCGGCGCCCAGCATGATGAAGACCACGCGCAGCAGCAGGGCGCCGACGATGCCGTAGAGCAGGACCCGCCTGGCCAGTTCCGCCGGGACCGCGAACGCCGCCAGCAGCAGCATGAACACGAACAGGTTGTCGACCGACAGCGACTTCTCCACGACGAAGCCGGTCAGGAACTCCACCGCCACCGTCGTGCCGTAGGCGAACCACAACCAGGCGCAGAAGATCACCGGCAGTGCCAGGTAGAAGACCGACCAGGCGACCGCCTCGCGCATGCCCACCTCGTGCGGCCGCCTGGTCAGGACGAGGTCGATCGCCAGCAGGAGCACCAGGGCGGCGACGGTCACCGACCACAGGAGCGGCGAGGCGATCGACATGTGGCCTCCTCGAACGGTGCGCGGCGTTCGAGGTCTCCCTCACCCGCTGGTACGGGCGGCTGCCCGGGGACGCTGCCAGGGTCCGTCTTGACCGGGTCAGCTCTTGAGAAGTACTCCCCTCGGGACTCCAGGATAGTCGTTGACCTGGGAATACTCTCGGGCGGATAGTGGAAGAGGGGTGATCCGCATGTCGATCACCACGTTGCTGGAGGTCGTGTTCGGCGTCCTGCTGGTGCTGTCCACGATCATCACGATGGGCGTCCTGTGGACGCCACCGCCACGCGGCCGCCGGCATCGGTGAGGCCCTGCCGGGCGTTCCCGAGGGAGGCGCCCGCCCAGATCAGGCCGATCAGGAGCGGGTATACGGCACAGCGTTCGGCGAGGCCGATGAGGACGTTGGTGCCCGAGCCGGCGAGGGTGAAGAAGCCCACCAGGGCGACGAGGCCGAACCCGCCGAGGACGACCATGGCCCTGCCGGTCCGCCGCGGGATCGCGACGTCCCGATGCAGCAGTCCGAGCACGAGGGTGAGCACGTTGCCGCCGATGATGCCGGCGAAGGCGCCCAGCCCGTGATAGTCGACGGCGGCGTCCGCCGATTCGCCGGATCCGGGGAAGAAGGCCAGCAGCACGCCCCCGGCCGCCAGCGAGAACGCCGGGATGAGCACCGCCCAGCGGCGCCACCCGCGCGGACCCCTGAGCATGGCGGTGCCGGCGAACAGGGTGATCCCGAAGAGGAAGAAGCCGGTGTTCATGACCCACGCGAGCGGCGAGTACATGAACTGCCCGAACGCCTCCGTCGGGCCGTGGACGCCGAGGTTGCTGATGTAGTGGTGGGTGTAGCTGTAGGGCGGATCCGTCCACGCCGCCGAGGCGATGAACTCGGCGAGGAAGAAGATCACTCCCCCCGCCATGAGTACGGCGGCCGCAGCACGATTTCGTGTCATCGTTTGCCTACTTTCACTGGTGTCGGTACATGACTGTATCGATACCAGTTTCGGTGTCAAGCCACCTATCCGCTACGATGGCGGCCATGAGTGAGGTGGGGCGGCGGGAACGCAAGAAGGCCGCGACCCGGGCGTCGATCGTGGCGGCCGCGCACGAGCTGTTCCTGGAGCGCGGGTTCGACGAGGTGAGCGTGCGCGAGATCGCCGACCGGGCGGACGTGTCGCCGACCACGGTCTTCGCGCACTTCCCGCAGAAGGAGGCCCTCGCGTTCGGCGACGAGGACGAACGGCACGAACAGCTCGTCGCCGCGATCGGCGGCCGGCCGCCGGGCACCTCGATCTCGGCCGCGCTGAAGGCGCACTACCTCGCCGAGATCGCCGGGTTCGGCGAAGAACCCCAACGGCAGCTCCTCGCCCTGATGGAACGCACGCCGGCGCTGGTCGAGTACGCCGAACGGATGTGGTTCCGGCACGAGGACGCCCTCATCGCGGCGATCACCAAGGAGTTCGGGCTCGCCGAACCGAGCGACGAGATCCGCTTCTACGTCCGCTTCGCCCTTCAGATCCAGCTCAGCGCCACCCGCGACCCCGATCCTGAGTCGACCATCGACGCGGGGTTCCGGCTCCTCGACGAGGGCTGGGTGCGTGTCGCCGGAGGATGAACTTCGGGCCGTCGACCGGCTGCCGTCTCGGGCAATCGCCTTTAGCGATTTTTGTGATCGTTAATCATCGCTTTTCGCGATGATGCGCAGGCCCCTAACGTGGCGGCATGACAACGACCACCGTGGCGTCGCGCCCTTTCCTGCTGGTCGGGGCTGCCCTGGCGATCGTCTACCTCGTCTGGGGCTCGACGTACCTCGCGATCCGGATCATGGTCCAGGAGATGCCGCCCTTCGTGAGCGCCGGTGTCCGCTTCCTGGTGGGCGCGCTGCTGGTCGGCGGGTTCCTGGTGGCGCGTGGTGGTCTCAGCAGGTTGGCGGTGACCCGGCGGCAGGTGCTGGGATGCGCGCAGATCGGGCTTCTGCTGATCGTGCTCGGTCAGGGTCTGGTGACCCTTGCCGAGCACGGCGGGGCTCCGTCGGGGATCACGGCGTTGCTGATCGCCGCGGTGCCGCTGTGGGTGATCTGCCACCGCGTGCTGGCGGGCGAACGGCCGGCCGTACGGACCGTGGCAGGGGTGGCGACGGGGTTCTGCGGCCTGGTCGTCGTGGTCGCGGCGAACGGCCTCGGCGGCGCGTTCCCGCCCTGGACCATGGTGGCCGTCCTGGTCGCCGGGCTGTCGTGGGCGTTCGGATCCTGGTACCAGCCGCGTCTTCGGCTGCCGCGCGACCCGTTCGCCGTCGCGGTCTACGAGATGCTCTTCGGCGGCGCGGCGCTGACGGTCATCGGGCTGGTGAGCGGCGAGCGCTTCGACCCCCTCGCCTACTCGGGCCGGGCGTGGGCGGCTTGGGGGTATCTGGTGCTGTTCGGATCCGTGCTGGCGTTCTCGGCGTACATCTGGTTGCTGCAGTCGGCGGCCACCTCCCTGGCCGCCACGTACGCCTACGTCAACCCGCTGGTGGCCCTGTGCCTGGGATGGCTGGTGCTGGCCGAACCGGTCACGGTGCCGACCCTGGCCGGAGGCGTGATCGTGGTGGCCGCGGTCGCCGTGGTCGTGCGCGCCGAGTTCCAACGATGAGGAGAGAGTCATGAGCATGTTCGTACTGATTCACGGCGGCGGAGACGTCGGCTGGTACTGGCACCTGGTGGAGGCCGAACTACGGGCGCGCGGGCACGACGTGCTGGCGCCCGACCTGCCGGGCGACGACGAGTCGCTGACCCTGTCCGACTACGCCGCCGCCGTGGCCGAGGCGGTTGGCGACCGGCGGGACCTGGTCGTCGTCGGCCACTCCTTCGGCGCCTTCACCGCCCCGCTGGTCGCCGACCGGCTGCCCGCCGACGTGCTGGTCCTGGTGGCCGGCATGATCCCGGCGCCGGGGGAGTCGCCGGACGACTGGTGGTCGGCCACCGGTTGCCAGGAGGCGGTGAAGGAGCAGGCCAAGCTGGACGGCGGGCTGACCGGCAACGCCGATCCGTACGTGGGCTTCTACCACGACGTGCCGCGGGAACTGGCTCAGGAGGCGCTGAGCAAGGAGCGCGAGCACCCGTCGAGCACCGCCTCGGCCGCTCCGTGGCCGCTGGCCGCGTGGCCGGACGTGCCGACCAGGTTCGTGCTGTGCACCGAGGACCGCGTCCTGCCCGCCGCCTTCCTGCGACGGCTGGTCCGCGACCGCCTGGGCATCGTCCCCGACGAGATCGCGGCCGGCCACTGCGTCGCGCTCAGCCGTCCACGAGAGCTGGCCGACCTGCTCACCGGCTACGCGACCGGGTGCTGACCTTCACCCCGGCCCTCACCGCGCGCCGTCGGCCAGGTCGGCGAAGGGCAGCGGGCAGTCGGGGAAGGTGCAGTCCGTCAGGCTGTCGCAGCCCGCGCGGAGACGACCGCGCTCAGCGCCGAGCGGATCGTGGTCAGGTCGGCGATCTTGGCCTGGGCGTGGGCGCGCAGGTCGGGGGTGGGATGCCCGTGCCGTCCGGTGTCGATCAGCTCGCCGACCTCCCGCAGGGTGAACCCGAGCCGCTGCGCCGCCTTGATCACCGCCACCTGCCCGCTGCGCAGATAGGTCATCACCCCTCCCGCGCGGCCGGGGTGGCGCGGGACTGGAGCGCGTCCAGCACCCGGACGTGCATCTGGGTATCGGATGCAAGCCCGGATCATGGCCTGATCTGGGCTCCGCCGTCCGGGAAGTCCGTCGAGCGGGAGAGGTCGGCCCACCGCTCGATCTCGCGGTCCACGGCGGCCCGGCCGTCGGCGACCAGGCGCAGCGCGTCGGAGCCGAGCACCAGGTGCGCGGGCGGGTCGGGCGCGTCGATGACGGTCAGCAGGGCGTGCGCCGCCCGCACGTCGATGGGGCTGGCGGTGGCCTCGGCCTCGTCCACCGTGCGGAAGACGGCGTCGGTGTCGGTGACGTCGAGCACGCGGGCCAGCGCCCGCCCGGGGGCGAGCCCCTCGAACGCGCGCGCGTCGCCCTCCTTCCGCACCGTGCCCACCACGGTGTGCCCGGCCTCCAGCGCCCCGGCCGCGAACGCCCTGCCGAGCCCTGAGCTGACGCCGGTGATGAGAAATGTCTTCATGGCCGAAAGGCTAGGGGGTGGGAGGCGTCATCGCCGCGCGCCGTCTCCTGGACCTGACCATGGACGGCTTCCGCGTGAGGTGATCGAACACGAAATATCGTCAAATATCCTTGACGACCGCAAGTCGTCAAAATAATTTGACGATATGGGAGTGAATCTGGACGAAAGCCGGAGGCTCATGGACGAGGCCACCAGCACCGACCCGGAGATCGGCCTGGCCGCGGTACTGGCGCTGCGCCGGCTCGTGGAGGTGCTGGAAACCCTGCAAGTGGACAACGCCCGCGCCCAGGGCTGGTCGTGGCGGGACATCTCGCGCCGCCTGGGCCTGACCAAGCAGGCCGTGCACTACAAGCACGGCCTGCGCTTCCGCGAGGAGCCGTGATGTGGAATCGGCTGTCGCCGGAGGGCGCCGAGGTGGTGCGCCTGGCCTACGTCGAGGCCCGCGAGTCCGGAACCGCCCCGTGGACCTCCTCCTACATCGGCGACGAGCACGTCCTGCTGGCCATCCTGCGGCACGGCGACGGCCCCGCCGCCCGGCTGCTCGCCGAGCACGGCCTGGAGCTGGCCGATGCCCGCGAACGGCTCCGCGACATCGGCCCCTCGCTCCGGCCCCACGTGGACGGCGGCCAGGCCCTGCGCGCCTTCGGCGTGGACCCGGACGCGCTGCGCGAGCAGCTTCGGTCCGCCTTCGGCCCCGCCGCCGTGGAGGCGGCGGAGCGGCGGGTACGGCGGCGCCCCTGGTGGCGCGGCGGCCACAGCCGCCACCCGAGCCCCCGCACCTTCCTCCTGGCCAAGCGCGCCTTCGACCTGGCGGAGCGCCTGGCCATACGGCAGGGCGCCACCGGCATCGGCCCCGAGCACCTGCTGTTCGGCATCCTGGGCGACGCACTGGACCCCGTGGGCATCCAGCTCAGCCGGCGCTCCCGCCGGCAGATCTCCCGGTACGGCTGGCGCCCCGGCCGGCCGAACCCGCTGCGCCTGCTGCTGGAGATGCACGAGCTGGATCCCCGCCGCCTCAGCGCCGAACTCTGTGCCGGCCAGGGCTGGATCGGCTGAGCCTCGTCAGGCGGCGGGCTGGGCCAGCGGGGCGAACAGGGCGCCGAGCCGGTTAACGGTCTCCGGGACCACGCGGTAGTACACCCAGGTGCCGCGCCGCTCGCCGTCGATGAGACCCGCGGTGCGCAGGATCTTCAGGTGGTGGGAGATCGTGGGGGCGCTCAGGTCGAAGGCCCCGGTCAGGTCGCAGACGCAGGCCTCGCCGCCCTCGTGGGAGCCGATCATCGACAGCAGGCGGAGCCGTACCGGATCTGCGACGGCCTTGAGCAGCACCGCCAGATCGGCCGCGGCGCGCTCCGAGATGGGCTCGCGGACGATCGGGGCGCAGCACGCGGCGGTCGCGGGGACGGTCACGGCACGACTCCTTGGTTCGACGTCAATCTAACTATACGGCGCGCTTCAGCTCGGGGCGGCGGGCCCAGGTCGCCCAGCGCCACAGCCACTCGACCGGCCCCTGCCGGAAGCGGCGCAACCAGAGGGTGGACATCAGCCACTGGGCCGCGAGGATGGCGGCGGCGGTCCAGTACGCCGTCGTCAGGGACTGGCCGATCGGCAGGCCGAGGAGTGGCCCGGCGGCGAGGACCAGGAGGGTGGCGGTCAGGTAGTTGGTGAGCGCCATCCGGCCCAGCGGCGCGAAGACGAACCGCAGCACCGTGCGCAGCGGCGTCGCGAGCAGGACCAGCATGCCGCACACCCACACCCCGGCGAACAGCAGGTCGGCGAGGCTGGAGGTGGCGGGCAGGTACGTCGTGGCTCCCACGGCGCGCATACTCGCCTGCGCCCACAGGGCGGCGGCCAGTCCCGCCGCGAAGCCCAGGCCCAGCAGGAGCGGCCACCGGAGTGCGCCCTCCAGCCGGTCGACCACCCCGTAGCGCACCAGCGCCGAGCCCAGCAGGAACAGTCCCGCGATCAGCAGGGGCCCGCCACCGCCGAAGACCAGCGCCGCCGGGATGAGCAGGCCGGACAGGACCGCCAGGACCCAACGCGGCAGCCACGACGAGGGCAGCAGCACCACGACGCCGACGACGGCGTAGTCGGTCAGGACCTCGCCCGGCCACAGCAGCATGTGCACCAGGCCGATCGCGAGCAGCGCGCCGAGGCGGCGCAGCAGGGCCAGGCGCGGGCTCGCGGCGCGGCCGGCGGCGGACTCCAGCAGCAACGTGAACCCGATGCCGAACAGCAGCGAGAAGATCGGCAGGCCGAGCCAGGGGTCCCAGTCGCCCATGGGCTGCTCCGCGACAGCGGCGGCGCCGGTGGCCATGAGCTGGATGTTGGCGAGCAGGATCTCGCACAGCGCGAACCCGCGCAGCACGTCGAGCGCGGAGATGCGCGGCCGGCCGGGGGAGGTGGCCGGTCGCAGGGGGATGACCGAGGCATCGGTGTGGTCGTGAGGGGGCATGGCCACATCCTGCGGACGGGCCCAGGAACCGGGTATCGGTCACAAGTCGGGTCGGGTGGCGCGCGATCATACTTTGGGCCAGATGTGGATCAGCTCATCACGCCCGACTCCCACGCCCAGGCGGCTACCCCCACCCGGTTCTTGACGCCGAGCTTGGCGAAGATGCTACCCAC
The DNA here is from genome assembly GCF_044456745.1 of Nonomuraea sp. NPDC050790. Lineage (NCBI taxonomy): Bacteria > Bacillati > Actinomycetota > Actinomycetes > Streptosporangiales > Streptosporangiaceae > Nonomuraea > Nonomuraea sp. NPDC050790. The sequence continues at coordinate 1,482,248 of NZ_JBITGF010000001.1, read as the reverse complement.
GTGCGTCTTGACCGTCGACAGCGACACGAACAGCTCCGCGGCCACCTCCTGGTTGCTGTAGCCCCTGGCCACCAGCCGCGCCACCTCCAGCTCCCGGTCGCTCAGCGGCTCGTCCGGCGTCAGGGCCGCGCTCGGCCGGGGGCGGGCCAGGTGCCGCAGCAGGCGTACCGTCACCGAGGGCGACACCAGCGCGTCACCGACCGCGGCCGCCCTGACCGCCTCGACCAGAAGGGCGGGGCCGCTGTCCTTGAGCAGGAACCCGCTCGCGCCGTGGCGCAGCGCGCCGTAGACGTACTCATCCATGTCGAACGTGGTGACGATGACCACCCGCAGCGGATTCTCCACCCCGGGACCGGCCAGGAGCCGGGTCACCTCGAGCCCGTCGAGCTTGGGCATCCTGATGTCGAGCAGGCACACGTCGGGACGCGTCCGGCGGGCCGCGGCGACCGCCTCGGCCCCGTCGGCCACCGCCGCGACCACCTCCACGTCCGGTTGAGCGTCCAGGATCATCTGGAAGCCGGTGCGTACCATTTCCTGGTCGTCAGCGATGAGCACCCGAATCGTCACGCACCAACTCTAGAGATCGCGCCACGTCACCTCCGCCCGAAGCACCCGCGCCGGCGCGTGGCTCGGGAACACCCGCGCGGTGCTCTCCGGGTCACTGGGCGCCGGTGGCGTGAGGTACAGGCCCTCCGAAGCCGACGTGTGGTTGCTCAGGAACAAGCTGCCCGTGCCGCTGACCGAAGCGCACCACAGGTAACCGTCGTCATGGTCGGCGAGCTGACTCCGCAGGAAGAACACATCGCCCGCACCGTCGAATGGCACCTGGGCAAGGTCTTCGGCAAGCTCGGCATCACCTCACGCAGAGAACTCCGCGATCTCTAACGCACGACGTAGCAGCGGTGCCTGGTGTCCAGCCAAGCCTTGTCGAGCTCCTGCCCCACGACCCTGCCGACCGCCACCAGAGCGGAGGTGAACGCTTCGGCCGGCTCCACGGAGGGCTCGTCCGGGTCGGAGGGGTCGAGGGTGAAACGCAGGCCGTCCAGGTACGGATCGAGAGCGTCGGGATCCAGGCCGGTGCGCTCGTCGGTGTCGAAGATGTCGAGCACGGTGAGCAGTTCGCCGGACCGCGCGTACTTCAGCAGGCAGTCGCCGTGGAAGTCCCAGCTGACCGCCAGCGCCTGCCCGCCGGTACCGGTCAGGGCGAGCACCGCGTCGTCCCCGGCGATCCGGTCGTCACCGATGAGCATCGTCCAGCCGCCCATCCGGCCGGCCAGCAAGCCGGCCTCCGCGTCGCCGCTCCCGTCGGACCCGGGTCCCCATCCGGCGTAGTCGTCCGGCACGCCGCTTCCGGGCTCCCCGCCGAGAAGGGCGACGGCCTCCTCCTCCGTGGGCCCCTGGCACCAGGCGGCGTAGAACTGCCGCATGGACAGGTCGCTGGGATCGTAGGAGCGGAGCAACTGGTAGAGGTGGTCCACGGGCATGCGATGGCTTCCCTTCGATCGATCCGGTGGTACGGCTGCCGCCCGGCGCACGGCCGGGCGGCAGCCGTACGTCAGGACTTGACGCTCACCCACAAGCGGTCGCCGCCGCGCTGGGCGTTACTGTCGGGGATCAGCACACGGTAGCGCGCGTAGAACACCGACAGGTACCAGCCGTCGCTCTTGTTGTTGCTGGACGGCACGCCGCGCACGGAGAAGTTGCCGTCACCCCATCCGGGACCCTCCCTGACCGAGTTGAAGGGGAACTCGTCGCAGTCGCCGACCACCTTGGCCGCCTTGCAGGCCTTGCGCCGCTCGCTGACCTGCACCGCTCCCCACGTCCGTCCCTTGGGGTCGAGGGGTCGCGCTTCGCTCTCGTTGATCCGGGTCAGCGGGCTCTTGCTCCGTCCCGTCGAGCCGTTCCAGTTTCCTGGCACCACCTTCTGGCCTGGTGGTTTCTTGGGGTCGGTGACGTCCGGTGTGTTGAAGGCGGCCGCGATGTGGGCGGCGACGAGGCCGCGCTTGGGATGGGCGACGTCGGTCCGATAGATACGGCTCACACCCGGGAAGATGCAGGCGCCCTTGTAGCGGACGCGCTTCTCCTCAGGCCACGCCCCTGGACTGCCCGGCCCCAGGGTCAGGTCGTCACAGCGCACGGTCGGCGGCGTCCTGAGAGCGCCCTCCTCGTCCTTGAGCTTGCCCCACAGCGGAACGTTGGTGGGCCAGGGCTTCACCGCGATGACGTCCTTGATCTTCATCCAGGGGACGATCGTGCACCGGCGTACGGTGTCGACGGTGCTGGAGGACTTGAAGCGGAAGTACTGGGCCGTTCCGTTCCATTCCTTGATTCGCGCCTCGCGATCTCCGTCGATCGTCTTCGCGCAGGACGAGCTCCCGCTGCTCGACTCCGTGGTGGTCGTCAGTTGCATGCGGGAGTTGCCGAACCCGCTCTCGAGCGCGTACTGGGCCTGGTCGATCGCGACCCACATGGAGAACTCCGTCGGGGTGATCGGGCCGGTCGCCCCGTCGCTTCCCGCGTTGCGGATCCCTGACCCGTCTCGTGTCCCCAGGTAGGTGTTGATGACCGCGGTGGCGCGCATGAGCAGGTCGATCCCGGCCGACCCGTCGGGCAGCTTCACCCGGATCTTCTTCCTGGTGCCCGAGCTGGGATCCCAGTCGTCGATCCAGGTGCTGAGGCCGAACCATCGGACGGAGCACCCGCTGAAGACCGTGGCATCGGTCCAGATCCCCAGCCTCCCGTCGGTCGGAGCCTTGGCCCGGCAGGTGTCGAGCGTGAAGTGCCGGTAGTTGACCTCGTAGGGATCGGGTTCGTCCTGCTGCGCGGGCCGGGTCGTCCTCGCCGCGGGCACCGGGCCTGTGCCTCCTGCCAGCGCGCCGATCTCCGTCGCGGTCAGGGCCCGCTGGTACGTGCGCGCCTCGTCCAGGTCCCCGCGCATGCGGGTGCCCAGCGTCAGCGGGCCCGTGCCGTTCCATGCCTGGAAACCGATCGGGGCGGAGGACACGAGCCGGCCGTTGAGGTACAGCGCCGCCGTACCCGAGGCCGCGTCGTGGACGCCCGCGAGATGGAACCATTCGTCGACCGGCGCCTCCACGTCGGACAGAACCCCCGAGGAAGTGGCGTCCGCGGTATCGCCGCTGGTGAGAGTGAAGACCAGCCCGCGATCGGGGGTGTTGCCCAGGCGGAAGGGCGCCTGCAGGGCGCCCCGCTGCTCCGCGACGGTGTAGTCGCCGTCCTTGTCCGACCAGCGCAGCCAGGACGCGACGGTGAAGCTCTGGTCGGTACGGATCACCGGCCCGGCGGTACGCGCCAGCGGCTCTTCACCGGGCGCCACGACGTCCACGGTGAGGGACTGCCAGCCCGACCAGGCAGACGCCCGTGGGCCCGCGACGGCGCGAGCCCGCCAGCGCACCTTCCAGCCGTCGAAGAGCCTTCCGTCGGGAACGGTCACGGCGGCCTGGCTGCCCGATGCGACGTTGTCGGCCGCGCCGGTCCAGATCTGGCCGGTGCCCTGACCGGTTGCCGCCGGGTCGTGCTCCAGCTCGAACTCGGCCCGCAGCGCGCCACCGGTCGGATTGGTCACCTGCGCCAGCAGGTTCGGGGTACGGCTGGTGGAGACCGTCGTGCCGCCGGCCTGGTGTGAGGGAACGACCTGAAGGGCGCCCACGGTGGGATCGGGCTGGGTGTCGGGAACGTCGACGGTGACGTTCTGCCACGCTGACCACGCCGAGGCGGTGGACGATCCGGCGTTGACGGCGCGGACGCGCCAGCGGACCATCCAGCCGTCGACCAGCCGTCCGGCGGGAACGGTGACCACGGCCCTGCCGCCCGATGCGACCGCCGGGGAGGCGCCTGCCCAGATCTGGCCGGTGCCCTGCCGGGGTGCGGCGGGGTCGTGCTCGATCTCGAACTCGCCGGTCAGGGTGCCGCCGATGGTGTCGGCGACGGTGGCGCCGAGTTGCGGGGTGAGCGAGGTGGCCACCGTGACACCGTTCACGGTCTGCGCCGGGGTGATGGCCGGTGCGCTCGCCGAGGGGTTGGAGGTCGTGGCGCCGGTGGTGACGGTCAGTTTCGGCGCCGCTTCGGCGTAGTCGGTGTTCTCCGCGCTGGTGAAGACGCGGTAGTTGTCGGCCGTGGCGGCCTCGTTGGGGTGCATCAGGACCAGGCCGTGGTTGGCGGCGCCGGCCGCCCAGTCCTGGGCGATGCCGGTGACGGTCCACTCCATCGCGCCTGGGAAGGTCGCGCAGTCGGAGTTGACCGCCGTCTTGCTGACCTGCGCGTCCTCCGTCGTCGTGGTCGGTTTCCTGCTCCAGGTCAGGCTGTCGGCGCTCCACGCGCCGGTCAACCGGCGGACCTGGATGCCCGCGCCCACCGAGCTGCCGCAGGCAGGGGCGTCCACGTTCACCAGTGACAGCCTGGCGTTGGTGACCGTCTGCCCGGCCAGCCCGGTCGTGTCGAAGCGCAGGTGAGGGCGGTAGAGACCGTCGATGAGCCGCCCTGCCATCAGGTACGGCGTGCCGGGGTCGGCCGGGTCGGCGGGGAAGTCGGAGCCCACCTCGACGTCGGCGTTGAGCAGCAAGGTGGTGGTCGGGTCGACGCGGACCGGCAGCACCGTGGCCGGATCGGTCAGGAAGGCATGGTCGGGCTTGAGCACCAGTTCGGTTTCGCCGCCCCTGTTGACCACTGCCGTGTCGATGCCTGCCCGCTTGGCTCGGTACGGGCGGCCCTGGTCGCTGCCGTCCCACATCATCGGCGGTGCCGCGGACGCGACGACCTTCCTGTCAGGGCCCTTGAGCAGCAGTCGGCCGGTCTTGTCCGCGCTGAGCGAGAGCCCGGTCGTCTCCACGCCCATCCGGATCTCCAGGGGCCTGTCCGGCCGTTCCCGTACCACCACGTCGTGCCTGAACCCGGTAGGCAACACGGTGACCACCAGATCGGCGCCCTTGCCCGCGGCGTCGGCGAAGGTCACCTGGCCGCCGTTCACGGCCGGCTTCGGCAGAGGCGTAGGCCAGCGCAACGCGTACGACTTTCCGTCGCCGGTCGTCATCCTCGCGAACGCGCCGGATCCGCCGGTCGAGACCTCCACCGCGACCCCTGAGGCCAGCGCCTTCGGCCGCAGCACGTCCCCGGCCGGTGCCAGGCGGGTGTCGATGGGGACCCAGGCGCCGCCCTGTCGCGTCCGCACCGGGCCTGACGAGATCTCCCTTCTGAACGAGCCGTCCGGCAGCGCGTGGGTGACATTGGTCGCGGTCGTCTCATCGGCGACCTCGACGGCCTGCTTCTGGCGGGCGGCTTCGCGCGTGGCCGCGGTCCGCAGGGGTGAGGGCTGGTTGGTGAGCGCGTTGCCGGTCTTCCCCGGGATCCAGGCGGCGGTGTCGTTGAGGGTCGCGGGATGCCTGCCGTACGTGTCGGCGGCGGTCGTGCCCGTGCCCTCGTCGAACGTCCAGCGGGCGCTGCCCGCGGCGGCCGTCTCGAAGGCCCATGAGTAGGCGGTCATCGGGTTGGCGGACGCGTCGATCGCCCCGGCGATCTCGGCGGTGTACCTGACGCCCGGCTTCAACGGCTGCGTCGGGGTGAAGGTGAATTCCTGCTGAGATCCGTCCACGGTCACGGCCCCCTCGACGGCCGCGCCCGAGGGGTCCTTCACGAGGAAATCGGGCTCCCAGGCCGGCTCGTTGAACGTGGCCTTGATGGAGGTGTCCGTCGGCACGTTCGCCGCGTCCGCGACCGGGCTCGTACTCACGACCGTGGGGGCGGTGTCGTCGGGCGGGCTGCCCTCTTCGACGGTACCGCCGTCCCACGACTCCTCTCCGGACTCGCCGGTGAAGGGCTCAAGCTCTTCCGGCGTCACCTCGGCCACGTGGTTGGGGGTCGCGGCGAGAACCTGCTCCTCCGCGTCGCTCATCGGGGGCACGTAAGGGAGGTCGTCGCTGTCGACCCTCATCGCGACGGCTTCCTCGTAGGTGGCGGGCTGAGGCCGCTTCGGTCCCTCGTAGGAGTAGACGACGACTTCGGGCGGGCCCGCGGGAGCGGGGGTGTACTCGATGAACAGGACGGGGCCGCGTGGGGTGAAGGGGTAGGTGTCGTAGCCGCCGTACTCGTCGGAGCGGTAGTAGCGCCAGTTCTGCGGGCTGTCGGGTTCGATGACGGAGTTGAGGCGGACGCCGAGGTCGGGGGTGCCGTTCATCCAGGCTTGGACGATGAGTTCGATGGAGTAGTAGAGCTCGCCTTCGCCTTCGGGGCAGCGGGTGGCGCTGTAGGCGCCGCGGTTGGCGACGTGGCCGCCGAGCACGGTGGAGGGCTGGTTGTTCCAGGTGATGGTGCCGGTGCTCCAGGGGGTGGTGACGCGCTGCAGGTCGATGCCGGGGCTGTCGGTGTCGCTGCAGGTGTGGGAGTCCTGGTTGTGCAGGCGCAGGTCGGCGTTGTGGACGGTGCCGCCTTCCAGCGGGGTGCCCTTGATGTGGAAGTTGATGTACGTGCGGTGCGTACGCGTGCCGCTGTGCGATTTGCCGGCCAGCAGCCAGGGCAGGGTGGCGTTGGCGCTGCCGTCGGGCAGCACGTTGGACACGTGGGTGTCGCCGGCGATGCCGGTGCCCTCCCAGGTCTCCGACAGGGTGGTGACGGTGACCGGGTAGACGGTCGCGGGGTCGCTCAGGAAGGCCGGGTCGGGGGTGAAAACCACGGTGCCGCGATCGCGGGTGGCCTTGGCGTGGCCGATGCGCCCGGCGTCGGGGTTGGTGAGGGCGGCGGCGTCCAGCATCGGCGCGGCCGGCTCGCCGGTCTTGTCGTCCTGCCGAAGTCCCTGGGGCAGGCGCAGGCTCCTGGCGGGGCGCTGCCGGATGACCACGTCGTGCCGGAACCCGCTCGGGGTGAGGGTCACCACCAGGTCGGACCCCGACCCGTAGGCATCGGGGTAGGTGGCGGTGTTGGCCTTGAGCACCGGCTTGGGCAGCGTGGCGGGGGCCTCGACAGCGGTTCTGCCCGCGGCGCCGGTGAAGCGGGCGGCGGTGGTGTCACCGCCCGCGGACAGCCTCAGGTCGCCCAAGCTCGCCTTCGGCTGGACGACCCCGCCCGACTCCACGAGCGTCAGATCGATCGGCGCCCAAGCGCCGTTCTTCTTGACCCGGACCGGGGTGCTGGACACCTCCGCACGCACGGTCTTGCCGTCGGGGTTGGCGTAATACGTTCCGGTTTCGGAGCGGTACGCCGCAATCTCGATACGCTTATTCGTCTTCCGGGCCTGGGCAAGCGCCGCTCCGGCCGAGGTGGTGGCTTCAAGTGGCGGCGGTTCGTTCGGCGGCGCCGCCCCCGCGGGATCGGTGAACGTGGTCGTCAGCAGGGTCAGGGTGGCGATCAGGCAGGTCGCACGACGCGTCCAGCCGGATAAGCCGGGTGCCGATCGATGTGAATTCACTCCGCTCCTTACCTGGAATCCAGTGAGCAGGCAGATATTCCCATGAAAGGAAACTCCGGCCAATACCGAAACTGCACCGGCGGTGACACGCTGGGTAAAGACGTATCCCTTAATTCGGGCAATGGTTAAGCAGTATAGAGGAAATGTAGAGGGGTGCTTTATTATTGGCGGCCCCGCGCTGTGTGAAGTGCATATATGGTGGCGCTGGTAATTTTCTTGGCGGGCTTCTGTTCCATAACCGCGGCCCAGGTGCCGCTGGCAGAACGGGATGCCGTGAGCCGGCCGTACCGCTCCATGCCGTCGTCTGGACGGCCGCGCCCTCCCATGACGCGTCGCGCATCCGCCACCGGGCCGTGCTGTCATGATCCGTGCCCATGGACATGAACGGCTTCTGGGACCTCGTCGAACGCTCCGCCCAGCAGAGCTCCAGCAGGCGGGAGCGGCTGGACTGGCTGGAGGATCACCTCGCCCGCCTGCCGTCCGAGGAGATCGTGGACTACGAGGCGTGCTTCACGCTGTGCGCCAACCGCGCCTGCACGTGGGACATGTACGCGGTCTGCTGGACCATCATCGGCTCCGGCTCCTCTGACGGATTCGAGTACTTCGTGACGTGGCTGATCAGCCTTGGCCGTGACAGCTACGAGAAGGTCACCGAGTGCCCCGACCGGATCCTTGAACTTCCGCAGGTGCAGCGGCTCTCCGAACTGTCACGGAACTACTGCCACGAGAGGACCTCCGTGTCCGCGGACGGCACGGTCCGGCTTCTCCGGCTCACACGTGTCCGGCAGCAGTTCTGGCCGAATGACGATTGGCCGGAGTTCGAGCTGTTCGCCTACGTGCCCGGCAAGGCCTACGCGCGGGCGCTCGGTGACGACGAGGCTCACCCCGGGGAGGCCGTGGCAGCACGGGGCATCACTCGTGTCTTCCCCTTCCTGACCAATGGCGCGGAGCCCGAGGGTGAGGCGTGGGACTTCGGTGACGAGGCCGAGTTCACCCGCAGGCTTCCTCGCCTCGTGCGCCACTACGCGGCCACCGATCACCCCTGGACGCCGTGGCCCTCACAGCCGTTCTGGGGAGACGAACGAACCCGGGCCTGGTCGTTCCATGACAGGACCGCCCGGGAGCGGCGCATGCGCCATTTCTACGGTTGAGCGATCGCTTAAGATGGCCTCATCGATACTTGAGCGAGTGCTCAATAGGAGGCTGTCGTATGCCCGACTGGACGTACCATCCCCTGCGCGGGATCGCCGCCGCGATGCTCGGTGCGCGGCGCTCGCGGCGTCTGGCGCTGCGGACGCTGGCGGCCGTGGGCTCGTTGCCCGGCGGGGCACGGCTCATCGCGCAGGGGCTCGGGCACCACCATCCGGATCCCAGCCCGGCCGGGACGGTGGCCGGGGTGCCCGTGCGGGCCAGGGTGGGGGTGGTCGTCCCGCCGTCCGTGGCCTGGTCGGCGGTCCGTGCCATGGCGCCGCTCGGCGCGGGGCTGGTCGAGGTCGCTCCGGTACGGCCGGCCGACGTGCCCGAGGTGCGCAGGGCGGCGGCGGGCAGGCGGGTGGCGGTCTTCGCCCGTGCCGCTCCGGACGAGGCGCCCATGGTCGAGGCCGCCCTGAGCGGGCACGTGGACGGCGTGCTGCACGGCGCGGAGCCGGAGATCGTGCGGACGAGTTCGCCTTCCGTCGATGATGCGGCCCAAGCACTCGAAGATCCGCATGTCACCGTGCTGGCCATGCCCGAGGTGCTCGTCGAAGCGGGACCGGGGTGGTTCGCCCGGGTCGTCGAGGCCGCGACGCCCACCGAGGATCCCGGCCCGCCCGCGCCGGGGAGGGATCCGCGACTCTGGCCCAACTGGTGGTGGGGCGTGCTGGTCGGGCTCGGCGTCATCGCCTTCGCCCTCGGCGCGGCCGTGGTCACGCTGGGACCCGTTCTGCTCTGGTATGACCGGGACTTTCTGGGGGCCGGGCCGTACGAGCTGCGGGAGATCAGCCATCACCTGCCGGCGTTTCTGCGGCACGACCGGATCACGCTGGCCGGGTCGATGGTGGCCATCGGCGTGCTGTACGCGGGCATCGCCTTCGGCGGGCTGCGCAGGCGGTGGCCCTGGGCGCGGCGGGCCTTTCTCGCCACGGGGACCGCGGGGTTTCTGAGCTGGCTGTACTTCATCGGGTTCGGGTTCCTGGAGCCGCTGCACACGGCGGCCACCGTGATCCTGCTGCCGATGTTCCTGCTGGCGATGCGGCGTGACCCCGGCCGGCCGCGCTGGCGGGTGCTGCCCGAGGGGCCGGAGCCGGTGCGCAGGCGGGCGCTCACCGGGCAACTCCTCATGGTGATCACCGGGTTCGGGCTGCTCGTCGGCGGGATCGTGGTGTCGGTGGTCGGGATGACCGGGGTGTTCGTCCCCAGTGACCTGGAGTTTCTCGGCGTCCAGCCGGACACGATGCGGGCGGCCAACGCGCGGCTGGTGCCGTTCGTCGCGCACGACCGGGCCACGTTCGGCGGGGCGCTGGTCGCGGCCGGGGTGGCGATCACCCTGCTCAGCCTGTGGGCGTGGCGGCGCGGGGAGGCGTGGTTGTGGTGGGTGCTGGCGGGGGCGGCGGGCGCGGGGTTCGTCCCGGCGGTCGCGGTGCACGGGGCGATCAGTTACAACGATCTGGGGCATCTTGCCCCGGTGTACCTGGGGATCGGGCTTACGGTCACCGCCCTCGGCTTGGCACGGCCGTACCTCTGCGTCAGGGTCGGAACGCCTGCCCCGACGAACGAGAGGATCTTGCCGGACCGGCCCGACCAGATCATGGAAACGGGGAGCAGGTCGTAGCCGAAGGTGGGGCCGGCAACAGGAGCTCGGCTGATGCGGACGCGCCGGATCTTCCCTAGGGTCGGTGCACGAGCACTTGGAGGTGCAGATGGAGACGTCCGCGTATTTGAGGGCTGTGGTCGAGCAGACGAGCACGTTCGCCGATTGGGTGAACGGCAAGGACGCGAAGGCGCCCGTGCCGACCTGTCCGGAATGGGCGCTGGCCGACCTCGTCGACCATGTCGGCTCGACCCAGCGCATGGTGACGATGCTGGTGGGCGAGCGGATGACCGAGCCGAGCGAGGCGTTTGCCCGTTACGTCCCCGGCCCTGCCGATCCGGCCCAGTGGCGGGACTGGCTGACCGAGGGCGCGGCCGAGGCGCAGCAGGCGTTCGCGTCGGTCGCCGACGACACGCCGGTGTGGGATCCGTCCGGCGCGGCCGCGGGGGTGCCGTTCTGGTCGCGGCGGCTGCTCGGCGAGGTGTGCGTACACCGCGCGGACGCCGCATCGGCCCTCGGCACACGGTACGAGCTCCCGCCCGAGCTCGCCGTCGCGGCCACCGAGGACTGGCTGGACACCATGACCTCGCGCGGCTACTGGGAGAACCGGCGGGGCTTCGCCGACGCGATGCGCGGCGACGGCCAGACCCTGCACTTCCACGCGACCGACGCGCCGGGGGAGTGGCTGGCCCGCCGGGAGCAGGACAGGGTCGCCCTGGAGCGCGCCCACACCAAGGCCGACGTCGCGGTACGCGGCCCGGCCGTCGACCTCCTGCTGGTGCTCAGCAGGCGGCGCCCGCTCAACGGGGCGCTGGAGGTGCACGGCGACCGGGCACTGTTCGAGCACTGGATCGAGCACATGGACTGGGTCACCGACTGAAGGTCCGGAGCTGTCCCTCGTGGATGTCGCTCACCCACTCCCAGCCGGGCTTGGCCGACGGGCCGATCCGCGGGTCGTCGGCCGCCCGGCCGTCACGCAGCGCGTGCACGTACGCCCGATCCCGGTCGATGCGCGCCCGCGTCTCACCACGTCCGCCCACGGACCCGTGACCGGGGATGACGACCGCGACGTCGTCGGCGACCTCCTCGAACAGCCGCAGCGAGGCCAGGTAGTCCTCGATCGGGTTGTTGGTGCTCCGCACGTTGTCGAACATCGGCACCAGGACGTCCGACAGCATGTCGCCGGCGATGAGGACCCCGGCTTCCTCGACGAACAGCGCCGCGTGGCCGGGTGCGTGCCCCTGGTGCTCGATGATCCGGACGCGGGGACCGTCCCAGGGAATCTCCGTCGCCTCGGCGGGCAGGCCGGTGATGTCGCCGAGCAGGTCCATCGGGACCTGTCCGGCGATCTCCGTCTCCAGGAGGCTGGCGGCGATGTTCTCCTTCGCATCCGCCTGCGCGAGTTGTTCGCGCATGTCGGCCGCGCAACGGGCGGTGCCGTACCTGGGCGGCTTGCCGAGCGCGGCGTGCCAGATCACGTGATCCCAGTCCGAATGCGTGGAGAAGCCCGCCACCACGGGCCGGCCCAGCTCGCGCAGGTCGCCGGCGAGGCAGGTCAGCTCGTCGTCCGTGATCCCGGGGTCGATGAGCAGCACACCCTCCCGGCCCCGCACGACGACGGTGTTCGTCTGGACGAACGCACTCTCGTGCGTCAGCACACCCTCTGCGACTTGACTGAGCACGACGGCTCCTTCCGGTTGGGGTCAGTCCTTGGACGGCCGGTAGCGGACGTTGACCACGGCTCGCGGCTCGCCGTCGCCGACCTTGATGAGGCGGATGGGCGCCTTGCCCGGGTTGTCGTACAACCGGATGCCCTGGCCGAGCAGTGCCGGCGCGATGTGGAGGTCGATCTCGTCGATCAGGCCCAGGTCGAGGAGCTGGCGGCCGATCGTGGGCGAGAAGACCTCGAGGTTCTTGCCGTTGGCCGCCTCCAGCCCGATCCTGACCGCCTCGGCAGGGCCGCAGTTCAGGAACGTCACCCCGTCGGCGGGCTGCGCGTCCTCCGGGTGATGGGTGAGCACGAAGATCGGCCCCTCCCAGTCGCCATAGGGGCGGGCCTCGCCCTTCCCGACGTCCCAGCCGTCCCGGCCGCCGAGAACGGCGCCCGTGGTCCTGACGTACTCGTCGACCAGGCCCGGACGGGCCGTGGCCCCCTCCATCCAGTCCATGGTGTGCCCAGGTCCCGCCACGAATCCGTCCAGCGACATGGTGAAGTGCCAGAGCACCTTCCCCTCGGCGGTCTGCGGCGTGATGTCGTTCATGCATCGCCTCCTGCTTCGCTGACTGGGCGGGCCTGCTCCCACCACGGAAACAGTGTCCGCTGGATGCTGTGTATGCTAGACACAGATTGACGCCGCCAGCAACCATTTGCGGAGGATCGCTTGGACAGCACCGTTGAACTGCTTTGGGGGGTACGGCAGCCGCCGAACCGAGGCCCGAAGCCCGGGTTCACCGTCCAGGAGATCGCCAGGGCCGCGATGGACATCGCCGACGCCGAAGGGCTCGCCGCGCTGTCCATGCAACGGGTCGCCACGAACCTCGGCTTCACCAAGATGGCCCTGTACCGCTATGTCAGCGGAAAGGCCGAACTGATCGCCGTCATGATCGAGGAAGCCGTGGGCGAGCCACTCGATCTGAGCGCGGTCAAGGGCGGCTGGCGCGGCAAGCTCGAAGAATGGGCCCGCCGCCTATGGGCGACCTGGGACCGCCACCCGTGGCTGCCCGGCGCCACCGTGGGCGAGCGGGTGATGGGGCCGAAGGAGACCGGCTGGACCGAGATCGCCCTGGCCGCGCTGGCCGGGACCGGGCTGGACGGCGGTGAGCAGATGGACGCGGTCCTCCTGCTCAGCGGCCACGTCCGCAACACCCGATCGGTCGGCTCGGCCGGCACGCAACCCTGGACCCCGCAACTCGGCACCCTGCCCGACCACGCCGCCGACCGCTTCCCCGCCTTGACCGCCGCGATCGCCTCCGCCGGAGACCCGAGCCCGGACAGAAGCCGCGAGTTCGGCCTCCAACGCCTCCTCGACGGCCTGGAAGTCCTCATCTCCCAACGGGCAGGCGCGAGCTAGACCGTCCGGCATGTGTTTCAGCGCGTTGCCGCGAGCGTCAGCGCGGCCAGGTGGGTCCGGAGTACGGCGAGCATGGTGTCGGCGTCCAACCGGCCCGGGTGGAACGCGGCTTCCAGGGTCAGTCCGTCGAGCAGCGCGCAAAGACGACGCGCCTCCAGGGCGATGTCGGCCTCCGGACGCAGCCGCCCCGCCCCGCGCGCGCCTTCCAGAATCCGGGTGGTGAGCGCGAGCAGGCCGTCGTACAGCTCGTCGGCGTGCGCGCGCAGGTCGGACCGGGTACGGGCGGCGGCGGCGAAGGACAGCCAGACGATGGCCTCGGTGCGGCGTTCGTCATCCAGCGGCAGCAACTCGGCCAGCATGCGGACCACGATCTCGTGCTGCTCGTCCGGGGCGAACGAGGCGGATGGGTCCAGGAGGCGCTCTGCGTGGGCGGTCAGCCGCGTGATCAGCCGCGCGGACATCTCGCGCATTGCGAACACCATCAGCTCGGTGTGCCCGTCGAAGTAGTGGCGTACCGAGCCAATGGCCAGCCCCGCCTCGGCGGCGACGTTGCGCAGCGAGGCCTGCTCCAGGCCGTCACGGCAGATCACGCGGAACACCGCTTCGGCGACCGTTCGCCGCCGCTCCTCCGCATCCACGACCTTCGGCATGCTGCCTTTATAGCACGGTCATGCTATCTTCCGATTTGGCACAGTCATGCTATTAACGGAGGCGTCATGTCCGGATCCGTCACCGTGCTGGTCGTGGTCGCCCTGGTCGTCGTTGTGGTGATCCGGCGATTCCGGGGCGAGCCACTGCGTGCCCGCGACCTGTACGCCGCACCCGTCATCCTCGTCGCCATCGGCGCGCACACCCTGCTGAAAGACGTACGGCCCAGCGGGTCCGACCTCGCCTGGGTACTGGCCGGCGCCGCCGCAGGACTCTTACTGGGCGCCCTACGAGGCCTCACCCCGCGCCTGTTCGTCCGCGACGGCCACCTGTGGCAGCGCTACAGCGTCTGGACCCTGGTGGTGTGGGTCGTCTCCGCCGCGGTCAACATTGGCCTCGGCGCCGCGGCCACAGCGACCGGCACCCCGGAACAGCTCCGCCCGATGACCCTGTCCATCGGCGTCGGCCTCCTCGGCGAGGCCCTGACACTGGCCCTGCGCGCCCGCCGCGCCGGCGCCGCCTTCGCTCCCGAGGAGGAAGAGTCCTTTCTTGATCGCCTGACCCGCCGACACCGCTGACCGGCGGTCGACCGGCCCGGACTCACCCTCGCCGTCGTCTGGACCCCACCGACCTGCCAACAACGTGATTGTCCGTTGACGCCTTGCGCGTCCCTACGCCACTGTTTGCCCATGTCCCGCTGTTGCCAGGGTCAGGGCGAGTTCGCCCAGATCCTTGGCCTTGAGTACCTGACCGAAGCCGGGTAGCGGCACGTGCAGCGTCGTAGTCCAGCGTTCGGGGATCCCGTCCTGGCCATAGACGGAGCCGGCGAGGCCGCCGGTCACCGCCGCGACGGTGTCGGTGTCGCCGCCGAGGTCGACGGCCGCTCGGAGGGCGTCTTCGAAGGTGCTGGTCGTTCTGACCGCCCAGACGGCCGAGGCCAGGCAGGGCCAGACAGCTCCGTTGAACTCCGTGGCGTGGTCCGGATGCCACTGCGGGGCGAGGATTGTGCGGTACTTGTCGCGGTGGTCGGGGTGGACGTGGGCCAGCACCTCGGGAAGAGCCCCTATCGGGTCCGCACCATCGAGGGCGATCCGGACCAGGTCATGGAAGATCGCGGTTCCTTCCCACGCCGCTCGGTCGCCGTGGGTGAGCGCAGCGATCCGCCGTGCCGCCTCCATGGTGGTTCGCCTGCCGCCGGATGCGAAGTACACCGCTGAGGTCGAGGCCCGCATGAGGGAGCCGTTCCCAGCGGCCCGGCCGCTGTTCTGGAAGTGACGGGCCGCGGCCAGATTCCAGGGATCGCCGCTGTTCAGCACCTCCTCGGTTTGGATGCCGATGTCCTTGGGCTCCGCCTGTGCCCACCGCTGGAACCGGCCGAAGACATCGGGCAGATCGAGCCCGCCGCGTTCCAAGAGCGAGGCGGCCACCAGCACCGCCATCTGGGTGTCGTCGGTGGCCTCACCCGTCTCCCAACCGCCACCCGCCCGCATCTCATCGCCATGTCCGGGCGGGTATTTCGTGGAGAACGCGCCCGCCGGACCGAACTCGAACGGCGCGCCAAGCGCATCACCCACCGCCGAGCCGAGAACCGTCCCGACGACCCGAGATCGCCGCCCGTCCCCGGTCATCCGGCAGCCCCGTCGAGCACGGGATACCTGGCCGCAGCCAAGTCGGCCATCAGGAGGTCACCGTTCAGCGTGGCGACCATCTGTTGCAGCGCATACACCTGCCGCACCACCTCAAGATCGACGGGGGTCTCATGATAATCCTCGGCGAACCGCTCGCCGACGGGTGCACCGAGCGCGTCCTGGCCCGGCGCAGCCGACGACCCCCGCTGCCAGTCGGTAGAGCTCTGCTGCTCGAGATCAAGAAGGATTGCTCAAGACGGCCACCCTGCGAGTGGCCAAGGCCAGGGAATCGGCCACCGAGGGGGATAGAGATGTTCGACCTGCCCAGCGGCACCCGGGCACCACTGGGGCCCGTTATCACGCCGTCGTCCTTTGCCACGAGAAGGCCGCCCACGAAGCGGTGACCGAACACTTCGAGGTCCTGGACCGCGACTTCTTCGCCACGCAGGGCAAGGACTGGCGCTACCTCGTCGCCTGGCAGTACGCGATCGACAGCCACCTGCGCCTGGGCCAGACCGGCCGCTTCGAAACCGAACTGAACCACCTGGTACGGGCCTACCTGAACTACTCCGACGACCCCGACGAACTCCTTCCCCGCCCCGGACTGCTGACCCGCCTGGAGGACGACCTGCGCAACGGACGAGTGGAAGCGCTACGGGCCCCGGCAGCCGCATCGTGCGCCGATGTCCTGCACGAACAGCTCGAACTCCTGGTACCCGGCGGCTGGATTCGCTGACCGCGCGGTCCGTTACCCTCTCCCGTGATCATCCACCCGTGAGAGGCTTCGATGTTCCGCGTCCTGGCCATCCTGGCCGCCACCGCACCGCAGTTGTTATCCCTCTTCTTCATGCTCGAAAGCTGCGGCGGGTTCTTCTACGCGATGGCGGAACCCGACCCGCTGGAGATCGCCGTCGGGCGCTCCGCGGGATACGCCTCGACGCTGCTCCCGCTCGTGCTGGCGTTCCTCGCACTGTGGGCGCCCCGGCAATTCCCGAAGGTCGGCGCGATCTTCGCAGCGGTGACGCTCGCGCTCAACGCGCTGACACTCGCCGTCCCCTACGCCACACCGTGCGGCCAGACGGGCGGCGCGTGGCTACCGCTGGTCTGCCACGCGATCTCCGTCGTCGCCCTGCTGCGGACCCGTCCAGGGCAGCCGGTGCCGAGACCGCGGGCGGCCATGTGGAGCGCCGCCCTGCTCCTCGTGCTCAGCCGCGCCCTGGTCAGGAACCACTCCTCCGACGGCATCGTCGGCTGCTGGCCGGACTTGCGGGGCACCTGGGCGCTGGCCCAGATGCACCTGGACACCGCCGAGGCCCTCTACGTCTGGGTCTGCGTGGTCGCCATCGGGGCCGTGCTGGCCGTACATCGGATCGCACCGTTTGTGGGTCTGGCGCTGCTGGTGCCCGGACTGTTCCCGCTGATCGCCTGGCTGACGTCGTCGTCCGAGACGCACGGCTGCCCCAGCACGTTCGACCTGCTCCCCTGGCCCCACCTGATCGCCGGAGCACTGGCCCTGCTCTCTCGGGCACGACTCCCTAGTCGTTCAGTTTCGTCGTGACCGTCGAGGGGTGCGGCGCCTTGCTCACCAGGCCGGACGCGGCGAACCAGGGCGAGCTCGATGGTCGGGCTGATCATCTTGCTGGTGACGTCGGAGAGCCTGCCAACCGTAGATCACCAGGAG
This sequence comes from Nonomuraea sp. NPDC050790, assembly GCF_044456745.1. Taxonomy (NCBI): domain Bacteria; kingdom Bacillati; phylum Actinomycetota; class Actinomycetes; order Streptosporangiales; family Streptosporangiaceae; genus Nonomuraea; species Nonomuraea sp. NPDC050790. The sequence goes on along the minus strand of NZ_JBITGF010000001.1, from coordinate 1,465,015 downwards.
ATCTCACCCATCTCCGGTCGAGCCGGCAACGGGTCAGGTGATGCCGCGCAGACCGTCGGCCAGGGGATCGGTGGCCAACTCCCGCAGCCGCGCGCGGACCGCGGCCGTATCCGGTGCTGCCTCACACGCGCGCCGCCGAACCGTCGGCTCACAATCGTCAAGTCCCTCGACTGCCACCATTCGGGCCATATCCGGTGCGCATCCCCGAAGCCCGTCCAGGAAGCTCTCCCGCGCAAGGGAATGAACCGTGCCTTCCCACCCGGTCATGAGCTCGTCCGCGGCTTCGTGGATCCCCAACCGGCCCAGACCTCGTGCCGGGACCTCGGCAGCTCACCACTCCTCGGCAGCGACACTACGGCGCAGCGCGGCCAGCAACACCGGGGCGTCGCTCCGATCTCCGACCTCTGCCACCACACGCTCCCCGAACCCGACGAGGATGTCGTCGCCGCTGCCGATCCAGGTGCGGGCGGGTGGCAGTGCGGCCGGTCCGAGATGGCGCAGCGCCTGCGGGATGCCCGGCAGCCACCCGGCCGCATTGCGCAGGCTCCGGTCTTCGGCGAGGTCGAAGACGATACGGTCGCCGCGCCTGCCCAGTTCTTCCACCGCCCGCCGCCGTTCGGATCCAGGGGCAGTGACCAGCGCGACCAGGGCGTCGTTGTCGAGGGCGGCGAGGTCGAGTCGTCGGCCGCGTCTGGGTGAGCGGGAGGCTTTGAGCTCGTCGACGATGCGCCGGATCCGTGGCTGGGACCGCGCGAACGTCGTCCACGGCTCCGTGTCACACCAGATCGCCTGGGCAAGCTGCGCATCGTCGCGACGGGCGATGACGTCGTCCACGAGCCCGTCCCAGATCCCGGGAAGCTTCATCGCCCCGCTGAAGCCGATCGCCTCAAGCGCCATGGACCAGTGCGGGCCGTCGGCCGCGTACTCGCGCAGTACGGTCACGGCATCGAGCCGACCGACCAGCGGCAGCAGGGCAAGGACCTGCAAAGCGAGCTCAACCGGTTCGTCGTCCTCACCGTCATAGGTGGCCAGATGCCGCTGGATCGGTGCCAGGGGCAGGCCGAGCCGGGCGACGAGACCCGCGAGATAGCTGTCGCGCTGGTCAACCTGCCGGTCCCAGCGTGTGTCCGTGATCACGCAGTCGTACACCGCGTCGGCGGCGTCGGGAGCGGTCAAGACGCTATGCACCGCGGCGCCACGTCCCCGCTGGAGCCGGCCACGGAAGCAGGCTGGACTGTCATATTCGACCATCGGCATGCAGTATCCCCAGGGCGGGGTTGCCGCTCAACGTCGGGTAGGCGTTCATCTGCTCGTGGGTCAGGTCGGACTTTGTAGCGTCCCGCCTGTTCCCAGCTCAGGGACTCGAATCCGGTCCCAGCTTGACGGGCTTGCCGGACACCACGGCGATCGACAGGCCCTGCTTGGTCTTGGTGGTCTCAGGGCCGACGGTTACTCCGGGTCGGGCTCGCTGAGCAATCTGCGCAGGAGTTCCTCGTCGCCGGCGTCCAGTTCGCTCACGAAGCGGCGCAGCACGTTGGCGTGGTCGGATTCGGCGTTGAGCAGCGCGCTCATTCGCTGCGCCACCATGTCGGCCGCGTCCACCAGCGCGCCGTAGCGGTAGGAGCGGCCCTCCCGGCGCCGCGTGACGGCCTGCTTCTTGTGCAGGCGGACCAGCGTGGTGACCACAGCGCTGTAGGACAGCCCGCCCTCGGGTGCGATCAGGTCCCGGACCTGCCCGGGAGTGAGCGAACGGCCGGCGGCCCGCAAAGTCGTCAGAACCGCCGCCTCGAGCTCTCCTGGCCGGCGGCGCCCGCCCCCGTCACTGTCCATCGCGTCCACCCTATCGGGACGGAGCGGATCTCATGGGAGGCTGAAACCACGCCACAACCCCCAGGGAGCGACATCATGTTCGATCACTTCGTGTGGTCGGTGGTGGTGAGCCCGCCGCTGATCGTCCTGGCCGCCTTCGCCGTCGCCGGCAGGCTCGCGCCCGCTCTGGCCGCGCGTGTGCTGGCCTGGTCGGCCGCGATCGTCGCGGCGGCCGCCATGGCGAACCTGACGGTGTTCGCCCTCAAGGCGGTGGCCGAGGTGCCCGCCGTGGCGCGGGCCATGGGCTGGTCGGCCACGGTCGTGCGCGACGACACCGCCCATGTCCCGTGGGTGTCGTGGGGTTCGCTGGCGCTCCTGATCGCCGCGAGCGCGGCGGTGGGAATGACGCATCACCGCCACCGGCGCGACCTGCGGGCGGCGCGCCTGCTCCCACGCCCGGAAGGCGACGTCCTGCTGGTCGACGATGCCGCGGTGACGGCCTTCGCCGTACCCGGTGACTCTCCGGGCCGTGGCCTGCCGCGCGATCCGGGCTGGGTGGTGGTCACCACCGGCATGCGCGCGGCCCTGAGCGATGAGCAGTTCGCGGCGCTGCTCGCGCACGAACGCGCCCACCTCGCGGGCGCCCACCATCGTCTGGTACGGCTGGCGGAGCTGGCCGGGGCCGCTCACCCCGCGCTGCTCTGGGTCAGCAGGCAGGTCGGCTTCCTGGTGGAACGGGCGGCGGACGAACAGGCGGCGGACGAAGTGGGCGAGCGCCGTCTGGTGGCCCAGGCCGTCGGCCAGGCCGCCCTGGTGGCCGCACGCTCCCGGGCCGGGGCACGCGGCGGCCTTGCTCCGGCGTCGAGCATGTTGCACGTGGCGAGCCCGGCAAGGCCGGGCGTGGTTCCCCGGCGGGTGGAGGCGTTGCTGCGCCCGGCGCGCGGGACGACCGCCCTGCTGTGGCTGGTGCCCGCTCTGGTGGCCGCGGGAACCGTGGTGTGGACCGGCGAGGCGATCTACGACCTGCAAGAACTGCTCCGTCTGGCCTATCACGCGCTGCCGTAGCCGGCACTGGTTAGTTAGGTGAGCCTATGTTAACTTCTACAGCATGTAGCGAAGCCTGAGTCCGGGCTTCCCTCCGACGTCCTCTGAGGAGCTTGCTGTGCCCGCCCCCCGAACCTCTGCTGTGCGCGCGCTCAGCCTGCGGGCACCTTCACCCGTGCCGTGTTCGCGGCCTTCGAGCCCGGTTCCGACCGCACCGGCGCGCTCGTGCTCCCGGCCATGCTCGTCCTGCTGACCGTCCTCGTGCCCGGACTCGGCAGTACGTCCGGCCGCCACCGCAGCGGTCCCGCGAACCCCGATCCGACCTGTCAAGAGATGGAGCGCCAGTGTTCGCCAGCTTCCTCATCGGCCTGCGCGAAGGGCTGGAGGCCACACTCGTCGTCTCCGTCCTGGTCGCCTTCCTCGTCAAGGACGACCGTAAGGACAAGCTGCCGCACGTGTGGGCCGGCGTGCTCGCCGCCATCGCCCTGTCGGTGGGCTTCGGCGCGGTCCTGACCTTCACCGCCGCCCGGCTCAGCTTCCAGCAGCGGGAGCTGTTCGAGGCGATCACCTCGCTGCTGGCCGTGGCCTTCGTCACCTGGATGATCTTCTGGATGCGGCGGGCCGCCCGCGCCCTGTCCGGTGAGTTGCGCGGCAAGCTGAGCGCCGCGCTGGAGCTGGGCTCCGTCGCCGTGGTCATCATGGCGTTCCTGGCCGTGGCACGCGAAGGACTGGAGACGGCACTGCTGTTCTTCGCCTCCGTCCAGGGCGCCACCACCTCGGCCCAGCCGCTGGTCGGCATCAGCCTGGGCCTGCTGACCGCGGTGGTGCTCGGCTACGGGCTCTACCGCTCGGCCGTGCGGATCAACCTGACGAGGTTCTTCACCTGGACCGGCCTGCTGCTCATCCTGGTCGCCGCGGGGATCTTCAAGTACGGCGTGCACGACCTACAGGAAGCCGGCATCCTCCCGGGCCTGACCAGCTACGCCTTCGACATCGGCGCGATCCTTCCGGCCGACTCCTGGTACGGAACCCTGCTGGCCGGGATGCTCAACCTCACCCCGCAGCCCACCGTCCTGGAGACCGTGGCCTGGGCCGGCTACCTCCTGCCGACCCTCTACTTCTTCCTACGCCCTTCCCGCACGCAGCCGACCTCTGCCGCAGCCGCGCCCGCAGCCTGAACAGGAGCACCCCACCATGTCCGCCCTCACCCGTCTCACCATCGGCGCTCTCGCCCTGGCCGCGCTGACCGCCTGTGCGGCCGAGACTCCCGGCCCGGGCGGCTCCGCCGTACCGCAGAAGCCCGGCAAGGTCGCCGTGGCGGCCAGTGACACCGCGTGTGAGGTGGCCGTCACCGAGGTCGCGGCGGGAACCAGCACGTTCGCGATCACCAACGGCGGCAGCAAGGTCACCGAGTTCTACGTGTACGCGCCGGGCGACCGCGTCATGGCCGAGGTGGAGAACATCGTGCCCGGCCTCACCCGCGACCTCATCGCCGAACTGCCCGCCGGGACCTACGAGACCGCCTGCAAACCGGGCATGGTCGGCAAGGGCATCCGCAACCCGCTCAAGGTCACCGGCGAGCACAAGCCGCTCAACGCCGACGCCAAGCTCGCCGAGGCGACCGCCAGCTACAAGCGCTACGTCAAGAGCCAGAGCGACACCCTGCTGGTCAAGACGCGGGAGTTCGTCGACGCGGTCAAGGCCGGGCAGATCGACAAGGCCAAGGAGCTCTTCCCGATCTCGCGCACCTACTGGGAGCGCATCGAGCCGGTCGCGGAGATCTTCGGCGACCTCGACCCGGCCATCGACGCCCGCGAGGCCGACCTGGCCGAGGGCGAGGAGTGGACCGGCTTCCACAAGATCGAGAAGGATCTGTGGATCACCAAGGACGTCAGCAAGGACGGCCCGGTCGCCGACAAGCTGCTCACCGACGTCAAGACCATCGTGGAGAAGGCCAACGCGGCCGAGCTGACCCCGCTCAACCTGGCCAACGGCGCCAAGGAACTGCTCGACGAGGTCGCCACCGGGAAGATCACCGGCGAGGAGGACATCTGGTCGCACACCGACCTGTGGGACTTCGCCGCCAACCTTCAGGGCTCCAAGGCCGCGGTCCAGTCACTGCGGCCGGTGCTGGACGAGCGTTCTCCCGCCCTGGTCAAGACCCTGGACGAGAAGTTCGCCGCCGCCGAGGCCGAACTCGGCACCCACCAGAAGGGCGACGGCTGGCGCCTGCACAACGAGCTGTCCAAGGCCGAGCTGAAGCAGCTGTCCGACGTGATCAACGCACTCGCCGAGCCGATCAGCGAGATCGCGCCGATCGTGGCGAAGTAGGGAGGCGGCCGTGAGCGGGCGCATCAGTCGCAGGAAGGTCTTCGGGCTCGGCGCGGCCGGGGTCGCGGCGGCGGGGGCCGGGGCGATCGCCGCCCGCTCGCTGCCGGTCGAGACGCCGGTTGTGCACGCCTCCTCGACCTCCGGCGCCTTCCCCTTCTACGGCGAGCACCAGGCGGGCATCGTCACCCCCGCCCAGGACCGGCTGCACTTCGTCGCCTTCGACGTCACCACCTCCCGCCGCGCCGAGCTGGCCGACCTGATGCGGGAGTGGACGGTCGCCGCCGCACGGCTCACCCAGGGCAGGGAGGCGGGGGAGTCCGGCGCGGTCGGCGGCCCGCGCGAGGCCGCGCCCGACGACACCGGCGAGGCGCTCGGCCTGCCCGCCTCCGGACTGACCCTGACCGTCGGATTCGGCGCCTCGCTGTTCGACAACCGCTTCGGGCTGGCCGCGCGCCGCCCCGCCGCGCTGGCCGATCTGCCGAAGTTCCCCGGCGAACAGCTCATCCCGGAGATCTCCGGCGGCGACATCTGCGTGCAGGCCTGCGCCCACGATCCGCAGGTGGCCGTGCACGCCATCCGCAACCTGGCACGGATCGGCTTCGGCAGGGTCTCGGTGCGCTGGTCGCAGCTCGGCTTCGGCCGTACCTCCTCGACCTCCCGCGCGCAGAGCACGCCGCGCAACCTGATGGGCTTCAAGGACGGCACCAACAACATGAAACTCGAGGACGACGAGCTGGTACGCGACCAACTCTGGGCCGCCGCCCAGGACGGCGCCGGCTGGATGGCGGGCGGCAGCTACCTGGTCACCAGGAAGATCCGCATGACCATCGAGACCTGGGACCGCACCTCCCTGCGCGAGCAGGAGGACATCTTCGGCCGCGACAAGAACGAGGGCGCCCCCGTAGGCGGGAAGAAGGAGTTCGACCCCGTCGACCTGACCGCGATGAAACCCGACGCCCACATCCGGCTGGCCCACCCGACAGCGCACGCCAACGCCCATCTGCTGCGCCGCGGCTACAACTACGTCGACGGCTCCGACGGCCTCGGGCGGCTCGACGCAGGGCTGTTCTTCATCGCCTACCAGCGCGACCCTCGCCGCCAGTTCGTGCCCGTCCAGATGAGCCTCGCCAAGAGCGACCCGCTGAACGAGTACATCAAGCACGTCTCCAGCGGCCTGTTCGCCTGCCCTCCTGGCGTGCGGGACGCGGGCGACCACTGGGGCAGGTCGCTGTTCGCCTGAGCAGGGCCATCGGGCCGCGATGGTCACCTCGGACCCGACAGAGTGAGAGAGCCACGATGACATGATCCCCAGAGACACCATGAAGATCGGTGAACTGGCCAACCGCCTCGGGTTACGACCGTCAACGCTGCGGCACTGGAACACGGAGGGGCTGCTGACCCCGACCACCCGCGTCAACAGTCAACGCGAGTACAGCAGCCGCCACGTCATCCGCGGCATGACGATCATCCGGGCCCAGGCGGCGGGCATGACTCTGCAGCAGATACGGGCCGTCCTCGACCGCTGCGACGACCTGGAGCATCGGCCCCTTCTCGCCCAGCACCTCGTGGAGCTGGACCGTCACGTACACGAGGTGGCCACGATCAAGGCACTGATCGAGCACGTCATGCGGTGCACCGTCGACGACTTCGCCCGCTGCCTCCACTACCAGCGGTTGGTGCAGAGCGTCTCCGACAGCCACTCCTACCCGCCCATCTCCCGCCCGTTCCCCCAGAGCTGCGGTACGCCCGTCAGCACCCGCGACCACCCGCAGCCCGATGAGACTCCCGAGCCATAGGCACGCCGGCCCGCCTGCGTCGTTTGGCGAAGCGGCGGTGTCACGAAGAGGCTGAGCAGGGTCGAGGTGACCAGGCCGCCCAGCACGACCACGGCCGGCGGACGCTCGATCTCATGTCCGGGCAGGTCACCCATGATGACCAGAGGGAGCACCGCGAGCCCGGCCGCCAGGGCGGTGCCCCTCGACGGAAGGGCGGACAGCTCGCCGCCTTGCTGACCCCGGCCGGCTCACCCAGGAGCCTGGACGCGCTGTCGTCACTGAGCGGACTCCCAGGCCCTCCACAACCCGGCGTACACACCACCGGTGTCAACCAGCTCTCCGTGGGTGCCGGTCTCGATGATCCGGCCGTGCTCCATCACCACGATCCGGTCGCAGGTCGCCGCTTGCGAGAGACGGTGCGCGACCACGACCGCGGTCCGCCCGGCGAGGACGGCGTCGGCGGCGCGGTCGAGCTGTCCGGCGTAGGTGGAGCCGGCCTCGGCGGTCGCTTCGTCGAGGATCACCAGGTCGGCGTCGGTGAGCAGCAGGCGGGCGAGGGCGAGTTGCTGTGCCTGTGCGTCGGTGAGCGGATGCCCGCCCACACCCAGCAGGGTGTCCAGCCGATCCGGGAGAACGTCGAGCAGCGCCGCGGCACCGGTGGCCTCCAGCGCCGCGTGCAGGTCGCGATCGGTCGCCCCGGGCGCGGCGAGGGTGAGGTTGTCGCGCAGGGTGCCCGCGAAGACATGGACCTCCTGGGTGATCATCGCGGTGCGATCGGGGCGCGTCACCTTCCCGGTCTCAGGCAGGTGGGTGCCGGCGATGACGCCGGCGAGCGTGGTCTTGCCCGCCCCGGACACGCCGACGACGGCCACGCGCTGACCGGACGGGATGTCGAGGGTGAGGCCGTCGAGCACCCGTGGCCCCTCGCCGTAACGGAACGAAACCTTGTCGAGCCGTACGGCGGCGCCCGCGGCCAGTGCTGGGACATCGGCCGAGCTGAACGGAATCGTGACGACCCCGATCATGCGGCTCAGCGACGCGAGGGCGGACTGGAGGGTGTCGACGACCAGCAGCAACTCGTTGACCGGCCCGAGCAGGCGGAGCACGAGCAGCATGGCGGTGGTCGCGCCGCCGACGGTCGACGCGCCGTGGTCGATGAGGACGAAGCCGACGACGAGCACGGCGGCCAGGCTCAGGCACTCCCCGAGGTTGAGCCGGGCGTTGAGCATGCTCAGCACGGTGCGGGCGCGCAGCGACTGCCGCGCCACCCGCCAGGAATCCGTCATCACGGCCCGGTGCCGTTGCTCGGCGAGCCCCAAGCCGAGCACGGTGGCGTAGCCGCGCTGGGATTCGAGGATCTGCTGGGCACGCGCGCTCATCGCCGTGCGCTCGGCGCGGTAGACCCCTGGTCCGACGCGCAGGTACCACCGCACGGCCAGCACGTAGACCGGCAGCACGACGGCGAAGGCGACCGCGTAGGGCCATTCCAGTGCCGCGAGCCCGCCCAGCGACACGACGATGGTGAAGGCGGTGACGGTGAGCACCGGGATCACCGCGGGGGCGGCGTCGGCGACCGCGGTGACGTCGTCGCTGGACCGCGAGATCAGGTCTCCGGTGCCGGCGCGCTCGACGAGATGCTGGGGGAGCGTCATCGCGTGGCCCACGAGCCGCTCGCGCAGCGCGGCGAGGATGGAGTGGTAGACGCGGGTGGCGAGCACGATCGTCAGCGCGGTGCCCGCGGCGCCGAGGACCACCGCGAGCACCATGACGACCGTGACCGTCAGCACCGTGGCGAGGTCCGCGGTGCCTGCCTGCACGCGGTCGACGAGGAATCCGATCGCCGCGGGCACGATCAGGTCGACGCCGGTGCTGACGATCCCCAGCATCCCGGTCGCGGCGAGCCGGAGCCGGTATCCGTGGCTGAGCCGCCACACCTCCCTGACCGTCTCGCGGCCGCCCGCGACGGGCAGCCCGGCCGGCCCGGCATCGGAGGCCGCGGTCTCGGGTACGGCGGAGCCGCCGCTCACTGCGCCGTCCTTGAGAGCGCGGGTACGTCGTCGGGCAGTTCGACGACGCGGTCGCAGGCGGCGAGCAGCGCCGGGGTCGAGGCGATCAGCAGCGTCGAGCGGCCCGCACGGACACCGCCCAGCCGGCCCGCGATCGTGTGCTCGGTGACCGAGTCGACCGCGGTGGTCGGATCGTGGAGCACGAGCACCGGTGCGTCGCCGGCCAGGGCGCGGGCGAGCGCGACCCGCTGGCGCTGGCCGCCGGAGAGCCGGTTGCCGTCCTCGCCGACAGGGACGTCGAGGTCGGCTGCGAAGTCGTCGCAGGCGGCCGCTCGCAACGCGGCGTCCACCCGCCCGGGCGCGCCCGCGGTCACGGTGACGTTGTCGCGGAGGGTGCCGCTGAACAGCGTGACGCGGTGCGGCGCGACGGTGACCCGGGAGCGGTACTCGACCGGGGACAGCTCCCGCGCCGCGATCCCGTCCAGCCGCGCCTCGATCGCTCCCTCGGCCCGCGGATCCAGCAGCGCCTCGACGACACGGGCGGCGGTACGGTCGTCGGCGCGTACGCCCACGAGCTCGCCCGGCTCGACCCGGATCGTCACGCCGGGCCCGGCGACGCTCGGCACGACCACGTCCAGCGCCGGCAGCGCGGTGACGTCCCGCCGGGTCACGCCATCGGGCCCAGCGGCCGACGCGGCGTTGTCCCGCAGTACGTCGAGGACACGCGAGGACGAGGCGCGGGCGCCGGCGAGGTTCGGGATGGACGTGCTCGCGATGGCCTGGATCTGCGGCAGCAGCGCCTGGGTGAGGCCGACGGTGGTGATCAGCCCGCCGATGGTGAGCTGCCCGTTCACCGCGAACCAGCCCGCCAGCCCCATCACCGCCGCGACGAACGTGCCGCTGACCACGCCCGAGCCGACCAGGAACCTGCCCAGCAGGCCCGCGTTGCGCCTGGCGCCGGCAAGGGTCTCCTGGCTTGCCTGCCGGTACCGGCTGGTCGCCTCGGCCTCGGCGCGCACCCCCTTGATCACCCGGTATCCGGCGACCAGGTCCGTGGCCCGTCCGGCCGTGGAGGCCAGCAGCCCCTGGTAGGCGCGGGTGTCCCGGGAGAGCCGCTCGCTGAGCACGCCCATCGACCAGACCGCGACGGGCGCCCCGAGCAGCACCACGAGTCCGAGCAGCCAGTGCGCCGCCAGCAGCGATGCCGCGATGAAGGCGATGGCCGTGATCCTCGAGACCGGGATGATCATCAGGATCACCGCGTTGGACAGCCGCGCGACGTCGCTCGTCATCACGGAGACCACGCTGCCGCCCGGCGCCCGGGCGGTGCCGCCGACCGGGTGCAGCACGCCCCGGGACAGGGTGGCGCGCAGTCGGTGCTGCAGTACCTGCACCGCATAGGCGGTCAGCCGCAGCGAGAACCTCGCCGCCGCCGTCAGCGCGACGTAGAGGGCCACCAGCACGCCGAGCCACAGGACGAGCTGTCCCACGTCGCCGGTCGCCAGGGCCCGGTCGATCGCGAGTCCCATCACCACGGGGACCGCTGACTCGCCCACCTGCCACACGATCGCCAGCAGCATCGCGGGAACGCTGACCCCCCGCACCGAGAAAATCACGCGCAGCAGGAACCGGCCCGGGGTGATCCCCGGCCCGGATGCGAACGGCCGGGCACCGGGCGGCTCGGCGGGAGCGGGCATAAGCACCGGCAGCCAGCGGGTCAGCGGTCCTCGCCCCAGGCCCGCGGTGTCGGCGCCCGGGAAACGCGAGGAGTTCCTCATGCCGTGCTCCTGAGCGGGAAACACCAGAGCAGGGCGTCGGCGAAGATTCCTCGCCACCAGGCGTAGTCGTGTCCGCCGGCGAACTCTCTGTAGAGGGTGTCGTAGCCCTTCCCGGTGAGCACGTGGTCCAGCCAGCGACTGTGGGTGTTCGAGCTCTCCAGCTCACCGACGTCGTGGAAGACGCGGATCGGTGCCGTTTCCGCGGCCAGGTAGTCGGCGATCAGTGTCGGTACGGGGGTACGGCGCAGCAGCTCACCCGAGCCGGTGCCCCACGTGAGGTCGGGGTGGTACCCGCACGACGGGGACTGGAGGATGGCGTTGCCGAACGCCGCCGGGTGGTGGAGCGCCGTCCAGCCGGCGCAAAGACCGCCGAAGCTCTCACCGGCCAGGGCGACGTCACCGGGATCCCGCGAGAGCGGATAGCGGTGGCGGAGCCACGGCAGCAGCTCCTGGACCAGCATCTGGGAGAACGCCGGGTTGCAGAGCAGCTCCCTGTCCCGCCGCTGTGCGGGCTGATCGACGAGGACCACCGCGCAGGGCCGGATCAGTCCCGCCCGGACCAGGGCGTCACGCACGCTCGGCGCGCTGTGGTCCGGCGTCCCGTCCAGATGGATCACGAACGGCAGCGCGCTCTCGTCCGAGAGGGGCATCGAGATCCAGATGCGGCGTTCGTCTCCCAGGATCTCGCTCGTCAGCACGGCGGTTTCCACTGCCGGGGCCGGTCCCGCTTCGGCCTGATCGAGCCAGGGCAACGGCGCCGCGTCCGGCAGCACCGCCACCGAGGCGCCGGAGAACCGCTCCACCGAGCATTCCGAGAACCTCGGCGGCGGGTTGAACGGGTCCGGGATCCGTTCCGCCTCGCCCGTCGGCCCATGTCGTGAGAACACGTACGAGAAGCGCAGGTCGGAACGCATCCGCAGAGTGAGAAAGCGGAACGGCGTCCCCGCCACCGGGGCGAACTCCGCGCCGATCGGGTTGAAGCCGATTCTGGGGCCGATCACCACCGAGACGGTGACCTTCGTGTCGTCTCCGGGCTCGTCGACGAACGTCACCTCCACCTCGTCCGCCGAGACCCGTTCAACGAGCGGTGTACCTGTCTCCCCAAGATGTCGTCTGAACCGTTCCGGGCTCCACTCGCCGCTCGACAGCTTCTCGACAAACGGATCAGCCATGTCTCGCGCTCTCCACGTCGGCGTTGTACTTCGGCCGGGTTCGTTCGCGGCCGAGGGGCACCACCTGGGGGGTGCCGGCCACCGGATCGGGCAGCACCAGGCAGCGCAGCCCGAACACCTCCTCGACCAGCTCGGCCGTCACGACCTCCTCCGGAGTGCCCTCGGCGACCACGGCGCCGTCCTTCATGGCGATCAGGTGGGTGCCGTAGCGGGCGGCGTGGTTCAGGTCGTGCAGGACGGCGACCAGGGTGTGGCCGACGTGGTGCAGGTCGGTGAACAGCTCCATCAGCTCGATCTGGTGGGTGATGTCCAGGAAGGTGGTCGGTTCGTCGAGCAGCATGATGCCGGTGTGCTGCGCGAGCGCCATCGCCACCCACACGCGCTGGCGCTGCCCGCCCGACAGCTCGTCCACCAGGCGCCCGGACAGGTCGGTGACCGAGGTCTGGTGCATCGCCCTGAGCACGGCCCGCTCGTCGTCCTCGGTCCACTGCCGGATGAACCCCTGGTGGGGGTACCGTCCCCGGGCCACCAGGTCGGCGACGGTGATCCCGTCCGGGGCGATCGAGGACTGCGGCAGCAGTCCGACCCGCCGCGCCACCTCTTTGGTCTTGTAGGAGTTGATGTCGGCGCCGTCGAGGACGACCTGCCCGGCCGACGGCTTCAGCAGCCGGGACAGGCCGCGCAGCAGGGTGGACTTGCCGCACGCGTTCGGGCCGACGATGACGGTGAACGACTCGTCGGGGATCGCCACCGAGAGGTGCTCGGAGATGATCCGCCTGTCGTAGCCGATCGTCGCCGACTCCACACGCAGACGTGCGGCGCCGGGCGGGGTCACGCTCACAGGCGCCTCCTGGCTTCGATGAACAGCAGGTATCCGAGGTAGCCGCCGCCGAGCACGACGGTGATGATGCCGACCGGCAGCGGGGTGGGGGCGACGTGCTGGGCGAGGTAGTCCGACGCCAGGCACAGCAGCGCGCCGACGAGGGCGGCGGGGGCGAGGGTGATCCCGGCGGTGCGGGCGAGCCGGCGTCCGATCTGAGGCGCGACCAGGGAGATGAACGCGATCGGCCCCGACGCGGCCGCGACCGTCGCCGTCAGCGCCACTCCCACCAGGATCAGGCCGAGGCGCGCGGGCGAGACCCGTACCCCTTGCGAGGCGGCCGCGTCGTCACCCAGCTCCATCTGCCGCAGCGGCCGGCTCAACATCCCGGCCGACAGCAGGAGTACGGCGACGCAGGCGCCGCCGACGACGACCTGGTTCCAGGTCACGCCGTTGAGCGACCCGGCACCCCACGCGGCCGCGGACATCGCCTGGTCCAGGTCGGCCTTGAGGATCAGCCAGGTGTTGAGCGACGCGAGCATCGCCGAGACGCCGATGCCGACGATGATCAGCCGGAACCCCTGCACCCCCCGTCGGTAGGCGAGCCCGTACATGGCCACGGCGGTGGCGATCCCGCCCGCCAACGCCCCGCCGACCAACTGCGCGTAGGTGCCGTTGACGACCAGGATCACGATCAGCGCGCCGGTGTAGGAGCCCTGGGACAACCCGATGATGCCGGGGTCGGCGAGAGGGTTGCGCAACAGTGACTGGAAGACCGCCCCGCTCACCCCCAGAGCCGCGCCGAAGACCAGCGCCGCGGCCACCCTGGGCAGCCGCCACTCGAGCACGATGTCGTGGACGATGCCGGTCTCCCGGCCGGTCAGCGCGGAGAGCACCTGACCCGCGCTCAGGCCGTACGAGCCGGTCATCAGCGCGAGCACCGCCGTACCGGCGAGCGCGACCGCGAGCACCGCGCAGACGACGACCGAACGCCACTGGAGCCGTACGGCGATCCGCCGGTGCCGCAGCACCAGCACCCGCCTCCCGAAGTCCACCCGCGGAACGTGCGTGCTCATAGTCCGCTCGCCTTCCTGCGCCGCGCCAGCGCGACGAGAACGGGAGCTCCGACGAAGGCGGTGACGACACCCACGGGGATCTCGCCGGGTCTCATCACGATGCGGCCGAGGATGTCGGAGACCAGCAGCAGGCTCGGGGCGAGCAGGATGCTGTAGGCGAAGATCCAGCGTTGGTGCGGGCCGACAATCCAGCGGGCCACGTGCGGCACCATGAGCCCGACGAATCCGATGGGTCCGGCGATCGCGGTGGCGCCACCGGCGAGCAGGGTGAGGGCGATCACCGCGAGCACACGGGTGCGTACCAACCGGACGCCTTGAGCGAGCGCCAGTTCGTCACCCAGAGCCAGGGCGTTGAGCGAGCCGGACACCGCGAAGGCCAGGATGAGTGCCACCGCGAAGAACGGCAGGATCGGCCACACGACCTCGAGCGGGCGGCCCGCGATCGACCCGGCGTTCCAGTACCGCATCGCGTCGAAGGCGTCCGGGTTGGTCAGCTGGAGCGCTTCCCTGGCACCGCCGAGCACGGCGCCGACGCAGACCCCGGCGAGCACCATGACCACCGGCGAGGAGCCCTGCCGGGTCGACCCGAGGGCGAGCACGAGAAGTGTGACGATCAGTGCCCCCGCGAACGCGAACCACATGTAGCCCTGGGTGCCGCGGACGCCGAGCACGCCCACGGCGACCGTCACCGCCAAGGACGCGCCGGCGTGGACGCCGAGGATGCCCGGATCGGCCAGGGGATTGCGGGTCAGGGCCTGGATCAACGCGCCCGACAAACCGAGTGCGACGCCGACGACCAGACCCACGATCGTGCGCGGCAGCCGGAAGTCGCGGATCGCGAACTGGTCGATGTCGGCCGAGGAGCGGAGCAGCGCGTCCCACACCACCGATGGCGCGATCGCCGTCGACCCGATCATGACGCTCAGCACCAGCAGGACCACCAGCACGACCAGCGCGACGACCAGGCCGAGCAGCCGGCGACGCGGTCCGGGCACCGTCTCGATGCCCGGACCGTCCTTCCGGAGGGAGAGGGCTGTCACTTCTTGGCTGGCAGGGTCGCCAGGGCGCGGTCGAGCGAGTCGAGGTAGCGGTTGACGGGCCCGTAGGAGTTGTTGCCGGGGCAGAAGACTCCCAGCGCACGGCCGCTGCTCACGGCGGGCAGCGCCTTCCAGGTGTTGGTCGCGGTCACCGGCACGAAGGGCTCGGTCGGCTTGCCCTGGGCGTCGACGGGGTAGGTGATCACGTCGTACTTGGACAGCTCACCGATCTGCTCGAACGGCAGGGCCTCGTAGGCCAGGGGGTCCTTGCCCTCGGCCGCCTCGGGGAGGTCCATGCCGATGTCGTCCCGGGCGATCTCGGAGCAACCGATGTCCGCGATGTAGAACGTTCCGGGATCACTCCAGTCGCCGCGGGAGACGTCGACGAACGAGGTGCCGTCGATGATCTTTCCGTAGCTCGTCTGAATCTTGGCGACCTTGTCCTTGAACTCCGCCTTCTGCCGGCTGAGCACATCCTTGACGTTGCCGGCCTCCCCGAGCGCGTCGGCGAAGGCCTTCCACTCGGTGTCGAGCCCCCAGAGCACGGTCGGGGCGATCGCCTCGAGCCGCTTGCCGACCTTGTCCCAGTCGTTCGAGTGGAACTGGACCAGGATGAGGTCCGGCTTGAGGGCGGCGAGCTTCTCGAGGTCCACCTCACCGCCGTCGCTGCCGATGATCTCGGCTGCCTCGTAGACGGTCCGCTGTTCAACCGGCAGCACGCCCAGCTCGGAGTCGGACGCCTCGGTGACGCCCACTGGCTTGCCACCCAGATCGATGAAGGGGAGGTTCGTGTTGCCGATCGTGACGACCCGCTGAGGGTTGGCGGGAACCTGGATGGTGCCGTTCACGGCCTTGACGCTGCGGGTCGCGGCGGCCGTGGCGCCGGCGGTCTCCATGGCCTTGACGCCGGTGTCGTCGCCGGCGCCGCCGCAGGCGGTGAGGACGAGCGACGCGCTCATCAGCGCGGCGGCCAGGGCGGCGCCGCGCCTGGTCAGGGAGATGTTGCTCATGCGTTCTCTTCTTCTCTGGTGGAGGGGGTCAGCCGGTGGAGTTCGTGGACGGTGGTGCCCAGGCCGACGGTGTGCGCCGACCCGCGCGTGAGGCCGGCCCGGGCGATGACGGCGTCCAGCTCCGCCGCGGTGCGCAGGCCGGAACCGTGGCAGACCAGGCCGATCAGGTCTTCCTCGCCGTCGTGCTCGTCGAGGTCGTCGATGTCGAAGACCTCCTCGATCAGCAGCACCCGCCCCCCGGGGGCGAGGTTCTCGGCCGCCCGGCGCAGTGCGTGAGCGGCGTCGGCGTCGGGCAGGGTCTTGAAGGCGCGGCTGACGAGCACGGCGTCGGCCGCCGGGCTGGGCTCGAAGACGGACTGCTCCAGTACGCTGACCCGCGCGCGTTGCCGCTCGTCGGGAATCGTGGCGGGCAGGTCGCGGCGCAGCCAGTCGGCCTGGGCCGGTAGGGCGCAGATCGTCACGCGCAGGCTCTCGTGGGCGGCGACGTACGCACGGGCGTGGGCGCCGGCACCACCGGAGTGGATCACCAGGTGCCGGACTCCGGCGAGCAGCCCGGACGTGGCGATCGGTTCGGCCAGCGCGGGCTGGAACTTCGCCAGGCGCTCCAGATGACGGTCCTCGTAGTCCTGCTCGGCCCGTACGTCGGCGAAGGTCTGGCCGGTGACCGAGGCGTAGGCGGGCCGGCCGGTACGGACCGACTCCGTGAGGCCGTGGATCCCGAGCATCTCGCGGCCGACCACCCCATCGGAATGGAGCCGGTCGGCGATGAAGTCGAGAGTGAGGACGTCGCCGATCGGCGTCAGGGCGTAGTGACCCGGTTCCGCCTCGGTCACCACGTCCAGGGTGTGCAGGTAACGCAGCAGCTTGCCCAGAGCCCGCTCGTCGGCGCTGGTCTTGGCGGCCAGTTCGGTCACGCCGCTCACGCCGCGGGATATTAGATCGGGAACGCCCAGCTCGACTGCGGTGCGGATCGCGATCGGCGCGACCAGCTCGGTCAGATCGTGGAGCCTCTGGAACGGGGTGACCGTCTTCTCCGGGTCGGGTACCGCTCCGTCGCTGTCCAGGGCGACGACCTGGGAGCGACGCCAGTAGCCGGCGAAGTCAACGTCCTCCTTGGGCACGCCACGGTCCTCGACCAGGTGCCGGCGGATGTCCCGGACGGCCGTGTGCTCGCCGGCCAGCCACGCGAACGCCTGGCCCGGCCACCACTCCGCACCGCGGACGGCGTCGGTCAGCGGCGACCCGGTCCCGGCCGTCACCTTGGAGCGGACCAGCCACGTCACGTCCACCCCGGGCAGCTCGCGCAGCTCTTGGCGGTGGGCGTCCTCGGCGATCTCGACGAACACCTGCGCCCGGGAGCCGGGCGGGAGCTCGTCGAGCAGGCGGCCGATCGCGGGGAGCGCGGTGTCGTCGCCCGCCACGAGCCACCAGTCGGCTCCGACCGGGAACGCCTTGGACGTGCTCGGGCCGCTGAGGTGGATGCGGTCACCCGGCCGGGTGCGATACGCCCACGTCGTTCCGGCGCCCACCCCGTGCTTGACGAAGTCCACGTCCAGCTCGCCGGCCTCGGGGTCCCACCGGCGAACCGTGTAGGCCCTCGACAGCGGCCGAGGATTCTTGGGCACGATCAACTTGGCCTCGCCCTGGACCGGGAGCGCCGGATCGCGCTGACCTGGGTACGGGAAGTAGAACGCGAGGTCGTCGTCGAAGCCCGAGGACTCGAAGGCCGGCCGGGCGAAGCCGTCCGCGGTGGTGAACGCACGCAACTCTTCGCCGCCCAGCGTGACCCGCCGCATCCCCGGGGTGATGTCGACGGTCCGCACCACCTCGACCTCACGCAGGGTCGGCGGGTGCACGGTGAGCCGGCGCGAGGTCTTGGGCATGCGAGAACCGAACTTTCCAAATCGTTTCGACAGCGAAAGCCGCGCACCGGCCATCAGCAGGGCGCGCACAGGTAAGGTTAGGTAAACCTTACCTGCAATAGTGTGCGCAGACTGCCGTATGGTTAGGACGTGATGGGGTCCTCGTCGTTCGCCGCAGGCGCCGGCGACCCGCCGCCGATTCCGAGCGCGCGATTGGGTACGGCGGATGCCCCCGTCCGGCCACTGCTGCTCTGGGTGCGCACCGGCGCGGCGCACGTGCGTCTCGACGGCGGGCCGGCGCTCCACCTCAAGACCGGCGAGGGCGTCTGGATTCCCGCAGGTGGCTGGGCAGAGCGGGCGATCACCACTGAGCCAGGCACCGTCGCCTTCCCGCTGTGGCCCCACGCAGGCGTCGGCGCAAGGGGGTCGTCGGAACCGACGCGGTTCGACGTTCCCAGCGGCTGGCAGGACTGGTTGATCCAGCTCTTCAACCTGCAGGTCACTCCGTTCAGCGGCCGCGGGTACTCACCCGAGGCGATCGAGGAGCTCCTGCGGCGTCCTGGCCCGCGTTCGTCGGCGCCCGCCGATCCGAGCTCGGCGGGATTCGCCTCACCGGCGATGCCGCGCGCCCGCGGCGCCAGAGCGGTCGCCGAGGAGCTGATGCGCGACCCCGCGCTTGACCTCACGGTCGAGCAATGGGCCTCGCGGGTGCTCTCCAGCGCGCGCACCCTTCGCCGCGACTTCCTCGCCGACACCGGGCTCACCTTCGAGCAGTGGCGGCTGCTCTGCCGGCTCGGCGCCGCCGTGGAGTTCCTCGCCGCCGGTTACGACGTGGACCAGGTGGCCGCCCGCGTGGGCTTCGCCAGCCGTAACGGCCTCACCCGGGCCTTCAAGGGACGGTTCGGACTGACCCCCTACGAGTTCGGCCGGGAACTCTGCGCCGGCGGGCTGACACAACGGGCGGCGGTACGGCAGAGCGACGACCTGATCCGGATGATGCGCAGGACGGGCACTCCCGCCGCGCCCGACATGCTGCCTGCGGCCAGCACGCCGCCGCACACCAACGACGTCCACGTCCTGAGCTGGATCTACCGGGGCAGCGGATACCTGGACATCGGCGACCAACGCTACGAGCGGGAGCGCGGAGTGGCCACCTGGATCCCCGCGGGGGTCGACCATGTCACGGGCCTCCGCGAGAACTCCGTCTCCCTGCCGCTGGGCAACGCGAGCACCGGCGACCTCCAACTGACGGCGCCGCTCCAGGTGCGGTTCTCACCCGCGTGGGACGACTACCTGATGTTCTGCTCGATCAGCGCCCGGTCCGTACTGCGTCCCGACGACCACAACCCCCGCCACATCCTCGGCCTGTTCGCCGAACAGGTCGCCGCGCAGCGAGCGCTGTCGGTGCCGATGCCCACCGATCCGCGCGCGCGTGCCGTGGCGATGGAGTGCCTGCGCCGCATCGGCGAGCCCGGTGGGACGCAGGACGTCGACGTCTCCGCCCACATCCACCGCGCCTTCCGCGACGAGACGGGCATGACACTGGGCCGCTGGCGCTACGCCGCCCGTATGCGCATCGCCCGCGACCTGCTGGCCGGGGGCGCTCCGCCCAGCGCCGTCGCGCGCCGGGTCGGGTACGCCCACCTGCCTACGTTCAGCGCCGCCTTCTCCCGCTTCCACGGACTGTCTCCGAGCGACTACCAGCAACGCGAGTCCGAGCGGAAGCAGTAGCGCGCCGGGAGTGGCGGAGGTCGCCGACATCACGTGACCAGCCGAACCGGCTAGACCGTCAGCCGGGACACCGTCGTGGTGGCCGCCTCCAGGTCCGTGGGCTCGGGCAGCACGCCGAGGCCGGGCGTGTCCGGGACCTCCATCTCGCCGCCGTCGAGCACGAACGCGCGGGTGATGTCGCGGCGGTAGTACCGCTCGGTGGCGGAGATGTCGCCGGGCAGCGTGAAGCCGGGCAGGCTGGCCAGCGCGAGGTTGGCGGCCCGGCCGAGGCCGGTCTCCAGCATGCCGCCACACCAGACCGGCACCCCGTTGGCCTGGGCCACGTCGTGGATGCGGCGGGCCTCAAGGTAGCCGCCCACCCGGCCGGGCTTGACGTTGACGATCGAGCACGCGCCCCGCCTGATGGCCTCGGCCGCGTCGCGGGCGCTGGTGATGCTCTCGTCCAGGCAGATGGGCGTGTCCATGCGGGCCGCGAGCGTGGCGTGGGCGTGCAGGTCGTCGGGGGCGAAGGGCTGTTCGAGCAGCGCCAGTCCGAAGGCGTCGAGCCGCGCCAGGTGGCGCAGGTCGGCGAGCTCGTAGGCGGTGTTGGCGTCCACCGTGAGCATCACATCGGCGCCGAACGTCTCGCGCACCGCACGGACCGGTTCGAGGTCCCAGCCGGGCTCGATCTTCAGCTTGATCCTGGCGTAGCCCGCGCTCAGGTGCCGGTCGACCGTGGCCAGGAGGGCATCGACGCTCTCGGCGATGCCCACGGAGACGCCCACGCGCACGCGCCGCCGTACTCCGCCCAGGTGGGCGGCCAGGCTGGTACGGCGGGCCCGCAACCAGCAGTCCAGTACCGCCATCTCCACGGCGGCCTTGGCCATCGGGTGCCCGCGCAGGTGGCGCAGCGTAGGGCCGACCGCCGCCGGGTCCAGGTCGATCCCGGCCAGTGCCGGAATCATGAACCGCTTGATCACGTCGGTCGCCCCGGCCAGGTACTCGGGGCTGTAGGCCGGCTCGTCCTCGGCCACGCACTCGCCCCAGCCCTCGCCCTCGTCGCTCAGCACCCGCACCACCAGCGCCGTGCGCACGCTCTGGGTGCCCAGAGAGGTGCGGAACGGGCTGACCAGCGGCAGCGCGACCGCACGCAGTTCGACGGCGTCGAGCTTCACGCGGCACCTCCACGGGCGAGCAGGTACCAGCCGGAGCGGGTGAAGCCGGTGACCCGGTATCCCCGTTCGAGCGCGCCCCCGAGCCCTTCGGCCAGCGCCTCCCGCCAACGCCGTGCGGCGCGGGGGTCCGCCGCGCGCAGCGACTCGACGTCGGGAGGGGTCGCGCACCGCAGCAGCGGCGCGTTCCGCGCCGCGCACACGACGCCGGTCCCGGTCACCACGTCGATCCCCTCGTCACCGGAGACCGGCGCGGGCGCGGGGGACTCCTGCGTGGGCCAGGTGACGAACAGCCGGTCGGAAGGCCCGCCGTCGTTGATGCCGTCGCTCATCGGGCCGTAGAAGTCGGGCAGGTAGGCGCCGACCCGGGCGCCGAGCCGGCTCAGGTTGAAGTAGGCGTTGCGCCGGACGAGCGGGTCGAACGTCCAGGACACCGCGTCGAGCCCGCGTTCGGCGGCCCATGCCCGCTGGTGATCTTTGAGCGCCCGTCCCACGCCGCGCCCGCGCGCGAGGGCGCTGACGCCCGCCACGTGCGAGTGCAGAGTACGGCCGGCCGCCAGGAACCCCGCGGCGGCTCCGACGAGCTCGTCGTCGAGGAAGGCGCCGCCCACGTAGCCGCCGGTGTGGGCGAACGCGCACATCAGGTCGAGGGGGATCGGCGGGTCTTCACCGCGGCTGGTCCTCCAGACCTCGCGCAGCAGCCGGTCGGCACGTTCCAGGGCCGCGGTGCCGTGGATGGAACGGATGGTGAGGTGTTCGGCCATGGTCCACAGCATCGCGGCCACCTCGTCCCGGGGCGTTGGCGTCCACGCCCAACTTCACCCGCCCGGCTTTGTGGCGCCGTTCAGCCGCAGCTGAAGGGCGAGCACCATCCGGGTGTCGGGGTCGTCCAGGGCGATCAGCTCCCCGATCCGGCGCAGGCGGTAGCGCAGCGTGTTGGGGTGCAGCGACATCAGCTCCGCCGCGCGGGGCACGTCGTAGTGAGCGCCGATCCAGACGCTCAGGCTGCGCACGTAGTGGGTGCCGTGCCTGGCGTCGTGCGCGGTGACCAGCGCGAGCGGCTCGCCGGACAGGGAGGGCTTGGCGCGCAGCGCGCCCTCCACGTCCATCAGGAACAACGCGGCCGACAGCTCCTCGTGCGCGCCGACCGGCTCGTGGCTGAACAACCCGCAGACCGCGCGCAGCGCCTCCTCCGCCTGGCGGGCGGCGGCGGGCGCGGCGGCCACCGAGGCGGTGGTGCGGCCGATCCCGGCCCGCCAGGAGCCGCCCAGCCGCTCATTCACCTGGGACAGCACGTCCAGGGTGATCCTGCGCAGCACGGGCGCGGTCGCCTCGGCCGCCACGATCGCGTAGGGGCGACCGTTGACCACGCCGGTCGCCGCCCTGATCCGGTAGGCCGTGTACGCGGTGCGCAGCAGGTCCGCGACGTGGCCGGCGGCGAAGGCGTCGGCCACGCCGGCGTAGGGGCCCAGGGTCACGACGGTCACCGGCTCGCGGGGGAGCAGGCCGAAGGAGGTGGCCAGCTCGTCCACGGCGCCGACGCCGTGCAGCAGCCAGCCCAGGCACTCGTCCCGGCGGCGCCGGGCGGCGTCGGCGGCCAGGTTGATGCGGGCCAGATGCGGCGCCGCGGCGGCGGCCGCCTCCTCCAGCACCCGCGCGGCGTCGGCTGCCAGCGGTTCGTCGGCCTCGACGGCCCAGATCGTGCCGAGGGCCTCACCGTGCGCGCGGACCGCGATGGCCAGTCGGGGAAGGAATTCACGTGGCTCGTAGCTCCAGACCACCCCGTCGGCGCGCAGCACCGCCGCGTACTCCTCCGGGTGGGTCGGGTGCGCGGGCACCCTGCGGCCAAGAATGCCCTGCCTGCGCAGTTCGTCGATGGCCTGGCCCTCGACGGTGGAGTAGGCCAGGACGCGCATCGCCAGGTCCTCGATCGCCACCGCGCCACCCACCCGGACGGCGACCTCGTTGGCCAGCGCGAACAGGTCGGCCGCCCGCCCGGCCCCTGGGTCCTCGGCCGGGGCGACGATCGCCAGCAGGGCGTCGACGAGCGTGTAGAGCTGGCCCCAGGACAGGTCGGGCGGCGCGGCCAGCAGCGCGGTGCCCGCCGCCTTGGCCGCGGCGGCCAGGGCCTGCTCGTCGCAGGTGCCCGGCTTGACCACGACGACCGCCACCGCGCTCTCGCCCGCGCGGGCCAGGATCTCGGCCGACGGGCGGCCGGTGACCAGCAGGACGGCGCCGTCGAGCCCGGCCTGCGGCTCCTCCGGGTCGTAGATGACAGGGGAGCCCACCAGCGGCGTCCGGCCGTGTGGCAGCGCCAGCGGACGGACCACGTCGGCGCCGAGACTGTCGATCAGCACGCCGAGCGTGATCCGGCCCCGCGCCGTCATCGCGCGTCCCGTCGGAGCATGCGGCCGTGTCTGCCGCCGGTGAACTCGCCGTCGGCGACCACCTGGTGACCGGCCAGGAAGACGTGCTCCACACCGGTCGGCCGCAGGTCGGGCTGCTCATACGTGCCGGGATGGCCGATGGTGGCGGGGTCGAAGACGCAGATGTCGGCGACGGCGCCGGGGCCCAGCCAGCCGCGTCCGGTCAGGCCGAACTGGGCGGCGACCGCCGAGCTGACCTTGCGGATCGCCTCCGGCATCTCCTCCTTCTTCACGTACGTGCCGAGGTAGGTGGGGAAGGTGCCGAACGTACGCGGATGGCTCGGACCCACCGGAGGGCCGTTGTCGGAGCCGACGGAGATGAGCGGATCGGCCAGGAAAGCCGACAGATCCGCCTCGTGCATGGTGTGGAAGACACCCGAGGCCTGCGGGTCCAGCCGGAGAAGCTCGCACAGCGCCTCCCACGGGTCGCCGCCGAGGTCGGCCAGCCGCCTGCCCTGGATGCCCGGATCGCTGTGGGTGAGGATCTGCACGTCCTCGGGGGTCAGCTCGCGCCAGAAGCCGACCCCGGTGCCCGTGTCCGGGCTCTCCGCCAGCGCGCGCAGCGCGGCGCGCTCGGCCGGGTCGGCCAGCCGCGCGAGCAGCGCCTGCTCGCCGCCCTCGCACGCGATCGGCGGCAGCACCGCGACGAGCATCGTGCCGAAGGCCAGGTACGGATAGACGTCCCCGCGCACGTCCACGCCCGCCCGGCGGGCGCGGGCCAGCTTGTCCAGCACCATCGCCGAGGATCCGTGCACCGCCCGCCCCGACGCCTTGCAGTGCGAGACCTGCAGCCGGATCCCGGCCCGCGTGGCCACCGCGATCGCCTCGTCGAGAGCGTCGGCCAGGCCCTCGCTCTCACTGCGCATGTGGGTGGCGTACGGCAGGTCCCAGCGCTTGGCCACCAGCGCGAGGGCGAGCAGTTCGTCCAGGTCCGCGTAGGCGCCCGGCACGTACTCCAGCCCGCTGGACCACCCGACCGCGCCCGCCTCGAACGACCCCGCGGCCAGCTCGCACATGCGCGCCAGCTCGCCGGGCGTCATCTCGGCCCGCATCCCGGCCACGGCCACGCGCAACGTGTTGTGCCCGACCAGCACGGCCAGGTTGTTGCTCGGTCCTGCCGCCTCGGCCGCGTCGAGGTAGTCGCCCAGCGTGGCGAAGGCCGCCCCCGACAGCTCCTCGGGCAGGAAGGTCCTGGTCTCCGGTACGGCCGGCCCGCACGAGAACCCGCAGTTGCCCACGATCTCGGTGGTCACCCCTTGCAGGAGCTTGAAGGGCTGCGGCTCCTCCAGGAACGGCACGGTGTCGGAGTGACTGTGCGGATCGACGAACCCGGGGGCGACGATCAGGCCGGAAACGTCGACCACCCGCCGGGCCGGCCCCAGGTCACGCCCGACCGCTGCCACGCGGCGATCGGCGATCGCGACGTCGGCGAGCCGGGGCGGTCCGCCGAGCCCGTCGTGGACGGTCCCGGAACGAAGCAGCAGGTCGTGCATGGTGCAAGGCTCCCTTGCCCGCCTTCGCGGGTGCTATGTGAGGATCGATGAAACTTTCAGAGGGTGCTGGGCACGGAGGCCAAAAGCCCGCGGGTGTAGTCGTGTTCCGGCGTGTCGAGCACCTGGGCCGTCTCGCCGCTCTCCACGA
The DNA here is from genome assembly GCF_044456745.1 of Nonomuraea sp. NPDC050790. Classification (NCBI taxonomy): domain Bacteria; kingdom Bacillati; phylum Actinomycetota; class Actinomycetes; order Streptosporangiales; family Streptosporangiaceae; genus Nonomuraea; species Nonomuraea sp. NPDC050790. The sequence goes on along the minus strand of NZ_JBITGF010000001.1, from coordinate 1,440,346 downwards.
TCCGGCCACGGGAGAGCACCACCAGCCGGTCGGCCATCTGCCGCACCACCGCCAGGTCGTGGGTGATGAACAGCATGCTCGTGCCGACCTCCCGCAGCAACTCCAGGACGTGCGCCTGCACCGAGACGTCCAGCGAGGCCACCGGCTCGTCGCAGATCAGCAGCGCCGGCCGTACGGACAGGGCGCGGGCGATGGCCACCCGCTGGCGCTCGCCGCCGGACAGCCCGACCGGCTTCTTGCGCGCGTACGCCGGGGGCAGGCCGACCAGCTCCAGCAGCTCGGTCACCGTCAGCCGGCCTTCGGCCGGGCCCTGTGCCGCCGCCTCCGCCAGCGTGGCGCCGACGGTCAGCGCCGGGTTGAGCGAGGTCGTCGGGTCCTGGAAGACGCACTGGACCAGGTGGTGCCGGGGGCGGGCAGGGTCGGCCAGCTCGATGGTGCCCGCGTCGGGACGGACCAGGCCCAGGATGCTGCGGGCCAGCGTGGTCTTGCCCGAGCCGGAACCGCCGACGACGCCGAGGTTCTCGCCACGGTAGACGCGCAACGAGACGTCGCTCAGCGCGACGTGCGTGCCGTACCTCTTGCCGAGGCCCGTCACGCGCAGCACCGCCTCGGCGGCGATGCGCCGCGGCGCGGGCGCTTCCTCCTCGGTGCGGATCCGGGGGCGCACCTCGTGCAGGCACGCCGTGAGCCGGTCGGGCCGCAGCTCGCGCAGCGGCGGCCGAGCCACGCCGCACTCGGGCCCGGCCTGGTCGCAGCGGGCGGCGAAGGCGCACGAGGCGGTCACGTCCGCCGCCGCGGGCACGTTGCCCCTGATGCCGATCAGCCGCGTCAGCCGTCGCTCGACGGTCGGCACCGCGGCCAGGAGCCCCGCGGTGTACGGGTGGGCCGGCATCTTGCCCATCTCGGCGGGCGGCCCCTGCTCGACGATGCGCCCGGCGTACATGACCGCCACCCGGTCGCACAGTTCGAAGGCCACCCGCAGATCATGGGTGATGAGCAGCACACCCATGCCACGCGCCCGCTGGATGTCCTTGATCAGCATGAGGATGTCGTGCTGGGTGGCGGCGTCCAGGGCGGTGGTGGGTTCGTCGGCGATCAGCAGCTCGGGGTCGGCGGCGAGCGCGGCGGCCAGGGCCACGCGCTGGCGCATGCCGCCGGAGAGCTGGAACGGGTGCCGCTCGGCCACACCGGGATCGTCGATCCCGACCTCGGCCAGGCGGCGCAGCACCTCCCTCCGGTCCCGGCGGCCGCGCAGCGACTCTGCCACGTGGGCGCCGGCCGTACGAAGCGGGTTGAGCATGGCGAACGGGTCCTGCATGAGCAGGCTCACCCGGGTGCCGCGCACCGAGCGCCAGGCCCGCTCGCGGGCGCCGAGCAGTTCCCGGCCGTCGAAGGTGACCGAGCCGGTGGCGTGCAGCCCCTTGGGCAGCAGACCGGCGGCGGCGCGCGCGGCGAGGGACTTGCCGCTGCCGGACTCGCCGACCAGTCCCACGGTCTGGCCGCCGGAGACCTCCAGGTCGAGACCGTCCACGATGAGCCCGGGCCCGGAGATGCGCAGTCGGGCGATCTTCACCGTCGGCCTCCCTTCGACATCGACTCGAACGCCTGGTCACCCAGCAGCGTGGCGGCGCAGGCGACCAGGGTGATCAGGGCCGCGGGCGCGATCGAGGCCCACGGGTTGAGGTCCAGCAGCCCGCGGTTCTCCTCGATCATCAGACCCCAGTCAGGAGTGCCCGCGGGCAGGCCGATGCCCAGGAACGACAGGCCGGCCAGCGCCACCAGCGCCGCCACGAAGCTCAGCAGCGCGTTGGCCACGACCGTGGGCGCCAGATTCGGCAGCAGGTGCCGGAACATGATCCGCGACGGGCGCAGCCCCAGCGTGCGCGCCGCCTCGGTGTAGGCCGTCTCGCGCTGGGCGAGGGTGAGGCTGCGGATCACCCGTACGTCGCCCGGTGTGAACAACACGGCCATGACCAGCACCGCCCAGCCGTACCCGGCGCCGATCACGCCGACGACCACGATCAGCACGAGCAGGCCGGGCAGCGCGATGGCCAGGTCGACCGTGCGCATCATGACCGCGTCCACCCAGCCGCGGCGGTAGCCCGCCAGCAGGCCGAGCGTGGTGCTGAGCACGGTCGTGCAGGCGGTGACGAGCACCGGCCAGGTCAGCGCGGACCCCGCGCCGGCCAGCACCCGCGACAGCACGTCGCGGCCCAGGTCATCGGTGCCGAGCCAGTGCGCCACGCTCGGTCCCGCCGCGCCGAGCGCCAGGTCCTGCGCGCCCGGGTCGTACGGCGCCAGCCACGACCCGGCCAGCGCGGCCACCGCAGCCAGGCCCAGGATGGCCACCAGGATCAGCCTCATGCCGCGGCCCCCTTGCGCCGGACCCGGGGATCGACCGCCACGTACGCCAGGTCGATGAGCAGGTTGACCACGATCACGATCGCGCCGCCGAGCAGCACCAGCGCCTGCACGACCGGGATGTCCTTCTGGCCGACCGCGCCGACCAGCAGCGCGCCCAGGCCGTGCAGGCCGAACGCCTGCTCGACGAAGACCGAGCCGGTCAGGTTGGCCGCCAGCAGCAGGCCGCCCACGGTGAGCACCGGCAGCGCCGCGTTGCGCAGGGCGTAGCTGATCCATATCCGCCGCCTGGGCAGGCCGCGGGCACGGGCGAAGGTGAGGAAGTCCTGGGCGGCCAGGTCGAGTGCGGCGGCGCGCATCTGCCTGACGACGATCGCCGCCTGCGCGGTGGCCAGCGCGATCGCGGGCAGCGTCAGGTGCAGGATGCGCTCCATCGGGGTGTCGCCGGCGCCGAAGACCGGGAACCAGCCCAGCGCCACGGCGAAGCCGTACAGCAGCAGGATGCTCAGCGCGAACGGCGGGATGGAGAAGGCGATCAGCGAGGTCAGCGTGACGCCCTGGTCCAGTCTGCCGCCGCGGCGCATCGCCGCGGCCAGCCCGGCGGGCACGCCGGCCGCCACCGTCAGGACCAGCGCGTAGCCGGCCAGCCCGGCGGTGACCGGCAGGCGCTCGGCGATCACCGTGGTCACCGGCTCGCGGGAGGCGATCGAGGTGCCGAAGTCGCCGTGGAGCGCGTCGCCCAGCCAGCGGGCGTAGCGGACGGGGAAGGGATCGTCCAGGTGGTACTGCTCGCGGATCGCCGCCCTGGTCTCCGGCGTGGACGGCCGGCCGCCGAGCAGCACCTGCTCCGGGCCGCCCGGCGCCGCCGCCAGCAGTCCGAAGGTGAGCACGGACAGCGCCCCGAGCAGGAGTACGGCGGCGCACAGCCGTTTGACGACGGCCATGTCAGCGGCCCGCCGGGCGGATGTCGGTGAAGTAGTTCTCGGACCACGTGCCGAACGTGCCGGTGAACTTCTCGCTCAGCGCGATGGCGTTGTCGGTGTGGAAGAGCGGGATGTAGGGCACCTGCTCGCCGATCTCCGTCAGCAGTGCGGTGACCTCGGCGGTCCTGGCCTTGCCGGTGGCCGAGGCCAGCGTGTCCAGCCGCCGGTCGGTGGCGGCGGTGCCGTAGCCGGCGAAGTTGAAGCCCTGCGGCTCGGCCGCGCCGCGGCTGACCATGTCCGGCAGGACCTCAAGGGGATCGGGCGTGCCGTAGGACAGGTTGACGAAGTGGATCGTCAGGTCCTCGTGCTCCATCAGCCGTGCCCGGTACTGGTCGGCCGGGTTCGGCTCCAGGGCGAGCCTGATCCCGATCTTGGCCAGGTCGGCCGCGACGGTCTGCATGACCGTGCCGGTGTCGCCCGAGCTGGCATATCTGGCCGTCAGCTCGAAGCCGTTCGGGTAGGCGGACTTGGCCAGCTCGGCCTTGGCCGCCGTCACGTCGTACGGGTGGTCCGGCAGGGCCGGGAGGTTGTCGCCGTACAACGCCGTGAGCTGGGGGCTGGGCAGCATGGCCGCCGCCGGCGCGCCGTGGCCGGAGGTCATCAGGTCGGCGACCGCCTTGCGGTTGACGGCGTGGGCGATGGCCCGCCGTACGTGGAGGTCGGCCAGCGGGCCGGACTTGACCGCCAGGGAGAGGTAGGCGATGTTGTTGCCCGGGTAGAAGATCGTCTTGACGCCGGGCAGGCCGGTCCACTTGCGCGCGTCGCGGGCGGTGAGGTCGCCGGTGGCGTCCACCTCGCCGGACTTGACCGCCAGCCGCAGCGTCTCCGGGTCGGAGATGGTCTTGAACTCGACCGATCGCAGTGCGGGCTTCTCGCCCCAGTACGCCGGATTGCGTTCCAGGACCACGCCCGAGGTGAGGGAGAACCTCACCACCTTGAACGGGCCGGTGCCCACGGTGCCGACCTCGGGGCTGCCCAGGTCCTGGGGATGCTTCTCCGCAAGTGCGCGCGGCGTGACCTGCCAGGCGATGGCGGCCATGGCGAGGAAGGCCGGGTTCGGCCGCTTCAGCGTGACCTTGACCTGGTCGTCGCCCACCGCCTCGACCTTCTTGACCGTCGTGAAGTAGCTGGCCGCCTGCGAGGCGACCTTCGGGTCCAGGTGACGGCGCAGCGAGTACGCCGCGTCCTCGGCCGTCACCGGGGCGCCGTCGGAGAAACGCACCTCCTTGCGCAGGGTGAACAGGTAGCTGGCCGGGTCAGGCTGCGTCCACGCCGTGGCCAGCCGGGGCGCGGGCGCGCCCCGGCGGTCGAGGGCGAGCATCGTGTCGAGGACGGCGCCCTGGATGAGGGTCGAGGCGGTGTTGAAGCCGTGGGCGATGTCCAGGCTGTTGGGCGGGCTGACGCCGGCCCAGACCAGGGAGTCGCGGGCCGGCGCGGGTGCCGCGGCGGACGTGCAGGCGGTGGCGAGCGCGAGCACGGCGGCGGCGGTCGCGGCCTTCGCGGATGTCATGGGACCACCTCGGAACTGGTTCGGGCTGGGATAGTCGGACGCTAGGAGCAGGGCAGCCGCCGTTCACTGACGCCGCAGCCAAAACCGGCGGCGCCCTTCTCGTCCTTCCGGACAATCAGCCCGCGAAGCGCATCCGCCGCAGGCCGCCGCCGCTCACCAGCAGATCGCCCGTCTCGATGCGGAGCGTGAACGGCCCGGCCTCCCACGCGCCGCCCGGAGCGGGGGCCACCGGTGCCTTCAGCGTCCGGCCGATGCGGATCTCGCCGTCGCGCACGGTGGCGGTGACGTCGAGCTCGGCGCTGTGGAAGACGCCGTCGGGCAGGGGGTGGCCCGCGGGCGGCGTGGTGGCGTGGAAGATCACCGGGGGGCGTGAGGGCGGGCCCACGCGCAGGTACAGGCGGTCACCGTCGATCTCCAGCCAGGCGCCCGCGAGCGCGCCGGTCCCGTGCCAGCGTCCGTCCGCGCCCGCGGCGAACGTCCCCATCTCCGGGACCACGACGTTCCCGTCCTCGACACGCAGCGTCAGCGTTCCGTCGGCTGTCGGCTCGTACCAGTGCAGTCGCCGCGGCGGCGCCAGCCTCCCCGGCTCGGGCGCCGGAGGCTCCGCCCTGCCCCGCAGCATCCGGGCGATCCGGTGCGACAGCGCGACCGGGTCGAGCGCGATCTGGTTGGCCAGCACGGCCACGCCGACGTTCGCCTCGGTCAGGTACAGCAGGTTCGAGCGGTAGCCGTGCATGCCGCCCGCGTGCGCGATCCACCCGTCGCCGTGATAGATCCCCATCGCGTACGGCTGGACCGTCCCGTCGGCCAGCACCCCGCGCTCCAGCAGCCGGTCACGCAGGTCGGCGCCGAGCACCCGGCCGTCGGCGAGGAAGCCGAACCAGGGGGCCAGGTCCGCCACGCTGGTCACGAGCCCGCCGTCGCCGACCGCGCTCTCCTCGGTGTCGGCCCGGCGCGGCTCGCCGTCCGCGTTGGCATAGCCGTACGCCAGCCTGGGCAGCGGCACCGACGCGTCGTCGCGGAACACCGAGTCGATCATGCCCAGCGGCTCGAAGAGGCGCTCGCGGGCGAAGTCGGCCAGCGACGACCCGGCCGTGCGGCCCACGACGACCGCGGCGAGCACGTAGCCCGTGTTGGAGTAGGAGAAGGCCGTCCCCGGCTCGAAGGAGGTGCGCCGCAGGCCGGCGAGCATCTCCAGCAGTCGCTGCTCGGTCATCTCGGCGAGCGGGACGCCGGTCAGCGACTGCAGCCCGTACCACTCCGGCAGCCCGCCGGTGTGCTGAAGGCACTGCCGCAGGGTCACCGGCTCTTCCAGGTTCAGCTCCGGCACGTGCGTGCGTACGTCGTCATCGAGCCGGAGCTTGCCGTCACGTTCCAGGAGCAGCACGCACGCCGCCGTGAACTGCTTGCTGGCGCTGGCGATGTCGAAGCGCGTGCGCTCGTCGACCGGCACCCCGAACTCCACGCACGCCGCCCCCGCCGCGGCCGTGAGCACCGCGGCCCCGTCGGCGTAGACTCCGACGGCCACTCCGGGGGAATGGGGACTGACCAGCGCGGACACCTCGCGCCTGATGTTCTCGAGATCCATGCCGCCAGTATCGCCATGCGGCCGTGCCCACCCTTTGGCCCACGCGACAACGGATGCCGCGCGAACTTTGGCCTGGCACCACAGGTGTCGGCGGATCGCTCATGCCCGCTCACCAGGGCGGTGTTCGTAACTCCGGAAATCAGGAAGATTTCGCCCAGGCTATGTGTGACGCAAATCACAAAATGCGGAAATGTCGGGAAAGCGGTTGCCGGATGTCCGGCCTGACATGCATTTCCACTCTCAGTCGATTTGGTAGGCGACCTACCGTGACATTTCCCGGGTGTTGACCCTGCCGTAGTCGTCGATCACGATCCGGGTGCTCCTCCTTATTTCGACTTTATTGCGCAATGCGGCCCCGTTCGCGGGGTCTGCGGCAGCGTGCCCGGAAGAGGTGGCGACATGCGGAACCTACGACGGCGGATACGACTGACGGCGCCGGCGGCGGGCGTGGCGATGGCCGTGCTCCTGTCCGGCCTGGGAGTGCCTGACACCCTGGTCGGCCGCGCGGCCGCGTCGGTGCCGGCGCCGGAGCCCGAACGTTCCGTGGACGGCCGCGTGGTCGCGAAGGAGAAGGTGGCCAAGGGGGAGGAGGAAGCCTCCCCCCAGGTCAGGCGGCAGAATCCGGTATGGCCGAAGCCCGGGAGCGCGGTGGTCGATCCGCCGCCGGGAGGCAAGCCCATCGCCGCCGGAGACCTGCCGGTGCGCGTGGGGGCGGTGAAGGGCGCCGGGGATCCGGGCGCGGTCAGGGTCGAGACGCTGGCTCCGGCCGCCGTGAGCAGGCTGGGCGGGGTCGGCATCGCCGCCCGCCTGACCCAGGTCGAAGCGGGACCCGGAAAGGTGCGGGCGCAGTTCTCCTACGCGGCCTTCCGCGACGCCCATGGCGGCAACTTCGCCACCAGGCTGCGGTTGCTCCGCCTGCCCGCGTGCGCGCTGGCCACACCCAGACCCCGGGCGTGCGTGGTGCGGCCGCAGCCGGTGCGGGCCCACAACGATCGCAAGAACGGCATGCTGACGGCCGACCTCGACACCGACCCAGCCGCCGGCGAGGCGGCAGCCGTACCGGTGCCGAAGAGCGCGGACGGCAAGGGGGCGAAGTCGGACGCGCGCGCGGCGCAGGCCTTCACCTCGGGTTCGGTGTACGTGCTGGCCTCCGGCATGACAGGTCCCGACGGCAACTTCGGCGCCACCGACCTGAAGCCGTCGGGCACCTGGCAGGCGGGCACGTCCGGCGGCGGATTCAGCTACGACTACCCGCTGCCTGAGGCGCCCTCGACGGTCGGCAACGGCCCGAACCTCTCCCTGCAGTACGACGCCTCGTCGGTGGACGGTGAGGGCCACTGGACCAACAACCAGTCCGGAGTGGTGGGCGTCGGCTGGAGCCTGTCCAGCGGATTCATCGAGCGTAAGTACCGGCGGTGCACGGCTTGGAACGAGTACGACCCGGAGACCTCGGACCTGATCTGGTACGCCGACGAGTCGGGCCAGTGGGGCCGGGCGGTGTGCTGGGAGTCTCCGGACGAGGCGGCCACGGACGTCAACCCCAAGGACTACACCCAGTCGGAGCTGGTGCTGAACCTGGCGGGCAGATCCGCCTCGATCGTCAAGGATCGTACGTCGGGCGCGTGGAAGACCGTCCCGGACTTCGGGTGGAAGATCGAGCAGGTCACCGGTGGCGCGGACGGGCAGGCGTACTGGAAGGTCACCTCCTCCGACGGGCAGGTGCACCGCTTCGGCTACACCCGGGACGCCCAGTGGCAGTTGCAGTACATCGGCAATCAGGTCGGCGAGCCCTGCTCCGACCGCTATTTCCAAGACATGATCCCGCCGACCTGCGCCGGAGTATGGCGCTGGAACCTGGACCAGTCGATCGACGCGAACGAGAACGTCGTCGACTACACCTATGAGCGGGAGACCAACTACTTCTGCATGCCGGGCTGCGACTACGAGACGTACAGGGTGCTGCCCTACGACCGGGGCGGCTTCCTGAAGCAGATCTCCTACGGGCACAACACCCAGGTCGCGGGTAGCGTGCCGACCGCGCGCACCACGTTCACCACCTCCGACCGCGGCGGCCTGGACGTGCCGACCGACCTGAACTGCGGGCCTGCCTGCGCCACCAACGACGCCATCGCGTTCTACTCCACCCGCAAGCTCGACTCGGTGCTGACCGAGTCGTTCAACCCGGCGACCAGCCGCTGGGACCCCCTCACCCGGCTGGACCTTCGTTATCGGTGGATCTACACGCGCACCGACTTCGGTCCCGCCTACGACCCGGTGTTGTGGCTCGACAGCGTCCAGCAGACCGGCCTTGCCGGTGGCGGCCCGGCGAAGCTGCCGCCGGTGGCCTTCGACGCCGTGATGGTGGCGGGCCGGATGGACTACGACAACTGGTCGGACTGGACCGACTTCCTGTCCTGGCGGATGGTGCCCAGGGTCGCGGGCATCGGCAACGGCATGGGCGGCAGGATCGAGGTCACCTACGGCCAGGCCGACCCGTGCGGCGGCGCCAAGGGCCGTGACGGGAGCGACTACTTCACCGACCAGATCGGCGACTGCTACCGGGTGCTCTACGACGAGAATCCCGAGACCGGGTTCGAGAGCTGGGGCCGTTTCCACAAGCAACTGGCCATGAAGGTGGTCGAGCGTGACCTGGTCGCGGGCTCGCCGAGCATGGTCACCAGCTACGACTACGTGGGCAGCCCGCTCTGGGTGAACCGGGTCGAGTACGCCCAGCCGAACTGGGCGCCGTCGGGCAGCGACTGGCGCGGCTACCAGACCGTCCGCACGACCAGGGGCTCCGGCTCCGATCCGAACGGCTACACCGTCACCTCCGACACCTTCTTCCGCGGCACGGGCGGCACGATCACCGACTTCGAGGGCAACGCCGTCACCGACGTCCGCGCCCTGCAGGGCCAGTTGTTGCAGGAGCAGACCTGGAGGCTGACCAGCACCGATCCGCGTGCCTACAGCGAGGCGGAGTCGACGAGGTACGAGTACCAGGTGGCCGCCACCGGAACGGGGCCGGGCATCCTCGACCCGGCCTTCGTCCACCGGATCCGTGAACGCTCCCGCGAGCAGATCACCGGCGGCGGCTGGCGCTGGACCGACCAGCGCACCGCCTACAACGCCGACGGCCATCCGGTCACGGTCAACGAGTACGGCGACACCGCCACCTCGGCGGACAACACGTGCACCAGCACCACCTACGCCCGCAACCCCGCCAACGGCATCACCGCCCTGCCCTCCGTGGTGGAGAAACGGGCCGGGGACAACTGCGCTTCGGGAACGGCGATCGGCAGGACCGTCACCCTGTACGACGGCGGTACGGACCCGGCCACCAACACGCCCTCGGACGGCAACGTCACCGAGACGCGGTCCCACGCCTCCGCCTCTGCCGTCTCGGTCACGAAGAACACCTTCGACGAGTACGGCAGGCCGCTGAGCGCCACCGACGCGATGGGCAAGATCACCACCACCGCCTACACGCCTGCGGTCGGCTGGCCGTACACCGGAGTGAAGGTCACCAACCCGCGCGGGCACATCGTCACCACCGACTCCTCCCACCTCAACGGCCTGCCCACCAAGCTGGTCGACGCCAACGGCAAGATCACCGAGATCGAGTACGACGCGCTCGGGCGGGCCACCCGGCTGTGGGAGCCCGATCAGCCGCGCGGCGCGGGCACCCCGTCCGCGACCGTCGCCTACGACATTCCCTTCGACGGCAACCTCGGCCAGCCGACCGCGCCGGCCAGGACCACGATGCGCCGGCTGTTACGCGGCACCACCTATCTGTCCACCTACAGCTACGAGGACGGCCTGGGCCGTGCCCGCGAGGAGCAGACGGCCTCCCCGTCCGGCGGCCGGATCGTCGCGGTCACCGCGTACGACGCCCGGGGGCTGGTCACCGCGACCTCCCAGCCCGCGCACAACGGCGACGCGCCCGGCAGCGGCCTGCTCAACCCGGCGCTGACGTCGCTGCCGTCATGGACCAAGAAGGTCTACGACAGCATGGAGCGCCCGACCGCGGTCATCGACCACCACCTGAGCACGGAGTTGCGGCGCACGAGCACCGCCTACCCGGGGATGGAACGCGTCGAGACCACCCCGCCGGTCGGCGGCAGGACCGTCACTCTCTCCGACGCCTTCGACCGGACGGTCAAGACGGAGGAGTGGAAGGACGCCACCACCCACCACGACACCGTCTACGCCTACAACACGGCGGGCAACCTCACCAGGATCACCGACGCGAACGGCAACGTGCGCACCTACACCTACGACTGGCTGGGCCGGCGCACCGCCTCGACGGACCCCGACGCGGGCAACTCCTCCCACGGTTACGACGCCGCGGGCAGGCCGGTGTGGAGCGTCGACGGCAACGGGAGCAAGGTCTCGGAGGTGTACGACGACCTCGGGCGGCGTACCAGCCAGTGGTCGGGCGAGCCGCAGACGGGCACCAAGCTCGCGGAATGGACCTACGACGGTGTCGCCAAGGGCTACCTGAGCGCCTCGACCCGCTACATCGGGACCGCCGCCTACGTGGACGCGGTCACCGCCTACGACAACTCCTACCAGGTCACCGGCACGAAGGTGTCCATCCCCTCGTCCGAGGGCGGGCTCGCGGGAGACTACGTCTTCACCGCCAAGTACGACTTCGCCGACAACATGGTGGAGCAGGGCCTGCCCGCCAAGGGTGATCTCGGTGCGGAGACGCTCACGTACGCCTACACGGAGCTCGGGCTGGCTCACCGGCTGACCTCGAACCACGGCGGCGGCACGACGTACATCGACAACACGACCTACTCCTCGACCGCCCGGCTCAACGAGCGCTCCTACGGCGCGAACGCGCAGGTCAAACGGACCTTCACCTGGGACGAAGGCACCGGCTGGCTGAACAGGCTGACGACCACCGCCGGCGGCCAGGTGGCGCAGGACGACCGGATGACCTACAACGCGAGCGGCAACATCACGCGGATCCTGGACGCCGCCGCATCGCCCGGCCAGTCGGAGTGTTACAGCTACGACGGGCTGACCCGGCTCAGCGCCGCGTACACCACGACAGGAACCTCGTGCGCGGCGGGCCCCGACGCGCAGGGCGTCGATCCCTACAGCCAGTCCTTCACCTACGACGCGGTCGGCAATCTGACCGGCGTCACCGACAACGGCGCCGTGGCGACCTACGGCTACCCGGCTCCGGGCGGCACCCGCCCCAACGCCGTCACCTCCGTCACCAGGCCCGGCCGTACGGACACCTACGGCTACGACAACGCGGGCCGGCTCGTCGCCCGTACGGTCGACAACAAGCAGGCCACCTTCTCCTGGAACGCCCTCGGCCAGATGGACAAGGCCGTCGTCGACGGCCAGGAAACGTCCATGATCTACGACGCCGACGGCGAACGGCTCATCCGCCACGACCCCGACGGCACCGCAACCCTCTACCTGGGCTCGATGGAGGTCCAGACCACGGCCGCCGGGGTGAAGGCCACGCGTTACTACACCGGACCCGACGGCGCGGTCGTGGCCATGCGTACCGGGACGAGCCTGAAGTGGATGGCCTCCGGCCTGCACGGCTCCACCCAACTGGCCGTCGACGCCGGCACCGGCCAGGTCGCACGCGAACGGTACCTGCCCTTCGGCCAGCGCCGCGGCGCGGACGACCTGCCCTTCACCGACCGCGGGTTCCTCGGCAAGACGGAGGACGCCTCGACCGGGCTCGACTACCTGTCCGCCCGCTACTACGACCCGTCCCTCGGCAGGTTCGTCTCCACCGACCCGCTGCTCGAAGTGTCCAAACCGCAGTGGATCAACCCCTACTCCTACGCGGGCAACAACCCCATCGGCGCCTCCGACCCCACCGGCCTGAGGCCCATCGACGAGTCGAAGGACGCGATCAACCCCTGCTACAAGCCCAAGAGCCAAGCCTGCAAGATCGCCAGGAAGAAGCAGGCGGAGGCCGACGCCAAGGCCGCGCAGGCCGAGGTCGACCGTCAGCTCAAGCTCCTGCTCAACGCGATCATGGCCATCGCGAAGATCGCCGCTGACGAGCTCGGCATCACCGCGGGCATCAAGTGCTTCACCACCGGCAACCTGGCCGCCTGCGGGGAGACCGCCCTCAACATCCTCGGCTCGCTCGCCGGGGGACTGGCCGGCAAGCTGGCCGTGAAGTACGCCGTGCCGTGGAAGTGGAAGAAGGCCTACGAGCTGGGCAAGGCCGTCTGGAAGCACGCCGGGGACGCGATCGGCGCCTTCAAGAACTGGCTGGCGGCCAAGGACAAGCTCAAAGCCGCTCAGCACCGGCTGCAGGCCGCGATCAAGGACTGCAACAGCCTCGTCCCCGGCACCAAGGTCGTCCTCGCGAACGGCTCCAGCAAACCCATCGAACAGATCGAACCAGGCGACAAGGTCCTGGCCACCGACCCGGAAACCGGCAGGACCGTGGCGAGACCCGTCGTCGCGCTGATCGCGGGACAGGGCGTCAAGAACCTGGTCCAGATCACCGTGGACACCGACGGCGACCGCGGCGACGCGTCCGGCGTGATCATCGCCACCGCCGGCCACCCCTTCTGGCGCACCGACCTGCGCGAATGGGTGCCCGCCACCGGCCTCGCGAACGGCGCCTGGCTCCGTACCAGCGCCGGCGCCCAGGTGCGGGTCACCGCGGTCGCCAGATGGACCTCCGGCGGGCAGCGGGTCCACAACCTCACGGTCGCGGACGTGCACACGTACCACGCACGAGTCGGCGGGGTGGACGTCCTCGTCCACAACGATGAGACCCCCATCGCCCCGGACGGATCCTGCCGCGTCGTCAGGGACGACCGGAACTGGGTCGAGGTCAGCAAGTTCATCAACGAGGTGAAACAGCAGATCCGGGCCAAGTACCGCGGCGACACCGGCCTGGAGAGCGGCCGGCACGACCAGGGATTCAAGCGGTCGGCGGCGGCGCTGAAGCAGTACGTGAAGGACAACCCCCACCTGCTGCCCGAAATCAAGGAAGAATTGCTCAAGACGGCCGCCCAGTGGCTGGCGAAGGCCAGGGGAATCGGCCACCGAGGGGGATAGAGATGCTCGACCTGCCCGACGGCTTCCAGCAGATCCTGGACCTGCTGGAAGCCGCCGAGGACGAGGAGCCGCGCGACCCGGGACCAGGCCCGGCCCTGACCAGGCTGCTGGAGGCATCCCAGACGCTGGCCGACCGGCTCCCCGAGATCCCCGACGCCCGCTACGTCCGCGGCTACGCCCTCTTCCTGCTGTCCAGGCAGGGGGTCGCGGTCTCGCGCGAGGCACTGTCCGAAATGATCACCACGGTACGGCTCGCGCCCGGACACCACTGGGCCCGCTACCACGCCATCGTCCTTTGCCACGAGAAGGCCGCCCACGAAGCGGTGACCGAACACTTCGAGGCCCTGGACCGCGACTTCTTCGCCACGCAGGGCAAGGACTGGCGCTATCTCGTCGCCTGGCAGTACGCGATCGACAGCCACCTGCGCCTGGGCCAGACAGACCGCTTCAAAACCGAACTGAACCACCTGGTACGGGCCTACCTGAACTACTCCGACGACCCCGACGAACTCCTTCCCCGCCCCGGACTGCTGACCCGCCTGGAGGACGACCTGCGCAACGGACGAGTGGAAGCGCTACAGGCACCGGCAGCCGCATCCTGCGCCGATGTCCTACACGAACAGCTCGAACTCCTGGTACCCGGCGGCTGGATCCACTGACCGAGGCCCGCCCCGCGAGGCTCCCGATGTTCCGCGTACTGGCCATCCTGGCCGCCCCCACACCGCATTTGTCATCCCTCCTCATGCTCGAAGCCGCGGCGGGCTCTTCTACGCGGTGACGCTCGCCGTCCCCTGAACCACCCGGACGTCGCGCGGGTTGCCGCTGTCCGGCGCCCTGTCGTTCGCCGGTCATTGGCGGCGCTGTCGCCGGTCAGCGTGATGATGCAGGTCGCTGTGTGGGCGGGGCTCGTCGTAGACGGTCTTGGGGAGCCGGCCTCCGATCATTCAGCGAACCCATGTTCCGAGCGGGACACGATCACGTCCAGTGGTAGGCGAGGTTCATGGCCAGCGCAGCTACCGCCGTGCCGAAGAACCCCGCCCAGTTCCCGAGTTTGCGTGACCCCACCCGCAGGTGGGCGAGGAGCGCGCCGAGGAAGTACAGCACGAGGCTGAACGCCGCGAGCAGGCCAAGCACAGGGACGGCGAAGCCGCCCAGAAGCCCCAAGGATCCCGCCGCCAGCATCATGCCGAGCACCGGGACCCAGGAGCGTGGCAGACGCTTGATGTCCTGCTGGGCCTTGGGAAACTCGTGGCCGATCAGGTAGACGACGGACGCGCTGCCGAACAGTAGCGCAGCGAAGATCGTGACCGTGGCGTAGACGGCGAACATCGGCCCTCCCAGGGCATCCAAAATTCAAGGTTCCTCAGAGATCTGACGAAATGACCGCATGAGATGTCAGGTCGTCGATCGCTCAGAACGTTCATCCCGCTTTCCGCGGCGGCCGGCGGCGCCCGGCATCCTCATGACGAGGCGGCCTGGCGCGCCGCCGGCAGGTCGGCACGCGGGCCGCCCTTCAGCCACATGGCCGAACCCGGTCTGGTCGCCTCGCGGCGGATCCGGGTCACAGCGAACCTGCAGGTGAACTCCTTGATCGCGGCGCCTGCCCGCCCGCCGATGTAGGCGTTCACCGCCGTGTCGTCCTTACGCGCGACCTGCCGTACGGCGGTGCGACGGCCGAGGCTGACGCACGCCCCCGAGAAGGCGAGATTGATCGGCGCCGGTTCGGTGCCGGCGATGCGGCTCAGGACGGTGTCGGCGGCCTGCGCGCCCAGCGGCCCGGCAGCGTAGCAGCTCATCCGCAGCGGCTGCCCTGACGGTGCGGCGGCGTCGCCCGCAGCGACGATGCGGTCGTCGTCGACACTGGTCAGCGTCTCGTCGGTGATCAGTCGGCCGAGTTCGTCGGTCCGCAGCCCGCTCGCCGCCGCCAGCCCGGGCACGCCGAAACCGCCGGTCCAGATGGTCAACGCACTCGCGTGCACGAGACCGTCGGCCAGGACGACCTTGTCCGGGCCCACGTCGCTCACCATGGCGCCCTCGACCACCGTGACGCCGTGCCTGGACAACCACCTGGCCACCGCCCGCCGGCCCCACCTGCTGAAGGACGGCGCCAGCGTCCTGCCGCACACGAGCGTGACCACGCGTCCCTGTTCAGCCAGTTCCGCGGCCGTCTCGATGCCGGTCAGCCCGCCGCCGACCACGATGATCGGCGCATCCACAGGCAGTTCCTCCAGCCTGGCGCGCAGCCGCAACGCGGGCTCGAGTTCGGCGATGCCGTACGCGAACTCGGATGCGCCGCGCACCGACGACGGGATGGTCGCGGTGCTGCCGACGGCGTAGATGAGGTAGTCGTAGTCAAGAGTCCCGCCCGAGGTCAGGCACACGGTGCGCGCGCCGGCGTCGATCGCGTCGGCGCTGTCGACGACCAGGCGTACGCTCTCGCCCAGGAGCGTGCCGTAGTCGACCGTGGCCTGGCCCGTGCCGGCTGTCAGCTGGTGCAGCCGGACCCGTTCGACGAACTCCGAACGAGGATTGACCAGGGTGACGTCGACGTCGGTGCGCATCCGGAGGTGGTTCGCGGCGAGCGCGCCGGCGTATCCGCCGCCGATGACGATGGCCTTGATGGACATGGTGAATTCCCTTCTCGGTGTCTCACCATTACGACGACTCGTCCGCGCCTGATGTCAGGCGGCGGCACTCCGCCTGACACTTCGCCCGGCCGTCTCGTCGTAATGGGTGAGGGCGGAACCCAGAAAGGCACACAATGACGATCATGAGCGATCGGCCTCTGCTGATCAATGTCGCCTACCGGCTGCTCGGCTCCGTGGCCGAGGCCGAGGACGTCGTCCAGGAGACCTACGCCCGCTGGTACGCGATGTCCGCGGAGCAGCAGGAGGCCATCGGATCCCCCGCCGGATGGCTGACGAAGGTGGCCACCCGCATCTGCCTCGACCTGCTCAGCTCGGCACGTGTCCGGCGCGAGAGCTACGTGGGCGAATGGATCCCGGAGCCGGTGCCCGACCCCACCGAATGGATCACCGCCGATCCGGTCGATCGGGTCACGCTGGACGAGTCGGTCAGCATGGCCTTCCTCGTCGTGCTCGAATCCATGACGCCGGCGGAGCGCGTCGCGCTCATTCTCCATGACGTGTTCGGCTACGCCTTCGCCGAGGTGGCCGAGATCGTCGGCCGTACCCCGGGGGCCTGCCGCCAGCTCGCCTTCTCGGCGCGCCGTCGCCTCGACGCGGCACGGGTCCAGGCGACTCCGGCGGTACGGCAGGCGCGCATCGTCAGGGAGTTCAAGCAGGCATGGCAGGCCAAGGACATCGATGCCCTCATCGCCCTCCTCGATCCTGACGCCACCGTGGTCGCGGACGGCGGTGGCCGGGTCGGGGCCATGCTCCGTCCGATCGAGGGCGCCGCGCAGATCGTGCGCTCGCTGGTCAACCTCGCCGGCAAAGTGCACGACATGGTGGTGCTGGAGCGCACGGTCAACGGCAGGCCTGGACTGGTGGCGCGGCGGGACGGCGCCATCGTGGCGGTCGTGGCCTTCGACGTGGCAGGTGACCGGATCAGCCACATCTGGGCGGTACGCAATCCCGACAAGCTTCACTCGTGGAAGGAAATGGACGGACGATGACGCAGGCTCCGGAGTTCCCGCCGCTGCGGTTGCGACGGAACGGGTTCCATCCCGCCGAGGACCTGGCCCGGGCGCGGGACGGTGAGGGTGTCGTGCGGGTGCGACTGCCCTTCGGCCCGACCGCGTACCTGGTGTGCCGGCACGAGGACGTCAGAAGGGTGCTGGCCGACCCCGCGGCGTTCAGCAGCGCCCTCTCGCCGTTCCCCGGAACGGGCGAGGTGAGCGCGGAGGAGGCCGCCAGGCTGCGGGCCGGGCAGTTGATCGGGTTCGATCCTCCGGAGCACACACGGTTGCGCCGGATGCTCACGCCCGAGTTCACCGTGCGCAGGATGCGCAGGCTCGAGCCGCGCACCCGCGAGATCGTCCAGACCTCGCTGCAAGACCTGGAGAACGCCGGCAGGCCAGCCGACCTGGTGGAACACTTCGCGCTGCCGGTGCCCTCGCTGGTGATCTGCGAGCTCCTCGGCGTGCCCTACGCAGACCGCGCGGAGTTCCAGGACCGCTCCGCGCGCCTGCTGGACACCTCGCTGCCGATGCCCGAACGGCTCGCCGCCCGGCAGGAGGATCGCGCCTACATGGCCGAGCTGGTGGCCCGTGCCGAGACGCACCCCGGTGATGACCTGCTAGGCATGCTGGTCCGCGAGCACGGCGATGACCTGTCCACGGACGAGCTCATCGGCATCGCCGGTCTGCTGTTGCTGGCCGGGCACGAGACGACCTCGAACATGCTCGCTCTCGGCACCCTGGCACTGCTGCGGCACCCGGACCAACTGGCCGCGGTCCGCGACGATCCCGCGCTCATCGAGCCCGCCATCGAGGAACTTCTGCGCTGGCTGACCGTCGTGCAGATGCTCCCTCCGCGCACCACCACGACCGAGGTGGAGATCGCCGGACAGACCATCCCCGCAGGCTCGTTGGTAGTCTGCTCGCTCCCCGCCGCCAACCGCGACAGCGCCCTCATCGAGGATCCCGACAGCCTCGACGTGGCCAGGGGAGTCGCCGGCCACGTCGCCTTCGGCCACGGCGTTCACCACTGCCTCGGGGCGCCGCTCGCGCGTATGGAGATGCGCATCGCCTTGCCCGCCCTGCTCCATCGCTTTCCCGGCCTCGCCCTGGCCGATCCGGACAAAGAGGTCGACTTCCGCCACTTCAGCATGGTGTACGGCGTGCACTCCCTGCCGGTCACTTGGTGACAGCCCCCGATGCTTTCGATGAGTCCAATCACCGGGGAGCGATTCAATGAGATGTCCAATACGACATCCGCATGCCAGCTCGCAACAATTCATTGACTGGCAGTGAAGTCGCTATATAGCTTCGTGAATGCCTCTCCGTGGGCCTGGGGCACATACGGCCGCCTTATGTGATCCATTCACAGAGAATCTCGAACAGTTCACCCCGTAAAGCGGCGGACCCCGTCAATTCTGTCCATGCAATGAAGGGAATCTGTGGACATGAAAAGAAAGACCACTTTCATCGTTGGTACGTTGTCGCTCAGCGTCATGGGCTTCGCGGGCTTCGGCTCTGCGGCTCAAGCGGCCAGCGGCTTCGCCGATCGAGCTGCCGGCGAAATCGTCATCGAAGTCGTCGGCAGCACGTCCGCCGCGGTTGACCGAGCCGCGTGCACAGACCGTTTCTGTCTTTTCGAGCACGACGAGTTCACCGGGAGCCCGTACATCAAGATTGCGCTGCCGTCACCCGGCAGATGCGCCGGGAACCTCCCGAGCGCCTACAACAACTGGGCGAGCTCCATGAAGAACGAGTACGACCGGAGCGTGTGGCTTTATGACCGCGCGAACTGCTCGGGAACTCCCGGCTACACCGCACGAGCCAACAGCCAGGACAAGGACCTGACCAACAACGGCTTCGACAACAAGGCGACCTCGCTGGCCAGCTGAGCCTGGGTTCGGTCGCGGAGAACCACGGTCACACACGCGAAGGCAGGAGATGAAGGCACCGGTCCGGCGATGGAGCATGACCCTGGCGCTCGCCGCCGGAGCGGCCTGCGCGTGCTCGTCGACGCCGGCGAGCACGCAGGGGGGACATCCGCGGGAGATGGTCGTTCCCGAGGCCGGCGCGCTGGCGCAGCGGCTCAGGCTTCCCTTCGATGCCTACAACTTCAGCCCGGCCGAGGTCATGACTCTGGACGTGGCAGAGGATCTCCTCGTTCGCGACTGCATGCGCGCACTCGGCCGGTCCTGGCAGGCGCTGCCGGGACCGGCCGAGAGCGAGAGCGCCCCACCGCACCGCCGCCGCTACGGTGTCATTGAGCCACGGATCGCCGACGTCTTCGGCTACCACCCGCCCCCCGACCGGCCAGCCGTGATGGCACGCAAGACAACCGCCCTCGCACGGATCAGGGAAAGTCCCCTGAACGTGCGCGAGGACGCGGAACGATGCCTCGGCCAAGCACGCACCCGCATGAGCGCAGGCGCGCCCAAAGCCGACGCCGCCTTTTTCAACAAGGCCATATTCGCGGCCTTCGACGCGTCTCAGCGTGACGAGAAGGTGGCCCAGGTGTTCCGGACCTGGAGCACGTGCATGGCGGGTGAGGGCTTCCAGTATCCGGACCCTCTCGAGGCGGTCACCGACAAGCGCTGGTCAACGGCCAGCCCTTCCGCACAGGAGATCCGGGCGGCTCAGGCAGACGTGCGGTGCAAGGAGAGAACCGGTCTCGTATCTGTCTGGGCAGAGGCCGAAGTCCGCATCCAGAACCTCGCCATACGCGCCCACCCGAAGAAGTTCCAGGCGTTGAGGGCTGTGAAATCGCGGCAGTTGGAGGCCGCTCACCGGATCATCGCGAGCCCCTGATCGCGTCGGACGGGGCGGAAGAAGCCTGCTCGCGTGGGCGGCTACCTCCGCGTGACGGGTCAGACCAAGCCGTGCTGTTTGGCGATCACGGCGGCCTGCACACGGTTGGGCGCTTGGAGCTTGGTGAGCAAGGCCGCCACATGCCTACGGTAGGTACGCACGCTGATCCCCAGTCTTCGAGCGGCGACCTCGTCCTTGATCATGGTCGTCATCAGGCCCAGGATCTGCCGCTGCTGCGGAGACAGGACCGGCGGCCCCGCTGTGTCGAGATCGCTGGCTTGCCCCCAGGCCCACTCGAAGAGGTCGACCAGAGTGGCCACGACCCCAGCCTGGCGGATGATGAGTGCTCCGACCCCGTCGGTGTTCGGCACCGACGGTACGAATGCCACCGAGCGATCCAGGATGACCATCTGCTGGACCGTCTCGTCGGTCACACGGTGCCGGTCCCCGGCCTCATGTAGTCGCAGGCAGTAGTCCGCCGTCAATGGATGATCGAGAACTCTTCGCGGCACGATGGTTCGCCAGCTCACCCCTGTACTCAGCCGGTCGAGCAGGTGGGGGAGTCGCTCGCGCGGTACGTTCCGCCGTCCGGGATGGACGGCCAGCACCTCGTGTGCGTCGCGGGAAAGGGTCCAGAGCAGTTCGTTGACGCGGCCGACGTCGTCGATTCGCTCGAAGGGGCGTGTGGAATCCACCGGTCCGTTCTGGATCGCGCTGTCCTTTCGCATCGAGCAGGCCATCTCGCCGGGCACGACTCAAGCGGATGCTTGACCGGCCGGGCTCCGGCGTGTCGTTTCTGCCGGGATGCGTGCCCGGGTACGCCGTCCGGCCCTGTCGGCCCGGCAGGTCATCCGTGTGATCTTCGCGCCCGGGGTCCGCATGGCCCCGGCCACGAGGCCGGCGGCTTCGCGGCCGGGGCGGGGGAGGAGATCGGGAATTCGCGGGTGATTCGGGTTCAGCGGATGGTGGTCGCCGAGAAACCGGCTGTCGTGGACGAGGGGCGCTTTAAGGTGGTGGAACCGGTATCCGCTGGATCAGAGGGCAGCGAGGTCGACAGCCTCGGCCATGGCGCGGTAGCCGGCGTCGTTCGGGTGCAGACGGTCCCCGCTGTCGTAGGCGGCGCGGAGGCGGTCGGGGTCGGACGGGTCGGCCAGTGCGCGGTCGAAGTCCACGATGCCGTCGAACTCGCCGCCGTCGCGTATCCATTGGTTGACGGCGTCGCGTACCGACTCGCCACGGTCGGTGTGGAGGGGGGAGTCCTTGAAGGGCGGGATGGTCCCGCCGATGATTCTCACACCCTGGGCACGGGCGGCGCGGATCAGCTGCCGGTAGCCGTTGATCAGGGCTTGGCTGGTCGCCCTCGGGTTCGGCGTTGTGCAGGTCGACGGTGTGCTGTCGCCGTGCATGATGTCGTTGATGCCGCCCATGGTGATCACCGTTCGTACTCTGGGGTGGTCGAGAGCGTCGCGCTGGAACCGGTTGAGGAAGCTCTCGCCAAGGCACACCGAGTCGTTGAGCACCCGGTTGCCCCCGATGCCGCTGTTCAGCACCACCTCCGAACGGCCTGCGCGCTTCAGTCTGTAGGCGAGTACGTCCGGGTAGCGGCGGTCGGCATCCGTGGTCGCGGCCTGTCCGTCGGTGATCGAATCCCCGAAGGCCACGATGGTCTCCCTCTTCGCCGGGCGGCGGCTGGACACGTCCAGTCCGGCGACGTAGTACCAGGAGGTGCTCCGCTCGGTGAACGGGACCGCACCGGGATTGCGCAGGTGGTCGCCTGTGGCCCGGTAGGAAGTGGCGATCGCGAGGTTGTGGTTGGTCGCCGGGCCGGTGGGGTCCTTGAGATACAGGGTCACCGTCACGTGCTCGCCGGCTCTTACCCTCAGGCCGACCGGGTCGGCCGTCGCGTGCCCGCCCGCGGGGATGGTCACGGACGTGGAACGGCTGAAGCGGACCGTCCGCATCGTTTCCGGCCGCACCTTCGCGCCGCCTGCCGACCTGCCGATGCTCGCACCGGTCAGCCTGAGGGGGGCCGTGCCGTACACGTTGGACAGCCGCAGCCGCACGCTCGATCCTCCCGCGCCGACACGGACGAGCTGACGCACAGAGTGGTTCTTGAAGCCCGCGTGGGCCCAGTTGGAGATCCACTCACTCTGACTGGGACGCTGTACGGCGGTCGCCCACCCCCTTGTCCAGTTGTGCCCCTCCGTGGGCGAACCGGGGACAGCGAGAGAACATGCCCCCAGCAAGGCGATCAACGGCATGCGAAACACGCGCGACGTCCTTTCGTGGTGATCTCGTGGTGATGGGAAGGAAGAGTCTCTGCCGCGTCACGGTGCCGGGTTGATGTCCAGAGCGGTGCCGTAGAGGCGGGACACGGATACTTTGATGATCACACGGAGCTCGCGTGCCTGCTGTTCCAGGAATGCCGGTATGTCGTCCACCTCGCCGGCGAACGCCAGCAACTCCTCCGGCTGGTCGGTCACCTGGGCCTCGCCTTCCGCGACGGCGAACGACCACACGTCGTCTCCGCGCAGGTGCAGGGCGATGCGCGGGTCGTTGCGGACCTGGCGGGCCTTGAGACGGTCGGCGGTGGTGGAGATCCGAATGACCCGTTCGGCGGCGCTCCATCGGTACGACACGGTCGACATGGCAGGATGGCCGCTGCGTTTGACGGTGGCGAGAACGCCGAACCGCTGCTCCCGCAGGATTTGTTCCAACTCCTTGGAGGTCAGGCTGCGTGGGGTGGGACCCGATTGCTCACTCATGTGTTCCCTTTTTTTCTTCAGCCGGTGGCGAACCGGTGGAAGAAATCGATCTGGTCGGCGACCACACGTGTTCGGAACGTCGGGTCGGTGTAGAAGGTGAAGTGGGTGCCCGGGTAGGCGCGCAGTTCGCCCTTGGGTGCGCGGTCGGCGAGCGCCCGCGTGGTCTCCAACGGAGTCTCCTGATCTTCTGCGGCGACACAGACCAGCAGCGGGCACGCCAAGCGCGCCGCGGCCTCCACCGGCCGGTAGCGCATCATCTGCAGCAGCCCTCTGGGCGCGATGCTGTTTCGCCACAGCGTCTGCCCGCCGCCGGTGAGAGTCTGGATGTGCTGGTCGGCCTCCGGAGTCGCGGTCACGGCGAGGTCGCCGGGCCGTCCAACCATGGGGATGTAGTACGGCCTGAGGCCCAGCTTGCCGCGGATCGTGTCCCAGGCGATCGCGCCCAGCAGCCGCATGGTGTTCCAGGTGGAGCGTCCCTGCACCTTCTTCGGGAAACCGTTGAACGGGATCTGCGCCACGACTGCGGGAATCCTGGGGTCGGCGGCGGCCACGGTGATGGCGTGCGCGCCCCCCAGCGAGTTGCCCCACAGAAGTACTCTGCTGGGATCGATCCGCTCGTGCGCCCGCGCGAAGGCGACCGCGGCACGGATATCGATGATCTGACCGGCGACGTCCGGAAACTGGCGAGGCTTGCCGTCGCTCTCGCCGAATCCCCGGTAGTCGAACACGAGTGCCGCGAAGCCCGCGGCCGCGAAGCGCTCGGCATAGTCGAAGAGCCGGTCCATCGTCCCGCTGAAGCCGTGGCAGAGCACCACGCACGCCGATCGGCCGGTTCCGGAAGGCAGGTAGAGGTAGCCAGCACACCGCACGCCGGCGGCGGTAAAGGACACCTTGGTCCGCATACGGATCATCTCCAGAGCAATAGACTGACTAGTGGTTAGCAATATAGCGGAGAAACTGACCGAGGGTAAGTGAACGCCATGACATCTCAACGGATCCTGGACGCCGCTCGCGACCTGTTCGCGGCCCGCGGCTACCGCGCCACCTCCATGCAGGCCATCGCCGACCGGGTCGGCATCACCAAGGCCGCCCTCTACTACCACTTCGACTCCAAGGACGAGATTCTCCGCCGCCTCACCCTGCCGCTGCTGGACGAACTGGAGCTGGTGCTGACCGAGGCCGAGTCAGGGGGCGGTGGCGCGGATGAGGTGCGGTGGCGGGCGATCGAGGGCTACGTCGACGTGCACCTGCGGCACCGTGGCACCCTCACCATGCTGGTCAAAGACATGACACTGCTGGTGCAGGCACCGGTGGCCGAGCGCTTCCGGGCCGCCATCGCCCTGGCCAACGAGCTCGTGACCGGACCTGGCGGCGGACTGGCTCAGCGGGTGCGCGCATCCCAGGTAGTCGCCGGACTGGCCGACCCCGTGGTGCTCTTCCGTGACGAACCCGCGGAGCGGCTTCGGGAACTCATCCTCGACGGCGCGCGGGCGCTCCTCGGCGAACCGGCCCCGCCCCGTCCGCGAGGCCGCGCCCGAGGGCGGAACGGCGGGCGCCCTGCCGTGCTCACCCCCGAGCAACTGGCGCAAGCCCGTTCCATGTACGCCGAAGGCCGTGCCGTCGAGGCGATAGCAGCCCACTTCGGCGTCTCCCGAGCCACGGTCTATCGCCGTCTCGAAATCTAAAGATTTCGAGAATTGATTGTGAGACGAGACTGAGAGGATTCTGGCCTTGCCCGCGTGGACGGATCTCAACGAGCGACGCGGGCCGCGTGGCGGAGGATCCTCGAATTGCACACCTCCGGTCGTTCAACACGGTTCGCACGTCTTCGTGGCGGCTGACCACCCAGGCCCACCCGCCGTGGGCAAGACGAACCCGCGAGACCGGCTCTTGTTCGCGGATCTCTTCGTACGCCGGCGGCGGCGCGAACGGGCACGTACGGGCCATGGGGAACTCGTGCCTCTCGGCGGTAGTCATGATTTTCCTTCCACGACGTCACGGACAGGCGATAGAGGCTGGACAGCCGTGTGTGAACGGCAGTTGGTCGACCGGTGCGACCGGGTTTGGCTCTGGGACGCGGCGGACCAAGGCGCGGCACGACAGCATCGGTGGATTCAGACCCGACCCGTCCCCTCGCGGGCGAAGTGCGGTTCCGCCGCTTCCAGTCGTGGTACCGAGATGCCCAGCCGTCGTGCTTCGGCGAGGGTGTCCCGGCAGACCTCACGCGGCTCCTCGGCGTCGGGGTCGGAGTGCGCCGTGAGGCTCACGCGCGCGGGCGCGACATGAGCGGTCAGCCAGGCGAGCACGGGTG
This sequence comes from Nonomuraea sp. NPDC050790, assembly GCF_044456745.1. Lineage (NCBI taxonomy): Bacteria > Bacillati > Actinomycetota > Actinomycetes > Streptosporangiales > Streptosporangiaceae > Nonomuraea > Nonomuraea sp. NPDC050790. The sequence continues at coordinate 1,415,327 of NZ_JBITGF010000001.1, read as the reverse complement.
CCGCCAGCCAGGTGGGCGCCCGGAACGGCAGCAGACCGCCCCGGTGACGTCGCAGGTCGAGGCCGCGCGCCTGGAGGAGCGGCAGCAGTTCGCGGCCGGTCAGCAGCGCCTCGCGTAGGTCGCCCGTCGCCCCGGCCAGTTGGGACAGGGATCCCAGCCGCAGGCCCTGCGCGAACATGCCGGCATCCGCCGCGAAATGGACCCACAGCCAGCCGCGGAAGTCAGGCCGCTCCTTGATCCGAAGCCCGGCCTCGCGAAACGCCTGGCGCACGGCCCGTTCCCGGTTGGTCGGGGGCCGGCCGAGTGTGCCGAAGATGACCGACGGCAGCAGTGCCCCGTGGAGCACGCCGTCCGCGCCGAAACCGCCACCGGCCTGAGGAAAGCCCCAGGCGATCCGGTCGGCGGGGAGTGCGCCGATGGCGGCGAGCGGCTCGGTCCAGAGATTGCCGAAGATGAGCACCGTGGCCTGGCCGACACGAGGGGCCAGGAAGGCCGTCGCGCCCGCGAGGCGATGGTGGGGCACGCTGAGCACGATCAGGTCGAAGTCGTGGTCCGGCTCCAGCGCCTCGCGGTAGCGCACCGGCCACTCCTCGGCGACGCGCTGCCCCCATACCCGGCGCCGCATATCGAACAGGTCGAGGTCCACCGCGTCCCCGTACGTCGCCGCGCGGCCCGGCCGGACGTAGAACTCGACGTCATGTCCCGCCTGTTGCAGAACCCAGCCGTAGATGGTGGCGATCACGCCTCGGCCGAACATCAGGATCTTCACACTGCACCTCGTGGGGTACGATCGATTTGGAGGTCATCTCCACTTTCAAAAAAATATGGAGATCATCTCCATTTGTCAACGCGAGGTAGCACATGACCGCCGACAAGCCCCTGCGGGCCGACGCCCAGCGCAAGCGCGACGCCCTGCTCGCCACCGCCCGGGAGGTCTTCGACGCCGGCGGTTTCTTCGACCTGCGCTTCGATGACTTCGCCCGTCTGGCCGGGGTGGGCACGGGCACGCTGTATCGCCACTTCCCCACCCGGGAGGCGCTGGCCGAGGCGGTCTACCACGGGGAAGTCGCCGCGCTGTGCGACCGCGCCCGCCACCTACAGGCCACGCTGCCCGCGGCGGAGGCTTTGGCGACCTTCCTGCGCGGCATGGTCGACCACATAGACGCCCACGAGGGCCTGGCCCGGACGCTGTCCACGCTCATGGCCGCCCGCTCGGCTGCCCTCACCGAGGGCAGCCGGGCGCTGGAGCAAGCTGTCACCGACCTGGTGGCCGCCGCCGTGCGGGACGGTACCGTTCGCGACGACGTGGATGCCGGTGCCGTGATGATGGCGCTGCACGGCATCGGCGCGGCCCATGACCGCCCCGGTTGGCGAGCCGAGGCCGACGATGTCATCACCCTCGTCCTGGACGGTCTGCGCCACTCACACTCAGCCGGGGCGGCCATCCGTACGCCTTCTCGAAGGAGAGGCGCACGAGGTGCGAACAGCGGCACGGCATCGAGTTGAGGAACCCCGGAACAGCGTTGGCGATGAGAATGATGTTGAGCGAAGAGTGACGCCCAACGCCCATGTGTGATCGCTTGGGGGCGATGATCCTGCGTTCTGCGTAGGGCTTTCTAGGCAGCCTCGGTCGGGGCGGTGAAGCCGATCTGGGGTGGATCGGGGTCGAAGTCGCCGGGGCGCAGGCAACACTGCGGTGGCGTACAGGCCGAACCGGCTGATGTGCTCGGTCAGGTAGGGCGACGGTCGCGCGATGTCGTCAACGGTGATCACTCCAGCACTGCTGGCGAAGGCATTCGGCGTGGCCGGCCGGGTGATCCGGACGACGTCAACGACGGGCTCCGCTGCCTGATCGATCACCCGCTGGATTCAGGTGCGGCCAGGGCTCGCCCGTGGAACCTCCGTACTCGGACCGGCGGACGAGCAGCGTATGGCGCCGCTCGCTCGGATAGTCGCTCACCTCAGCCGACACCTCCAACGACACCGAGCACGAAACGGTCTTCATCGCGCGCCTTCAAAAGGTTGGTACGGTACGGTACCGTTCCAGCAGTTGGGATGGTCGCCCCAAGGCGATTGGTGAAGGAGATGCCCATGGTCAGCCCAGCGGAGCTCAGGTCGGCCGGCAAACGTGAGGCGATCATCGACGCCGCCCGATCGGTTTTTCTCGCAGGCGGCTTCGCCGGGGCCAGTGTGGACGAGGTGGCCGCGCTCGCGTCCACCTCCAAGCGGACCGTCTACGGACTCTTCGGCGACAAGAAGGGGCTGTTCACCGCGGTGATCACCGCGGACATCGAGGCCGCCGAACACCACTCACACGACAGCGTCGAGGCGCTGGTGGCCAGTCAGGACCTAGCCACAGATCTGCGCGCCTTCGCCCGCCGGCACGTCGTGGCCGTCATCCAGCCGCACATCATGCGCCTGCGCCGGCTCATCATCGGCGAGGCCGAGCGTTTCCCCGACCTGGCGAGCGCCTGGTACGCCAACGGCCCCGGACGCGGCCATGACACCCTGACGAGGGTGTTCACCGCATTGGCTGGGCGCGGCCTGCTCAGAGCGGATGACCCGGCGCTGGCGGCCCAGCACTTCAACTGGCTGATCCTTTCGATTCCGCTGAACCAGGCCATGTTCCACATGGGCGACGACCTCACTCCCGCCGAACTCGAGCACCACGCCGACGAGGGAACGCGGGTGTTCCTGGCCGCCTACGGCGTGCGCCGGCCCGGCGGCGCGGCCAGGACCTAGGGCGGAGCGTCCGAGGCCGGGCGGCCCGACGTCGGCGGCCGTTCGCAAGAGCGAGGCTCCTGATCCGCACCTCCACATGTCCCGACCCCCCATCCAAACCGGAGGACCATGATGACCAAGGTGATCTCGGCAGACGGCACGGCCATCGCCTACCAGCGCTTCGGCGGTGACGGCCCACCACTTATCCTGATCACCGCGGCGCTGTGCGACCGCACCGCGGTCAGCGAGCTGGCCGAGCAGCTGGCGCCCGCGTTTCCCGCGATCGCCTACGACCGGCGCGGGCGCGGCGACAGCGGCGACCTCGGCGCCTGGACCGTTCGGCGGGAGATCGAGGACCTAGCCGCCCTCATCGACGGAGCCGGCGGCAGCGCCGCGATCTACGGCCACTCCTCCGGAGCGGCCCTGGCCCTGCACGCGGCCGCCGCCGGACTGCCCATCACCAAACTCATCCTGCACGAGCCGCCCTTCACCCCCACTCACGACGGCGAAGACCAGCGTGAACGGCAGGCCGCCGAGGAGCGGGCCGGAGAAGAGCAGGCCGAAACCATCCGCGCCCTGCTCGCCCAGGACCGCAGGGCCGAGGCCATCGCGGCGTTCCTGGCGCCCACCGGGATGCCGCAGCAGATGGTGGAGCAGATGAGCAACGACCCCGCCGTGCAGGCCGTCGCCCACACCCTGCCCCACGACCCGTTCGACGTGGTCAGCGCGAGCAGCAGAGGCGGTGCCACCCCGGCCGAGCAGGCCGCCACCGTCATGATCCCCACCCTGCTGCTGTGCGGCGGCGACAGCTTCCCTTGGATGATCGAAACCGGCGCCCAGCTCGCCGCTGCCATGCCCGACGCCCATCACCAGGTCATGCCCGGCCAACCCCACGTCGCCGCACCGCAGGCTCTGGCGCCGCTGCTGACCGGCTTCCTGCTCAGCACATGAGCATCGGCAGAGCGCTCCCCGCGGCCCGCGCCTGGCTGCACCGGCTGGTCGACACCCGCCCAGACTTCCAACGCCAGGCCCACGGCGAGATCCCAGGCGCCCTTCACATCGAACGCAACCACCTCGAATGGCGCCTGGACCCCACCCCGCGGCAGCCGCATCTCCGAAGCCACCGATCACGACATCACCTGGATAGTGGTCTACGACGAGGGGGCATGGCCCTGAGGCTGATCATGTCGCCACGGCACCCGGCCTGAACCACGTAGGCACAAGCACCGCGAAGCGCTGAAGGCCCCCAGCCGATTACCTGCGGCGAGGAGCTCGTACGCCAGGGTCGCCGTCCGGCTCGAAAGGGACCGCCACCTGCCCCACCGCCTCCGCACGGGCGCAGGTGCGCAACACACCGATGCGCAGCGGTGCGGGCGAGGCCGCCGCCCTGTCGGGGTTCCTATCTCTTGACCCGGTAACGCAGGTGGGTGACGCCGGTGCCTTCGACGACCGCGATGGGCCCGTCAAACTGGACCGGTGCGATGCCGAGCTCGCCGAACAGCGTCTTTCCGCCGCCCAGCACGACCGGTACCAGCTCGATGCCGACCTCGTCGAGCAGACCGGCCTCCAGGCACTGACGGGCCATTTGTCCACCGTTGACGGCGACGTTCTTGTCCCCGGCCAATTCCTTGGCCTTGGCCACCGCCGCCTCGATGCCGTCGGTGACGAAGACGAAGTTGTCATCGTCGTCCGGACGGTCGTCAGGGCGCCGGTGGGTGAGCACCACTGTGGTCACGTCCATCGGGTGGCGCCCGCCCCAGGCGTTGGTCATGTCGAAGAGGTGCCGGCCGACGATCAGCGCGCCGGTGTCGTCCCACTCGGGCTTGACCAGCGCGGCGCTGGCCGCGGAGATGCGGAGCCGCGGCGGAATCTCGACCTCGCCGTTGCCGTACCACTGGAACAGCAGGTCGAACCCGCTTTCTCCGGGTCCGGCGATGTAGCCGTCGAGCGACATGGTGGCGCCTGTGGTGACCTTGCCCATCGCGTTGTCTCCTTCGCTATCGAGAACCCGACCAGGCATTGTGGCTTGGTCGGCTGTGCAGTACAACGTCGCAGTCGTGAGGCGACCGCCACATGCGTGGTGACCACGCGCCCGGCACGCGACCACCACCTACGGCAGCTTCGGACCAGCAAGCAGCACTACGGTGACCTCGTGCTCGAACCGGACACCCATCCGTTGCCACAGTTCGGCTGACCTGGCGAGTGCGTCGCTGTCGCCACGGAGTCGGCCAGCGGCCCGCAGCACCGAGCCGCAGCGCGAGCCGGGCATCCACCAAGGTGATCAGCGGGTCCAGCATCGGCCAGCCCATACTCACCGGGTCACCCATCGCCGCGGCCCGGGCCCGCCACTGCGCGACGCGCTCGCGGTCACCGCGCAGGCCATGCGCCAGCACGGCGAACGGCATTGTGAGCCAGACAAAGTACGCCCGCGGTCGGCCGGCGCGTTGCCAGCCAGCCCACATGTCCTCGGCGAGCTGCACCGCGTCGTCGAGGTCGCCGGACAGGACGAGCACAGGAATGGTCTTGCTGGCCGCCAGGTACACGCTGTCGCCGGACACTCGGCGTCAGAGATCAGCCGTGCGGTCGGCCTGGCGGCCGGCAGGTCGGCGGCGGCCACCGTGGTCAACGAGGACAGCCCGCGCGCGTCGCTGATCTCGACCGCATGTTCCGGGTGGTGCGGGGCGAGCAGTTTGAGCCGCTCGGCGGCGATCCGGTGCCACTGCGCGACGCGGCCGTCGTTGATCGCGGCCACGCGCAGCGCGTCCAGGCTTGCGCTGATCAGCACCGGGTCACCGGTCGCGTGCGCGGCCGCGACGGCAGCCGCGGTCAGTCCGGCCTCGGGCCGCAGTGTGTCCGGATGGGCGGTCCACACCGCGGCACAGGCGAGCCGGGCAGCGACGACCGGATCGTCCGGACCTCCAGCCGCGGTCGCCTCGGCGAGCAGCGCGCGGCGCCGCTCGAACGGGATCTCGTCGCGGAAGGCCATCGGGAACCGGCCAGTCAGCTCGACGGCCTGCGCCAGCGCGATGGCCCGCGCATTGCCCGCGCCCGCGTCCCACGCTCGGTCTGCGGCGGCCAGCCGCCACTCGAACGCTCGGTCGGCGTCGTTGCCGACCTGCGCGCAGTCCGCCGCGTTGGCCAGATCCCGAGCCGCCTCGCTCGCATCCGGCGCGCACCGGGCGGCGTGGGCGTACCAATCGGGCGCCTGCCACAGGTAACCGCGCGCGAACGTGAGCCGGCCGAGGGTACGCGCGAGCCGGTGGGCCTCGGCGTCGGGCTGCTCGTGGCCGGTCAGCGCGGCCCGAAGATCGCCCGCCACCGCGTCGAACTCGCCATGCCAGGCCGTACCGGCGCGCCCCGCGAGACCGACGGCCAGGTCAGTGGCCAGGTCGACTGCCCGGCGCAGGTACCGCCGACGCACCTCGGTGTGCTCGGGTTCGTCCGCGAGTCGCTCGGCGGCGAACGCCCGGATCGTGTCCAGCAGTCGCCAGCTGCCGTCCCGGTGCTGGACCAGGCTCTTGTCGACCAGCCGGCCCAGTACGTCGGCGGTCTCGGCCACGCCCACCCCGATGACCGCGGCCATCGCTGGCAGGTCGAAGTCGCCGACGAACACCGACAGCCGACGAAACACCGCCCGTTCGTCCTCGGTGAGCAGGTCATGGCTCCACCCGATCACCCCGCGCAGCGACCGGTGCCGCACCACCGAACCGCGCCCACCAGCCAAGAGCCGCAGATAGTCACCCAATCGGCGGCTACGACGAGACCGGCAACCAATACCTCGGCCACTTCGACGGCCCCGAGCTGGTCCTCATCGGACCGGTCCGCACCACAAGTCGTCCTCACCCCGACGGCACCATCACTCAACGCACCGACCTGCCCGCCGGCCCCGGCCAGTGGACCCCTGGCTGCACACACAACTACACCGCACCGGTTAACGACCACAGCGGACCTGTGGTGCGATCAACTTGGAGAAGCGGGGCCAGCTTGCTCGCCTGAAGGCGGCCTGTAGCCAGGCATCACCGCCGGACTGCACTTTCGTGCTCAGCGAGGCATGCCTGCGCCAAACCATGGGGCGACCCGGCAAATAATGGCGGATCAGCCCAGGCTCATCCTAGACCTGGTGAAGCGGCGTACGCGTTGAGGCGGGTTCAATAATTCCACACCGGGTGACTTCCTCGATGTCCAGTACGAGGTCGGGTCGGCGGATCCTTCTTCGGAAATGGGAGCTGATCCGTAGCGCGGCCGCGGGAAGTGTGCTCAAGTAGTGCCAGCTCGCGTGAAAGGGCTCCCACGCGTGCGGATGTGTGACTCCGAGTTGTCTTGTGGACGGTTGGTTCAAGTTCAGCGACTCGGTGTCGCGATGTTCTGCGGGCCGCCACGCCCGGCCTCGGCCTGATGGCCGCCGCCGTACCCGACGGCCTCGGCGAACGCGCCTGGGCCTACGCCCCCGCGCCGCCTGGGTCCGCCTGGTCTACCTGTCCCTTTGGTAGCGCGCCGCCCGCTCGGCGCCCAGCACCTTCCCCTACTCCAGTCCTGCGGCATGTGCCCGGCCCGTCCCGGGCCCTCGCCCGGATGGGCCAGCGTGAGGTGGCACGGCGGCGGCTGCGTTCAGGGTGCCGGGCGACCTGTCGGGGCGTGTGCCTGTCGCGGCTGGGCGAATCGCAGCAGGTTGCCGGAGGGATCGAGGAAGGCACAGTCGCGGACACCATCGGGCTGGTTGATGGGTTCTTGCATCACTTCGGCGCCCGCTGCCTCGATGTACTCGAATGTGGCGTCGCAACTGTCGGTCACGAAGATGAGACGGCCCAGCAGGCCCTTGGCCATCAGGTCCGCGATCGCCTGCCGGTCGGCTGGTGAGACACCAGGGTCCGCACCGTGGGATTCGAGGACGATCTGCAGCTCCGGCTGCGACGGCGGGCCGACGCTCACCCATCGCGTCCTCTCAGTGCCGTCGTTGCGTATCTCGAAGCCGAGCACGTCACGGTAGAAGCCGAGCGCCTCGTCGAGGTCGTGGACAGCGAGAGTGCAAGACGAGAGCCTGAGATCCGTGCGGGTCAACGCCGCTCCTTGTCGCCGGCGGTGAGAATGACGATGTCGAGGTCGCGGAGCCGGTCGAGGTCGGTGTCGATGTCGATGCGGGTGATCTTCTCGTCGGCGACGGTGAACGTGAAGACGGCCTTCGGCCGACCGAGGTGCGACCAGACGGCCGCCGGTACGCCGTCGACCAGAGCAAGCCGCGCGGCCTGAGCCCGTCGTGCGGCGAAGAAGGCCGCCACCTCCCGGCCACCGCGGACCTCGCCGACCACGGCGCTGGGATCAAGCAACTCGAGCAGGGCGGCGAAATCCCCGCCCCGCGCGGCGGCGAGGAAAGCCTCGACGATTTCCCGCTTCGCCGATCGCGCGGCATCGGATGCGCCGGCCGCTCCTTGCACCCGGCGCCTGGCCCGGCTGGCGAGCTGCCGGGCCGCCGCCGGGGAACGGTCGATGACGGCGCCGATCTCGCCGAACGACACGGCGAAGACGTCATGCAGGACGAACGCGAGCCGCTCGGCGGGAGTCAGCGTGTCCAGCACCACCATCAGCGCCACACCGACCGAATCGGCCAGCAGCGCCTCGTCCTCGGGGCCGGCCTGCCCGGGTGGGTGGAGGCTCGCGCGCGGCGCGGCCGACTCGGTCGGCTCGGGCGGCAGCGCCCCGGCCGACTCCTCATGCCGGGCCCGGCGTGCCTCAAGCATGTTCAGGCAGACCCGGGCGACGATCGTGGTCAGCCACCCGGCCGGATTCTCCACCTGGCCGGTGTCGGCGCGGCTGACCCGTAGCCACGCCTCCTGCACCGCATCCTCGGCCTCGCCGGGTGAGCCGAGCATCCGGTAGGCCACCGCGTGCAAACGGTCCTGGTGCTCGGCGAACTGCTCGCTCACCCAATCTTGCTCGACCATCCGTCACATTCCTCCGTCTCGCCGGTCATACCTATTGACCGGCGAACTCGCGCCGGTGTGACATCCGGGCGCAGCCCGGAGGTCCGGCCTGCCGGTTCAGGCGGCCAATACATCTGAAGCACCTAGGAGACAAGCATGAAAGCGCACGTCAGCTCGATCCTTCTTGGCGTCCTGGATATGGAGCGGGCCAAGCGGTTCTACACGGAGGGGCTCGGCTGGAAGGTCAAGAACGACTACGGCATCTCGGTGTTCTTCGAATCGGACGGCGCCTCACCCGTCGGCTTCTACGGCCGCGAAGGCCTGGCCGACCAGGTGGGCACGAGCCCGGAAGGCAGCGGCTTCAGCGGACTGGTCCTCACGTACGTCGTCCGTAGCCAGGCACGAGTTGACGAGATCATCGCGGAGGCCGAGAAAGCCGGCGCCACGATACTCAAGCCCGCCGGCCCCCTTCCTTGGGGCGGGTACGGCGGCGCCTTCGCCGACCCGGACGGCTACATCTGGAGTCTCGGCTACAGCGCCCAGGGAACGGACCAGCCCTACGCGGAGTAGCCGCCAAGAAAGCCGCAGGCGAGTGCGAATGCCGCGGCCATCGCCGGGCAAGCCGGCCGGACACCTCTGGACGGATGGTCCCACAGCCTGACCGGCACCGATGAGTAGGTTCGGCGTCGACGCGGGATCGTGTCGACGCCGAACCACCGCGCGTTGTCGGACGCAGCCGTTGCACACTGACCGACGAAACCCACGCCGATGTGACTGTTCGGCCCGCCGGTTCAGGCGAACTCACCCGGAGAGACCCGCGTCACTGCAGGTGAGCGCCATCATGCTCGGCGTCAAAAAACTTGACCCGCGCCAAGAAGTTCTATGCCGAGGGCCTGGGCTGCAAGATCGACAAGGACACCCGTCATTTCGTCTCGTTCAGCCTGGGCGAGGGATCCCCGCAGTTTGGCTCTCTGCGAAGGGGAGGCAGCGGCACGGGACGCCGACGTCTGCGCAGAGGGGTTGCGCAACGCGGTGGCTGCCGGCGGCAGCGTGGCCAAGGAAGCGGCCCCCGGCCACGCCACATCCGGCGAGACCGGGACCGGCCCACGTCCCCGTCTTGACGTGGGGTTACCCGTCCTGGATGCGCTTCGTCATCGGCACGCTGGAAGGTCTCGGGGCCATCCTGCTCATGATCCCCAGCAGACGCACACGCTTCCTAGGCGCTACCACGCTCGCGTTCGTGCTCGCCGGAGCGGTCACGACGCACATCATCAACCACGACATTCTTGCTGAAAGCTGGGCCGCACCGACATACCTCGTCATCTCCGGCATCTTTGCGCCGGCCGACTGGCGAGACCTCCTGCGAGCTGCTACCCCGTCCGCGGCCCGAGCAGCACATTCAACGGAGTGACAACTCGTGGATCGCCACGCCTGCGGGCCGCACTGGTCGCCATCCGTGCCGGTCGGCTGTTGAGAAGATGCCGAAACCGGGATGTAAGAAGGACTCCCTTCGGACCACTTGCTCTGTGAACGTTTCATTTCCAACCGAAGGAATCGGCTTGCCGAACCCCCATGAGCGCTTCACCGCGCTCTACAACACCTACCAAGCGCGGGTGTACGGCTACGCGGCAAGTCGCGCCGGACATCAACTCGCGGAAGAAGTGGTCAGCGAGACCTTCCTGGTGGCCTGGCGGCGTCTGGACAGCATCCCCGACCACGCGCAGTTGCCATGGCTTCTCCGCGTCGCTCGCAACATCCTGCGCGACAACTTCCGGCAGGCCGCGCGACGCGAATCTCTGGAAGCCGAACTGCGAACGTGGATGGACGAGGCCGCCACCGATGCGGGCGATCATGCCACCGAGCGCGTCGCCGTCCTGCGCGCCCTGTCCGGCTTGTCCGAGGCGGACAAAGAGATCCTCACCCTGACCACCTGGCATGGCCTGTCCGCCGCGGAGGCGGCCGAGGTGCTCGGCTGCACCAGGGCCGCCTTCTTCGTCCGCTTGCACCGAGCGCGCCGCCGGCTGCAGTCGGCGATCGAAGCCACCGCTCCCTCCGCATCCCGAAAGCCCGTGACCGTTCCAGGAAGGAAACCGCGATGAGCCGCAAGCCCGACGCGATGGACCTGCTCGCCATGGCCCGCCCGGCTTCGCTGGACCGCGGATCACGCATCTCCGTTGACGACATGCTGTTCATGGCCACTGCCGAGGCGCCACAAGAACCTTCGGGCAGGCCATCGCCGGCCGCCCCGCCCTCGCGGACCCAGTCTCGTCTGTGGGTCCTGTGGGCGCCGCTGTCCACGGCCGCGATCGTGGCGCTGGTCTTCGCCCTGGTGACGAATCTGGCATCAGCCCCTGCCGTGCTCAGTCCGCCGAGGACCAACCAGGAGCTGTACGACCTGGCCGACAGGATCGAGAAGCTCCCGGCAGAGAACGGCGCCTATTGGCGCGAGGTGAGCATCGACGGCGGCCACCTGTCCAGCGGCGGCTACAGGCTCCTGGTGGTCGGCCGCCGCGAGACCTGGGTACCGCGCGATCCCGCTGATCCAGTGCTCACGCAGGTGTGGCGCCAGGTCGGCGCCCGCCCGGCCACGGCCGGGGACGAGCGCGCCTGGCGAGCGGAGGGAGCACCCGCCCGGGTCAAGGGGCACTGCGAGACCAGCGGGCCGTGCGCTTCGATTCCGGTCGCCGATGAGCCGCGGGACTGCACGTACACCTCGAGGGTGGATTCCACGGGGACCTATCCCAACAGAGCGGTCAGCGACTTCACCATGGCGGATCTTGCCGCCATCCCCACCGATCCGGACGAGCTTGTGAAACAGCTCCGCGCGTACCATGTGATCTGGAACGACCGCGGCTTCACCCAGCCTTTCGAGAAGTTCCTGCCGACTACCGCGAGTCTCCTGAGCATGCCGCTCAGCCCTGGCCAGCGCGCCGCGATCATCCGCGTCCTGGCCGATCTGCCGACCACCAAGGTCATGGGCACAGTGACGGATCCGCTGGGCAGAAGAGGCCTGTCCGTGGACTTCGGCGGCGCGGGAGGCTCCCTGACGTACTCCAGCAAGCCGCGCAAGGATCTGCCGGTCTACTACAGGGAGATCCTCGATCCGCAGACGGGGGCGACGCTCTCACGCGTTTCCTATGCGGCCCGCACCGCTCTGGGGGCGACCAAGGGGGAGGTCGTGAGCTACCAGGCCCGCGGCCCCGAGTCGGGCTGGACCGGGCCGCCGGCTTCTCCCCCGAAGGGGTGCAAGAAGCGGCGATGAAGGGATACCGGCCCCGGTGGCGACGAGCGCGCTGCCGGGGCCCTGCGCTGTGGACGACTCAGCTGAGCCGAAGACCACGACTACCTTGACCAAGCGCGTGTGCTCTTCCTGCGCATTTAAGTGCCCACTCCTGAGTCCACTGGTGATCATGGCCGAGGTCGTGGCGGGTGACAGCATGGCGTGCTGTGACGACTCCAGGGTTCGGCCGAGGCGTGGATGGCGACATCAGGGAGCGGGGCCTGCGCCGGCGGGGTCGAGCAAGATGAGAACCGTCAGCAGGATGATCCAGGCGATGATCGTGGCGAGCAGGATCTTGGCGATGGCAGGCCTGCGTCGAGAGGAACCAGGGGTCTTCACAGCCATCCGCTCTTGCGTAGCAGCCGGTAGACGACAAGGACGGCGACGACCATCACACTCAGGCTGAGCGGGTAGCCGAGCAGCCAGTGCAGCTCGGGCATGTAGTCGAAGTTCATGCCGTAGATGCCTGCGATCATCGTGGGTACGGCGATGAGCGCCGCCCATGAGGAGATCTTGCGCATGTCGGCGTTCTGTTGCATCGCCACCTTGTTCTGCTCACGGCCCGTCAGGGCCAGGTGCGCGCTCAACGCGCTGGTGAGCAGTTCGTTGTGCTCATCGACTTGGGCATCGACGCGCAGTAGGTGATCAAGGACGTCACGGAACTGCTCGCGGCTGGCCGTGCAGAGCTCCACCCGGCCTTTGACGATCTCCTCCAGTACCGGAATGAGCGGGTCCTGGGCGGTACGAAACTCCAAAACCTCCCGCTTGAGGGAGTAGATGTCGGCGGTGACGTCGGCGTGCATGCCGCTGAAGACGCGCTGCTCCAGCGCGATGAGGTCCCCCTCCACCTCGTGGGAGATGTGCGAGTAGGTGTCGACGACTTCATCGCAGATCGCATACAGCACCCCGGACGGACCGGCGGCCAGCAGGTCGGGGTCGGCCTCGATGCGCTCGCGCACCCCTCGCAGGGGGTTGGCCCGGCCGTGGCGGACGCTGATGACGAAGTCACGTCCCAGGAACAGGTTGATCTCACCGACCTCGATGCTGGAGGTCTCCTCCTCGTACATCAGCGGTTTGAGGACGACGAACAGGGTGTCGTCGTAGCGTTCAAGCTTGGCGCGCTGATGGGCGTTGATGGCGTCCTGCACGGCCAGCGGATGCAGCTTCACCTCATTGGTGATCAGGTCGAACTCCTCTTGAGTGGGTTCGTGTAAGCCGATCCACAAAAAGCAATCGCCGCGGGCGCGGGCGGTGGTGAACGCGTCGCTGATGTCACCGTTGATGGTCTCGCGCTCGCCGTCGCAGTAGATGGCCTGGTTCACGATCACATCCGGCATTCTCGCGTATCCGCGCACCCGGAATGGCGCACACAAGACAATCACCACGAACAGTGCCCATAACCCCCGCTATCACCGTCCATCGCGCCGGGCAGGGCAGGCCAGCAGGGATCGTCGGCATCCCCAGCTGCCGAGTCGTGCCTGTATCGGGCTTGCTCGCCCGTGCGGACAGGCAAGGGGCGATCTCTGCTGGTACGTCCGCCGCGTGGTGCGGGTCCGGCTCCGTGTGCAGACGCTCGCCAGGAGCGTGAAGTCATGCGGGAGACCCCGCCCGGGCAGAGGCGGGCGGGGTCGTGTGGCCTTCATGACCCGCAAATCACCTGCGCACGCCGCGCCTGCCGTACAGGCTGACGGTGAGGATGACGCCCAGGGCGGCGACGGCGACTTGCAGCAGCAGCTCGATCCAGTCGATGCCGCCTGTCGCGGCGACGCCGAAGGCGCCTGCGATGGCGGTGCCGATGAAGGCGGCGACAATGCCGACCACGATGGTCAGCCAGATGGGGATGTGCTGCTTTCCTGGGACGACCAGGCGGCCGAGCGCTCCGATGATGGCGCCGATCACGATCGCGGTGATGATGCCGGTGATGGTCATGTCCTGCTCCTTGTGAGTCGGGGGGTGAGCCGATCACTGACTGCCCGGCGCCGACCGCCCCACACCTGTCGCGGGGATCTGGTCATACAGAGGCAGGGCCCGCCGACAGCGACCAGCTTCGCTGACTGCGAACCGAGGCGATCAAGAGGTCTCTCACATCGATGTGGTTCGGGAGGATGGCCCTCACAGCAGTTACTTGCGGGAATTCTGCATTCTCGCAAGTTGGCTTGACGCCTTTCTACGCAACGGATCTTTATTTTTGATTTTGATTTTCTGGAAAATCAAAAATGCTAGAGTGCTGCTGTGAGCGGGGAGACGGGCGTGGTGACGCCGTGTAAGCACTGTGGGGCGCCGATCGAGCAGCGGGCGGGGCGGGGGAGGCCCAAGGCGTACTGTCCTGAGGGGGATTGTCAGGCGGCGGCCAAGCGGGAGCGGGAGCTGCGGCGGGCCACGCCTGGGCTGGAAGGTGCGCTGGCCAGGGCTGAGCAGCTCTATGAGCGGATGGAGAGTGGGTTGGCGGCTGCACTTGAGCCGCTGGCTCGGGCGCTGGCCGAGGAGCTCAGTCCGGCCGGGGTCGAGGCCAAGCTCAGCGCTGTTCAGGCTGAGGCGCATACGCGGGTGGCGATCGCGCGTACGGAGCGGGAGCAGGCCTTCGAGCAGGTACGGCTGGCCCGCGAAGCCGTCGAGGAAGCGCAGCGGGAGACCGGGGCCATGCGGGAGCGGGCTGAGGAGGCTCAAGCGGAGAGGGACGCTGCGCTGGGGGATGCTGAGCAGGCCCGGGAGCAGGCGCTGGCGGCTTTGCGGGAAGCGGCCTCCACCGAACGGCAGGCCAAGCAGCGGGCCGACGAAGCTGTGCGGCAGGCCAAGCAGCTCGCGGACGAGGCGGGGCGGCGGGCTGAGGAGATGGCCGAAGAGGCTGCTCGGCGGGTGGAGGCGGCCGAACTGGCCCGGGAGGAGCTGGCCGGGCGGGTCGAGGCGGCCCGGGGGCGGGTTTCGGCTGCGGAGGCGCGGGCCGTATTGGCTGAGCAGGAAGCCGAGGTGGCGCGGGCGGACAGTGCGCGTGACCGGGGGATCGCGGAGGCGGCGCAGGGGGCGCGGGAGGAGGCCGAGCGGGCGGTCGCGGCGGCGCAGGCGCGGGCCGAGGCGGCGGTGCAGGAGCGGGAGCGAGCGGTCGCGCGGGCCGATGCCGCCGAGGAGGGGCGGCGGCGGGCGGCGGCGGAGTTGTCCAAGGCGGAGGCGGCCCGTGACGAGGCCCGGGTACGGCTGGCCGAGGCTCAGCAGGCTCAGGCCAAGCTGGCCGCGGGTGAAGGACCGAAGCTGGACAAAGCGCGGGCCGAACTCGGCAAGGCGCGGGCTGAGCTGGACAGACTCAAAACCGAGAATGACCGGCTTGGGGCGGAGTTGCTGGTGGATCGGGCTCGGCTGGAGGATCTGCGGGCCGAACTCGACGCCGCCAGGGCCGAGGCCGCGCAACTGCGGGAACGCGCGGTCGTGGCGGAGCTAAGGGCCAAACGCTGAAGAGCCCGAACGCTCAAGGGCTTTGCGTTGGGTTGGGGTGAGGCGGTCTGGGTGGATGGTGGCGGTGTAGGTGTCGCCCGTCGCCACCACCGTCAGCGGGTCGGCTATCGCCGGCCGTCGGATGAGGGCGTTCAGGCCGTCGACGACGCGTTCGCGGGGGAGCGCCAGCGCCACCGCCAGATCCTCCACGGTGAGCGGGCGGGCGGCGTGGAGGAGGGCGGCGAGCACCGTCAGCGCGTTGTGCACGGCCGGCTCGGTCAGCACGGTGCTGGTCATCTCCCCGCTGACCCAGGAGAAGAACCTTCCCATCCGGCCCAGCCGGACCCCTGCGGGCGTGTCGGGACCGAGGAGTTCGATGCCCTCGCGGGCCGCCGCCGCGACCTTGTCGTGCGCCCGGGTGTCGGCGGTCCAGGCGCGCAGCCACGGGTCCTCGTGCACGATGTAGCGCTCGCGCCGCCCGCCGGGGTCGGGCGCGCGGCCGACGAGGTCCATGGGGTGGAGGTAGGCGATCGCCTTGGAGACCGACGCGGGGCTGACCCCCAGGCGCGTTGCCAGTTCCGCCGAGGTCAGGCTGCCCGTCTCGGAGGTGAGCAGGCAGACGAAGACCCGGGACGGCATGCGCGGCATCCCGATCTCGGACAGCAGCGCGGCGAGCCGTTCCACGAAGTCGTGGGTCGCGGTCGGTGACGCCGTCCGGTACGGCTTGCGCCGCCGCGCCCGATGCCCGGTCGCCTGCTGGGCGGGGTCGGCCAGGTAGGCGGCGGGTCCACCGTTGCGTGCCACCTCCCGGCTGACGGTCGAGGTGGGGCGGCCGAGGCGTCTGGCGATCTCGGCGTATCCGAGGCCGTCGGCGACGCAGGCGGCGATCTGCTGGCGTTCTTCGTGGGTGAGCCTGCCTCCGGGCATCGGGCGCGCCTCCTGGTGTGCGTTCGTCGACAGCTCATTGCAACACTCGTTGCGTTTCCCGTCAATACCATTGCATTTATGCCGATAAATCGGGACGTTTTATTGACGCCAGATAAAACGCAACGTAGCCTTTCCGTGATCTGAAACGCGACTACGAAGAGGTGCGCACATGCACATCATGGCGATTTCCACCATCACCGACGAGCGGGGATTCTGGGACGCGCTCAAGCGGGCACACGGCAGGCTGCCCACGGGCGCGCGCTGGCTGCTGGCCGTGGCGAGCACCGACGGGACGAAAGCGGTCAACGTCATCGTCCACGACTCCATCGACAGCGTGAAGGCCATCCTCGACGGCCCCCACGCCACCACGGAGTACGTCGAGGCCGACGCCGCCAACGCCGTCGGGCTGCCCACGTGACCCCGGAACGCCTGCTGGAGATCCTCGCGGAGTACCAGACCCCCGGTGCCACCGTCGGCATCCTGCGCGACGGCGAGATCACCGAGGTCGCGGCCGGCGTCCGCAGCGTGGTGACGCGGGAGCCCGCCACGCCCGGCACCATCTACCAGTGCGGCTCCATGACCAAGACCTGGACCGCGCTGGCCTTCATGCAACTCGTCGACGAGGGCAAGGCCGCGCTCGACGAGCCGATCCGGAGCTACCTGCCCGCCTTCAAGGTGGCCGATCCGCAGGTCAGCGCCATGGTCACGGCCCGCCACCTGCTGAACCACACCAACGGCATCGAGGAGTCCTTCGGCGACCCCGGCGAGGGCGACGACGTCTACGCGCGCATGGTGGCCGGCATCGCCGAGGCGCCGCAGGTGCACCCGCTGGCGTACACCCATGGCTACAGCGCCGCGCTGGGCTACGCGATTCTCGCGCGCGTGATGGAGGTGGTCGACGGGCGCGGGTGGGACGACATCATGAAATATCGGCTCTTTGAGCCGATGGGGCTGGCCAGTACGAGCAGCCGCCGCGAGCACGTGGACCTGAGCAGGGCAGCCACCGGGCACGTCGTCCGCTCCCCGGAGGAGGGGCCGATCGTCTCCCCGGTGGCGTACCTGCCACGCGCCTACGGCCCCGGCGGCAACCTCAGCTCGACGGCCGAAGAGGTGCTCGCCCTGGCCCACGTCCTGCTCAACGAGGGCACCACGGCCGACGGCACGCGGATCGTCTCTGCCGAGAGCGTCCGGGAGATGATGCGCTCCCGCGTGCCCGTGCCGGATCCGTACATGTTCGGGCCGGAATGGGCGCTCGGCCTCATCGTGTGCGACTGGCACGGCGAGACCGTCTACGCCCACGACGGCAGCACCATCGGCCAGAGCGCCCGGCTGCGGATCCTGCCGGACTCCGGCCTCGCCATCACGATGCTGGCGAACGGCGGACCGCGCGACGGCCTGTACCGGACGGTGTTCAACGAGATCCTGGCCGAACTCGGCGCGGTCACGATCCCGGACCTGCCCGCGCCCGTCCCCGGTCTGAAACTCGACCTCTCCCGGTACGACGGCGTCTACGAGCGCCAGGGAGTCCGCTACGAGGTGAAGGCGGAGGGCGACAAGCTGTTCATGACCTTCGTCCTGAACCCGACGGAGGCCCGCTACCTCGGCAAACCGGACCGCCTGACCTACGAGCTGCTCCCGGTCAGCGACACGCACTTCATCATGCACACGGAGGAGGACCCCCAGACCGTCGCGATCTACGACTTCCGGGACGGCGCGGCGCAGTACCTTCACACCAATTGCCGCGTGACACCGAGGGTCCCGGCCTAAGGTTCCGGCATGGCCTACACCTCGAGGCTTTCCGCCGAGGAGGCGGAGCGCATCCGCCGGTGGCATCTGCGCGCCTACGAGGCCGCCAAGGCCGAGGCGGGCTCCGGCCAGACGTTCGCGTACCCGGGCAGGACGCTGGTGGTGCCGCCCGAGGTGCGGCCGATCACCGGGATGGCCCATCTGCTGGGCGAGGCGGTGCTGGAGGAGGTCCGTCCCGGCGACCGCGTCCTGGACATGGGCACCGGCTGCAGGGGCAACGCGGTGCTGGCCGCCTCGGTGGCGGCCGCCGTACTGGCGGTGAACATCAGCCCGGTCGCCGTCGAGCTGGCGCGCGCGCTCGTCAGGGACGGCTGGACGGTCGACTACTTCACCTTCCGGCTGACCAGGACCGTCTCAGGGGCGCAGGCGTTCGACGAGGTCGTGTAGCTGGAGGCGTTCCTCGGCGCTGAGCGGTGCGAGGAACGCCTCCTGCGCCTCGGCCAGCACCCGCGCCGCCTCCTCGAACGCGCGCGCGCCCGCGCCGGTGAGCGTCACCACGTGCTTGCGCCGGTCGGCAGTGCTGCGGGAGCGGCGGGCGTACCCGCGCTGCTCGAGTTCGTCCAGCACGGCGACCATCGTGGTGCGGTCGAGGCCGGTCAGCCGGCACAGCTCCTGCTGGGAGTGGCTGGCGCCGCGCATCTCCTCGATCACCCGCACGTGCCGCCCGCGGAGTCCCAGCGGGGCCAGCACACTGTCGAACCGCGCCCCGGCCAGGGCTCCGAGCTTGACGAGCAGGTAGCCGGTCTGGGTGTCGAGGCGTGGCTCCATGAGCCAAATCTAGGGCCTTCACCGGCACGCATCGATTCCCTACACTGATTGTCAGTAGTACTGATAATCAGGAGGGCGAACATGTTAGTGCGCATCATCCTCGTGACGCTCGGCGTGATCACCGCGACGCCGGCCGCCGCGCTCTTCGCGCCGGGCTCTCTGACCACCGCGTACGGCATGGCGGTGCCGTCCGACCCGATGGCCCTGTCCCTGCTGCAACACCGCGGCATGCTCCAGGCGGCGCTCGGCGCGGCGCTGGTCTGGGCCGCCTTTCAGCCGCTGGCCAGGATCCCGGTCGCCGCGACCGCCATCGCGACCAAGGCCACCTTCCTGGTCCTGCTCGGGCCCGACCGGCTGGGGGACGTGCTCGGCGTGCCGTTCGACCTGCTGGCGATCGTGCTCCTGGCGTTCGTCATCAGGCACCAGCTCGTCGCGAGCCGTGCGTAGCATGTGCCGATGATCGACCTCCGCCAGTTCCAGGTGCTGCGCGCCATCGCGGTGAACGGCTCACTGGCCGCCGCCGCCCGGCAGCTCCACTACGGCCAGCCCACGATCAGCTACCATCTGGACGCCTTGGAGTCCCACCTCGGCGCCCGGCTGGTCGAGCGGGGCCCGACCGGCGCCGTCCTGACCGACATCGGGGCGATGGTGCTGGAGCACGCGGCCGGGGTGCTCGACCGGGTCGCGGCGGTGGAGTCGGACGTGCGTGCCCGCCTGGCCCACGGCCTGGCGACGCTGCGCGTGGGGGCGTTCACCACGGCCGCGACCAAGCTGCTGCCCCGCCCCCTGCGCCGGGCGACCGCGGGCAGTGGAGTGCGGGTCGAGCTGACCGAGGCCGAGCCGCTGGACCTGCTCACCCGGGTCCGCGCCAGGTCCCTGCACTGCGCGCTGATCTACGACGTCGCGGGCGTGACGCCGCGCTACGGGTCGGACCTGCGCGTGGAGCCGCTGTTCGACGACCCGTTCCGCCTGCTGCTGCCCGCGGACCAGGCGCTCGAAGGTCCGGTCGACCTCGGGCAGCTCGCGGACCGGGGATGGATCATCTCCGCGGGCGGCTACGACCCCAGCGACCAGACGTTGTACGCCACCTGTCAGCCGCTCGGCTTCCGTCCCCGCATCGTGCTCAGGAGCGACAGCTACAGCGTGATCCACGGCTTCGTGGCGGCCGGTGACGCCGTCGCGCTGGTGCCGGAACTGGCCCTGGAGGCGGGCCACGAGGTGGTCGTGCGCGAGACGGTGCAGGAAGTCGGCGCACGCAGCATCCTGTTCGTCACCCCGGCCGGGCCCCGGCCGCCCTTGGTGGAACGGCTGCGCGCCGAGCTGCATCGTTAGACATCTGATAGTTAGGGATCGTATTATCTGGCGCATGCGTACTCTGATTCGCGGCGCCCGTGTCTTCACCGGCGAGCGCACCCTGCCGGCAGCCGACGTCCTGATCGACGGCGACCGGATCGCCGAGCCGGACGGGCTGCGTGCCGACGCCGAGGTCGACGGCACGGGAAAGACCCTGCTGCCCGGCTTGATCGACGCCCACGTGCACGTCTCCGACGGCATGCTCGCCCAAGCACTCACCTTCGGCGTGACCACAGAACTCGACATGTTCTGCCTGCCCGCCAACCTCGCCCGCCAGCGCCGCCTGGCGGCCGACCGCGACGACGTGGCCGACCTGCGCAGCTCGGGCGTGCTGGCCACCGCGCCCGGCGGGCACCCGAGCCAGATCATGACCGCCGTGGGAGAGGGGTTCGGCGACGCGGTGGGCCCCTTCGACACGATCGCCGAGGCCAGGCAGGCCAAGGCGTTCGTCGAGGCGCGGCGGGCCGAGGGCGCCGACTACCTGAAGATCGTGATCGACGACGGCGGGAGCGCCGGGCTCGACCTGCCGGCGATCGGGCAGGACGTGGTCGAGGCCCTGGTCGAAGCCGGACACGCGGCCGGGCTCATGACGATCGCGCACGTCGCCACCGCCCGCGACACCGCGATCGCGCTCGACGCCGGGATCGACGGACTGGCGCACGTCTTCCACGACACCGCGCCGGGCGACCCGGTGACCGGAAAGCTGGCCGCGCGGGCCGCCGCCCAGGGCGTCTTCGTGGTCAGCACGCTGGCGTACGTCGAGGCGATCACCCAGGACCCGCGCGGCGCGGAACTCGTGCGCGACGAGCGGATCGCCGCGCGCCTGCCCGAGCGGGCCGGGGCCGCGGCCGACCGTGACCACGCGGTCGTGCCCGTGCACCCGCAGGGCGTCGTCAACGCGCTGCGCGCCGCGGCCGTCCTGCACGAGGCGGGCGTCACGCTGCTGGCCGGCACCGATGCCAACTTCCTCGCCCCGCTCCACGGCGCCGGTATGCACCGCGAGCTTCTGCTGCTGGTCGAGGCCGGGCTCACGCCCGAACAGGCCCTGGCCGCCGCCACCCGCCTGCCCGCGCTCCGCTTCGGGCTCACCGACCGCGGCGCCGTCCGGCCTGGCCTGCGCGCCGACCTCGTCCTGGTCGACGGCGACCCCACCCGCGACATCACCGCCACCCGCGCCATCGCCGAGGTCTGGCGCCGCGGCGTCCGCCAGGCCCGCTGAACCACGGCAGGAAAGACCGGACCCCCAAGTTTCCGGACCTGCGCGCGCCCATTCCTCCGGTACGGCCCCGCCCGCTCCGATAGTCGAACCATGACCCAGACGAAGAAGTGGCTCCGGTTCGGCCTGCACTACCTCGAGATGGTCGTCGCGATGCTCGCCGGCATGCTGCTGCTCGGCATGCTGTGGGACGCCGTCCTGCCCGCGAACCTCTGGACCGAGGCGGACGTGCTGCTGATGGCCGCCGACATGACCATCGGCATGGCCCTGTGGATGCTCGTACGCCGCCACCCCTGGCCCGCCATCGCCGAGATGAGCGTGGCCATGGTCGCCCCGTTCGTGCTGCTGCTCGTGCCCTACTGGCTAGGCGCGCTGTCCGGCCACATGGTGATGACGATCGGCCACGTGCTCATGTTCGTCGCGATGCTGGCGGTCATGCTGTGGCGGCGCGAGCAGTACCTGCACCACGAGCACCGGCTCGGCACGCGCTGGCTGGGACGCACGGGGGTCGTCCTGATCGCGCTGATGCTCCCCGCCGCGGTCTCCGGGGTGAACACGGCGGGCAAGTTCGCCGGCCTGTACGCGGCCCGCGCCGACGCGGTCACCGTTGCCCCGGCGGGCAACCAGGCCAGGCACGACCCGGCCAAGCCCACCGTGGCCCTGGTGGTCAGCGGCAGCGGCGCGAACGCCGGTGACCTGCTCGGACCGTACGAGGTGCTGGCCGGCACCGGCCGGGTCAACACCTACGTCGTCTCGCCCGGCGCCCGGCTGGTCCCGCTGACCGGCGGCCTCGACCTGGTGCCCGACCTGACCTTCGACGAGCTGGACCGGCTGCTGAAGGAGCGCGGCGACACCCTCGACGCGGTCGTCGTCCCCGCCCTGAACCACCCGGCCGAGCTCGACCGGATCGCCGCCTGGCTGCGGGGGCAGGCGGCGGCCGGGGCGCTGGCCGTCAGCGTGTGCGCGGGTGCCCGCACGCTGGCGGCCGCCGGCCTGCTGGACGGCCGCCCCGCGACCTCCCACTGGTGGCGGCTGCCGGAACTGCGCGCGGACTACGCCACGGTGGGCTGGGTGAGCGGGCGGCGCTACGTGGACGACGGCGAGGTCATCACCACGGCCGGCGTCCTGTCCGGGATCGACGGCGGCCTGCGCGTGCTGGAACGCCTGGTGGGCATGGACGCCGCCGGCGAAGCCGCCCGCAGGGTCCACTGGCGCCACTACACGCCGGGCGCCTCGGGACCGATCCCGGTGTCGAGCTGGGAGCCCGCGGACGTGGCCGTCGTCGCGCTCAACTCCTCCTACCAGGTCGGCCCTTCCGACATCGGCGTCCGGCTGGTTGCGGGCACCGGGGAACTGGAGCTGGCCGCGGCGTTCGCGTCGTACACCGAGCAGACCATGATCGGGCGGACGGTGGCGGTCGGCGAGGGGCCGATCAGGTCGCGGCACGGGCTGACGTTCGTGCCGCGCGCGCGGAACGCCGGCGGCCTGGACCGGCTCCTGGTTCCGGGTACGGCGGCGCCCCGGCGCGAGGCGGGCGCGGTGTATCTGCACACCGGCGCGGAGTTCGCCTTCGACCCGGTGCTGCGCGACATCGCCCGCACCTATGACGTGCCGACCGCGCGGTGGGCGGCCAAGACGCTGGAGTACCCGGTGCTGGACGTGGACCTGCGCGGCAGCGGCTGGCCGTGGCCGGCGACGACCGTCGCGCTGGCGCTCCTGTTGGTCGGCGCCGCCCTGGCGATCGGCGGCGGGTGGGTGCTGCGCCGCAGGAGGAACCGCTAAAACGTGGGCAATTCCGCGGATGCGGCCTAGTGTGGTGGGTTGACTGTCCTTCTGACTTCCTGTCAGGTGTCCCGCCATTCGAGGTGACGCATGCGGATCGCGATCGTGGGAGGCGGCCTGGCGGGCCTGACCACCGCGTGGCTGCTGGACGGCGAGCACGAGGTGGTCGTGCTCGAAGCGGCCCGGCACGCCGGTGGGCACGCCCACAGCGTGCGGGCGGAGGGCGTCACCGTCGACCTCGGCGCGCAGTACCTCTCGCCGACCGGCTTCCCCGCGCACGGACGGCTGCTGCGGCTGCTGGGCCTGTCCGCCGCTGATCTCGCCCCCGCCCCGCTGACGCTCACCGTGACCGGGCCGGACCGGGCCAGGCCCATACTGGTCACCCCGCACCTGCCCGACCAGCGGCGGGGCGAGCGCGAACCGGTCACCGGGCGGCCCTGGCAGGCGTTGGGCACGTTCCTGGCCGCGGCGGCGCGGTTCGAGGCCGCCGACCCGAGCTGGGAGATCCCGCTGGCCGAGCTGGTCGAGCCGCTGCCACTCGCGCGCGAGACCAAGGACTGGCTGCTGTACCCGCTGCTGGCCCACCACGTCCGCTGCGCCAACGAGCAGGCGCCCGAGGTCTCGGCGCGGGCGGCGATCGAGTTCTTCCTCAGCGTGTCGGCCGCGTCGGGCGAGCACGCGCCGCTGTGGTCGGCGCTCGTCCCCGGCACCCAGGACGTCACCAGGCGGCTGGCGGCGGCGCTGCCGCGTGGAGCGCTCCGCACTGGCTCGCCCGTCGGCGCCCTGCGCCGCGACCACGGCCGCTTCGAGGTCGTGGACGCCGCCGGGCGCGCGGTCGTCGCCGACTGCGTGGTGCTCGCCGTGCCCGCCCCCGCCGCCCTGTCGCTGCTGTCCCCGCTGGCGGGCACCCACCGGGTACGGCTGGCGCTGGGCGCGTTCACCTACACGCCGGCCGAGGTCGCCGTCCACCTCGACCCCGCCTACCAGCCCGCCTGCCGCCGCCACTGGTCCGCGGTCAACCTCCAGGTGCACGACGGCTGGGCGGAGGCCGCCCACTGGTACGGCCCGGCCCTCGGCGTGGACGTGTTCAAGAGCTGGATCACCTACCGCGAGCGCCCGCCCGCCGAGGTCGTCGCCCAGCGCTCCTTCCGCCAGCTCGTCGTCACCCCGGCCGCCGTGCGGGCCCGCGCCACGCTGGCC
Organism: Nonomuraea sp. NPDC050790; assembly: GCF_044456745.1. Taxonomy (NCBI): domain Bacteria; kingdom Bacillati; phylum Actinomycetota; class Actinomycetes; order Streptosporangiales; family Streptosporangiaceae; genus Nonomuraea; species Nonomuraea sp. NPDC050790. The sequence continues at coordinate 1,390,930 of NZ_JBITGF010000001.1, read as the reverse complement.
GCCCGCCAGGGCCATGGCGGGATCTACCTGGCGGGCAGCCATCTGACCGGCAGCGACAGTCAGGAGAGCGCGGTCAGGTCGGCGCTGGCCGTGGCCGGGCTGCTGACGCCGGGTGCCGCCCGGCTGCGCGCGCTGACCGAGGGCATCGGGCGGGACGCGACGCCGGTCAGCGGTGCTCGACGAGGCGGGTGAGCAGGCCGATCATTAGTGCCCTGTCGGCGGGGGCAGCGGGCCGAGATCGCCTACCCGGCGTTGACGTACTTGCGCAGGTGCTGGGCGGTCAGCGAGGAGCCCTGGCCGATCAGGTCGGCCGGGGTGCCGGAGAAGACGACCTGGCCGCCGTCGTGACCGGCGCCGGGTCCCAGGTCGATGATCCAGTCGGCGTGGGCCATGACGGCCTGGTGGTGCTCGATGACGATGACCGTGTTGCCGTCGTCGACCAGCCGGTCCAGCAGCGCCAGGAGCTGGTCCACGTCGGCCAGGTGCAGGCCGGTGGTGGGCTCGTCCAGGACGTAGGTGGTGCCGTTCCTGGCCATGTGGATGGCCAGCTTCAGCCGCTGGCGCTCGCCGCCGGACAGGGTGGTCAGCGGCTGGCCGAGCCCCAGGTAGCCGAGTCCCACCGCGTTCAGGCGGTCGAGGATGGTCTTGGCCTGACCGGTGGTGAAGAAGTCGCGGGCCTCCTCGGCCGACATCGCAAGGACCTCGCTGATGTCCTTGCCGCGCAGCTTGTACGACAGGACCTCGGCGGTGAACCGCTTGCCGTCGCACTCGTCGCAGACCGAGCCGACGTCGGCCATCATCATCAGATCGGTGTAGATCATGCCGATGCCCTTGCAGGCCGGGCAGGCGCCCTCGGAGTTGGCGCTGAACAGGCCGGGCTTGACCCCGTTGGCCTTGGCGAAGGCGGCGCGGATCGGGTCCAGGACGCCGGTGTACGTCGCCGGGTTGCTGCGCCGGGAGCCGCGGATCGGCGACTGGTCGGCCACGACCACGCCCTCGCCGCCGGAGACGTAGCCGTGGATGAGCGAGCTCTTGCCCGATCCGGCCACGCCGGTGACGACGATCAGCACGCCCAGGGGGATGTCGACGCTGACGTCCCTGAGGTTGTGGAGGGTGGCGCCGGTGACGGGCAGGTGGCCGGTCGGGGTGCGGAAGCTCTCGCGCAGCCGTACCCGATGGTCGAGGTAGCGGCCGGTCAGCGTGCCCGAGGCGCGCAGCCCGGCGAGGTCGCCGGCGTAGCAGAGCTCGCCGCCCGCCGAACCGGCGCCGGGACCGAGGTCCACCACGTGGTCGGCGATCTCGATGGTCTCCGGCTTGTGCTCGACGACCAGGACGGTGTTGCCCTTGTTGCGCAACTGGAGCAGGAGGTCGTTCATGCGCTGGATGTCGTGCGGGTGCAGGCCCGCGGTGGGCTCGTCGAAGACGTAGGTGACGTCGGTCAGGGGAGAGCTGAGGTGCCTGACCATCTTCACGCGCTGCGACTCGCCGCCCGACAGCGTCCCCGATTCGCGGTCGAGGCTGAGGTAGCCGAGGCCGATCTCGACCAGCGAGTCGAGCGTCGTGCCGAGCGTGTCGATCATCGGGCCGACGCCGGCGCCCTTCAGGCCCCTGACGAAGGCGGCCAGGTCGTTGATCTGCATGGAGGAGCACTCGGCGATGTTGCGCCCGTCGATGCGGCTGGACAGGGCGGCCTGGTTGAGGCGGGCGCCGCCGCACTCCTGGCAGGTGCCGAGCTTGATGGCGCGGTCGGCGAAGGCGCGTGCGGCCGACTGCATGGACTCGCGGTCCTTGCCGATGTACTGCTTCCTGATCTTGGGGACCAGGCCCTCGTAGGTGAGGTTGTGGGTGCCGACCTTGACCTTGGTGACCGGCGCGTACAGGAGAAGCTCCCACTCCTCGGGGGTGAAGTCCCTGAGCTTGCGGTCGGGGGAGAAGTAGCCGGAGTTGGCGACGACCTGCCAGTACCAGGTGTCGACGGCGTAGCCGGGCGCGGTGATCGCGCCCTCGTTGAGCGAGCGGTCCTTGTCGATCAGCTCGTCCACGTCGATGTCGGTGACCTTGCCCAGGCCCTCGCAGGCCGGGCACATGCCCTCGGCCCGGTTGAAGCTGAAGTGCGGCGCGGGCCCCACGGCCGGCTCACCGAGTCGGCTGAAGAGGATCCTCAGCATCGTGTACGCGTCCGTCGCCGTGCCGACCGTCGAACGGGCGTTGGCCCCCATGCGCTCCTGGTCGACGATGATGGCGGCGCTCAGGTTGTGCAGCGACTCCACCTCGGGCCGCGACAGCGGCGGCATGAAACCCTGGATGAACGCGGTGTAGGTCTCGTTGATGAGCCGGCGCGACTCGGCCGCGATCGTGTCGAAGACGAGCGAGGACTTCCCCGACCCCGAGACGCCGGTGAAGACGGTGAGCCGGCGCTTGGGCAGGTCGAGGGAGACCCCTTTCAGATTGTTCTCTCGGGCTCCACGGACCTGGATGAGGTCATGGGCGTCCGCGGCGTCGTAATCCGAAGGCTGCATGTCTTGAAGTATTCCATTGACGTCGCCATGAAAGGTTTTCCGCGAAATCCCCAGACAAATCCGCAAAAACCCTCAACCTGCCATCAAAGTCGGACCGGCGTCACGGGGCAAAAACCGAATGCCGCGCCGGTCGCGGCTGGTCTAGCCTGAACCCATGTCTGCTCCCAGGACCTCTTAGCTCCCGCACACGTTTCCCGCCACCCGTGTGTCCCTGAGTCGTTCCGGAGTGTCATCCCATGCTCACCTTCCGTGGGGTCGACGTGCGCGTCGGCGCCCGTCTTCTCCTTTCCGGCGTCACCGCCCACGTAGCTCCCGGCGACCGCGTCGGCCTGGTCGGCCGCAACGGCGCGGGCAAGACCACCCTGCTGCGCACGCTGGCCGGGCAGTTGCCCCCGGCAGCCGGCACGATCACCGCCTCCGGGCCGATCGGCTACCTTCCGCAGGATCCCGCCGCCGCCGATCCGGCCGTCCCGGTCGTCGACCGCATCCTGTCCGCGCGTGGCATGGACGCCGCCGTACGCGAGCTGCGCGCCGCCGAACAGGCCCTGGCCGGTGGCGGCGAGCGGGCGATGGCCCGCTACGTCCGCGCCGAGGAGGAGTTCCAGGCGCGCGGCGGCTACCCCGCCGAGGCCGAGGCGGCCCGCGTGGCCGCCGGGCTCGGACTGCCGGAACGGGCCCTGGCCCAGCCGCTCGGCACCCTGTCCGGCGGGCAGCGCCGCCGGGTGGAGCTGGCCCGCGTCCTGTTCGCCGACCAGGGCACGCTGCTGCTCGACGAGCCCACCAACCACCTCGACGCCGACTCGGTCGCCTGGCTGCGCGGCTTCCTGAGCGGCCACTCCGGCGGCCTCGTCATGATCAGTCACGACACGGACCTGGTCGCCGACGTCGTCAACCGGGTGTGGCACGTCGACGCCGAGCACGCCGCGCTGGAGATCCACAACACCGGCTGGCACACCTACCTCACCGACCGTGCCGCCGGTGAGCGCCGCGACGCGCGCCATCGGGCCGTGGCCGAGCGCAAGGCCGCCGCCCTGCACGCGCAGGCGGACAAGATGCGGGCACGCTCGTCCACCGCGACGCGGGCGCGCGACATGGCCCGCAGGGCCGACCGCATGCTGGCGGAGGTACGGCCGGCCCGCCGTACCGGGAAGGTGGCCAGAATCCGCCTGCCCGAGCCCGCGCCGAGCGGGCGCACCCCGCTCGGCGCGGTCGGCCTGACCAAGTCCTACGGCGGGCTCGACGTCCTGACCGGCGTGGACCTGGCCGTGGACCGGGGCAGCAGGCTGGTCGTGCTCGGCCTCAACGGCGCGGGCAAGACGACGCTGCTGCGATTGCTGGCCGGGCGGGAACGCCCCGACTCCGGCCGGGTCGTGCACGGGCACGGGCTGCGCCTGGGCTACTTCGCGCAGGAGCACGACACGCTCGACCTGGGGCGTACCGTGCGGCAGAACCTGGCCGCGCACGCGCCCGAGCTGAGCGACGGCGAGGCGCGCACGGTGCTCGGCGCCTTCCTGTTCGGCGGCGAGGACGCCGACAAGCCGGCCGGGGTGCTGTCGGGCGGGGAGAAGACCAGGCTGGCGCTGGCCGGGCTGGTCAGCTCCCGGGCCAACGTGCTGCTGCTCGACGAGCCGACCAACAACCTCGATCCGCTCTCGCGGGCGGAGGTGCTGGCGGCGGTCGGCGGGTACCGGGGCGCGGTGGTCATGGTCACCCACGACGAGGAGGCGGTCGAGGCGCTGCGTCCCGACCGGGTGCTCGTGCTGCCCGACGGCGTCGAGGACCTCTGGAACCCCGGCTACGGCGAGCTGGTCACTCTGGCATGAGGCCGACCGCGTCGGCGTAGTAGGTGGATCCGGCCAGGTGGTGGGCGAGGTACCTGATGCTCCAGCCTTCTCCCGGGCTGTGGTCGAGGCGCTCCTCGGTCAGTGAGCCGAGCCGGACGGTCCAGATCTGCGACAGCCGGGTGAGCCTGCTGACCGCCTCGTCGAGGTCGTCCTGGGTGAAGGGCGCCAGGTCGTGCGCGGTGGTGACGGCCGAGGCGTGCCAGCGGTCGGGGATCGGCGGCAGGCCCGCCAGCCGGGCCTCCACCTCCGCCAGGTGGTCGATCATGTGGTCGGCCACCCGGCGGATCGCCTTGTGCGGGGTGTAGACGCGGTCGTCGACGGGCCGGGGCACGCCGTCCCAGCGGGTCCAGGTGCCGGCCAGGCGCAGGACGTGCGCGACCATGTCGGCCACGGCGGTGGCCGGGTCCTTGTCGGTGGTGGTCATGGCGCGACCGTATGGCCGGAACACTTCACGTGGGATGGAAGGATCGATGTCATGGAATACATCCGTTTGGGGAACAGTGGCCTGAAGGTGTCCCGGGTGTGCCTGGGCATGATGAGCTTCGGCGATCCCGAGCTCCTGGACTGGTTCGTCTCGGAGGAGCAGGCGGAGACGATCGTGCGGCGGGCGGCCGGGCACGGCGTGACCTTCTTCGACACCGCCGACATGTACAGCACCGGCGGCAGCGAGGTGATCACCGGCAACGTGCTGCGCCGCACGTTCGCCAGGCGCGAGGACTACGTGCTGGCCACCAAGGTGTTCTTCCCCATGGGTGAGGGGCAGAACGACGGCGGGCTGTCGCGCAAGCACATCATGGCCGCGATCGACGCCTCCCTGGAACGGCTCGGCACCGACTACGTGGACCTGTACCAGATCCACCGCTGGGACGAGGAGACCCCGATCGAGGAGACCATGGCGGCGCTGCACGACCTCGTGCGCTCCGGCAAGGTCCGCTACCTCGGCGCCTCCACGATGCGGGCGTGGCAGTTCGCCAAGGCCCAGCACGTGGCCGAGGTCAACGGGTGGACGAAGTTCGTCTCGATGCAGCCGCAGTACAACCTGCTCTACCGCGAGGAGGAGCGGGAGATGCTGCCGCTCTGCCGCGACCAGGGCGTGGGCGTTATCCCGTGGGGCCCGCTGGCGCGCGGCGTGCTGGCCAGGCCCGCCCAGGCGCAGGCCGCCACCACGCGCAGCGCCAACGACGGCCGCATCCCCGCCACCTACGAGACCGACAGCAACCGGGCGATCCTCGACCGCCTCACCCAGGTGGCGGCCGAGCGCGAACTGCCGCCCGCCCAGGTCGCGCTGGCCTGGCTGATGCACCAGCCGGGGCTGACCGCGCCGATCGTCGGCACCACCAAGCCGGCGCAGATCGACGACGCGGCCGCCGCTGTGGAGGTCAGGCTGGCGGACAAGGAGATCGCGTTCCTGTCCGAGCCCTACCAGGCGCGCGAGTACATGCCCTGACGCTCGGCGGGCGGGCCGTGAGGGTGGCCGTGAGGGCCGGCGTCAGCGCAGGTCCAGCAGCTCCACGGCCCGATCGCGCATCTCGACCTTGCGGATCTTCCCGGTGACCGTCATCGGGAAGCCGTCGACCAGGTGGACGTAGCGGGGGATCTTGTAGTGGGCCAGCCGGCCCGAGCAGAACTCCCTGACCGCCTCGGCCGTCAGCGGCTCGGCGCCGGGCCGCATGACGATCCACGCCATCAGCTCCTCGCCGTACTTGGCGTCGGGCACCCCGATCACCTGCACGTCGGCCACGTCGGGATGGGTGTAGAGGTACTCCTCGATCTCGCGCGGATAGACGTTCTCACCGCCGCGGATGACCATGTCCTTGATCCGGCCGACGATGTTGACGTAGCCCTCCTCGTCCATGATGGCCAGGTCGCCGGTGTGCATCCAGCGGGCGGCGTCGATGGACTCGGCGGTCTTGTCCGGCTCGTCCCAGTAGCCGAGCATCACCGAGTAGCCGCGCGTGCACAGCTCGCCCGGCTCGCCGCGGGGCACCACCAGCCCGGTCTCCGGGTGCACGACCTCGACCTCGAGGTGCGGCATCACCCGCCCGACCGTCTCGGTACGGCGGGCCAGCCCGTCCTCGCGCCCGGTCATCGTGGACACCGGGGAGGTCTCGGTCATGCCGTAGCAGATCGCCACCTCCTCCATGTGCATCTCCGCGACCACGCGCTTCATCACCTCGACCGGGCACGGGGAGCCGGCCATGATGCCCGTGCGCAGGCTCGACAGGTCGAACTCGGCGAAGTGCGGGTGTCCGAGCTCAGCGATGAACATGGTCGGCACGCCGTACAGGGAGGTGCAGCGCTCGCTCTCCACGGCCCGCAGCGTGGCCTCGGGATCGAAGCCGGGCGCGGGCAGCACCACGCAGGCGCCGTGCGAGGTGGCGCCGAGGTTGCCCATGACCATGCCGAAGCAGTGGTAGAGCGGCACCGGCAGGCAGACCCGGTCGGCCTCGGTGTAGCCGAGCCCCTCGGCGACGAAGTAGCCGTTGTTGAGGATGTTGTGGTGCGAGAGCGTCGCGCCCTTGGGGAAGCCGGTCGTGCCCGAGGTGTACTGGATGTTGATCGGGTCGTCGAAGGAGAGCGTGGCCGCGCGCTCGCGCAGCGCCGCCCGGTCGGCGCCGCGCCCGCGCTCCACCAGCTCGTCCCAGCCCGGCTCGCCGATGAACACCACCTGGTCGAAGCCGATCTCGGCCAGCATCGCCCGGTAGTCGCTGGTCTTGAACGCCACGGCGCTGACCATCAGCCGCATGCCGGACTGGCGGACCACGAAGTCCAGCTCGTGGCTGCGGTAGGCCGGGTTGACGTTGACCAGGATCGCGCCGATCTTGGCGGTGGCGTACTGCGTGAGCACCCATTCCGCGCAGTTCGGCGCCCAGATGCCGACCCGGTCGCCCTTGGCGATGCCCCTGGCCAGCAGGCCGAGCGCCACCTCGTCCACGGCGGCGTCGAACTCGGCGTAGGTCCAGCGCCGCCCGCTCGCCACCTCGACCAGCGCCTCGCGCTCGGGGAAGCGGGCCGCGGTACGTTCCAGGTCGTCCCCGATGGTACGGCCGAGCAGAGGAAGCGCGGAGACGCCGGACGCGTATGAGTCACCCATGACCGAAGCATCCGGCAGGCTCGGGGCCGCCGCTACCCCCGTTCAGGGGTGGCCGTGCCATGCTGGGGAGATGGTGGCACCACACCTTCTCCGTACGGCGCTGGCCAGGGTCCGGCAGGTGACCGGGCTGCCCGTGCTGTTCGGCGGCGCGGTGGGCGCGGCGGGCCGTACCGTGCGGCTGACCGAGACGGCGGGGACCACCACGGAGGCGCTGCGCGGGCTGGCCATCAGGGCCGGCAGCGGCCTGGGCGGGCGGGCACTGGTCACCGGCCGGGCGGGCAGCGTGGAGGACTACCTCACCGACGCGCGTATCAGCCACGAGTACGACCGGCCGGTGGGCGCCGAGGGCCTGCGGGCGATCGCGGCCGTGCCGGTGCTCGTGGGGGAGAAGGTCACCGGCCTGCTGTACGGCGGCATCCGCGAGCCGCTCACCATCGGCGCCCGCGTGCTCGACGCCATGGGCGCGATCGCCGCCAGGCTCGGCGTGGAGCTGGCCGTACAGGCCGAGGTGGAGCGGCGGATGGCCGCGCTGGAGACCGCCGCGATCACCCGGGCGGCCCGCGAGGCGCCGACGGGACCGGAGCGCGAGAACCTGCGCGAGGCCCACGCCGAGCTGCGCTCCATCGCCCAGGAGATCACCGACCCGGCCCTGCGCGAGCGGCTGCGGGAGGTGTGCGACCGGCTGGGCGCGCCGCACGGGCCGCCGCCCGCCGCGGGCCCGCTGTCGCCCCGCGAGCTCGACGTGCTGTCGCTGGTCGCGGTGGGCTGCGGCAACGCCGAGGCGGGCGAGCGGCTGGGCCTGCGGCCCGAGACGGTCAAGAGCTACCTGCGCAGCGCGATGCGCAAGCTCGGCACCCACACCAGGATGGAGACCGTGGTGGCGGCCAGGCGCGCGGGCCTGCTGCCCTAGGGGAGGGTGACCCAGCGCAGCGGGCTGTCACCGATGGTCTCCACGATCTCCTCCACCTCGAAGCCGACCGTGCGCTGCTCGCCGTTCCAGTCGGCGTGGGCGCGCCCGGCCAGCCGCAGCGTGTGTCCCTGCTCCCAGTCCACGAACAGCAGTCCCGCGGCCGGTTCGAGCTCCAGGTTCCCCAAGGTCAGGAACATGAAGTTGCCCCGATAGTCGTCCCAGCGCAGCCGTCCGGGTTCCGGCACCTCCACGAAGCCGGGCGGGCCGCCGCGGTGCGAGACGTCCGCGCCCTGGCCGTCCGCGCGGGTGGCGATGAAGAAGGTGTCGGCGCTCTCGATCCACCGCCGGTGCTCGCCGGTCAGCGCCGCGTGTCTTTCGGTACGGCGGGCCGTACCCGCAGGGGCCACCGAGTCGATCCGCCGGGTCACGATGTGCTTGGGGCAGTTCGAGATCACCTGGTCGGTCTCGATGACCAGGCGGCCCCCGTCGTGCCTGGCCGTGCCGTTGACCCGCATCCGCCGCCGCGTCCACGGCTCGATCGCCAGCGTGCCGATCTCCCCGTCGATCGCGAACGGCGCCTCGGCGTGTACGGCCAGCGTGGTCGCCCCGAGCGGTTCGATGAACCCGGGCTCGCCGGTCAACAGCCCGATCCGCGTGCCCGAGCCGACGACCAGCATCCGCTGCCGGCGCAGGAACTCCTTGGCCACCTCGGGCAGCTCGGGCCGGGCGCGGGCCGAGCCGAGCGGCTTGGTGATGCCCGCGCGCCGCTGCGCGGCCACCTCACCGGGATGGATGCCCATGGCTAGAAGAATCCGCAGGTCGGAGCGTCCTCGTGGGGAGCGGGGGCGGTCACGCCCGCGGACACGTAGATCTCCAGCCGGGTGCCGTCGGGGTCCTCGAAGAACAGCCCGCCCGACTCGCCGCCCGCACGGTGGGGGACGATGCCGCCGTGGCGGATGGAGATGCCCAGCTCGCCCAGCTTGGTCTCGATCGCCTCCAGTTCGTCGATGCCGGGCGCCTCGAAGGACAGGTGGTGCAGCCCGGGGCGTCCCGCGTCGTACCGTCCCGAGATCTGCTGCTGCCACAGCGTGAGCACGAGCTCGTCGGGCCGGCCGAGCCGCGCGTAGCTCCAGTCGTCGCCGTCGGTTCTGCCGTACAGGGTGAGGCCGAAGACCTGGCTGTAGAAGTCGATCGAGCGGTCGAGGTCGGTGACGTTGAGACCGACGTGCCCGGTCTGGAGTGCGGTCGCCACGAAGCGACTCCCTTCTAATGGGTGTGGCGCAATTCAAGCATTAGCCGCTAATGGGTGCAAGTGCGGGGTAGCATTAGCAGGGTGGTGCACCTCGCCGTCGACTTCGCCAACACCGTCCGCGCCTCCGCAGGGGACGCGCTGGCCGGCGCCGCCGGGCTGGCCGCCTGGCTGCGCGAGCGGCGCGCCGAGCTGGAGGTCCACCTGGAGGAGGCCGATCTGCTGGCGATCGGCGAGGAGGAGGCCGCCGCCGCCCGGCGGGCCCGCGACGCCGTACGCGCGCTGATGGCCGGCCGGGACGACCCCGGCGAGCACGTGCGCGCGCTCAACGACGCGGTGCGGGCGGCGCCGCGATGGCGCGAGCTGGCCTGGGGGCCGGCGCCGTCGGTCACCGCGCGGTCCGCGCACCCGCCCGTGCTCGCGGCCGTCGCCGAACTGGCCGAGCGGGCGATGCTGCTGCTGTCGGGACCCGACCGGGACCTGATCCGCCCCTGCGGGGCGCCGGGCTGCGTGCAGTTCTTCCTGAAGGAGCACCCGCGCCGCGAATGGTGCTCCACCGGCTGCGGCAACCGCGTGCGCGTGGCCCGCCACTACGCCCGCACCAAGGGCGCGTGATGCGCGTCGGCGTCCTGGGCCCGCTGGAGGTCACCGACGAGGGCGCGAACGTCGAGGTCGGCGGCGCCCGGCTGCGCGCGCTGCTGATCCGGCTGGCCCTGGACGCCGGACGCGTGGTCGCGGTCGAGTCGCTCATCGCGGCGCTCTGGCCGCAGGACGGCCCCGCCGACCCCGTGCACTCCCTGCACTCGCTCGTCTCCCGGCTGCGCCGCGCCCTGCCGGTGCCCGTCCGGCAGATCCCCGGCGGCTATGTCCTCGACCTCCCGCCCGACGCCGTGGACGCCCTGCGCTTCGAACGGCTGACCCGCCAGGGCCGCGAGGCGCTGCGCGCGGACGACCCGGAAACGGCCGCGCAACGACTGCGCGCGGCGCTCGCCCTCTGGCGCGGCGACCCGCTGACCGACGTGGCCGAGACCCCCTACGCGCTCGCCGCCGCCGCCAGGCTCCACGAGCTCAGGCTGACCGCGGCAGAAGACCGCGCCGCCGCCGAGCTGCGGCTGGGCGGCGACCGCTCCGGCCTGGTGGCGGAGCTGGAGGAACACCTCGCCGCCCACCCCCTGCGCGAGCGCCTGCAGGTCCTGCTCATCCAGGCCCTGCGCGCCACCGGCCGCCGTGCCGAGGCCCTCGCCGCCTTCGAGTCCTTCCGCGTACGGCTGGCCGACGAGCTGGGCGCCGACCCTGGCCCGGAACTGAAGGACCTGCACCTGGCGCTCCTGCGCGAGGAACGTCCCGCCCGGGGCAACCTGCGCACCCCGCTGTCCAGCTTCGTCGGCCGCGTCGAGGAGCAGGCGCACCTCGTCCGGCGCCTGCGCGAGCGCCGCCTGGTCACGCTCATCGGCCCCGGCGGTGTCGGCAAGAGCCGCCTGGCCACCCGGGCCGCGGGCGAGCTGGCCGCGGACTTCCCCGGCGGCGCCTGGCTGGTGGAGCTGGCATCGGTGACCGACCCCAACGCCCTGCCCCGGACCATCGCCACCACCCTGGGCCTGGACCTGGGCCCGCCGGGCGAGCCCGTCAGCCGCCTGGCCGACGCGCTGCCCGCGAGCGCGACCCTCATCGTCCTGGACAACTGCGAGCACCTCGTCGACTCCTGCGCCCGCCTGGTCGAGGACCTGCTCGGCCGCTGCCCGCACCTGCGCGTCCTGGCCACGAGCCGCGAGCCGCTCGCGCTGCTCGGAGAGGCGCTGAGCCCGCTCGCGCCGCTGCCCGCCGCCGACGGGGTGCGCCTGCTGGCCGAGCGGGCGGCGGCCGTACGGCCCGGGTTCACGCTGGGCGAGGACGACCGGGCCGCCGCCATGGAGATCTGCGCCCGCCTGGACGGGCTGCCGCTGGCGATCGAGCTGGCCGCCGCCCGGCTGCGGTACGCGAGCGTCGAACAGCTCGCCGCCGGGCTCGACGACCGCTTCCTGACGCTGACCGGCGGCAGCCGTACGGCGCTGCCGCGCCATCGCACGCTGCGCGCGGTCGTGTCGTGGAGCTGGGACCTGCTGACGGTGCCGGAGCGGGCGGCGCTCGAACGCCTCGCGGTCTTCCCCGGCGCGTTCACGCGGGAGGCGGCGGCCCGCGTGTCGGGGTGGGCGGCGGTGGAGGACTTCGCCGACCGGTCGCTGCTGCAGTTCGTGCCCGGGACGGGGCCGCGTTACCTGATGCTGGAGACGATCAGGGAGTACGCGCTCGAACGGCTCGCCGGGTCAGGCCGACTGGCGGCGGCCAGGGCGGCGCACGCCGCCTGCTTCGCCGAGCTGGCGGGAATCGCCGAGGCCGGATTGCGGGGGTCCGGGCAGCTCGCGTGGGTGCGGCGGCTGCGGGACGAGCGGGACGACCTGCTGGCGGCGGTGCGCTTCGCCGTCGACTCCGGGGACGGGCCCACCGCGTTGCGGCTCGGAGCCGGGCTGGGCGTGTTCTGGACGATCACCGAGGATCCCGGCCAGGCCGCCGCCCTGCTGCGCGGGGTGCTGGAGGTGGCGCCGGATCCGGGCGTGGCGGCGGCGTACCTGCTCAACCTGGTGCTGGCCGCGAACGGCGAGCGCGCCAAGGACGAGGCGGACGGGCTGCTCGCGCTGGCGGCGGGCTGCGCGCGGCCCGCGACCAGGGCGCTGATCGAGGCCATGGTCGCGCTCATCACCGGCGATCCCGTGCGCGGACTGGCCGCGATCGAGGCGGGCCTGCCCCGGGCCGAGGCGTGGGATCGGGCGCTGCTGTGGTTCGTGCGGTCGTTCCTCGACGGCAGCCTCGGTGACATGGAGGCGATGCGCGCCGATCTCGGCCAGGCGGCGACGGCGTTCCGCGCCTGCGGCGAGCGGTGGGGACAGGCCACCGCGCTCAGCTACCTGGCCTTCGCCCGCAACACGCTCGGCGAGTTCGAGGCGGGCGTCGCGGCGCTGGAGGAGTCCATCGGCCTGGCCCACGACCTCGGGACCGGCGACGGCCGGCGACTCTGGCTGGCCACGGTCCGCTGCCACACCGGCCAGATCGCCACCGCCCGCGCGGAACTGCTCGACGTCCTGGCCGGGGACCCGCCCGCCCACCAGCTCGCGCTCGCCCACGTCCACCTCGCCAACCTCGCCCGCTACGACGGCGACCTCGACGCGGCGGAACGGCACCTGTCGGCGGCGGCCGGCCACCACGCCGCCGGCCGCGACCCGGCGCTGCCCGTGCTCCACCTGCTGGGAAGCGCCGAGCTGGCGGTGGCCAGAGGCCGGACGGCGGGGCCCTGCCTGGCCGAGGCGTTCGACCTCGCCGTGCGGACCTGGGACATGCCGCTGGTGGCCATGGCCGCGGTCGCCGTGGCCTCCGCCCGCCAGGCCGCCGACGCCACGCAGGCCGCCGGCCTGCTCGGCGCCGCGCACGCCCTGCGCGGCGGCCCCGACGCCCGCCACCCCGACGTCGAACGGCTCGCCCGCGCCCTGCGCGCCGAACTGGGCGAGCCCGCCTACCACGCGGCCTACGAACCCGCCCGCCGCCTCGACCGCGCCCTCGCCCTCGCCCGCGTCAGGGCCGCGCTCGCGCACACGGGCTGAACGCTCCTGCGAGCGAGCTGTGGGCGCTCTGCGAGGACCGCCCGGCACCGTGGTCGCCATGACGTACGCGTTCCAGGCGGAGGGCCTGGTCAAACGGTTCGGCAAGACGACGGCGCTGGCCGGCGTCGACCTGGCGGCCCGGCCCGGCACGATCCTGGGCGTGCTCGGCCCCAACGGCGCGGGCAAGACCACCGCGATCAGAGTGCTGGCCACGCTGCTGCGCCCCGACGCGGGCCGCGCCGAAGTGGGCGGCCTCGACGTCGTCCGCCACGCCGCGCGGGTCCGCGAGCTGATCGGGCTGACCGGCCAGTACGCCTCGGTGGATGAGGACCTGACCGGCACCGAGAACCTCGTCCTGCTCGGCCGCCTCCTCGACCTGCGCAAGCCCGAGGCGGAGCGGCGCGCGAGCGATCTGCTCGACCGCTTCGGCCTGACCGAGGCCGCGGGCAAGCGGGCCCGAACCTACTCCGGCGGCATGCGCCGCCGCCTCGACCTGGCCGCCGGGCTGGTCGGCGAGCCGAGCGTCGTCTTCCTCGACGAGCCCACCACCGGACTCGACCCCGGCCGCCGCGAGGACCTGTGGCGCATGATCCGCACCATCGCCGACGGCGGCGGCACAGTCCTGCTCACCACCCAGTACCTGGAGGAGGCCGACGCCCTGGCCGACGAGATCTGCGTGATCGACCACGGCAGGGTCATCGCCCACGGCACCCCCGCCCAGCTCAAGCAGGTCGTCGGCGGGCAGACCATCGTGGTGCGCCCCAAGGACCCGGCCCAGCTCGCCCGCGTCTCGGAGCTGACCGCCAAGGCCACCGGCCGCGAACCCGCCGGCGCCGCCGGGGTGCTGACCGTCGCCGTCGACGGCGGCGACGCGTTCACCGCCGTCGTCCACGCGCTGGCCGCGGCCGAGATCGAGGTCGCCGAGCTGTCGCTGCGGCTGCCCAGCCTGGACGAGGCCTTCTTCGCGCTCACCGGAGCCGCGTGATGCCCTTCGCCCTGCTACGGCACAGCCTGCTCCTGGCCGGGCGCGGCCTGCGCAAGACGCGCCGCAACCCGGGCATCCTGTTCGACGCCCTCTTCCTGCCGGTCGTGTTCCTGCTGATGTTCGTCTACCTGTTCGGCGGGGCCGTCGCCGGGTCGCCGCAGGCGTACCTGCAGTACATCTTCCCCGGCACGCTGGTGATGTCGACGCTCATGGCCGGGCTGCTGTCCACCGGCGTCAGCCTCAACGTCGACATCAAGAAGGGCGTCTTCGACCGCTTCCGCAGTCTGCCCATCGGCCGCTCCGCGCCGCTGCTCGGCTCCGTCGCCGGCGACCTCATCAGGTACGGCGTCGCCCTCGTCACCCTGTTCCTGCTCGGCTACCTGATGGGCTTCCGCGTCCAGACGGACCTGGTGTCGGCGCTGGCCGCCTGCGGCCTGGCGGTGACCCTCGGCTTCTGCATGAGCTGGATCAACGTGCTCGTCGGCGTGCTCATCAAGGAGACCTCGGTCGTGCAGAGCGTCGGCTTCCTGGGCATCTTCCCGCTGGCCTTCGGCACCAACATGGTCGCGCCCACCGAGACCCTGCCCGGCTGGCTCCAGGCGTGGGTCAACGTCAACCCCGTCACCCACGCCATCGAGGCCACCCGCGGCCTGCTTCTCGGCGGCCCCGTCGCCGCCGCCGCGAGCACGACCCTCATCTGGTCGGCCGGCTTCCTCGTCGTCTTCGTCCCGCTCGCCGTCGTCGCCTTCAGGAGGCGTAACCCATGAACATCCTCGAATTCGGCTCCCTCGACCCCATGGCCCCGCTCGACGACCTGGAACCCCTGCTCGACCTGGTCGGTGACGCCCGCGTGGTGGCGATCGGCGAGAGCGCGCACCACGTGCGCGAGTTCTACCTGCTGCGCCACCGCCTCCTGCGCCTCCTGGTCGAACGCCGCGGCTTCACCGTCTACGCGCTGGAGGCCCCGTACACCGACGCGCACGCCATCGACGCCTGGGTACGCGGCGGCCCCGGCACCGTCGAGCAGGTCGCCTCCTCCGGCATCGACCACGGCATGGGCGACTGCCGGGAGATGCACGACCTGCTGCGGTGGATGCGCGCGCACGAACGCCCGCTGCGCTTCGCCGGCTGCCTGGCCGGCGCCCCGCGCACGGCGCTGCGCGAGGTCGCCGCCCATATGAAACAGGCGGATCCGGACGCCTTCCCGCTGGCCGAGCGGGCCTTCCGGCTGGCCGGCGGGGAGCGCGAGGTGCCCAGCATGAAGGCCGTGCTCGACCACGCCCGCCGCCCGGCCGAGGCGCAGGACGAGCTGACGCTGGCGATCAGCCGCCTGCTGGCGCGTATGGAGACGATGGCCGGCTACCAGCGCGGGCAGGGCCGCGCCGCCGAGCACGCGGCGGCCTTCCAGCACCTGCGCAACGCCTGGTATCTGGACCTCGGCTACCGCGACCTCGGCGGGCGCGGCCTGGCCGTCGGCACCGCCTGCCTGGACGCCTTCGGCGCGGAGAGCGTGCTGCGGCTGGTCGAGGACGGCGCCCGCGTCGTGGTCGCCACCCACAACACCCACATCCGCAAGACGGTCATCCAGCACGAGGGCGACTTCGGGCTGTTCCCGCAGGGCTACCACCTCGACCAGGCGCTCGGCCGGGACTACGTCGCCATCGCCGCCACCAGCCTGGGCGGGCGCACCTCGGCGGGCCGGGTGGCGCCCGATCATCCCCTCGGCTTCGAGGCGGCCGACGCCGACCTGCCCCCGCCGGCCGAGGGTTGCGTCGAGACGGTCTTCGACGGGCGGGCGCCGCTGGCGATCGCCGACCTGCGCGAGCAGGACCCCGCGGCCTTCACCCGGATCCGGATGCTGGACTACTTCATGGACGTGCCCGTGGCCCGCGCCTTCGACGCGGTCGCCTGCGTCCCCGAGACCCGGCCGGTCTAGAGGGCGAGCCAGGTGGACCAGTCGACGCCGGGGTCGGGGCCGAACAGGTGGTGGGAGGCGATCATGGGGCCGTGGAAGCCGCGCATGAACCGGTACAGGGCGGTGGGGGTGCGGACGGCGAGGTTCTGGGAGTTGACGAGGTAGACGACTCCTTCCTCGCCGGCCAGCCGTACCCGGTCGCCGTGGGCCGCGGGGTGGGGCAGGCCCAGCTTCTTCGCCAGCGCCTGCCAGGCCTGGTCCCAGTCGGGCACGGGCGGGCCGAAGACGGTGAGCGGGGTGGCGGTGCGGCCGCGGAAGTGGGTCAGGTACTCCACCAGCGTGGCGAAGAACAGCTCCAGGCCGCCCGACATCGCCTCGAACTCGTCCTGCCAGTCGTCGCCGGGCAGGAAGCCGCTGGTGACGGCGCGCAGGACGGTGCTGCCGCCGGCCTGCGCCTCGATGAGGAACTCGTAGGCGACGAAACGGCCGTCGGGGGCGGTTTCCGTGCCGTGGGCGAAGCGGGCGCCCGGCTCGGCGGCGGTGATGCGGGTGGTGGGGGAGTAGTCCCCGAACACGGTGGTGACGGCGCCGTCGGCCACCTGGTTGCGGCCCATGAACCAGGAGTCGATGCCGGGACCGGTGGCGATGGCCGCCCAGATCTCCTCCGGCGTGGCGGGCACCTCGGCCCGCCGGTCGATCTCGAACTCGTGGCCCATGCTCACGACTCCTTGGTGCTGGGGTGGACGGCGACCACGATGCGGTGCGGCCGTCCCGACTCGGCCTCCTCGTCGTGGTACTTCGAGACCAGGGTAGTGACGGCCCGCGTCAGCTCCTCCGCGAACGCCGCCCGCGCCGCTGGGGTGGCGAAGCGCACCTCGCCGTCCAGCGCGAACGTCGCCACCCGCTTGCCCGCCCTGGCCGAGCCCGTGATCAGCGCGCCCACGTCACGCACCAGCCGCGCGGCCAGCGCCAGCAGCCACCGCGCCGACAGCCGGTCGGGTGACTGGGCCGGGTCGGGCTGCACGGCGGCCAGCGCTGCTGGCGAGATGACGTAGGAGGCGGCGGTGGCCCGCAGCAGCCGTTCGGTGGCGTTGCCCTTGCGTCGTTCCTCGACCAGTTCGACCAGGCCGTGTCGTTCGAGCGTGCGCAGATGGTAGTTGACCTTCTGCCGCGGCAGCCCGACCCGGGCGGCCAGCATCGCCGCCGAGGCGGGCTGGGCCAGCTCGGCCAGCAGCCTGGAACGCATGGGGTCCAGCGACACCTCGGCCGCGGCGGGGTCCTCGATCACGGTCACGTCGAACATGTCCTCACCATCTCACCGACAAGAAAAATTGACAAGACGGTGGAGGTTGTCGGCGAGCTACCAGGCGTACGCCTCGGGCGCCGGGCCGCCGGGCCCCGGGAAGAGGGCGTCCAGCGCGGCCAGCCGTTCCTCGTCCAGCCTGATCGACAGGGCGCCGAGCGCCAGCGTGAGCTGCTCGACCGTGCGGGCGCCCACGATCGGCGCCGTCACGCCCGGCTGGTGCAGCAGCCACGCCAGGCCGACGGCCGCGGGATGCTCCCCGATCTCATCACACAGCCGCTCGTAGCGTTCCACCCGGTCCCTGTCCTCGCGCAGCCCCGCCTCCGCACGGCCGGCCCTGCCCCGCGCGATCTCCCGCTTGCGCAGGATGCCGCTGAGCAGGCCGCCGTGCAGCGGGCTGTACGGCAGGACGCCGATCCCCAGCTCGCGGCAGGCGGGCAGCACCTCAAGCTCGATCGTGCGCCGCATGAGGCTGTAGATGCTCTGCTCGGCGACGAACCCGAACTCGCCGAGCCGCTCGGCCACCATCTGCCCGCGCACGATGTGCCAGGCGGCGTGGTTGCTGGTGCCGAAGTAGAGGACCTTGCCCTGCCGGCGCAGCAGCGACAGCGCGGACCAGATCTCCTCCCACGGCGTCGACCGGTCGACGTGGTGGAGCATGAAGAGGTCGAGGTGGTCGGTGCCGAGGCGGCGCAGCGACTCCTCACACGCCCGGCGCAGGCGCCGCGCCGACAGCCGGATGTCGTTCACGCCCGGCCCCATCGCCCCGTACGCCTTGGTCGCCAGCACGATCTGGTCGCGGCGCGCGGGCGTCTTGGCCAGCCAGGACCCGATGATCTCCTCGGTCCTGCCCTTCTCGGGCTCCAGGCCGTACACCTGCTTGTTGGCGTCGGCGCCGTAGACGTCGGCGGTGTCGACGAGGTTGACGCCGCTGTCCACGGCCAGGTCGAGCAGCCGGTGCGAGGTGGCCTCGTCGGTGAGCGGGCCGAAGTTCATGGTGCCGAGCGCCAGCCTGCCGACCTGGAGTCCGGAGCGGCCGAGGTGGATGTAGTCCATGGTCATGCTCCGAACCGGGCGGGGGAGAAGGCGGACAGGTCGAACTCCGTGCCGCCGTCCAGGGCGAGCTGGGCGCAGATCTGGCCGACGGCGGCGGCGTGCTTGAAGCCGTGGCCGGAGAAGCCGCCCGCGAACACCACCCGGCCGCCGGAGCCGACCGGGCCGATGACGAAGTCGCCATCGGGGCTCTTGGAGTTCATGCAGGCCATGGCCTTGCTGACGCGCGGCAGCAGGCCGGGGAAGGCGCCGGCGCAGTACTCCTCGATGGGCTTCAGGTCCTCCGGCGACGGCTCGCGCCAGTTGTCCTCCGGCCGTTCCAGCCACGCCTTCTTCGCCCTCGGGCCGCTGATGCCGACCTTGACGCCGGCGCCGTCCACGTCCGGGATGCCCCAGCCGTGGGCGGAGTGGCTCTCGCGCACGAACGTCGGGAACCGGTCGGGGCGGTAGTCCGCCGCGTCGCCGCGCGCCCTGAACCACGACAGGCACGAGCGCTGCGTGCGC
This sequence comes from Nonomuraea sp. NPDC050790, assembly GCF_044456745.1. Lineage (NCBI taxonomy): Bacteria > Bacillati > Actinomycetota > Actinomycetes > Streptosporangiales > Streptosporangiaceae > Nonomuraea > Nonomuraea sp. NPDC050790. Next base: position 1,371,922 of record NZ_JBITGF010000001.1, on the reverse strand, counting down.
AACGGCAGCGACACCTCGGGCATGAGGCCGAGCGTCCAGGCGCCGGAGGCGAGGATCGCCCTGGCCGCGGTGAACTCCTCCCCGTCCACGGTGACCGCGACGTGCCCGTCCGCCACGCGCAGCGCCGTGACGGGCACGCCGGTGCGGATGTCGGCGCCCGCCCGCTCGGCCGCGCGCACCGCCGCCGTGACGCACGCCTCGGGCCGCAGCGCGCCCGCGCCGGGCTCGAAGATCGCCACATCGTCGTCCAGTACGGCATGCTGCGGAAAACGCCCGCGCAGGTCGTCAGGCGTCAGCCACTCGTAGGCGACCTCGCCCGCGGCGGCGCTGGCCAGCGCGTCCTCGATGAGCTCACCGCCGTCGGTGCCGATCACCAGGCCCCCCGACGGCACGAACAACCGCTCCCCGCCCCGCTCCAGCTCCTTGACCAGCTCCAGGGAACGGCGGGCCAGCGGCACGTACTCCTTGCCCTCGAAAAGGATCTGCCGGTAGATACGGGACCCGCCGTGCGAGGACCCCCGCGCGTGACCGATCCCGAACTGCTCCACACCGAGGACCGAGGCGCCCCGCGAGGCGGCCTGCCAGGCGGCCATGGACCCCATGGCCCCCAGCCCGATCACGATGACGTCTCTCATGGATGTGCTCCCATGTCTCACAACACCTTGGACAGAAATGCCTGCGTTCGCTGTTGGCGCGGCCTGGCCAGGACCTCGCGCGGATCGCCCGACTCGACCACCACGCCGTCGTCCATGAAGACGAGGGTGTCGCCGACCTCGCGGGCGAAGGCCATCTCGTGGGTGACCACGATCATCGTCATGCCCTCGCGGGCCAGCCCGCGCATGACGTCGAGCACCTCGCCGACCAGCTCGGGATCCAGCGCGGAGGTCGGCTCGTCGAACAACATGAGCCTGGGCCGCATCGCCAGCGCCCGCGCGATGGCCACCCGCTGCTGCTGGCCGCCCGACATCTTGGCCGGATAACTGTGCAGCTTCTCGCCCAGACCCACCCGGCGCAGCAGTTCCTCGGCGTGCGCGGCGGCGGCCGACCTGCTCTCCTTCTTCACCAGGCAGGGGCCCAGGACGACGTTCTCCAGCGCGGTGAAGTGCGGGAACAGGTTGAAGCTCTGGAAGACCATGCCGATGCGGGCGCGCTGGCGGCAGACCTCCTTGTCGTTGAGCTCGTGCAGCGTCTCGCCGCTCTGCCGGTAACCGATGAGCTCGCCGTCCACCCACAGCCGGCCCCGGTTGATCGTCTCCAGGTGGTTGACGCAGCGCAGGAACGTGCTCTTGCCCGACCCCGAGGGGCCGACCAGGCACATCACCTGCCCTTCCTCCAGGGCCAGGTCGATGCCCTTGAGCACGTGGTTGCGCCCGAAGTGCTTGTGCACGCCCTCGGCGCGGACCAGAGCGGACATCAGCGGTCCTCCTTCACGTGGACGCGGCGGGCGGCGAGGTTGCGGCGCAGGCGGGAGCCGTACGACTCGCCCGGGTCGCGGTCGGGGGAGAAGCGGCGCTCGATGCGCGTCTGCACGGAGGTCAGGATCGAGGTCGCCAGCAGGTACCAGATGCTGGCCACGAGCAGCAGCGGGATGGTCTGGAAGTTGCGCCCGTAGATGATCTGGACGCTGTAGAGCAGCTCGGGGATGGCCAGCACACTGATCAGCGAGCTGGTCTTGAGCATCGCGATCGTGTTGTTGCCCGTGGGCGGGATGATCACCCGCATGGCCTGCGGGAGCACGATCCGGCGCATCGTCATGCCCTTGGACAGCCCGAGCGAGCTGGCCGCCTCCAACTGCCCCTTCGGCACCGACACGATGCCCGCCCTGACGATCTCGGCCATGTACGCGCCCTCGTTAAGCGCCAGCCCCAGCACGCCCGCGATGAACGGGGTGATGAGCGTGTTGGCGTCCAGGGTGGCGAACGTCGGCCCGAACGGCAGGCCGAGCTCGATCGTCGGGTAGAGCGCGCTCAGGTTGAACCAGAAGATGAGCTGGACCAGCAGGGGCGTACCGCGGAAGAACCAGATGTAGGCCGCGGCCGTCCACGACAGCACCTTGTTGTCCGAGCTGCGCATGACCGCGAACACCACGCCCAGCGCGATGCCGAGCCCCATGGCGATCGCGGTGAACTGCAGCGTGAGCAGCAGCCCGTGGAGCACGCTGCCGTCCAGCAGGTACTTGGCGACGATCTCCCACCGGTAGCGGGGGTTGGTGACCATCGACGTCAGCAGCAGCCCGAGCAGGACCAGGACCACCGCCGTGGCGACCCACCGCCACGGCCGCCGCACCGGGACCGCCTTGATGTCGGACTCGGGCCGCCGGCTCGTCCGCACGGTGCCGGTCGCCATCGTCAGGCACACCCTTCCTTGATCGGCTGCGGGAAGATCTCGTCGCCGTCCTGCACCTGCGCGGGGTCGGTGAAGATCTCCGACTTCTCGATCGCGCCGTCCACGACGCCCCACTTTCCGGCGATGCGGGCGTAGTGGCCCTGCCGCAGCAGCCGGTTCATGGCCTCCTGCAGCACCGCGTTCATCGCGCGGTTGCGCTTGGGTACGGCGATGCCCGACAGACTGTGCGGCGTCCGGTAGGTCCCGGTGACGCAGAGCGCGCCCTCGGACTGCTTGGCCGCCCACTCCACCGCGGGCTTGTCGGCGCTCACCACGTCGGCGCGCCCGCTGGACAGCGTCAGCACCGCCTGGTTCTGGTCCGGGATCCGGATGATCTGGACGGGTTTCCTGCCCGCGCCCTTGCAGTAGGCATCGGCCTTCTCCAGCCGCTCCACCTGCGAGGTGCCGCTCTGGACGCTCACCCGCAGGCCGCAGACGGTGTTCCTGAAGTCGTTGACCTTGATGCCGCTGCCCTTCTTCACCAGGAAGCCGCCGCCGTTGAGGTAGTTGGAGACGAAGTCGACGACGCCCAGGCGTTCCTTCTCGATGCCGAACCCGGCGATGCCGATGTCGTACCTGCCCGCCTCGAGGCCGGGGATGATGTTGTCGAAGGAGGTGTTGCGCCACTCCACCTTCAGGCCGAGCAGCTTGCCGATGGCGTCTCCGGTGTCGATGTCGAAGCCGACCAGCGTCTTGTTGTCCTCGGCGAAGAACTCCAGCGGCGCGTAGGGCGCGTTCGTGCCGATGATGAGCGTCCCGCGCTCGCGGATCTCCTTCGGCACCCCGGCCGCGAGCTTGTCGTCCTTGGCCAGGCCGGCGGCGGCGACGTTCTCCGCCGCGTCGGGGGCGGGGTCGGCGCCGCACGCGGTGAGCGGCAGCAGGGTAACGAGGGCGACGAGGAAGAAGCGGTTGTTCATGGTGTCACCAACTTGCTGTGCGCGGTTCAGGGGCTGGGTGTGCCGGGTGACGGCGCCCGCCGGGTGGCGGAGTCGTGGCCGGTCAGTGAGAGCGCGCTCGCCGTGCGAACCGTGAGGTCGCCCCCGACCAGGACCAGCTCCGCGGCGTGGATGGCCGACGACTGCCCGGAGGTCGGCACCTCCTCGCCGAAGCTGTCCCGTCCGGTCTGCGCGTAGTAGAGGAGGGCCGCCCGGTCGTGCGCGACCGGATGGACGTACGGCTGCCGCGGCGCGTGGCCGGGCACGGTCAGCTCGCCGTGGTGCCGCCACCGGCGCAGGTCCGGCGAGCGGTAGACGGCGGGGCCGTCGCGGGTCTCGGCGACCATCCACCCGTGGCCGCCCAGCGTGAACACCGCAGGGCCCTCGTGCCAGCCGGCCAGCGCCTGCTCCTCGACCTTCCACGTGCCGAGGTCGTCGCTGACGGCCAGCCAGATGGAGCCGCCCCGGTTCTCGTCCTTGAACCAGAGCCCGAAGCCGCCTCCGGGCAGCGGGTGGACGTAGGGGTCGACGGCGTGGTCGGTGCCGAGGTCCACGCGGCCCCTGCTCGTCCAGGTCCAGAGGTCCGGGCTGGTCAGGTGGTGGATCTGCCGGTGCCACGGGCTCGGCCTGCCGTGGGTGTCCCAGGCGGGGTCGTCGGGGACGCCTCTGATGAACGTGACGAACATGTGGTGCAGGCCGTCGTGCCGGATGACGTCGGGGCCCCAGAAGGTGTTCAGTCCCGGCTCGACCGGGAGGTCCAGGGCGCCACGGTAGAGCCAGCTCGTGCCGCCGTCGGCGGAACTGGCCGCGGCGACCCGGCCGCCGTGGCAGCGGCCGATCCTGGGTGCGCCGCCGATCCTGGTGTTGGCCCTGCGGTGGACGAACAGGCACCACCAGGTGGATTCCGCTGCGTTCCAGACGAGGACCGGGTCGGTGGCGCCGTCGTGGATGGGGTCGGTGATGAGCGCGTGGGTCATGACGTGCCTTGCGGGTGGTTCCGGGCGGGTTCGAGGGGGAAGTGCGTGACGGCGTAGGCGTGGCCGTGCTCGACCGCGGACTCCACGGCCTCGCGCAGGGAGCCGCGCAGGTTGTCGCGGACCGCGTCCTCGTTCCACGCCATCCCGTCCAGGCAGCGGGTGGCGAACAGCGTGGCCACGCGGTCCAGGCGGCGCAGGCCCCTGAGCAGTTCCGCGGTGACCACCGGGCCCCACGGGGTGACCTCGAGCTCGCCGGCCGCGCAGGCCAGGTGGATGGTGTGGGCGCCGCCTTCGAGCTGGAAGGAGACCTGCATGACCAGCTCCGGGATGACCGGGTTCACCTTGCCCGGCATGATCGAGGAGCCTGCCTGCATGGGCGGCAGCCGTACCTCGCCTATGCCGCCGACCGGGCCCGAGGACAGCAGGCGCAGGTCGCTCGCGACGCGGGCGAGCACGCGGCCGCCTCTGGCCATGGCGTCGGCGACCGAGGCCAGGCTCTCCAGCGAGGCGATGCCGTCGGACAGGTTCGCGGCCGGGTGCAGGGCGAGCCCGGTCTCCTCGGCCAGCCGTTCCAGCGCCATCTCCGCGTAGCCGGGCGGGGCGCCGAGCCCGGTGCCGATCGCGGTCGCGCCGAGCGGCACCCCGCGCAGCTCGCCGGCCGCGGCCTCCAGCAACCTGGCCGCCGCCAGCACCGCGCCCGCCTGCCCGTCGTGGACCAGCCCGGCCGGCACGGGCACCGCGTCCTGCAGGCAGGTACGGCCCAGCCGGTCCAGTGACCGGTACCGGGCGGCCTGCCGGCGCAGCGACTCGGCCACGGCGCGCAGGGAGCGCGCGGTCGCCTGGGCGGTGGTCAGGACGGCGATGTTGAGGGCGGTCGGCATCACGTCGTTGGTCGACTGCGACCGGTTGACGTGGTCGTGCGGATCGACCCGCTTGTTGGGGCCGGGCGGGGCGGATCGGATGTTATGGCTGTTGGGGATGGGGCGGGGCCGGGGACCGTTTCGGGGGTCGGGCGGGGTTTCGGCGAGGAGTCCGGTGGCGCGGGCGGCCAGGACCTCGTTCATGTTCATGTTGGTGGAGGTGCCGCCGCCGCCCTGCACCACGTCGAGCGGGAAGTGCTCGTGCAGCCTTCCTGCGGCGACCTCGGCGGCCGCGCTCATGATGGCGGTCCCGACGTCCTCCGGCAGCACGCCGAGCTTCACGTTGGCCCATGCCGCCGCGCTCTTGACCTGCGCGAGCGCGATCAGCAGGGCGGGGAACTGGTGGAGCGACTCGCCGCCGAGGCGGAAGTTCTCGCTGGCGCGTGCCGTATGGATGCCGAACAGGTCGTTCGAGGAAAGTCTGATCTCACCCAGGAGGTCGTGTTCGACACGGTTCTGATCCATAGCATCACCCCTCACCTGAAAGGTTGCCTGGTAGGTAGACAGCCAGACTCCATGGGGAAAGTGGGCCTGTCAATCCCTAAATATGCAGACGAAGACCACTCTTGACAGGATTTCGGGCATCGGGCAACCTGCCAGGCAACTTGACCTGTTCGGCCGAAGGAGTGCCCGTGACCTTCCAGACGTTCGAGCTCGAGAACTGGCAGTCCGACCACGAGCAGACCGTGCGCTTCAACCTCGCCGACTCCACCGTCGACCCCGTCACCGTGGCCGATCTCGTCGAGGACGGCGCGGACCTGGAACGGATCATGTCGGTGCCGCTCTACTACCCGGAGGTCAACGGCGAGCGGTCCCTGCGCGGCCTCATCGCGGGCCTGCACGAGGGCGTCGGCACCGACGACGTGCTGGTCACCGTGGGAGCGTCGGAGGCCAACGCCGCGATCGTCGACGCGCTGTGCGAACCCGGCGACCGCGTCGTGGTCATGGAACCCGGCTACCGCCAGGTGTGGGGTCTGGCCCGCAACCGCGGCTGCGACGTGTCCGCGTTCGAACTGCACGCCGACCGCGGCTGGGCGCCCGACCTGGACCGGCTCCGGCAGGTCGCCATCCCGGGCACGAAGCTCATCTACGTGTGCAATCCCAACAACCCGACCGGCTACATCCTCACCCCGCCGGAGATGGCCGAGATCGTGCGGATCGCCGAGGACTGCGGCGCCTGGCTCGTGGCCGACGAGGTCTACCGGGGCAGCGAGCGCCTGACCGACGCCGAGACGCCGTCGTTCGTCGGCATGACCGACCGGGTCATCGGCGTGGGCAGCCTGTCGAAGTCCTACGGCCTGTCCGGGCTGCGCATCGGCTGGGCCGTATGCGCTCATCCCGAGCTCGCGGACCTGTGGCGGCGGCACGAGTACGTCGCCATCGCGACCGGCCGCCTCGACAACTTCCTCGCCGAGTGCGCGCTCAGGCCCGCGGCCAGGCGGCGGCTGTTCGAGCGCAACCGCGCCTGCGTGCGCAGGGGCTACGACCTGTTCTCGGCGTGGGCCCAGCGGCAGGGCGGCAGGCTCGCCGCGCTCGCGCCGATGGCCTCGGCGCTGGCGTTCGTCCGCTACGACAGCGACCTGTCGTCCGTCGAGGTCGGCGACCTGTTCCGGCGCGAGGCGAGTGTGCTGGTGGCGCCCGGCGCGTTCTTCGGCAGGGAAGGATGGTTCCGGATCAACATCGGGATGGACACCGGCTACCTGGCCGAGGCCCTTGAGGCGCTCTCGCCGGTCGTGGCCGCCCTGCCGCCCGCCTCGGGAAGGTGACGCACGTGGAACTGCTCCTGCTCGGCCGCGAGTACTCCGTCTGCCGGCTGCCCGCCGGCTCCGCCCCGCCCCCGCCGCCCGCCACGGCGGAGCTGCACGCGCTGACGGTCACCGCCGAGGAGGTCTCCGTGCTCTGCCGCTCCGGTCAGGAGCCGCCGGGAGCCGAGGTGGAACGCGGCTTCAGCGCGCTGCGGGTCGCGGGCGCGCTGGACTTCTCGCTGGTCGGCATCCTGGCCGCGCTGACGGCGCCGCTGGCCGAGGCCCGGGTGCCGGTGTTCGCGCTGTCCACGTTCGACACCGACTATCTTCTGGTACGCACCGCCGACCTGCCCGAGGCCAAGGCGGCGCTGCTGGCCGCGGGCCACACGATCACCACGGCCGCCTGATCGCGGCCGTGGCCTCTACCTGCTGATGCCGGCGGTCATGCCTTCGACGATGCGCCGCCCCAGCCAGATGTACAGCACGATCATCGGATAGATCAGGATCACGATGCCCGCGAACATGCCGCCCCAGTCCGAGCTGTACTGCATGCTGCTGTACAGGCCGAGGAGCGCCGCCGGCAGGTTGCGTTCTTCCGGCAGGGGGGCGATGAGCAGCGCGAGCAGGGTCTCGTTCCACAGCCCCATGACGCTGAGCACGAACACCGTCGTCAACCCCGGACGCGCCACCGGCATGATGACCTGCACGAACGAGCGGAGCGGCCCCGCGCCGTCGATCTCGGCGGCCTCCTCGATCTCGTGCGGCAGCGAGCGCATGTACCCGGTGAGCACGAACACGGAGAACGGCACCGACAACGCCACCTGGAAGACCAGCAGCGTGATGCGGTTGTCCCACCAGCCGGTGACCCAGTCCTCCATGAAGGTGTAGACCGACAGCTTGATCACCACGATCGGCACCAGAATCGTCTGCAGCGGGATGCTCAGGCCGATCGCGAAGTAGTTGATCGTGGGCCCGGCCATCCGCCGGTTCGAGCGCGCCAGCACGTACGCGGCGGGCGCCGCCACCGCCACGATCAGCACGGAGCCGATCACGGTCAGGAGCACGCTGTTCAACGCCGCGGCGGAGAACTCCGCGGCCTGCCATGCCGAGCTGAAGTTCTCCCAGCGCGGCCGCTGCGGAAGGGCGAAGGGGTTCAGCGCCACCTCGCGCGACTCCTTCAGCGACTGGATGCCCACCCAGCCGACCAGGGCGAGGTTGAAGACCACCCACGCCCACAGGGCGATGGCCGTCGCCTTCGGCAGCAGGAAGTCCCCGATCAGACGTCTCATGACAGCTCCACTCGATCACGCCTGGTGATGCGCCGGGTCAGCACGATGAGCACGGCGGTCACGACGAGCGTCATCACGCCGATGGCCGCCGCGCTGCCGAGATCCGCCAGGCCCGCGCCCTTGACCACGTAGTACTGCTGCACCGCGATCGTCCTGGCCGCCGCGGGCGGCGCGGCGGCGGTGCCCGCCGTGGTGAAGGCCAGCACGATGTCGAAGATCTTCAGGCTGCCGACCACCCACAACACCGCGGAGACGGCGAAGACGTCCCAGGTCAGCGGCAGGGTGATGTGCCGGAACTGCTCCCACTTGGTGGCCCCGATGAGCTGGGCGTCCTCGTAGACGTGGGCCGGGATGGCGTCGGCCGCCGACATCATCAGCGCTACGTAGAAGCCGGTGCTCGACCAGACCAGCCCGCCCACGATGCAGCGGAAGACCATCTCCGGGCCGAGCCAGGGCTGCGGATCGAAGCCGAACCACTCCAGGATGATGTTGACCGCGCCCTCCGGGTTGAGCAGGAAGCCCACGGCGGCGCCGATCGCGATCAGCGAGATGATCATCGGCAGGAAGATGACCGACCTGATGAAGGCCCGTCCCTTGAGCGTCCTGAGCGCGACCATGGACAGGAAGGTGAAGCCGAAGATCAGGGCTCCGCCCACGGTCGCCATCAGGAAGGTGTTGCTGAAAGCCATCAGAAACGTCTCGTTGTGCAGCAGCGAGACGTAATTGTCCAGCCCGCGCCAGGTCATCTCGGCCCCAGGCCCCGACCACCGGGTGAAGCTGATCCAGATGCCGAACAGCGACGGCGCGACGAACAGCAGCGTGTAGACGAGCAGAGCGGGGATCAGGAAGGGCCAGAAGGCCCGCTCATACGTCTTCACCCGTTGGCCAGGTTTTCGGTGGTCATCTTCTTGCCCTTCGCGACGAACTCCGCCGCGGTGAGCTTGCCGGACAGCAGCTCGTCGCTCAGCGGCAGGAAGACGTCGCCCCACCAGGTCTTGGAGGCGCCGGCGTAGTCGTAGCTCAGGTGCGTCTCCTTGGCCTCCAGCACCGCCTTCTGCACGTCGGCCATGTGCGCGGGCGCCGGCACGTCGGCGCGCGAGGAGATGTTCAGCGCCTCGGTCGAGATCTTCTCGATGTACTTCTTCTGCATCGCGAAGGCCAGGAACTTCTTGGCGGTCGCCACGTTCTTGCCCTTGGCATTGACGCCCCAGCCGAGCGTGCCCACCTCGATGGACTTCTTGCCGCCCGCGGGCACCTGGAAGGAGGCGACCTTGAACCCGGGAGTGAGCTGGGGCTTGACCTCGCTGGCCAGCCACGTGCCGTTGATGTTCAGGTCGTAGCGGCCCTGCGCCCAGGCGTCCTGCGCGGCGGGGAACTTGGTGGCGATGAAGTCGCGCTGAAAGTAGCCGCCCTTGGCGAGTTGCTCGACCTTCTTGGCCGCGTCGAGCACCTGCGGCTTGTCCCAGTTGGCCGCGTCCTTGCCCAGTTCGGCCAGGCTTCCGGCGCCGTTGGCGCCGACCAGCAGGCTGTAGATCCAGAAGACGTTGTAGAAGGGGATCGTGCCGTCCTGTCCGATCGGGGTACGGCCGGTCGCCTTCTGCTTGTCCAGGAAGGCGATGAACTCCTCCCAGGTCTGCGGGTTCAGCCCCGGGTGCTTGGACGCGTCGTACCAGACGGCGGTGGAGATGATCGTGTGCGGGACGAATGCCAGGCCGTTCTTGCCCGAGGCGGCCTTGCGCACCGGCTCGGGGATCACGTCCTTGACCGTCTTGCCCTCGCCGGGGATCTGCGCGGCCTCGACGTCGGCCATCGAGCCGATGATGTTCTGGGCGGTCAGGTTGTCGATGTCGCCCGTGGTGGTGTCGAACAGGTCGGGCCCCTGGCCCGAGGCCATCTCGGTGTTGAGGTTCTCGTTGCCGGTGCGGCCGACGAACTTCACGTCGACCTTGGTGCCCGTCTCCTTGGAGAAGTCGTCGAAGATCTGCTTGATGATCTTCGCCTGGGGTTCCGCCTGGCCCCAGTTGGAGCGGTAGGACAGGGAAGCCTGGGTGGAGGTGGGTTCGCCGCTGTTCTTCTTGCCGCAGGCGGCCAGGCCGAGGGCGCCGATCAGGATGACAGCCGTCAATTTACGCATGGTGGGGGGCCTTTCCTATCGAAACGACGGTTTGGGTGTGCCTGGCCTGTTCAGCGGCCCAGACCACCCGGTGCGTGGCCAGGCTGGCGTGCGCGTCGGTGGGGATCAGAGCGGGGTCGCCCTCGCGGACGGCGGCGACGAACGCCTCGATCAGCCCCAGGTCGCCCCCGCCGTGCCCGGAGGCGGCCGAGGCGTCGGCTCCGGCGAGCGCGTCGATGACCGTCACCTTGTCGGTGAGGAAGTCGTGGACGCGCAGGGTCTCGCCGTCACAGTCGATCGAGCCGTGGGTGCCGAAGATCTTGGTCTTGCGGTGTTCGAGCGCGCCGAAGGCGGTCATGGTGCACGTGGCGCTCGTACCGTCGGCGAACTCCATGATCACCACCTGGCTGTCCACGACGTCGTTGTCGCAGTCGTAGACGCACCTGCCGTACGGGCCCTCGCGCAGGGCCTTGAACACGCCCTCCTCGGTGAAGTCGCGCGTGATGGCGCCGAGCGGCCAGAAGTGCCTGGCCGGGTCGGCCAGGCAGTCCAGGTAAAGCTGCTTGGCCGAGTAGGGGCAGGTGGGCTCCAGCGGGCAGTCCAGGCAGCGGGGGGTCGCCCCGGCGGGCTTGCTCGCGGCGGTGAAGTGGACCAGGTTGCCGAAGGAGGAGACGCGCTCGGGCACCTGCCCCTTGACGTGGACGATCCAGTCGAGGTCGTGGCAGGCCTTGGCGAGCAGCATCGGGGCCGACTCCGCCTCGTTGCGCCAGTTGCCGCGCACGAACGAGTGCGCCTGGTGCCACCAGCCGACCTGCTCCAGGTGCTGGATGTTCATGATCCGGCCGATCCGGCCCTCGGCGAGGATCTCCATCAGCTTGGTCGTGTACGGGGCGTACCGCAGCACGTGGCAGACCGCCAGGATCACGCCGTGGCGGTCGGCGGCCGCGGCGATGGCCGCGGCGTCCTCCTCCGTCGGCGCCATGGGCTTCTCCAGCAGGATGTGGTAGCCCAGCTCGGCCGCCCGTACGGCCGGCTCAAGGTGCAGGCGGTCCTGCGTGGCCACGATCACCGCGTCCGCCAGGCGCTCGCCGGCCAGCAGGTCCTGCCAGTCGGAGAACACGTGAGCGGCGGGGATGCCGTGCTCGGCCGCGAAGTCGGCCCGCCTGCCCGGGTCGGGCTCGGCGACCGCCACGATCTCGGCAAGGCCGCCTTCGCGTGCCAGCCGGGCGTAACCGGTGGCCCGCAGACCCGCGCCAACTACGGCAAGTGTGACCATTCGCATCCCCTAGGAGTTGCACATTACTAATGAAGGCTGTTTTTATTTGTCCGACGTAGCACCTGTCAAGGGGGAGAGCGTGACCATAGGTGGCGGCACATCGCGGCTTCGCCGTATCAATCTCGCGACCACGCTCCGCACGGTGCGGTCGCGAGGGCCGCTCGGGCTCACCGACCTCGCCAAGGGGGCCGAACTGTCCAGGCCCACCGTGGAAGGCCTGGTGGAGGAGCTGCTGGCGGCGGGCTGGCTCAGGGAACTGCCGCCGGAAACAGGCCAGATGGGACGGCCGGCCAGGCTGTTCACCTTCCACGCCGAGGGCGGCCACGTGCTCGGGATCGACATAGGCTCCTACACGCTCAGGGCCGGCGTGTCCGACCTGGACGGCACGATCGTGGGCACGCACGCCGAGCAGATCGCGTCCACCGCGGGCCGCGCGGACCGCCTCGCGGCCCTCAGGACGGCGATCGCGGGCGCGCTGAAGGCGAGCGGCATTACGGCTGACCGTATTGCCGCCGTCTGTGCGGGGACCACGGGTGTAGTGACCGCGGAGGGCGTGGTGAAGCTGTCCGTCGGCCTGCCCGAGTGGACCGGCCTCGACCTGGCCGGCGAACTGCGCGAGACCTTCGACTGCCCGATCCTCGTGGAGAACGACTGCAACCTGGCCGCGCTGGCCGAACGCTGGCGTGGCCAGGCGGGCAGCGTGGACGACCTGGTGTTCGTGCTGGCCGGGGTGCGTACCGGCGCGGGCATCCTGGTCGGCGGCGAACTGCTCAAGGGCGTCAACGGGGCGGCGGGCGAGATCGGGGCGCTGCCGCTGATCGGCTGGCACCGCGCTCCCGCGCACCTGACCGGCTTCCGCGACCTGCCCTCGGGCACGCAGCCGCAGGACGCGGCCGCCCAGGTCTTCGCCGCCGCCAGATCGGGCGACGCGGCGGCCGAGTGGGCGGTCGACCAGTACGCACGCGACCTGGCCGAGGGCATCGCCGCACTGGTCCTGACCGTGGACCCCGAGCTGGTGGTCCTGGGCGGCGGCGTGTCCCGCTCCGGCGACGTCCTCCTGGCCCCGGTACGCCGCCACCTGGACCCGTTCTGCCTGGCCACGCCTGTGGTGGCGATCTCGGACCTGGGGGAGCAGGCGGTGCTGCTGGGGGCGGTGCGCCGGGCACTCGACCACGTCGACGCCCGCCTCTACGACACCGACACCCCCCTCCCCAAACCCTCCCCCTAACCCGACCCCCTCCCCAACCCCACCCGGCCCAACCACCAGACCCGCCACGTGCCAGACCATCCGGGGTGTCAGGCCACCTTGGTTGTCAGGCCTGATGCATCCCAGGCCACCCCACGCGTCGGGCTCGCTGCGTGCCAGGCAACTCCGGTGTCAGGCAGGTTCATGTGCCAGGCGATGGGCGTGCCGGGGCTGAGGGGCTGCCTGCCGAGCCCAGGACCTGCCAGGTTGCCACATGCCTGGCAGGTCTCTGGCCTGACCACCTAGCTGGCCTGACTGCTGGCTGGCCAGGCCGGTGGGCTGGGCGGGCAGCCAGGTTGTCAGGCCATGCGCCCGGCCAGACCACTGGTTTGGCCAGGCCGGGTCGCTCGTTTGGCCTCCAGCCGGGGCCCGCCGCTGGCCGCGACAGGTAGACGGCCATGCCGCTGGTTGGTCTGGCCGGGTCGCTGTGCTGGCTTCTGGCTGGTCTGGCCTGTTGGCCTGGGTAGTTGCCAGTGGGCCTGGGTGTGGCTAGTTGGGCTGGGTGGTTGCTAGTGGGCCTGGGTGGTTGCTAGTTGGGCTGGGTGGGGGCGGTTGGGAGGTTGTAGAGCTCCAGTTCGTAGACCGCGTACATGCTCCACCGCGTGTAGTTGGCGTCGTTGATCTTGAGGCGCAGTTTCCTGACGCCCTGCAGGTCGGGCAGGTTGGCGGCCGCGTACTCCATGACGCCGTCGTCATCGTCGCGCGACCACCGGAACGTCACCCCCTGGGCGGCGCTCGTCCAGTCGGTCCCGTTCGTGGAGACCTCGACGTCCACGTCGGTCAGCCCCTGCGGGATGCCCCCGCGAGTGGCCACCACCAGCGTGTTGAACGCCTTCGGCTGGTCCCAGCCCACCTGGATCTCGTGCGGGAACGGGTTGGCGTCGGTGTAGCCCTGCTTGGCGGCGAACATGGTGCCGTACTCGCCGTCCACCATCTTCTGCGGCCCGTACTGCACGCCGCCCTCACCGTCGCGGGCCGCCGAGGCCGACACCGTCGTGTGGCTCCTGGCGACGTTGGCCTCCGGCGTGTTGACCGCGCCCTTCACCAGGCTCAGCGCGTAGGTCTTCGCCGTGCGGCCGTCACTGGCCAGCGTGCGGATCTCGACCTTGTTCCTGCCGTCGGCCACGTTCACCCGGACGCTCGCACCATTGGCCACGGCGGCGCCGTTGACGGTGACGGAGCCGCCGGAGTCGGTCAGCGTGGGGGTCAGGCTGACGCTGCTCGCGCCCTGGTCGACCAGCAGCGTGTAGTCGCCGCGGTGCCCCTCGAACGGGAACTGCGCCACGTCGGTGAGCTTCAGGTCCTTCAGCGTGGCGTCGTAGTGCTGCTGCCCGGGAGCCAGGTGCACGCGGAAGCCGTCGAGGCGTACCTCCTTGTCCTCGGCGTTGGTGATCTCGATCTTGTGCCTGCCCGGCGTCAGGCCGGTCTTGCGGAAGGCGGTGAAGCGGTCGTACTGGACCGACTCGTACAGGTCGAGCACCGTCGCGGGCCCGCCGTCGATCGAGACGGAGACCTTGCCCGTCGTCGTGTTCTTCTCGAAGAACGCGTCGATCCCGGTGCCCTCGAACTCGTAGGTGGCCTTGCTGCCTGACGTCTTGCTCAGGTGGACGCTGCCGAGGTAGGCCGACTGCCGCTGCCTGGTCGACCAGCCGGCGGAGTAGACGACGCCGCTGTCGGCGCTGTCGGTCAGGAACGTGCGCGGCACGTCCTGGCCCTCATAGGGGCTGGTCGGCTGGGGGACGGCGCCGACGTTCTCGCCCGCGGCCGCCCGCACGAGGTAGTCGTGCAGGGTGGCGACGTAGGACGGGTCGAGGGTGTAGCGGCGCGGGTCCTCCGGGCTGATCGCGCTGTCCACGATCTGCCTGGCCAGGGCCGGGTTGCGCGTGCGCAGGATGTTGAGGAGTTCGTAGTCCTCCAGGCCGTCGCGGTGCGCCTCCAGGCGCAGGCTGCTCTTGACCGTCATGTTGGCCCGGTCGGGGTAGACGATGTAGGAGTCGCCCTTCCACGGGCCCACGTACCAGGCGTTCCACGCCCAGTGCAGGTGACCCTGCACGCCCTCGCGCTCCAGGTCCCAGAACAGCATGCGGCCGGTCATCGTCGGCTGCGTCCAGAACCGGTTGAGCCACGGGGGAGTGTTGACCTCGCAGGTGTAGACCCACAGGTCCTGGCCGGCGGCCTGCTGTGCCTTGTAGCCGGCCTTCTTGTGCTGGAACGCCGGCGTCAGCGGCACCCAGGTGTCCACGTACGGCTTGGCCCTGTCGTCGAGCAGGATGCCGTCGGGGTCGGCGTCCATGGTGCGGAACCCGGACCCGATCCGCGCGTTGATCTGCTTGATCTCGCGCGCGACGTAGGTCCAGAGGTTGCGCTGCTTGTCGGTGATGGGCTCGTCGAGGATGTGCTGGTACCAGGTCAGCCCGTTCGTCCAGCCCTTGCTCTTGAGGTGCTGGTGCAGGGCGGTCAGGTAGTTGGTCAGGAAGGCGTCCGTGACGGGCAGGTTGTCAGGCAGCTTGGTGTTCCACGCGTCGGTGGGCTTCTCGCTGTCGGGCATCTTGTTCAGCGCGTGGACGAGGTGCTGGTTGGCGAAGCTGGTGATGCCGTGCTGCTTGAACGTCTCGACGTAGCGGTCGAAGTTCGTCCAGTCGATGTCGCCCGGGATCCCGTCGACGAACTCCGACAGCTCCGTGCCGGTGGACTGCAGGAACAGGTCGGTGCGCAGCCAGACCATGTTCGTGCGGTACGCGGCCAGCTTGCGGGCGAACTCGCCCATGAGGCGGTACCAGGCGTCGCTGTAGGTCTCGACGCCGTAGTAGTGCTCGCCGACGTCGTAGGCCGGGGCGCCGGCGGAGCCGTTCCAGCTGAAGCCGTCCCACGTGAAGCCGTTCGTCATCGTCCAGTGGTAGTTCGTGAACGGTGACTTGTCGATCGTGGGGATCTCCGCGTCAGCCACGCTGACCTGGATCGGGACCGCGTAGTTGCCGCGCGAGGTCTCGACGGTCGCGCTGCCGCGGTAGGTACCGGGAGCGGTGCCGCGCGGGACGAACCCGGTCACGAACACCGGCTGCGTACGGCCGGCCTCGACCCAGGTCTGCCGGTCGTTGGACAGCGGGTCGGGCGTGACCGACTCGGGATAGAGCAGGTCGCCCTCACGGTCGGGGAAGAAGGGGTTGGCCGCCACCGTGCTGTCGTCCTTGTAGGAGACGAAGCGGTAGTCCAGGTTGGCCCCGGCGATCCGCCTGTTGCCGCCGGCGCTCAGGTCGCCGAACCGCACCCGCTGGATGCGCAGCCGGTCGGCGGCGCGTACGGCGATCTGGGCGCTCTCGTACTCGCCGCGGGCGGCTACGAGGTTGATGGAGGTGGCCGGGCGCTGCGGGATCGTCGTCGTGCGGTAGACGGTCTTCAGCGGGCTCTCGACCCACACCTGCGCGGCTCTGGGACCGGCCACGGCGGCCGGTACGAAGGGCGCGAAGGGTGCGAGCAGGGCGGTGGCGCAGAGTAAGGGGAGTGCTCGTCGTCGCATGGCCACTTATGATGGGTCCTTTATTAAGTGTGGGTCAAGAGGGGCCGCGATCCACCGATCGGTGGAGGCGAAGTCCCGCCCACTGGTCGGTGTCGGGACAAGTGCCGGCCGTACCAGGCTGAGGCCATGCCACCAGTGATCGAGGTACGCAACCTCCACAAGCGCTATGGGACCAACGTCGCGGTCGACGACGTCTCGCTCACCGTCGAGGAGGGCGAGATCCTCGGCATCCTCGGCCCGAACGGCGCGGGGAAGACGACGACCGTCGAATGCGTCGAGGGCCTGCGCACGCCGGACCGGGGCGAGATCACGGTCTGCGGCCTCGACCCCCGGCGCGACCGCGCCGAGCTGACCCGACGCCTCGGCGTGCAGTTGCAGGCCGGCCAGCTCCCCGAACGCCTCCAGGTCGCCGAGGCCCTGGAGCTCTACAGCTCCTTCTACCCGCGCCCGGCCGACTGGCGCGCCCTCATGCACGGCCTCGGCCTGGCGGGCAAGGCCAGAACCAGGTACGGCAAGCTGTCCGGCGGCCAGAAGCAGCGGCTGTCCATCGCGCTGGCCCTCATCGGCTCCCCGAAGGTGGCGATCCTGGACGAGCTCACCACCGGCCTCGACCCCCAGGCGCGGCGCGACACCTGGGAGCTGATCGAGGGCGTGCGCTCGCGCGGGGTGACGATCGTGCTGGTCACGCACTTCATGGAGGAGGCGGAACGGCTGTGCGACCGGGTGGCCCTGATCGACGCCGGCCGCGTCGTCACCGTCGACACCCCCTCCGGCCTGGCCGCGCGGGCCGGTATCGGGCAGCGGATCCAGTTCCGCCCGTCCAGGCCGCTCGACGAGCGCCTGCTGGCCGGCCTGCCCGAGGTCTCCGGCGTCAGCCGTAAGGGCGAGCTCGTGATCGTCAGCGGCACCGACAACGCGCTCAACGCCGTCACCGCCGTCCTGGCGCGCAACCAGATCGTCGCGGAACGGCTGCGCGTCGAGCAGGCCAGCCTGGAGGACGCCTTCGTGAAGCTGACCGGAACCACCGACCACTGAGAAAGGGCACCATGACCGCCAACGCCCCCTCGGCCACCTGGAAGCTCATCGGAGCCGAGACCAAGCTGTCCATCCGCGACAAGGTCGGCCCCGTCTGGGGCATCGGCTGCCCGCTCGTCGTGCTGATCATCCTGGGCAGCATCCCCGCGCTGCGCGAGCCCCAGGCGGCCGCCGGCGGCCTGACCGTCTTCGACCTGTACATCCCTGTCCTGATCCTGTTCAACCTGGCGATCCTGGCCATGACCGCGCTGCCCACCACGCTGGCCGGATACCGCGAGAACGGCGTGCTCCGCCGCATGCGCACCACGCCGGTCGGCCCGGTCCGCGTGCTCACCGCCCAGCTCGTGGCCAACCTCGCGCTGGCGGTCGTCGCGACGCTCCTGTTCCTCGTGGTCGCCAACCTCGGCTTCGGCGTACGGCTGCCGCAGAACCCCCTCAGCTTCACCCTCGCCTGGCTGCTGGCTGCCGCCGCGCTGCTGTCCATCGGCCTGCTGATCACCGCGCTCGCACCGGGACGGAGCATGGCCACGGCCATCGGCACGGTGCTGTTCTTCCCGATGATGTTCTTCGCGGGCCTCTGGGTGCCGATCGCGCAGATGCCGCCGCTGCTGCGCGACATCAGCCACGTCACGCCGCTCGGCGCGGGCATGCGGGCCTTCCAGGACGCCTACCTGGGCGACTTCCCGTCCGCCGGTCCCTTGCTGATCCTGGCGGGGTACGCGGTGGTGTGCGCCGCGATCGCGGTGCGCTGGTTCCGCTGGGAATAGGCTCGGCCGGGGAAGGGGGAGATGTGAAGCTCTGGAGGGCGACGCCGGAGATGCGGGCGTTCGTGGTGATGACGGCGGTGCCGTACCCGCTGCTGGCGGTGCTTGTGATCTTCAGGGTGGTCGGTTCGACCGATGAGTCCCTGCTCGTCGACCTCGGCCTGTGCGGGCTGGCCGCGGTGTGGATGCTCGTCATGTTCACGCTGCGGCCGGACTGGTGGGAGCGCCCGCGGATCATGGGGGTGTTCTTCGCCGGGATGGTGGTGATCACCGCGATCATGGTGGCCTGGGACCCGTACTACGGGCTGTTCACCCCCGCCGCCTACATCTTCGGCTTCACCGTCGTGGGCTGGCCGCGGCAGGTGCCGGGCCTGGCCGCGGTGGCGGTCGTCGCCGGTACGGCCCAGGCGTCCCACGTGCCCAAGGACACGGCGTTCGGCCTGACCGTCACCGTGAGCATCGTCGTGGTCAACATTGTCATGATGTGCGGCGCCGCCTGGGTCCTGCACCAGGCGGAGAAGGAGCGGCAACGGCGCATCCTGGCCCACGCCGAGCTGAGCCGTGCCAACAAGCTGCTGGAGGCGACGCTCGCCGAGAACGCCGGCCTGCACGCCCAGCTCCTGTCCCAGGCCAGAGAGGCGGGCGTGCTCGACGAGCGTCAGCGGATGGCCCGCGAGATCCACGACACGCTGGCGCAGGGACTCACCGGGATCATCACGCAACTGCAGGCCGCCGAGCAGATGCACGAGGTGCCGGCCGAGTGGCGGCGGCCGTTCGCGGCCGTCAAGGGGCTGGCCAGGGAGAGCCTGGCCGAGGCCCGCCGCTCGGTCGACGCGCTGCGGCCCGAGCCGCTGGAGGCCGCGCGCCTGAGCGACGCGCTCGCCGACGTCGCCGAGCGCTGGTCGAAGCTGCACGGGCTGCCCGTGCGGGTCACCACCACGGGCACGGTACGGCCGATGCCGCCGGAGGCCGAGTTCGCGCTGCTGCGAACGGCCCAGGAGGCACTGGCCAACGTGGCCAAGCACGCCGACGCCACCAGGGCCGGGGTGACACTGTCCTATCTGGAACGTGAGGTGGCGCTGGACGTGCGCGACGACGGCAGGGGCTTCGACCCCGGCGAACACGAGCCCGGCGGCGGTTTCGGGCTGACCATCATGCGGCAGCGGGTCGAGGGCCTGGCAGGAACGCTGCGCATCGAGTCGGAACCCGGCGCCGGCACCGGGATCTCCGCCCGCGTCCCGTCGGCCGGGAGCCCCGCATGACCCCGATCCGGCTGCTGATCGCCGACGATCACCCTGTCGTCAGGGACGGGCTGAGCAGCATGTTCGCCTCCGCTCCCGGCTTCGAGGTGCTGGGCGAGGCCGCCGACGGCGCCGAGGCCGTACGGCTGGCGCAGGAGCTCCAGCCCGACGTGATCCTCATGGACCTGCGCATGCCCGGCATGGACGGCCTGAGCGCGATCGCCGAGCTCGCCCGGCTCGGCGTGAAGGCCCGGGTCCTGGTGCTGACCACCTACGACAACGACGCGCACGTGCTTCCCGCGATCGAGGCGGGCGCCACCGGCTACCTGCTGAAGGACTCACCCCGCGAGGACCTGCTGCGCGGCGCCCGCGCCGCCGCCAAGGGCGAGAGCGTGCTGGCGCCCTCGGTGGCCGCCCGGCTGATGAACCGGGTCAGAACCCCCGCCCCGCCCCTGCTCAGCCCGCGCGAGCAGGAGGTCCTCGAACTCGTGGCCGCGGGCAACACCAACCGGGAGGCCGCGGCCCTGCTGTTCATCACCGAGGCGACGGTGAAGAGTCACCTGCTCAGCATCTACGCCAAGCTCGGCGTGAGCGATCGCGCCGCCGCGGTGGCGGAGGCGTTCAACCGCCGCCTGCTCATCCCCGAGCCCCCGGAGCGCCGATGATCTCGCTGCGGTAGTGGAGGAGGTGCTGGCGCCACACGTCGGCCGCCGCCTCGGCCCGCCCGGCCGCGATGTGCTCGAAGACCAGGCGGAACTCGGCCACGTGCCCGCCGCGCACCCCCGGCGCCGACAGCGCGCGCCGGCGCAGCTCCGACCACAGCGGCCCGTCGAGGTGACGGAGCGCCTCCTCCAGGGACTTCTCGAGGATCGGGTTGCGCGCCGCGCGGGCGATGCCGCGGTGCAGGGGCAGGTCGCTGACGTACGCGCCGGTCCGGCGGTATTCGTCCTCCAGCGCCTCCAGCGTCGACTCCAGGGCGTCGAGATCCTCGGGATAACGCTTCTCGGCGGCCAGCGCCGCGAGGGCCGGTTCGATGGCCAGGCGCGCCTCGAAGACCTGCGGCGGCAGCACCTCGACACCCCAGGTGGCCACGACGGCCGACGAGCCGGTGACGACCGTGCCCCTGCCCTTGTGCGACTTGGCCAGCCCGGCCAGCTCCAGGGCGGCCAGCGCCTCCCTGATGGTCGGCCGGCTGACGTCGAAGTTCTGGGCGAGCTCGCGTTCGGACGGCAGCTTGTCGCCCGGCTTGAGATGGCCGTCCCTGATGGCCACGACGAGCTGGTCGGCCACCTGGACCGCCGCGCTCTTCTTGACCACAGGGGTCACCTCGAACTTCGGGCCGCCCGTCGCCATCGCCTGGAACCCCTCGTCGTGTGGCCGTGGTAAGGCCGCCATCCTAGCGCGCGGCTAGGCAACCTGACACCTTCACTTCCTAGGCAGGTTTACCCGGCAGCACGAACCCGGCGGCCATGACCACGAGCCCGAGGCGGGCAGATGGCGCCGCCTGATGGCCACGCTCACGCCCGGCCGGTTGGAGACGGTCCACGCGTTCCTGCGAGAAGGCCACCGGGAGGTCGTCGAGGAGGGTGAGCAGCAGCGGGGATGGTCGTCAGTGGTTGAGGGTGGCCAGCATGTGGCGGGTGATGCGGTCGAGGGAGGCGGTGTCCTCGGGCGACAGGCCGGCGGCCAGGCGGGCCAGGGTGGCGGCGTGTTCGGTGAGCGTCTCGTCGATCACCCGCCGCCCCTCCTCCGTCAGCGTGATGCGGAAGCTGCGCCGGTCGGCCGGGTCCAGGGTGCGCTCGACCAGGCCCGCCGCCTCCAGGCGGTCGAGCCGGTTCGTCATGCCGGCCCGCGACATCATCAGCACCGCCGCCAGCTCCGACGGGATCAGCCGGTACGGCGGGCCGGACCGCCGCAGCGCCGCCAGCACGTCGAACTCGCCCTGCCGCAGCCCGTGCCTGGCGAACACCTCCTCCACCGCCGCCTCGACCAGCCGCGCCACCCCGGCGAGCCGCCCGAACACCCCGATGGGCGAAAGGTCCAGGTCGGGCCGCTCCCGCTGCCAGGCGGCGAGGATGCCGTCGAACGCGTCCATGCCGCGCAGTTTATTCGAGGCCCGATAGTCAAGGGCCAAAGCAGAGCTTGGAACGGTCCATAGGCGAGATTTCGCGATCCGTCCTACGCTCGGCCCCGTGACGTCGACGCCCCGGAACGAGACCACCATCCCGATCCTGCCGTGCGTGTCCCTCGAGGAGACGCTGGAGTTCTACCAGGCGCTCGGGTTCGAGGTGACCTACCAGATGACCAAGCCGTACCTGTACCTGGCGCTGCGGTGGAACAACGTCGAGCTCCACTTCGGCAGGCCGCCCGCGGACATGGACCCGGCCAACGAGGACGGCGGCGGCTGCCTCGTGATGATCGACGCGGCGGCGCCGTACCACGCGCACTTCAGCGCCGCGATGCGGGCCGCCTACGGAAGGGTGCTGGCGACGGGACGCCCGCGCATCACCCGCTACCGCAAGGGCGCCTCGCGCTTCACGCTCGTCGACCCGTCGGGCAACTCGATCCTCTTCGTCCAGCGCGACGAGCCCATGGAGCTGGAGTACGGCGGCGACAAGTCGTTGCCCCGCCTGGCCAGGGCGATCGACAACGCGCGGATCCTGCGGGAGTTCAAGAACGACGACCGGGCCGCCTTCCGCGCGCTGACCTCCGCCCTGCGCAGGCACGCCGGTGACGCCCCGGCCGTGGAGCGGGCGCTGGCCCTGGCCACGATGATCGAGCTGGCCGTGGCCCTGGACGAGCGCGACCGGATCGACGGCCTGATCGCCGACCTGCGCGCGATCACGCTGACGCCGGAGGAGGAGGCCCGCATCGCCGCCGAACTGCGGGAGGCCGATGCGCTGGAGTCCTGGCTGCGCGGCTGATAGACGCTTCTCGGAGATTTTTGCGGTCGAGATGTCTGATCGAGGGGGAGACGTTCGTAGCGGAGGTGAGAGGGTCACCAAGCGAGCGAAGGAACCACGATCATGAAACTGACGACCGTCACCAACGTCTCCGTCGACGGCGTGATGCAGGGACTCGGCGCGCGCGGCGAGGACCGCCGGGGCGGCTTCGAGCGCGGCGGCTGGGCGCTGCCGCTGTTCTCCGGCGAGGCCGAGACGTTCCTCGGCGAGATCTACCAGCGGGCCGACGCGTTCCTGTTCGGCCGGCGGACCTACGAGATCTTCGCCGGGTCCTGGGGCGTCATGCCCGATCCCGACGCCAACCCCATCGCCGGGCCGCTGAACAGCCGGCCCAAGTACGTGGCCTCGACCACGCTGGGCGAACCGGCATGGGCGGGCACGAGCGTGCTGTCCGGCGACGTGGCGGGAGCCGTACGGGAGCTGAAGGCCGGGCAGGACGGCGAGCTGCAGGTCCACGGCAGCGGCGCGCTGGTGCGCTGGCTCCTTGACCACGCGCTGGTGGACGAGATCACCCTGTTCACCTATCCCGTGGTGGTCGGGCAGGGTACGCGGCTGTTCCCGGACAGCGGGCCGGACGCGGCCCTGGAGCTGGCCGGCTGGCGGGCCTTCGCCAACGGCATCACCATGCAGGTCTATCGGCCGGGCGGACGCCCGCGGTACGCGGCATAGGAGCTGACATGCGGTATCTGGTATCCGTGATCGACGACAGGACCGGCTCGGCCACCCCCGAGGAGATGGCCGCCATCGACGTGTTCAACGACAGGATGGTGGCCGAGGGGCACTGGGTGTTCGGCGGCGGCCTCGGCGCGCCGGACTCGGCCACGGTGATCGACAACCGGAGCGGGCGCGGGGCGTTCACCGACGGGCCCTTCCTGGAGTCGAAGGAATACGTCGCCGGCTTCTGGGTCTTCGAGGCCCCCGGTCTCGACGAGGCGCTCAAGCTCGCGGCCGAGGGGTCGAAGGCGTGCAACCGGCGGGTCGAGGTACGTCCTTTCCTGCCCGATTGAGCCGCCGCCGCTAGCCGTAGGCGAGCGCCGACGGGTCGCGTTCCGGCGCGCCCGAGGGCCACCACTCGCCCTCGCGCAGCGTGAACGGATACCACCTGCCGTCCCTGCCCAGGCGCAGTTGCAGCGACCCGAGCGTCCAGCGGTTGCGCGCGGCCTCGACCGGCGGCAGTTCCTCGCGCTGCCAGGCGGCCTCCGCCCTGGCCAGCTCGTGCCGGGCGGGCGTCCAGGCGTGGTCGAGCACCTCCAGGCCGGTGGGCCCGCCGTACTGCCAGGCCAGGATCGCGGGCGGGTCGCCGATGTCGAGGCCGTGCTCGGCGGCCAGCCGTACCCGGTCCTGCCGCTCGGTGAGGACGGCGGGGCTGGCGCCCGACAGCAGCTCGCGCGCCCGCGCGGACGCGGAGGCGGCCAGCACCTTCAGCGCCGCGACGTCCACGCCCGCGGCCTCCTCCAGCTCCAGCGGCACGTACTCCACGGCGGCGGGCGGCGGCGCGGGCAGCGGCGGCACCCCGAGCGAGAACGCCGCGGCGGCCGGCATCCCGGTCGCGGCGGGCGCGGGCGCGTCACGCAGCTGCAGGGCCTCCAGCAACTCGGTACGGCCCCGCCCGCGCAACAACAGCAGCAGGAACGGATCGCCGTCCAGCAGCCAGGAGGTCTGGTAGCACAGGGCGGCCGCGTGCTTGCACGGATGCCCCCAGTCCGGGCAGTCGCACTCGGGCTCCAGGTCGCCGACCGTCGGCAGCAGCGGGACCGCGGCGTCCTCGGCCGCCTCGACCAGGGCGTGCGGCACCTCCCCGTCCAACAGCGCGGCGATGTGCCCGGCCTGGGCGGCAACCTGGTCGAGGAAGCGTTCCCACTCGGCGTCGGTGAGCTGGGCGACGCGTACGACGGTGTCGTACTCGCCCTCGGTCGTGGCCGCCAGCCGCCCGGGGGAGACGGCGATCGGCCCGACCTGCCCGGTCTTGGCGTAGGCGCGGCCTTTGCGAAGAAGGGTGTGGTCCAGGGAGGTGTCCTCCATGGCCTTGATCCAGGCCAGGCCCCACCAGGAGGTGGCGAAACGGGCGCCGGCACGTTGCGGCGCGAAGGCGGGGAATCCCTTGACGGCGGTCATCTCAGCTCCACCAGGGTCGCGAGTTCTGCGTCGGTGAGTTCGGTGAGGGCGGCCTCGCCGCCGGCCAGCACGGCCTCGGCCAGCGAGCGCTTGGCGGCGAGCATCTCGGCGATGCGGTCCTCGATGGTGCCCTCGGTGATCAGCCGGTGGACCTGGACGGGCCGGGTCTGGCCGATGCGGTAGGCGCGGTCGGTGGCCTGGTCCTCCACGGCCGGGTTCCACCAGCGGTCGTAGTGGATGACGTGGTCGGCGCGGGTGAGGTTGAGGCCGGTTCCCGCGGCCTTGAGCGAGAGCAGGAAGACCGGGACCTCGCCGTCCTGGAAGCGCCTGACCATCTCCTCGCGTCTGGGCACCGGGGTGCCGCCGTGCAGGAGCTGGCTGGCGACGCCCCGTCCGGCCAGGTGCTTCTCCAGCAGCCTGGCCATGGCCACGTACTGGGTGAAGACCAGCACGGCGCCGTCCTCGGCGGTGATGGTGTCGAGCAGTTCGTCGAGCAGTTCGAGCTTGCCGGAGCGGCCGGTGAGCTGCGGCGTGGCCTCGTGCAGGTACTGGGCCGGGTGGTTGCAGATCTGCTTGAGCCCGGTCAGGAGCTTGACGATCAGGCCGCGCCTGGCCATGCCGTCGGCCTCGGCGATCTGCGCCATGATCTCGCGCACGACCGCCTCGTACAGCGCGGCCTGCTCGGTGGTGAGCGGGGCGGGCCGGTCGGTCTCGGTCTTGGGCGGCAGCTCGGGCGCGATGCCGGGATCGGACTTCCGGCGCCGCAGCAGGAACGGCCCGACCAGCTTGGCCAGCCGCTCGGCCGCCTGGGTGTCACCGGACTCGACCGGCTTGGCCCAGCGGGCGCGGAAGCGGGCCAGCGAGCCCAGCAGGCCGGGCGTGGTCCAGTCGAGGACGGCCCAGAGCTCCGACAGGTTGTTCTCCACGGGCGTGCCGGTCAGGGCGACGCGGGCGGCGGCCGGGATCTCGCGCAGCGCCTTGGCCGTGCTGGAGGCGGGGTTCTTGACGTGCTGCGCCTCGTCGGCGACGACCATGCCCCACGGGTGCGCGGCCAGCTTCTCCGCGTCCAGCCGCATGGTGCCGTAGGTGGTGAGGACGAAGCCCTCTTCCGACAAATCGCGATTTGTCCCGTGATAGCGGCGCACTGGTACGCCAGGGGCGAACTTGCCGATCTCCCGCTCCCAGTTGCCCAGCAGCGAGGCCGGGCAGACCACCAGCGTCGGCCCGCTCTGACGGTGTTCGCGCAGGTGCAGGTGCAGGGCGATCAGCGTGATCGTCTTGCCGAGGCCCATGTCGTCGGCCAGGCACGCGCCCAGGCCGAGCGAGGTCATCCTGGCCAGCCAGCGCAGGCCGCGTACCTGGTAGTCGCGCAGCGTGGCGGCCAGCCCCTCCGGCACGCCGATCTCCTCCGGCTCGGCCAGCCGCTCGCGCAGCTCCACCAGCCAGGCGCTCGGCTCGACCTCGACCTGCTCGCCGTCGATCTCCACGCTGCCGGTCAGCGCGGCGCCGAGGGCGTCGATGCCGGTCAGCGGCTTGAGCTCGCGCTGGCGGGCCTTGAGCGCGAGGTCGGGGTCGATGAGCACCCACTGGTCGCGCAGCCGTACGACGGGGCGGTGGGCCTCGGCGAGCTGGTCCATCTCGGCCGCGGTCAGCCGCTGCCCGCCGAGCGCGAGCTGCCAGTTGAAGCTGGTCAGTTGCCCGCCGCCCAGGTAGGACGGCAGGTCGGAGGGCGCCTGCTCGCTCTCGCCGAGCACGGCGCGAGCGCTGAGCCCGCGCACCATCGACCGCGGCCAGTGCACGTCCACCCCGGCCCCGCCCAGGCGGGTGGCCGCTCCGGCCAGCAGTTCCTCGACGTCGCCGTCGGACAGGGCCAGCTCGTCGGGGACGGGGCTCTCCAGCAGGCGTTCGAGCCGGGTCCAGGACTTCGCGGCGCGGCGCACGGCGATGATGGTCTCGATCCTGGCGCGGGGGCCGAAGCCGGGGTCGTCGCCGGCCCACAGGTCGGCGGCGTCGACCACCAGCGAGGGGTCGGCCAGGCTGTGGAGCTGGACCACTGCGCGGAACTCCGAGCCCGCCGGGTCGTCGCACTCCACCCGCAGCGACAGCCGTACCCCGGAGTCGAGGCCCGCGGCGACCTCCTCCGCCCACGGCCGCAACTGCGGCACCCTCACCGGGCGCATCGCCGCGAACGCGGAGGTTCCCGTCGCGCGCACCGCGCCGGGCGAGCGCGGCATCGCGTCGGCGACCGCGTCCAGGAAGGCCCGCACGTGGCTCTCCGCGTCGGGCAGCACCGGCCCGTCAGGGCCTTCCTCCAGCGGTACGGCTCGCGCCGCCGCGGGCATGGCGTCGGCCAGTTCCCTGATCCGCGCCACGTCGGCGGCGTCGAACGGCCCCGCCCGCCACGCGTCGTGCTCCCCGGCCGACACCCCGGGCAGGATCCGCCCCCTGGTCACGAGCTGGAGCGCGACCAGCGCCGCGGCGCCCCAGAAACGGGCCGCGGGGTGCGCTTCCTGGTCGGTCCTGGCCCTGGCGAGGGTGGAGACCGCCTCGGAGACGGAAATTCTGCGCACCGGAACCTGCCGGGTGCGCACCCCCTCGCCGTATGGCTCGGCCACCGTGGAGGTGTCCTGGCCTTCGGGGTCGAGGAAGGCCATCGTCCCTGTTCGTGGTGGATCGCCGGGCTCGAAGACGACGGCATGCCGTACCAAGGAAGTCACAGCCGTACAGTGTACGGTACATAGGGCTGTGGTTAACCCCACCCTTATTGGGGAGTACGCCGCATTCTCGCTTTCGCCGGATCTTGCCTAGCCTTCATGACATGACGGACTGGGTGGTTGACCTCATGGAGACCCTGGGAGCACCAGGGGCGGGCCTCGCGATCGCGCTGGAGAACCTTTTTCCACCGCTGCCGAGTGAGGTGATCCTGCCGCTGTCCGGATTCACCGCCAGCCGGGGCGAGATGGAACTCGTCGACGCGCTCGTGTGGACGACGGTGGGCTCCGTGGTGGGCGCGCTGGCGCTGTACTGGGTGGGCGCGCTGCTGGGACGCGAGCGCACGCTACGCCTGGCGGGCAAGCTGCCGCTGGTCAAGATCTCCGACATCGAGAAGACCGAGGCGTTCTTCCAGAGACACGGGAAGAAGACGGTCTTCTTCGGGCGGATGATCCCCATCTTCCGCAGTCTCATCTCCATCCCGGCCGGGGTGGAACGCATGCCGCTGCCCACCTTCACCCTGCTCACGCTGGCGGGCAGCGCGATCTGGAACTCCATCTTCGTGCTCGCCGGCTACTACCTGGGGGAGAGCTGGCACCTGGTCGAGACGTACGTGGGCATCGGGAGCAAGGTGGTGCTCGGCATCGTCGCGCTGGCGGTGGTGGTCTTCATCGTCATGCGGCTCAGCGAGCGGCGGAAGGGCAAGCATGGGGCGCGCCGCTGAGGCGCTGCGCCTGCTCGGGGAGATCGCGCTCGGCGCCGTCACCGCGGTGGCCGGGCTCGCCTTCCTGATCGTCGCCGCGCCGGTACGCGCCTGGCGGACGGCACGCGGCGCGACGTCCCTGTCGGCGCTGGACCGGGCGGCGCTGCGGCTGGCCGGGTCCGAGGCCCGGCGGCTGAGCGTGCCGGTGGACGAGGGCGTCGACGCGGGGCGGGCCACGGCCTACCTGGCGGCGCGGGTGCCGCTCGGGGTGCTGGGCGGGGCGGTCCTGGGACTGCTGGTGTTCGGCGTCGTGACCGGGATCCGCCTGGGCTGGACGTGGGCGCGCAACGAGCCGTTCGACGGGATGCTGCCCACGCTTCCGATCCTGCTGTACATCGGCTTCTCCGGCATCGTCTTGCTTTTCCTCGATATTTCGGGACTTCTGGGCGTACGCGGGGTGGAGAGGAACCTCGCCCGCACGATGCTCGCCCCCGACCCCACCGCCGCGCTCATCCGGCGCATCGAGCAACTGGCCGAGACCAGGGCGGGCATCGTGGCCGCCGTGGACGCCGAGCGGCGCAGGATCGAACGCGACCTGCACGACGGCCTGCAGCAACGCCTGGTCGCCCTGTCCATGCTCATCGGCCGCGCCCGCCGCGGCGGCAGGACCGAACTGCTGGCCCAGGCCCACGAGGACGCGCAGCGGGCGCTGTCGGAGCTGCGCGAGGTCGCCTGGCGCGTCTACCCCAGCGGGCTGGACACCCTCGGCCTGGCCGAGGCGCTGGCCGGGGTCGCCGAACGCTCCAGCGTGCCCGTGCACATCCGCTGCGACCTGTCCGAGCGCCCGCCGATGGCCGTGGAGACGGCCGCCTACTTCGTCGTCTCCGAGACCGTGACCAACGCCGCCAAGCACGCCGCGGCCACCGGGGTGAGCGTGGAGATCCGGCAGGAGGCGACAATGGTCGTCGTGCGTATCGAAGACGACGGGTGCGGCGGGGCCGTACCGACGGGTGGGGGACTGTCCGGGCTGGCGCGGCGCGTGGCCGCGATCGACGGCAGGCTCCTCGTGGACAGCCCGGCCGGCGGGCCCACCGTGATCACCGCGGAGCTGCCGTGCGGGTGATCCTGGCCGAGGACTCCATCCTCCTGCGCGAGGGCCTGGTACGGCTGCTGCACGAGGAGGGCCACGAGGTGCCCGCGGC
Source organism: Nonomuraea sp. NPDC050790 (assembly GCF_044456745.1). Classification (NCBI taxonomy): domain Bacteria; kingdom Bacillati; phylum Actinomycetota; class Actinomycetes; order Streptosporangiales; family Streptosporangiaceae; genus Nonomuraea; species Nonomuraea sp. NPDC050790. The sequence goes on along the minus strand of NZ_JBITGF010000001.1, from coordinate 1,342,784 downwards.
GGTCGGCGACGGGCAGGCGCTCATCGAGGCGGTCGAGGCCCACGACCCGGAGATCGTCGTCGTGGACGTGCGCATGCCGCCCACCCACACCGACGAGGGCCTGCGCGCCGCCCTGGAGATCCGGCGCCGCCGTCCGTCGGTCAAGGTGCTGGTGCTGTCGCAGTATGTCGAGAAAAAGTACGCCACCGAGCTGATGTCCGGCAGCGTGGACGGCGTCGGCTACCTGCTGAAGGACCGCGTGGCCCAGGTGGCCGACTTCCTCGACGCGCTGGAGCGGGTGGGGGAGGGCGGCGCCGCCTTCGACCCCGAGGTGGTCCGCCAGCTCCTGGCCCGCACCAGCCACACCGACCCGCTCTCACGCCTGACCGCCCGCGAACGACAAGTCCTGGAGCACATGGCCCAGGGCCTGACCAACGCCTCGATCGCCCAGGCGCTGCACGTCTCCCAGAGCGCGGTGGAAAAGCACGTCAACGCCGTCTTCGACAAGCTCGGCCTCTCCCACACCACCGGCTACAGCCGGCGCGTGCTGGCCGTGCTCAGCTATCTGCAGTCGTGACGGGCAGGCTCGCGCGCACCTCGTAGCCGCCGCCGGGCAGCGGGCCCGCCGAGACGCTGCCTCCGGCCCTGCCCAGGCGCTCGGACAGGCCGCGCAGACCGCTGCCCGCCGGCCGTCCCTGATGCTTGGGCACGCCGTCGTCGCGGACCGTGAGCGTGGTCCCGCTCACCTCGAAGAGCGCGCCGGCGGCGTCGCTGTGGCGCAGGATGTTGGTGGCCGCCTCGCGGGCCACCCACGCCAGCAGCGCCTCGGCCTGCGCGGGCCGCGCCGCGCCGTCCTGGCGCACGACCACCTCCACGCCCGCCGCCTCCAGCGCCTCCCTGACCCGCTCCAGCTCCGCCGCGAGGCTGACCTGGCGGTAGCCGGTGACCGCCTCGCGCACCTCGGTCAGCGCCTGCCGTCCCACCGACTCGATGTCGGCCGCCTGCCGCGCCGCCTGCTCGGGATCGCGTACGGCCAGCCGCCGCACCGCCTCCGCCTTCACCACGATCACCGAGAGCGTGTGGCCCAGCAGATCGTGCAGATCCCGGGAGAACCGCAGCCGTTCCTCGGCCACGGCCGCCTCGGCCAGCCGTTCCCTGGTGCTGTTCAGCTCGGCGATCACGGCGTGCAGCCGCAGGAACGCCGCCATCACCACGCCCGTGCTGAACGAACCCCAGGCGAACCCCATGATCGGCCCGACCCCCTCGCCGCCGCGCCACACCGCCAGCGCGGTCACGACCGCCAGCGCGCCCAGCGCCACCTGGACGGGACGGCCCTCCAGCACCAGCGCGCAGGCCAGCGCGAGCAGCGGGAACAGGTAGAACCAGCCGTTGGCGTAGACCAGCGCCATGCCCGTCACCACCGCGGCCATCGCCCCCAGCGTCCAGCGCGCGGCGGCCACCGGCAGCGGGCGCAGGACCAGCAGCGCGTACAGCCCCAGCGTGAGCGTCAGCCCCGCCCACGCCGGCCACACCGGCCGGTAGAGGCCGGCCAGGGCGTCCCACACCACGCCCACGCCCAGCAGGCCGAAGCCGAGGAAGCCCTTGAGGCCGGGCCGGTCACCTTGCATCCGTCCACCGTAGGCCCTGCTTTAGGCTGGACGGATGAGCAGCCTCAGGTACGCCGCCGTGGCCGTCGAACTGGACGCGCCCGCCGAGGCCGTCTTCTCGCTCATCACCGACTGGCCCCGCCACCGCGAGTGGATGTTCCTGACCGACGCCAGGAAGGTCGGCCAGGACCGGATCGAGGCCTACACCGGGATCAGGCCGTTCGGCTTCCTCGACACGATGACGATCACCGAGTGGGAGCCGCCGCACCGGGTGCGCGTGGCGCACACCGGCACGATCGTGCGCGGCGAAGGCGCCTTCCGGGTACGCCCGCTCGGGCCGTACGTGTGCCGGGTGGTGTGGGCCGAGAAGGTCGAGGTGCCCCGGTGGGCGCTGCCGGCCTGGCCGCTCGTGCACGCGGCGACGGTGCTCATGGCCAGGCGGTCACTGCTCAGGGTGGGCGAGCTGGCTCAGCGCTGAGTCTCCTCCTCGCCGGGCGGGTCCTGCCGCTGCTCGTCCTCGCTCGGAGTGTCCTGCTCGTCCTCGCTTGACGGCGGCGGCGCGCCGCCGCCGAAGCGCGCGGTGTTGAGCGGCGTGAACGGCGTGCGCGGCACGTCCTTCAGCGCCTGCGTCATCGTCTCCTGCCAGATCGGCCCGGCGATCGTGGCCCCGGCCACCAGCCCGTAGTACCGGCCGCCGATCGTGACGCCGGTCAGCTTGTAGCGCTGCGCGCCACGCGGGTCGCCGATGCTGACCGCCGAGGCCAGGTCAGGGGTGAACCCGGCGAACCAGGCGGCGGCGTAGTCGTCGGTCGTGCCCGTCTTGCCCGCGGCCGGGCGGCCGATGCCGCCCACGCCGCGCATCGTGCCCTTAGTGAACACCCCCGACAGCACGTGCGCGGTCGCGTCGGCCACCTCGGGGTCGATCGCCTGGCGGCACGTCGGCTCGTAGGCGGTCTTCTTGCCGTCGCGGTCGGTGATCGCGGTGATGGCCATCGGCGCGCAGTACCTGCCCCTGGCCCCCAGCGCCGCGTACGAGGCGGCCACCGTCACCGGGTCGCTCTCGTTGATGCCCAGCGTGAACGTCTGGTACTCGCCCAGCGGCTTGCCGTCGGCCCGCTTGCTGCCGAGCGCCTTGGCGGTCTTGACCGTCTCGCACAGCCCGACCCGCTGCTCCAGCTCCAGGAAGAACGTGTTGACCGAACCCCACGTCCCGGTCTGCAGCGTCTTGTACCCGCCCGAGCCCTCATCGTTGGTGACGGTGTGGGTAGGGTCGCCGACGTTGCCGCCCTTGCAGTTCTTGAACGTGGCGTAGCCGGGCGCGCGGTAGCCGGCGCCCACGGTCATCCCGTCGTTGACCCGCATGCCCTGCTGCAGCGCGGCCACCAGCGTGAACGTCTTGTACGTCGAGCCGGGCTGGAAGCCGGTACCGCCGCCGTGGGCGACGTCGGCCACCAGGTTGTAGGACATCTGGTTCTTGCCGGTGCCGTACTCGCGGCTGGCGGCCATCGCCTTGATCTTCCCGGTGCCCGGCTGGACGAGCGCCTGGGCGGCCACGGGGTTGTCGCCGGCGTACACCCGCTTCTTGATCGCGCGGTCGGCGGCGGCCTGCATGCCGCGGTCGAGCGTCGTGCGGATCGTGAGCCCGCCGCGCTCCAGGAACTGCTTGCGCGCGGTCCTGGTCTTGCCGAAGGACGGGTCGTTGAGGATCTCGTTGCGCACGTACATGCAGAAGTAGGCGTACCGGCTGGACTCGCAGCCGCCGGGCAGCGGCACGCCCTTGTAGCCGAGCTTCTTGGCCTTGGCGGCGGCCGCGTCCTCCTTGGAGATCCTGCCGAGGCCGGCCATCCGGTCCAGGACGATGTTCCTGCGCTCCAGCAGCCGCGCGCGGTGCGCCTTGCTGACCGAGGGGTCGGTGTTGCTGGGCGACTGTACGGCTCCCGCCAGCGTGGCCGCCTGCGCGAGCGTGAGCTTGGCCGCCGGGACGCCGAAGAAGCGTTTGGCGGCGGCTTCGACGCCGTTGGCGCCGGCGCCGAAGTACGCGATGTTCAGATATTTCTCGAGGATCTGGTCTTTGGTGTACTTCTGCTCCACGGACATGGCGTGGCGCAGCTCGTTGAGCTTGCGGGCGTAGCTGGTCTCCAGGGCCTTGGCCTTCTCCTGCTTGGTGCGGGCGGTGGTCAGGAGCACCTGCTTGACGTACTGCTGGGTGATCGTGGAGCCGCCCTCGCTGACGCCGCCGGCCGACAGGTTCTTGGCCAGGGCCCTGGCCATGCCCTGGAAGTCGATGGCGCCGTGCTCGTAGAAGCGGAAGTCCTCGATGGCGACGATCGCCTGTTTCATGGTCTCGGCGACGTCGGCCAGCGGGACGATCTCCCGGTAGACCTCGTAGAACTGGGCGATCGGCTTGCCGGAGGCGTCCAGGACCGTGCTCTTCTCAGCCAGCGGGGGTTCCTTGAGCTCGACCGGCTGCAGTTCGTCGGTGGCCGCCATGATCGCCATTCCGGCGCCGCCGACCGGGATCGCTCCGATCGCGGCCGCCACCACCCCCGCCGCCAGCCCGGCCCCCGCCAGTTGCGCAACGCTCCGACCAGCCCGCATGCCCACTCCGTTCCCCCCGAAATATCGCATCAAAGGAGACCAGATCGGGCGGGGAGGTGTCCAAGACCGATATCCGTCATCCGGCGATCGTGAAACGGCTATCGTCGCAGGTCACTCACGGAGGCCGTCCGGTGTTGCCGCAGCCGTGACACGACCATGACACGGCGGGGACGAGGCGGGGACACGGCTGACCGACAGTGGATGCCGATCTAGGAACAAGGAGAAGGCATTGCTCGCTGACGGAGAATTCAACCGGCGTTCGCTGCTGCGGGGGGCCGCCGTGCTGGCCGGGACGGCGGGCCTGCTGGGCAGGGCTGTTCCGGCGCTGGCCGACAGTGGTGACGCGTTGTTCAAGGCCGGCAGGTTCGAGGAGGCGGGGCGGGCGTACGAGGAGATCCTGAAACGGGATCCCCGGAACCTGCCGGCGGCGCGCGGGCGCGGGTACGTCGGGCTGCTGGGCAACCGGTTCGCCGACGCGGAGAAGTACCTCAAGATGGCCGTCGCGCTGGCGCCCGGCGACAAGGACGCCAGCTACCTCCTGGCCGACTGCTACATCCGGCAGGACAAGTTCGCCCAGTCCGTGCCCCACTGGAAGGCGGCCGGGGAGGACAACTACGCCAAGTGGTTCGCGGCCGTCCGCGGCGCCGGCTACCAGATCCACGGCGAGAGCGCACGGGTGCCGCTGACGCAGTTGGACCCGACGCCGCTGGTCGAGGCGTCGGTGAACGGCGGGCCGGCGAAGCGCTTCTCGTTCTACACCGGCGCTCCGAACCTGTCCCTGAGCGCCTCGGTGGCCAAGGAGGCCGGGCTGGTTCCCGTGGCCAGCCAGAAGGTCGATTTCGAGGGCGGGTCCGTGTGGGGACACTACGGGATCCTGGAATCCTTCAAGCTGGGCGGCATCGAACTGCGCAACGTCCCCGTGGGCTGGTCGGCGACCGAGTCGGGCGAGAACGTCGGCACCGACAACGACGGCCTGATCGGCACGTGGGTCTTCTACCACCTGCTGACCACCTTCGACTACGCGGGGCGGCGGTTGATCCTGCGCCGCCGTACCCCCTCGACGGCCCGGCAGGTCCGCGCCGCCGCCATCCGGGCGGGCGCCAAGCCGCTGCCTTTGTGGCTGGCCCGCGAGCAGTACATGCACAGCACCGGCACCTTCACCGGCGCCGACGGCTCCCGCACCGGGGTGGTGGGCGTGAACCTGGGCGGAGGCAACGAGATCGCCGCCGGCCTGGTCGGCGAGACCGCCAAGCAGCTGGGCATCCGAACCGACCACGACCGCCAGATCGGAACCTTCGCCCAAAGCCACCCGGCCGTCGTCTACCCCTGCTACCCGAAGGAGATCCGCCTCGGCAACGCCGCCGCCCAGCAGATCTACTGCTACACCAACCCCAACCAGAAGGTGAACGTGCCCTTGCCCTTCGGAACCGGGTTCAACACGCTGGGCTGGTTCTCCCACGCCTTCTGGAAGCCCTACAACATCACGGTCGACTTCACCGACATGAACCTCTACATCGCCCAAGGCCCAGCCACCTAACCCCACCCACCCGCGGGGTAAGGGCCAGGGCCCTGCCCAGCCGCCCTTACCCCTTCAACTCCGCGGGACCCCTTCAACTCCGCAGGCCGGAGCACGTCCTGCCAGGTTGCCTGACACCTCGAAGGCTTCTTGCCTGACACCCTCGCTGGCTGGTTACCAGGCACCCCGTGCGGCGGCTTGCCTGGCACCCCGCACGGCTGGTTGCCAGGCACGGCGAGCCCCCACACGTGGTGACTTCATCCGCGAAGAACGCACCCGCCTGGCCCGCGCCACCCTCTTTGAGGGTGTCGCCGGCGACACCCTCGACGAACTGGTCCCGGTCCTCCGCGGCCGACGATGCCCGACGCCGCGGTCAGCCGGCGTGTTCAGGGTCGCTGAACTCGATGTCGAGAATGGCCAGGAAGGCCGCGTACGCCTGCGGGGAGAAGTCGGTGTTCACGTGGGAGGCGACCATGTGGGTCCCGTCGGGGCTACCCATGACGAGGGTGAAGGTGCCGTAGTCGGCGCCGCCGTTGCCCCAGACGGGCACGCCGCTCCGCAGCTTCTGCTCGGCCCACACGCCGAGCCCGTAGCGGGTGCCCGGCAGCCACCCGGAGCCGTCGGTCGGCACGGTGGTGAACATCTCCTCCGTCTGCGCCGGGTTGAGGATCCGGCCGGAGAGCAGCGCCGAGAAGAACGTGAGCAGGTCACCGGTCGAGGAGATCATTCCGCCGGCGCTCCAGGCGGTGGTCTCGTTCGACTCGCTCGCGTCGTGCAGTGGCGCCGCCGGGTCTTCGGCGTACAGCCGGGAGTAGTGCACCGGATGCGGTCCGGGGATGACCGTCCGCGTGGTGGGCAGCGACGTGCGGGTCAGGCCGAGGGGTCGCAGAACGAGGCGATCGAGCAGGTCGCCATACGATTGGCCGGTGGCGCTCTCCACCATCATCGCGGCGAGGTAGTACTGCGTGTTGGAGTAGTGGAAGGCTTCGCCGGGCGCGTTGCGAGGCGGATGCCGTAGCGCGATCCGCACCAGTTCTTCGGGTGTGAAGACCTTGAACCGGCGCTCATACCAGGCCTCGCCTTGGCCGGTGGCGTAGAACTCCGGGTCCATGCTGAAGTTGTAGATGCCGCTGGTCTGGTTCAGCAACCGCCGCAGTGTGATCTTGTCGCCGTCGTACGGGCTGCCGCCGAGCAAGCCGGGCAGCCATTTCTCCACGGTGTCGTCGAGGCTGAGCACGCCCTCGCCGACCAGTTTCAGCGTGGTGGCGGCGGTGAACGCCTTGGCCGCACTGCCGATGCGGAACAACTCCTGCGGCACGCGTTCGCGTCCGGTGCTGACGTCGGCTTTGCCCGCGGATGCGAACCACCGCGAGTCGCCCTTCCGGACCTCGGTCACGATGCCCGGCGTCGCACCTGAGGCCACCACGCCGTCGAGCACGCGCTGCACGGCCTCGCGTTTCGTTTCGGGCTTTCCTGTCGTTGCCATGGGTCCTCCTTCGATCATTTGCGCAAGCAGAAACGCTACGTTGCATTTATAAAATGGTCAACATCAAAGTCGCTGGTGAAGCTGATAATTGCAGTGACTGTGGCGATGAATGCAACGAGTCGTTGCAGTGAATGTGATTGAATGCAAGGAGCGGATGGACGCCAGGAAGGGACGGCTGATGCCGGACGGCAGGTTGACGCTGGAGGATCGCGAACGGATAGCGCAGGGCCTGGCCGACGGGATCGGGTTCGCCGAGATCTCCCGGCGACTGGGCAGGCCGACGTCGACGATCAGCCGCGAGGTGAACCGCAACGGCGGTGCCGGCGCCTACCGCCCGGATCAGGCGCACGAGGCGACACGACAGCGCGCCCGGCGTCAACGTCCCAAAACGATCGATCCACCACCTCCTGCGGCCAGAACGCGAGAGGCGGAGGACAAGCTCACCGACGTTCTCGTCGCGTCGGGCCTGACGCGGATGTCCGCACGCGTGCTGGCCTGCCTGTGCACCACGCACAGCGGCGGCCTCGCCGCCGCCGACCTCGTCCAGCGCCTGCGGGTAAGCCCGGCGTCCATCTCCAAGGCAGTCGCCGAACTGGAGGCGATGAACCTGATCGGCCGGGAGCGAGACCAGCGCCGACGGCGCGACCGCTACATCGTCGACCAGGACATCTGGTATCGCTCCCTCCTGGCCAGCGCGCGCTTCAACACCAGCCTGGCCGAGGTCGCTCATGAGAACGCCGAAGCCCTCGGCCGTTCGACTCCGGCCGGAGCCCGGATGGACGCCATGAGCGAATTCTTCGAGCACGTGGGACGCGAGACCATCGCGGTAGCCGAACGTTACCGCCACCTCCTCACCCGATGACGGTTCCTGCTCCGCACCCGAACACCACGCGGCTCCATGCGGATCCCCGATCATCACCTGAGATCAACCGCACGAGCCACTCCCCTCGTGGCACCCCAGCTCACGCGGTTACGGGGTGGACGGTCCTTCTGACGCAAGCCCACTCCTCCAGCGCGGCGGTTGAACCTTTCGCCGCCGGGCGGTGTAGGGCAGATGTGAGGACGACGCGACGTGAACTCCTGGCCGGAGCACTCGCCCTGGCCACCCTGTCCGCCTGCGCGGAAAGCCCGCCCAACCCCGGAGCCGCGAAACCCCCGTGACAGGCGCTCAGATCAAGGCGGTCTCCCGGTCGGGGAACCTCGTCGCAGTCGGCCCGCCGCCCGGCCCGCGTACCAGCACCCTCATCTCCCTGGCCGGACCGGACGGCGTGCGCGGCCTCCGGCTCGACGGCAACGTCGAGCCGGAGGCCTTCTCCACCGACGACCAGGTCATGTACGTCCTGGAACACCTCCCACCCGCCCAGGCCGACACCACCGACCTCACCGTCACCCGCACCGCCTTCGGCGCCAGGCACTCAGGCCAGGCGTACGCCCTGGCCGACGACCGGCGCCTCTACCTGGCCGCCGGGGCGTCCATCCAGGTGGCCGACCCGTCCACGCTGGCGTCCCTGGCGACCTGGCACCTGCCTGGCCAGACGCGTGGCCTGGCAACCTTGCACGGTCATCTGCTGGCTGGGTCTGGCAACCAGGCAACCGTCCTGGACGCCCAAGGCACCGGCCAGGCCACCGTCCAGATCCCCGGCCTCCAAGCCCTCCGGTACGCCCACCAGCCCCATTGAGTATGTTCGGAAGAAAAGTTCCCGGCGATGTCGAATCCCCCGGTGCCCGTTCGTCGGTGGGCGAAGCCGTACCGAAGGAGGAGGAGACCGTCATGAATTCGAACCTCAGCGAGCCCACAGCGCTCGTCCGCAACACGCCCAGCATGCCGCCGCCCGCCGACCGGGCCGCCTTCGAGGCCCAGCTCAGCGAGCTACGCCAACGGGAGAAGGCGCACACCCGCGAGGGCGACGCCATCGCCGCCGCCCGGCGCCGCCTGCCCATGGTCGAGGTGGACCCGGCCACCGAGCTCATCGGACCCGGCGGCCCGGTCAGCCTGCTGGAGACGTTCGAGGGGCGGCGGCAACTGCTCGCGTACTACTTCATGTGGTTCGACGGCCAGCCCGCCGCCGAGCAGTGTGAGGGCTGCACGTGGTGCGGTGGCCAGGTTGCCGAGCTGTCTTACATGCACTCGCGCGACATCACCTACGCCGTCTTCTGCCAGGGCCCGTACCAGGAAAGCCGTCGTTATCGCGATTTCATGGGCTGGGACGTGCCGTGGTACTCGGCCAAGGGTTCCATCGACACGCTGCTCGTGGGGCGGCAGATCGGCTCGATGCACCTGGTCAGCTACCTGCGCGACGGCGAGCGCGTCTTCGAGACCTACTGGACGACGGGCCGCGGCGTCGAGGCCATGGACTACAGCCTCGCGCTCATGGACCTCACCGTGTACGGCAGGCAGCACCCCGGCGAGGACTCCCCGCCCGGCTGGCCGCAGGCGTGGAAGGAGGAGGCGCCGACCCGGTTCTGGCGCATCGACGGGCGCCCGATGTCCCAATGGTCGCGGATCGAGGCCGGCCGCTCCGACGACCTCACCGCGGGGCCGTGAAGGGCGTGCCATAGTGCTGTAGATGAGGTACGCACTGGTCATCTGGCACGGTGAGGAACATTCGGAGTCGCCCCAGGAGATCGACGCGTGGCCGGAGCACCAGGCGTGGCTCGCCGATCTCGAGGCACGCGGCGTGCACCGGGGCGGCGCCCGCCTGCGCCCGTCGGCCACGACGAAGGTGCAGGTGCGCGACGGTGAGACGCTGATCTCCGACGGCCCGTACGCGGAGACCAAGGACCTGATCGGCGGCTTCCTCGTGGTCGAGTGCGCGGACCTGGACGAGGCGATCGAGATCGCGGCGGGGCACCCGTTCGCCGCCTTCGGCACCGTCGAGGTACGACCGGTGTGGGAGTGAACGAGGCGGTGGCCGAGGCGTTCGCGGCGGAGTGGGGGCAGGTCGTCGCGACGCTGATCCGGGTGACCGGCGACTGGGACCTGGCCGAGGACTGCGCCGCGGACGCGTTCGCGGCGGCGCTCGAACGCTGGGAGCGCGACGGCGTCCCGGACAAGCCGGGCGCCTGGCTCACCACGACGGCGCGGAACCGGGCCATGGACCTGCTCCGGCGCGAAGCCGTAGGCGCCGCCAAACTCCGTCAGGCCGCCGCGCTCGACCACGCCGCGCAGGAGGCGGCCGAGCCGGACGAGGTGCCCGACGACCGGCTGCGGCTGATCTTCACCTGCTGCCATCCGGCGCTGCCGTTCGAGGCCCGGGTCGCGCTGACGCTGCGGACGCTGGTCGGGCTGACGACGGCGGAGATCGCGCGGGCGTTCCTGGTGGCGGAACCGGCCATGTACCAGCGGCTGACCAGGGCGAAGAAGAAGATCCGCGAGGCGGGCATCCCGTACCGGGTGCCGCCCACGCACCTGCTGCCCGGCCGCCTGCGCGCGGTGCTCGCGGTGATCTACCTGCTGTTCAACGAAGGGTACGCCGCCAGCGCCGGCGACCGCCTCGTCCGCCAGGACCTGAGCGCCGAGGCGATCCGGCTGGCCCGCCTGCTCGTACGCCTGCTTCCCGAACCCGAGGCGCGCGGCCTGCTCGCCCTGATGCTGCTGCACGACGCGCGGCGCCCGAGCCGGGCCGACGAGGCGGGCGTCCTGGTCCCGCTGGAGCACCAGGACCGCTCCCGGTGGGACCCTGCCAAGATCGCGGAGGGGCTGCGGCTGCTGCCCGGAACCCCCGGCCCGTACCAGCTCCAGGCGGCGATCGCGGCCTGCCACGCGACGGCCCCGAGTGTCGAGGCGACCGACTGGCCCCGCATCGTCCGCCTCTACGACGACCTGCTGAAGCTTCTGCCCTCGCCCGTCGTCCGGCTCAACCGCGCGGTCGCCGTCGCGATGGCCGACGGCCCCGAGGCGGGCCTGGCCCTGGTCGAGGACCTGGCCGACGCGGGCGAACTCGCCGGCTACCACCTGCTGCCCGCCACCCGGGCGGACCTGCTGCGCAGGCAGGGGGCCTACGCGGGGGCGGCGCGGGCGTACCGGGAAGCCCTGACGCTGGCACCCACCGACGCCGACCGCGCCTACCTCAAGGCCCGCCTGGAGGAGACCCTCAGGCGGGGAACGTCGGCGAGTGGCTGACCTTGAAGTTGACCGAGTTGGCGATGAAGCACAGCTCGTGGGCCCGCTCGTGCAGTTCCAGCGCCCGTCCGGCGTTGGCCGGATCGGCCAGCGTGGCCTCAGGCCGCAACACGACCTCCTCGAACCGGCCGCCGCCATCGGACGTCTCGACCATGGTCCCCTCGGGACGATCGTGATACCCCGTCACCACGATCCCCTCCACCGAGCACAGGTGCAGGAACCACAACATGTGACACTGCGACAACGCCGCCACCTGCAGCTCCTCCGGGTTCCACCGCGCCGGATCGCCGCGGAAGGCCGGATCCGACGAGCCCGCGATGACATCCTTGCCCGGAGCGGAGACCTCGTGGGCACGCTCGTAGTCGCGGTAGCCGCTGGTGCCGCTCCCGGTGTTGCCGGTCCACGTCACCTGGACCTCGTACTGGTGCGTCTTGGCCATGGGAGTCACGTTCCCTTCTCAACAGTCAGATCTTTCGCAATCCGGCCGTCCGTCGCAGTGTCATCGTCGTCAGGGGGGCCGTTGTCACCGAGCGCGGCTGTCACCGCGTGTCGCCGTCCTCCGATGCCGATCGCTCATCCGGTACGGCTTCCGCCGTGGCACGCGCATGCCCGGCGGCGATCCGGCCGGCACGTTCGGCCTCGCCGTCCGCGATCGCACAGAGCAGCAGCCGGTGCTCGGCGATGACCGCGTCGGGCCGCTGCGGGGGAGCGAGGGAGGCACGCGTGGACACGACGATCTGGTCCCAGAGCCGATCAAGCATCTCCAGCGCGATCGGATTGGCCGCCAACTCGGCGATCCGCAGATGGAAGCGCCGGTTGAGCAACATCGCCCGGTCGAAGTCACCGGCCTGGGTGAGCTGGGCCAGCAGCTTGTTGTCGCGGTCGAGGTCGGCCAGCTCGGCAGGCGCGATCCGACCGGCCCGCTGCCGCTCAGCGGCGGTCTCGGCGGTGAGCGCCTCCAGCGCCGCCCGCACCGCATGCGCATGGACCAGCGCCGCACCGCTGAGCGTGGCCACGATCACGCCCCGCCCCGCGCTGCGCACCAGCCCGTCGCCTTCCAGCCGCCGCAACGCCTCCCGCACAGGCGTCCGGCTCACTTCCAGCACCGCACTGACCGACAGTTCGGTCAGCCGCTCGCCGGGCGCATACCCCCCGGTCACGATGCGCTCACGCAACCGCCGGTACACGGACTCGCTCTGCATGCCATCCCCCCTTCGCATGCACAGCATACATTGCATACAAAGCATCGAAACCGCGAGGCCCGGCTCACCATCAGCAGCACCGGCCCCATGGTTCGTCTTCGCGGACCACGGGTCAGCCCGAGTCCGCTCCGCACCAAGAGGGCAGGGATGTCGAGAAGGGCTGAGCGGCTCCGCTCTCCGGTAGAGAACGAACCACATCAGGGAGACACAGCATGGCGATTCAGCGGATGGACAACGTGCTCATCGTGGTCGAGGACATGGACGCGGTCATCGCGTTCTTCGTCGAACTGGGCATGGAACTGCAGGGCAGAGCCCCGCTGGAGGGTCCCTGGGCGGAGCAGGCGGGGCGCATCGTGGGGCTGGAGAACGTCCGGCAGGACGTCGCCATGCTGCGCACCCCCGACGGCAGCAGCGGGGTGGAGCTGGCCATGTTCCACAGCCCCAAGGCGATCACCCCCGAGCCGAAGAACCCGCCGCCCAACACGTTGGGCATCCGCCGCGTCATGTTCGCCGTGGACGACCTCGACGACGTCGTGACCCGCCTGCGCGCGATCGGCGCCGAACTCGTCGGCACCGTGGAGCAGTACGAGAACATCTACCGCATCTGCTACGTCCGCGGCCCCGAGGACATCATCGTCGGCCTCGCCCAACCACTCGGCTGAACGACGGCGGGGCCCGCAGGGGTTCACCCTCCAACAGACCTACCAGGACTGGCCGAACGCCAGGGTCGCCCGCGGGGAGTTGCGTGAGGAGCGGTTCCGCATGCCCGACGGGTCAGCGACCTCGCCTTCGACCGGGCGCGGCCGGTGAACGTGGACTTCACCGGGACCGCGGACGAGGAGCACCGCGAGGAGGCCCGCTCCTCGCTGGAGTTCCTCGCCGGCACGGCCCGCGAGTGGAACGACGACCAGGCCTTGGTGAGCCCGCCGCGCATGGGCCGCAGGCTGCCGCCCGCCCTGCGGGAGGAGCTTTCAGACGCAACTCCAGCGATACATCCCCTGGTTGACGCGCACCGCCTCGCGGGCCAGGTCCCGAAGGGCGGTCATGCGCTCGACCTCGTAGTCCTCAAGCAGCTCGTCGTCGGCGTAGGCGCGCAGCCGGTCGTCGTCCACCCCGGCGAGCGCGGCCACGGTCTCCGGCGCCATCCGCTCCACGCCCGCCGACTCGCCGTCGTCCACGACGACCTGGCTGCCGCCGAGCTCACTGAGGTCGCGCCCGCTGATCTCGGCGACCACGCTCGCCAGCTCGTCGAGCCAGTTCTTGCAGTCGACGTACGGCAGGCTCGACGCCTCCGGACCACTCACTCGACGCCTCCGGGCCACTCATCAGGGCCCGCCGCGCCGACTCGTCGGAGCCGGCGGTGAAGTAGTCCACCAGAACACCCATGGCCGATCACCCTACCGATCACAGGGGGTCACATCTCCTGCCCGGACAGGGCCATGATCGGGTGTATCTCCACGGTGGAGCCGGGGACCTGGGCGGCGATCTCGGCGGCCCGGTGGCCGGAGTCGCAGTCGACCACCAGGTAGCCGGACAACTGCTCGCCCAGCTCGCCGCCCACCCGGACGGTGACCGTGTTCACGGGGTGGGCCAGGGCGCCGCCCGCCACCAGTTCGCCGGGGTCGGCCGCCTGGTCGGCTCGGCCGGGCAGGTCCGCGTTCTCCGGACCGGTGTAGATCAGGATCAGGTACTTCATCGCAAGGCTCCCTCGGATCTCCGGCTTCATGAAGAAGTCGGAACTGAGGGGACGTTCTCGACATCCGCCTGTCTCAGAGACTGGAACACTCCCGGAAGGGCTTGCATGGACATGCAGTGGTGTGTATATATTTTTGCTCGTGTCCAAGGTCCTCACCTCCCTGCCTGTCGGCGAAAGAGTCGGGATCGCCTTTTCAGGCGGCCTCGACACCTCAGTAGCGGTCGCGTGGATGCGCGACAAGGGTGCAATCCCATGCACGTACACCGCCGATGTCGGCCAGTACGACGAGCCCGACATCGGCTCGGTCCCCGGCCGCGCCACGGCCTACGGCGCGGAGGTCGCGCGCCTGGTCGACTGCCGGGAGACGCTCGTGGAGGAGGGGCTGGCCGCGCTGGCGTGCGGCGCGTTCCACATCCGCTCCGGCGGGCGCACCTACTTCAACACCACGCCGCTCGGCCGGGCCGTCACCGGCACGCTGCTGGTGCGCGCCATGCTTGAGGACGGCGTGCAGATCTGGGGTGACGGCTCCACCTTCAAGGGCAACGACATCGAGCGCTTCTACCGGTACGGCCTGCTCGCCAACCCCTCGCTACGCATCTACAAGCCCTGGCTGGACGCCGACTTCGTGCACGAGCTCGGTGGCCGCAAGGAGATGTCGGAGTGGCTGGTCGAGCACGGCCTGCCGTACCGCGACAGCACGGAGAAGGCGTACTCGACGGACGCCAACATCTGGGGCGCCACCCACGAGGCGAAGTCGCTCGAACACCTCGACACCGGCATCGAGATCGTCGACCCGATCATGGGCGTGCGGTTTTGGGACGCGGCCGTGGAGATCCCGGCCGAGGACGTCACGATCGGCTTCGAGCAGGGCCGGCCGGTCTCGATCAACGGCAAGGAGTTCGCCTCCCCGGTCGACCTGGTGCTGGAGGCCAACGCCATCGGCGGGCGGCACGGCCTGGGCATGTCCGACCAGATCGAGAACCGGGTCATCGAGGCCAAGAGCCGCGGCATCTACGAGGCGCCCGGCATGGCGCTGCTGCACGCGGCCTACGAGCGGCTGGTCAACGCGATCCACAACGAGGACACCCTCGCCGCCTACCACAACGACGGCCGCCGCCTGGGCCGGCTGCTGTACGAGGGCCGCTGGCTGGACCCGCAGGCGCTGATGCTGCGCGAGGCGCTGCAGCGCTGGGTCGGCACCGCGGTCACCGGCGAGGTCACGCTGCGGCTGCGGCGCGGCGAGGACTACTCCGTCCTGGACACCTCGGGCCCGGCCTTCAGCTACCACCCGGACAAGCTGTCCATGGAACGCGTCGAGGAGCCCGCCTTCGGCCCCGTCGACCGGATCGGCCAGCTCACCATGCGCAACCTCGACATCGCCGACTCGCGCGCCAAGCTGGAGCAGTACGCCAGGCTCGGCATGGTCGGCAGCGCGCACCCGACGCTGATCGGCGTCACGCAGGCCGCGGCCAGCGGGCTCATCGGCGCGATGCCCGAGGGCGGCGCCGAGGTGATCGCCGCACGCCCCGAGGGACCCGACGCCGACGAGCTGCTCGACCACGCCGCCATGGAGGTCGGCACGGACTGACCGGCCGCCGGATCGTCACCCGCTCAGGCGTGCCACTCCCCGGCGATCCCGCCGGGGATCGGCGTCCCCGGCTGGTACGGCTCCCGCGTCAGGATGAAGGTGTTGAGGTCGAGGTGGTCGGCGCCGACCCGCAGGGTCTCACCGGCGTAGTAGCCGTCGAGGCCGAGCCACGTGCCGTCGGCCTGGGGGACGAAGCGCGAGCCCCGGCTGGAGTTGGCCACGGCGGTCAGCAGCAGCTTGCCGTCGGGCTGCAGCCGCAGGTGGAAGGGGGTCGGCCCCCAGTGCCACAGCCCGGTCAGCGCCAGCAGCGCCGGGTCGGCGGCGACCGGCCGCCACTCCTGCGGCAGGCGCGGCTCGTGCTCGTCGAGGATGTCCAGCAGCTCGTTGAGGAGCTGGAAGCGCACGCCTGAGGTGGTGTTGGCCAGGAACAGCACGCCGGTGCCGGCGCCGGCCTGAGCCCAGACCCCGGACAGGAACCCGGGCATGGAACCGCCGTGCCCGGTCAGGCGGCGGCCCTCGATCCTGGCCATCTGCAGGCCGAGCCCGAACCCGCTCACCCAGGTGTCGCCGTCGGCCACCACGGCCACCTCGCCCATCTCGGCCAGCGTCTGCGGCGACAGCACGCCGCCGGTCTCGCCGCACAGGAACGCCGCCCACCTGCCGAGGTCGGCGGCGCTGGACCAGAGCTGGCCGGCGGGGCCCATCGCCCCGTGGTCGTGCTCGGGCTCCTCCAGCACCGCGTCGGCCCACGGGTGGACGGCGTAGCCGGTGGCGTGCGGCGCGAGCGGGCGCGGGGTGGTGCGGGTCATGCCGAGCGGCTCCAGCACCTCGTGGCGCAGCGCCTCGTACCAGCCCGTGCCGCGGTGCTTGGCGATCAGCCGGCCGAGCAGCGCGTAGCCGACGTTGGAGTAGTGCAGGGTGCGGCCGGGGCGGTGCTTGGCCTCGGAGGGGCCGATCCGGGCGAACAGCTCCTCGGCGCCGAGCCCGGGGGTGCGCTCCCACCAGTCGGTCGGCGGCTCGGCGGTCAGGCCGCCGGTGTGCGAGAGCAGCTGCGCGATCGTCACCCCGTCGAACGGCGTGCCCGGCACGTGCCCGCCGACGGGGTCGAGCAGGTCGAGCAGTCCCTCGTCGCGCAGCCGCATGACCACGACGGCGACCATGCTCTTGGTGATCGAGCCGAGGCGGTACTGGGTGTCGGCCGTCGGGGCGGCGCCGCCGGCCTGCCCGCGGGCGCCGAACCAGACCGGCTCGCCGTCACGCACGATCGCCGCCACGATGGACGGCACCCGGGACTCGCTCTGCTCGACGGCCAGCCTGCGCAGCAGCGCCCGCGCCGTCCTCTCCTCAACCTGACTCATGGCAGAACAGGGTATCCGTCACGGGATGGGGATCAGCTCGGGGCCGATCAGCTCTCCCTGGTGGGGTTGCGGATGAGCCTGGTCGTGGTAGTAGTGCCCGGCGTACCAGATGACGACGTTGGCGCCGTTGATGGACTCGCCGTTGACGAAGCGGCTGAGCATGGCGCGGTTGCGCGGGTCGGGGTCGCCGTCGTAGAGCTCGCCCGGGTGGTGGCGCAGGAACCACAGGTCGGAGATGCCGAAGGCGTCGGCGGTGCCGTCGAAGGGGCCGGGGTGCAGTTGCAGGCCGCGGCCGGAGGACTTGTCGCGGACCTGCCAGTACAGGGCGGGGTGGCGGCGCCTGCGGGAGGTCTCGCGGACGATCGCGACCGGCTCGCGGATGATGGAGCCGCTCTCGTCGATCTGCTCGACCACGTCGTTCTCGGCGCCTTCGACGTCGAAGTCGAAGCGCCAGTAGGCGTGGTGGCGGTGGACCTTGCAGGTCATCGGGTTGCGGGTGGCGGCGAAGCCGAAGCGCGGGCGGATGGTGCCGTCGTCGCCCAGGCGCCAGTCGGAGGCGTAGCGGTACCAGCCGGCGGCCAGTTCGCTGACGATGCGCAGTTGCTCGCCGTCGTGGTGGAAGGCGACGCCCTGGAAGTTGCCGGCGTCGGTGCCCGGGCGTTCGATGATGGTGCGCGGCGCGGAGGTGCATAGCCGCCAGCCCCAGCCGACCGGGTCGCTGCCGGTGGCCGAGAAGCGGGTCTCGAAGCTGACGTCGTCGCGGAAGGTGGTGCCCTCCTCGTACTCGACGTTGAGGATGGGCAGGTGGGCCTGACGCAGCAGCAGGCGGCCCTTGTGGCGCACGTTGCGCAGTTCGACGCCGGATCCGACGCCGTCCTGGGGTGAGGAGGCGCGCGGCCGTACCACGATGAGGTTCCACAGCTCCTGCTCGCCGCGCACGACGCGCACCCGCACCTGGTCGGGGCCGCCTCGGTCGGTGAGCGCGTCGACCTCCTCCGGGACGCTGTCCTCGCAGTCGTGGTGCATCTGCACGTTGATGCCGGCCGGGGTCCAGTCGACGGTGCGGGCGTGGGTGTCGACCGCGACGATGCGGTGGCGCAGGCCGGTGGGGTCGCCCGGGGTGTACAGGCCCAAGGTAGGGCGGCGGGTGGTGGTGCCGTCGGGGTTGTCCAGGTCGGCCAGCGGCGGCATCGGGCGGTAGACCACGACGTCGCCGCCCGCGGGGAAGGCGGGGTCGGCGCGCAGGACGGCGGCGGCCTCGGCCAGTTCCTGCCTGCTGGGTTCCGGGCGGGCGGCGGTGGGCCTGACCTCGGTCGCGTCGAGCCGGTCGAGGGTGCCGCTGAGCTCGAGGCCGCGGTTGCCGACCGGGTCGAAGACGGTGGCGCGGAAGGGCGCGTCGTCGCCCGGGTCGTGGCCGAGGGCCTCGGCGCCGCTGACGAGCAGGCGGCCGGGCTCGGCCACCTCCAGCTCGGCCAGGATCTCCGGATGCTCGGCCACGATCTGGCGTACGCGCTCGGCCGACAGTCCCGGCCGCGAGACGGCTTCGATGATGACGCGAACCTCGTCGCTCATGAACTCTCCCCGTCGAAGATGACAAATTCTCCCCGAGGTGTTCATACCGCCCCGGCCGCCGGGCCGGAAGGCCCATCAGCCGGTGGTCACCACGATCTTCCCGAACCGGGTTCCGGAGTCCATGTGGCGGTGGGCGGCCACGATCTCCCGCAGCGGGAAGACGCGGTCGACGACCGGGCGGAAGGCGCCGTCGCGCAGGCCGGAGGTGACGAAGGCGGCGGCCCTGCGCAGCCGGTCGAGGTCTTTGGTGGTCTCCATCATCGTGTACGTGCGCAGGTTCAGGGCGGGCATGCCCAGGTCGAAGCCCGGGTAGGGCGTGGGCAGGCCGCTGAGCGCGCCGTACAGGAAGTGGGTGCCGCCGGGGGCGACGGCGGCGGCCAGGGCGGTGACACCGGGGCCGGCGACGGCGTCGAAGACGTACTCGGCGCCGCGGCCGGCGGTCAGCTCCAGCACGCGCGCGGCCACGTCCTGCTCCTCGCCGACGACGACCTCGGCCGCGCCCTCCTCGATCAGCCGCCGCCGCTTGGCGCCGGTGCGGGTCACGGCGACGGGGATCGCGCCCACGCGCAGCGCCGTGTGGATCGCGGCCAGCCCGACACCGCTGGAGGCGGCGTTGACCACGACGGTGTCCCCGGCCCGCATGCCGCCGACCTCGATCAGCGCGCCGTAGGCGGTGACGTAGGGCATCCACACGGCCGCGCCGCGGACCGCGTCCACGTCGTGCGGGCGGTGGACGAGCGCGGCGGCGGGCACGATCGCCCGCTCGGCGTAGACGCCGTAGTCGTTGGCGGAGAAGGCGGGCACCACGCTGACCGCCTGCCCGGCGGCGAACCCGTGCACCTGCGGCCCGACCGCCTCGATCACCCCGGCGGCCTCGGCGCCGAGCCGCGCGGGGAACGCCTTGACCGGCTCGATGTAGTCGCCGGAGCGGAACAGCGCCTCGGCCCGGTTGACGCCGATCGCCTCCACCCGCAGCAGCACCTCGCCGGGGCCGGGCTCGCCGGGGTCGACGTCTTCCAGCCGCATCACCTCGGGGCCGCCGAGTTCGTGGAATCGCACCGTGGTCGTCATGGCCACCACTGTGGGTCAGAAGTACGATAACTGTCAAACTTTGATACCTGTCGTACTATGGGGTCATGGCCAGGATCCCGGCGCATCCCGACACCTTCGAGCTCCAGCAGGTGCTGGAGGCCCTCGTCGATCCGGTACGGCGCAGCATCGTCACCCAGCTCGACGCCGGCGGCCAGGACATCGCCTGCGGCGGCTTCGACATCCCGGTCAGCAAGTCCACCGCCACCCACCACTTCAACGTGCTGCGCGAGGCGGGCCTGATCCGGCAGTACTACGTCGGCACCTCGCGCATGAACACCCTGCGCAGGGCGGAGCTGGACGCCGCCTTCCCCGGCCTGATCGACGCCCTGATCAGCGGCCCCGCCGGACGCTGACGGCGTCGAAGGCGTCCAGGATCAGCCCCGCCGCGTCCACGCGGCGCACGCCGTCGGGGCGGGGCCACACGTGGCCGGCGCCGCCGATCGTGTACAGGCGCACGCTCACCCCCTGGCGGCAGTCCTTCCAGGCGCGCAGCCGGACCCCGGCCCTGACCTTGGTGGTGCGCGGGGCGGGGCAGCCCATGATGCGGGCCCACCGGCCGGCCGCGCCCTCGACCGAGGCCAGCCGTACCAGCTTGGCCAGGGTCCGCAGCCGCGACGGCGAGCGCGCGAACGGATGCCCGCCACCGTAGGGGACGGTGACGTCGCCGGTGCCGTGGAAGGCCACGATCGTGGTGGGGGCCGCCTCCGGGCAGGGCGGCACGACGTTGAGCCCGGCCACCGGCGCGACGGCGGCCAGCC
The DNA here is from genome assembly GCF_044456745.1 of Nonomuraea sp. NPDC050790. NCBI lineage: Bacteria > Bacillati > Actinomycetota > Actinomycetes > Streptosporangiales > Streptosporangiaceae > Nonomuraea > Nonomuraea sp. NPDC050790. The sequence goes on along the minus strand of NZ_JBITGF010000001.1, from coordinate 1,322,209 downwards.
GGCCCTTCATCGCGCACACCAGCGCCATGCTCATGCCCGCGCCGTAGCTCATCCCGGCGGCGAACTGCCTGCTCGCGTCCGCGCAGCCCTTGGCCACGAGCGTGTCGAGCAGCGTGGTGAGGAAGCCGGTGTCGTCGGGGCCGTAGTAGCCGGGCAGCGTCCAGGCCATACGGTGGCGGGCCATCTGCGGGGTGACGATCACGTACCCGCGTCGGGCCCCGGCGGCGGGCAGGCGGCTCCGGTCCGCCTGGCGGCCGGCGTTGGAGCCGAGGCCGTGCAGGTTCAGCACCACCGGCCAGCGGCCCTTGCCCTTGGCGGGCAGTGAGAGCAGGTAGGTGCGCTCCTGTCCGCCGTGGCGCAGGGTGTGCCGGCCCGGCTTCAGCGCGCACTCGGCCGGCGCGGCGCGCGGGGGAGGGGTGGCGCCGCTCGTGCACGCCGCCGTCAGCAGTACGGCCGGCAGCGCGCGCAGAGCCCGTCTCAGCATCCCCCGATCATCACACGGCGAAGCGGGGATCCTGCCTGCCCCCGTAGATGACCGTCATGGTGAAGCGGACCGGCACGGCGCCGGGGTTGGCGTAGGCGTGCGGGCGGTCGCCGCGCATGCGCAGCGCGTCGCCGGGGCCCAGCGAGAACGCGGCCCCGCCGACCGTCACCGCCAGCTCGCCCGCGCTGACGTGCAGCAGCTCGCCGGTGCCCTCGGGATGCCCGGCTGAGCGCAGCTCCTGGCCCGGCGCGATGAGGAAGTCCCACAACTCGGCCCGCCCGTCGTTGACCAGCAGCCGCGCCTGGCCGCCCGCTCCGGCCGGGCGGGGGTCGACGTCCGCGCCGCGCACCACGTGGCCGAGCTCCTCCGGCGGCTCGACCAGCCGCCCGATCGGCACGCCCAGCGTGGAACAGATCCTGGCCAGCGTGGCGATGCTGGGATTGGTCCGGCCGGTCTCGATCTGCTGGAGCATGCCCCGGCTCACCCCCGAACGCGCGGCCAGGTCCTCCAGTCGCCAGCCGCGCGCCTGCCGGGCGGCGCGGAGGTTGGCGGCCAGCGCGCGGCTGACCGGCTCTGCGGGATCCATGCGACCAGTATATTGCGTCCATGGCGCAACATACTGCCTCCATTCGCCGGTTACTCGTGTCGGGGCTGGTCGACTACCTGGGCGCCGGGTTGTTCCTGGCCTTCTCCGCCGTGTACTTCACCCAGCTCGTCGGCCTGACCACCGCCCAGGTCGGCCTCGGCATGGGCGCGGCCGGCTGCGTGGCCATGGCGCTCGCCACGCCGCTCGGACGCCTGGCCGACCGGGTCGGGGTACGCCGCATGCTGGTGGCGCTGCACCTCGTCCGGGCCGGCGGCACGGCCGCGTACGCGCTGGTGGGGGAGTTCTGGGGGTTCCTGGCCGCGGTGAGCGTGGTGACCGTGGCCGACCAGGCGATCGCCGCGCTGACCCAGGCGTTCGTGGCGGAGCTGGCGGGAGAGGAACGGCGGGGCCGCGTCATGGCCGCCTACCGCACGATCGCCAACATCGGCATCAGCGTCGGCGGGCCGCTCGGCGGACTGCTCACCGGCGCCTCCGGGCGCTCGGCCTTCCAGGTCACGTTGCTGGTCAACGCGGGGGCGTACGTGCTGACGGCGCTGCTGGTCGCCACCATCGCCCAGCGCGGCACCACCCCTTCCGAGGTGCCCGCGCGGCGCTCGCGGGCCCTGCGCGACCGGCGGCTGCTGGCCTTCGCCTCCATCGACACGCTGCTGCAACTGTGGCTGCCGGTGCTGAACCTGGGCTTCCCGCTGTGGCTGATCGCCGAAGGGCACGTGCCGCGGGCCTGGATCGGGCCGCTGTACGCGATCAACACGGTGCTGGGCGTGGCGCTCATGGTGCCCTCGGCCCGCTTCGCCGCCTCGGTCAGGGCGGCCAGGCGGTGCCAGGTTGCGGGCGCGCTCGCGCTGGCCGCCGCCTGCCTGGCCTTCTGGGCCGCCTGGTTCCCCGTCGCGATCGTGGTGCTGACCGTGGGCGAGGTCGCGGTGGTGGCCGCCGCCTGGACCCTGTCGTACGCGCTGGCGCCGGCCGCACGGCGCTCGGAGTACCTGGCGGCCTTCGGCATGGGCCGCTCCTTCGGCCGCTACGTGCTCGGCCCGCTCCTGGTCACCGGCCTGCTGCAGGCGCTGGGCGGGCTGACGTGGGCGGTCCTTTCGGCGGTGTTCTGCGCGGCCGGGCTGGCCACGCTCCTGCCGCGCGACCCCGGAGCCTGAGCCGTCAGAGCCGGCCCAGCGCGCGGGCCAGGATCGTCGCCGTCTTCGCGATCACCGCGTTGTCGACCGAGGGCTGCTCCCGGTTGGTGTAGACCGACACGATGATCGGCTTGCCCGACTTGCCCGGCCACGCCACGGCGATGTCGTTGCCCGCGCCGATCTCGGTGTTGGTCCCGGTCTTGTCACCGACGAGCCAGGTCTTCGGCAGGCCCGCCTGGATGCGCTCGGCCCCGGTCTTGGCGGCGATCAGCCAGCCGTTCAGCCGCTCGCGGTCCTTGGGGTGCAGCGCCTTGCCCGCGGTGAGCTTGGCCAGGTCGCGCGAGATGGCCGCGGGCGTGGTGGTGTCGCGCCGCTCCTTGGGCGTCCAGTCGTTCAGCTCGGTCTCCCAGCGGTCCAGGCGGGAGAGCGGGTCCTTCAGCGAGCGGAAGTAGCGGGTCAGGCCGGACGGGCCGCCGATCTGCTTCAGCACCATGTTGCCCGCGGTGTTGTCGCTCAGCGTGATCGTCGCCTCGCACAACTGCGCGACCGTCAGCCCGTCCTCGACGTGCTTCTCGGTAGTGGGGGAGTTGGGCTTCAGCTCCGCCTTCGTCCACTTCACCACCTTGTCCATCAGCCCCGGCTCGACCGTGCGCGCCCGCTGCAGCGCCGCCCCGCACACCGGCGCCTTGAACGTCGACAGCAGCGGGAACCGCTCCCCGGCCCGATACCCGAACGTCTTGCCGCTCGTCGTGTCGATCGCGTAGGCGCCGATCCGGCCCCCGAAGGCCGCCTCCAGCGCGCGCAGCTCCTTGCGCGCGGCCGCCTGCGGCGACTCCTGCGCCTGTACGGCCGGCGCCGCCGTGACACCACCGGCCACCAGCGCGGCGGCCAGCGCGAGACCGGCGGGAATACGAGAGATGCGCATGAGGCGTGCTTCCTTGCTGATCGCTTGACTGGACGGCAGGAGCCAAACAGTCAGGCCGACGCCCTGTCCAATAGCACGGTCGCCGGCGCGCCCATATCCACCGCGATATCACCGCAGGTCCATGGGCGCGCCGACACGGTCACAACCAGGTGATCAGCAGATCAAGACGGTAGGTCTTGAAGGGACCGATCTTGACCGTGCGTACGCACCGGTACTCCTTGGCCAGCATCTTCTTGGTCGTGTAGAACTTCCCCGCGGCCTTGCACTGCCACTTCGTCGGGTAGTGGCCGTAGGTGACCCAGCGATCCATCTGGGTGACCGTGGAGGCGGCGGTGTGGGCAGGCGCGGCCTGGACCGCGGCGGGCGTGCCGAGCCCGAGCGCGGCGGCGGCGACGAACGCGGCCGCCCCGAGGCGGAACCTTCTGTTCATGACGTTCCCCTTCAGCAGGTGACGGTCTTGTCGTAGCTCGAGAACGGGGTGCCCCACTTCCAGGCACGGATGCTGCCCTTGCCCATGCCGAAGCAGGGGCTGTCGGGGCCACGCTTGATGATCACCTTGACCCACATCTTCTTCTTGCACGTGTTGCGCAGGACGATGGCCGCCTGCGCCGGGCTGACGTAGCGCGCGACGCACGCGGGCGCCGTCCCCATGGCCGCGCCCCATCCCACGCCGGAGGAACTCGCGGCGTGCGCCGGCCCGCCGGCGAGCAGTCCCACGGCGATGGAGGTGGCCGCGAGCGACCCGAACAGCTTCACTCTCATGACGCCTTCCTCTCTGTTGGTGAGGGGAAGGTAGGCCGGGCGATGTTGAGGAAACGTTGAGGATCCGCTGAGGTGCTGGGCTGCGGCAGAATTGGCCGCATGGCACCTGATCGTCCGCCCAGCAGCGTTCTCGAAGCCGTGCTGGAGCGGGTGACCTATGCCAACGACGAGACGGGCTACACGATCGCGCGGGTGGCCACCGAGCGGTCGGGCGGTGAGCTGCTGACCGTGGTGGGGCCGCTGCTGGGGGCGCAGGTCGGCGAGTCGCTGCGGCTCACCGGACGCTGGACCTCGCATCCGCGCTACGGCAGGCAGTTCGAGGTCTGGTCCTACACGACGGTGCTGCCGGCCACGATTCAGGGGATCCAGCGGTATCTGGGCTCCGGGCTGATCAAGGGGATCGGGCCCAAGATGGCCGAGCGGATCGTCGGGCACTTCGGGACCGGCACCCTGGAGGTGATCGAGAACGAGCCGGAGCGCCTGGTCGAGGTGCCGGGCCTGGGCCCCAAGCGGACAAAGATGATCGGGGCCGCGTGGGAGGAGCAGAAGGTCATCAAGGAGGTGATGATCTTCCTGCAGGGGGTCGGGGTCTCCACGTCCATCGCCGTCCGCATCTTCAAGCAATACGGCGATAAATCGGTGGAAGTCGTGAAAAGTCAGCCGTATCGGTTGGCCGATGACGTCTGGGGCATCGGGTTCAAGACCGCCGACACGATCGCCCAGGCCGTCGGCATCCCCCACGACAGCCCGGAACGCGTCAAGGCGGGCCTGCGCTACACCCTGTCCCAGGCCGCCGACGACGGCCACTGCTACCTGCCCGCCCCCAACCTCGTCGGCGACGCCGTCAAGATCCTCGACGTCCCCGCCGACCTGGTCGCCGCCTGCCTGGAGGAGTCGGTGCGCGCCGAGGAGGTGGTGCGCGAGGAGATCCCGGCCGGCGACAACACCGTCCCGGCGATCTACCTGGTCCCCTTCCACCGCGCCGAGCTGTCCCTGGCGGGCGGCCTGACCTCGCTGCTGCGCGGCGGCCACGACCGCCTCAAGGCCTTCGCCGACGTCGACTGGGAACGCGCCGAGCGCTGGCTGCACGGCCAGACCGGCGCCGAACTGGCCGCCGAGCAACGCCAGGCGGTACGGCTGGCGTTGACCGAGAAGGTCGCCGTCCTGACCGGCGGCCCCGGCTGCGGCAAGAGCTTCACCGTGCGCTCCATCGTGCTGCTGGCCAGGGCCAAGCGCGCCCGCGTCATCCTGGCCGCCCCGACGGGCCGGGCCGCCAAGCGGCTGGCCGAGCTGACCGGCCACGAGGCCACCACCGTCCACCGGCTGCTGCAGTTGCGCCCGGGCGGCGAGGCGACCTTCGACCGCGACAACCCGCTGGACGCCGACCTGGTGGTGGTCGACGAGGCGTCGATGCTGGACCTGCTCCTGGCCAACAAGCTCGTCAAGGCGATCGCGCCGGGCGCGCACCTGCTGTTCGTGGGCGACGTCGACCAGTTGCCCTCGGTCGGCGCGGGCGAGGTGCTCAAGGACCTGCTGGCCGCCGAGGAGATCCCGCGCGTACGGCTGACGCAGATCTTCCGCCAGGCCGCCGAGTCCGGCGTGGTCGTCAACGCCCACCGGGTCAACTCGGGACAGCACCCGGTCCTGGAGGGCATGAAGGACTTCTTCCTGTTCCCGTGCGAGGAGCCCGAGGAGATCGCCCAGCTCACCGTGGACGTCGTGGCCCGGCGCATCCCCCGCAGGTTCGGCCTCAACCCGCGCCGCGACGTGCAGGTCCTGGCCCCCATGCACCGCGGCGCCGCCGGAGCGGGCGCGCTCAACATCGCCCTGCAGGAGGCGCTGACCCCCTCGCGCGAGGACCTGCCCGAGCGTCGCTACGGTGGCCGGGTCTTCCGCGTCGGCGACAAGGTCACCCAGCTGCGCAACAACTACGACAAGGGCGCCGCCGGCGTCTTCAACGGCACGGTCGGCATCGTGGAGGCGATCGCGCCGGACGAGCACAAGCTCACCGTGCTCACCGACGAGGACGAGAGCGTCGAGTACTCCTTCGACGAACTCGACGAGCTCGCCCACGCCTACGCGGTCTCCATCCACCGCTCCCAGGGCAGCGAGTACCCGTGCGTGGTGGTGCCGCTGGCCACCAGCGCGTGGATGATGCTGCAGCGCAACCTGCTCTACACCGCCATCACCCGGGCCAAGCGGCTCGTGGTCATCGTGGGCTCACGCCGGGCGCTGGCCCAGGCGGTGCGTACCCGGGGGGCGGGCCGGCGTCACACCGGGCTCACCCATCGGCTGTCACCAGCCGCCGGCCCAGACGCTGGGCGGGCGCTTCCACCCAGCGCCAGGTGAGCGCGCTGAGCGCGAACGTGGCCGGCACCGCCCACAGCGCCGGCATCACCCGCAGCAGCAGCGGATGCAGCAGGTAGACCGAGTAGCTGACCAGCCCGAGCCAGCTCAGCACGTACGGCACGCCGCGCCCGCGCAGCGCCATCCCGGCCAGGAAGATCGCCCAGGCGGCCACGAAGGCGGTCTTGAGGTTGGTGCCCGGCGACAGCAGCACCCCGGCCACCGGCACGGCCAGCACCGTCCACGCCCTGGCCCAGGTGATCTGCCCCTGCTCGGCCCGGTACAGGGCGGTGCCGGAGAACATCGTGGCCACGACGATGAGGCTCTGCCAGGCGGGCAGCCGGCCGTTGAACGCGAGCAGGGCGGTGACCGCGAGGAGGAGGCCGGCCGCGCCGGCCTGCCGTACCGTGCCGTGGCCGGCCAGGACGGCGGCCAGCCCCGCGGCGAGGACGGCCAGCACGGGCAGGGAGGCGCCCGCGAGGGCGCCGGTGGGCAGCAGCGCGGCCCCGGCCAGCGCGGCGGCGGCCAGCCCGAGCCCGATCTCGGCGCTGCGGCGGTGCGCGCCGAGCGTGAACAGGGCGGTGATGAGCAGGTAGAAGGCCATCTCGTAGGAGAGGGTCCACAGGACGTTGACGGCGCTGGGCACGCCGAGCAGGTCCTGCAGCATGCTGAGGTGGGCCAGCGGGGAGCCGGTGACGGGCAGCAGCACCAGCGCGCCGGCCATGCACAGCGCCCACAGCGGGTAGAGGCGGAAGACGCGGCCGATCCAGAACGCGCGCAGGTCGCCGCGGCGCTCCAGCGAGGCGGGCACGATGTAGCCGCTGGCCAGGAAGAACACCATGACGCCGCACCAGCCGGCGGCGAACCAGGCGCCGCCGGCCTCGTGCAGGGCGGGCCACAGGCCCGCGACGGCGTGCTCGTAGACCACCAGGACGGCCGCCAGCCCGCGCAGCGCGTCGAGCCAGGCCAGTCGTTTGCCAATCCTTTGCGGTCCGGGGGAGAGCATCCGCTCAGGGTACGTCGTACCTGCGGGCTTGACCTGTTCTTGACCTGCGCTTGACGTCGCTGAGTGATCGAAATGTGACCGAACTCTCCCGGATGGATCTGCGTCATACATGCAGGAGCATTAAGGTTTTGAGAGTTGTTTTAGGTAAATGGGGGAGAGGTCCGTTGTGAGTACTGTGCCCGGTTGGAGGGGACCTGCGGCGGGCGTGGCGCTGATCGCAGCCGCAGCGTTGACGGCGTCGTGCTCGGGCGGGGGTGCTCCAGCCGGCAACGGCGGCAAGCCGGGCCAGGCGGCCACGACCCCGGCGGCGCCGGTCGTCAAGATCACGCCGGCGCAGGGCAGCTCCAAGGTCAGCCCGGACAAGAAGATCGTGGTCGAGGCGGCCGGCGGCGTGCTGGACGAGGTCGTCGTGCAGGCGGGCCAGGAACAGGTCGAGGGCAAGTTCAACGCCGACAAGACGCGCTGGGTCTCCACCAGCCCGCTCAAGCCGTCCACCGGCTACAACGTCACGGCCAAGTCGGGCGTCACCCAGGCGGCCAGCGCGTTCACGACGCTCAAGCCGGAGCGGGTCTTCAAGGTGATCGACGTCACGCCCAACGCCAAGGGCGAGAAGATCGGCGTGGGGGCGCCGATCATGGTCCGCTTCGACCAGCCGATCAAGGACAAGGCGAGCGTCGAGGCCATGCTCAAGGTCGAGGCGGAAAAGCCCGTCGAGGGCGCCTGGCGCTGGATCGACGACACCTACGTGATCTACCGCACCGCGAAGTACTGGCCCGCCCACCAGAAGATCAAGTTCCACGCCGACATCGAGGGCGTCAAGGCCGGCAAGGGCCTGTACGGCGGCAAGGACTACGACACCACGCTGCGCGTCGGCGCCAAGCAGATCAGCAAGATCGACACCCGCAAGAAGATGATGTACGTCTACGTCGACGGCAAGCGCAAGCAGACCATGCGCATCAGCGCCGGCATGGCCACCACCCGCGAGTACACCACGACCTCGGGCATCCACCTGACGATGGAGCGTGGCAATCCGGTGCGCATGATCTCCCCCGGCCGCAAGAAGGGCGACCCGGGCTACTACGACGTGATGATCAACCACGCGGTGCGCATCTCCAACTCCGGCGAGTACGTCCACGCCAAGAACAACGTCTGGGCGCAGGGCGTGCGCAACGTCAGCCACGGCTGCATCAACTCCCGGCCCGACCAGGCCAGGTGGTTCCATGACACCATGCAGCGCGGCGACGTCGTCGACATCGTCGGCACCGACCGCGAGCTGGAGTGGAACAACGGCTGGGGCTTCTGGCAGATGTCGTTCAAGCAGTGGAAGAAGGGCAGCGCGCTGCACGGCAAGTCGTAAGGCTCGCAAGGGCCACCGGGCGTTCACACCGCGTTCACCGCCGGTGCCTACGCTCCGGTGTGATGAGAGGCACGATCATCCTGCTGGCCGCGGCTCTGGCGGCGGCCGGATGCGGCGCGCAGACCGGTGGCCGGGCGTCGATCCTGGACAGGGACGAGCTGGTCGTCGCGGTGAAGACCGACCAGCCCGGCCTCGGGTTCAGGACCCCGGCGGGCGGCTTCGAGGGGTTCGACGTGGACGTGGCCAATTTCGTGGCCTCGTACCTGGGCAAGAGGGTCACCTTCGTCCCGACCACCTCCGAGGGCCGCGAGGACAAGCTGAACTCCGGCGAGGCGGACATGGTGATCGCCACCTACTCCATCAGCCCGCAGCGCAAGACCGAGGTGACCTTCGCCGGGCCGTACTACGTCTCGCGCCAGGACATCCTCGTGCGCGCGCGGACCACCGACATCCGCGGGGTGCGCGACCTGCGCGGGCGGCGGCTGTGCCAGGCCAAGGGGTCGATCTCGGCCTCGCGCATCGTCGAGGGGCGCCGGGTGGCGGCCGACCTGGTACCGGCCGGCACCTACAGCGAGTGCGTGGACCTGCTGAGGGCGGGCCGGGTGGACGCCGTCTCCACCGGGGACCTGATCCTGGCCGGGTTCGCCGCCGCCGACAAGGGCGCGTTCACCATCGTCAACGAGCCCTTCACCGAGGAGCGGTACGGCATCGCCCTGCGGCGCGGCGACGTGGCGGGCTGCGAGGAGGTCAACCGGGCCCTGACCGCTATGTACCAGAGCGGCGCGGCGGCCAAGCTGCTGCGCGCCCGCTTCGGCTCGACCGGCCTGCAGCTCACCACGTCGGTGCCGCAGTTCGAGGGCTGCGAGTGAGGCTCAGGCCGCCTGGACCTCCCGGCGCAGGATCATGCCCGGCCACGCGCCCACGCTGAACGGCTTTTCCCGGGTGAAGCCCCAGCGCTCGTAGTAGGCGATCAGGCGGCCGTCGTCACCGGCGTAGCAGTCCACGCGCAGCAGCCGCGCCCGCCGCTCGCGGGCCTCGCGCAGCGCCAGGTCCAGCAGGGCCCGGCCCACCCCATGACCGGAGAAGCGCTGGTCGATCACCAACGCCTGCACGTACAGCTCCGGCTCGGGGGCCGGGTCCACGTACGGGTGCGGCGGGCCGAGCACCAGGCATCCGGCCGGTTCGCCGCCGGATTCGGCGATGCGCATGCCGCCGCCTTCCGCCCACTCGCGCACCTGCGCGTGGCGCTTGGGGTCGTCGCTGAACGGCTCGCCGCCCCACTGGCCGGTGCGGCCCTGGGCCACCAGCCAGGCCACCGCGCCGTCGAACATCCCGAGCACCGCCCGCACGTCCTGCGGCCCACCTGTCCTGATCTTCATGGACGTCAGCCTATATTTCCTAGAAATCAGGTAGGAAATATTGCCATTAGGGGCGGGCCCGCCTATCGTGAAGATCGTGAGTCCAGGCCTGACCCGTCGCGCGCACATCGACTACTGCCGCGTCGCCAGCACCCAGTGTCGCCGGTCCTAGCGCCGGACCCGATCCGCCGCATGCCGTAACCCGTCTGTCCGCACTTTCCGTCGAAGGACGATTCCGCATGCCCGCAAAGTCCCGCCTGCTGCCGGCCGTACTCCTGCTGTCGGCGCTCCTGACCGCCTGCGCCCAGGCCGACGGCAGCGCCCGGCAGGCCCTGGCCCCCGACGCGCCGCTGCCCACCACCGTGCCCCAGGGAACCAAGCTCATCGTCGGCGACCCCGCCACGAAGGTAGCGCTGGAGCTGTCCGGCGAGATCGGCTCCTTCTCCTTCCCGATCGAATGGGCCAACCTCTCCGGCGGCCCCCAGACCTCCGAGGCCTTCCGCGCCGACGCCCTCGACGTCGGCGCCGTCGCCGAGATCCCGGCCATCCACGCCACCTGGACCGGACTCCCCGTGAAGATCATCGCCTCGCGGTTCAGGAAGGACCCCCTCGCCCACCCCACCTACGAACTCGGCATCGCCCCAGGCGCCCACGTCAAGACCCTCGCGGACCTGCGCGGCAAGAAGATCGCCTACAGCCCCGGCCAGGCCCAGGGCGCGCTCGTGCTCAAGGCGCTGAAGCGGGCCGGCCTGTCCAAGGCCGACGTCACCCTCGTCGAACTGCCCAGCACCGGCGACGTCTACCCCAACGCCCTGGCCGCCCGGCAGGTCGACGTCGCCCCCATCGGCGGCGTCAACATCAAGCGCTACACGGCCAGGTTCGGCAAGGACGGCGCCACCACCGTCCGCCACGGGCTGCGCGACGACCCCAGCCACCTGTACGTCCGCGCGCAGACCCTGCAGGACCCGGCCAAGGCCGCGGCGCTGCGCGAGTACGTCGCCGCCTGGGTACGCGCCTCCCGCTGGGTCCACGAGCACCCCGAGGAATGGATCCAGGGCTACTACGTCAAGGACCAGGGCCTGACCCCCGAAGACGGCCGCTACCTCGTCGACCTGGTCGGCGAGCCCGACCTGCCCACCGACTGGAGCCAGGCCGTCGCCCGCCACCAGGAGACCATCGACATCCTCGCCGCCGAGACCGGCAACCCGCCGCTGAAGGCCGCCGACCTCTACGACCTGCGCTTCCAGACCGTCAGGGACGGTGCCTGATGCTCCTCGCCACCCCGCCCGCCACCCTCACCCGCCCCCGGGCCCGCCACAGCCTGCGCCCCGGCCGCCCCCTGCCCCTGGGCTTCCTGTACGGCCCGCTCCTGCTGCTGGCCGCCTGGACCACAGGCTCGGCCACCGGCCTGCTCGACCCCCGCTTCCTGTCACCGCCCTGGAACGTCGTGACCACCACCGTCGACCTCGTCGCCGACGGCAGGCTCACCGGCCACCTGCTGGCCTCCGTACAGCGCGTCGCCCTCGGCCTGGCCTTCGGCATCCCCGCCGGCGTCCTGCTCGCCCTGGCCTCGGGCCTGAGCCGCTGGGGCGAGGCCCTCATCGACGGCCCCGTCCAGATCAAACGCGCCGTGCCCGCCCTCGCCCTGATGCCGCTGCTCATCCTGTGGCTCGGCATCGGCGAAGGCATGAAGATCACCGTCATCGCGCTCGGCGTCGTCGTGCCCGTCTACATCCACACCCACAACGGGCTGCGCGGCATCGACAGCCGCTACGTCGAACTCGCCGAGAGCGTGAAGCTCGGCCGGGCGGCGTTCGTCCGCGCGGTCGTGCTGCCCGGCGCGCTGCCCGGATTCCTGCTCGGCATGCGCTTCGCCGTCACCACCGCCTGGCTGTTCCTCGTGGTCGCCGAGCTGATCAACTCCACCAGCGGCATCGGCTACATGATGGACCTGGCCCGCACCTACGGCCAGACCGACGTCATCCTCGTCGGCATCGTCCTCTACGGGCTGCTCGGCCTGTTCTCCGACGCCGCCGTGCGCCTGGTGGAAAAGAGGGCGCTGTCGTGGCGACGGACACTGGCCGGCTGACGGCGGCAGCCGTACGCGTCGAAGGGCTGAGCCGCTCCTACGGCGAGCGGACCATCCTGGACGCGCTCGACCTGGAGATCCCCGCGGGCGAGTTCGTGGCCCTGCTCGGACGCAGCGGCTCGGGCAAGAGCACGCTGCTGCGCGCCCTGGCCGGGCTCGACCACGACGTGGCCGGCACCGGCCGCCTGGAGGTGCCCGAGCAGGTCTCGGTCGTCTTCCAGGACGCCCGTCTGCTGCCCTGGCAGCGCGTCCTGGACAACGTGGTCCTGGGCCTGGACGGCGCCGAGGCCCGGGGCCGGGCGAGCCTTTCGGAGGTCGGGCTTGGCGGACGCGAGCGGGCCTGGCCCAGCGAGTTGTCCGGCGGTGAGCAGCAGCGGGCCGCGCTGGCCCGCTGCCTGGTGCGCGAGCCGCGCCTGCTGCTGGCCGACGAGCCGTTCGGCGCCCTGGACGCGCTGACCCGGCTGAAGATGCACACGCTGCTGCGCCGCCTGCACGCCCAGCACCGCCCGGCCGTGCTGCTCGTCACCCACGACGTGGACGAGGCCATCGCCCTGGCCGACCGGATCCTGGTCCTGTCCAGCGGCCGGATCGCCGCAGAACAGCGCCTGGACGGCGCCAGGACCCCCAGTCAGACCAGGTCCGAGCTGCTGCGCGCGCTCGGCGTCACGCAGGAGGCCCGATGAGACAGCTTCACCTGAACCTGTTCGTCTACCCGGCCGGCCACCACGAGGCCGCCTGGCGCCACCGCGAGGCCAGCCCGCAGCGCGTCCTGGACATCACCCACTACCAGGAGCTGGCCCAAAGCGCCGAGCGGGCCGCGATGGACGCCGTCTTCTTCGCCGACGGGCCCTCGCTGCCCGACAACGTCCGCTATGCCAGCCGCTTCCGGCTGGAGCCGTTCACCTGGCTGTCGGCGATCGCGGCGGTGACCGAGCGCGTCGGCCTCATCGCCACCGCCTCCACCACCTACCTGGAGCCCTACAACCTGGCCCGGCTGTTCGCCTCGCTCGACCACCTGTCGGCCGGGCGGGCCGGCTGGAACATCGTCACCACCGGCGCCCCGCAGGCCGCCCAGAACTTCGGCCTGCAAGATCATCCGGTGCACGCCGAACGCTACGCGCGCGCCGAGGAGTACCTGGAGGTCGTCGGCGCGCTGTGGGACAGCTGGGAGGACGACGCGCTCGTCATCGACCCCGCCTCCGGCGTCTTCGCCGACCCCGCCAAGATCCACCCGATCGGGCACGCGGGCCCGCGGCTGCGCGTGCGCGGCCCGCTCAACACCCCGCGCAGCCCGCAGGGCCGCCCCGTCTACGTCCAGGCGGGCTCCTCCGAGGACGGCAGAGCCCTGGCCGCCCGCCACGCCGAGGCCGTCTTCACCGCCCAGCAGACGCTGGACAACGCCCGCGACTTCTACGCCGACGTCAAGTCCCGGGTGAAGGCCGCCGGCCGCGACCCCGACCTGGTCAAGGTCCTGCCCGGCCTCAGCCCGTTCATCGGCTCCACCGAGGCCGAGGCCAAAGCGCTGCAGGAGGAGTTCGACGAGCTGACCCAGCCCGAATACTCCCTCGGGCAACTGCGCCAGATCCTCGGCGTCGACCTCGACGGCCACGACCTGGACGGCCCCGTGCCCCGCGACCGACTGCCCGCCGACACCGGGCGCGGCCACGCCAGCCGCCACGCCGTCGTCCTGGACATCATCGAGCGCGAGAACCCGACCATCCGCACGCTGCTGCGCCGCCTGGCCGGCGCGCGCGGCCACTGGGTGACGGCCGGCACGCCCGAGCAGATCGCCGACCGGATCGAACGCTGGTTCACCGGCGGCGCCGCCGACGGCTTCAACATCATGCCGCCCTACCTCAACGGCGGCTTCGACGTCTTCGCCGACCACGTCCTGCCGCTGCTGCGCTCGCGCGGGCTGTTCAGGAGCGAGTACGGCGGCGCCACCCTGCGCGAGCACTACGGCCTGCCCCGCCCGGCCAGCCGGTTCGCCTAGCGGGAAAGGGCCGAGCCGTCCGGGTCAGGGGCCGGACGGCTCGGCGCCCTTCCCGGCCACAGCAGCAGCGCGCCGGCCAGGGCGGCGGCCAGCAGGATCGCCAGGGCCAGCCCCATCGCCGCCACGTAGCCGGGCACGGCGGCGGCGTGCCCGGCGGCGACGGTGTTGAGCAGCGCGGTGCCGAGCGCGGCCCCGAGCTGCTGGGCGGCGTTGTAGGCGGCGGAGGCGGCGCCGACGTCGTGCCCGCGCAGCCCCGCCGTGGCCAGCGCGGCCGTCGGCGGCAGCACGCAGCCCAGCCCGAGGCCGGTGAGCACGAGCGCGGGCAGCAGGTGCGCGCCCAGCACGCCGGCGCTGTCGTGGCCCAGGCGGGTCAGGACGAACAGGCCGGCCGCCGCCGCCAGCAGGCCGCCCACGATCGGCACCACGGGCGGCACCCGCCCGTGCAGCCTGCCGGCGATCAGCGAGGACCCGGCCAGGGCCGCCAGCGCGTTGACGATGAGCGCCAGCCCGGCCTGGACGGGCGTGTAGCCGAGGGTGCCCTGGGTGTAGTAGCTCATGAACAGGTAGAAGCCGAACATCGCCACGAACATCAGGGTGATCGCGACGAACGCCCCGGCCCGCGCGCGGTCCAGCAGCACCCGCATCGGCAGCAGCGGCTCGGGCGCCCGCCGTTCCACCACGACGAACACCGCCAGCAGCACGAGCCCACCGGCCAGCAGCCCGACGACCTTGGGCGCGCCCCAGCCGAGCGGCTCGGCCTCGTTGAAGGCGTAGACCAGGGCGCCGAACCCGGCCACGCTCAGCAGCCCGCCCAGCACGTCGATCCGGCCTGCGGCCCGGGGCTGCGGCCCCGCCGTACCGGCCATGGCGGCGGCGGCCGCCAGCGCGACCGGCACGTTGATGTACAGGCACCAGCGCCAGCTCGCGTACTCCGTCAGCAGGCCGCCGGCCACCAGCCCGATCGCCGAGCCGGCCGCGCCGACCGCGGCGAAGACGCCGAAGGCGCGCCCCCGCTCGCGCGCCTGGGTGAAGGTGGTCGCCAGCAGCGACAGCCCGGCGGGCGCGAGCAGGGCGGCGAAGACCCCCTGCAGCGCCCGCGCCGCGAACAGCGTCGCCGGGCCGCCCGCCGCCCCGCCCAGCGCGGAGGCGGCGGCGAAGCCCGCCAGGCCGATGACGAAGGCGCGCCGGTGCCCGAGCGCGCCGCTGATCCTGCCGCCGATCAGCAGCAGCCCGCCGAAGGCCAGCGCGTAGGCGGTGATGGCCCACTGCCGGTTGGCGTCGGTCATGCCGAGCGCCTGCTGGGCGGTGGGCAGGGCGATGTTGACGATGGTGCCGTCCAGGACGACGAGGAGTTGGGCGGCGCTGACGGCCGCCAGCGTGCGCCGGTGTGCGAGATCCATGTCTTCCAGCGTTCCGTTGAACGGCTCCCGGAACGTTGGCGCGCTTTCACCTGGGCCGGCGGGCGGTCAAGCCTCAACCGGCCGGGCACGTTCGGCTGGCGGTCAGGGACGGTCGTGCTCGGCCAGCGCCTGCCGCAACTGGCGGCGTGAGGTGAGGGTGAGCTTGGCGAACACCTTGCTCAGGTGGTACTCGACGGTGCGCGGGCTGAGGAAGAGCTGGGCGGCGATCTCCGGGTTCGACAGGCCCTGCCCGGCCAGGCGGGCGATCTGGCCCTCCTGCGGGGTGAGGCGGCCGGAGGTGCCGGGGGTGCTGGTGCGGGCGGTCACGCCGGTGGCCGGCAGTGCGGTGTGCGCCCGTGCGGCGAAGGCGCGCATGCCGATCGCGGCGCACATCTCGTGCGCGGTCCGCAGGTGGGTGCGGGCGTCGGCGCGCCGGTTCTCGCGGCGCAGCCATTCGCCGTAGAGCAGGTGCGCGCGGGCGAGTTCGACGCGGAAGCCGGTCCGGCCGAGCCGTTCGACCGCCTCGCGATACCAGCGCTCGGTGTCGTCGCCCGCGCTCTCCCCGTTGCCCGCGCCCTTCCCTTCGCGCCCGCCCTCGCCCTCGCCCTCGCCTTTGCCCTCGCCTTTGCCCTCGCCTTTGCCTGTGCCTTTGGTGTCGCTTTCGCTGACCAGGGCGCGGCAGCGGGCGTAGATGCCCTGGCCCCAGTCGGTGTCGCCGACGGCGGTGGCCTCGGCCAGCAGGGCGAGCGCCTCGGCGGCCCTGTCCGCCTGCCCGGTTCTGGCCGCCGCCTCGATCAGTTCGGGCAGGGCCCACATGGACAGGTGCATCGTCCGCTGCACCCCTTGGGTGGCCTCGGCCGCGGCGAGCGCCCGATCGTGGTGGCCGAGCCCGTTGTGGAGCACGGCCGTCACCCACAGCGTGAACTGTTCCCCGACGCCCTGGTCCACGGCCCGCGCGCCGGCGGCGACGCGTTCGAGCAGCGGGACGGCCTCGGCCTCCACGCCCCGATAGGCGGCGAGCATCACCGCGCCGGTGGGGACGAGCTGGCTGCCCGTCGCCACCGCGATCGCCTGGCCCTCGGCGACCAGCGAGACGGCCTGTTCGAAGTCGCCCTGCCAGACGGCGATGACGGCCATGGCGACCGCCCACGTCACCAGCGGGGCGAGCAGGCCCGCCTGGCGGCAGTAGGCGGCCTCGCGGGTCTGGATCGACAGCCAGCGCTCCTCGTCCCACGTCATCGCCGCGGCGGCGGCCGCGATCGGGCTCCACCGCATGCGCTCGGCCACGCCGATCTCTTCGCCGGCGAAGTGCGCGATGGCGTGCCGCAGCAGGGGCGCCGCCGCGGGGCGGCCCTCGGTGACGAGCGACGCGAGCCCGTCCAGCAGCAGGTCGGAGGGCCGGGGCGGGCCGGCGGGCGGCGGAGCCGAGCGGGCGGCCAGGGAGATGTCGCGCAGGGTGGCGGTGCTCGCGAAGCGTGCCGCGGCGAACCAGGCCTCCAGGTACGTCTCGCGCGCGAGCGCGGCGTCCAGCGGCTCCAGCCGCCCGGCCACCTCCGTCAGCCTCGCCACGGCGTCACCGCTCTTGCTGGCGGCGAAGGCGATCTGGCCGTGCGTGAGGTCGAGGCGGGCCCGCTGGAGATCGTCCAGCGGACCGGCCGCCGCGATCGCGAGCAGCGTGGTGGCCGCGTCGAACGCGCCGGCCATGACGTTGGCCCGCGCGGCGGCCAGGGCCCTCTCCGAGCGCGGTCCGGGCTCGCCCGTGAGCTCGGCCGCGCGGCGCAGGAACGCGGCGGCGGCCGCCATGCCCCCGCGGGCCTGGGCCCGGCCGGCCGACTGTTCGAGCTCCGCGGCCACCTCCTCGTCGGGCCCGGCCGCCGCGGCGGCCAGGTGCCAGGCGCGCCGGTCGGGGTCCTGGGCACGGTTGGTCGCCTCGGCCAGCACGCGGTGGGCCGCCTGCCGCTCCTGCGGCGAGGCCGTTGAGTACACCGCGGAGCGCACCAGCGGATGCCGGAAGCGCACGCCGGGTCCCGGCTCCAGCAGCCCGTCGTCCTGTGCGGCCCGCGCGATCGGGATCGTGACCGCGAGCAACGCCGACGCCCGCAGGATCAGCACCTGGTCGCCGGTCGGCTCGACCGCGGCGATCAGCATCAGCGAACGCTCCTGCGGGGGCAGCGCCGCCACTCGTTCGCGGAAGCCCTGCTCGACGCGCTCCGGCACCGCCCGCGCCTGGACCAGCCCGAACCCGCCGGCGAGCTGCGTGGGCTTCAGCCCGCGCGGCAGCTCCAGCAGCGCCAGCGGGTTGCCGCTGGTCTCGGCCACGATCCGCTCCGCCACCTGCTCGTCCAGAGGGAAGGGGACCACGGAACGCAGCAGCGCGCGGGCGTCGTGCTCGGCCAGGCCGCGTACCTCCAGATCGGCCAGCCCCTGGAACTCCTTGCCCGGTTCCCGGGAGGCGAACAGGATGCCCACCGGCTCGCCCAGCAGCCGCCGCGCGACGAACGCCAGCACCTGCGCGGACGAGCGGTCCAGCCACTGGGCGTCGTCGACCACGCACAGCAGCGGGCGTTCCTCGGCCGCCGCGGCGAGCAGGGTGAGCACCGCCAGGCCCACCAGGAAGCGGTCCGGCGCCTCGGCCTGCCGCAGGCCGAACGCGACCCCCAGCGCGTCACGCTGCGGGCCCGGCAGGTACTCCAGCCGGTCCAGCAGTGGCGCGACCAGCAGGTGCAGGCCGGCGTAGGCCAGCTCCATCTCCGACTCGACGCCCGCCGCCCGCACGGCCCGCATGTCGGCCGCCGAGTCCACCGTGTGCCGCAGCAGCGCCGACTTGCCCACCCCGGCCTCGCCGTGCAGCACGAGCGCGCGCCCGCGCCCGCCGCGCAGGTCCTCCAGCAGGCCGTCGAGCACCGCGCGCTCCTGCTGCCGGCCGAGCAGGGGAGCCTCCGGCTCCGATCGCGTTCGCATGTGCTCTCCGCCCTCCCGTCTCCGCCGCCGGTCCGGCGGCCGCGGTGGAGCCGGAGTCATCGGAGGATCGCCACGATGTCATCCTTGCCCGGCCGGGAGCAATCGCCCGAACGCTCGACGGCCGGATGGCTCGCGCGGCGCGACGCTGACCTTCCCCCGGGACCGCCGGCTCCGGCCCGCTCACCCAGGTGATCCACCCGTCCCGGAAATCACGATCGAAACGGCCGCGGGCCGGGCGTTATGGTGAGCGCGTGACGTTGCCGCTGTTCGACCTGCAGATGCGCCGGCAGGCGCGACCCGACACCCCGGGTGTCCGGGTGGAGTGGACCGGTTCGGTGGTACGCCAGGTCGGCGGCCCCGACGACTGGAACGGCATCCTGTGGTCCGATCTCGACGCCGCCGGGGCCGAGGCGGCCATCGCCGAGCAGCTCGCCTTCTTCGGCGCGCTGGGCCGCAGCTTCGAATGGAAGCTCTACAGCCACGACCGTCCCGCCGATCTCGGTGAACGGCTGGCGGAGGCGGGGTTCGTACCGGATGAGCCCGAGACGCTCATGGTCGGGCGCATCGGCGAGCTGGAGCTGAGCGAGCAGGTGCCCGGCGGGGTGGAGCTGGTGCCGGTGCGCGACGAGGCCGGGGTGGAGCTGATGGGCGCCGTGCACGACCAGGCCTTCGGCGGCGACTCCTCCCGGGTGCGCCACCAGTTGCTGACGCTCCTGGCCGAGCGGCCGGGCGAGGTGGAGGCGGTGGTGGCGATGGCCGGCGGGCAGCCGGTCAGTGCGGCGCGCATGCAACTGCACCCGGGCACCGACTTCGCCAGCCTGTGGAGCGGCGGCACCGTCGCCGGCTGGCGCGGGCGGGGCCTGTACCGCGCGCTGGTGGCCTACCGCGCCCGGCTGGCCGCCGCGCGCGGGTACCGCTTCCTGCAGGTCGACGCGGCGCCGACCAGCCGGCCGATCCTGGCCAGGCTGGGGTTCT
Organism: Nonomuraea sp. NPDC050790; assembly: GCF_044456745.1. Lineage (NCBI taxonomy): Bacteria > Bacillati > Actinomycetota > Actinomycetes > Streptosporangiales > Streptosporangiaceae > Nonomuraea > Nonomuraea sp. NPDC050790. The sequence continues at coordinate 1,302,819 of NZ_JBITGF010000001.1, read as the reverse complement.
CGGCGCTGGCGACGACGACGCCGTACCTCAGTCCGTGACGTCGGTGATGTGGGTGACGTCCGTATCGGCCGTGAGAGCTTTGCGGGCCAGCAGGAAGGCCTGAGGCGCGCGCTCGTTGTCCGGCTCGCGTACCAGCCGGGCCTGCGTGCGCAGCCCGGCGGCGTCCGGCACCGGCAGCTTCAGCATGGAGCCCTCCACGAACCGCACGTCCGGCAGCGCCTTCCTGGCCAGGGCGAGCATGCCGGGCGACAGGTCCACGTCGGCCACGGGCCCGCGGCCGCGTACCAGCTCGGCGAAGGCGCCGGCCATGGCGCGGTCGAGGGGCCTGCGGTCCATCTCGTCGCGCACGACCTCGGCGTAGGCGGCCGCGATCGTGTCGTAGGAGGTGCGGGTGCTGGTCAGGAAGTCAGGCTCGATCACGGGGGCGGATCCTAGCCCGCCTCCCACGTGACCGGGAGCGCGTGCAGGCCGTAGATCATCATGTCCGTGCGCAGCGGCACCTCCTCCTCCGGTACGGCCGGCCGCAACCCCCGCAGGCGCGCGAACAACGCCGGCAGCCCGGCCGTCATCTCCACCCGGGCGAGCTGCTGGCCGAGGCACTGGTGGATGCCGTGCCCGAAGGCGAGGTGCCCGGCGGTCGAACGGTCCAGGTCGAGGCGGTCGGGGTCGGGGAAGTGCGCGGGGTCGCGGTTGGCGGCCGGGATGGAGACGGTGACGGTCTGGCCCGCGCGCACCAGCACGCCGCCGAGCTCGACGTCTTCCAGCGCCGCCCGCGCGGTGAGGGGGATGATGCTGAGGTAGCGCAGCAGTTCCTCCACCGCCGCATCGGGATCGCGCAGCAGGTGTTCCACGGCGCCCGGCCGGCGCATCAGCGCCCAGGCGCCGAGCGCGAGCATGTTGGCGGTGGTGTCGAAACCGCCGCCCATGACGACGAACGCGATCGTGACGAGTTCCTCGTCGGTCAGCTCTCCGCCGGTGACCAGGCCGCTGAGCAGGTCGTCGGTGGGGTGGGCGCGCTTGGCGGCGACCAGTGCGGCGATCTGGCCGTTGGCGGCGGCGAAGGCGGCGGCCTTGTCCTCGGCGCTCGCGCTGGTGCTGCCGAGGACGGGCATGTGGTGGCGGAAGCGTTCGCGTTCGTCGTCGGGCACGCCGAGCAGCTCGCAGATCACCACGCCGGGGATCGGCTGGGCGAAGTCGGCGACGAGGTCGGCGGGCGGGCCCTTGGCCTCGATGGCGTCGAGGTGGGCGGCCACGACGGCGTCGATGCTGCCGGTGAGCCGGCGCATCCGCCGTACCGTGAACTGGCCGGTGAGCAGGTGACGGTAGCGGGTGTGCTCGGGCGGGTCCATGGCCAGGAACGCGCCCGGCGGGGCCGGCGTGAGGGGGACGCGCGCGCCGGCGCCGGGCATGGGGGTGTGCACGAGGTCGGCGCGGTGGCTGAAGCGGCGGTCGGCCAGGACCGCGCGGACCAGTTCGTGACTGGTCACCAGCCAGCCCTCGTGGCCGTCGGGGTAGGTCATCGGGCTGACCGGGCACTGCTCGCGCAGCCGGGCCAGTTCGTCGGGCGGGTCGAAGGGGCGGCCGTGCGGGGGTTGCAGAGGCATCATGCCCTCCAGATAACACCACCACGAGTAAAGTTACAACCGATGTAAGCATGCTTGTGGTGTAAGGTTTGCGCATGGAGGAGACACGCCGCGAGCGCAAGAAGCGGCAGACCAGGCAGCTCATCGCCGAGGCCGCCTTCGGGCTGTTCGCCGAGCGGGGTTTCGAGCAGACCACCGTCGCCCAGATCGCCGCCGCGGCCGACGTGGCCACCAAGACGTTCTTCAACCACTTCCCGAGCAAGGAGGACGTCGTCTTCTTCGCCGCGGGCGACTTCTACGAGGTGACGCTGGAGGTGCTGGCCGGCCGCCGTCCCGACGAGGCCATCTCCGACCTGCTGCTGCGCACCTACGAGGAGGTGGTCGCCCGCTTCCTCGACCACGGGCCGGCGTACGGCGAGCCGCAGTGGGCCGAGCTCTACCGCACGCTGGTCATGACCGTGCCCTCGGTCCAGGCCAGGGCGCTGATGGTGCTGCTCGACCTGCAGCGCAACATCGCGGCGGCGTTCGCCGAGACCTTCCCCGAGGAGATCGACCAGGTCACCGCGGCGGCGGCGATCGGCGCCCTGATGGGCGCGCTGCAGGCCGCCTCGCTGGTCGGCCACGAGCTCGGCCACACCGAGGCGCAGCGCAGGAAGGCGGGCGGCGAGGCGGCCGAGCTGGCGATGCGCGGCCTGCGCTCGCTGTAGTGGTCACCCCCGCCCTGCTGCGGAGACGTGCCGCTCACCATCCGCGACAGGCCCATGTCGATGCCAGCGATCACACGTCCAACCGCGACCCCGCCACCGTGCTTCGGTGCTGCCGCCGCGCGAGCTGACCGCCCCGGGCGAGGCCGTGGCCCAGGGGCCCGCCGCCGACTCCCTGCGCCGCTGGGCCGCCGGCCCCTCACTCCGCCCGGATGAGGTCCGTCTCAGGCGGGCTGGAGGCGGGACAGCAGGGCCTCGCGGTCGACGCCCGCCAGAGCCAGGGCGCGGGGCACGGTGCCGGCCTGCGCCCGCAGGATGCCGGCGAGCACGGAGGTGGAGTCGAGGTCCTTCGTACGCACCGCGGTGAACCCGCGCTCAAGCGCGAGCTTGGCCGAGGCGCCCAGCGCCGGGGACTTGGGCGACCCGGCCGAGGGCGGCAGGTGGTAGTCGGCGGCGGAGATGCCGACGGCGTTGAGGCTGTGCTCGAACTCGCGATCCAGCGCCTCGCGCACCCCCCGGCGGTCCAGGCCCACCTCCGCCAGCAGCCGGTGGGCGGGGGTGCCCTCGTGGGCGGCGATGGCCAGCAGCAGGTGGTGGGCCTCAAGGGTGGCCGAGTGGTCCTGGCGCGCCTCGTGCTCTCCCTGCCGCATGATGGCGTGGAAGTAGTTCTCGAAGGGGGTCACGGCTCAGCGCCTCCTCAACTGGACGCCCGCGGCGATGAGCCGCTTGGCGTGCTTCTTGTGAACCGCCTGGCGCGTCACCCCGAGCGCCTCGGCGACCTGCGGCCAGCCCCAGCCCGCCCGCATCGCCTGCTCGACGGCGGCGTCCTCCAGCTGGTCGGCCAGCCGCCGCAGGGCCGCCACCGCGGCCAGGCCGTCGGCGGGGTCGGCGGGAACGGGGATCTGTTCAGCGGACATGCGAGCAACTCTAGTTGACTAAGTCCGCCTTAGGCAACCTGAGTTGCTTAACCGGCATTGCTCCCGCTTTGGTACGATCTTGGCCCACGTTACTGGCGGGAGGCCTGGTGCCCGAGGTGTTGGCCCTGTTGGACGAGGACCCCCGGGCGGTGGGCCCTTACCGCCTCGAAGGGCGCCTTGGGGCAGGCGGGCAGGGGACCGTCTACATCGCGCGCACCGGCCAGGGCGCGCTGGTCGCCGTCAAACTGCTGCACCCGCACCTGATCGCCGACCTGCGTGAGCAGCAGCGCTTCCTGCGCGAGGTCGAGACCGCCAAACGGGTGGCGCCCTTCTGCACCGCGCACGTGCTGGACTCCGGGTTCGTGGGGGCCCGGCCGTACATCGTCAGCGAGTACGTCGAGGGGCCCTCGCTGCAGGCGTCGGTGCGCGACAACGGCGCCCGGGGCGCCGCTGCGCTGCAGCGCCTGGCCGTCAACACCGCCACCGCGCTGGCCGCCATCCACGAGGCCGGGGTCGTGCACCGCGACTTCAAGCCCGGCAACGTGCTGCTCGGCCCCGACGGGCCGGTCGTCATCGACTTCGGCATCGCCCGCGCCCTGGACCTCAGCCAGTCGGTGGTCAGCAGCCAGCCCATCGGCAGCCCCGCCTACATGGCGCCCGAGCAGATCGCCGGCGGCGAGGTCGGGCCCGCCGCCGACGTCTTCGCCTGGGGCGCGACCATGGTCTACGCCGCCACCGGCCAGCGGGCCTTCGTCGGCGAGTCCATCCCCGGCATCCTGCACCTCATCCTGCAGGGCGATCCCGACCTCGGCGACCTGGACGGGCCGCTGCGCCGCCTGCTGGAGGAGTGCCTGGCCAAGGATCCGGCCGGGCGGCCCAGCGCGGCCCAGGTGATCGAGCGGCTGCGCGCGCTGCCGCCGCCCGCGTGGGACACCGTCCCGCTGCGCCGCCGCGCCGCCCCCGGCTTCGCCGCCCCGGACGTGCCCGGCGTTCCGAGCGCCTCAGGCCTCTCGGGTGGTGCCGGCATATCGGGCATGGCTGGCGTCTCGGGTGGTTCTGGCGTCGCGGGTGGTGCGGGCGCGCCGGGCGTGGCGAACTCGCCGGGTGTGCCGACGGCTCCCGTGGCCGCCCGCCCCGCGGCATCCGCCCGCCGCGGCCGGCGCCGCGCCCTGGCCCTGGGTACGGCGGGCGCCGTCCTGCTGGCCGCGGCGGTCACCGGCTACGCCGTGCTGGCCCCCGACGCCTCCGGCAAACGCGCCACCCTGACCACGGCCGCCAAGGCCTCCGTCCCGGCCCCCGCCCCGACCACCCCCTCCGCCCACGTGGGCGCGACCCCGGCCCCGCAGGGCACCCCGACGCCCGGGGCCACCCGGCGGGCGCAGTCGGCCGAGGCCGTACCCACGCTCAGCAGCGCCCCGCCCCGCGCCACCCCCAGCGCCACCCGTAAGGCGCCCCGCACGCAGGCGCCCGTCGAGCCGACCAGCGCCGCACCCACCCGCACCCGCACGCAGAAACCCCGGCCCACCAAGACCACCCCGCCGCCCAGCGACCCACCCGCCCCCTCCCAGGCGCCGATCACCTTCAACGACGCCCACGCCTACTGCAAGGCGCAGGGCGCGAGCATGGCGGGCGGCGGCTGGTCCAACCTGTGGTGCCTGGGCGGCTCGAACATCACCGCCACGATGGTGTGCCAGTGGAAGTACCCCGGCCGCGACGCCAGCGCCGAGGCGCCCGCCAACACGATGGCCCAGGAGGTCACCTGCCGCTTGTCATGACGTGCCCGCGACGCGCAGACTTGCCGTCATGACACACGGTCACGACCACGACCCGGCGTGCGCCGCCGCCCACGGGCACGCCGGCGCCGAAGGGCAGGCCCGCGCCCTGGTGGCGGTGTTCGCCTCGCCGGTGGCCGAGTGCCTGCTGCGCTACGGCGCCGACCTCGGCTTCCGCACGGTCCTGCTGGAACCCGACACCGGCCGGAGCCTGGACGGCGTGCCCGCCGAGCGCGAGCCCGGCCCCTACATCGACGCCGGCACCGACGTGGTGCTCACCGACCACCACCGGGACGAGATCGGCCCGCTGCTGCGCGAGCTGCTGGACACCCCGGCCCGCTGGATCGGCATCATGGGCAGCCCCCGCCACACCGGCCCGCACGTGCGGGCGCTGCGCGAGCTGGGCGTGCCGGACGCCGAGATCGCCCGCGTGCACCGGCCGATCGGCCTCAACATCGGCTCCCAGACGCCGCCGGAGATCGCCGTGGCGACGCTGGCCGGGCTGATCGCCGAACGCAACGGCCGCCCGGGCGGGTTCACGTTCGAGAGCCCGGGATGACCAGGCCGCTCTCGTAGGCGGTGACCACGGCCTGGGTGCGGTCGCGCAGCCCGAGCTTGGACAGGATGCGGCTGACGTGCGTCTTGACCGTCTCCTCGGTGACCGTCAGGCGTACCGCGATCTCCGGGTTGGACAGGCCCTCGGCCAGCAGGCGCAGCACCTCGGTCTCGCGCGGGGTCAGCGCCCGCAGCGCCGCCGCCGACGACGGGTCGCGCCGGGGCCGCAACTGGGCGAACTCGCTGATCAGGCGCCGGGTGATGGCCGGTGCCAGCAGCGCCTCACCGGCCGCGACCACGCTCACCGCCTCGAACAGCCGCTCGGCGGTGACGTCCTTCAGCAGGAAGCCGCTGGCTCCGGCGCGCAGCGCGTCGTAGACGTACTCGTCGAGGTCGAAGGTCGTCAGGATGAGCACGCGCGGACCGGCGGGGTCGGCGGCCAGCAGGCGGGTGGCCTCGATGCCGTCCATGCCGGGCATGCGCACGTCCATGAGCACCACGTCCGGGGTGTGCTCGCGGCACAGCCGCACCGCCTGGCCGCCGTCGGCGGCGGTGGCCACGACGGTGAAGCCGGGCTGGCTGCCGAGCATCTCGGCGTAACCGGTGCGCACGACCGGATGGTCGTCGGCGACCACGATGCGCACGCCGCTCATGGGCCGTCCTTTCCTGGCAGGCGGGCTTCGACGAGGAACCCGCCCCCGGGCGCTGCCCCGGTGCTCAGGCGCCCGCCGACGGCGGCGGCACGCTCGCGCATCCCCGCCAGGCCGAGGCCGTCGCCGCCCGCGGGCCCCGGGCCGTTGTCGCGCACGCTCAGGCGCAGGCCCTGGTCACTGTAGTGCAGGCGCACGTCGACGGCGGCGCCGGGCGCGTGCCGGCGGGCGTTGGTGAGGGCCTCCTGGATGATCCGGTACGCCGCCAGCTCCACCCCGGGATCCAGCGCGACCGGAACCCCGTCCAGGATGAGCCGCAGGCCGGTGCCGGACGCCTGGCGGGCCTCGTCCAGCAGCTCGTTGAGCTCGGCCAGCCCGAGGCCCGGTTGCGGGCGGCGGGCGGCGGGCCGGCCGGTGTCCTCGCGCAGCACGCCGAGCAGGCGGCGCATCTCGGTCAGCGCCGCCCGCGCGGTGTCGCCGATGGCCGACAGGCGTTGCGCGCCGGCGGCCGGCATGCCGGCGACGCTGACCCGGGCGGTCTCGGCCTGCACGGCGACCATGGAGATGTGGTGGGCGACCACGTCGTGCAGTTCACGGGCGATGCGGGCGCGCTCGCCGCGCGCGGTGTGCTCCAGCAGCGACTCGGCGATGACCTGGCGGGCCTGGGTGTGCTCGCGGGCCTCGGCGCGGGCGCGGCGGGCGATCGCGGCCAGCGCGGTCGCGGGGGCCAGGCAGGCGAGCACGAGCGTGTGCGTGGCGGTGGCCGCTCCCGCGGTGGCGGCGAGCTCCATCACCGGGTACGGCGCCGCCACCGCCACGGCCGCCGTCGCGGGCCCGCTGCGCCCGGCCTGGTAGCAGGCCAGCAGCAGCGCCCCGACCGCGGCGGCGGTCAGCGTCTGGAAGGCCAGCAGCGACAGCACCACCGAGACGCTCACCAGCGCCGCGGCGGCCACCCGCTGACCGCGCAGCAGCACGGGCGCAACGGTCGTGGCCAGCGCCAGCAACGGCGCCACCAGCACCGACATCGCCCGCCCACCTCCCGGCCCCGCACCCATCCCACCCGCACCCATCCCACCCGCACCCATCCCACCCGCACCCATCCCACCTGCGCCCGGCTGGCCTGCGCCCGCCGGGTAGAAGCCGTCCCGGCCTGTGCCCGCCGGATCCGCGCCCCTGCCCGCCCCGTCTGCGCCCGCTGGATGCAAGCCCGTCAGGTCCGGGCCCGTCAGGTCCGGGCCCGACGGGTGTGGGCCCGCGCCGGGCGGGGTGTGTGTTCCGGCGGGGACGACGTCGCTCACCGACCCCCAGTCCACCGGCAGGCCCCGCGCGCGCAGCAGCGCCTCGCCCACGGCGAGCACCACCAGCGCCGCCCCCGCCACCTGGAACGCGTGCTCCCGCCACCACCGTCCGCGCTGTCGCCGCTGGTCATCGCCCTGCCTCACGCAAGCCATTGTGGCCCGCCCGCCCACCGACCGGCATCCCTCCCCCGGGGGGAGCCCCCGCGCGGGGAAGATCCCCCGCACGCGGGACGACCCACCACCCCCGCCCCTCTACGCTGCCGGTCATGGAGGCAACCATCGAGGTCGACGGCCTGCGCAAACGCTTCGGCGCGGTGACGGCGCTGGACGGCATGTCCTTCACCGCCCGTCCCGGGCAGGTCACCGCTCTCGTCGGGCCCGGCGGCGCGGGCAAGTCCACCACGCTGCGGGTCGTGCTCGGGCTGGACCTGGCGCAGGAGGGCACGGCGTTGGTGGGCGGCCGGCCGTACCGGAGTCTGCGGGAGCCGCTGCGGCACGTCGGCGCGCTGCTGGACGCGGGCGCGCCGCATCCGGGCCGCACGGCCCGCGACCACCTGCTGTGGCTGGCCCGCGCGCAGGGACTCGGGCCGCGGCGGGTGGCGGAGGTGGCGGAGCTGGCGGGGCTGGGGGCGGAGCTGCGGCGGCGGGCGGGCGCGCTGAGGTCCGGGAGCCGTCAGCGGCTGGCGCTGGCGGCGGCGCTGCTGGGGGATCCGCCGATCCTGCTGCTGGACGAGCCGTTCGCCGGTCTGGACCCGGATGGGGCTTGCTGGATGGCGGGGCTGCTGGCCGGGCTGGCGGCCGAGGGGCGCGCGGTGCTGGTGGCGGTGCGGCTGATGAGCGCCCTGAGCGAGCGTGCGGGTCATCTCGTGGTGGCGGGGCGGGGGCGGGTGGTGGCCGACCTGGACGTGGCCACCCTCCTCGATGACGCCTCGCGCGGGCGCTTCACCGTGCGGACCGGCGCGCGGGAGGCGGCGATGGCGGCCCTTTGTGGCGCGGGCGCGCGTGTGACCGTCAGCGGGCCCGGCGGGCTGAGCGTCGCGGGGCTGGAGTCCGCCGGGCGCGTGCGTCAGGTGCTGGACGGCGCCGCCGTCCCCTTCACCGGCGTCGAGACCTACCGGGCCACCCTGGAGGATGCCTACATGGAGCTGGGCCGGTGAGCGTGGCGTGGTGGCGGATGGTGCGGGCGGAGTGGACGAAGCTGCGTTCGGTCCGCTCGTGGACGGCGGGGCCGGCGGCGGGGCTGCTGGCGGTGTTCGTGGTGGCGGTGGTGACGGCGGCGGGCAGCTCCACCCGGTGCGAGGTGAACGACACGGTGGCGGCCTGCCCGAAGCCGCCGATCGGGCCGGGCGGGCAGGCGGTCGAGGACTACCCGTCCTTCCTGCAGCGGGAGCTGACCGGCGACGGCAGCGTGACGGTGCGGGTGGCGTCGCTGAGCGGGACGGTGCCGTGGGCCAAGGCGGGGCTGCTGCTGAAGGACGGCCTGCGACCGGGCGCTTCCTACGCGGCGGTGATGGTGACGGCCGGGCACGGGGTGCGCCTGCAGCACGACTTCACCGAGGACGTGGCGGGAAGCACCGGGCAGGGGGCGCGGTGGCTGCGCCTGACCCGCGCCGGCCCGATCGTCACGGGGGCCGAGTCCGCCGACGGGCGCCGCTGGCGCACGATCGGCGCCGTCCGCCCGGCCGGGCTCGGCGAGCGGGTGCGGGTGGGGGTGTTCGCCGCCTCTCCCGATGAGCTGCGGGTGGTGCGGGCCGACCTGGGCGGGGTGATCGCCCGGGCGCGGCCGGCGACGGCGACCGGCGTCTTCGACCACCTCACCTTCTCCGGCACCCTGACCGGCGGCCTGACCCACACCGGCACGGGCACGGGCGGCACGGGCACGGGCGGCACGGGGACAGGCGGCGCAGGCGCGGGGGGTGCGGGCGCGGGGGGCGCGGGACAGGCGGGGGGCGTGCTCACGGTGCGCGGCAGCGGCGACGTGGCGCCGCTGGGGGTGCACGGCGGGGTGACGTCGCAGCAGGTGCTGACCGGGGTGGTGCTGGCGTTGATCGCCGTCATCGTGGTCTCGGCCGTGTTCGTCACCTCCGAGTACCGGCGCGGCCTGATCGCGGTGAGCCTGCTGGCCAGCCCGCGCCGCGGCCGGGTGCTGGCGGCCAAGGCCGTGGTCGCCGGGTCGCTCACCTTCGCCGGGTCGCTGGTGGCGCTGACGGCTGGCGTGCTGGTCTCGATGGCGATCCTGCGGGCCGGCGGCGCGTACGTGCTGCCGGTGGGGCGCCTGGCCGAGGCCGGGGTGGTGGCCGGGAGCGCGGCGATGCTCGCGTTGACGGCGGTGCTGGCGGTGGGGCTGGGCGCCTGGCTGCGCCGGGCCGCTCCCGCCGTCGTCGTGGCCGTGGGGTTGGTGGTGCTGCCGTACGTGCTGGCGACCTCGTCGCTGCTGGCGCCGCCGGTGGGGCGGTGGCTGCTGCGGGTGAGCCCGGCGGCGGGCTTCGCCGTCCAGCAGAGCGTGCCCGCCTACCCGCACGTGACCGGCGGGGGGCTGCCGCAGGAGGGCGCCTTTCCGCTGCCGGGCTGGGCGGGCCTGCTGGTGCTGGCCGGGTACGCGGCGCTGGCGATGGCGCTGGGGTTGCGCCGCCTGACCCGAGGCGACGCCTGACCCCGCAACCACCGCCGCCCCCCTCTGAACCCCTGCCGACCCTGCCCGGCCTGGGCCGCCGCGCTGGCCGGCGGCCGGCCCGCCGTACCGCACAAAGGGTTTTTACCCGAGGGCCTGCTCAAGGGCGGCGATGATGCGCGGGCGCAGTTCGGCGGCGCTGATGATGGCATCCACCGACCCGACCTGCACGGCCCGCTGGATGCTGTGCACCCGGTCGAACTCCGCGGCCACCTCGCCGAGCTTCTCCGCCCGCACGGCCGACTGCACCTCGGCCAGTTGCGCGTTCAGGGCCGCCCGCTCGGCGCCGCTGGCCGCCGAGACCCGCGCCTGCAGCCCGGTGACGCGCGCGTCGGTGGCGGTGCGGTTGTTGACCTCGCCGGAGAAGACGACCGCCGCCGCCGGAGCGCCGCCCAGCACCGACGCGAACGATCCCTCCAGCGCCAGGACCGTCATGTTCGGGTTGAGCGCCTTGGAGAAGACGACGAACGCGCCCCCGTGATAGCGGGAGATCACGCAGAACACGATCGGGCCGTCGAAGTTGACGATCGCCCGGCCGATCTCCGCCCCGTACTCCAGTTGCAGCTTGCGCATCGACTCCGGCGAGCCGTCGAACCCGGACAGGTTCGCCAGTACCACCAGCGGCCGGTTGCCGGAGGCGGCGTTGATCGCCCGCGCCGTCTTCTTCGACGAGCGCGGGAACAGCGTGCCGGCGGTGTAGGTGTCGGGGCCGTCGGTGGGCGGGAAGCCGCGCCGCGGCACCGACCGCGACTCGATGCCGATCAGGCAGACGGGGAACCCGCCGATGTGGGCGTCCTGCACCGCGGAGGTCTCGGCGTCGGCCATGCCGGCCCACCGCTCCAGCACCGCGTGGTCCTGGTCGGAGACCGCGCGCATCACGGTGCGGATGTCGAACGGCTTCTTGCGGTCGGGGTTGTGCTCGGCGGAGAAGATCTCGCCGACGGTGGTGAAGTCGCTGCCGGCGACCTGGTGCGGGTAGGCGCGCACGTCGCGCCCGGCGGGGTCGGCGGTGGCGGCACGGCGCGGCCCCGCCTCGCCGGGCGCCACGTAGGCGTGGTCGTAGTGGGCCATGAGCACCTCGCGGGCGGCCGGCAGGTTCGGCGCCCAGTACTGCGCCTGCCCGTTGGGCCCCATCACCCGGTCGTAGCCGCCGATGCCGAAGTTGTCCTCGGCAGAGACGCCGCCGGAGAAGTCGAGCGACTGCTTGCCGGTGAGCACCATCGCCGAGTCCGGCGTCATCACCAGGATGCCCTTGGTGTGCATGAGCATCGTCGCCTCGGCGTTCCAGTACGGCTGCGCCCCCACGGTGATCCCCGCGACCACGATGTTGATCTCGCCGCCGGCCTGGGTGAAGGTGACGATCCGCTTGAGCGCGGCGGCCACCCAGTCCATGTTCTCGGTGCCGGAGGACATCGAGATGCGCGCCCCGGCCGACAGCGCGAACCACTCCAGCGGCACCCGCATCCGCTCGGCCAGGTCCAGGGCGGCGATGACGCGCGCGCACTCCGGCTCCGACAACGCGCCCAGCGCCTTGGTCGGGTCGCCCAGCAGCACCACGCGGGTCACGCCCTCGGGGTGGCGCTCGGTCGGCGTGCTGACCACCCCGGCCACGATCGCCGCGCTGTTCTTGCCCGCGGGCCGCTCGACGGGCACGAGCGCGCCGTGCTCGTCGAGGTCGTGCTCGGCGAAGCGGCCGCGCGGCCCGGCCAGCAGGCCGGTCAGCTCATAGGGGTAGACGGTGCCGCGGCGGGCCGCGCGCAGCACCTTCTGCCGGTAGTCGTCCAGCGGCTGCAGCGGCTCGGTGGAGGGCTTGCCGACGTGCACGTGCGCGCCGCGCCCGGCGTCCAGGGTGATGCGCACCGACACCTCCGACAGCTCGCCGGAGGCGTTGCGCTGGCGGGCCACGAACTGCACCTCCTCCAGCCCGGCGCCCGCCGTGGTCGGCAGGATGCGCTGCACGAGCATGTTGAGCTCGTCGGGGGAGATCTCCGTCGCCGGCCAGACGTACATCATGATGCGGTTGGTGTCGAAGCGCTTGTTCTGCGGGCGCTGGGCCTGGATGTTGCGGATGGCGTCCAGGCCGGCGGTGATGGCGTCCTCCACCGCCGGCAGCGCCACCAGCCGGCCGTCGGCCTCGCGCAGCGGCGTCAGGTCGCGCACCTGGCCCATGGCGATGAGCCGTTCGTCGGCCGGGTTGGTCTTGGCCACGGCCTTGAAAAGGTAGACCTCCTCATCGGCTGAGGGCAGCCTGGTCAGGTCGAAGGCGCGCAGCCGCTGCAACTGCAGCCGCTGGGCGATCTGCGGGTGCAGGCCGCGGATGAGCCGGTCCTCGGCCAGCCCGCCCTGCTCGTCGGGGCGGAAGGTGAAGTGGTGGTGCATCACCGCGCCGCCGGTGCCGGCGACCGTCGTGGTGATGCGGCGCACGCCGTGGGGGCGGGCGTGCTCGGCCAGCACGCGGCCCAGCCGCTGCGCCATGGCCTCGGCGTCGCCCTGGTCCTCCCAGGTGAGGTAGAGGTCGGCGACCAGCTCGCGGGTGCCCGGCTCGGCGAAGGCCGCCAGCGCCGCCACCGCCTGCGGCAGGTCGGCGATGTCGACGGCGGTGGTGACCACGCGGGCCAGCCCGTTGGGGCCGGTGTGCTCGGCGGTGACGAACCGGCAGCCGGCCTGCTCGCGCACCTGCACGTGCGACAGGGCGCGGTTGCCGTAGTAGCGGCGGGTCAGCACCTCCAGCAGCGGGGCGTGGTCGCGTCCCGGGCGGCGCATGCGCTGGCCGATCAGGCGCACCAGCGGCTCGGCGCTGGCGACCATCACCTGGATGCGCTCGGCCCGGTCGGGCGCCTCGGGGTTGAGGTCGAGGTAGCGCAGCTCGTCGCGCACGGCCGCGTACACCTTGGCCCGGGTACGGCGCAGCAGCGGCTGGGCGAACCAGCGGAACACCACGCCGCGCGCCAGGTCGGACACGGCGGGAAAGCGCACCTGCGTGGCCTCGACCAGGTGCTCCAGCGCCAGGCCCGCCCGCTCATACAGCGACTCCAGCGGGGGAGCGCCGCCCAGCCACTGGCGCAGCAGCTCCGAGACGATGGCCACGTCGGCGCTCATGCGCTGCTGGGCCAGGAAGATGCGGAAGACCGCCGCCTCCAGGCGCGGGGTGCGGTCCAGGCCGGTGATGCCGTAGTGGGCCAGGACGGTGGCGAGTTTGGCCTGGAAGTCGTCGCTGAGCCCGGCGCGTTCGGCGTCCAGGCTCTGCAGGTAGCTGTGGAAGAACTCGCGCGGGCTGTGCACGGCGCTGTCGGGCTGGGCGTCGAGTTCGACGCCGGGCTTGTTCCGGCTGAGCTCGCACAGGTCGGCGAACAGGGTGAGCAGGTTCAGCTCGCCCTCCAGCAGCCGGCCGCCGAGTTCGGCGCGCGCCGACAGGTAGGCCGACAGGACGCGCTGGCCGTCGTGGGGGTCGACGTCGAAGCCGAGCAGCAGGCTGCGCAGGTCCTGCAGGCCGCGCTCGACGCGTTCGGCGGGGGAGGCGGGGGCGGGCTCGTCCGGCAGGTCGATCTCGACGTCGGCGGCGGCGTCCTGCGCCTGGGCGCCGTCCTGGTCCGACAGGGGTTCGAGCCGCATGAGGGGGGCGGCGGTCTCGACCTGGCTGCCGACCGCGACCGGGCACTCGCGCACGCGGGCGCGGAAGGGCGCGCGCAGCACGGTCTCCATCTTCATGCTCTCCAGCACCAGCAGCGGCGCGCCGGCCTCGACCTCGTCGCCGACCGCCAGCGGCGTGGCGACGACGAGCGCGGGGGCGGGGGAGCGCACGACGCCGCCCTCGTCGCGGCTGATGCGGTGGGTGACGCCGTCCACCTCGACCAGGTGGATGGGGCCGTGGGTGGCCGAGACGAGGCGGAAGCGGCGGCCGTTGACGACGATGTGGCCGCAGTGGGCGTCGAAGCGCTCGACCTCGACGTCGGCCGGGTGGGGGCGGCCGCCGGCAGCGCCGATGCCGACGCGGAAGCGCTGCTGGCCGACGCGGGCGACGCTCACCTGGTAGGCGGCGCCGCGCAGCTTGAGGTCCAGGGGGCGGCCGGGGTCGTGCTGGACCTGGGGCCGGCCGCCGTGGGCGGTCGACAGCAGCCGCTGGCGGCTGACCTCCTCCTCGTCCTGGTAGGCCTCGATGGCGGCGGCGGCCAGCGCGATCGCCGAGTGGCGGTGGCTGACCAGGCGGCCTTCGGCGCGGACACGGTCGATCCAGCCGGTGTCAGCGCTGGCCTGGACGACCTCGGGCTGGTCGAGCAGGTCCAGGACGAAGCTCTTGTTGGTCGCGCCCCCCTCGATGATGACCGTGGTGTCGGCCAGGGCGCGGCGCAGCCGGCCCAGCGCCTGCTCGCGGTCGCGGCCGTAGGCGATCACCTTGGCGATCATGGAGTCGAAGTCGGCCGGGATGGTGTCGCCCTCGCTGACGCCGGTGTCGACGCGCACGCCCGGCCCCGTCGGCAGGATCAGGCGGGCGATGCGGCCGGGGGCCGGCGCGAAGTCGCGGTCGGGGTCTTCGGCGTTGAGCCGCGCCTCGACGGCGTGCCCGATCTCGCCCGGCCGCTCGCCCTCCAGCCGGCCGCCCGCCGCCACGTGCAGTTGCAGGCGGACCAGGTCGGTGCCGGTGGTGAGCTCGGTGATCGGGTGCTCGACCTGCAGCCGGGTGTTGACCTCCAGGAACGCGAACAGCTTCTCGCCCGGATGGTAGAGGAACTCCACCGTGCAGGCGCCGCGGTAGCCGACCGCGACGGCCAGCCGTTCCGCGGAGGCCTTCAGCTCGGCCGACTGGGCGGCCGACAGCACCGGCGAGGCCGACTCCTCGATGATCTTCTGGTTGCGGCGCTGCACCGAGCAGTCGCGCACCCCCAGCGCCCACGCGGTGTGCCCGTCGGCGATGACCTGCACCTCCACATGCCGGGCGCCGGTGACCAGCCGCTCCAGGAACACCACGCCCGAGCCGAACGCCCGCTCGGCCTCCTGGCTGGTGCGCTCGTACGCCTCGGCCAGCTCCTGGCCGGAGGCGACCATGCGGATGCCGCGCCCGCCGCCGCCCGCGCTGGCCTTGAGCATCAGCGGGTAGCCGATCTCCTGCCCGGCGGCCAGCGCCTGCTCCAGCGTGGCCACCTCGCCGCGGCTCCACGGCGCCACCGGCACGCCGACCTGCTCGGCCAGCAGCTTGGCGCCGATCTTGTCGCCGAGCCTGCGCATCGCCTCGGCGCTGGGCCCGACGAAGGTGACGCCGAGCTTCTCACACAGCTCGGCGAAGGCCGGGTCCTCGGCGACGAACCCCCACCCCACCCAGGCGGCGTCGGCGCCGCACGCGGCCAGCGCCCGCTCCAGCACGGCGTGGTCGAGGTAGGGGCGGGCCGAGGCGGGCCCCAGCGCTACCGCCAGGTCGGCCTCGCGCACGAACGTCG
Organism: Nonomuraea sp. NPDC050790; assembly: GCF_044456745.1. NCBI lineage: Bacteria > Bacillati > Actinomycetota > Actinomycetes > Streptosporangiales > Streptosporangiaceae > Nonomuraea > Nonomuraea sp. NPDC050790. The sequence goes on along the minus strand of NZ_JBITGF010000001.1, from coordinate 1,287,237 downwards.
CCTCGCGGTCGGCGTCGGTGTAGAGGGCGACCGTCTCGATCCGCTGCCCGGTCTCCGCCGAAAGATCCCGCACTGCGTGGATGAGCCGCATCGCGGCCTCTCCGCGGTTGACGATGGCCACACGACTGAACACCGGCTGAGCCTCCCCAAGACGTAACGCACAGAAGGCGACGTCCGAAACCCGGAGCGTCGCCTGCACCCTGTCCCCATACCCTGCTCGATCACCGCCGGGTATACCAATGTCCGCATCGCGCATGGTGGGGCCCCTATCTTGTGGGGACCCCACAAAAGCCCCCGCCGGATCAGGCCCCCGACAGGGCCCTCGCCAGGAGGTTCTCCCCGCTTCCGTCGACGGGCCGCTTCAGCATGATGGGCCCCTGCGACATGAACCGCGGCACCTGGCCGCGATGCTCGTCGGCGGCGTGCACCGTGTAGGGGTGCAGCAGGTACACATCGCCCGGCGCCCCCGTCGCATACGCCACCGGCCGCTCCCGGCTGGCCCGCTCCACCAATGGCCCGGCCACCGTCGCCGCCACCGGCTCGGCCCCGATCGCCCGCGGGCTGAGGGCGGCGAAGGCGTCGCGATGCGAGCCGGCCCGCACCCGGGTCGGCGCGTCGTCGGGCCCCACATGCGACAGCAGCACCAGCAGCAGCATCGTCTGCGAGCGCGCGCTCACCCCCCACGTGCCGTCGCCGCCCAGGGTGTTGAGGTCGATGTGCCAGCCCCGGTCCTCCACCGGCGGCAGGTTCGGAAAACGCACCGGCACCATGCCCAGCGCCCCGCGCGGCGCCCAGCCGCCCGCCCCGGCGACCGCGTCGAAGGCCGCGAACAGCCGCTCGCTCCTCATGATCTGCCCGAACGGGCCCTGCCCGGTGTCGTCCATCGCCCACACCACCGGCTCGCGCCAGGAGGCAGGATCGTCGGGCGACAGGCCGATCTTCTCCCACAGCAGCATCCTGGCCGCATCGGCGACCTCCCGCTCGACGACCGCCTCCACCTTGGCGAAACCGTCGGCGGCGAACCGCTCCACGTCGATGACATCCATGCCGCCACGCTAACGACGCTGTCCACCGATTTACCCCTTCATCACCCCAGTACGGCAGGCCAAGCCGCTGGTAGGGGTTGCCGCCGGCAGGCGCCGGCACGAGCGTTACGCCCAGGCAATCCCATAGAAAGGACCACCGGCTCGATGTCGCGCTTATCCCGCATAGCGGCCGTGCTCGTGCTGGCCGTACTCCCCACCTCCCTGCTCACCCCGGCCACCGCCGCCGCGCGCACCGCCGCCCCCGTCGACGTCGCCCTGGAGTGGTACGACGCCTCCGCCCTGACCGTCAAGCTCGGCGGCGCCTCCGCCGCGGCCACCAACTCGCGCGTGTGGGCGATCGGCTGGAGCGCGGCCACCCGCGCGCTGCTGCGCCAGCCGCTGGCCCCGGCCGCCTACCAGCAGGCCGCGCTGGCCTCGGCCGTGCACGCCGCCCTGCTCGACTTCGCGCCGCCCGGAAAGCCGCAGCTCGACGCCGTCCTGGCCGGCACGCTGGCGCGCATCCCCGACGGGGCCGCCAAGGAGCGCGGGATCGCCGCCGGCAAGGCCGCCACCGCCGCCCTGCTGGCCGAGCGCGCCGGCGACGGCCTCGACGCCGCCTCCGTCGATGCCCCCTACCACCCGCAGCCGGCCGCGCCCGGCGTGTGGCAGCCCACCCCGCCGGCCCACGCCCCCGGCATCCAGTACGGCCTGCGCGAGGCCAAGCCGTTCCTGCTGTCCAGCGCCGCCCAGTTCCGTCCCACGCCCGACCCCCTCGACTCCGACGCCTACCGCCGTGACATGGAGGAGGTCCGCCTCTACGGCTCGGCCGACTCCACCCTGCGCACCCCCGCGCAGACCGCGGTCGCCCAGTTCTGGGCCACCACCCCGCTGCCGATCTTCACCCAGCTGCTGCGCGGGGCGCTGGAGCAGAAGGCGTCGTGGCCGCTGGCCGCCCGCGCCGGCCTGGTCGCCGCCTTCCACGTCGCCTCGGTCGACACGCAGATCGCCACCTCCGACTCCAAGTACGCGCACGTGCGCTGGCGTCCGGTGACCGCGCTGCGCGCCGCCGGGCACACCGGGTGGACGCCGCTGCACGACACCCCGCCCCACCCCGACTACGTCAGCGGCCACGCCGCCTACGCCGGCGCCGCCGAGCAAATCCTCACCGCGCTGACCGGGCCCCGCCCGGCGCGGCCCATCACCGCCTCCAGCGTGGTGGCGCCGGGCGCGGACCGCACCTACACCTCCTGGCGGCAGTTCACCCAGGAGAACGTGGACGCCCGGGTCTGGTCGGGCATCCACACCCGCGACGCCGACGACGCCGGCGCCCAGCTCGGCCGCCGCGTGGCCCTGAACGCCCTGCTGCACCTGCCCGCCCTGCTGCTGCAGCCCCCGGCATGACCCTCCCGGCCATCCCGGCCCGACCGCCGCAACACGGGACCCGCGGAACACCGGCCCCCGCAACCCTGAACCCTGGGGCAGCGAATTTAGGACATCGAACCCTAGGGACAGCAGACTCAGGGACACCGGCGCCCCGGAACGCCGGCCCCTAGGGACACCGGACATGGGGACGCCAGCCCCGGAACCCGGCGCTTGCTGAAAGCGAGACGTCCCGGCCAACCCCTCGGCGTTCCTCAAGCTCCGCAGCCCGGGTCGGCCGGCCAAGCTCGGCAGCCCGGCTCAGCCGGAGGGCCATGACCACCTCGCCGTCCCCAGGCGCCTGGGGACGGCCGGGGCGCAAGACCAGTGGCGGGCCCAACCCCCATGGTTCGCCACTGCCCGGCGCCTGTCCTCCCGCCCGGAGGACAGGCGCCACTTCGCCTGCACGCGCGGCCGGTCTCCCGACGACGTCGGGAGACCGGGACCACCCGTATCCCGGGCGTGGGCGAATCACTCGCTTCACGCCCGGGTGACCACCCGCTTGACGCGCGTGCGGATCACCCCTTCGCGCGCGGCCGAGACCGCCCGGGAATGTCGGTGCCCGGGACCGCCCGACGTTCCCGGGCGAGCGGCACAAGCACGATGGAACCCCTGAAATCTCGGGACACGGCGCCTCCTGAAGGGTCAGGCGCGGCGGATGGTGATGTCGCCGTCGTGGCTGCGGGCGCGGATCTCGACCGTCTCCTCGAACCCGCCGGGCCCCTCCCGCGGCTCCAGCGCGTTGACCAGCCGCCCCTGCGCCGTGCTGACCTCCAGCAGCGCCGCCGTCCCCTCCCGGATGCCGACCTCCAGGTCGCCGCCCGTGCTCGTCAGCTCCACCAGCCCCCGCGTCACCTGCCCGATCCGCACGCTGCCGTAGACCGTCTTGGCCTCCACCCCCGCGTGGGCCCGCTCCACCCGCATGTCCCCGTGCACCCCGCTCAGCCGCAGGTCGCCGCCCACCTCGCCGAGATAGCACTCCCCGTCGTCGTTGCTGACGGCCGCGCCGCCGCCGATCTCGTGCACCCGCACCTCGCCGGAGTCGGTGGTGATCTCGGCTCGGCCGCCGACCCGGTCGACGGTGATGTCGCCGCTGCCGGTCCTCAGGCGTACCGTGTCGGCCTCGTCGAGCCGGATGTCGCCGTAGTCGCTGCGCAGGCGGCACTCGCCCAGCCGCCCGACGCAGCGGAAGTCCCCGCCGCTCGCCTCACCCTGCACATGCGAGCCGGCCGGCACCTCGATCGTCACCGCGGGGGAGGAGTGGCCCCAGTCGCTCAGCATGCGCACCAGCCCCGACAGGCTCCAGCCGCCCTGCCGCCCGCCGACGGCCTGGCGGACCGCCCGATCCAGACCGCTGTGCAGGCCGTCGTGCAGGCCGTCGCGGCGGGGCGGCGCGGTCACGGTCAGGGTGCCGGCCTGGTAGACGGCCTGGATCGCGCCCGTCTCCTCCTCCTCCTCGTCGCCGGGCCGGATGTCGACGACGGTGTCGGCGCGCTCACCGGCGATGATCTTCACCTCGCCGCCGGGCAGGTCGATCCTGACGGTGATCGGTTCTGGCGTGTCGAACGTCGGCATGGGAAACCCTCCTGCGAAAAGAGCTGGTGTGCACTGCTCAGCCGACCCAGCCGCTGTAGCGGCCCCTGCCCTGGGCGGCGGGGCGGCGCGGCGTACGGCGGGCGGCGGACTCGAACGTGCCCGCGACGGCGCGCACGAGCCAGGTGTTGACCGACAGGCCCTCCTGCCGGGCGGCCTCCTCGATCTGCGCCTTGAGCTGCTCGGGCAGCCGGAAGTTGATCCGCGCGGTGCCGCCGTCCCGGCCCGCCGCCACCGGCGGATCCGCCTCCGCCGGCCCGCCCTCGTCCAGCCCGTTCTCCTCGAAGGGCGCGTGGAAGGAAAGGTCGGCCGGCGAGCGCGTCAGCACGAACGCGGGCTCGCCGCGCCGCAGCCGCACCTCCACCGAGCCGGGCGCCAGGTCGCGGGTGATCTCGTCGGCGGCTTCCGACAGCGCCTCCAGCAGGATGAGCCGGATGGAGGACTCCAGCGGCGCCGCGAGCCGCTCGGCCAGCGCGGCCGCCTCCTGCCCGCCGCTCTGCGCGGCCACGGCCAGGTCCCGGCGGAGCCGGTCGGCGTACGACGTCAAATCCATGACGCCATTATGGCGCCAGACATGCGCCAGCACAAGCCGGGTTGGCGCCACACTGGCATCGGCGCTAGCCTGCCCGGGTGATTTCCTACCGCCCCGCCACCTCCGCCGACCTCGAGCGCGTCACCGCCTGGACCGTCACCGAGCCCGTCGGCTGGATCGACGCCGCCCGCTACCGCGCCGACCTGGCCGAGGGCATGTACCGCCCGCACTGGACCTGGCTGGCCGAAGACGCCGGCGGCCGCCTGGCGGGCCGGGCGCTGTGGTGGGGACCGGCCACCGCCACCCAGCCGGTGGCCCTGGACTGCCTCGACGTCGACCCCGCCGCCGGCGACCGCGCCCGGATCGGCGCCCAGCTCATCGCCGCGACCCTGCCCTCCGCCGCCACCGGCGCCCAGTACACGATCAAGACCACCGGCGGCTGGCGCGAGGACCCCGCCCGCGCCCAAGCGGTCGCCTGGCGGCGCGAGGCCGCCCGCGCCGCCGGACTCCAGCACGAGGTCGAACGCCTGCAGTTCGCCTGGACACCCGACCGCGGCGTCCCCGCCGCCACCGGCTCCCTGCGCTTCACCCAGGCCACCGACGAACAGTTCCTGGAGGTGTTCGAACGCATCGCCCACGCGAGCCTGGATGCCCAGACCCGCGCCCGCGTCGCCGCCCACGGCGCACGCGAAAGCGCCCGCCGCGAAATGGACTTCTACCTCGACGCGCCGGGGGAGCGGCACTGGTGGCGCCTGGCCCACACCCCCGACGGCCGCCTCGCCGGCCTGGCCATCCCCTCGGCCACGCCGTACGCCCGCAACGTCGGCTACCTCGGCGTCGTCCCGGAACTACGCGGGCACGGCCACGTCGACGAGATCCTCGGCGAGATCACCCGCCTGCACGCCGCCGCCGGCGCCGAGCGCATCACCGCCACCACCGACCTGGCCAACGCCCCCATAGCCGCCGCCTTCACCCGCGCCGGCTACCAGATCACCGAGATCCGCCTCACCTACACCCGCTGAGACGCCGATCCGCCCCCGCAAACCGGCCTGGCGCCGAACACCTTGACGGCGCCACCGCCTCCTCCGCCGCGCCTCTCCTGACACGAGCTGTCACATTCGCGCCCCTGTCCGGTCTACACGGGGTATGACCGCCGACCAGGGCAAGCAACACCCACGAACGTCGCACCGAACACCAGCCGTGCCGTGGCGGGAGGCTGACATGCGCCGCGAGACCTTCCCGGCCCGCGACCCGGACACCTCATCGAGGTCGGCCGGTCCACCTCGATCCTCAACCGCTAGCCGCCCCTACACCAGCGCGAGCTGCGCCGCCCTGGGCGCGGCCGACGGCGGGGGAGCGGGGGCGCCGAAATCCAGGTGATAGGTACGGCACAGCTGCTCGATCTGCCCGAGAATGCGCTGCTCGTAACCCGGCGCCGGCATCCCGGCCGGATCGTAGAGCTCCTCGTAGCGCTCCTCCAGCCCCGGATGCGCCTGCCGCAGCCAGCTCACATACCAGGCCCGCGTGGCCGGAGGCAGCCGCAGCACGATCGCCTCCACCCCGCCCGCCCCACTGGCCGCGATCCGCCGCACCGTCGCACCGAGCTGGTCGGCCGCGTCACTCAGCAGCGGCAGCACCGGCGCCATCAGCACCCGGCAGGCCACCCCGGCCTCCACCAGCGCCGCGACCAGCTCCAGCCGCGCCTGCGCCCCCGGCGCCCCCGGCTCCACGGCCCGCCGGATCCGCTCGTCCACGAACGCGATCGACACCGCCACCCGCGCCCCCGCCGCCGCCAGCAACTCCGCATCACGCAGCACCAGCGGGCTCTTGGTGTAGACGGTGAACGGCACGCCCGCATCACGCAGCGCCGCCACGATCCCCGGCATCAGCCGGTAGGTGCCCTCGGCCTCCTGGTAGCAGTCGCCGCTCACCCCGACCGCCACCGCCGCGCCCGCGAAGCGCTGAAGCTCCGCCCGCACCCGCGCCACCGCGTTGGCCTTGACCACCACCCGCGTGTCGAAGTCGCGCCCGGCGTCCAGCCCCAGCCGGCGATGCCCGGCCCGCGCGCCACACCCCCGGCACGCGTGGGCGCAGCCGCGATAGGGGGAGATGCCCCACTCCTGGCCGATGCCCACGACCGGTGGCACCCGCTCGATCATGGTGCGCGCCTGCATCTCGTAGAAGCCGCCGCGCAGCACCGCACGCCGCTCGATCAGCGGCCTATGCTCGCCGGCCTCGACCAACGAAAGCGCGTCCCACTCCACGAGCCCAAGTGGAACACGTATTCGACTGCGTTGGCAAGCGAATCCGCCGCATCTAAACTGGTACAGACGTACCACTTTTTGGGAAGGTTCCACCCCCATGGCCTGGCTCCTGCTCGCCCTCGCCATCGCCAGCGAGATCGCGGCCACCTCCGCCCTCAAACTCGCCAACGGCTTCACCCACCTCGGCTGGAGCGCCCTCGTCGTCGCCGGCTACACCACCTCCTTCGCCCTGCTCGGCAAAGCCCTCCAACTCCAGATGGACATGGGCACCGCCTACGCCGTCTGGTCCGGCGCCGGCACCGCCGCCATCGCCATCATCGGCTTCGCCTTCATGGGCGAGAACCTGTCCCCCCTCAAGATCGGCGGTATCGTCCTCATCATCGCCGGCGTCATCGTCCTCAACCTCGCAGGCACCCATTGACCAAAAAACCCCAGGCCCGCGCCACCCAGCGCCGCACCGCCCTGCTCAACGCCGCCGTCGACCTGCTCACCGACGGCGGCTTCGCCGCCCTCACCCACCGCGCCGTCGCCCACCGCGCCCACCTGCCCTTGGCCGCCACCACCTACTACTTCGCCTCCCGCGACCAACTCCTCGCCGAAGCCTTCACCCACCTCGTCGAGCGCGAACTCACCCACCTGCGCCACCACGGCATCACCGGCCTCGCCGACGACCTCGCCACCGCCGACCGCCTCCACCAGCTCGGCCTGTGGGAACTGTACGTCCACGCCGGCCGCGACCCCGCCCTCCAGACCATCGCCCGCCGCTGGAGCGACGGCTGCCTCGCCGTCACCGCCGACCACCTCCGACTACCCCCCGACCACCCCCGCGCCCGCCTCCTCCACACCACCGTCTGCGCCCTCTGGCTCGAACACGTCGTCGAACAACGCCCCCTCGACGACCTGCGCACCCTCCTGCGACTCGCCATCGAAAACGCCTCGCGCCCCGAATGACCGATGCCTACACTGCCCCCGTGCTCACACCCACCTACCCGATCACCACCCCACGCCTGACCCTGCGCCCCTTCACCCCCGACGACCTCCACGACCTGCACGCCTACGAATCCCTGCCCGACGTCGCCCGCTACCTCTACTGGGAACCCCGCGACCTCGACACCACCCGCGCCTTCCTCGACAAGAAGATCGCCCGCACCACCCTGCACGACGAAGGCGAAGCCCTCGACATCGCCATCACCCTCACCGACACCGGCGAACTCGCCGGCAACTGCGTCCTCATCTGGACCAGCAAACAACACCGCCAAGGCGAAATCGGCTACGTCCTGCACCCCCGCTTCCACGGCCACGGCTACGCCGCCGAAGCCACCCGCCCCCTGCTCGCCCTCGGCTTCGACGACCTCGGCCTGCACCGCATCGTCGGCCGCCTCGACGCCCGCAACCACGCCTCCGCCCGCGTCCTGGAAAAACTCGGCATGCGCCGCGAAGCCCACCTCATCGACAACGAATACGTCAAAGGCCAATGGGCCAGCGAACTCGTCTACGCCCTGCTCGCCCGCGAATGGCACCACCGATGACCTGGCACACCCACTGGGACGCCCGCCCCGGCTGGCTCAACACCGCCAGTTACGGCCTGCCACCCCGCACCGCCTACACCGAACTCCAGACCGTCCTGGACCAATGGCGCCACGGCAGCAGCGACTGGAAACCCTGGGACACCAGCGTCACCCGCGCCCGCACCGCCTTCGCCCACCTCATCGGCGCACCCCCCACCGACATCACCATCAGCTCCACCGCCTCCCAGATCAACTCCGCCATCGCCACCGCCCTGCCACCCCGCGCCCGCGTCCTGGTCCCCGACATCGAATTCACCAGCAACGTCTTCCCCTGGGCCATGGCCGCCGACGTCCACACCGCCCCCGCCGCCCACCTCGCCGACCACATCACCCCCGACACCACCGCCGTCGCCTTCAGCCTCGTCCAATCGGCCACCGGCGAACTCGCCCCCCTCACCGACATCCTCCACGCCGCCCGCACCCACGACACCCTCGTCATCGCCGACGCCAGCCAAGCCTGCGGCTGGCTGCCCATCACCCTGGACGGCATCGACGCCCTCGTCTGCGCCGCCTACAAATGGCTCATGGCCCCCCGCGGCGCCGCCTTCGGCTACCTGTCACCCCGCCTGCGCCGCCGCATGCGCCCCATCGCCGCCAACTGGTACAGCGCCCCCGACCCCGACACCGCCTTCTACGGCATGCCACCCCGCCTCGCCGACGACGCCCGCGCCTTCGACCTGTCCCCAGCCTGGTTCTGCTACGTCGGCGCCGCCCCCGCCCTCGAACTCCTCACCACCCTCGGCATCGACGCCATCCACACCCACAACCTCACCCTCGCCAACCACGTCCGCACCGGACTCGGCCTACCCCCAGGCGACACCCCCATCCTGTCCCTGCAGGCAGACCCCCAACGCCTCACCGCCGCAGGCATCACCGCCGCCACCCGCGCCGGCCGCGCCCGCCTGTCCTTCCACGCCTACAACACCCTCGCCGACGCCGACCGCGCCCTGGAAGCCCTCACATGATCCTCCACCTCGCCCTCGCCACCGACTGGCACGCCACCGGACCCGGCGGCTACCAGACCTCCACCCTCGGCAAAACCCTCCACGAGGTCGGCTACATCCACTGCAGCCACAACCGCACCCAACTCGACCAGGTCGCCGCCACCTTCTACGCCGACGTCACCGAACCCCTGCTCGTCCTGCACATCGACCCCACCGGCCTCGACATCCGCGAAGAAAACGGCTTCCCCCACCTGTACGGCCCGCTCCCCGCCACCGCCGTCACCGCCATCCACCCCTACCCCTGACTCACCCCCGCCCACGAACGCAACTTCTCCGGATTACGCACCCCCCAGATCCGCCACACCCGATCCCCGTCCACCTCGAACGCCATCACCACCACCGTCACCCCATCGCGCAGCGCCACCAGCCCCGGCCGACCGTTCACCACCCGCTCCACGACCACCAACTCCGGAACCTGCCGCGCGATCTCCACGACGTACGACGCGATCGCCCGCGCACCCACCACCGGCCGCAACGCCGCGCTCACCACCCCGCCACCATCACCCACCGCACTCGCCTCCGGCGCCAGCAACCCCACCAACGCCTCGATGTCCTGCGCCTCCCACGCCCGCCGAAACTCCCGCACCACCCGCGCCTGCCGCGCCACCGGCACCGCCGCCACCCGCGCCGCCCGCACCCGCCGCCGCGCCGACGAGGCGAGCTGACGACACGCCGCCGCACTCCGCCCCACGATCTCGCCCACCTCGGCGAACGAATAGCGGAACACGTCATGCAACACGAACGCCACCCGCTCAGCCGGCGTCATCGACTCCAGCACCACCAAGAACGCCATGTTCAGCGACTCATCCAGCGTCACCCGATCCGCCGGATCCACCACCGCCCCACCCAGCCGCCCCTCACCCCACTCACCCCGATCCGGCAACGGCTCAGGAAGCCACTCACCCACATACCGCTCCCGCCGCACCCGCGCAGAACCCAGCACATCCAGGCAGATCCGACCCGCCACCCGCGTCAGCCACGCCCCCGCCGACTCGATCGCCTCCTGCTGCTCACGCGACAGCGCATACCAGCGCACATACGTCTCCTGCACCACATCCTCGGCATCAGCCAGCGACCCCAGCAGCCGATACGCCAGATTGATCAGATGCCGGCGCTCACCCATCACCCCGCCCAGGCCGGGATCCACCGAACCACCCACGACATCCCCCTCGGTAGCCACCACCGTCACCCCCTACGACGAAACACCACCACCGGATGTCAGACCCACCCGCCCCCCTCTAGTGCACGTGCGCCCGCCCCAGCGGCTCACCCGCCAGCCGCGCCGCCACCACCCCCGCGAACCGCTCACACTCCGAAAAATCCGCACGCGGACACCGCAACCCGTGCACCAACGCCTCCCGCGCCGCCCGCGCCCTCGCGATCCGCTCCTCCAACTCCACGACCTTCCCCTCCGCCAGCCGCCGCCACCGCACATCCACCGGCGCCCCCACCCCCAGCACCAGCGCCACCTCCCGCAACGAGAACCCCGCATCCCGAAACACCAGAATCCGCCCCACCACCCCCACCACCGACTCCGGATACCGCCGCCGCCCCCCAACCCGCACCGGCGCCGCGATCAACCCCAACTCCTCGTAATACCGCAACGCCGACGCCGCCACCCCCGTCCGCGCAGCCACCTCACCGATACTCAAATCAGCCACTTGACCTCAAGCCTCCTTGAACACCTTGACTGGCCCCATGAAACACCGCATCCGCACCGCCCTCATCGGCCAGTTCCACCGCCCCCACGGCACCGCAGGACACCTCGCCGGCTGGATCATGGCCCACCGCGGCTCCAACCGCCGCCGCAACCACTGGAGCGTCACCCTCCTCGACGTCCAGCCCACCGACCACATCCTCGAAATCGGCTTCGGACCCGGCCTGGCCATCGCCCACCTCAGCCGCCACGCCCCCCACGGCCACATCCACGGCATCGACCACTCCGCCGTCATGCTCCGCCACGCCACCCGCCGCAACGCCGCCGCCATCCGCGCCCACCGCGTCACCCTCCAGCGGGCCACCGTCGACCACCTGCCCGCATTCCAGCAGCCCCTCGACGCCATCCTCACCGTCAACACCCTCGGCTTCTGGCCCCACCCCACCCAGCGCCTGACCGAACTCCGCGACCTGCTCAAACCCGGCGGCCGCATCGCCATCACCAGCCAGCCCCGCACCCCAGGCGCCGACGAACACACCTCAGCCCAGGCCGCCCGCGACATCACCCAGCACCTGCACGACGCCGGCTACACCCACATCCGCACGCACACCCTCGACCTCACCCCGCCCGCCGTCTGCGTCCTCGCCACCCGCCCCTGACCCCCGCCAGGCACGCAGACAACCCCTACCATCACCCCATGCCCGACACCCGCGCCGCCGCCCAGCACTTCGCCGACACCTGGCAACACGGCTGGACCCACCACGACGCCGAGGCCATCCTCACCCTGTACGCCGACGACGCCGTCCACACCTCCATGCCCTTCCGCCCACCCCACCGCGGAAAAGCAGAGATCGCCGCCTACATCCACCGCTCATTCGCCGAAGAACGCGCACCCCGCGCCCACTTCGCCACACCCCTCGTGGACGGCGACAACGCCGCCATCGAATACCACGTCACCGACGGCGACCACACCCTGGCCGGCTGCGTCTTCATCACCTTCGACAACGAAGGCCGCGCCACCACCACCAGGGACTACTGGCACGAAACCTAACCCCGAACGCGCGCCACCGGGGGAGCGGCCACACCAGGACCAGACACCGGGGGAGCAGCCACCGGAACAGCCGGAGCCACCGGAGACGGCGCACCGCCCACCCGAACCGCCCGCACCGCCGGCTCGGCACGCTCCGCGCACCCACCCTGGCAATACCCGTTCGACACGATCAACCGCCCACGCGCCGCCGTATACGAGTCACGACCCGACGCCGGCAGCACCCCCTGACACACCTGGCACAACACTTCGTTCCCCATGCGGGTCCCCTTCCGGACGCGTACCAGATATCCAGAGTAAGCGCACCAAAACCATCCAAGGCGGCATTTCGACGACTCGTCAAGATTTCCCGTCAACACCGCCACCGCCGGGGGAGCGCCCCCCAGCCACTCGCCGGCAAGCCCAGCCACAAGGAGCCGGCCACAGGAAGCCCCGCCACAGGGAGTAAGGCCGCATGCCCGCGCACCGGAGCGGCGCGGGCATGCGGCGACCGAGACCGGGGGACCACCCCCCAGCGCCCCCACCGGGCTCGGAGCTCACAATGGACATTTCCGTGAATGTCCCAACAAGGCCATCTTTTACGGCCTCGCCCACCGATGGATCATCACGCCACCGGCCCACCCATGTCAATTACCGACCAGCACGTGAGATAGTGCAAATTTCCACCGTCAACCCCCGAAACCCCAGGCCACCAGGGGCCTGCCACGATTATCCGGATTGCGGTCAACCGCTTTAACGCTTCACGGGCAATCACTTTCCGGATATTCACACAGGAATATGGCAGCCACGCAAAGAAATGGGATGACAGCCGTCCGCGTCCGGCCACCACCGGGGGAGCGGAGCCCAACTCACCCGCCACACCGCATTACCCACACGCTCACCACCGGCACACCCCCCGCACCCACCGCCCGACACCAAGCGTCACAACCACCCGCACAACGCGGGGACAGGCGCCCGACGCGGGGGACAACCACGAGATTCCGCCCACAAGAGCCCACCGGCCGGGGCGCGCCACAGGAGCAGCGGCCCCACGACGGTCGGCAGCTCGCCGACCCCCAAGCCCGGCCGGACGCGCGTCTCACAGCCCGAAAGCCCGGACCCGACACCAACGACCTCCAGAACGCTGCCGGGCGGACGATCCGCGGCCGACGGGCGCAAGGGCGGCACGCCGGGAGGAGGGCCAAGATCTCGTTAACTTGACATAATGTACATTATCGAGCAAACGCGGATGATCAGCTCAGGGGCTGCACAAGCGGCCACAGCGGCGAATCCGCGCAACTTCCGCGAACACCGCACGCATGATCTCGCCCCACGCGGGAACACGCTGGCCATGTCTACTACGGCCCTCATCGCGCTCACCGGCGTCGTGACGGCTGGTGCCATCTGGCTCATCGTGCTGGCCGCCCGGCTCACCCGCCGTCCCCGCAATCGTCCCGCCCCCAGCGCCGACCTGGTCGACCAGGCGCTGGAGATGAAGGCGCTCGGACAGATTCAGGAGGCGGTCTTCCTGGTGCGCGGCGAAACGGGCATGAGCCATCGCGCCGCCTCACGCTTCGTCCGCCGCCTCTAAATCACCACAAAACTAGCTATACCGGACAGAAGGTGAATTCTGTCCGGTATAGCTCATGGCTTGGGAAAGCGGCCGTCACGGGGCCTTGTACTCCTTGGGCGAGCCGCAGTAACTGATGCCGACCGGGCTGTTGCTGAAGCGGCACACCTGCACCACGACGCGGTCGATCGTGCGCACGCCCGTCGCGTCCGACAGCGCCAGTTCGACCGGGACGGTGGCGTCGTCCGCCTTGACCTGGCCGCCGGCCACCCTGTCGGTGCCGTGGTAGGCGGTGAAGGCGGCCCGGCTGTGCATGGCGTCGGGCGCGCAGGCGGAGAAGTCGGGGTCGTCGGACAGGGTTCCGCTCACCTTGACCGTGGGCCGGATGACCGGGCCGGTGACCCATTCCAGGGTGCCCGCGGTCGAGCCGCGTTCGCACGGGTCGCCGGAGTCGGCGGCGAAGGGCACGGTGGCGGCGGGGGCCGCGGCCAGGGCGGGCTGGGTGGTGAGCAGGGCCGCGGCGGCGAGGGTGGCGAGCAGGAGCGGAACGCGTGGGGGCATGGCGTCGGCCTTCCGTGTGGGTGGGCCCATCGTGGCGGAGGGGCCTTTCGATGTGCTTTACCGCTGGGTGTGGGGTCCGCGGGGTGCCACTCCCCTGGGCTGCGCCGTACCGGATAGTTGGTGATTTTGCGTGAATTGTCAGCGCGGAGTGCCGGTACGTGTCAACATCTTGTGGCATGTACGGGTCATTTGGGGCTGCCGAAACCGGTGAGGTCTGCTGCCCGGGTGCGGCCACCTGAGGGTGTCCCCCGCCCGTCCGCTCCCCCGCTGTCTGGCGGGGTGTCGTCGTTCGCCGCGATCGTCCGGAGGCTGTTTCCGTTGCGCATCCTGCTGCTTTGCTCGTCCTTCAATGGTTTGACCCAGCGTGCGTGGCTGGAGTTGCGGCGGGCCGGTCATGACGTGAGCGTGGAGCTGGCGGTGTCGGAGCGGGTGATGCTCGAGGCGGCGGAGCTGGCGAAGCCGGATTTGGTGATCTGTCCGTTTTTGAAGGAGAAGGTGCCGGGGCTGTTGTGGCAGCGGTTCCGGGTGGTGATCATTCATCCGGGTCCGCCTGGGGATCGGGGTCCGTCGTCGCTGGATTGGGCGATCGCGGAGGCGCAGGCGGAGTGGGGTGTGACGGCGTTGCAGGCGGTGGAGGAGATGGACGCGGGTCCGATCTGGGGATATCGGATGTTTGCGTTGCCGGTGGAGGCGCCGCGTAAGTCGGCTTTGTACAACGGGCCGGTGGCGGATGCGGCGGTGGAGCTGGTGATGGAGGTGGTGGAGAAGGCGGGAGACGCGGGGTTCGTGCCGGTGCCGTTGGATTATGGGCGGCCTGAGGTGGTGGGGCGGTTGCGTCCGGCGATGCGGCATGCGGATCGGGTGGTGTCGTGGTCGGAGCCGACGGAGGCGATCGTGCGGCGGGTGCGGGCGGCGGATGGGGCGCCGGGTGGTCGTGCGGAGTTGTGCGGGCTGGCGGTGCGGGTGTTCGACGTGTATCGGGGTCCGGCGCTGGTGGGGCGGCCGGGTTCGGTGGCGGCGCGGCGTGAGGGTGCGGTGCTGGTGCATACGGGTGATGGGACGGTGTGGGTGGGGCATCTGCGGCTGGATCGTGCCGATGGGGTGAAGTTGCCGGCGGTGATGGTGCTGGGTGATCGGGTGGGTCATCTGGAGGAGCGTGCGGGTTATACGGAGATCACGTATGAGCGCAGTGCGGGGGTGGGGGTGGTGAGTTTCGACTTCTACAACGGGGCGATGTCGTCGGATCAGTGTCGGCGGCTGGCGGCGGCGTTGCGGTATGCGGGTGAGCAGGATACGCGGGTGCTGGTGGTGCGGGGCGGGGAGGTGTTCTCGAATGGGATTCATCTGAATGTGATCGAGGCGGCGGCGCATCCGGAGTTGGAGGCGTGGACGAACATCAATGCGATCAACGGGGTGTGCCGGGAGATCATCGAGTGTCGTAGGCAGGTGGTGGTGGCGTCGGTGGGGGGTAATGCGGGCGCGGGCGGGGTGATGATGGCGCTGGGTGCGGATCGGGTGCTGGTGCGGGAGGGGGTGGTGCTGAATCCGCACTATCGGACGATGGGGTTGTACGGCAGTGAGTTCTGGACGTATGTGCTGGCGCGGCGGGTGGGGGTGGCTGCTGCGGGGCGGTTGACGGAGGGGGCGTTGCCGGTGGGTGCGGTGGAGGCGGTGGAGCTGGGGTTGGCTGATCGGGTGCTGGGTGGGGGGCGGCTGGAGTTCGAGCGGTCGGTGCTGGAGTTCGCGGAGGGGTTGGCGTCGGGGGGTGAGTGGGAGGCTTTGGTGGCGGCGAAGGCGGAGGCTCGGGTGGCTGATGAGCGGCGTAAGCCGTTGGATGCGTATCGGGTGGAGGAGTTGGCGGAGATGAGCCGGGACATGTTCGATGATCGGCGGGGTTTCGGGGCGGCGCGGTCGGCGTTTGTGCGGAAGGTGCGGGCGGAGGCGACGCCGGGGCATTTGGCGGTGCATCGGGATGGGTGGGGGGTGGGGGGATCTCATATGTGAGATAGGTTGTGGCGCTATGGCGGATGACTATCTTGCGCGGATTGGGCGGCTTATCCGGGATGCGCGTCAGCATCGTGGTTGGACGCAGTTGCAGCTGGCGGATGCGCTGGCGACGAGTCAGAGTGCGGTGAACCGGATTGAGCGGGGTAATCAGAACATCAGTCTTGAGATGATCGCGCGGATCGGTGAGGCGTTGGACAGTGAGATCGTGTCGCTGGGGTATGCGGGGCCGATGCATCTGCGGGTGGTCGGGGGGCGGCGGCTGTCGGGCAGCATCGATGTGAAGACGTCGAAGAACGCGTGTGTGGCGTTGTTGTGCGCGTCGTTGCTGAACTCGGGGCGGACGATCTTGCGGAAGGTGGCGCGGATCGAGGAGGTCTATCGGATCTTGGAGGTGCTGGCGTCGATCGGGGTGCGGGCGCGGTGGGTCAACGGGGGTGGTGATCTGGAGATCGTGCCGCCGGCTCGGCTGGAGCTGGAGGCGATGGATACGGAGGCGGCGCGCCGTACCCGGAGTGTGATCATGTTTTTGGGGCCGTTGATGCATCGGACGGGGCGGTTCCGGATTCCGTATGCGGGCGGGTGTGATCTGGGGACGCGGACGGTGCAGCCTCACATGTCGGCGTTGCGGCATTTCGGGCTGGACATCACGGCGACGGGCGGGTTCTATCACGCGCAGGTGGATGGCGGGGTGTCGCCGAAGCGGGCGATCGTGCTGACCGAGCGCGGGGACACGGTGACGGAGAACGCGCTGATGGCGGCGGCGCGGCATGACGGGGTGACGGTGATCCGTAACGCGTCGTCGAACTACATGGTGCAGGACCTGTGCTTCTTCCTGGAGGAGCTGGGGGTGAAGGTCGAGGGCATCGGGACGACGACGCTGACGGTGCACGGGGTGCCGGTGATCGAGCGGGATGTGGACTACTCCCCCAGTGAGGATCCGGTGGAGGCGATGAGCCTGCTGGCGGCGGCGGTGGTGACGTCGTCGGAGCTGACGATCCGGCGGGTTCCGGTGGAGTTCCTGGAGATCGAGCTGGCGGTGCTGGAGGAGATGGGCCTCGATCATGATCGGGGCGGGGAGTACGCGGCGGCGAACGGGCGGACGCGGCTGGTGGATCTGACGGTGCGGCCGTCGAAGCTGGTCTCCCCCATCGACAAGATCCATCCGATGCCGTTTCCGGGGCTGAACATCGACAATGTGCCGTTTTTCGCGGCGATCGCGGCGGTGGCGCAGGGGTCGACGCTCATTCACGACTGGGTGTATGACAACCGGGCGATCTATCTGACGGAGCTGACGCGGCTGGGGGCGTCGGTGAAGCTGCTGGATCCGCATCGGGTGCTGGTGGAGGGGCCGACGCGGTGGCGGGCGGCGGAGATGATGTGCCCGCCGGCGTTGCGTCCGGCGGTGGTGGTGCTGCTGGCGATGCTGGGGGCCGAGGGCACGTCGGTGCTGCGGAACGTGTATGTGATCAACCGGGGGTATGAGGAGCTGGCGGAGCGGTTGAACGCGGTCGGGGCGCAGATCGAGACGTTTCGCGACATCTGAGGGAGTGTGCGGGGTGCCGCAGGTGACGGTGGAGTATTCGGCCGTGGTGGGTGAGGTCTTCGATCGGCGCGGGTTCGCGCTGGCGTTGCACGAGGCGGGCGCGCGGGTGGCCGGGGGGCGGGTGGAGGCGTTCAAGTCGCGTTTCTACCGGATCGACGACGGGGTGATCGCCGCGGGTGAGGCGCGGGAGGCGATGGTGCACGCGGCGGTGGCGATCTTGCCGGGGCGTGGTGAGGATGTGCGGCGGCGGCTGGCGCAGCTGACGGTGGAGCTGCTCGGGCGGTATGTGCGGCCGGTGGAGGGGGTGCGGGTGCAGCTCACGTGTGAGGTGCGGGAGCTGGAGGTCTACGAGAAGGTGGTCCTTCCGTAGGGGCCCGCGCGGGGTGTGGTGTACGGCGGCGCGTAGCCACTGGTCGGTGCCGTCGGCGGTGTGGCGGGGGTGCCAGGCCATGACGATCGTCAGGGGTGGCAGCGGGATGTCCAGCAGGTGCGCTCCCCTGGCGTGGGCGACGGCGCTGAGGGGCGGTGTGGCCGGGACCAGGCAGACCGTCTGCCCCACGGCGGCGAGCGTCATGGCGGTCAGGTGTCCGGGCAGGACGGCGGCCGGAGGCGGGGCGAGCGACCGGGTTCGCGCAGTGGTGCGCGCAGTCGCTGCGGCCGGTCGTGGCGGGTCGGCTCCCGGAGGGTGGGCTGATCGATTTTGTCGGTGGCGGTCGCTACCGTCGGCTGTGGATCTTTCCATGGTGGCGTTGCCTACGGGGCGGAGGTGGACGGGTGCGGCCGGCGGAGCTCAACCGGTTGACGGTGGCGGAGGCGGTGGACCGTTATGTGGAGCTGGTGCGGGCCAAGACGGTGACGGGGGCGCTGTCGCCGGCCACGGCGGAGGTCTACGCGCGGGATGTGGCGACGCTGGTGGCGCTGGCGGGCGAGGATGCGGTGCTGGACGACCTGACGGGTGAGGACGTCGACGCGGTGCTGCTGGCCTTCGCCCGCAAGCCGGACGGGCGCCGCTCCCCCGACCGGCAGGGCTCCCCCGGTTCGTTGCAGAGCGCTTCTTCGCAGGCGCGCTTTCGCCGGTCGATCTCGGCGTTGTTCAAGCACGCGACGCTGGCCGGGTGGGTGCAGATCAATCCGATGGCGGCGGTGACGGTCAGCGCGCGGGAGCGGGGCGGGCTGCGGGCCGAGCGGCGGGCGCTGACGCGGGAGCAGGCGCAGGGGCTGATCGGCGCGGCGCGCGAGCCGGACGCCCAGGAGGAGGGGCGGCGGGGGCGGCGTGATCAGCGGCTGCCGTTGCGCGACGGGCTGATCGTGCTGTTGCTGGCGGCGGTGGGGCCTCGGGTGTCGGAGCTGGTGCGGGCCAACGTGGAGGATTTCTACACCAATGACGGGGTGCGGTATTGGCGGATCTTCGGCAAGGGCGGGCGTACGCGGGATGTGCCGTTGCCGGCGGATGTGGCGGCGGCGCTGGAGGCGTACTTGACGGGCGAGCGTGGGGGCGGGCCGCCGGACAAGGCGTTGCTGCTGTCGTGGCGGGGGCGGCGGCTGGCGCGCGGTGACGTGCAGGCGGTGATCGACCGGGTGCAGGCGCGGGTGGATCCGGAGCGGCGGCGCTCGGTGACGCCGCACGGGCTAAGGCACACGACGGCCACGCATCTGCTGGCCGACGCGGTCGACATGGACGCGGTGCGGCGGGTGCTCGGGCACAGCGATCTGTCGACGCTGGGCCGTTACCGTGATGAGCTGCCGGGTGAGCTGGAGGTGGCCATGCGGGCCCATCCGCTGCTGCGCTCCCCCAAGTCGCCGGGGTGAGGCGGGGCGAGGGCGTCCAGGGAGATGCCGAGGACGGTGGCCAGGGAGGCGATGGTGAAGAAGGCGGGGGTGGCGATCCGGCCGGTCTCGATCTTGCGCAGGGTCTCGGCGGACATGCCGGCGGCGGCGGCGACCTCGGCGATGCTGCGTGGCCCCCTGGCCTGGCGCAGCAGCAGGCCGAGGTGCTCGCCGCGCAGGCGTTCTTCGGGGGTCAGGGGTGGGCGCACCATGGCACGCAGTCTACAGGGCGATAACAATACCGGTATAGTTATCGCCATGGTGGTGATCAAGACGCCGTCGGAGATCGCGGCGATGGGCTCGCGTGCGGCCCACGCTGAGCACTCGGTCGCGGTGGCCGGCCCGCCGGTCATCCTCACCGCGCTGTAGCGGGCCCGCCCGGCCGCGGAGGGTGCGGCTGGGGGGCCGGCGTGGCGGTCAGAGGTAGGGCGGGGCCGTACCCCCGCAGGCCGTGACTCGGCCCGCCAAGCGCCCGGCGGCCGCGCGATGGGCCAGGCGGCGGCCTCGGCGGCGCCGGTTTCCCCCTCCGGTGACCGGTGGCCGGGCCGGTCAGGGGATGCGGCGGACGGTGTCGGTGGTCGTGCCGTCATGGGTTTCGGCGGTGAGGGTGAACGGGCGGGATGTCACCTCGGTGGAGAACCAGCGGACGCCGCCCGGCCCGCCTTCGGGGCCGAGGGGAAGGTCCGCCGTGGTGCCGTCGGCGTAGCGGATGCGGACCGTGCGTACTCCGGTGGCGGCGAAGCCGATGAGGATGCTGTCGCTGGGCAGGCCGAGGTCCTGGACGTCGTGCATGATCGTCATCGGCGCCTTGGCGTAGTCCGGGTTCCAGTCGAGGCTCCCGCCGCCGCCGTCCACGATGGGGGCGTGGCGGGACAGGACGCGCAGCGCGTAGGTGAAGGTGCGGTCTTCGAGGCCGGCGCTCACGGCCCAGGCGCGTTCGGCGTTCCTGCCGTGGGTGACCAGGCGCAGGGGGCGGTTCTCGCCGTCGGCGGGCGGGAACAGCAGGTGGGGCGGGTGGTCGAGGATGCGCTGGCGTGCCTGCTCGACGGCTTCGGGGGTGGCGGGGCGCAGGGACGCTGTGAACGCGTCGAGCGCGGGGTCGGTCAGTCCCAGCGCCGACACTTTGACGATCGTGCCGTTCTCCCGCCAGAGGCGCACTTTGGGGATCATGAGGGTCCGGTCCTGGTGGACCCAGTCGAGGCTGAGTGATCCGCTGGTCAGCAGGTCGCCGCCGGCCAGGCCGGTGGTGCCGCGGATGTCGCGGGGCTCTCCCCTGACCGTGGCGCCGGCCAGGACCTCCAGGGCGGCGTCTCCCGGGAGCTGGCTGACGGAGACTCTGGCGCGGGCCTGCCGGTTGGTCCAGACGTGCTCCGTGCCGCCGAGTTGGGTGTTCCAGCCGCTGAGGGGCAGCGAGCCGTTCGCGACGAGGCCGAGGCCGGCTGGCAGGTGGGTGGCCTCGATCCTGGGCCGGCGGGGGTCTGCTGCCACGCCGTTGGCCGCGGTGGTCAGTTCGGCTTCGGTCAGGTTGTGGCCGAGCACGGCGTACGACTCGAAGTCCTGGCTGGTCCTGATCGGCCAGGTGATCCAGCGGTGCTGTCCCGATCCGCCGAGGGTGGCCTCGTGCCTGTCCAGTTTGATGGGTTTTCCCGTGTGGGGCGGTTGCCAGTCGAGGGGTGGTTCCCAGTCCTCCGAGTCGGTCACCAGGACGGCCAGTGTCCTGCCGCCGGGCGTCTGGTCGTCGGCGTAGACGGTGATGGGGTCCTGGGCGGCCTTGGAGGTGACGATCTGCTCCAGGTGGAGTTCTCCTGGCCGCTCGGGCAGCAGCAGCGTGCCGGCGGCCGCCGTGTCGCGGCCGCATCCGGCGCCCGCGGCGATGAGGGCGGCCGCCAGGAGCACGTGAAGGGATCTCATGCAGGCTTTGACGTGATCTTGCATGGTATGCGTTCCCGCGCGGCGGTTCGGAGGTTACACGGCGCCGCCGTACCCTAAAGGGCTTGCGCGGACAGGTGGCGCAGGGTGGTGGCGGTGAAGTCGTCCAGTGGGTAGAACAGCTCGATCGCCAGCTCCGAGAGCGTCACGTCGGCCGGGGAGCCGAAGGTCGCCATGGTGCTGAACATCGACAGCTCCCCCACCGGCGTGCGCACCCGCAGCGGCACCTGGATCGGCCCGGCGGCCATCTCCTCCTCTTCGTGTTCGTGGTGGTTCTCGGGCGCCGGGTAGCGGCTGACCTCGTGCAGCAGCGCGCGCAGTGCCGGATCGCCGGCGTCGGCCTGGCGGCGCAGCCGGCGCAGGAACAGGGCCCGCACCTGCCCGTAGTTGACCAGGCGGCTCGCCAGCCCGTCCGGGTGCAGGGTCAGGCGGAAGACGTTCGGCGTTTCGGCGGCCAGGGCGGGGGCGACGCCGTTCATGAGGACGCCCAGGGCGGTGTTGGCGCGCACCACGTTCCACAGCCGGTCGACCACGACCGCCGGGTACGGCTCGTGCGCCGTCAGCATTGTCTCCAGCATGGCGGTGACGGCGGCGCCGCCCTGCTCCTGCAGGCCGCTGTCGCGGTAGGCGGGCGCGTAGCCGGCGGCCACCAGCAGCGTGTTGCGCTCGCGCAGCGGCACCTCCAGCGCCTCGGCCAGGCGCAGCACCATGGTGCGGCTGGGGCGTGAGCGGCCGGTCTCGACGTAGGACAGGTGGCGGGCGGAGGTGTCGGCCAGCAGCGACAGTTCGAGCTGGCTGACCTTGCGCCGGCGCCGCCAGCGGCGCAGCAGGGCTCCGGCGTGTGAGTCGTTCATGGGCTGGAGGATAGCCAGCGCCCGGACATGACCTGACAGGTCATTGAGCTCATGACCTGCCCGGTGGCAGCCTCGGCGGTGGGCGGCCCCGGGTGTGCGGGGCCCGGATCGCAAGGGAGTGCGGGGTGCGCGGAGCGGGACAGGACCTGTTGCGGGTGGTGCTGCGGGTCGACGGGTGGAGCACGGCGGTGTTCGGGGTGGTCCTGCTGGCGCTGGCGGGACCGCTCAGCGGGCCGCTGGGGCTGCCGGTGGCGTGGGCGGTGCCGTTCGGGGTGGCGATGCTGGGCGGCGCGGCGGCGCTCGGGCTGATCGCGGGCTATCCGGCCATCCCCGCGCGGCTGGCGGGGATGGCGGTGGCGGGCAACGCGCTGTCGGCGGTGGCGATGCTGGCGCTGGTGGCCTCGCCGCTGCTGCCGCTGACCGCGCTGGGGGTGGCGTTCATGCTGGTGGGGGCCGCGGTGGTCGCGGTGTATGCGGTTGTGGAGTATGCGGGGCTGCGCCGGGCGCGCCCGCTCACCGCCGCCGGATCTTGACCTCGCGCAGGTCGGTGACGGCGACCTTCAGCACCCGGTGGGGGTGGCCGTGCGCGGCCAGCGCCTCCAGCGCGGCCAGTTCCGCCTCGGCCTCGCCGTCGCCGTCCGCTGCCGCGATCTGGCAGCGGAAGGTGAAGGCGGCCATGGTGGCGTCGTGGGTGAAGGTCCCCTCGGGGGTGTAGGCGGGCCCGGCCGCGGCCTCGACCGCGGTCCTGGCCCGCTCGTCGAGCGGGCCGAAGCTGCCTCGCACGGTCACACGGAACATGACGGATCATCCTTTCGTACGGCATAGCCGAGCAGTGGCCCGCCCAGCGTGCGCTCGGCGGCCTCCAGCAGGGCCAGAACGCCGGCGGCGATGCGCTCGGGCGGCTGCCCGGCGGCCACGCGGGCGCCGATCTCGGTGTAGACCAGGGCGTGCAGCGCGCCGAGCTGCCAGGCGGCGATCCGGGCGCCGAGCGGGTCGGCGGGGTGTTCGCGTTCCAGCTCGGCGGCCAGCTCCGCGCTCATCTGGCGGCCCAGCTCCTCCAGGCGGGCGGTGAGGGTGGGGGCGGCGCGCATCATGAGGAACACCGGGGCGAAGCCCTCGCTCAGGCCGACGGCCGGTTCGCGGCGCCGTACCTCCTCGCGCAGGTGGTCGAGGACGGCGCGGGCGGCGCTCACCCCGGCGGGGCGGGCGGCCACGATCGCGGCCAGGCGGCGCGGCGAGGCCTCGCGCGGCGGCAGGACGAGATCCTCCTTGGCCGGGAAGTGGTTGTAGACGGTGTTGACCGCGACCTCGGCCGCTTCGGCCACCTCGGCGACGGTGACCGCGTCGAAGCCGCGCTCGACGAACAGCGCCATGGCCACCTGGGTGAGGTGGCGGCGGGTCTGTTCCCTTTTGCGTTCACGCAGTCCTGGGCTCACGGTCGAAAATCTAACCACACTCTCTTTTTGCCATGCACTTCAATATTTTCCTGTCAGGGTATCCGGGCCAGGATGTCGGCGGCCACCTGCTGCGGCGTGCGGCCGTCGGTGACGGTGTGCAGGTCGCCCACGCCGCCGCGCTGGAGGTGCTCGGCCTGGCGGGCGGCCTGCTCGGCCACCGTGTGCGGGTCACGGCCCACCATGTCGTCGCCGGGGATCGCCGGGCCCTGGCCCTGGGCGCGCAGGCGCAGGCGTTCGGTGAGGGTGGCGGGGGTGGCGTCCAGGCGGCAGACGGTGATCGCGCTGCCGGGCAGCGCCCGCGCGTGAAGCCGCGGGGTGGTGGGGCCGGCGGCGACGACGAGGCGTTCGGCTCCGGCGGCGCGGTGCACGGACCACAGGGCGGCCAGCGTCTCGGCGGTGACGTCCTGGCCGGCGCCGGGGTGCAGGAAGCCGATCTGGCGCAGGTCGACGTAGGCGGTGCGCGGGCCGGAGCGGACCATCTGGCGGAAGACCTCATACCCGGCGGTGGAGACGCCTGATCCGCGCGCGCCGCACAGCCACAGCACCTCGCCCCCGCCCGCCGCTGCCGGTGCCGGCCTGGGCTGTGGTGCGGGGCCGGGCCAGGTGGCCGGGTCCTGGGCCAGGCGCAGTACCTCTTCGGCGGCCTCGGCGACGCTCAGTCCGTCGGTGTCGAGCACCAGGCCGCCCACGCCGGAGGTCTCCAGGCTGCGCGCCTCGGCCAGCGCGTCCTCCACCAGGTCCGGCAGCCAGCCCCGGCCCAGGTAGCGGCGGCGTAGTTCCCGCTCCCCCGCGCGCAGCCGTACCTGAAGGGCGTCCGCGGCCAGGACGGGGGCGTAGGCGCGCACGTCCGTGGCGGTGTCGGCGTAGCCGGAGACCACCAGCCATCGCGCGCCCGCCGCCTCGAACACCGGCCGCAGCGCCGCCAGCCCGGCCGCCCGCACCCGGTGGGTGGAGGCGGGCGGCGGCTGGATCAGGCTGATCTGGTCGGTGTCCACGTACGCCGCCGGAACCCCGTCGCGGCCCAGCCGGGTGAACACCTCGAACCCGGTCGCCGTCTTGCCCACACCCGACGGCCCGCACAGCCATATCATCCGCATCCGGCCGACCGTAACCACTGCGGGTGGCGCGGGGCCAGCGGTTTTATGGGGGTGAGGTTGTCGAGGAGCAACGCCAGGGCGAAGCCGAAGCGCTGGTGCCCGGTGCCGGGGGTGAGTTCGCCCGCCTACCGCCGGACGTTCGGGAAGGCGGCCGCCGGCAGGGCCTGGAAGCGGTCGAGGAGTTCGTCTAGGTCAGGTACTGGTCGCGGATCTGGATGCAGACGCTCAGCCGCGCACGGCCGACAGGTAGCGCAGCAGGGCGTCGCGGTTGCGGGCCAGGCAGTCGATGCGGGCGGTGATGCGCTCGGCCTCGGCCTGCAGCAGGCTCGCCAGCTCCGGCGTCAGGCACTGCGGGTGCAGGTGGATGTCACCGGCGTCCAGGAACGGCAGGATCCGGCGGATGATCTCCGTGGTGAGGCCGGAGTCGAGCAGGCCCCGGATCTGCTGCACCCGGTAGACGGCGGCATCCGGGTAGAGGCGGTAGCCGTTGCCGGCCCGTTCGGGCTCCAGCAGGCCCTGCTCCTCGTAGTAGCGCAGCATCCGGGCGGCCACCCCGGTGCGGCGCGACAGCTCGCCGATCCGCATGCCGTACCCCCGCGCTTGCCTTCACACTGATGTGAGGGTTTCACGATAGCCGCATGTCGACCACCCGGCTTCCGGCGGGGGCGCTGGCGGCGCTGTCGTGCGCGGCCTTCACCGCCGTCCTCACCGAACTCCTGCCCGCCGGGCTGCTGCCCCAGCTCAGCCGCGACCTCGCGGTCTCGCCCGGCCAGGCGGGCTTCCTGGTCACCGGGTACGCGCTGACCTCGTTCCTGTCGGCGATTCCCGTCACCGCGGCGCTGCGCTCGCTGCCGCGCCGGCCGGTGCTGGTCGCGGTGCTGGCCTGCTTCGCCGTCCTCAACGCCGCGACGGCGCTGTCGACGTGGTATCCGCTGACGTTCGCGCTGCGGCTGGCGGCCGGGGTGGCGGGCGGCACCCTGTGGGCGATGCTCGTCGGGTACGCGGCCCAGCTCGTCCCGGCCGGGCGGCGCGGGCGGGCCATCGCGATCGTCTCGGCGGGCATCACGCTGGCCTTGTGCGCGGGGCTGCCGGCCGGGAGCGCGCTGGCGGCGGCCACGCACTGGCGGGCCTGCTTCGGGGTGCTGGCCGCGGTCGCGGCGCTGCTGGCGCTGGTGGTCGCGCGCGTGGTGCCGCCGGTGGCGGGCCAGGCGGCGGCGCGGCGGCTGCCGTTGCGAGCGGTGACGGCGAGGGCCGGGGTGCGGGGCTGGCTGTCGGTCACGTTCGTCGTGCTGCTGGGGCACCAGGCCGTCTACACCTACCTCGTGCCGCTGGCCGGGCGGGCAGGGGTGGCGGCGGGGGTGGTGCTGCTGGTGTTCGGGGCGGCGACGGTGGCGGGGGTGTGGCTGACGGGCACGCTCGTCGACCGGCGGCCGCGCGCGGCGCTGCTGGCGGCGCTGGCGGGGGTGGGTGCGGCGATGGCGGCGCTCGGGGGCGCGGGGACGTGGCCGGGGATCGTGCTGGGGGCTGCGGCGGTGTGGGGGCTGGCCTTCGGCGGGGTGCCGACGCTGCTGCAGAGCGCCCTCATCGACCGCACCGGCGCCGCCGACGCCGACGTCGCCACCGCCCTGCAGACCACCGTGTACAACGCGGGGATCGCGGCGGGGTCGCTGGCGGGCGGGGTGCTGCTGGAGTCGGCGGGGGCGGGGGTGCTGCCGTGGACGGCGCTGGTGCTGGTGGCGGGCGCCGCGCTGGTGGCCGCCGGGCCGCTGCGCTCCCCTGACAACGAAACGCTCTCTGTCAGCTGATTGCTGTCCGTGGTTTGGTCGCGGTCGCTTTTCCGTTACGGTAAGCCGTCCCCACGCCACCCGCCGACGCCGGCGCGCGCAGGTCGGGGGGATCGCTTCTCACGTCGGACGGGCCGGGCGCCGCAACGGCGCCCGGCCACAAGCCGTGGGCGATTACCGGGCGGGCGTTTGCTCGGGCGGCAGATCGGTCAGGTCGGCCGACAGGGCTTCGATGTGGGTGCGCCAGGCGGACGCCGGAGCCGCCTGCGCGGTGTCGGTGACGATGAGGCGGGGGCCCTGGCCGGTGCCCTCGGCCAGTTCCCAGCCGATGGTGCCGCCGGCGGCGCCGTAGCGCACGAGCTTGCCGCTCTCCAGCGCGACCACCGCGCCCGCCACCACCCCCGGCGGCACGAACGCCGGCGGCGGCGGCGCACCCACCCGGGCCTGCTCACCCGACAGCCACCCCCAGGTCTGGGCGGCGGAGCGGGTGAGCTGCCGCTCGTAACGCACGCCCGGCCCGTCCGCCTGCGCGCCGTCGAGGCCGAGCAGCGCGACGAACTCCTCATGCAGGCGGGCACTGTCCCGCTCGCCGGCCACCGGCCGCCCGTCCAGCACGGCGGCCATCGCCCGCACGCACGTGTGCCACCCGGCGGCGTAGCTGGCCGCGCCAAAGCGGTCGCCGAACGTGTGCGTCAGCGTCAGAACGCTCGCCTCACCGTCGGGGCGGATCTCCCAGCGCAGCTCGTCGGCGCCCCAGGTGTGGGCGAACAGGCGCGGCGGGTCGAAGGCCAGCACGCGGCCCTCGGGGCCGAAGTCGTAGACGATGCGGTCGCCGTCGATGCTCATCCGGCCGGGGAACCAGTGGCGCAGCTCGTCCGGCTCGGTCAGGGCGCGCCACACGCGTTCCGGCGGGTGGGGCAGGCGGCGTTGCATGTGCAGGCTGGTGCGGGCGCCGTCACTGCTCAGGTGGTCGTGCATCACGGTCCTCCATGGTTTCCAGGTGGGCTTCGAGCGCGTCCAGGCGCGCCGTCCACAGGCCGCGGTAAGGGGCCAGCCAGGCGTCGATCTCGGCCAGCGGCTGCGCGCGCAGCTCATACCAGCGGCGCTGGGCGTCCTTGCGGACGGTGACCAGGCCCGCCTCGCGCAGCACGCGCAGGTGCTTGGAGGCGCCGGGCTGGCTCAGGCCGGTCCGCTCGGCCAGCTCCCCGACCAGACGGGGCCGCTCGCGCAGCAGATCGAGGATCTGCCTCCTGACCGGTTCCGCGAGAACGTCGAACACCCTCCGAGTATACGCCTCGGGTTATATAACGCAAGCGGCATGTTCTGGTGGTGGAGTCTGACCGGACACGGGCTTCGGCGGTGCCGGCCGCGGTGGGCCCTGCCACCAGTGCCCCCGCGGCCGGTTCCGGTTCAGGAGACGGTGAACTCGCGGACGATCACCCACTCGGCCTGGGAGGCGGTGGCGCGCAGGCGGACGAGGCGGGCGGTGCGCTGCGTGGTGAGGTTGATCTCGCGCTGTCCGGTGCACGACCCCAGCGGCGCCCAGGAGGTGCCGTCGGCCGAGACTTCCAGGCTCGCCTGCTGGAGGTAGTCGCTCGGGTGGGCGGTGTCGGCCATGCGCACGGTGACGCGGCTGATCGGCTGGGCGGCGCCCAGGTCCACGCCTACCCAGGCGCCCGCGGTCGCGGCCTGGTCACTCCAGTAGAGGGTGGAGGGGTTCGCGTCGATCATGTTGGCGACGCCGTAGGACTGGTAGGCGCCCATCGAGCTGGCGGCCGTGACGGTGCCGGAGGGCGGGGCGCCGGAGGGGGCGTCGCCGACGGCTTCGATGATCGAGGTGAAGGCCGTGTAGGCGCTGACGGGTTTGGGCGAGCCCCAGGTCTGCTGGGCGAAGGCGCGGAAGGTGGGACGGAGGTTAGTGGCGATGGAGTTCTCGGGTTCGTGGAGTCCCGGCTCGCCCCACAGGCTGAGTTCGGCGCCGCCCTGGCGCGGGTTGGCGGCGCCGATGGTGGTGTCGCCCTCGCCGAGGGCGAACTGGTTGACGGCGAAGGACTCGTAGAGGGTCGCCGGGTTGGGCCGGCCGTGGCCGACGATGTAGTAGAGCCGGTTCCAGTTGGCGTTGATCAGGGTGTGGCCGCGGTCGGTGAACTCCTGCGGGGTGGGGTCGTCGGCGCCCCACCAGTGCTCGATCTGGACGGTGGGCTCGACCTTGACCAGGGTGTTCTCGACGAGCTGGTCGTTCCAGATCCGCAGCGTCTTGCCGGCGGCGCGGACCTTGCCGTTGATGTGGTTGATGAAGGCGTACTGCAGGTCGCGGCCGGTGGCTCCGGCGTGGCCGGTGCGTTCGCGGGCGGCGCCGGCGAGGGCCGGGTACTGGGCGAGCTGCGCGTTGGACAGCCATTCGTCGGCGCCCAGGTGCCAGATCTTGCCGGGGAACAGCGGCAGGTATTCCTCGATGAGGTCGTCGGCCAGGTCCCAGGCGGCCTGCTGCGACAGGTCGAGGGAGATCCATCCGGGGGCGGGCCTGAGCGCCAGGCCGGGCCGGCCGGTGGTGATCTGCTGGGCGTGTCCGGGCAGGTCGATCTCGGGGACAATGGTGATGTGGTGGCGGGCGGCGTAGGCGACCAGGTCGGTGATCTGCTGTTTGGTGTAGTGCTGGGCCGAGACGATGCCGGGGTGGCGCTGGCTTTGCAGGCGGAAGCCCTCGTTGTCGCTCAGGTGCAGGTGGAGCTGGTTGTACTTGAGGTAGGCCAATTCGCGGATGCGGGCGCGCAGCCAGCTCACGGAGTAGAACTGGCGGGCGACGTCGACCATGAAGCCGCGGTCGCGGTAGCGGGGGGCGTCGGTGACGACGCCCCGGGGCAGGGTGCGCTGCTGGCGCACCATCTGCAGGAGGGTCTGGGTGCCGTAGAAGACGCCGGGTCCGTCGCCGGCGATGGTGAGGCGGGCGCCGATGGTCATGCGGTAGCCCTCGGCGCCGTGGCTGCCGGACTCCAGGGCGATGTCGCCGTCGGCGGCTGTCCCGGAGACGACGGGCGGGTTCAGCCCGGTCAGCGAGTACAGGTCGGCGGCGAGCTGCTCGGCGGTGGTGCGGAGCGAGCCGGTGCCGTAGACGACTCTGGTGGCCGCGGTGGGGGTGTAGGTGCCGGAGGCGGCGCTCCACTGCTGGGGCGCCGGGATGGTCCGGGGCGGCGCGGCCGCGGCGGCGGGTTGCTGGGTGAGGGTGAGGATGCCGGCGGCGAGCAGTAACGCCGTCAGGATGCGGGGGGTGCGGGGCATGGGTTCTCCCGGTCGGGGTCAGGATGCGGTGAATTCGCGGACGATGGCCCACTCGGGCTGCGCGGCGGTGGCGCGCAGGCGGACGTAGCGGGCCGGGGTGGTGGCGCCGGCCCGGATCTCGGGCTGGTCGCGGTAGGTGCCGAGGGTCGTCCAGGTGAGCCCGTCCGCCGAGCTCTCCAGGATGCCTTGCTTGAGGTAGTCGCCGGGGTGGGCGACGGGGTCGGCCATCAGCACCTCGATCCGGCCGGGCGCCTTGACGGCGCCGAGGTCCAGCGTCAGGTAGTCGCCCGGCCGGATGCCGCGCCCGCCCCAGAAGTAGGTGGCCGGGTCGCCGTCGGCGGCCAGGTGCAGGCCGTGGGTGTCGTGGGCGGGCAGGGAGGAGCTGAGTGCTCCCGCGCTTGAGGCGACGGTGGTGATCCCGAACTCGCCGATGCGCAGGGGCGGGGCGGGCCGGGTCAGGCGCAGGCGGACGTATCGCCCGCTGGTGCCGGTGGGGAGCTGGGCGTGGATTTCGCCGGGACCGGTCACCGGGCCGGCCGCGCTCCACTGCCGTCCGTCGGATGAGGTCTCCAGGTCGGCGTGGATCCGGCTGGACAGGACCAGGTCGAGCGAGCCGAGCTGCCGGACCGTGCCGAGGTCGAGGCGGATCTCCTCGCCGCGCCTGGCCGGGCGCAGGCTCTGGAAGGTGGTGCCGGGACGGCCGTCGAGGAGGTTGTCGAGGGAGTGGCCGGGTGCCGCGGCCAGGCTGGCGGAGGGGACGGGGCCGATGACGCGCAGCGGGGTGGTGACGCCGGGAGCGCGGCCGATCAGCTCGATCAGCGGGGCGAAGTCGTCGTAGCGGGCGGTTGCCGGTGTGCTGCCCCAGGCGGTTTGGGCCAGCGAGCGCAGCGGCCGGAGCAGGCCCCAGGCCACCTGGTTCTCGTCTTCGAGGTTGGGCGGGATGTCGGCCCAGACGCTGAGCTGCACGCCGTCGGCCTGGGCGGAGTGCCCGCCGGCGAAGTCCGTGGGCCGGAAGCGCTCGTACACGTCGGCGGGGTCGGGGTGACTGATGCCGAGGATGTGGTAGAGCCGTTCCCAGTTGGCGTTGACGACCCGGTGCCCGCGCTCGCGCAGCGCCTGCGGGGTGGGGGTGGCCGCGCCGTACCAGTGGGAGATCTCCACCGCCGGGTCGACCTGGACGTGGTAGCCGTCGACGAGCTGGTCGTTCCAGATCCGCAGTCGTTTACCTGAGGCGCGTACGAGGTGGCCCGCGGTGTTGACGAAGCCGTAGAGCAGGTCGCGGGCGCGCGCCTGGGGGCCGTATCTGGCCTTGGCGGCGGCCTCCAGCTGCGGGAAGCCGCCGATCTCGCGTTCGGACAGCCATTCGTCGGCGCCCAGGTGCCACCCCTGCCCGGGGAAGAGCGGCAGGTATTCCTCGATCAGCTCCCTGGCCAGGGTCCAGGCGGCCTCCTGTGACAGGTCCAGCGCGCCTGGCTTGCCGGGCAGCCGCAGGCCGGGGTGGGCGGCGAGGATCTGCGTCATGTGGCCGGGCATGCTGATCTCGGGGATGATCGTGATGTGGCGCCGGGCGGCGAAGTCGATCAGGGCGGTGATCTCGGCCTTGGTGTAGTGCTCGGCCGAGACGACCTCGGGGTGGCGGGTGCTCTCGATCCGGAAGCCCTGGTCGTCGGACAGGTGGAGCTGCAGGGTGGTGTACTTCAGGTAGGCCAGCTCGCGGATGTGGTCGCGTAACCAGCGCAGCGAGTAGTACTTGCGGCCCACGTCGAGCATGACGGTGCGCTCGCCGGCCTCGGCCCAGTCGCGCGCGGTCCCGCCGGGGATCACGGTCGACTGCCGCAGGAGTTGCAGCGCGCTGCGGGTGCCGTGGAAGACGTCGCCGTCGGTGGCGCCGCTGATGGTCAGGACGGCTGCCGCGTGCAGGCGGTATCCCCGCTGTTCGCCGCCCAGCCGCAGGAGGATGTCGCCGGGCCGGGCCCGGCCCGGTTCGGCCACCGGGACCCGCCGTCCGGTGGCCGCGGCCAGGTCCTCGGCGAACACCTCAGCGGTACGGCGGAGCGCCGTGGGCGCCAGCACCCGCGACTGCGGGCCGGACCGGTAGCGGCCCGGCCCATCCTGCCACTCCCGCATCGCCGGGATGACCTGCGGAGCCTTGGTGCCCGCCGGGACGAGCGAAGAGTCCTTGCCAACCGCCTGGGCGGTCGGCAGGGCATGTTCCCGCGCCGCCGCCGGGGCGGTTAACGCGGTGCAGGTCAGGGCCAGAGCGGTCAAGATGCGGCCGATCATGAGCTGTTCCCTCCGATGGTTCCGAGCAGGACCTCGACCGCGGCCAGTGCGCAGGCGCGGGAGGCTCCGTGGGTGGCCAGGTAGCCGCGGGCGGCCGGGCGGTGGTGCGGCACGCCCATTTCCACGACGACGGCATCGGGGTGGGCGGCCAGCAGGTCGCCCATCGCTGCGGCCATCCAGGGGTGGCGGTGCGCGTCGCGCACCACTACGACCACTGGGTGGCCGTAGCCGGGCGCCGGGACGGGACCGTCCGGTGTGATCTTGACCGCCTGGGTGCCGGGCAGCCGGTCTCGCAGGATGGCGCTCAGGCCCCAGCCGGTCTCGCCGATCGCGTCGGTGATGGCGGGTTCGAACTCCAGCACCAGGGGCGGTCCGCTGAGCCGTACCGCGCCGTGGATCCGGAGTGCGCGCCGGGCGGCGGCCAGCCCGATCTCCCGGTCCGGGGCGAGCCCGTCGACCGGGCGGGCCCAGGCGGCCAGGCGCCGCACCCGGCCGGCGGCTTCGGCCAGCCGCTCCTCGGGCAGCCGGCCCTGCCGTACGGCCTGTACCAGGGCTTCTCGCAGCCGCTCGGTACGGCTTTCGCCGTTGCGTGCGCCGAGGCACAGGGCGTCGACCCCGGCGGCGATGGCTCGCACGCCCGCCTCGACGATGCCGTAGTGGTCGTAGACGGCCCGCATCTCGAGGGAGTCGGAGACGACCACGCCGTCGTAGGTGAGTTCGCCGCGCAGGACGTCGGTGATGAGCGTGCGGCTGAGCGTCGCGGGTGCCTCGTCGTAGGCGGGTACGACAAGGTGGGCGGTCATGACGCTGGCCGTGCCGGCGGCGATGGCCGCACGGAACGCGGGCAGCGCGACGGTCTGCCAGTAGTCGCGCCCCTCACCGTCGACGGGTAGGTCCAGGTGGGAGTCGACGGTGGTGCCGCCGTGCCCGGGAAAGTGCTTGGCGCAGGCCGCGACCCGTTGTTCCTGCAGCCCGGTGACGAAGGCGGCGGTGTGCCTGGCCACGGTGGCCGGGTCGTCGCCAAAGGCGCGGGCGGCGATGGCGGGGTTGTCGGCGCTGGTGTTGACATCGGCGACGGGGGCGAAGTTCCAGTTGACGCCAGCGGCGGCGAGGTCGGCGCCGAGGTGGCGGGCGACCTCGGCGGTCAGGCCGGTGTCGTCGATGACGCCCAGGGCCAGGCTGCCCGGCCAGGGGCTGCCGTCGGCCAGGTCGAGGCGGGTGACGTCGCCGCCTTCCTCGTCGATGGCGATCAGAACGTCCGGGTTGGCGGCGCGCAGGCCGGCGGTGAGGCGGGTGAGCTGGGCGCGGTCGCGCACGTTGCCGTGGTAAAGCACCACGCCGCCGAGTCCCTCGGCGAGGCGGGCGCGCACCCAGTCGGGGGCGTCGTGGCCGGCGAATCCGGGCAGCAGGCAGGCGTCGGCCAGGTGGTGAAGGTTCATCCTTTGACCGCTCCCGCGGTGAGTCCGGAGGTGACCTTGCGGTGCACCGCGACGAAGAAGATGACGACGGGCAGGGCCGTCAGCGTGGAGGCGGCCATCAGCGGCCCCCACGCGGTGCCGTTGCGGGTGGTGAAGGAGGCCAGCCACACCGTCAGCGTCCGGTTCTCGGGGCTGGACAGCAGCACGTAGGCCAGCAGGTACTCGTTCCAGGCCTGCACGAAGGCGAAGATCGAGGTGGCCACCAGCCCGGGGGCGACCAACGGCAGCACGATGCGGACGAACGCCCCCAGGCGGGTGCAGCCGTCGACCAGGGCCGCCTCTTCCAGCTCGGAAGGAATGTTGACGATGAAACCGCGCAGCGTCCAGATGGCGAACGGCAGCACGAACGTGAGGTAGGTGACGATCACCCCGGTCAGCGTGTCGGTCTGGCCGAGGCCGTCGAGGAGCAGATACAGCGGGATGATCATCGCGGTGACCGGGATCATCTGCACCACAAGCAGGGTCAGCAGGAACGTCCGCCGGCCGCGGAAGGCGAAGCGGGCGACGGCGACCGCGGCGAGGAAGGCCACGGCCAGGGAGATGAGCACGGTGGCGAGCACCAGGATCAGGCTGCTGCGGACGGCGTCGAGGAAGTGGGACCGCTCGATCGCGGCGGCGAAGTTGTCGAGGGTGGGGCGCAGCGGGAGCCACTGTGGGGTCAGCGACAGGATGTCGGGGCCGGTCTTGAAGGCGGTGGCGATCATCCAGTAGATCGGGAAGAACATCACCGCCGCGATGGCCAGGGCGGCCGCGGTCGCCAGGTGGCGCTTCATGAGACCTCCCCGGAGCGGACCATGCGCCGCGTGTAGCCGAATCCGGCTACCAGGAGCAGGAGCACCATGATCACCGCGATGGCGGCGCCGGTGCCGTAGCTGCTGGCGCCGAAGGACTGCAGGTAGGAGTAGATGCCGAGGGTGTAGTAGTCCTCGGAGGGTGAGGCGCCGTTGAGCACCCAGATCTGGTTGAAGATCTGGAAGTCCCAGATGATCTCCAGGATGGTGACCAGTGCGAAGATCGGCCGGATGATCGGGAAGGTTACGTGCAGGAAGACCTGCCGGTTCGTGGCGCCGTCGATCAGGGCGGCCTCGGTCAGTTCCCGCGGCACCTGGACGAGCGCGGCGTGCAGGGTGATCACGGCGAAGGGCAGGGCGCCCCAGACCACCAGCGCGGAGACCACGCCGAGGCCCTGGACCGGGTCCTCGAACCAGTTGTGGTGGCCGAGTCCGAGCACGTGGTTGAGCACGCCGAAGTCGTAGTCGACCATCCACTGCCACACGGCGATGGCGACGATGCCGGGGGTGGCCCAGACGAAGACCAGGCTGCTGGTCAGGATCGTCTTGGCGCGCCGGCCGAGGTGGAGCATGAGCCGGGCGATCAGCAGGCTCAGGATCATCGTCGCCACGACGTTGACCGCGGTGAAGACGACGGTCCTGGCGGTGACGGTCCAGAAGAAGGGGTCGGTCAGGACCCTGGTGTAGTTGTCCAGGCCGATCCAGCGGGCCTGGCCGGTCAGCAGCTGGCGCAGGCCGTACTGCTGGAAGGAGACCAGCACCAGCTTGACCAGCGGATAGCCGAGGATCAGCGCCATGACCACCAGCGCGGGGGCGAGCAGGAGGTAGGGCAGTGCGCGCCGTGGCCTGCGGGGGCGTGCCCGCCGTACCCGGGAGTGTCCGGGTTCGGCGCGCGCCACGGTGTCGACCTGCATCAGGACGCCGCGTTCAGGGTGGCGGTGAGCTCCTCGTCGGCCTTCCCGGCCGCGCTCGCCACGTCCGCCTTGCCGGTGAGGATGTCGACGATCATGTTGGTGAGGGTGCCCTTCTTCTCCACCAGCCCCCAGTTGTCGGTGACCGGGACGAACCAGCTCGCCTTGGCCGCCTCGGCGAACGGGCGCGCCTCCTCGGGCACCTCGCCGATGAGGGTGGTGGTGTTGGGGACCAGGCTCTTGCCGGCGATGGCCGTCTGCGCCGACGTCCCCGTGAAGGCCGCGACCCACTGCAGGGCCAGGTCCCGGTGCTTGCTCTTGGCCGGCACGGCCAGATCGGAGCCGCCGATGAAGGCCGGCATCGGGGTGCCCGCCGCCGGGCCGGGCAGCGGGAAGGCGCCGATCTTGCCCTTCAGCTCGGGGTTGCCGCCTTGGGCGGGGTCCAGGATGCGCGAGACCTCGCGGCCCAGGCCGAGCAGCATGGCGGCGTTGCCCTGGGCGAAGGTCTGGTCCTGCTTGGAATCGTCGCCCCGCTTGTCGGCGCGCGACAGCTTGCCGGCCAGCTCCTTGAACTTGGTGAGTCCGGCGACGGCCTGCGGCGAGCTGAGCGTGCCGCGCCACTTGCCACCCTCCTGGACGGCGACCTTGCCGCCGAACCCCTCGACGAACGAGCCCGGCCCTGCCCAGCTGTAGCGGCCTGGCAGGTAGAAGGCGGAGAAGTTGGGGTTGCCGCGGTTGGCCGCCATCAGCTTCTCGCCCGCGGCGATGAGCTCGTCGATGGTCTGGGGGGTCTC
The DNA here is from genome assembly GCF_044456745.1 of Nonomuraea sp. NPDC050790. Lineage (NCBI taxonomy): Bacteria > Bacillati > Actinomycetota > Actinomycetes > Streptosporangiales > Streptosporangiaceae > Nonomuraea > Nonomuraea sp. NPDC050790. The sequence continues at coordinate 1,250,983 of NZ_JBITGF010000001.1, read as the reverse complement.
GGTGACGCCGGCCTTCTCGAATAGCTCCTTGTTGTAGATCACCGCCCGGCTGCCGCCGTAGTACGGCACGCCGTACAGCCTGCCCTCAAAGGTGGCCGAGTCGGTCAGGCTCCGCACCCAGGTGGCGGAGTTCTCGAAGCGGCTCTTGTCACCCGTCAGGTCGGCGAAGGCGCCCGCGGCCATGTAGCGGGCCATCTCGGTGTTGCCGAGTTCCACCACATCGGGCGGGCTGTCGCCGGCCAGGGCGGTGTCGAGCTTGGTCAGATGGTCTCCCCACTGCTGGGTCTCCACCTTCACCTGTACGCCGGTCTTGGCGGTGAAGGTGTCGTTGGCCGCTTTGAGGGCCTCGGGCCAGGTGTCCTGGGCCTCCGGCTGCAGCCAGACGGTGATCGAGGCGGGCTTGTCCGCCGTGGCCGTCGGAGCGGAGCCCGAGGTCGGCGAGGCGCCGCACGCGGAGGCTGCCGAAACGGCCACGCACGCCAACACGATGCGGGATTTCATGATTGTTCTTCCTCCAGAAGCAGGCCGCGCGCATGGGCGCGACGGCAGACCATCCCCCGAAATCGGTACGGTGATGGGGCCCGGGGAGCAGCGGACGCTCACGACCCGGGCGAGGGCGGCGCGCTGCCGCCCTGGCGGGAAGGTGAAACCGGGCGGCCCCAGCCGCGCCGCGAATCTAACCGAGCTGGTCGGCCGCAGGCGCCTCCTCGTTCTCGCCCCGCAGCCGGCTGGCGACCAGCCGGCTAGCGCAGTCCTGGATGCCCAGCGCGAGCGCACCGACCAGCACAGGGGTGTCACCGAGCGCGGAGATCTCCAGCCGTGGCGGGTAGTGCACGCACCGCTCCAGTTCCGTCCGCACCTCCTCCAGGAGTTCCTGGCAGTGGATGCCGATGCCGCCGCCCAGGACGACGAGCTCGACGTCGGTGATGCGGGCGATCGGCCTGATGTAGGCGGCGATGCGCCGGGCCTGCTCGGAGCGCACCGCGATGGCCGCGGGATCGCCCGCGGCGGCACGGGCGAAGATCTCCTCCGGGCTGGTGTCGCGCAGCCCGTGGTGCTCGGCGGCGTAGGTGAGCATGGCGTGCTCGGCGGCGCTGGCGGCGTCGCCGGGCAGGTCGACCTCGCCGGCCGCGCCCCGGTGGCCGCGGTGCAGCCGGCCCCGCAGGACCAGACCCATGCCGACACCGGTCCCGATCGACAGGAACACGAAGTCGTCCACCCCGGCCGCCAGCCCCCGCCACTGCTCACCGATGGCGGCCAGGTTGATGTCGTTCTCCACCACCGCCGGGTGACCCAGCGAGCGCTCCATCGCGGCCACGATCGGATAGGTCTCGGTCCGCTCCGGGTTCAGCCGCCAGATCTTGCCGTCCTCGGGGTTGATGATGCCGGGCACGCCGATCACCGTCGCCTCCAGAGCGGGCAGAACGACACCCGCCTCCTCCAGCAGCCGGTTGCGCAGGCCCAGGGCCAGGTCGGGCAACTGCGCGGTGTCGCCCCCATGCGGTACGGCGCCGCGCGCGTGCACCGTCCCGCTCAGATCCGCCAGCGCCGCCCGCAGAAACCGGGCCCCGACGTCCACACCGAGCACGTAGGCGGCCTCGGGCACGGGCTCGAACGTGTTGCCCCGCTGCCGGGCCACACCATCGGCGCTCTCGCGCACCAGCCCGGCCTGCAGCAGATCGCTCAGCACGTTCGAGACGGTGGGCTTGGCCATCCCGGTCAGGCGGGCCACCTCCGCCCGTGAGATCGGACGTTCTCTGCGGATCACGTCGAAGACCGTCTGGGCGTTGAGCAGTCTCAGCAGCGGAGCGTTCGCGCTCTTCCTCATCACGACGCCCACGCTAGTAACACTCCATTACCAAATCAAGTAACAAAGTATTACTACCAGCGGGTAACTTCGGAGCGTCCCTCCGAACCGTCCCCGACAACGGATCATCTTCCCGCGCCCCGAACGTCACACTCCGAGCTGTGCCGGACATCAACCAGATGCCCGGCACCCCTCGGCAAGGAGACCCTGTGACCCACCGAGATCGCTTCGAAGCGATCTACGACACCTACTAGCCGGCGATCCACCAGTACGCCGCACGCCGTACCGAATCCCCCGACGTCATCTCCGAGACCTTCCTCACCGCCTGGCGGCGCATCGGCGACGTGCCCGAGGGCGAGCAGGCACTGTTGTGGCTGTACGGAGTGGCCCGCCGGGTGCGAACTACGCACGGCGATCATGACCCCCCAGACACGCCCGCACCGCGCGACCCGGCCCCTGACACGGCCGGCCCGCGCCATCGCACTCATCGCGGCCGCGGCGGCGGCGCTCCTTCTCGGCCAGATCACCCTCACCGCCACGCCCACCCCCACACCCGGCGACACCACCTCGATCCTCCTGGCCGCCGCCGCCACAGCCCGAACCGCCCCCGAAGGCGCGTACTGGCGCCTAAAGCAGCTCTACACAGGCACCGCGGGACCCTACGGCACCACCACCTACCGCCTGCGAACCTCCCACCTCACCGAGACCTGGGTGGCCAAGAACGGCCGCATCTGGATCGGCCACAGGCAACTGGCCGCCCGCCCCCTCGACCTGGAGGCCTGGCGCCGCGACGGCTCCCCGGCCCAATGGCCGATGGGCAAGGACGGCGGCCTCCACTCCACCACACCCGGCCAGGGCACACTCACCCGGCTCAAAGGAGAACGCAAGCTCCACTGGAGCGCCCTGCCCCTGACCATCAAACAGATCGAGGCACTGCCCGCCGACCCCGAAGCACTGAAGAAACGGGCCACTGAGGCGATCGGCAGCGACCGGGATCTCGCCGGACCGGCACAGGACGGCCTGCCACGCACCCTGGCATCACTCCTGTACGAACTGCCCGCCTCCCCACAGGTGCGCAGCGCCGCCTACCAGGCGCTCGCGACCCTGCCCGCCGTACAGGTCGAAGGCGCGGCCACCGACCCGCAGGGACGGCCGGGCATCGCCGTGACCTTCCCCATCCAGCAGGGCCAGCCCACCCAGGGCCGGCTCATCATCGACCCCGGCACCTCCCAGGTCCTCACCTACGAAATCACCCGCATACCTCACAAGGCAGACCAGCTCACCACGATCCTGGAGTCCGGCTGGACCGACACCCGGCCCTCCCCGCCCTCCACCGAGTGAAGGCCGCCGCGCCCTCACGGACTGAGATGAGACGCCAGAGCCTTCGCCAGATCGGCAGGCTCCCACCCATGCCCCGCACCCGGCACCTCCGCCCGCTCCGCCCGCCCCAGCGACGCCACCATCGAATCCGCCGCCTCGGCGAAGAACGGAAAAGCCCCCGCCCCCAGCAACACCACCACCGGCACCTCGACCCGAGCCCACAACCGCCGCCGCGGCGCCGACTGCGTCCACGCCAGCGCCTCCGCATCCGCCCGCACACTCGGCGCCATCCGCTCGAACATCGGCCACGCCGGCCCGTTCCGCATCCCCTCGAACCACTCCGGCGGCATCCCCGCCATGAACCGCCGCAACGTCGCCTCCCGATCCCCCGACGCCGCCAGCGCATCGATCTCCGCCAGAAACGCCGCCCCGTCCTCCCCCTCCTCAGCGCCCAGCGGCACCTCCCACAACAACAACCGCTCCACCCCGGCAACCGCCACCGCCGCGGCCAGCGCGATCGCCCCACCCGAAGAACTGCCGAACAGCGACGCCCGCCCCCCGACCATCTCCACCAGCGCCCGCACCGCCGCCACCTCACCCTCCAGCGTGAACGGCGCCTCGCCCCCGCTGTCCCCCCGCCCCGGCCGGTCGTAGTGCACCACGTCGTACCCACGCCTAGCCAGCTCGCTCGTCAGCGCCCGCGTCCCCGGATCGACCGCACGAAACTGCCCCGCCCCACCCACCAGAATCACCGCGGGCCCGCTGCCCTCCCGGTCGTAGGCGATACGCACACCCTGCGCGGTCTCGACGAAACCCGTCATCCCTGAACCTCCTGTACGGCTACGCGAACACCCCCGCCCACCAGACAGACCCTCCACCCAGGGAAAACTCATCGCACGACGCACGAAGCCAAGGACCGACCCCACCCGCCGATGGACCATCCTGGAGCACGTGGACGCAGACCTCATGCCGATCGGCCAGTTCGCCCGCCTGACCCGCCTCAGCATCAAACAACTCCGCCACTACGACGAACGCGGCTTGCTCACCCCCGCCCACGTCGACCCCGACACCGGCTACCGCCACTACCACCCCGCCCAAGCCCGCCAGGCCCTCACCATCGGCCTGCTGCGCTCCCTCGACGTCCCCCTCGCCACCATCGCCGACGTCCTGAACGGCACCCCCCACGCCCTCGACCGCGTCCGCCACGACCTCGAAACCGAACTCGACCGCCGCCGCCGCACCCTCGCCTCCCTCCACCACCTCATCACCCACGGCCTGCCCGACACCCCCGTCCACCTCACCACCCAGCCCACCCAGACCGTCCTGCTCACCCGCGAACCCGCCACCGGCCCCCACGACATCCCCCGCGCCACCTCCACCGCCATCGCCCGCCTCCTGTCCGCCGCCCCCACCCAGCGGCCACCCCAGCTCACCGGCCTGTTCCCCCTCGACCTCGACGACCCCCTCCACATCACCGCCACCCTCACCACCACCCCGGACACCCCACCCCCCACCACCCCCGGACTCCACCACACCCACCTGCCCGGCGGCACCTTCGCCACCACCACCCATACCGGCCCCTACGACCAGATCCCCCTCACCGCCCACACCCTCCTCACCTGGTGCGCGGAACACGGCCACCACCCCACCGGCCCGCTGCGCGAGGTCTACCTCACCGACCCCGCCACCACCCCACCCGACCAGCAGCTCACCCAGCTCATGCTCCCCCTCACGCCGCCCGCAACGCCGCCTCCGTAACCGCCCGCGCCACCCGCGGCCGCCGCACCACCTCCACCCCCTCCGACACCTGATCCACACACCCCACCACCGGCAACGCCGCCACCTGCGGATCCGACACCGCCGCCAGCAACGCCCGCGCGAACCTCTCCCCGCCGATCACCAAGAACGGCCGGTCGTGAAACCCTCGCACCCGCGCATCCAACGGCTCGGCCAGCGCCATCCGGTTCTGCAACGCCGCCACCCGCCCATACGCCCGCGCCAGCCCCTCCTCCCGCTCCCGCCATGAACGCCCGCCCACCGCCACCGCCAGCGCCTCACCCAGCTCCGCCGACCCCGGCACCCGAGCCAGCGCACTACCCAGCCACTTCGCATACGGCGGATAGCGCCGCCGCAGCAACAACGCCAGCCGCATCACCTCACGCACCAGCCCCGCCCCCACCACCGCCGACCCCAGCTCGTCGCCCACCTCGCCGCACCGCCCCGGAATCGGCTCCTCCTGCGCGATCCGCATCCACTGACACGCCAGCACATACCGCCACACATCACGCGGATACCAGCTCAGCGCCTCCCGGACCGCCCCCAGCTCCCCCAGCCCATCGTGGAAGACCTCGCCGCCCGTCACCTCCGCCAGGCTCTGCCACGGCAGCGACAACCAGTCCAGCAACGACACCCCGCCCCGCGGATCGAACCCCAGCACCCCCTCCAGCCAGGCCCCCAGCTCACACACCCGCACCCCAGGCCGCGAACGCCCCCGATACCCGAACACCGTCGGATACCCGCCGAAGCGCTCCGGCAGCCCCGCCGCCACCGCGGCCCGCACCGCCGCCACATCCCCGCCCGCCACGAACACCAGCACCCTCGGCCCCCAGTCATGATCAGCCGAACGCTCGGTGTCGAACGCCAGCACCTCAGACCCGGGACCGATGAGCGCCGCACTGTGCGGCACGGCCCCCACCAGCGGAGCCACGACCTCGCCATAGAAGGCGCGGGACAACTCAAGACCAGGCACGAAATCGGACATCATTCGTCAACTCTGCCTGACCCGCCCCCAAAGCTCACCCCAATATTCAGCCCCGGACGTGGATGGCCTCGCCCGCCTCCACCAGCGCCCGCCCCGCCGTCAGCGTCGCCACCCACGCCTGCAACGCCGCCACCTCATCGGCGCCGACCGCCACCGAGAACACCACCGACGCCCCATAGGCCACCTCACGCACCGCGAACCGCGACGCCCGCAGGCCGTTCTCCACCCGGCCCGCCTGATCGTGGGCCACCGACACCCGCATCAGCCTGGCCGGCACCATCCGCACCGGCTCGGCACGGTCCAGCGTCTCGGTCACCGCCGAGCCGTAGGCGCGCACCAGACCGCCCGCCCCGAGCAGCACCCCGCCGAAGTAGCGCGTCACCACCGCCACCACGTCGCTGAAACCCCGCCCGGCCAGCGCCTGCACCATCGGCGTGCCCGCCGTCCCGCCCGGCTCGCCGTCGTCGTCGCCCTTCTGCACGCTCTGGCCGATCACGTAGGCGGAGCAGTTGTGGGTGGCCGAGGGGTGCAGGCGCCGCCGCTCGGCGATGAACGCCTGCGCCTGCTCCACGCTCCCGGCCGGGGCGGCCGCGCAGACGAAGCGCGAACGCCGTACCTCGCTCTCGTGCTCGATGAGGGTGTCGAGGGTGAGGTAGGAGTGGGGCATTTCCCCAACCTAGCGCCTTTACAAAGTAGATCAATCTGTTGGGGGACCATAGCCGCCGCCACCGCCCGACTCGCAGCGCAGCACGTCACCGGCCACCACCGGCAGCGCGTTGACCTTCAGCATGGCCCGCTCGCCGGCCGTACCCGGATTGAGGAGCACGCGCGGCGGCGCGCCCGCCGCGCCGCCCTCAAGGCCCCACGCCGGCGTCACCGACCGCTCGAACCACAGCGACAGCGAGGTGTCGCCCAGAAACTCGTACTCGCGCACCACGCCGTCGCCGCCCCGCCACCGGCCCGCGCCCCCCGTGCCCGGGCGGATCGCGTAGCGGGTGACGCGCACCGGGAACAGCGTCTCCAGCACCTCGATCGGCATGTCCCGCAGCGACCCGTTGACGTTGTTGATCAGCGCGGACTCGCCGTCGCCGCCCTCCCACGCGCCCCAGCCGCCCACCGTCGCCTCCTGCGAGACGTACATCTTGCCCGTGCGCGGGTCGGTCCCGGTGAACTGCACGATGAGCGAGTCGCCGTAGGAGGCGGCCGCGGCCCGCTCCGGCAGCACCGGCGCCAGCGCCTTGACCACCAGGTCGATGAGCAGGCCCAGATGGGAGTAGTAGTACTGGCAGGCGGCCGGCGAGCGCGCGGCCAGCATGCTGCCCGGCCGCGTCACCACCTCCAGCGGCCGGAACGAGCCGCCGTTCAGCGGCACCTCACCGCTGACCAGCAGCTTGTAGGCCACCCGCACCGCCGCCACCGCCTGCGCCGCCCCGCAGTTGACCGGGCCGCCCGCCTGGTCGGCACAGTCGCTCAGATCGACCTCGATCCGCTCGCCCTCGACGCTCACGCGCACGTTGACCGGCAGCGGACGATCCAGCGTGATGCCGTCGTTGTCCAGAAAACCGCCGGCGGTGTAGACGCCGTCGGGGATGGCGGCGATCGCCTGCCGCTCCAGCCGCTCGGTCTGGGCGAAGATCTCCTCCCGCGCGGCCTTCACCGTCTCCATGCCCCAGCGGGCGACGATCTCGGCCAGGCGCCGCTGGCCGGTCATCGCGCAGGCGACCTGGGCGCGCATGTCGCCGAGCGTCGCGTGCGGGAAGCGCACGTTGCGGGCGATGACCTCGTGCAGGTCCCGGCACGGCTGACCGCCCTCGTAGATCTTCACCGGGCCCAGCCGCAGCCCCTCCTGGAAGATCGAGGTCGAGTCCATGGAGCCGCCCGGGTCCTTGGAGCCCACATCCAGCCAGTGCGCCCGCGAGGCGGCGAACCCGGCCAGCTCCCCGCCGACGAAGATCGGCCCGTAGACGGTGACGTCGTTGAGGTGCGTGCCGCCGACGTAGGAGTCGTTGAGCATCCACACATCGCCCTCGCGCCACACCTGCCGCCCGTACCGGCGCTCGGTCTCGCGCGTGCACACCTCCAGGTTGCCCAGGAAGATCGGCAGCCCCGACGACTGCCCCAGCACCTGGTGCTCGGCGTCCAGCAGCGCGACCGCGCAGTCCTTGGCCTCGTAGATGACCGGGGTGTAGGAGGAGCGGATGAGGGTGGTGTTCATGTCCTCGGCCGCCTGCAGCAGCGCGCACCGGATGATTTCGGTCGTGACGGGATCGATCACAGAGAGTTCACCTTGATCAGGAGGAAGCCGTTGACGTCGACGGTGGCCCGGCAGCCGGGCGGGATGACCGTGGTCGCGGTCTCCTCGACCACGATCGCCGGCCCCTCCAGCTCGCCGTCCAGGTCCGCGCGTCGCAGCACCGGCGTGCGGTGCGTCTCGCCGCCGAAGATCACATCCCGTACGGCCGGCGCCCGCCCCCGCCCCGCCACCCGCGGCGCGGCCGCGCTCTTGGGAAAGCTGCCGAACCCGGTGCTGCGCACCATGACCAGCTCCACCGCCGCCTCCGGCGTGGCATGGCCGTAACGCGCGGTGTGCGCCTCGGCGTAACGCGCCGCCAGCGCCGCCAGAAAACCGGGCTCGGCAGGCTCACCGGCATCCCGCAACGGGATGGTCAGCGTGTAGTCCTGGCCCTCGTAGCGCATGTCGACCGCGTGCTCGACCCGGCGCCGCCCCTCCGGCACCCCCTGCCCGGCCAGCTCCCCCAGCGCCCGCGCCTGCAGATCGGCCAGCAGCGCCGCCATCCGCGCGCCGTCCACCTCGGCCTGCGGGCGGAAGAACGGCTGGGTGAGGTCGCGGCGCACGTCGGCCTCCAGCATCCCCCACGCCGAGAACGCCCCCGGAAAACGCGGCACCACCACGTCGCCGATGCCCAGCTCCCGCGCGATGAACGCCGCGTGCATCGCCCCGGCCCCGCCGAAGGCCACCAGCGTGAACTCCCTCGGCTCCACCCCGTGCTCCACCGTCAGCGTCCTGATCGCCTGCGCCATCTTGGCGTTGGCCACATCGCACACGCCCTCGGCCAGCGCCCGCGCCTGCATGCCGAGCTCCTCGGCCAGCGCCCCGATCGCGCGCTGCGCCGCCCCGGCGTCCAGCCGCATCAGCCCGCCGGCGAACCAGTCGGGATCGACCCGGCCCAGCACCAGGTTGGCGTCGGTCACCGTCGGCCGCGCCCCGCCCCGCCCGTAACACGCGGGCCCCGGTACGGCTCCCGCCGACTCCGGCCCCACCCGCAACGCCCCCGCCTCGGCGTAGGCCAGCGAACCGCCGCCCGCCCCGATCGTGTGCAGGTTCACGATCGGCATCAGCACCGGATAACCCTCGATGCGCGCCTCGGCGCTGACGTCGGGCCGCCCGCCCACCACCAGCGACACGTCGAAGGAGGTGCCGCCCATGTCCACGCAGATGGCGTTGCCCTCACCCAGCAGCCGCGCCGCCGCCACCCCGCCCATCGTGCCGCCCACCGGCCCCGACAGCAGCGTCTGCAACGGCCGGCGCATCGCGTACGCGGCGTTGACCAGCCCTCCCGAGGACTGCATCACGTGCACCGGCACGCCCAGCCCGCGCCCGGCGAACCGCTCCTGGATGCCGGCCAGATACCGGCGCACCACCGGCCCGGTGTAGGCCTCCAGCACGGCGCTGGAGGTGCGCTCGTACTCGCGCCACTCGCGCGCCACCTCGTGGCTCAGCACCACCAGCACGTCCTCGCCGAGCTCCTCGCGCAGGATCTCGCCCGCCCGGACCTCGTGGGCGGGGTTGGCGTAGGAGAACAGCAGGCTCACCGCCACCGCCTCGAAGCCCTCCTCGCGGGCCCGGCGCGCGGCCCGCCGTACCGCCTGCTCATCCAGCGGCGTCAGCTCCTCGCCGCGCCAGTCCAGCCGGCCGGCCGCCTCCATCACGTCGGCGCCCGGCACCAGCGGGACCGGCTTGCGGTAGCGCAGGTCGAACATGCGCTCGCGGTTGCCGCGCGCGATCCGGTACACGTCGCCCGCGCCGGCGGAGGACAGCAGCAGCACCCGGGCGCCCTTGCGCTCCAGCAGGGCGTTGAGCCCCTGCGTGGTGCCGTGGACGAAGAAGGAGATGCGCGCGGGCTCGGACACGACCTGGCCGAGGGCGTCGAACACGCCCTCGGCCAGGTCGGCGGGGGTGGAGGGGGCCTTGGCCGCCACGACGGCGCCGCCGTCTTCGTCGTAGCAGACGACGTCGGTGAAGGTGCCACCGATGTCCATCGCGACTCGATACGTCATGCCCCGCACCGTATGCGGCGCCGGGACCCCCGCGCTGTGCGGGGTGCACAGCGCGGGGCCCCGGCCCGTGCGTCATGCCCGCAGCGAGGTGAAGAACTCCCGCACGTCGTCCACGAACGCCCCCGGCTGCTCCAGCGCGGCGAACGTGCCGCCCCGCTCGTGCTCGACCCACGCCACCACGTTGTTGTCCCGCTCGGCGAAGCGGCGGATCGGGCGCAGGATGTCGCGCGGGAACACCGAGATCGCCGTCGGCACCGTGGCCGGCTTCAGCTCCCACTCCACCGTGGTGTCCTGCTCGGTGTCGGGCGTCTCGACGAACGAGCGGGCCGCCGAGCCCGCCGTGTTGGTCAGCCAGTACAGCATGGTCGTGGTCAGCAGCCGATCCCGCGCCACGCCGCCGTCGCTCCACTCGTGGTAGACGCTGGCGAACCAGGCCAGCAGCGCCACGGGGGAGTCGGCCATGCCGTAGGCGAAGGCCTGCGGGCGGGTGGACTGGATGAGCTTGTAGCCGTACTGCTCGTGCGTGTACGCCTCCCGGAAGGCCATGCGCTCGGCCTCGATCTCGCTCAGGCCCTCCAGCTCGCCCGGCAGGCCGAGCGGGAAGCAGATCAGGCCGTTGCCGTGCATGCCCACGACCCGCTCGGGCGCCAGCACGCCGGTCTCCCGCGAGATCCACGTGCCCCAGTCGCCGCCCTGCACGCCGAAGCGCTCATAGCCCAGCCGCGACATCAGCTCCAGCCAGGCGCGGGCGATGCGGGTGGCGCCCCAGCCCATCTCCCGCGTCGGCCCGGACAGGCCGTAGCCGGGCAGCGACGGGATGACCAGGTGGAACTCGCGCGCCAGCGGCGCGATGACGTCCAGATACTCCACCGGCGAGCTCGGCCAGCCGTGGGTGATGAGCAGCGGCAGCGCGTCGGGGCGCGCGCCACGCACGTGCAGGAAGTGCACGTTCTGGCCGTCGATCTCGGTGGTGAACTGCGGGTGGGCGTTGATCTCCGCCTCGGCCGCGCGCCAGTCATAGCCGGTACGCCAGTACGCGACGAGCTCCTTCAGCTCGCCCAGCGGCACCCCGAGGCGCCAGTCCTGGCCGGGGACCTCGTCGGGCCAGCGCACCCGGTCGAGCCGCGCGCGCAGGTCGTCCAGGTCACCGGCGGGAACGGCGAGGGTGAAAGGCCGGATAAGGGTCAAGGCGTACTCCTCCAAAGTTTCGGTACGCTGTACCGTACACCATACGGTTCGGAGGGCGCAACAAGAAAATTCCCGGCCTTCCCCTCAGCTCAGCGGGGGTACTCGACCTTCACGTCGTCACCCGTCACGACCAGACCCGCGTTCGACCCGCCGATCGCCACCGAACGCTCACCCGAGGCCGTCACCGACCCCGGCGCGCCCACCATCGCCCGGATCTCCCGCGCCAGCTCCGGCTCGGCCTCCAGCACCCGCCGGATCGCCAGCCGCAACGCCGCCACATAGTCCGCGTCCCCCGGATGCGCCGCCAGCTCCTCGATCGCCGCCACCCCCGCCCGCCGCCCGGCGTCCGTCCCAGCGTCAGAGCCGGCGCCGGTCCCCGCACCCGGCGTCCCGTCGTCAGGTGTCCCGTCACCCGTTCCGTCGCCCGGGGCCGCACCTGGGGTCTCACTCCGGCCGAACACCCGCTGCAGGATCCTCGTGCCCAGCCCCACCGTCGACTGCGCCGCCGCCTCCTGCGTCTTGGCCAGCACCGCCGCGCCGTACGCCCCGACCGCCGCGCTCACGTACGGCATCACCTCGCCGGCCACCACCGCCACGTCCATCCCGCACCCTCCCGTCACCCGCACCCGTCACCCGCACCCGCGAAAAACCGCCTGACGAAAAGCCGCCTGACGAACCGCCGCCTGACGAAAAGCCGCCTGACGAATCGCCGGCTCACGTACCGCTGCCCGCCGCCACCAGCTCCGCGATCTCCACCCGCGACGACACCCCCAGCTTGGCCAGGATGTGCTCCACGTGCGCGTCCGCCGTCCGCTTCGAGATCACCAGCCGCTCGGCGATCTCCCGGTTCGTCAGCCCCTCCTCCACCAGCCCCGCCACCTCACGCTCACGCGGCGACAACAGCTCCATCGCCGCCCGCCGCGGCGCCTGCACCGGGATCGCGTCCACGTCCATGTCCGCCAGCTCCACCGCCTCCCCCAGCGACAACCCCGCCCCCTGCCGGAAGATCGCCGCATACCGCTCGCCGCCCAGGCTCTTCGACACCAGCGCGATCGCCCGATCGTGATGACGCAGCAACAACGGCGCCCCCGCCAGGGGCGCCGCGAACTGCTGCCACACCCGATCCGCCGCACCCAGCAGCCAGCACGCCCGCACCATCCGCTCCTGCTCGGCCGCCTGCCACGCCAGCAGCTCCAGGCAGTCGGCCACCGCCAGATGATCACCCAGCGCGTACTTCATCCGCACCGCCAGCCGCGCCTCCCCCACCGACCCCGCCAGATCACCCAGCGTCCAGCGCGCCAGCGCCCGCAGGAACAGCACATACCCCTGCAACCAGCACTCCCCCGACCCCTCACCCAGCAGCTCCAGCACCTCGCCGGTCACCGCCAGCGCCGTCTGCCCCTCACCCGACAACGCGTACAGCGCCGCCTTCTCCATCAGCGCGATCGCCAGCCCCGTACGGTCCCCCAACGCCGTCAACCGCGCACACGCGTCGTCGAACAGCGGAAACCCCTCATCCGGCCGCCCGCTCAGCAACCGGTGCACCGCCAGATGCTGGATCGCCAGCGCCCGCAACCGCTCGTCGTCCAGCTCCTTGGCGATCGCCAGCGACTCCTCGATCCACGGCAACGCCACCCGCTGCGCCCCCTGCTGCAACGCGAAGAACCCCAGATGCCCCAGCCCCTCGGCCCGTTCCGGCACCCACGCCGGAACCCGCTCCAGCGCCCGCTCCAGCCACACCCGCCCCTCGGCCAGCCGCGCCCCGCACAACCAGTACGGCCACAACGACACCGCGAACCGCAACGCCGCCCGCTCCCCGCCCGCCTGACCCAGCGCGAACTCCAGCGCCGCGCGCACGTTCGCACGCTCCCGGTCCAGCTCCTGATACAACGCGAGCTGATCGCCGGTGAACGCCCGCCGCGAGAACCGCTCGGCCATCGACCGGTAGTAGTCCAGATGCCGCCGCCGCACCCGCTCCTGCTGCCCCATCAGCTCAAGCTGCTCGGACCCGAACTCCCGCAACGTGTCCAGCAGCCGGTAACGGTCCTGACGGCCCTCCATCCGCAGCAGCACCGACTTGTCCACCAGCCCGACCAGGTGCTCGATCACCCGCCCCACCGGCAACTGCTCGTCCTGGCACACCGCCTCGGCCGCCGCCAGGTCGAACGACCCCGAGAACACCGACAACCGCGCCCACAACAGCCGCTCGTCACCGTCACACAGGTCATGGCTCCACGTGATCGTCGTGCGCAGCGTCTGATGCCGCGGCAACGAGCTGCGCCGGGCCGTCAGCAGGCTGAACCGGTCCTCCAGCCGCGCCAGCAACCCCTCCAGCGGAATCGCCCGCAGCCGCACCGTCGCCAGCTCGATCGCCAGCGGGATCCCGTCCAGCCGCCGGCACAACGCCGCCACCGAGGCGTGATTGTCCTCGTTCACCGAAAAGCCCGGCACCACCGCCGCCGCCCGCTGCGCGAACAACGCCACCGCGTCCTCGCCCGAGCCCAGCTCCAGCACCGGCAGCGGCGCGATCGCCAGCGTGTGCTCACCCGCCACGTCCAGCGGCTGGCGCGTCGTGGCCAGGATCGTCACCGCCGGCGCCTCCCGCAGCAGCACCTCCGCCAGCATCGCGCACGCCTCGACCAGATGCTCGCACGTGTCCAGCACGATCAGCACCTGCCGCCCCGCCAGGCAGTCCACCAGATGCTCCAGCGCCGGCCGCGCGTCCTGCTCGGGCAGCCCCAGCGCCCCCGCCACCGTGTGCGCCAGCAACCCCGCGTCCACCAGAGCCGACAGCTCCACCAGGCACACCCCGTCGGCGAACCGTTCCCGCGCCTCCTGGGCGCTCTGTAACGCGATCCGCGTCTTGCCCACGCCGCCCGGCCCCACCAGCGTCACCAGCCGCGCCTCGTCCAGCAGCCTGGCCACCATCGCCAGCTCTCTCGGCCGGCCGACGAACCCGGTCACCTGCACGGGCAGCCCCCCGCGCCGCATGTCCATCGCCGGTGCCATCGACCCTCCCGGATCCGCCTCGATTGCCTCAGCGTACGCGCCGGATGACAATTCGTAAGGGGGTATACCTAGAAGATCGCGCCCGGATTTAGGTATGCGGATAGGTAGGCCCGCCCGAGGCGCCAGACCGCCCGCGTCCAGAACACTCGAACCCGTGAGTGCGGGCGACGCCCTCGTCGGGCGCGATCAACAGCGGAACAAGATCCTGACCCTGCTCGGCAAGGAGCGCCTGGTCACCATCACCGGCGCCGGCGGCGTCGGCAAGAGCGCCCTGGCCCGCGCCGTGGCCACCGCCTACGACCCGGCCGCCCGCGTCATCGACCTCGACCCCTCCAACGTCCACGAGACGATCCTCAGCGGCGAACGCCTGCCCTGGGACGACGGCGGGCCGCCGCGCCTGCTCGTCCTGGACACCTGCGACCACGTCGTCGACCGCTGCGTCGCCCTCGTCGAACGCCTCCTGCGCGGCCTGCCCCACCTGCGCGTCCTGGTCACCGGCCGCGAGGTGCTGGGCATCCCCGGCGAGCACGTCACCGCCGCCGGACCCCTGCCGCAGCCCGACGCCGCCACCCTCTTCCACGTACGCTCGGGCGGCCTGCGCGCCGACCCCGGCGTCCTGGCCCGGCTCGAAGGGCTGCCGCTGGCCATCGAGATCGCCGCCGAGCACCTGCTGGACTCCGGCAAGCTCGCCGAGACGCTCGACGACGGCACCTTCCACTCCCTGCCCGCCGGCCCCGCGCACCCGGCCCGCCACGCCAGCATGCGCGCGGCCGCCGCCTGGAGCCACCGCCAGTGCCAGCCCTCCGACGCGCTGGCCTGGGAACGGCTGGCCGCCTTCGAGACCCCGTTCGGCCTGGAGGAGGCCGAACGCGCCCTGGCCGGGCACCGCGCCGGCGACGCCGCCGAGGCCGTCGCCCGGCTGGTGGAGCGTTCCATCGTTCTCGTCGACTCGGCCGCGGTGGACGGACGCTGGTACCGCATGCCGTTCCATCTCCGCGCCTTTACAAAGTAGATCACCGGGCGTGTGGATCAGCGGCTGACGTGCACGGCCAGGTGCAGGGCCAGGCGCGTCGCCGGATCCTCCAGGTCGTAGCCCGCCACCCGGATCCGCTCCAGCCGGGTCGTCACCGTGTTGCGGTGCACCCCCAGCCGCTCGGCCGCGCGCAGCGCCCCGCCGCCGTCCAGCACCGCCGCCAGCGTGGCCAGCAGGCTCCCGTCCTTGTCGGCCGCCCGCAACGGCCCCAGCACCACCTCCGCCGGCGCCCGCAGCACCCCCGCGGGCAGCGCCGCCAGCAACTCCGCCGGCCCCATCCGGTCCGCCCGCGCCACCGCCCCGGCCCGCGCCGTGTATGCCGCCGCCTCGGCTCCCAGCAGCGACTCCCCCACCGCGCCGAGCCGCTCCACCTGCCGCCCCGCCCCCGCCGCGACCGGGCGCGGCAGCAGGTGCGCGCACTCGCGCAGCCGTACGGCCAGCGCCCCCGGATCCGGCTCCGCCCAACCGGCCCAGCCCTCGCCCCGCCGTACCACCGGAACCGCGCCCAAGGCCCCCACCAGCAGTTGCCTGACCATCGCGTGCTCGGCCGGGTCGGCCTGCCAGCCCACCGGCCTGACCACGAACCCGCTCACCGGCCCCCGCACCGCCCACCCCATCGCCGCCGCCCTGGCCAGCGTCTCGCGTACCTCGGCGTCCTGCCGCTCGTCCTGCGCCTGGTCGGGCAGGGTGTCCAGCAGCGCCTCGGGTATCTCCAGCAGCCGTTCGGCCAGCGCCTCCTGCACCGCGAACTCCCGCCCCGCCACCAGCCGCTCCCCCGCCGCCCACGCGCTCAACGGCGCCACCGCCAGCCCCAGCACGGTCCGCACCACCGACGGCCATCCCGGCGAGCGCACCGCCCCCGAGGCCACCAGACTCCCCAGCCCGCCCGGCAACTCCAGATCCACGAGCACCCGCTCCCCACCACCCCCGGACCCCGCCCCGGAGCCCGCGGAAGCCGGCCCGGGAGAAGCCACGCCCGCAGAACCCGCGACGCTCGGCCCGGCCCCGGAGCCCGCGGAAGCCCCGCCCGAACCGGACGCCAGCGCGCCCGGCCCCGACGCGAGTGCGCCCGGCGCCGACGAGGCGGGCGCAGTCTGGCCGGACGACGAAGGCGGAGCCTGGCCGGACGACGCGGCCGCCCGGCCCGCCAGGCGGGTGCCGTACCGGTCGAGGAAGGCCACCGACGTGCCGGGCAGCTCCGCGTTCAGCACCCCCAGCACCCGCCGCGCCGACGCCCCCGCCTCCGCGATCCTGGTGGCGCAGCGGGCCACGAGCTGCGTGCGCGCCGCCTCGGGCCGCGAGGCCGCCGACGCCACCTCCACCGCCGTCACCAGCGGATCCCCGTCCACGAAGATCAGCGTCACCCCGAGCCGTTCGGCCAGCACCTCCCCCGACCCCGAGCTCAGCGCGCTCGACGGCGCGATCACACACGCCGCCGCCTGCTCCCACGCCCGCCGCATCGCCATCTCTACCGCCCACCCGCCCGAGGCCGCCGCCCCGATCAGGACGACAGCAGTGTGCGGCACCACGTCGGCGAACACGCCCAGCTCGTCCACGATCCGCACCTGATGCACCGGGTTGGCGCCGCTGCCGTACATGTGCGCCCCCGCCAGCGGCCCCGCGTCCACCAGCTCGGCCACCGTCACCGGCGACTCCCACCCCCGCGCCCTCACAGCGGCACTCCGAATGCCCGCACCCCGCCCAGCTCAAGCCCCCGCTCGGTGTGCCACACCGGAGCCGCCCGCACCACCATGACCTCCACCTCCATGCCCGGCGCCGCCTTGTCCACGTCCACCACGAGCTGATCGGCCGCCGACACCAGGCAGATCAGGTCGGGCGCCATCGCCACCGGCGCCCCGTCGGCCAGCGCCAGCACGATCTCGTTGTGCGCCTCCAGCCGCACCAGCCGCCGCAGCCCGCCGCTCTCCTCGACCACGATGCTCGACGGCAGCGAGGGCAGCTCCAGGTCCGCGCCGTGCCCGCTGCTCCCCTCCACCGCGGCGATCACGCCGCGGCACAACGTCCGCATCCCGTACGGCGCCGCCACCGCCCGATCCGCCCCCGGCGCCCCCGCCTCCAGCAGCCGCCCCACGGTCCCCGGCACCATCACCCCGGCCAGCTCCCCCGCGCTCATCGGATAGCACGCCCCCACCGCCCACCCGCCCATCGCCAGCACCAGCGGACGCACCACCGCCTCCACCCGGTCCGGCGCCGTCTCCAGCACCACCAGCTCCCCGCCGCCCCCGGCCAGCGCCAGCGGCGTCGCGCTCACCCCGCCCAGCGTGTACGTCGTCTGCTCCACCAGCGGAAACACCCGCCCGGTGCCGTCGCCGTCGACCAGCGGAACCTCCAGCAGCGCCGCCGCCACCAGCGGCAGCAGCGCGTTCTCCGCCGCCAGGTTCAGCGCCACCACCGCGCCCACCCGGCCGCCCAGCCGCCGCTCCAGCGCCCGCACCGCCCGCACCGGCTCGTCACCGGCCGGCAACTGCTCCCCCAGCGCCGTCGTCGAGCCCACCAGCGAGACCGCCACGCACACCGTGCGCGGCTCCAGCTCCTCGGCCGCCACCACCGGCACGCCCCGCCCGATCACCGACCCCGCCCAGTCCAGCACCAGCCGGTAGGACGACTCGGCCGCCCCCGTCGCGAACAGCCGCGACCCCGCCGCGAAGCGCCCCAGCTCCTGCGCCCCGATCACGGCGTCGCCCCGCCCGCCGCGGCCCGCACCCGGTACAGCCCGTGCGGCAGGTACGACAGCGGGTTGACCGTCAGCGTCGCGATCGACGCCGACCCGGGCGCCGCCCCCGCGCTCACCACCCGGGTCAGCGCCTCGTCACGCGCGTCACGCAGCGCCCGCTCCAGCTCCGCCCGCCCCCTGGCCTGCACGATCCGCTCCACCTCGGCCACCGGCTGCCCCAGCGCCGCCCCGAACGCCCGCGCCGCCCCCTCCTCGCTGTCACCGCCGAGCACCGCCAGGCCGCGCGCCAGGCTCGCCGTCGCGCCGAACCTGCAGATCAGCGGATACCTGCGGAAATAGTGCGCCGACACCACGCCGTACCCGGTCCTGGCGAAGTACAGCGGCAGCCCGCCCAGCGCCTGCCCCACCTCCCGCGAGACCCGCAGCGCCGCCGGTCCCAGCGCGGCGTTGAGCATCGCGTCCTCCTCGCGCTCGCGCAGCCCGGCCCGGCCGAACTCGTACGACAGCGTGATCCGCGCCCCCGGCACCTCGGCGGCCACGATCTCCGCCACCGCCAGCTCGTGGTCGGCCAGCACCGGCGAGCCGGTCGCCGTCACCGCGAAGTCGCTCAGCCCGCACCCGGCGGCGAAGCGCCGTACCGCGGCCTCGTCCAAAGCCGCCAGCGGCCGGCCGGTCAGGCTGTGCCCGCCCCGCACGATCGTCGCCGCCCCGCCGGGATGGGCCGGGTGCGGCCCGAGCACCTCCGGGCACGGCCCGCCCACCCGGATCGCCGCCACCGGCGCGAGCTCCGACTCCTCCAGGTCCAGCGCCACGCACGCCGCCCGCGCCCCGAGCCCGCCCACCAGCCTGCCCAGCCCGTCGAACGGCCCCGGCCCCGCCGGCAGCCGCCACGACGACACCAGCGCGCCGTCGCGCACGGCCGCGACCGTGGTCGCGGCCGTCCCGGGCGCGAGACCGACGATCACTCCAGCTCGCGGCCTTCGGTCTCCGGCAGCGGTACGGCCAGCAGCGCCGTCACCACCATGAACGCGTTGATGACCAGCATGGTCGCGGTGAACCCGGTCGCCCCGGCCAGCAGCGCCCCCACCGCCGACGGCGCCGCCGTCGTGGCCACGAGCTGCGCGGCCGTCGCCCACGAGTAGCCGGTGCCGCGCAGCGCCGTCGGGTAGAACTCGCCGTTCCAGGTGTTCCACACGCCCCACGCGCCGAGGCTGAAGAACGACAGCACGAAGTTGCCCGCGTACAGCTCCCACGTGCTGTCGGCCAGCGCGAACCACAGCCCGCCCAGCGCGGCGGCCACGACGTACACCAGGAAGACCTTCTTGCGGCCGAACCGGCCGGTCAGCAGCGAGGCGCTCACGTACCCCGGGATCATCATCAGCGCGCTCAGCGCCGCGAACCCGAGCGAGGCGTCAAGCGTCAGCCCGCGCTCCTGCAGCAGCGTCGGCAGCCAGGTCTGCAGCCCCCAGTAGCCCCAGTTGAAGGCGAAGTTCAGCAGCAGCATGACGATCGTGATCTTCGCCAGCTTCCCGCGGAACAGCTCCAGCGGGTTGCCCGGCCGCCGCGCCGCCACGGTGAACTCGGCGTCGGCGTCGGGGCTGGACAACTGGCGCAGCACCGCGCGCGCCTCGTCCTGACGGCCACGCGCGGCCAGCCAGTACGGCGACTCGGGCACCCACGCCCGGATCGCGAACGCCCACAGCCCCGCCACCGCGCTGGCGATGACGACCACGTGCCAGCCCAGGTGGCCGAAGGCGAGCGAGGCGCCGATCGCGGCCAGGATGCCGATCGGCCAGCCGATCGACAGGTAGACCGCCGCGCGCCCCCGGTGGCGGGTGGGCAGCAGCTCCAGGAAGTAGGGGAAGGTGATGGTGTAGACGCCGGCCAGCGCCAGGCCCGAGGCCACCCGCAACGTGATCAGCGTGGCCAGGTTCGGGGCGAAGGCCGAGGCGAAGGCGATGACGCCGTAGGCCAGCAACGACCAGAACGCGGCGGGCTTACGGCCGACGCGGTCGGCGACCGGCCCCCAGACCAGCACGCCGGGGATCATGCCGAAGGCCACCGCCGACAGCACCAGGCCGATCCCCGCTTCGTCGATGCCGAACGCGGCCCCGAGGTCGGCCGCCACGTAGATCAGCGCGAGCTGCTCCCACGACTCGATCACGAACGCGATGAACAGCGCCAGCGCGATCAGCACGTGCCGGCGGGTGAACGGCATCCGGTCGAACGCCGCCCCGATGGGGAGCGTTCGCGCGTCGGTAGCGGTCATTGATGCTCCTCGGAAGGGGGCGCGACGTCTTGCCGCACCTTAGGCACGCCCCCTTGCCGCGTCGGTGTGCGCGCCGCACGTCAGGTACGGCCGGCGGTGTGCACCCTGCCCTGGAGCCCTAGCATACCCGCAGGTCAGAGCGTGTTCTCGTGGACGTGCACGATGAGCCACTCACCGCCCTCGCGGCGCAGGACCGAGGTCGTGCGCACGATCTCCTGCCCGCCGCCCTCGAAGGCGACGCGCAGCGTGTAGCGGGCCAGCGCGCTCTGGTCCCACACGTCGACGACCTCGTCGTAGGCGGTGAGCGTGACCGGGCCCTCGTCGGGGCGGGCGTCGCGGACCTTGTCGAGCTGGTCGCGGGTGGTGATCAGCGGCGCGTGGGCGGAGTCGAAGATCGTGGCCTCCGGGTGCAGGCGGCGGTCGATGCCCGCCCGGTCGCCTCGGGTGTAGGCGTCGTACATGCCGGTGATGACCGCCCAGACGGCGTCGCGTGCCACGATGCAGCTCCTTGGTTGAGTTTTGCGTGCTTTGTCACGTTAGAGCACATGGGCGTACCACGCGGACGCCTTTACAATGTAGATTTCTCTGGCCGGGGGTCAGCACCGGCAGTAAGATCCGCAGTCGTGGCCTCCCCCTTCACCCCCCTCGAACCCGGCGACCCGGCCGAGATCGGCGGCTACCGCCTCATCGCCCGGCTCGGATCCGGCGGCATGGGTCAGGTCTACCTGGCCGCCACCCAGAGTGGGCGGCGGCTGGCCGTCAAGGTGGTGCACGCCGAGTACGCGGGCAACGCCGAGTTCCGCCGCCGCTTCCAGCAGGAGGTGGCCGCGGTCCTGCGGGTGCAGAGCCTCTACACCGCCCCGGTCATCGACGCCGACACCGGCGCGCCGCGTCCCTGGCTGGCCACCGCGTACGTGCCGGGGCCCGGCCTGGACCGGGTCGTGGCCGCCCACGGGCCGCTGCCGCCCGCCACCGCGCTCACCCTGGCCTGCGGCGTGGCCGAGGCGCTGCAGGCCATCCATGCCGCCGGGGTGATCCACCGCGACCTCAAGCCGTCGAACGTGCTGCTGGCCGCCGACGGGCCGCGCGTCATCGACTTCGGCATCGCCAAGGCCATCGACGCCACCCCGCTGACCGGCACCGGCGTACGGGTCGGCACGCCGGTCTTCATGGCGCCCGAGCAGGCTCTCGGCCACCCCAGTACGCCCGCCGTCGACGTCTTCGCCCTGGGCGGTCTGGTCTACTACGCCGCCACCGGCCGTACCGCCTTCGGTGAAGGCCCCGACGCCACCGTGCTGTACCGGGTGGTGCACGACGAACCCCAGCTCGACGGCTGCCCTCCCCAGGTACGCGACCTGGTCGCCCACTGCCTGGCCAAGGACCCGGCCCAGCGCCCCACGCCCCGCGACCTGCTCGACCGGCTCCGCCCGTACGCCCAGAACCCCGCCACCTCCTCAGGAACCGGACACACCCAGGCAGGGGCCGCGGGCGGTCAGGGACACGCGCGGGCGGCGGGCGGGGGCGGGGACTGGAGCACGGTCGCGCCCGCCGCGGGCGGCGTGGACTGGTTGCCGCCCTCCGTCGGGCAGGCGCTGCCGGCCTACGCCGAGTCCCCGAGCCCGCCGCCGGTGCGCGGGCCGCACCGGGTGCGGCTCAAGGCGCTGCTGGTCACCACGGCGGTCGCGGTCGCGCTGACGGCCGCCGCGTCGGTCACCGCCACCGCGTTGATGCTGCAGCCCAGCGGCCGCACGGGCGAGACCGCCGCCGCGGCGGCCACCGTCACGCTCACCCAGACCGCCGCCCCAGCCAGCCAGGGCACCCCGGGCACAGCCGCCACCGGCGCCACGACCCCGCCCGCCGAGACCACCACCCCCTCCCCCAGCGCCACCGGTGAGGTCGTGGCCGGTTCCAAGCCACCCGGCACCCAGCTCGGCGAGTACAAGGGCATCGACGTCACCCAGTCCTTCTCGGTCAGCTTCACCGACGACCCGATGCATCCCAGGGAGGGCTGGGGCGCGGACCTCCGCTACTGCAACTACGACATCTGCGCCGGACGCATGGCCATGCTCGACTCCGGCCAGCAAGGCACCTTCCAGGCCTGCGTGGACAACACCCGCTACACGAGCTCCATCGAGGTCGACGCCGCGAAGGGCCGCCTCGTGTGTGTCTTCGCCCAGTCCACGATCGGCCTGGTCAAGGTGACCGGCAGCGCCAGGGACCCGGCCGACTACATCACGCTGGACCTCGTCGTCTGGCAGCGCTGAACCCGGCCTTCCCGGCACCCCGTTGTCCCGGCGCCGAACCCCCTCGGCCTACCGTTGCCCTATGAGCGATGCGAACGAAGCCGAGCCGCTGGAGAAGGCCGCCCGGGCGGGCGAGGCGCCGGAGGACGTCGACCACGCCGCGGCCACCCGCGTGGCCGACGCCGAGAGCGCGCCCGAGCCGCCGCAGCCGGTCCACGACCACGGCGACCCGGAGCGGGCCGTACGCAGGGAACTGCTGTGGGGCTCGGACCTGTCCACCTCCCGCCTGGACCGGGACCTGCCCGAACAGGAGTGAGCCGCTCACTCCCGGCGCAGTTCGTGCTCCAGTTGCTCCAGCTCCGCGCCACCGGCCATGAGCGAGGTCAGGCGTTCGCGCGTGATGTCGGCCTTGGCGTACTCCCCGAGGCTGGTGCCGCGGTTGAGCAGCAGGAAGCGGTCGCCGACCGGGTAGGCGTGGTGCGGGTTGTGGGTGATGAACACCACGCCCAGGCCGCGGTCGCGGGCCCGCGCGATGTAGCGCAGCACCACGCCGGCCTGCTTGACGCCCAGCGCCGAGGTCGGCTCGTCGAGGATGAGCACGCGCGCGCCCAGGTGGACCGCCCGCGCGATCGCCACCGACTGCCGCTCGCCGCCCGACAGCGTGCCGACCGGCTGGTCGACGTCGCGGATGTCGATGCCCATCGCGTTCAGCTCCTCGCGGGCCACCCGCCTGGCCTTGGCCACGTCGAAGCGGCCGAAGCTCTTGCGCGGCTCGGAGCCGAGGAAGAAGTTGCGCCACACCGACATGAGCGGGATCATCGCCAGGTCCTGGTAGACGGTGGCGATGCCCTGGTCCAGCGCCTCGCGCGGGCTGGCGAAGCCGACCTGGGCGCCGTCCAGCAGCAGTTCGCCGGAGTCGTGCCGGTGCACGCCCGACAGGATCTTGATCAGCGTCGACTTGCCCGCGCCGTTGTCGCCGAGCACGCAGGTGACCTGCCCGGCCGCCACCCCCATCGACACCTCGCGCAGCGCCAGCACCGAGCCGAACGCCTTGCCGATGGACCGGGTCTCCAGGATCACCGTTTCACCTCTTCCGCGTAGCGCCGTACCAGGCGGTTGGCGAGCGTGGCCAGCAGCAGCATGGCGCCGAGGAAGAACTTGAACCAGTCGGCGTCCCAGCCGAGAAACACGATCCCCTTGTCGGCCATGCCGAAGATGACGGCGCCGATCGCGGCTCCGATGGCCGAGCCGTACCCGCCGGTGAGCAGGCAGCCGCCGATGACGGCGGCGATGATGTAGATGAACTCCTGCCCGATACCGATGTTGGCCTGCACGGACGTGTAGCGCAGCGCCATGATCGAGCCGACCAGCCACGCGGCGAACGCCGTCGTCATGAACAGCGCGATCTTCGTGCGGGCGGCGGGCACGCCGACCGCGCGGGCGGCCTGCTCGTTGCCGCCCGCCGCGAAGATCCAGTTCCCGGCCCGGGTACGCATCAGCACCCACGTGGCCAGCGCCGTGGCCGCCAGCCACCACAGGATCGCCACGCGGAAGTGCGCCGGCCCGATCTGGATCGTCCCGGCGAAGATCACCCGGGCCGACTCGAAGCCCGAGGCGGTACGCAGGCCGCTGACCTGCACGGTGCCGGTGATGAGCTTGGTGACGCCGAGGTTGATGCCCTGGAGCATGAGGAAGGAGCCGAGCGTCACGATGAAGCTGGGCAGCTTGGTGCGGGTCACCACGAGCCCGTTGAGGAAGCCGATGCCGAGCGCCACCGCCAGGCTGATGACCATGGCGAGCCAGACGTTGACGCCGTACTCGGTGGCCAGCGTGACCAGGATGAGCCCGGTCGTGCCGGTCAGCACGCCCGCCGACAGGTCGAACTCGCCGCCGATCATCAGCAGCGCGATCGCGACCGCCATGATGCCGAGGGTGGCGGCCGGGTCGAGCCAGTTGGCGATCCCGGCGGGCGAGCGGAAGACCGCCGACTGCGCGGCGAAGAACGCGAAGACGATGATCGCGCCGACGACCGCGCCGAGCTCCGGCCGGATCAGCAGCCGCCGCAGCCGGCCGACGTCGGCCAGCCGCTCGTCGGCGTTGACCGCCGTCATCGGGTGCCTTCGCCGGCCAGCTTCTCGACCTGCGCCGCGTTGTCCTTGGTGACGAAGCCGGGGCCGGTGTTGACCGGCAGCCCGCCGCCGACGGTGTTGAGGTTGTCCTTGTAGAGCTTGAGGAAGGTGATCGGCAGCCAGCCCTGCAGGTACTGCTGCTGGTCCACGGCGAACAGCACCTCGCCGGCGTTGATCGCGGCGATCACGTCGGGCGACAGGTCGAAGGTGGCCAGCTTGGCCTGCGAGCCGGCGTCCTTGATCGCGTCGCGGGCGGCGACGGCGACGGCGGGGTTGAGCGTGAGGACGCCGTTGACGGAGGTGTCGGACTGCAGCTTGGCCGCCACCTTGGAGGTGACGTCGGCGAGGTTGCTGACGTCGACCTGCAGGCGTTCGACGGTGCCGCCGAGGCTCTGCTCGGCGCCCTTGCAGCGCTGCTCCAGCCCGACGTTGCCGGCCTCGTGGATCACGCACAGCAGCTTGGACACCCCGGCCGTCTTCAACTGCTCGCCCGCGCCGCGCCCGGCCACGTCCTCCGACTGGCCGACGTGGGTGAGGGCGCCGAACGCCTTGGAGGACTCGGCGCCGGAGTTGATGGTCACCACGGGGATCTTCGCGGCCACCGCCTTGCCGATCGACTCCTTCAGCGCGTCCGGGTTGGCCATGGACACCACGATCCCGTCGACCTTCTGCGAGACCGCCTGGTCGATGAGCTGTGACTGTTTGCCGGCGTCGCCGTCGCCCTGGTAGGTGACGCTCGCGCCGTACTGCTTGCCCGCGGCCTCGGCGCCCTTCTTGACCACGTCCCAGAACTTGTCGCCCGCGGCGGCGTGGGTGATCACCGCGTACGTGCCCGCGCCGCCGGCCGTGGCCGCGGGGGCCTCGGCGGCCGGCGAGTTCGCGGCGCTCTGGCCCGCCTCGCCTCCGCTGGAGCATCCCGCCAGCGCCAGGGCGCCGAGCAGGGCCACCACGATCCGGGTTCGCTTCATGGCTTCAACCTCCAAGACCAACGGCTTGCCCCGGTTCTAGTCCTAGCGCGCTCCACTGTCAACAATTTGTCGTGACATTAGGACCTAGTTAGATAGAACGGAATTCTCCGTTCCAATGCTATGATGGGAGGATGACGAGCACACCGATGAGCGGCCGCAAGAAGCAGGCGGCACGCAACGACGAGGTGATCCTCCAGGCGGCGAAAGAGGTCTTCACCGCCAACCCCTCCGCGCCGATCGCCGCCGTGGCCGAGCGCGCCGGTGTGGGCATCAGCGCACTCTACCGGCGCTACCCCAGCAAGGACGCGCTGCTGCAGAAACTCTGCGCCGACGGCATGCGCGCCTACAACGAGGCCGGCGAACGCGCCCTCGACCCCGCCCTCGACCCGTGGGAGGCCTTCGCCCGGTTTATGGAGGAGGTGGTCGACGCCGACACGCACTCGCTGACGATCTCGCTGGCCGGCACCTTCCAGCCCACCCCCGAGCTGTTCGAGCTGTCGGTGCGCGGCGGCGAGCTCTCCCACGCGGTGCCCGACCGCGCCCGCGAGGCCGGCGCGCTGCGGCCCGACGTGACCAACTCCGACGTGGCCCTGCTGTTCGAGCAGCTCGCCTCGGTCCGGCTGGGCGACGAGGCCCGCACCGCCGAGCTGCGCCGCCGCTACCTCGCGCTCGTGCTCGACGCGATCCGGCTGCCGTCGGCCGCCCGGCCCCTGCCGGGCACGCCGCCCACGCCGCCCGAGCTGCGCGAGCGCTGGGTGCCCAAGGGCTGACTCAGGGCGAGTGCAGCCACGGGTCGCGCAGGTCGTGGAAGACCGGCCCACTCTCGAACAGCCCCGCGAACTCCTTGAACGCCGCCTCCAGCTCGGCCGGCATCGGACGGCGCTCCCCTTCTCTCGCCTCCTCCTCGCCGGTGAAGTAGGCGGCCTCGGTGTAGAGGCCGTCGCCGGTGACGGCGGCGACCCCGCCGATCAGGTCGGGGCGCAGGCGCGCCAGGTCCTGCTCGGCGTCGGCCATGATCGCGCGCAGCCGTTCCAGATCCGTCACGCGGCCCTGGATGACCTGCACGAACCCCGCCTCGTCCGACCCGGCGCCCAGGTAGGTCTCGACCTGGTCGCAGTCGTGGAAGGCGACCTCGCCGGTGAACAGCCGCTCGGTCTGCCGCCACCAGTCCGACTGCTCCGGGCGCTCGGAGTTGCGCTGCGCCCGCTCGCGCGAGGCGAAGCGGGCGAGCAGGACCAGCGTGCCGTCGTCGGTGACGCCGGCGGTGGTGCCGAGCCAGCCGGGCGCGCCGGGCGCGAGCTCGCGCACCCACCGCTCGGCCGCCGCGCGCATCGCCGCGGCGTCGCTCACCCGCCCCTGAATGACCTGGATGAACATCGTCCCCCCTCGTGCCGTGTGCGGCCCCATTCCCGCGTACGGCGAGGCCCGCGCCTGCCCGCGCCCGGCCACCCCCCACGCCCAGCGCGGGACCTGCTTTCCGCACCACTCTCGCGGCCCGGCGCGACCTCTCACCAGACACGTGCCCACCGCCCTTCAGCGGCCCGGCGCGCGACCTGCTCCCTACCGGCCGCCTGCTTGGCGCGAACCCCCTCCCAGCCGTCCTCGCGCTTGGCGCGGAAAGGCTCCTAGCCGTCCTCGCGCTTGGCGTACTGGGCGGCGCCGCCCGCGAAGTCGTAGACGACGAACTGTTCCTCGCCGACCACCCAGGCGTCGTGGCCGGGCGGGCAGACGAACAGGTCGCCCGGCCCGACCTCGGCCTCGGTGCCGTCGGCCATGCGCAGGCGCAGCCGGCCCTGGACGACGTAGCCGTTGTGGTGGACCTCGCACAGCTCGGTGCCGGCGATCGGCTTGACGGACTCCGACCACCGCCACCCGGGCTCCATGGTCGCGATGCCGAAGCTGAGCCCGCTCAGGTTGCACACCTCAAGGTGGCCGCGCGGGAAGTCCCGGCGTTCGTCGGGCTTGTCGACGTTCTTGACCTCGATCATGCTCCTTCGCCCCCTTCAGATCATCAGCGGCACGGGGTGGATCTCGTCGGCCGGGTGCCCGGCGCGCTGGTGGATCCGCTGGACGGCATCGGCGTCCGGCGCGTCCGACAGGCAGTAGACCAGGCCCGAGTCCGGATCCGCCCAGGCCTGCTCGAAGGTGACCTTCTCCTCCGACTGGATGGCCAGGTCGGCGTCGTGGGCCTCGCGGAGCTGGTCGGCGGTGATGCCCTGCATACCGTGATGGACGTCCATGAACTTCATGGTTCCTCCCCCGAGTACGGATTCATCCAGCGTAGGTCTGACCCGGGCCAGCGGTTTCTCATGGTTTGCCCAAGAAGTCAGGCTCTGGCCCGATGCGGGAGGATGGGCAGGTGATCAAAGGCATCCTTTTCGACCTCGACGGCACCCTGATGGACCATCGCGCCGCCGCCGACGCCGGGATCGCCGCCTGGGTGGCCGAGCGCTGCCCGGACCGGCGGCAGGACGGGCGGGCGGCGCGGGTGTGGGAGGAACTGGAGACGGTGCACCTGGCCGCCTGGCACGCCGGGCAGTGCGACCTGGCCGAGCAGCGCAGGCGCCGGATCCGCGGGATCTGCCTGGCGCTGGAGCTGGCCGTACCGCAGGATCCGGACGCGGCCTTCGCCGCCTTCACCCGCCACTACCGCGCGGGCTGGAGCGCCTACCCCGACGTGCACGAGGCGCTCGCGCGACTCGGCGGCTACCGGCTCGGCGTGCTCACGAACGGCAGCAACCCGGTCCAGACCGCCAAGATGCGGGCGATCGGGCTGGGCGAGATCGGGCCGGTGCTGAGCGGGGACGTGCTCGGCGGGCACTTCAAGCCCGAGCCGGCCGGCTACCTGGCCGCCGCCGCGAGCCTGGGGCTGGAGCCCGGCGAGGTCCTGCTCGTCGGCGACGACCTCGTCAACGACGTCACCGGCCCGGCGCGGGCGGGGATGCGCTCGCTGTGGCTGGACCGCCTGGGCGCGGGGACGGTCCCGGAGGGGCATGCGAGGATCGCCACGCTGAGCGAGCTTCCCGGCTATTTGTCAGGACATTCTGACCTCGGATAATCTGATCAGCATGTCCGCACATCTGGGGATCGATCTGGACCGGTCCAGCCCCGTCCCCCTGTATTTCCAGGTGGCCGAGCAGATCGCCGAGGCCATCCGGCGCGGGGACCTGGCGCCCGGATCGCGGCTGGACAACGAGATCCTGCTCGCCGACCGGCTCGGCCTGTCGCGCCCGACGATCCGCCAGGCGATCCAGTACCTGGTCGACAAGGGCCTGCTGGTGCGCAAGCGCGGCGTCGGCACCCAGGTCGTGCACGGCCAGGTCAAGCGCTCGGTCGAGCTGACCAGCCTCTACGACGACCTGCGCAGGGCCGGGCAGGAGCCCGCCACGCAGGTCCTGGCCCTGGAGCCGCGGCCGGTCGCCGAGGAGATCGCGCCCATCCTCGGCGTCGAGGCCGGCGCCGAGGTGCTGTACCTGGAGCGCCTGCGCTTCGCCTCCGGCGAGCCGCTGGCCGTGCTGCACAACTGGCTGCCGCTGGGCCTCGCCACGCTCACCGCCGCCGACCTGGAGGGCCGCGGCCTGTACGAGCTGCTGCGCGGCGCCGGCGTGCGGATGCGGGTGGCCAACCAGCGCATAGGAGCACGCGCGGCCAACCCGGCCGAGGCCAAGCTCCTGGACGAGCGGCGGGGCGCGCCGCTGCTGACGATGGTCCGCACGACCTACGACGACCAGGGCCGCGCCGTCGAGCACGGTTCGCACGTCTACCGCGCCTCGCACTACTCCCTGGAGGTCACGCTCATCGAGCGCTGACTGTTGATCATCGTAGATTCACAGCAAACCCGCAGGTGACGCCGGGACGACGCCCTCCTATAGTCGTCTTCACGGGGCTGCGATCCTGCTATTTGCTTGAACAATAAACTACTACGATGAATAGGAGCGGCTGGTCTTGTCGCCTATTTCCGCCGGACGGCGCGGCCTCGCGAGAGCCGGATGGATGGCCCTGCTGGTCCTGTTCGCCACGAGCTGCAGCACCACCCCGCCCCCCGCCGCCGCCCCGACGACGGCCCCCGCCGTACCGGGCACGAGCGCGCCCGCCTCTCCCGCCGCCACCTGCGCCCCCACCGACAAGCTGGTGCCGCCGTGTGGCGCGTACTGGGGCATGTACGTCGCCCCGCCCGGCAACCGCACCCCCGTCGTCCAGGCGATCGGCGACATGGAGTCGCAGCTCGGCCGCAAGCTCGACATCGTCTTCAGCTACCACGACATGTCCACCGGCCCCAACGGCACCTTCATGCGCGAGGACGAGGTCGCCCTGGGCCGCGACCGCCTCCTGCTGCTGAGCTGGGAGGCCAAGATCTGGGGCACCCCGGAGCGCACCCTGCTGTGGCGCGACATCGCCTCCGGCACCCTGGACGCCTCCGTCATCGACAAGCAGGCCCAGCGCATCAAGAAGTACGGCAAGCCCGTCATGATCGGCTTCGACGGCGAGATGGACCGGCGCACCACCAGCGGCACCCCCAAGGAGTACGTGGCCGCCTACCGGCACATCCACGACCGCTTCGAGAAGCTCGGCGTCACCAACGTGATCTGGGTGTGGGCGGTGACCGGGTTCATGGAGTACAAGGACCAGTGGCAGGCCCTGTATCCGGGCGACGCGTACGTGGACTGGATCAGCTACGACCCGTACAACTTCGCGACCTGCCGCGGGGCGGCGTGGAAGAGCTTCGAGGAGACGCTCAGGCCGACCTACGACTGGTTCCAGGCCAACGGGTTCGACGACAAGCCGATCATCATCGGCGAGTACGGCACCGAGGTGGATCCGCGCAAGCCCGCCGCCAAGGCCGACTGGTTCCGCGGCATCCCCGAGGCGCTCAAGTCGATGCCGAACATCAAGGCGCTGCTGCAGTGGAACGCTGTACTGAACCCCGAGTCGCCCGACGGCTGCGACTTCCGGCTGGAGGGGCCCGGGGTGGTGGAGTCGTTCGCCGAGGTGGGCCGCGACCCCTACCTCAACCAGCGTACGCCCGGCTGAGCCGCGTTCACGGGGTGCGGGCCAGGCGGAAGCCGAGGTCGTCGATGCGCAGCGACGGGTGCGACTTACGACGGGCCGAGGCGCGGCAGCCCCGCGGCGGATCCTGCCAGCCGCCGCCCCTGAACACCCGGTACGGGCCGTAGACCGCCGGGTCGAACAGGTCCCAGCACCACTCCCACACGTTGCCGATGGTGTCGTGCAGGCCCCAGGCGTTCGGCCGCCTGGTGGCCACCGCGTGCGCGGCCCCGTCCGCGTTGCCCCGGTGCCAGGCGATGGCGTCGAGGTCGCCGTAGCGCTCGCCGGTGGAGCCGGCGCGGCAGGCGTACTCCCATTCCGCCTCGGTCGGCAGCCGGTAGCCGCCGGCGGCCGGGTCGCAGGTCACGTCGAGGGCGTCGGGGTCGTCGCCGAGCGCGTAGCAGGGCGCGAGCCCGTCCTCGGCCGAGCGCCGGTTGCAGAACACGAGCGCCTCCCGCCACGACACGTCGGTCACCGGCTCGCGGCCCGCCGAGCCGTACTCCTCCCGCGTGACCGGATGGGCGGCCAGCTCGAACGCGGGCACCCGCACCGTCCAGGTCTTCCGCGTCCCCTCGTCCCGCAGGACGATCTCACCCGCCGCGATCGGCACCACCAGCGGCTCCTTCCCTATACGTGCGCACCATAGGGAAGGATAGGGCAATCACGGGGAAGCGTTCACGACTCCCCGGACAGCCGCGCCGAGCCCAGCGACGCGTTGGCGATGACCCGCGCCGCGGTCTGCGTGGACGAGGCCGACGTCAGCTCCGTCAGCGTGGCCCGGTTGAGGGCGTGCACCACGAACTCGTAGGTGTTGACCGTGCGGGGCGAGCACGGGCCCTGGTAGCCGTACAGGCTCGCGCTCCCCCGGTAGTAGACCTGCCTGGCGCCCGCGGGGACCGGCGGCCGGTAGGCGTGCGCCACGTTCTGCGGGAGCGAGGTCACGCCCGCCGGGATGTCATAGATCACCCAGTGAATGAGATTGTTGTTGTCGAGGTCGCGCATGACGATCGCGTGACTGCGGGCGGCGGCCGGCGCGCCGGTCCACGACAGGGGCGGGGACTCGTTCTTCTTCTGCGGGCCGGGGCTGCCGCTGGTGCACTCGTGCACCGCCGGGATCACCCCGCCGGGCGCGAAGGCGCTGCTGGTCAGGGTGAACGCGGTGCCGTGGGCGCCCAGGCCCATGGCGAGGAAAGCGGTCAACGCGATTCTGGCGACGGCCATCGGTGCCTCCCCAGGAGGTTTCCGGGTCCGCCACAGCATATGAATCCCGTTTTCCGCCGGGCACCAGCCACTTTTCCATAACACCGCCCTTTGTCATCTTGCTGAGCGTCAGGTGACGAGGTCCTCCAGCGGGACGTAGGCGTCGGACAGGCCGAAGCCCGCCGGGCCGAAGCAGGCCAGGGCCTCGGGGCTGCGCATGATCGGCGGCGTGGAGATCCCGTAGACGGTCAGGCGCTGGCCGTAGGCGAGGGACTCGGTGGGGACGGGCGCGCCGGACTCGGTGTCGAGGGTGCAGATCAGGTCGGGGACGATGGCGACCATGGTGCCGTTGCGGCGGGCGACCAGGTGCTCGTTCTGGAAGGTGATCTCCAGCACGTCGCCGGGGTCGCCGCTCGCCTCCAGCCTGGCGATGCCGCGGGCGAAGCCGTCCACGGTGCGGCGTTCGACGTCGACGACCTTGCCGTGGAACAGGACGGCGCCGAGGCTGTAGATCGTGCCGGCGAGCATCTTGGTGAGGGCGTCGAACGGGTCGGAGTGGGTGGCGCGGGCCTCGCGCAGCGTCTCGCCGATGCGCCGGCACAGCGTCAGCGTCCCGTGCACGGAGGTACGCACGACGTCGGCCGTCTCCATCGGGTAGTCGCTGATGTAGGAGGCGCCGCCCATCTGGACGGTCAGCGCACGGGCGAGGTGCTCCATGCGCTTGTTGTCACCGGCGCTGATGATGCAGGTGTCGCCGTGGTCGGAGGCGATGGCCATGGGCGAGCCCGGCACGCCGAGCACGCCGAAGGTCTGCATCTGCAGCTCGGGGAAGGCGCGGCCCATGCCGTCGGCGTCCACGACGGGCAGGCCGAGCTGGGCGGCGAGCATGAGCGGGATCATGCTGTTGAGGCCGCCGCACTCGGTCGGCATGACGGCGTGAGCCGTACGCCCGAGATGCTCTTCCAGGGCGCGGAACGCGGCCACGTTGCCCTCGCCGGACGGGAGCTTCTCCACGAACACGGTCGGCGCGCCCATCATCGACGACGGCAGCACGAGCGCGCCGTCGGGCAGTTCCTCCGCGCCGATGACGTGCACGGTACGGCCGGCCGCCATCTCCTTCTCCACCAGCAGGCGGCCGATGTAGGGGTCGCCACCGCCGCCGGTGCCCAGGACGGCGGCGCCCTCCGCCAGGTCGTGCAGTCCCTGCGGGGTCAGGTCGTAGCCCACTGGGGCGTCTCCTTCCGGGTGAGGTCGAGGTCGCCGACGGCGCGCACGATGACGCGCACGGCATTGCCCGGCAGGTAGTTGACGTGGATCTCGTCGACGTGCACGACCTCGACGCTGGCCGGGGCGGCCCCGGCCGTGACCGCGAGCTCGACCGCCTCGGCGCGGGCCTGCTCCAGCACGCCGGCGCGGGTGAGCTGGGGGCCGGTGAGGAACAGGCGGTCCACCTCGCCGCCGATCTGCCCGATGGCGGCGCCGATGGCGTTGGCGACGCCGTGGTGCTCGGGGATGCGCACCTCCGGCACGCCGGGCAGGTCCGGCGGCATGAGGATGCTGCCGCCGCCGACGATGACGACGGGCAGCGGTTCGGCGCTCAGCCGCATCCTGTCGACGAGTCCGGCGACGCGTTCGGCCATCCACGCCGTGCCCCGGCGGACGAGATCGGGGTCGAGGTGGCCGACCAGCGCCGGGTCGCCGAGATCGGCCAGGCCCGCCGCGACGGCCAGGTCGGTGGCGGTGAGCGTGCCGCCGCCGAAGACCAGGGCCTGTTCGGTCAGCCGGTAGCCGACCGAGTCGGGGCCGACCCGGAGGCCGGGGTCGAGGGTGACGCGGCTGCCGCCGCCCAGTCCGACGGAGACGACGTCGGGCATGCGGAAGTTGGTGCGCACACCCGCGATGTCCACGTCCGTGGTGGCCTGGCGGGGGTAGCCGCCGGTCAGCACGCCGACGTCGGCCGTGGTGCCGCCGATGTCGACCACGGCGGCGTCGGTGACGTCGGCCAGGAACGCGGCGCCGCGCATGCTGTTGGTGGGGCCGCTGGCGAACGTCCGCACCGGGTAGCTGCGGGTGTACTCGGCGTCCATCAGGGTGCCGTCGTTCTGCGACAGGAACAGCGGGGCGCGCACCCCGACCGCGGCCAGCGCGCCGGTGAAGGCGTCGACGATCTCGTCGGCCAGGTCGAGCAGGCAGGCGTTGACGATCGTGGCCGACTCCCGTTCCAGCAGCCGGATGCGGCCGATCTGGTGCGAGAGGCTGACCCGCAGGTGCGGCAGCTCCGCGCGCAGGATGTCGGCGGCGGTCAGCTCGGCCTCGGCGGTGACGGGCGAGAACACCGAGCTGATCGCCACCGTGGTGATGTCGCGGGCGGCGAGGTCGGCGGCGACCCGCTTGAGCTCGTCCGGCCGCAGCGGGGAGATGGGACGGCCGTCGACCTCGTGACCGCCGTGGCACAGGTGCACCGCCGGGCGGATGGCCGCGACCAGCTCGGCCGGCCAGTCGGAGGTCGGCGGCAGCGCCGCGGTGGCCGGCAGCGCGAGCCGGACCACGCCGGTGCGGGCCAGGCGGCGGCGGGTGACGAGCGCGTTGGTGAAGTGGGTGGTGCCGATCATGACGGCGGTGATCCCGCCGCGGTCGAGGTTCTGGCCGTCCAGCAGGTCGGTCAGCGCCGTGACGACGCCCTGGGTCACGTCGGCGGTGGTCGCCGTCTTGATCGTGGCCACGACGTTCATGGCCGGGTCGAGCAGGACGGCGTCGGTGTGGGTGCCGCCCACGTCGATGCCTATGCGCACGGTGCGGTGCTCCTGTCTGCGGGAGGATTGCGGTAGGTGCCCCGGATCACGCGGTGCGCTGCCCGGCTCGTGCGGTAGGTGCCCCGGATCATGCGGTACGCGCCTCGGGGTCCGCGGACGGTGCCCGGTTGGCGCCGGTCAGCCCGGCCTTGCCGGCCAGCGCGTACAGGACGAAGGCGGCCAGCAGCGCGTTGAGGGCGGGGATGCCCCAGGTGACGTAGTGGCCGATCAGGGCGGCCGCCACCCAGACGACCAGGGCCGCGGGCGCCCAGCCGGGTGAGCGGGCGGGCAGGGCGCCCTGCTCGCGGGAGCTGTCCAGGGCGGCCCGCCACGTGCGCACGACGTAGTATTCGGCCACCATGATCCCGGCGATCGGCGGGATCGCCACGCCGAGCAGGATGAGGAAGCCCACCAGGTGGTCGGCCATGCCGAGCGCGGCCAGCGCGGTGCCGGCGACGCCGAGCGCCACGGTGACCGCCGCCCGGCCGGCCTTGAGGCCGAAGGCGGTGTAGAGGGTGTTGGTGACGCCCAGGCTGGCGGCGTACAGGTTCCAGTCGTTGACCTTCGCGGTCGCGGTGATCAGCACCAGCACGCCGACCGTGCCGGAGGTGGTGGTGACGATCGTCACCACGTCGCCGGTACGCAGGGCGTGGGCCAGCAGGACGCCGACGAGCGCGAGCACGTACTCGCCGAGGGAGATGCCGAGCACGGTCTGCTTGACGACGTCGGCGGCGTTGCGGTTGAAGCGGCACATGTCCGGCGAGATGACCGCGCCGACGATGAAGCCGCCCGCGACCAGGGTGGCGCCCTGGGCCAGGCTCATCGCGGGGCCCGCGGGGTCGGAGGCGATGAGCTCGCCGAGGGGACGCTTGGCCAGTTCGACGGCGATCGCCCAGCCGGCCAGCGCCAGGAACGCCGGGACGGTGATCCACGCGGTCCAGGCCATGCCGGCGAAGCCATGCACCACGATCGCGGTGATCGCCAGGCCGCCGGCGATGGCCCAGATCCAGGCCGGTGAGCCGCCGAGCAGGCCGGAGACGCCCTGGGCCAGCACGGCGGTCTGGACGCCGAACCAGCCGAGCAGCGCGGTGGCGATGACCAGGCCGACCAGGCCGGAGCCGTACCTGCCGAATCCGGCCCAGCGGGCCAGCAGACTGGTCGACAGGCCCTCGCGCATCCCGGCGATGCCGAGCGCGATCGCGACGACCTCCAGGATGGCGGCGCCGAGCGTGACGGCCAGCACCGCCTGCCAGAACGTCATGCCGAGGCCGAGGGTGGCGCCGAGGAGGAACTGCGACAGGGCGCTGAGCAGTCCGAAACGCTGGACGGCGATGGTCATCCAGCCGTAGCGGGCGGTGGCGGGGACACGTTCGAGCGCGTAGTCCTCGCGGGCCAGGCCGGTGTCGGGGGGTAAGGCCGCCTCTGCGGCCGGGGGGTGCGCCATCGGGGATCCCTTCCGGGAGATGTGCCAGCCAATATGCCGACGCTAGAGAAGAGATCGCGATATCAAAAGAGGCACTTTGCCGGGAACGTTCCGTGGGGGCCCGCCCCACGCGGTGCCGCCCTCGTCGCGGAGCCGTGTGCGGCGGGCCTTCGCCCTGGGTGCGGGCTATGGGAGGGTCAGACGCTCTGCGCCCCGAGTTCGCGGGTGAGCCTGGAGGTCCAGGGGCACCAGACGCAGCCGGGCAGGAAGGGGCCGCACGCCTCGTCGAGGTGGTCCTCGGTGTAGGGGATCGTGGAGTCGCACACCTCGATGGCGACCTCGAAGAAGTCGATCGTGTCCGGGTTGAAGTGGAAGCTCCAGCGCGGGTTGTAGTCCGCCGTCCGCTTGATGATCCGGCCGATGACGTGCACGCGCTGCGTCTCCTCACCGCTGAGGATCCTGCGGGCGTGCGCGATCTTGGCGGGGTCGGTGAGCTTGATGACGAACCGTTCGCGGGTGATGTCGGTCATCTCGAAGTACGCGGTTTCGGCCGCGCGGGACTGCGACTGCTTGTCGGGGGCGGGCAGGGAGGCGGCCAGCGCGGCGGTCTTCGCGCACAGCGGCCCGGCGGCGGCGCTCGCGCCGGAGGGGACGGCGAGGATCGCCAGGCCGATCATCACGGCCAGCACGGCCACGGCGGCCCGGCGGGCGGCGCAGAGAAGCTTGGTCATCGGGGATGGTGCTCCTTCGCAGGTCAGGGCCCTCGACGATGAGGGCCCACCACGGGCCAGCCTCCCCCGGCGCAGGGGCATCACCAAGAGCAGGCGTCACAGTTCTCACCCGACCGACTACGGAATGTCACCAGCCGGTACGGCGCTGCCGGGATCCGTGCCCGCGAAGGCCAGGCCGATGACGAAGCCCGCGACCTCCTCCAGCTGGCGGGCACGCTCCAGCGGCCCCAGCACGGCCGGGACCGCGCCGACGTCGCGCACCAGCGCGCCGGTCACCTCCAGTGCGCGCGGGTCGTCGCCGCACATCGCCACGGTGACGGGCCGGGTCCCGCCGGTCCACTGCTCGGAGGGGAAGACGTTGAAGGCCTTCACGACGTGCGCGCCCGGCGCCAGCGCGGCGATCCGGGTCGCCATCGACTCGCCGGGTCCGGCCAGCAGCACGCCCACGCCGTGCTCGACGGCGTTGGTCGGGTCGATCAGCGTGATCCCCTCCAGCGCGCCGCCGTCCGCGCCGGCCGCGCGCAGCATGTCCTCGGCGCCGTGCCAGGACACCGCCAGCAGGACGGCGTCGCGGCCCGCGACCGCCTCGCGGGGCGGAAGCGCCCGCACTCCCCCGCCCAGCCGGGCCGCCAGCTCCCGCGCCTTGGCTGCCGACCGTCCCGCGACGGCCAGGTCGTGCCCGGCGCGGGCCCAGCCCTCGCCGAGCGCCGCAGCCAGCGTCCCCGTGCCCAGAATTCCCAAGCGCATCCGCGTGTTTCCTCTCCCGTCGGGGCAACCTCTGCCGATCACGATAGAAAGTCCGATACGCACCGAAAGGTGAGTAACGGACGGGGGTCAGGAACATGGATCGAGACGAGCTCCTCGCGGACTGCCGCGTCCGCGCGGCCACCGACCTGTTCGTCCACACGTGGGATCCGGTGGTGCTGGCGGCGCTGGCCGCCGGGCCGAGGCGGCGGCGCGATCTGCGCCTGGCCATCGGCGGCATCAGGGACAAGGTGCTGACGCAGGCGCTGCACCGCCTGCTCGCCAGCGGGCTCATCGACCGCCGGGCGCACGCCGAGGCGCCGCCTCGGGTCGAGTACGCGCTGACGGACCTCGGCCGGAGCCTGGTCGACGGCCCGCTGAACGCCCTCGGCCGCTGGGTGGTGGAGCACGGCGACCAGCTCCTCGACGCCCAGGAACGGTCGGCGATGACGCGGGTGTGACTCCGGACGCCGCCTCCTGACGAAGGGTCCGCGACGGTGCCGGACCGGGAGGCACGCGGCGCTGCGGTTTCGGACGCTCGGACCCTCTGCGAGTCCGCTACGGCGGCAGGTGGGTGCGGGTGGCCGCCGGCCAGCAGCGGGTGGTCCTGGCGATGCCGCCGGTCGAGGCCGGGCGGGCGGTGAGCACCGACCTCTCCTCACCCGCACCAGGCCCTTGCGGACGCCGCTCGGCGATCTAGCGTGGGTGCCGAGACGATTGGAAAGAGGGCATCAGATGCTGCGAACCATCAGGCTCCTCGGCGCGATGGTCACCACGCTCGTCCTGGCCGCCGCCACCGTCGGCCCCGCCGGAGCGACCTCCGGCCAGGCCGGAGCGACGTCGGGCCGTGCGGGACCGTCGGCCGGGCCGCCGGAGACGATCCCGCTGCCCAACGGGTTCCGGCCCGAGGGGATCGCCATCGGCTCCGGCCCGTTCGCCTACTTCGGGTCCCTGGCGAACGGTTCCATCTACCGCGCCGACCTGCGCACCGGCCGCGGCGCGATCATCAGCGAAGGCCCCGGCACCCCGTCGGTCGGGATGAAGCTCGACGACCGAGGCCGCCTGTTCGTGGCCGGCGGCGTGGCGGGCGACGCCCGGGTCGTGGACACCCGCACCGGCCGCGTCCTGGCCTCCTACCGGCTGAGCGACCCGCCCGCGTTCGTCAACGACGTCGTCCTGACCCGCGACGCCGCCTGGTTCACCGACTCCACCAACCCGGTCCTGTACCGGCTGCCGCTGCGCGGCGGGCGGCTGCCCGCCGCGGCCGAGCGCGTCCCGCTCACGGGCGACATCGTGTACGGCACCGGCATCAACGCCAACGGCATAGCCCGGACGCCCGACGGAAAGGCGCTGATCATCGTCCAGTCGAACACCGGCGGCCTGTTCCGCGTCGACGGATCCGGCGCCACCTCCCGCATCGACCTGGGCACCGAGTCCCTGCCCCAGGGCGACGGCCTCCTGCTGCGCGGACGGACGCTCTACGCGGTGCAGAACCGCCTCAACCTCGTGGCCGTCCTGCACCTGGACGAGGCGGGCACCGAGGGCCGAGTCGTGCGCCGCGTGGGCAGCCCCCTGTTCGACGTGCCGACGACCGTGGCCGCCCACGGGTCGCGCCTCTACCTGCCCAACGCCCGCTTCACCACCCCGCCGACCCCCGACACGACCTACAACGCCGTCTCCATCCCCCGTCCCTGAGGCGGAGCCTGGGAACAACTGGCCAACGGGCCAGTTATCTTTGCGGAGGCGCCCCGACGGCGGGTGGCCGCC
Organism: Nonomuraea sp. NPDC050790; assembly: GCF_044456745.1. Lineage (NCBI taxonomy): Bacteria > Bacillati > Actinomycetota > Actinomycetes > Streptosporangiales > Streptosporangiaceae > Nonomuraea > Nonomuraea sp. NPDC050790. The sequence goes on along the minus strand of NZ_JBITGF010000001.1, from coordinate 1,211,559 downwards.
GTCACGTTCCCAGGAGAAGCCCATGCCACGTCCCAGCGTCGAGGTCGAGCGCCGCGCCCAGATCCTCAGGGCCACCTGCGAGGTTCTCGCCGAGGTGGGCCTGCGGGCGCTGCGCGTCTCCGACGTGGCCGAGCGGGCGGGCACGAGCAACGGCACCGTGCACTACTACTTCGCCAACAAGCGCGAGGTCGTGCACGCCGCCTTCGACGACAACTTCACCCGCTCGATCGAGCGCCGCCGCCCGATCTTCGACAGCGGGGAGGACCCGAGGGCGAGGCTGCGCGCGTTCGTCCGCTCGTACCTGCCCGACAGCCCGGAGACCGTGCGGGCGTGGCGGGTCTGGATGGAGCTGTGGAGCGAGGCCCTGCGGGAGCCGGAGCTCCAGGATCTCAACGAGCGGGTCTACGGCGAGTGGCGCCGCATCGTGGCCGCGGTCATCCGCGACGGCCAGGCCCAGGGCATGCTGCGCGCGGGCGACGCGGTGGAGCTGGCCAACCAGCTCATCGGCATGATCGACGGCCTGGCGATCCAGGTGCTGGTGGGCTCGCGGAGCATGACCGTCGCGCGCATGAGCGAGGTCTGCGACGCGTTCCTGCGCGACCTGGAGACCTGAGCCCGTTGACATCCCGCGTGACGTGCGCCACAGTGCTCCATTAATAACTGGCTCGCCAGTCAATTATGGAGGCGGCATGTCGCGTCGGACCACGGTGGCCGCGATGACCTGCCTGCTGGCGCTCACCGCGTGCGGTGGCGGCGCAGGCGGTGGCGCAGGCGGAGCGGACGCCAAGGAGCTCACGGTCGTCATGTGGGGCGGCGACGACCAGAAGAAGTCCGTCGCCGCCTGGGTCGAGCCGTGGGCCAGGAGCAAGGGCGTCACGGTCAAGCAGGACTCCCCCACCGACTACGCCAAGTTCCGGGCGCAGGTGGAGTCGAAGAAGGTGAGCTGGGGCGCGGTCGAGGTCGAGCCCAACTTCGCCGTCACCGCCTGCCAGAACGGCTGGGCCGTAAAGCTCGACAAGACCAAGGTGGACACCTCGGCGGTCAAGGCGGAACTGGTCGGCGACTGCGCCGCCCCGGTCCTCGAGTACGCCTTCACCATCGCCTACAACACCAAGGCGTTCACCGCCGCCAACCACCCGAAGACCTGGGCCGAGTTCTTCGACACCACGAGGTTCCCCGGCAAGCGCGGCTTCTGGAAGTACGCCACCGGCGCCATCTTCGAGGCCGCCCTGCTGGCCGACGGCGTCCAGAAGGACAAGCTCTACCCGCTCGACATCGACCGCGCCTTCCGCAAGCTCGACACCATCAAGAAGGACATCGTCTTCTACGAGACCGGCGAGCAGCAGCAACAGCTCGTCTCCAGCGGCGAGACCCCGCTCATCCAGGCGTGGAACGGCCGGATCTTCGCCGCCGCCAAGGACGGCCAGCCGGTGGCCAACGAGTGGAACGAGCACTTCCTGTCCTACGACCAGGTCGTCATCCCGGCCGGCTACCCGCGCGCCGACCTGGCGATGCAGTGGCTCAACCACTTCCTGGCCGACACCAAGGGCCAGGCCCAGTACGCCAACCAGGCCGCGTACGCGCCGGTCAACGACAAGGCACTGCCGCTGGTGAACCCCGAGGTGCGCAAGGAACTGCCGACCGACCCGGCGAACGCGGCCAAGCGGGCGGCGATCATCGACTACACCTACTGGGCCGCCAACTACGACAAGGTCACCGAGCGGTTCAACGAGTGGATGGCCGGGTGAGCGCTCTGCGCAGGTTCGGCGACGGGTGGGGGATGCTGGTCCTGCCGCTGGTGGCGTTCCTGCTGGTCGTCTTCGTCTACCCGCTGGCCTCGGTGCTGGCGCGCAGCCTCACCGACCCCGAGCCCGGCCTCGGCAACTACGCGGCGTTCTTCGCCTCGCCGGTCTACCTGGACGTGCTGGGCAACACCTTCGCCACCGCCGGGCTGGTCACGCTGGTGACGTTGCTGCTCGGCTTCCCCTACGCGTACCTGATGACGGTGGCGCGGCCGTTCTGGCGGGGCGTGCTGATGGCGGCGGTGCTGGTGCCGTTCTGGACGAGCCTGCTGGTGCGCACGTTCGCGTGGGTGCTGCTGCTGCGCGACACCGGCGTGGTGAACGCGCTCATCCCCGGCGAGCCGGTGCCGCTGCTGCGCAACCTCACCGGCATCACGATCGGCATGGTCCAGGTGATGCTGCCGTTCGCGGTGCTGCCGATGTACGCGACGATGCGCGGCATCGACCGGCGGCTGCTGCTGGCGGCGGAGGGGCTCGGCGCCAGGCCGGTCTTCGCGTTCTGGCGGGTGTACGCGCCGCTCGCGCTGCCGGGCGTGGCCGCCGCGCTGCTGCTGGTGTTCGTCTCCACGCTCGGCTTCTACGTCACGCCCGCGCTGCTCGGCGGGCCGAAGGACGTGATGATCGGCGAGCTGATCGTGCAGCAGCTCTCCGGCGTGCTGCGCTGGGGGTTCGCCTCCGCGCTGGCCGTCGTCCTGCTGCTGGTGACCGGGGCCCTGCTGCTGCTCGCCTCGCGGCTGGTGGACCTGCGCAAGATGGTCGGCGGCGGCTCGTGAGGCCCGGCCGCGTGGCGCTGTGGGCGCTGGCCGCGCTCACCGCCGTCTATCTGGTGCTGCCGGTCTTCATCGTGATCCCCACCTCGTTCTCGGCCAGCTCCTTCCTGGAGTTCCCGCCGAAGGAGTGGTCGGGGCGCTGGTACGAGAACTTCTTCACCGACCCGGTCTGGCTGGACAGCGCGCTGGCGAGCCTGCGCGTGGCCGTCCTGGTGACGCTGCTGTCCCTGCTCCTCGGTACGGCCGCCGCCCTCGGCATGGTCCGCGGCCGATACCGCCTGCGGGCCCTGGTGTCCGGGCTGGTGATGGCGCCGGTGCTGGTGCCGTACGTGATCGTGGGGCTGGCGGTCTACGCGACGTTCCTGGAGCTCGGGCTCACGCAGACCACGCTCGGCTTCGTGCTCGTGCACACGGCGCTGGCGGTGCCGTACGTGGTGATCACGGTCTCCTCGTCGCTGGTCTCCTTCGACCGGCGGCTGGAGCAGGCGGCGATGAGCCTGGGCGCGGGCCCGGTCAGCACCTTCGTGAGGGTGACGCTGCCGCTCATCGCGCCGGGTCTGGCCGGCGGGGCGGTGTTCGCCTTCGTCACCTCCTTCGACGAGGTGGTGACCGGGGTGTTCCTGTCGGGGCCTGACCTGACGACGCTGCCGGTGCAAATGTGGTCGGGCGTGCGCGTGCAGATCGACCCGACGGTGGCGGCGGTCTCGACCATGCTGCTGCTGGTCACCCTGGCCGTGTTCGCCACGGCCGGGCTCTTGAGACGGAGGAAGCCATGACGGGCGCCGTGGACGTGCGGGCCGTGACCAAGCGGTATCCGGGCTCGCTCGCGCTGGACGAGGTCTCGCTGCACGTGGCGGCGGGCGAGTTCATGACGCTGCTGGGCAGCAGCGGCTCGGGCAAGTCGACGCTGCTGAACGTGGTCGCCGGGTTCACCGAGCCGACCTCGGGCCGGGTGCTCGTGGACGGCGCCGACATCACCGGCGTGCCGCCGCACCGGCGCGAGCTCGGCATGGTCTTCCAGCACTACGCGCTGTTCCCGCACATGAACGTCTTCGAAAACGTGGCCTTCCCGCTGCGCCGGCGCCGGGTCAGGGGCGAGGAGCTGCGCCGCAGGGTCTCGGACGCGCTGGAGGTGGTCGAGCTGGGCGCGCTCGGCGAGCGGCGGCCCGCGCACCTGTCCGGCGGGCAGCAGCAGCGGGTGGCGCTGGCCCGCGCGATCGTCTTCCAGCCCCGGGTGCTGCTCATGGACGAGCCGCTCGGCGCGCTGGACAAGCGGCTGCGCGAGCAGTTGCAACTGGAGATCAAGCGGCTGCACCGCGAGCTCGGCATCACCTTCGTCTTCGTCACCCACGACCAGGAGGAGGCGCTGACCATGTCCGACCGCGTGGCGCTGCTGCGCGAAGGCCGGATCGTGCAGGTCGGCACGCCGCGGGAGCTGTATGAGAAGCCCGCCTCCCGGTACGTGGCCGAGTTCCTGGGCGAGTCGAACCTGCTGGAGGAGGGCGGCGGCCTGCTGCTGGTGCGACCGCAGCACCTGCGGATCGGGGCGCCGGACGGACCCGGCCTGCGGGCCGTGGTGCGCGAGGTGATCTACGTGGGCGGCGGGCTGCGCATCGAGGTCGAACGGCCCGGCGGGCAGCGCCTGGTGGCCCGCACCGCCGTACGGACCGAGGAGCCGCCGCGGCCGGGCGACGAGGTCGTCGCGCACTGGAACGAGCACGACGGCGTCAACGTCCCCGCAGAGGAGAGCCATGCGTGAGAGCACCGACGGCTTCGAGCTGACCGGCGACCAGCGCGACTTCGTGGCGCTGGCCCGCGACTTCGCGCTGCGCGAGATCCGGCCGCGGGCCCGCGAGGTCGACGACGCCGACCACGAGTCGCCCCTGGACCTGTGGGCGAAGGCGGCCAAGCTCGGGCTGACCTCGTTCATGCTGCCCGCGCGGTACGGCGGGGGCGGCGTCACCGACCTGGTCACCCAGGCCCTGGTCACCGAGGAGCTGTGCTACGGCGACATCGGCATCGGCAACCTGCTGACCTCCAACGGCTTCTTCGCCGGCCCGGTCGAGGCGCTCGGCACGCCGGAGCAGAAGGACCGCTGGCTGCGCCCGCTGACCGGCGACGACCCGCCCATGACCGCGCTGGCGGTGACCGAGCCGGGCGTCGGCTCCGACGCCGCCGCGCTGACGACCAGGGCCGAGCGCGACGGCTCGGACTACGTGCTGACCGGCCAGAAGACGTGGATCTCCAACGCCCCCTACGCCCGCTGGATCGTCGTGTTCGCCACGGTCGCGCCGGGTTCGCGCTCGCGCGGCGTGAGCGCGTTCGTGGTGGAGCGTGACACGCCGGGCCTGCGCGTCGGCCGCGCGCTGCCGAAGATGGGCCAGCGCGCGATCGTCAGCGCCGAGGTGTTCCTGGACGGCGTGCGCGTCCCCGCCGGGCACCGCCTCGGCGAGGAGGGCCAGGGCTTCCAGGGCCTGATGCGCACCTTCGACGCCTCGCGCGTCCTGATAGCGGCCGCCTGCACGGGCCTGTCGCGGGCCGCGCTGGACGCCGCGCTCGACTACGCCAAGGAGCGCGAGCAGTTCGGCGTGCCGATCATCGGGCACCAGGCGGTCGCCTTCCGGCTGGCCGACATGGCGGCCAAGGTCGACGCCTCCCGGCTGCTGACCTGGCGGGCGGCGCGGGTGCACGACAGCGGCCGGCCGTGCGCGCAGGAGGCGGCCATCGCCAAGCTGACCGCCTCGGAGAACGCCATGTGGTGCACCTGGGCCGCCCTGCAGACCCACGGCGGCTGGGGGTACTCGCGCGAGTTCCTGCTGGAGAAGTGGATGCGCGACGCCAAGCTGGAGGAGATCGAGGAAGGCACCTCCGACATCCAGCGCCTCATCATCTCCCGGTCGCTGGCCCGATGAGGGTCTTCTCCGACCCGGCCTCCGTCGCCGTCGTCGGCGCCTCCGCCGACCCGGCCAAGTGGGGGTACTGGCTGGCCAGAGGGGCGCTGCGCGGCTCCCACCGGCGCAAGGCGCACCTGGTCAGCCGCTCGGGCGCGGTCGTGGACGGGGTGCGGGCCGTACCCGCGCTGCGCGAGCTGCCGGAGCCGCCCGAGCTGGCCGTGCTGTGCGCGCCCGCGCCCGCGCTGCCCGCGCTCGTGGAGGAGGCGCTGGAGCTGGGCGTGAAGGGCTTCGTCTGCATCACCGCGGGCCTGCCGCCCGCGCAGGAGGCGGCGCTGGCCCGGCGGGTACGGCACGCGGGCGCCCGCCTCATCGGCCCCAACTGCCTGGGCCTCTACGACGCCACCACCGCGCTGGAGCTGGCCTGGGGCACGTTCTCGCCGGGCGCGCTCGGCATCGTCTCGCAGTCGGGTCAGCTCGGGCTCGAACTGGCCGGGCTGGCCGGGGAAGCGGGCATCGGGGTGTCCAGGTTCGTCTCGGTCGGCAACCAGGCCGACGTGAGCGCCGTCGAGGTCCTGGACGACCTGGCCGGGCACGCCGCCACCCGGGCGGTCGTGCTCTACCTGGAGAGCTTCGGCGACGGCCGGGCCCTGGTGCGCACGCTGGCGGCGCTGCGCGCGGGGGGCAGGCCGGTGATCGTGCTGACCGTCGGCGCCAGCGAGGCGGGGCGGGCGGCGGCGCGCTCGCACACCGGCTCGCTCACCGCCGGCACCGCCGTGGTCGAGGCCGCCTGCCGGGCCGCGGGCGCCGTGCTCACGCGCACCCCCGCGCAGGCGGTCGACCTGGCCCAGCTCCTGCTCGGCGCGCCCGCGCCGGCCGGGCGGCGGGTGGCGGTCGTCGGCGACAGCGGCGGGCAGGGCGCGCTGGCCGCCGACCTGCTCACGGCGCAAGGTCTCGCGGTGCCCGCCCTCGGCGCCACGGCTTCCCGCGTGGCCGCGCTGCTGCCGCCGGGCGCGGCCGTGCGCAACCCCGTCGACCTGGCGGGGGCGGGTGAGCGCGACCTGTCCACCTACGCGAAGCTGGTCGCGGAGCTGCTGGACGGCGGGGAGGTGGACAGCGTGCTGCTCACCGGCTACTTCGGTTCCTACGGGGCCGACGCGCCGTCGCTGCGCGAGCGCGAGCTGGAGGTGGCCGGCACGCTCGGCTCGCTGGTGGCCGCGCACGGGCGCACGGTCGTGGTGCACAGCATGCGCCGCGACTCGGCCGCCGTGCGGGCGCTGCGCGAGCGCGGGGTGCCGACCTACGCGACCGTCGACCAGGCCGTGGCCTCGCTCGGGCTGGCCACCGAGCTGGCCCTGCGCCCGGTCGCGCTCCCGGCCGCGGTGTCCGCCGCGCCGCGCGTGCTCGCTCCGGGCTATCTCGGGGCGCGGGCCCTGTTCGAGGGGTACGGCGTGCCGTACCCGAAGGCGGTCGCCGTGGACGACCTGCCGCCCGAGCTGGCGGCGGGGCCGTACGTGCTGAAGGCGGGATGGCTGGCGCACAAGACCGAGTCCGGCGGCGTGGCCGTGGGCCTGCGCGGCCGGCGCGCGGTGGCGCGGGCGCTGGCCGGGATGCGGGCGCGGCTGGGCGCGGGCGAGTACGTGCTGGAGGAGATGGACACGCGCGCCGGGGTCGTCGAGCTGATCGCGGGCGGGCGGCGCGACCCGTCCTTCGGCCCGGTGGTCATGGCCGGGGCCGGGGGCACGCTGAGCGAGCTGTACGGGGACGTCGTGCTCGCGCTGGCGCCGGTGGACGAGGACGAGGCGCTGGCGATGCTGCGCGGGCTGCGCGCCTACCCGCTGCTGCGCGGCTGGCGCGGCGCGCCGCCGGTGGACGAGCGGGCCGCGGCGCGGGTGGTGGCGGCGGTGTCGCGGGTGATCGCCGAGCAGGAGCACGTCGCCGAGTGCGAGATCAACCCGCTGCGGGCGGGGCCGGACGGCGTGCTCGCCGTGGACGCGCTGGTGGTGCCGCGATGACGGCCCGCTCGGGCGGCGAGGCCGTGGTCAGGGCGCTGGCCGCGCACGGGGTGGACACCGTGTTCGGCATCCCCGGCACCCACAACCTGGAGATCTACCGGCACCTGCCCGCCTACGGGGTGCGGCACGTGCTGACCAGGCACGAGCAGGGCGCCGGGTACGCCGCCGACGGGTACGCGCGGGCGAGCGGGCGGCCCGGGGTGGCGCTGGTGACCTCGGGACCGGCGACGCTCAACGCGGCGGCGGCGATCGGGCAGGCGTACTCCGACTCGGTGCCGGTGCTGCTGCTCTCGCCCGGCATGCCGACGGGGCACGCGGCGGGCAGCGGGTTCCTGCACGAGACCCGCGACCAGAGCCGCGCCCTCGACTCGGTCGCCGCCTACAGCCACCGGGTGGGCGCCGTTGCGGAGATCCCGTCCGCGGTGGCCTCGGCGTTCGCGGCGATGACGGGTGGACGGCCACGCCCCGTGCACCTGGAGTTCCCGCTGGACCTGCTGGAGGCGCGGGCGGTGGTCGCGGACGTGGCACCGGTCCGGCCGTCGGTGCGGGCGCCGGGCGAGGCGGAGCTGGCGCGGGCGGTGCGGCTGCTCGCGGGGGCCGCCAGGCCGGTGGTGATCGCGGGCGGCGGCGCGCGGGGCGCGGCGGCATCGCTGCGCGGGCTGGCCGAGCGGCTGGGGGCGGCGGTCGTGACCAGCGCCAACGGCAAGGGCGTGCTCGACGAGGGGCATCCGCTGGCGCTCGGGGCGGGGCTGCACCTGCCCGCCGTGCGCGAGCTGGCGGCGTGGGCCGACGTGGTGCTGGTGGCCGGGTGCGAGCTGGCGCCGTCGGATCTGTGGAACGGGCCGCTGGAGTTCGGCGGTGCGGTGGTGCGGGTGGACGTGGATCCGGCCCAGCTCGTGACGAACGTCGTGCCGGACGTCGCGCTGGCCGGGGACGCCGCGCTCACGCTCGACCGGCTGCTCCGGGCGCTGGGTGAGGGCTTCGCCGTACCGGAGGAGGTGGCGCACTGGCGCGCGCTCAAGGACGGTCAGGCCCGCGCGGAGGGCGCGCGGTGGGAGTGGATCGTGCGCGCGCTCGACGCCGGGCTCGGGCCCGACGCGGTCGTGGCCGGGGACAGCGCGATGGTCTGCTACTACGGGGCGCTGACCGGGCTGCGCGCGCGGCTGCTCCATCCGACCGGCTACGGCACGCTCGGCTACGGTCTGCCCGCCGCCATCGGCGCGGCGGTGGCCCTGCCGGGCCGGGCCGTGGCGGCGCTGATGGGCGACGGCGGGGTGATGTTCACCGTGGCCGAACTGGCCGCCGCCGCGCAGCTCGGGCTGCCGCTGCCGGTCGTGGTCGCCGACAACGGCGGCTACGGCGAGATCCGCGCCGAGATGGCCGCCCGCGACGACCCGCGGCAGGCCGTGGACCTGCCCTCCCCCGACTTCTCGCTGCTGGCCCGCGCGCTCGGCGCCCGCGGCCTGCGCGCCGACGACGAGACGACGCTGACCGCGGCGCTCAAGGAGGCGCTCACGGCCGACCGGCCCACGCTCATCCACGTGAAGGAGACGCCTTGAGCCTGCTGGAGATCACCTGGACCGACCCCGTCACCGGCCGGCGCGGGTACGTCGTCATCGACAGCCTCGTGCGCGGCGTGGCCAGCGGCGGTCTGCGGCTGCGCGAGGGCTGCACGCTCGAGGAGGTACGCGGGCTGGCGCGCGGCATGTCGCTCAAGGAGGCGCTCGTCTACACCCCGGGCGACCGCTACGTCCCGCTGGGCGGCGCCAAGGGCGGCATCGACGTCGACCCGCTGGACCCGCAGGCCCACGGGGTGCTGAAGCGCTTCCTGACGGCGGTCCTGCCCGTGGTCCGCGCCCAGTGGAACACCGGCGAGGACTTCGGCCTGCGCCAGGAGACCCTGGACGAGATCGCCGCCTCCCTCGGCCTGGCCTCGACGGTCGAGGCGGCGTTCGCGCTGGTGGAGGAGCCGCGGCGGGCGCGCGAGCGGCTGCGGGCCGCGATGGCGGTGACGGTCGCGGGGGTGCCGCTGTCCGACCTGGTCGGCGGGTACGGCGTGGCCAGGGCCGCCCTGGAGGTGGCCGGGGCGCGCGGCCTGCGGCTGGAGACGGCCGTGGTGCAGGGCTTCGGCTCGATCGGCGGGGCGGCGGCGCGCTACCTGGCGCGGGCCGGGGTGCGCGTGGTCGGGGTCGCCGACCGGGACGGGCTCATGCGCAACCCGTCCGGCCTGGACGTCGAACGCATGCTGGCCGCCCGCGACCCGCACGGCGTCGTGGACCGGGCCTGTCTGCGCCGCGAGGACCGCACGGGCTCGCGGGAGGAGTGGCTGGACGTGCCCGCCGACCTGCTGGTGCCCGCGGCGATGTCGTACGTGCTGGGGCCCGGGGAGGCCACCCGCGTGCTGGCCGGGCTGGTGGTCGAGGGCGCGAACCTGCCCACGCTGCCGGAGGCGGAGTCGGTGCTGCTGGGCCGTGGCATACCGGTCGTGCCGGACTTCCTGGCGAACGTGATGACCAACGCCTGGTGGTGGTGGGTGCTGTTCGGCGACATCGACCCCACAGCCGAGGCCGCCTTCGCCAAGATCGACGTCGTCATGCGGGACCTGGTCGCCGCGCTCACCCGCGACGACCTGCCGCTGCGCAAGGCGGCCCTGGGCCTGGCCGAGTCCAACGCCGCCATGATCGCCGCCCGCTTCTCCCCCTCGGACAGGTAGGTCGGTTCTCCGCCTCGGACGGGAGCCTCGGGTGGGAGGTGGCTCGGGTGGGAGATGGCTCGGGTGGGAGATGGCTCGGGTGGGAGATGGCTCGGGTGGGAGGTGCCTCGGGCGGGAGGTGCCTCGGGCGGGCAGGTCAGGCGGAGGCGGGCGGGCAGCCCAGGCGGCGGTACTTGCCGGGGGCCATGCCGTACTGGCGCTTGAAGGCGTGGGAGAAGGCGTACTCCGAGCTGTAGCCGACGGCGGTGGCCAGCTCGCCCAGCGCGGCGTCGGAGTCGCGCAGCATGCGCGCGGCGGTGCCCATCCGCCACCAGGTCAGGTACGTCAGCGGCGGCCGGCCGACGAGCTCGGAGAAACGGCGGGAGAACGCCGCCCTGGACAGGCCCGCGTGGCGGCCGAGCGACTCCACGGTCCAGGGGTGGGCGGGATCGCGGTGGATGCGGTCCAGGGCGGTGCCGATCGCGGGGTCGGCCAGCGCCGCGACCCAGCCGCCCGGCGCGCAGTGCTCGGCCGAGACGTCGAACCACGCCCGCAGGATGTACAGCAGCAGGGTGTCCAGCAGCGCCGACACCACCAGGTCCACGCCCGGCCTGGGACGGTCGAACTCCTTGCCGAGCAGCTCCACCGCGGCACGCAGGTCGGTGTTGTGGCCCAGCCTGGCGGGCAGGTGGAGCATCTCGGGCAGGTCTCTGAGCAGCGGGTGCGCCCGGCCGGAGTCGAGCCGGTAGCCGCCGCAGAGCGTCACCGTGACGGGGCCGTCGCCGTCCATGGCGGCGGTGGCGAACAGCTCGGCCTCGGCGTAGGGGTCGCAATCGGGCTCGGCGACGGGGGTGGCGGGCGAGTCGGCCAGCGCGTAGCCGTGGCCGTGGGGGAAGAACAGCACGTCGCCGGTCCCGACCGGGATGGGCTCGCCGTCCGGCGGGATCGCCCAGCACGAACCCTGCAGAATCACCTGGAAGCCCGCCGAGCCGGGCGCCGACGGGAAGCGCTGCCCCCAGGGAGCCGGCCACTCGACCCGCGCCGAGCGCGGCACGCCGATGCGCATGGAGGCGATCACGTCGCTCAGGACGTCCATGGCGGCAGTCTAGCCATCGAGATGATCGCGTATCAATCGGGGACGTCGGCGCATTGGACGCCTCCGCCACGGGTCCTAGCGTGGACGTCATGACAAGAGTCCTGGTCAGCGGGGCCACCGGTACGGTCGGCCGCCCCCTGGTGACACAACTGCGAGACGCGGGCGCCGAGGTGCGGGCCGTGACGCGAGAGCTGACCGACCCGGTCGCGCTGGCGGCGGCGCTGGACGGCGTGGACGCGGTGTTCCTGCTGTGGCCGTTCGCCTCGGCGCGGGGCGCGCGCGAGGTGCTCGAAGTGATCGGCGCGCGGCGCGTGGTGTACCTGTCCTCGGCGGCCGTGCGGCCGTACGAGGCGGAGATCGAGGGCCTGGTCGCGACGTACGCGCGGGAGTGGACGGTGCTGCGCCCGCACGCGTTCTCGGCCAACACGCTCCGGTGGGCCGAGCAGGTGCGCGCGGGGGTGGTGCGGCAGCCGTACGGCGACGCGAGCTCCTCACCCGTCCACGAGCGCGACATCGCCGCCGTCGCGGTACGGGCGCTGCTCGACGGCGGCCATCAGGGCGCGGTCCACATGCTGACCGGCCCGCGGGCGCTCACCCGGCGGGAGCAGGCGCGGGCGATCGGCGCGGCGATCGGGCGCCCGGTGCGCTGGGAGGAGGAGCCCGTGCATGAGGCCCGGGCGCGGATGCTCGCGCTGGGATGGCCCGAGCCGGCCGTGGACGGGATGCTGCGGGCCCTGGCCGCGCCGGGACCCGTGCCCACCGGGACCGTGGAGGAGATCACGGGCGTGCCCGCGAGCACGTTCGCGACCTGGGCGAGCGAGCACGCCGCGGACTTCCTGGGCACGATGCGGGCCGCCCGCGTCCACGAGTACGGCGACGCCTCGGCCATCTCGCTGGACGAGGTGCCGGTGCCGCGGCCCGGACCCGGCGAGGTGCTCATCAGGGTGGCGGCGACCTCGTTCAACCCGTCGGAGGTCGGGCTGCGGATGGGGTTGCTGGAGGAGACGCTCGGCATCACACTGCCGCACACGCTCGGCTGGGACGTCGCGGGCACCGTCGTCACCGGGGCGGGCGAGTTCGCCCCCGGCGACCGGGTGATCGGCCTGATCGGCGAGGCGGCGGCCGAGTACGCGCTCGCGCGGGCGAGCATGCTGGTCAGGGCGCCGGAGCGGATCCCGCTGGCGTGGGCGGCGGTGGTTCCCGTGGCCGGGCTCACCGCGTGGCAGGCGGTCTTCGAGCACGGCCGCGTCGGGCCGGGCGACCGGGTGCTCGTCAACGGGGCGGGCGGCGGGGTCGGGCTGTTCGCGGTGCAACTGGCCAAGCACGCGGGCGCTTATGTCGTGGCGACCGCGAGCCCGCGCAGCGCCGCCGCCGTGCGCGCCCTGGGCGCCGACGAGGTCGTCGACTACACGGCGGCGCCCCTGCCCGGCGGCAACGACCTGCTGATCAACCTGGTGGCCGGGGCGCCCGCGCTGACGGGGCTCGCCGGCGCGTTCGTCTCGATCACCCACCCGATCGACCATCCGCGTGCCGTCCACTTCGTGGCCCGCAACGACCCGGGCCAGCTCGCGGAACTGGTGGCGCTGATCGACAAGGGCGTGGTGGGCGTCGAGGCGGGCGCCCGGCCGCTGGAGTCACTGGCGGACCTGCACCGCGCGGCCGAGCGCGGGGAAATCCGGGGAAAGGTCGCCGTGACAATTGAGAGAGCGCGTTCTCAATAATCGAATAATGTCAGGCGCGGGTCCAGCGCTGGTTGGCGGCGCCGGTGCAGTCCCAGATCTGCAGCCGGGTGCCGTTGGCGGAACTCGCCCCGGTCGCGTCGAGACATCGGCCGGACTGCGGGTTGACGATCTGTCCCGTGCCGGAGTTGAAGGTCCAGCGCTGGGCGCCGGTGCCGTTGCAGTCGTAGAGCTGGATCGGCGTGCCGTTGGCGGTGCCGGCGGAGGTGACGTCCATGCACTTGCCCAGGGCCCGCACCGATCCGTCGCCGTTCCACGTCCAGTTCTGGGCGGTCGTGTTGTTGCAGTCCCAGAGCTGCACCGGCGTGCCGTTGGCGGGGTTCGCGCCGGCCACGTCGGCGCACTTGCCGCCGATGCCGGTGATCCGGCCGCCGCCGCCCGCCGGCGGGGCGTACACGCGGACGTAGTCGACGGTCATGGTCTGCGGGAACGTGGTGGTGGCGTCGGGGTAGCCGGGCCAGTGCCCGCCGACGGCCACGTTCATGATCATGAAGAACGGGTGGTCGAAGACCCAGCGGTCGCCGCCCAGGTCGGCTGGGGTGCGGCGCTGGTACTCGACGCCGTCCACGTACCAGATGATCAGGTTCGGCGACCAGTCGACGGCGAAGGTGTGGAAGGCGTCGGCGAAGGCCCCGCTGATCGAGTACGCGCCGCCGATGCCCTCGGCGCCCGAGTAGCCGGGGCCGTGGATGGTGCCGTGGACGGTGCTGGGCTCGCGGCCGATGTTCTCCATGATGTCGATCTCGCCGCTGGCCGGCCAGCCGACCGAGCCGATGTCGTTGCCCAGCATCCAGAACGCCGGCCAGATGCCCTGGCCGCGCGGCACCCTCAGGCGGGCCTCGAAGCGCCCGTAGGCCCGGGTGAAGGTGGCGGCGGTGAGCAGCCGGGCGGAGGTGTACTGGCAGGTGCCGTAGTGGCACTGGTAGTTGGCGGGGTTCTCCCTGCGGGCGGTGATCACGAGGTTGCCGCCGCCGTCGTGGGCGGCGTTGCGGGTGCTGCTGGTGTAGTACTGCTGCTCGTTGTTGCCCCAGCCGCTGCCGCCGACGTCGAAGCGCCACTTCGACGCGTCCACGGCGCTGCCCGCGGCGGCGTTGAACTCGTCGGACCAGACCAGGGGGCCGGGAGGCGGGGCGGCCGTCGCGGTGGCGGTGGCGGTTCCCGTCAGGGGGGCCAGCATGGCGACGACGGTGGCGAGGGCGGCGCCTAAGGCGAGCAGCCTTCTGGAACGGGGGGTGCGATCCATTCGGTCACCTCACTTGAATTTACTGGTGACTGTCCGGCACCGTAAGCCGCCTGTCAAGAGAGCGCTCTCTCCGAAATTCACGTGGGCCAGGCGAGATGGTCGACGGCGAGAAACGTCTCCTGCGCGACGGCCGCCGGGGTCGTCCCGGCGAAGCCCATGACCTCCCGGTGCAGATGGGACTGGTCGGCGTAGCCCAGCTCGGCGGCGACCCCCGCGGCGCTGTCACCGGCGACCAGGCGGTGCGCGGCGTGGTCGAAGCGGACCAGCCGGGCCGCGCGCTTGGGCGGCAGCCCGATCTGCGCGCGAAAGCGCGACCAGAGGCGTTTCCTGCTCCATCCGACCTCGGCGGCCAGCCCGTCGACCCTGGCCAGGCCGCGCCCGCCGGTGATCCGGCGCCAGGCCCAGGCCACCTCGGGGTCCACCCGCGAGCCCGCCGCGCACCGGCGGGCGAGCAGCGTGTCGAGCAGGGCGAAGCGCTCCTCCCACGAGGGGACCTCGCTCAGCCGTTCGAGGATCAGCGGCGCCTGCCCGCCCCACAGGTCGCCCAGGGGCGCCGCGACGCCGTCCAGCTCGGCCGGTGAGACGCCCAGGACCGCACGGGCGACCAGCGGGGACAGCCGCACCTGCACGCACTCGACGTTCTCGCCCCGCGCCCAGACCGCGCCGCCGGCGCCGAAGCCGGGCCCGGTGGCCAGGCTGCCGCCCTGCCTGCCGCCGGTGTAGTCGAGGACGGGTGCGCCGCCTCCGAACTCCAGCAGCAGCGTCACGGCCGGGTGCGCGACCATCCGCAGGGTGTCCAGGTCGCGGACCCGGAACCCGGCCATGGCGACGCCGGCCGCCCGCAGGGGCCGCCGGGGCACCGCGACCCCCCAGGTGGCCGCGCCGTGGACGAAGGTCCGCACGGCCTCCATGCTAGGGAACGTTCGTTCAAGACCCGGCGGCGCCCACCCGGCGGCGAGATGCTGCCCGGCCTCGGCCACTCGCCGCTTCTGGAGGACCCGGCGCGCACCGCCGCCGCGCTGCCGGCCTTCACCGCCGCTCGGACAGGAACGCGCGGGTGAGGCCGGCCAGGCCGGCGGGGTCGGCGAACCAGTCCATGTGCCCCTCCCCCGGCACCTCGGCCAGGCGGCTGCCGGCGATGCCCAGGTGGAGCTGCCGCGAGCCCTCCATGGGGATCATGGCGTCGCCGCCGAACCCGACGACCAGCGTGGGGGCGGTGATTGCGGGCAGCAGGTCCCTGATGTCCACGCGGGCCCCGAGGTCGATCTGGCGGCCGATCCCGGCGGGCGGCCACGCGTCGGCCTGGGAGGCGGCGAGCCCCTCGTGGCCGAAGGCGTCCAGCGTCGCGGCGCTGAAGCCGGTCAGCGCGGAGAAGCGCTTGAACAGGTCGCGGTCGGTGTCCAGCAGGCGGCGCCAGGTCTCGAAGTAGAAGGCGTCGCGCGGGCCGGTCGAGTGCGCCCAGCCGCCGGCCAGCACCAGCCCGCGCACCAGTTCCGGCCTGGTCGCGGCCACGGCCGCGGCGGCCACGGCGCCGAGCGAGAAGCCCAGCAGGTCCACCGGGCCGTCGGCCGCGGCCTCGACGGCGGCGGCCACCTGCTCGGCGATCAGCTCGACGGTCAGCTCGGAGCCGTCGTCCTCGGTCAGCCCGCTGCCGCTGAAGTTGGGGCGGATCACCCGGTGGGTGTCCGCGAAATACGGCACGACGTTGCCGAAGACCTTCTCGGCGTCGCCGCCGGTGCCATGGACCAGAGCCAGTCCCGGCCCGTCGCCGTCGACCTCGTAGTGCACCTTGGTACCCCGGACGGAGGTGAAAGGCATGTGGATCAACCCCTGAACGAAAAGCGATAACTGATAAGATGAGCGCTAAGATAATGAGCGGTTATGTGAGTGTCAAGTAGATGAGCGCTCACCTATTTGGGAGGTTCGAGATGGCCGACGCGGTGGACGCGGTGCTGGAGCAGTGGCGCAGGGAACGTCCCGACCTGGACGTCTCGCCCATCGGCGTCGTCGGCAGGCTCATGCGGATCTCCCGCATGTGGGACATGGAGATCAAGGACCTGCTCGCCAAGCACGGGCTCGAACCCGGCGAGTTCGACGTCCTGTCCACGCTGCGGCGCTCGGGCGAGCCGTACGAGCTGACCGCAGGCACCTTCCTCAAGGTCTCCCTGGTCACCACCGGCGCCATCACCCTGCGCGTGGACAGGATGCGGGACAAGGGCCTGGTCACCCGGGTACGCGACACCGCCGACCGGCGCTCGGTCAAGATCCGCCTGACCCCGCTCGGCCTGGAGGTCATCGACCGGGTGCTGCCCGAGCACCTCGCCAACCAGGCCCGCCTGCTGCGCTCACTGAACGCGAAGGACCGCGACCGGTTCGCCGCGATCATGTCGGGCCTGCTGGAGTCCTACGGCGACACCCCGTCCACCGCCACGCCCTGACCCACATGGCCGAGCTTGGCCGGGTCGGACATCGCGCGGACCGCCCGGACCACGCCGTCGTCGAGGTCGAGCCCGACCACGCTGAGCACGCCGCCGTCCGCGTCGTACATGACGGCGCCCGGCCGGCCGTTGACCAGGGCCGACCGCAGGGTGACGCCGAGCGCCGCGCCCCTGCGGCAGACGCCGAGCAGCAGCCGCGCGACGGGCGTCCGCCCCTCCACCGGCCCGCTCAGCGCCTTCGCCCGGCCGCCGCCGTCGGTGTGGAGCACCACGTCCGGCGCGAGCAGGCCGAGCAGCGCGTCCAGGTCGCCGCCCTCGGCGGCGGCGAAGAACCTGCGGGCCAGCTCCCTGCCCTCGGCCCGGCGTTCCACGGAGTAGGCGCCGCCCGGCGGCCCCTCCGCGGCGATGCGCTGCCGGGCGCGGGCGAAGATCTGACGGCAGTTGGCCTCGCTCTTGCCGATCATGCCGGACAGGTCGGCGTAGCCGTACCCGAAGACCTCGCGCAGCGTGAACACCGCCCGCTCGACCGGCGACAGCGACTCCAGCAGCACGAGGAAGGCCATCGACAGCGCCTCGGCCAGTTCGGCGTGCTCGGCCGGTCCCGGCGTCCCGGGCAGGACCACGACGGGCTCGGGCAGCCGGTCGCCCACGGACCTCTCCCTGCGCACCCGCGCCGAGCCCAGGTGGTTGATCCCCCGGCGGGTGACCGCCGTGGTCAGGTACGCCTTCACGTCAGTGATCGGGGTGCCCGCGTGGCGCGCCTTGGCCAGACCGAGGAACGCCTCCTGCACGAGGTCCTCGGCGTCCCCCACGGAACCGGTCATCCCGTAGGCGATGGAGAACAGCAGCGGCCGGTAGCCCGCGCCGGTCCCCTCGGTCGTTCCCGGCACGAACCCCTCCGCGGTGTCACAGGTCGCCGGGGTCCTTTGTCTTAGAGGGCCGACAACGAGGCGTACACCAAGAATGCCCCGCCCACCGGCATCTAGCGCAAGGAGCACCGTCATGAACCTCGCCCTGTGGATCAGCGCCGGAGTGCTGACCGCCGCCCTGCTCATCGCGGGCGTCGGCAAGCTGGTCGTGCCCAAGGAGAAGCTGGCCAAGGTACGCGGCGCCGGGTGGACCGCCGGCTTCAGCCAGAGCTTCCTCAGGACCGTCGCGGTCATCGAACTCCTGGCGGCCGCCGGGCTGATCCTGCCCGCCGTCACCGGCATCGCGCCCATCCTGGTGCCGCTCGCCGCGGTCGGGGTCGTGCTGCTGATGATCGGCGCGATGATCACCCACCTGCGCCGGCGGGAGATCCTCCCGTCCGTCGGGAACGTGGTCTACCTGGCCCTGGCCGCCTTCGTCGCCTGGGGCCGCTTCACCCTCGGCTGACCGTCGATGACAGGCGCGGCGGTCGTTGGTACGTTGTTCCCGGGTGTGCCGGGAAGTCTGGTCGGCGGTTTCTTCGCCGACCCGGAAGGGGCCCGCCGATGCGCGCGCGTGACCTGCTCGCCGACTTTCCCACCGTCACGCCGGACACCCCGGTGATCGAGGCGGCCAGGCTGCTGGCCGACCAGGACCTGCCCGGGCTGATCGTCGTGGACGAACGCGGGCTGCCCGCCAGCATCCTGCCCGGCACCCAGGTGCTGCGGCTGGCCGTGCCGGGCTACTGCCAGGACGATCCGGCGCTCGCGCGGGTCATCGACGAGGCCCACGCCGACGAGTTCCTGCGGACGCTGGCCGACCGCACGGTCCGCGCGGCGCTGCCGAAGACCGAACGCGAACTGCCCATCACCGACCCCGACGCCACCGTCCTCGAACTCGCGGCGCTCATGGCCAGGACCCACAGCCCGCTGGTCGCGGTCGTCGAGGACGACCGGCTGCTCGGCGCGGTCACGCTGCAGGCGCTGCTCGACCGGGTGCTCGCTTCATGACGGTGACCGCGTGGCTGGCGGTCGCCGTCTTCCTCGGCGCGTACGCGCTGATCGCCACCGAGAGGGTGCACCGGGTCGCGGCGGCGCTGGGCGGGGCCGGGATCATGCTGCTGATCCACGCCACCGACGCCGGCACCGCGTTCTTCGACGAGTCGACGGGCATCGACTGGAACGTCGTCTTCCTGCTGCTCGGCATGATGATCATCGTCGGGGTGCTGAAGCAGACCGGGGTGTTCGAGTACCTGGCGATCTGGGCGGCCAAGCGGGCCAAGGGCCGGCCGTACCGGCTGATGGTGCTGCTGGTGGTGATCACCGCGTCGGCGTCGGCGCTGCTGGACAACGTCACGACGGTGCTGCTGATCGCGCCGGTGACCTTCCTGGTGTGCGAACGGCTGGCGCTGCCGGTCGTGCCGTACCTGATCGCCGAGGCGATGGCCTCCAACATCGGCGGCGCCTCGACGCTCGTGGGCGATCCGCCGAACATCATCATCGCCAGCCGGGCCGGGCTGTCGTTCAACGACTTCCTCGTCCACATGGCGCCGATGGTGATCCTGCTGATGGTCGCCTTCGTGATCATGTGCAAGTTCCTGTTCCGGCGGCACTTCCGCTACGACCCGGAGCGGGCCGCCGCGATCATGACGCTGAACGAGCGGGAGGCCATCAAGGACCGCCGCCTGCTGTGGCAGTCGCTCGTGGTGCTGGCACTGGTGATGGCGGCGTTCGTGCTGCACCCGGTGCTGCACTACGAGCCGTCGGTCGTCGCGGTGCTCGGCGCCGGCATCCTGGTGGCGGCCACCAAGGTCACCACCGAGGAGGCCATCGCGGAGGTGGAGTGGCCGACGCTGGTGTTCTTCGCCGGGTTGTTCGTCATGGTCGGCGCGCTCGTGCACACCGGCGTGATCGGGCAGATCTCCCAGGCCGCGGCCGACGCCACGCGGGGCCAGCTCGGGCTGACGACGATGACGCTGCTGTGGGCCTCGGCGGGGCTGTCGGCGATCGTGGACAACATCCCGTACGTGGCCACGATGAGCCCGATCGTCGAGGGACTGGTCCAGGCCAACGGCGGCGGCGAGACGGCGCAGGTGCTGTGGTGGGCGCTGGCCTTCGGCGCCGACCTGGGCGGCAACGCCACGGCCGTCGGCGCCGCGGCCAACGTCGTGATCGTCGGCATCGCCGCCCGCAACGGCACCCCGATCAGCTTCTGGCAGTTCACCAAGTACGGGCTGGTCGTCACCCTGGTCACCATCGCCCTGGTCACGCCCTATCTGTGGCTGCGCTACCTCTAGGGGCGGTGGGCGGCCATGACGCGGCGCATGTCGGAGATCGCGCGCATCGTGCCGCGGACCGTGCCGGTCACCTTCGAGCGGCCGACCCGCGGCAGGTAGCCGACCTCCACCTCGGCGATCCGCCATCCGGCCGCCGCCGCCCGCAGGACCATCTCCAGCGGATAGCCGAAGCGCCGGTCGGCCAGCCCGAGGTCCACGAGGGGAACCCGCCGCGCGGCCCGCATCGGCCCCAGGTCCGACAACTCCGCCCCGGTACGGCGGCGCAGTTCCCTGGCCAGCACGGCGTTGCCCAGCCGGGCGTGCCAGGGCCAGGCCCCGGCGGCCCGAGGGCGCCTGGCCCCGAGGACGAGGCCGGCCCGTCCCTCGGCGACCGGCGCGGCGACCTCGGGTAGCCGGCGTGGGTCGAGGGAGGCGTCGGCGTCCATGAAGCAGACGAGGTCGGCGCGGGCGGCGAGCAGCCCCGCGTGGCAGGCGGCGCCGAACCCGCGCCGGGGCTCGCTCACCACCTCCGCGCCGAGGTCGCGGGCGACCTGGGCGGTGCGGTCGGTGGAGCCGTTGTCCACGACGATGGGACGGTAGCCGTCCGGCATGCGCCCCAGCACCCAGCCGAGCGCCGCCTCCTCGTCGAGGCAGGGCAGGATCACGTCGACGGTCATGACCAGGCGAACTCCTTCATCCCGGCCTCGAAGCCGATCTCGGCGCGGAAGCCCAGCGCGGCCTCGGCCTTGGCGGGCGAGGCGACGATGTGGCGCACGTCGCCCAGCCGGTAGCCGCCGGTGATCGCCGGCGGCGGGCCGCCGCGGGCGCCGGACAGCGCGTCGGCCATCTGGCCGACGGTGTGCGGGGCGCCGCTGGCGATGTTGTAGGCGGCCAGGGTGCCCGGGAGCGGGGGCGTGCGCAGGGCCGCGAGGTTGGCCCGCGCCACGTCGCGCACGTGGACGAAGTCGCGGAGCTGGCCACCGTCCTCGAAGACCCGCGGCGCCCTGCCCGCCTCGAGCTCCGAGCGGAAGATCGCGGCCACGCCCGCGTAGGGGGTGTCACGGGGCATACGGGGGCCGTAGACGTTGTGGTAGCGCAGGGCCACGACGGTGCCGCCGGTCTCCCGGGCCCAGTTGGCGGCCAGGTGCTCCTGGGCGAGCTTGCTCGTGGCGTAGGCGTTGCGGGGGTCGGGCGGGGCGTCCTCGGCGATGACCGCGTGCTGGACGGCTGCGCCGCAGCGCGGGCAGACCGGGTCGAAGCGCCCCCGGTCGAGGTCGGGGACGGCGCGCGGGCCGGGGCGGACCGGGCCGTGCTCGCGGCAGGCGTAGGCGCCTTCGCCGTAGACGACCATCGAGGAGGCCAGGACCAGCCGGGTCACCCGGTGCCTGGCCATCGCGGCCAGCAGGACGGCGGTGCCGTACACGTTGACCGAGGCGTAGCCGGGCAGATCGCCCACGTCCACGCCGAGCCCGACCTTGGCCGCCTGGTGGACGACGGCCTCGACTCCGGGCAGCAGGCGGTCCAGCGCGGCGTCGTCGCGCACGTCGTCGCCCCGCGCCAGATCCAGGCCGGCGACCTCGTGCCCGTCCGCCTCCAGCGCCTCGGCGACGTGGCTCCCGATGAACCCGGCCGAGCCGGTGACCATGACCTTCACGTCATCGACGCTAGTCAGGGGGCCGGCCGTACTGAAGCGACGTTCGCGCTTCGTAAGAACTCTTACGGCCCGCGAACGTCGGGTGAGCGGGCGGTAACGGAGCGCAGCATCGGTGAAAGGCTTCGTCCATGAGGGTCGGAGCGGTGCTCGTGCTCCTGGCCGCCGTGCTGGTCGTGACGGTGGCCGGGCCGCCGCGCCTGGGCTGGTACCTGGCCGCCTGGGCGCTGTTCGCCGTCGCGTTGTGGGCGGCCAGGCGGCTGCCCGAGCGCCGGCTCGGCGTGCTGGTGGTCGCGGGCGGGATCGTGCTGGCGGCGACCGGGCTGTCGGCGCCGCCGAGCAGCAGCACCGACTCCTTCCGCTACGCCTGGGACGGCCGGGTGCAGGCGGCGGGCATCGCGCCCTACGACCATCCGCCCGCCGACCGGGCGCTCGCTCCGCTGCGCGACGCGTGGCTGTTCCCCGCCACGTGCGGGGCGGCCGGTCTGTCACCGCTGCCGGACGGCGGGTGCACGCGCGTCAACAGGCCCACGGTGCCGACCATCTACCCGCCGCTCGCCCAGGGGTACTTCCTGCTGGTCCACTGGCTGTCCCCGGACGGCGTCCGGCACAAGGCGCTGCAGGTCGGCGGCTGGGTGATGGCAGTGGCCGTCCTGCTACCGCTGGCCCGCCGCGACCCGCGCGCGGCGGCCTGCTGGGCGTGGTGCCCGGCGGTGCCGATCGAGGCGGTCAACAACGCGCACGTGGACATGCTGGCCGTGCTGCTCGTCGTGCTCGCCCTGTCCACGAGCTCCGCGGGCCCGGCACGCGGGGCGCTGCTCGGCGCGGCGATCGCCGCCAAGCTGCTGCCGCTGGCGGTGCTGCCCGGCGTGCTGGCACGGCCCTCCTGGCGGCGGATCGTGGCGGTCGCGCTGCCCGCGGCGCTGGTAGTGGCCCTGGCCTACCTGCCGTACGTGCTGGTCTCGGCGGGCTCGGTCGCCGGCTACCTGCCCGGCTACCTCGCCGAGGAACGCTACGACGCCGCCGGGGGCGGGAACCGCTACCTGCTCCTGCGGCTGGTGCTGCCCGACGGCTGGGCGCCGTACGCAGCGATCGCGCTGCTCGTCCTCCTCGCCCTGCTCGTCCTGCGGTACGGCGACGCCGGCCGCCCGTTCGACGGCGCGCTGCTGGTCACCGGCTCGATGCTGCTGTTGTTCACGCCCGGCTACTCCTGGTACGCGCTGCTCGTGGTCGCGCTCGCCGCCATGGCCGGCCGGTGGGAGTGGCTGGGCGTGGCCCTGGCCGGAGCCGTCGCCTACGTCCTGGGCCCGGCGGCCGGCCCCGTCCCCGCCACGCTCTTCTACGGCGCGGCCGCCCTGGCCGTGCTCGCCGCCCGCCGATCCCGTGACCTGGAGGTGGCGCGATGATCGCGCGCTTCACCAGTGCCCTGCGCTCGGAACAGGTGGCCGCCAAGCTCGGCCTCTGGCTCGGGGTGAGCTTCACCGTGGCCTTCGCCACCGGCCTGTTCAGCCACTTCCTGCAGCATCCGCCCGCCTGGCTGCTGTGGCCCTCGCGCCCGGTCAACCTCTACCGGGTCACCCAGGGGCTGCACGTCGTCGGCGGCATCGCCACGGTGCCGCTGCTGCTGGCCAAGCTGTGGGCGGTCTACCCGAAGCTGTGGCAGTGGCCGCCGCTGCGCTCGGCCGGGCACGGCATCGAGCGGCTGTTCGTCCTGGTCCTGGTGGGCGGCGCGCTGTTCCAGCTCGTCACCGGCCTGCTGAACATCGCCTACGTCTACCCGTGGCCGTTCGGCTTCCTTCAGGCGCACTACTGGACCGCCTACCTGGTCTACGGCGCGCTGGTCATCCACGTGGCCACCGAGTGGGCGAAGATCCGCAAGGGCGCCTGGACCCGGGTGGAGAGCCAGGACCGGCGCAGGTTCCTCTGGACGGTGGCCGCCGCCTGCGGGCTGACCGCCCTGGTCACCGCGGGTGAGACGCTCACGCCGCTGGAACGGCTGGCCGTGCTGGCCCCCCGCGACCCGCGCGCCGGACCCCAGGGCGTGCCGGTCAACCGCTCGGCCGCGGCGGCCGGCGTCGAGCGCGTGAGCGGCTACCGGCTGACCGTCACCGGGGCGGTCCGCACCCCTTTGTTCCTCGGCTACGCGGACCTCCTGCGGCTGCCGCAGCACACCGTCCGGCTGCCGATCGCGTGCGTGGAGGGCTGGAGCGTCGAGTGCGAGTGGACCGGCGTACGGCTGCGCGACCTGCTGGCCGCCGCCGGGGCCGCACCCGGCGCCCTCGTCACCGTCGAGTCGCTGGAGCGCGCGGGCTACTACCGCAGCAGCGAGGTCCGCCCGCCGCACTGGAACGACCCGCTGACGCTGCTGGCCCTGAAGCTCAACGCGCGCACGCTCGACCCCGACCACGGCTACCCGGTGCGCCTGATCGCGCCGAACCGTCCCGGTGTCCAGCAGACGAAGTGGGTGAGCGAGGTGCGCGTGTCATGAAATATCTGGCTTATGGGGTGGGGGTCGCGCTGATCGGCGTCGGCCTCACCGGGCTCACCCGCGACGGCATCGTCATCGGCTGGGCCGTGTGCTTCGGCGCCATCCTCTTCGCGCACGACGCGCTGCTCATGCCCGCGGCGCTGCTGGCCGGAACGGTCGTCGGCCGGTGGCCGCCCGCCCGGCGGGCGAGCGTCATCGTGGCCGCCCTGCTGACCGCGGCCACGCTGCCGACCGTGCTCGCCCTCGGGCGCAGGCCCGACAACCCGTCGATCCTGCCGCTGGACTACCCGCTCAACCTCGCCCTCGTGCTGGCTGCGCTCGTGCTGGTCGCGCCGGCCCGCCGCCTCCTCGTAAGGACTGATCGTTCTGCTTAGCCGTACCGCGGAGCCACGCGCCCAGATCGTGGTCCTCGCCAAGGAGCCCGTGCCCGGCCGGGTCAAGACCAGGCTCACGCCGCCGTTCAGCCCCGGGCAGGCCGCGGCGCTGGCGGAGGCGGCGCTGGCCGACAGCCTGCGCGCGGTCGCCGCCGCCCCCGCCACGCAGCGGCTGCTGGCGCTGGACGGGCTGCCGGGCGGCTGGCTGCCCGCCGGGTACGCGATCATCGCGCAGCGCGGCGACGGCCTCGACGAACGCCTGGCCGCGGCCTTCGCCGACGCCCACCGGCTGCGGCCCGACCCGGTCGTGCTCATCGGCATGGACACGCCGCAGGTCACGCCGGAACTGCTGGCCGCCGCGGGCGAGGCGCTGACCTGCCACGACGCCGTCTTCGGACCGGCGGCCGACGGCGGCTTCTGGCTGCTCGGCCTGCGCGTGCCCGATCCCGCGCTGCTGCTGGGCGTGCCCATGTCCCATCCGGAGACCGGCAAGCGTCAGCTCGACCGGCTGGAGCGGGCGGGCCTGGCCGTACATCATCTGCCGGAGCTCACCGACGTCGACACCGCCGCCGACGCCGCGCACGTCGCCGCCCACGCGCCGCGCACCCGTTTCGCCGGGCTTCTGCGGGAGATGGGCCGATGATCGGAGAGCTGTACGCCGAGGCGCTCACCGGCGCGCCCGCGCTCATCGAGCACCTCGACGGCACGACCCGCCCGCTCGACAGCGGCCCGTGGTTCCGCCTGGACGCCGCCGACGAGGCGCTGCTCGGCCAGTGCCGCGGCCCCACCCTGGACATCGGCTCCGGCCCGGGACGTCTGACCGCGGCCCTGACCAGGCGCGGCGGCTACGCGCTCGGCATCGACATCACGCCGAGCGCCGTCGGCCTGACCCGCAGCGCGGGCGGTCGCGCCCTGCTGCGCGACGTCTTCGACGACCTGCCCGGCACCGGCCGCTGGTCCACCGCGCTGCTGGCCGACGGCAACATCGGCATCGGCGGCCACCCCCAGGCCCTGCTGCGCCGCATCCGCGAGCTCGTCCGGCCGGGCGGCGCGGTCCTCGCCGACCTCGCCCCGCCCCGGGAGCCGAGCCGCGTCGACCGGGTACGGCTGCGCCGCGGCGAGCTGACCGGCGAATGGTTCGCCTGGGCCACGGTCTCGGCCGCCGACGTCGCCCGGGTGGCCGCGAGCGCGGGCTTCCCCTCCGCTCGCTGCTGGACGGTCGCCGGACGCTGGCTGGCCCGCCTCACCTGACCGGAGCGCGCAGCTCCCGCAGCGACAGCAGGCTCAGCACCAGCGGCAGCAGCCACAGGAACGCCTTGACGGCGATCACCGTGACCTGCTGCGACTCCCACGTCTCGCCCTTGAGCTGCGCCTCCACCTGTCCCCACAGGCTGGAGGTCATCATGCCGGTGGCGTACGCGCCGGCCGCCAGCATCAACGGCCACCCCATGCGGGCGGACCGGAACAGCGCCGCCGCGGCGACGATGAGCAGCAGGCCCGCGACATAGTCCTCCAGGACGGTGACCGGCGTCGTCCCCAGGGCGGCGAGGCCACGCCGGAAAGTCTCCAGAGCGATGAACAGCAGACCGAGCACGGCGGCAGAGATTGCGGCGAACCGGGAGATGGGTGACATGCCTGACTCCAGGGGGTGTCCGAGTGGCTTCACCGGAGATCGTAACGGTGGACGCCCGAGGCACTACCCTTTCGCCATGTCTGTCGATCTTGCGGCGAACGTGCTGGTCGGCCTGACCTTCGTGCTGATCGCAGGGGTCCCCGCGGCCTGCGCCGCGTCCGCCGCCGCGCTCTCCGCTCCGGACGGCCGCCACG
The DNA here is from genome assembly GCF_044456745.1 of Nonomuraea sp. NPDC050790. NCBI lineage: Bacteria > Bacillati > Actinomycetota > Actinomycetes > Streptosporangiales > Streptosporangiaceae > Nonomuraea > Nonomuraea sp. NPDC050790. The sequence goes on along the minus strand of NZ_JBITGF010000001.1, from coordinate 1,185,352 downwards.
GGGCCATGAGGTGGGGGTTCGTCGTCGCGGGACTGTCCGTGTCGGTGGCCGGGGCCGCGTTGATGGTGCTCGGCGCGTGGCTGGCGCATGGCGACGGGCGTCGCGGCGCCATCGAGTCCCTCGGTCTGCTGCTGCTCACCCTCGCGGGCGCGGGCCTGGTCGTCGCCGGTCTCGGCCCGCTGCCCTCGTGGCTGCTCCAGCTCTCCCGCCCCCATGGGGAACGGCTGCCGCCGCCCTTCCGCCTGGCGGTGCGCGACCTGGCCCATCACCGGGGCCGCTCGGCCCCCGCGATCACGCTGGCGATGATGGCGACGGCCTGCGGCGTCGCGCTGACGGTCGTGGCAGCCGGGGAGGCGACGCAGGACCGGGCCGCGTACGCCCCCCTGGCCCGCCCCGGCGCTCTCGTGATCCGGTCGGCCGCCGAGTTCAGGCCGCCTTTGTCGGAGACCGAAGCGGGCGCCGTTCGGGCAGCCGTCCAGCGGGAGTTGCCCGGGGTGCCGATCGCCGAGATCGTGCACCCTCCGGAGACGCTCTGGAACTTCTCGGCGGACGCCGCGGACGTCCGCATTCCAGACACGGGTTACCACTGGCCGCAGATCGTCGGTGACGCGAGGCTGCTGCGGTATCTCACGGGTGATCAGTCGACGCCTTATGACGAGAACACCGCCGTGGTGATCACGTCGGCCGGCGTGCCGGTGGACTCGGTGCTGCTGTCCTACACGATCGGCGACGCCGACGAACCGTCCGCCGGCAAGACCGTCCCCGCGGTCACGGCCAGGACCACCGACCCGAACACGCAGACGATCTTCATCCCTTCGAAGATCGTCCGGGACCTCGGCTTCCGGCTCCAGCCGCAGTCGCTGATCGTCGACCCCGCCGTCCGCCGGGTCACGGAACAGGAGCGCGAGCGCCTCGACGACCTGCTGGACGACGCGGTCGCGGAGGTCTACGTCGAGCGGGGCTTCCAGGCCCCGGCCGGTTGGCCGCCGGTCATCGGGGCGTTGCTCCTCGCCGCCCTCGTCTGCGCGCTGAGGGCCCGCTCCGGCAGGGCCGCGGACGCGCGGCACGCCCGGGTCCTGCGGCAGGACTCGGCCTTCCGGTGGTTCCGCGCCCTCCGCGCGGGTCTGAGCGCGGCGCTGGCGTCGGTTACCGGCGCGCTCGCCGGAGGTCTCGCCGGGATGTCGCTGGTGTGGCCGTTGTCCGTGTCCACCTCGTGGAACGACCCGGCGCGGGTCGCGTTCGAGACCCTGGCCGGCGATCGTGGCCGTCGCCGCCGGCCTGCCCCTCCTGGCCGCCGCCCTCGCCGCGCTTCTCCCCCGGACCCTTTTCACCGGAAAGATGCGCGGGCACGTCGAGAACCCCCGACCGGCGCCGACCCCTCCGTGAACGACCGGGAACCACGAGGAGAGACCATGTCCGAGAACAAGCGCGTCGTCGAGCGGTACATCGCCGGGTTCAACGCCTCCGACCACGAGCAGATCCTCTCGTGCCTGACCGACGACATCGAGTGGACCGTGTTCGGCCACTACCGGATCACCGGCAAAGCGGATGCGGCCGACGCTCGCAACGCTAGCGCTCGGTGCCGTCACCGGCTGGTGTGCCTCCGCGGACCGGTTCGAGTACGAAGACCGGGATCTGGCGGTCGGTCTTGCGCTGGTAGCCGGCGTAGTCCGGGTACGCGTCCACCGCCCGGCTCCACCAGAGGGCCTTCTCTTCCCCGAACACCTCACGCGCCCGGTACTCCCGGACCACCTCGCCGTCCTGAAGCTCGATGACCGGCTCGGCGACCAGGCTGGCGTACCACTGCGGGTTGGTCGGCTCGCCCCCCGTGGAGGCGACAGCCGCGTAGCGCCCCGCGTGCTCGACACGCATCAGCGGCGTCTTGCGAACCTTCCCGGTTTTGGCACCCCGGTAGGTCATCAGCACGGTGGGCAGTCCACTGATCGTGACGCCGTCGGTCGTGCCGGTGCGCACGATCTGCTCGACGTGCTCGCGGACCCATCCCGACGCGCTCGGTTCGTAGTCACCGGTCAACGCCATGCCTCGATCGACGTGCCCGGCCGGTCGCGATTGCGCGACTAGACCGTGCCGGCGGTCGTGTGGGTGGTGGGGCGCCTGGTGTCCACGTTGTCGGTCAAGGTGTTGAGGATGCCGGGTAGTCCGGCCACCGTTTCAGCGGGCAGGCCGGCCACGGTCTCCTCCGCCAGAGCGCACCACAGCTGCTTGACCTGCTCGGCCAGAGCTTTGCCGCTGTCGGTGAGTTCGACGATGCTGGCGCGCTTGTCGGAGGGGGCGGGGGTGCGGCGGATGTGGCCGCCGGCTTCGAGTTTGCGGGTCATGAGGGTGACGCTGGGCGGTTCGATGCCAAGCGCATCGCTGAGCTGGGCGCCGATCATCGGACCGGATCGGGTGAGTTCGAGCAGGAGCGCCTCCTGGCCGGTGTGCAGGCCGAGCGGGGCCAGCAGTGATGCGGCCCTGGCCCGGTGGCGCAGGCTCAACAGGCGGATGGCTTGGTTGAGGGCGTCGGCGTGCTCGAAGTCCATGGGCTCCCCTTGACGGATTAGTTATGCGCATAACTATTATGCGCATAATCAATCCTATTCGACGTTGAGGAGCCGGGCATGACCGTGAAGGTCTCCGTCATCTACTACAGCGCGACAGGCAGCGTGCACGCGCTCGCGCAGGCCGTCGCCGAGGGCGCCGCCTCGGCCGGGGCCGAGGTGCGGCTGCGGCGGGTCGCCGAACTGGCGCCCGCCAGCGCGATCGATGAGAACCCGCTGTGGCGGCGGCACGCCGACGCCGCCGGGTCGATCCCCGAGGCCTCGATCGATGACCTGGCGTGGGCCGATGCGTTCGCGTTCGGGACGCCGACGCGGTTCGGCGCTCCTGCCGCGCAGCTCAAGCAGTTCATCGACCAGGCCGGCGGCTTGTGGCACGAAGGCGGACTGGCCGACAAGCCGGTCACGGCCTTCACCTCGGCGTTCAACCGGCACGGCGGCAGCGAGGCCACGATCTTGTCGCTGGGCAACGTCTTCTACCACTGGGGAGCCCTGATCGTGCCGCCCGGGTTCACCGATCCGGTCGTGTACGCCGCCGGGGGCAACCCTTATGGCACCTCGCATGTGACCGGCCCGACCGGCGACGGCCCGGACACCGCGGTGCTGGCAGCGGCCAGGTACCAGGGGCAGCGGCTGGCCCAGATCACGATCCGGCTGCTGGGCAGCGGGCGCGTCAGCGATGCCGGCGCGCACGGCGGAAACGCCCGCGAAGCCCTGGCCGCTACGGCCTCCCGGCCCGCGTGAGCGGCGGGTTGGCCGGGGAGGAAGTCAAAGACAATCAACATCGAGACGCAGCGGGCCGGACCGCGCACCGGGCCCGCCTGGCTGGTTCTGGCGCTGGCGTGCGCCTGCCAGTTCATGGTGATCCTGGATTCGTCCATCGTGAACGTGGCCCTGCCCTCGGTGCGCGAGGACCTCGGCTTCACACCCACCGGCCTGGCCTGGGTGGTGAACGGCTACCTGCTCACCTTCGCCGGATTGATGCTGCTGGGTGGCCGTGCCGCCGACCTGTACGGTCCGCGCCGGATGCTGGTCGCCGGGATCTGCCTGTTCTCCCTCGCAAGCCTGGCCGGCGGCCTGGCAACCGCTCCGGAGGTCCTGGTGGCCGCCCGCCTCGCGCAGGGCATCGGAGCCGCCCTGATGGCCCCGGCGACACTGGCCGTGATCAACACCTCCTTCACCGAGCCGGGCGCGCGCGCCAAGGCGTTCGGTGCCTGGTCCGCCGCAGGCGGTGTGGGCGGGCTCGCCGGCGCGATCGCGGGCGGCGCCATCACCACCGGCCTGTCATGGCGGTGGGTCTTCCTCATCAACGCGCCCATCGGCGGGATGCTGATCGTCGCGGCGACGATGTCGCTGGCCGGCACGCGAGGCAGCCGGCGAGGATCGCTCGACCTAACGGGCGCCCTCACCGGGACGGCGGGGCTGGCCGCGCTGATCTACGGGGTCATGCAGAGCGCCGATCACGGCTGGTCGTCCAGGCTGGTCATCGGGCCGATCGTGGCGGGCCTGCTCCTACTCGTCGTCTTCATCGTGGTAGAGGCACGCTTCGCCGCCCAGCCGATGGTGCCACTGCGGCTGTTCAAGATCCGCGGGGTGGCGGTCGGCAGCGGCATGCTGCTGCTGTTCGGCGGAATCGCCATCGCGATGTGGTACTTCACCTCGCTCTTCCTGCAGAACGTCCTCGGCTACAGCGCGCTGCAAGCCGGGCTCGGGCAGACACCCGCGGCGGTGATGTTCATGCTGGTCGCGCGGTGGGCCGCCGCCCTGCTGCCGCGCACCGGCGTGCGGCCTCTGTTGCTGTCGGGCAGTGCTTGTTTCGTGGGCGGTTTCGGCTGGCTCTCCCTGGCTCACGCCGGCAGCGGCTATGCCACCAGCGTGCTCGGGCCTACGCTGCTCATCGCGGTCGGCATCGGGCTGACCTTCCCCACTCTCATGGCCGCGGCGACCGCCGACGTTCCTGAGGGCGACGCGGGGATCATCGGCGGCTTGGCCCAAACCGCCAGCCAGGTGGGCGGGTCGATCGGCCTGGCGGTGCTCGCGACGGCCGCCGGCGCCAGAGCCGCGTCGGAGGCCGGCGGGAGTTCCCCGGCCGACGCCCTCGCCGCCGGGTATGGCCTGGTCTTCCTCATGGCGGCCGGGCTCGGCCTGGCCATCGCGGTGGCCAGCATGCTGCTGCCTCGGCACCGGCGCGGCTGACCGCAGGCGACACCGCGGGATTCGCTCGCCGCACCCTGTGTCCGCGTACCACCTCACGGGGCGGTGCATGTGAACCGTCCTGGATTGAGTTCCGACTTCTCCTGGAGGATGGAGCGATGCCACGTCAGTTCCCGCCCGAGGTTCGCCCAGCGCGCGTTGCGGCTGCTGGGCGAGTCCCGCGAGAACCACGCGCCGAAGCACGAGGCGATCAAGGACGTAGCGTCGAGGCCAGTCCAGCTGGTTATGGTCAGTGCGCAGGTCGGAGAGCACCTTGCGCAGCTCAGGGAACTCCTCGGCGATCGCCGGGACCGCTCCCTGGTCCTCGCCGGTGTGGTGGCGTGTCAACGCCGTGCAGATGGAAAGACAGTGGGCGCGCAGGTCCTGTGGCGGAAGCCCTTTGCCGTTCGGCCGCGACTGGGACGATGCCCGCGTGAAGCTGCTGCGTGAGGACGGCTGGCGGAGCCCGCACAGCTCCCTCGGGGTGCCCGGTTACGGGCGGCACGGCACGATCGCTGCCCGCGACACCACTGAAGCCCAGCGGGCGGCCGCCGTCACCAGGCTGACCGGCCGCCAGGTGCCCGGCTGGCGCCGCGAGGAACAGGGCCGGACCCTGTTGGACACCTCCTCCTGGTACGCCAGGGTGGGTGCCACGCCCACCTGAGGGAGCTCCTGCGCAGGAGGTCGTGACGTTCGCCGGGCTGGCGCCGTCACCGCCGTTGGTCACGGCCGGTGATCGTCTCAGTGTCGCGATGTCTCACGTCTCGCGCGCGCGAGAGCACGCATGGGGGCCACACCCGCGGTGAGACGAGACAACGTGCACAAACCGCGGAACATCACGGCCAGCGATGAACCGGCGATCACCTCTCATCCTGCGTGGGAGCGGGCGGCCGCCGACGCGGACATAGACGGGCCGGGGCGACAGTAGTTCACCGACCGGCTACACACCATCTAGCTCTGGCGCAGGGTTTGGGCTGTGGATTGGGCGAGGGTGGCTAGGTGGTGGAGGTCGGCGGGGGTCAACGACGTTAGTGGTACGGCGATCGCCGTACCGACGGCTTGTTTGAAGCGTTCGACCAGTTCCGTCCCGCAGTGGGTGAGGGATACCAGGGATACGCGGCGGTCGCTGGGATCGGGGCGGCGGCGAATGAGCTCGCGACGTTCCAGGCGGTCGACGAGGCCGGTGACATTGGCCTTGTCACAGTGCATCCGAGTGGCCAGCTCGCCGTGGGACAACGGCCCGGTGGCCAGCGCGGTGAGGAGCTGGGCCTGTTGGGGGGTGAGGCCGAATGCGCGGCTGATCCTCGCCCGGACTCCCTCGACCACGCAGCACAGCTCGAGCAGCGCCTCGGTGGGGCTGAGTTCCTCAGGTGCGAGTCTCATGATCGAGAGTCTACTATTAGTACGTTACCTCAACTGTTAAGAGCATGTACTAGTGAGGAGAAGTATCGTGGTCAAGCGTGTGGCAGTGGTCACTGGGAGCTCGCGTGGGATCGGGCGGGCGGTCGCGCTACGGCTGGCCGCGGACGGCACGGCTGTGGTCGGGGGTTACCGAGACGACGGCAGGGCCGCAGGGCGGGTCGTTGCCGAGATCGAGGCAAAGGGTGGGCACGCCACGATGGTCCGGGCGGATGCGACCGATCCGGAACGGCTCCAGGCACTGTTCGATGTGGCCGACGAGCGGTACGGCAGGCTGGACGTGATGGTGCACAACGTCGGCGGGTTCGCGCGCGGCCCGCTGAGCGAGGCCGCCGATGATGACTACCAGCGGGTCTTCGCGCCGAATACGCATGCCACCTTCGTCGCGCTGCGCGAAGCGGGGCGGCGAATGCGCGATGGCGGGCGCATCGTGGTCATCTCCTCAGTTGTCACCCGCCTCAACCCACCCGGTGAGGCTCTGTACGCAGCGAGCAAGGCGGCTGGCGAACACCTCGTCCGCACCTTCTCCCGCGAACTCGGGCCACGGGGCATCACCGTCAACAGCGTGCTGCCGGGTCCGACTGACACCGATGGTTTCGCGGCGACGCCGGATCAGGTCGAAGCGCTCATAGCTCAGACGCCGCTCGGTCGTGTAGGGGAGCCGGACGACATCGCTGACGTCGTCGCCTTTCTGGCGTCCGATGCGGCAAGGTGGGTAACCGGCCAGCGCATCGCCGTGGACGGTGGCCTGTCCTGAACCGTGAGCACGTAGAGAAGGTGCTTGAGACGGGACAAATGAGAACGCGGCCAGGGTTCCGGCGGCCCGGGGGCGTGTTGCATGAGTGGTCGCACTGTGAACAGCCGCCAGAGCCGAGGCCGACCTGGGCGTCGGCCGTTTCATATGCCGGCGCAAGCCACCGGACTCCTGCAACGGCCTTGCGAAACGCTCCGGCCGCTGAGGCGGGCGCGGCGCCGAGCCCGACGGCCACGGCGAAACGTGAGAGGGGCCTTGACGGCAACGCCCACAGGCAGCCAAAGCTGATCGCCGTGGAGATCGTGGCCGACCTGCTCGCCGATGACCCGTTGCCGCTACCCGGCTTGGACTGGCTGCCCGAGGACCCCGCGTAGGGCGTGAGCGGCACCTGTCATCCTCAAAGAGGACGGCCCCTGCGCGTCAATAAGCGCTATCGCAGGTCAGCCCGTTTCTTTCGATGGCGAACTCGGCACCGGCGACGGCTCGGGCGGCGCCGCAGTGTCATCCTCCGCCGCAGGTCAGCGCTACGTCCGTGCCCGATCTGCGTACGGCAGCGCTAGTGACACGGCGCCGACCCCTTTGAGTGGCTGCCGTACGGCGACACGCCGACTCGCCAACACCCCGCGGGGAGTCCGCGCCGGGCGTAGCGTTCACGGTTGTGACCACCGTGCATCACCCCGACACCGCCGTGGCCGACGCGGATGCGGCGGTCGGCGACCTGGTCGACGCCGCCTTCGACGTCAGCACTCGCTGCGCCAGCCAGCTACGGCGGCTGACCGCGCAACTCGGCGAGGCCGATCTGGCCGACGGCGAGCGCCGGCAGCTGGCCGTCACGGCCGCCGACTTGCAGGACGCGCTGGCCACCTTCCTGGCCACCATCACCGGCCCCGTCACCAGCACCGGCGTGAACGACGGGGTGCTGCGGCTGGCGGCCGCCGACGACGTCGAGCACCTGCACGCCGGTGAGCTGGCCGCCTCCCGCCTGGGTGATGACGCGCTGAGCGACGTGGTGCTGCTGGCCGCGCTGGGCCGGGCCGGCAACCGGGAGTTCGGCGCCGCCGTACACGCCGCCGCCGGTGCTGGCGCGAGCCTGGCCGCCATGGCGGAGGCCGCCGACATGGCGCCGGTCGAGGTGCGCCAGCGCTGGACGAAATGGGCGCGGCGCCGCGTGCGCGACGGCGTCCTGAACGAAGGCGAGCGGACCCGGCTCGCGGTGCAACTGGAGGCCGAATTGGAAGCGATGGCCTGACATCCTGGGGCGATCCGGGAAGACCGGGGACATGTCCAGCCCGCCCCCGGTCGCCACCTGGCCCTCCGTGACCTCCTGGCCGCGCCCCGTCTGACGCCAGAACGTGCTCCTCCTGGCCCGTCCCCCTTCCCAGGTAGAGACCCGATGTGCCGGTGTCTGACGGCTACCGCGCCTGCCGTCAGACACCTCAGCATGGGGTCGCGACGGTCTGATGGTTCCGGACCTCATGAAGAGAGCTGCAAGTCAGCGGTCGAGGGGCGGCTTGATCCGCTGCAGGAGATCGTCTGGGCCTTTGACCTTGCCGACACGCAGATCTCGGATCAGTTCGGTCAGGGAGGCGGCCTGGGCGATAGGAGCCCAACGGGGGAGAAGATCCATGGCATCGGGCAGTGCTTCGGCGAACGCGTGCAGCGTCTCAGTCCAGCAGCCTTCCAGGTCCAGGTAGAAGTGGGGTGCGGTCGCGTGGCGGCAGTAGACGGTGACAGAGATTGGCGGCGGGCCTGCGTCGTCGAACTCGCCGATGGTGAGCCACTTCTTGAACTGCAGATTCCCCTATGTCGCCGTGGTGAGCCTCACAGGCTTGGTCGAGCTCCTCTTCAGCTGCCGTATGTTGCCAGCGGCCGTCGGCATAGAGGGACGCTTCATACAACGTGGCCACCTTGGGGATCCTCCATCTCGAAGGTGGGGGTGGGCGTACAGGCCGAGACCCATGACCGGCTGATACTGCCGCGCGCTAGCTAGATCATGAACAAGCGCTGGGGGCCCGTGGCGGTGCTCATGCTCTCCCAGTCTGATCGTTCGTGCCGAGCCACGCCATGGTGGCCGGGTGCGAGTCCCTTCGAATGTCCCTGGGTCCGTTTCATGTGTGGTCGCGCGGTGAGCAGCCCTCAGAGCCGAGACCGATCTGGGCGTCGGCCGTTTCATATGCCAGCGCAAGCCACCGGACTCCGGCAACGGCCTTTACGAAACGCTCCGGCCGCTGGGCGGGCGCGGCCGCGGCGACCTTCAGCCCCCGTCCGGACGCGCTTGGCGGGGATGGCGGCTCGCCAACCGCGTGCCCTGCGTCCCCCGGCCCGATGATGTGAGGAAGCCGGGTCGTGTTCGAGCGCTGTCCGTGTCAATAAGCGCTTCCCCAGTTCAACAGCGGTGCCCCGGTGCCGAAGTCGTCGCTGGCCAGGCCCTTCGCGGCCGGCAGGGTGTTCCCCGTCATTCCTGGTCAGGCTCACGCGGCCGTCAGGGCAACAGGTGGCTTCGCTATTGACACACGGGATCACAGACGGCCTGTGGTCCCGTGGCCTATCGGTGCGTTCCGGCTCTGGCCGCGCGGGCGGCCGCCTCGCCGTGCTCGGCGATGAGGGCGACCTCCAGGCAGGCCGGGCACGGCGAACGCCCCGGCCAGAGCGAGCGCCGCCGCACCGGCCCCGAGCACGAAGGCCAGGCCGAAGCCCGCCTCGGCGGGCACGCCGGTCCCGGGGTCGAGGCGGGCGGCCAGGATCGACAGCCCGGCCTGGCTGCCCAGCGTCTCTCCCAGCGTCCTGGCCAGGGTGCTGATGCCGGTGGACACCCCGGTCTCGCCCGGGGCGACCGCCCGGACGATCAGGCTGGTCATGGCGGTGAACGCGAGGCCGTAGCCGACTCCCATGACGGCGCTGATGGCCATGAGCTGCCACGGCTCGCGGTGCCACAGGGCCAGCGCGGCGACGGACAGCGCCATCACGAGTGCGCCGGCGATGATCACGGCCCGGGGCGGCAGGACCCGCTCCAGCGCCCCGGCGGCCGGGCCGGCAACAAGGAAGGCCAGCGCGGTGGGCAGCAGGTACAGCCCGGCCTGGGCGGTCGTGCCGCCGAAGCCGTACCCCGTCTCGACGGGCAGCGTCACCAACTGGGGAACCACGACGAAGACCACCACGCTGGAGAAGCCGACCGCCAGGGCGATCAGCGACGGCGCCAGCACCACCCGGCGGCGCAGCAGCGCCATGTCGACGAACGGCCGCGGGTGGCGGGACTCGTGCCGGATCCATCCGGCGGCTCCGGCCACGGCGAACACGAGCAGCGGCGTGACGCGCCAGGACAGCCAGCCGTCGTCGGCCGCGTAGGTGACCGACAGCAGCAGCGCCACGACCGAGGCGGCGAACAACAGGACCCCGACGAGGTCGAGCGCGCCGCCGAGGCGGAGGTCGGAGCCGGGGATGACCAGCCGTGCGGCCACCGTGGCGACGAGCATCGCCGCCCCGGCGCCGAGCAGCCAGCGGTGCGAGAAGGCGTCGGCCAGGGCGCCGCCGACCAGGTAGCCGATGAGCCCGCCCGCGGTGGCCACGCCGCCGATCGTGCCGATCGCGACGCCGACGGGGCGCGCCGGCAGAACCTCGCGGGCCAGCCCGTACGCCAGCGGGTAGATCCCGGCTCCCACACCCAGCAGGAGCTGACCGGCGATCATCAACGGCAGGCCGGGGGCCAGTCCCGACACCAGGGCGCCGGCCGCCATGATGGCGAAGGTCCAGGTGACCACGCGCCGCTTGCCGTACATGTCGCCCAGACGCCCGGCGACCGGGGTCGCGATCGAGGCGGCGAGGAGGAAGCCGGTGAACAGCCACGCGGCGGCGGACGGCGAGGCGCCGAGATCGGCCTGGAAGCGTACGAGGCCGGGCACGATGGCCGAGCCCAGCGTCGTGTAGATCAGTACCCCGGCCAGCAGAACGAGTAGCGTCGGCATGCGAAGGCCTCCTGTATGAACGTTTATGCACTACGATGGAGAAGTCACCCAGGAATCCGAGGAGAGTCCGTGCCGCCTCGCTCGCGCGCCACCGTCGCGAAGCCCGCCAAGATCCCACCGGCGGAGCGCATCCTGGCCGCCGCGGAGGAGCTTTTCTTCACCCAGGGCTTCAAGGGCACGAGCGTCAGGGACATCACGGCGGCCAGCGGCCTGACGCCCGCCGCGCTCTACAACCACTTCCCCTCCAAGGAAGAAGTCCTGTTCACACTGGTCAGCCGGGCCACGGACGAGGGTGAGCGGATGCTCAACGACGCCGTCGCCGCCGCGGCGGCCGACCCGGAGAGCCAGCTGAGGGCGCTGGCGTACGCCTCGGCCCTCTTCCATGCCCGCCACCGCGCCTCGGCCATGATCGCCACGTTCGAGTACGTCCATCTGCCCGAGGCCCAGCGGGCGGTCATCGTCGAGCGCCGCCGCGGCCTGCGGACCCGGCTAGAGCGCACACTGGAGCACGGCGTGCGTTCGGGGGTCTTCGAGCTGCCCGCCATGCGGGGTGACGCGACGAAGCTCACCGCCACGGCGATCGTCAACCTGGTCCTGCGGGCGACCGAGTTCTTCGGCCCGTTTCCGGCGGTCAAGGACGAGGAACTGGCCGGGCTCCACGCCGACCTGGCCTGCCGGATGGTGCTGGCGCGCTACTAGGCGCGTACCCACCCGCCGTCGACAAAGAGGGCCTGGCCCGTCACGTAGCGGGCCTCGTCGGAGGCCAGCCAGCAGACCGCGTTCGCGATCTCCTCAGGCTGCCCCAACCTGGCGATGGGCTGGGTCGCCGTCTGTTTGGCCGCGAGTTCCCTGAGGTTGCCGTGGTCGGCCATCGCGGTGTCGACGAAGCCGGGGCAGACGGCGTTGGCGCGGATGCCGCTGCGGCCCAGCTCGACGGCGAGCGCCCTGGTCAGCGAGAGCAGGCCGCCCTTCGAGGCGTCGTAGGCGATCTGCCCGAAGAAGCCGATCACGGCCACGGAGCAGATGTTGACGATCGCGCCCGCGCCCGAGCGCGCGAGGTGCTCGACCGCCGCCTGGCTGAGGACGAACGGGGCGCGCAGGTTGACCGCGAGCACCCGGTCCCAGTCCTCCAGCGTGTAGTCGCGGATCTTGGCGCGGGCGCCGGTGGCGGCGTTGTTGACCAGGATGTCGAGGCCGCCGAGGCGTTCGGCAGCCTGCGCGACGACGGCCCTGGCCGCGTCGGCGTCGGAGACGTCGGCCACCTGGACGATCCCCTTCCCGCCGTCGCGCTCGACCCGCGCGAGCGTCGCCCGCGCGCCCTCGGCGTCGAGGTCGCACAGCGCCACGTGCGCGCCGTCCGCCGCCATCCGGGTGGCGATGGCGGCGCCGATGCCGCGCGCCGCTCCCGTGATCAATGCGGTACGGCCGGCCAGAGTCATGCCCCGCCTCCTTCCGTGATCGGTGTCTCCAGGTGGCGCAGCCGCCATTCGGTCCGCCCGCGGCGCCGGTAGTCGGTGCTGAACCAGCGCGGCACGTTGTGGGTGGCGCCGCCGTCCACGAGCTGAGCGGTCCCGGTGACGTAGGAGCTGTCGTCCCCGGCGAGGAACGCCACCGCGGCGGCCACGTCCTCCGGGCGGCCGACCCGGCCGAGCGGCGTCTGCGCCTCGATGATGCGGTCCATGCCCTGATCCAGCAGGTTCTTGGTCATCGCGGTGGAGGTGACCCCCGGCATCACCGCGTTGACCCGCACGCCGTGGGCGCCGAGCTCGCCGGCCATGACCTGGACCAGCATGTTGAGCGCGGCCTTGGTGGCGCAGTAGGCGGAGAACAGGGCGGCGGGGGCGACCGCGCCGTTGGAGGAGTTGACGATGATCGATCCGCCGCGGCGGCCGTCGACCATGTGCCGGGCGGCGGTCTGGCACACCAGGAAGGTGCCGGTCAGGTTGACGGCGACGTGCCGGTTCCAGGTGTCGAGCGGCAAATCGAGGAAGGCGTCGACGCGGCCCCATCCGGCGTTGGCGAAGCAGATGTCGAGCCTGCCGTGAGCCCGCGCCGTCTCGGTGAAGACCCGCTCGACCTGCTCGGGGTCGGTCTGGTCCATCGCGGCGGCGCGCACGTCGAGGCCTTCGCCGCGCAGGTCGGCGGCCACGCGATCCGCGCCCGCGGCGTCCCGATCGGCGACGACGACCGCGGCTCCCTGCCCGGCGAGCTTGCGCGCGGTGGCGGCGCCGATCCCGCCGGCACCGCCGGTGATCAGTGCGACCCGGTCGCGCAGTGGGGTATCCATAAGCGTCTCCATGAATAATCGTTCATACTTGCTTGAGGCGGGTGCGGCGGACTTTCAGCCCGGCGGCCTCGCGGTCCCAGGTGTCGGGCGTGACGCCCTCGCGGCGCAGGCGCCGCTTCTCGATCTTGCTGGTGGGGGTCTTGGGCAGTTCGCCCAGCACGCGCACGTACCGGGGCACCATGAAGTGCGGGAGCCGTTCCAGGAGAAACTCCAGGAGGTCGCGCGGGTCGAGGCGCGCGCCGTCGACGGGTGCCACGGCCGCGAGCACGTCGTCCTCGCCGTCGCCGCTCGGCACCGCGACGGCCGCGGCCTCCCGGACCGCCGGATGGCGCAGGATCTCCGCCTCGACCTCGCTGGAGGAGATGTTCTCCCCGCGCCGCCTGATCGCGTCCTTGATCCGGTCGACGAAGAAGTAGTCGCCGTGCTCGTCCGTGCGGAAGGCGTCGCCGGTGTGAAACCAGCCGTTGCGCCAGGCCGCCGCCGTCGCCTCGGGGGCGCCGAGGTAGCCGCTGGTCATCGCCCAGGGCAGGTCGGTGCGGATGACGAGCTCGCCGATCTCCCCCTGCGGGACCTCCTGGTCGTGGGCGTCGACCACGCGTACCTGGACGCCCGGCCGCGGCCTGCCGCAACTGCCCGGCGTGGCCGGGTTGAGCTCGGAGACGAGCGGCACGCTCACCTCGGTCATGTTGAACACCGTGAGGATGTCGCAGCCGAAGCGGCGGCCGAACTCCCCCGCGTTGTCCGTGAGCGGGACCAGGTAGACCAGCCGGAGCGTAGTGTCGCGCTCGCCCGGCCTGGGTGGCTGCTTGAGCAGGAAGGTCGCCATGACGCCGAGAAGCGTGCAGCAGGTGGCGCCGGTGCGCTCGATGACGTCCCAGAACGTGCTGGTGTCGAAGGACTCGACCAGCACCACGGACGCGCCCACGATCAGCGCGCCCGCGATGTCCTGCAGCCCGCCGCCGTGGAAGATCGGCAGGCTGGTGAGGCAGCGGTCGTCGGCCGACAGGTGCTCCTCGACGGCGGTGACGGTGGCCCACAGGTGCACATAGGAGGAGATCACGCCCTTGGAGGGGCCGGTGGTGCCCGAGGTGAAGATCACCGCGTACGGGTCCCAGGGCTGGGCCGGGCATGGGTCCTCCGCGCTCTCGGTGGCGTCCGGGTGCAGTACGGCGGCGCCGTGCGCGCCGACCCCCGGCAGCGGCGCGCACGGCCCGCCGGCCACGACGACGTGCTCCACCCCGGCCAGGTCGAGGCCGATCAGCCGGTCGGCCAGGTCAGCGTGCGCGACGACGACCTTCGGCCGCACGAGCGTGAGCACGTGCGCCAGGATGTCGCCGCGGTAGGCGGTGTTGACGGGGACGAACACGGCGCCGAGCTGGTTGGCGCCGAACCACACGCGCAGGATCTCCGGCCCGTTGGGCAGCCACACGAGCACGTGGTCGCCCGCGTGCACGCCCAGTGAGCGCAGGCCGCTCGCGGCGGAGAGCGTCTCGTCCCAGGCGTCGCCGTAGGTCCACGCGGTCCCGTCGGCGAAGGAGACGAAGGGCCGGTCGGGCTCCTGGCGTGCCCGATCCCGCAGAAGCAGCGGGAGCACGCACTGTCCACGGGGTGGGAGCTTCGCTGTCATCGCTCTCCCTGAACGGTGGTAAATGTATGAACGTTTGTATAGCATGCTGCCATTCGGACAGGCAATACCTGGCCAAATAACCCTCAGTTACTCATGTACGATCGTTCATATTGAGGAGTCCTGAATGATCGAGAAGACCGCTGAGGCCGTCGTGGTAGGCGGCGGCCTGTCCGGCCTCACCGCCGCCTACCGGCTGGCTTCCGGAGGCGTGGACACGGTCGTCCTGGAGGCGGGCGAGCGCGTCGGCGGCCGCGTGTGGAACATCCCCCTCCCCGGCGGCAAGCCCACCGAGGCCGGCGCCATGTACGTGTGCGCGAGCCAGCGCGAGATCCGCACCCTCGCGGCCGAGGTGGGCGTCGAGCTCTTCCCCTCCTTCAAGGACGGCATCGGCGTCGCCCACCTGGGCGGCCGCCGCTTGGAGTACACGGACGGCCTGCCCGGCCTGCCCCACGACGCGGTCCGCGAGTACGCCGCCGCGCACAGGGCCATGGAACGCACCGAGCCCGGCGACCCGCGCCTCGATGCCCTTGACCTCGCCGCCTGGCGGGACGAGCAGATCCACGACCCGCTGGCCAGGCAGTTGTTCGACTGCTCCGTCTCCGCGTGGTTCGCCGCGCCGCCGGCCGAGATCTCCTTCGCCTACGCCCTGCACGCCACCGCCACCTGCGGCGGGATTCGGCCGATGCTGCGCGACCAGGACTCCGTGCTGAGGTTCGCCGCCGGGTCGCAGGCGCTGCCCGACGCGCTGGCGGCGTACCTGGGTGAGCGGGTGTGTCTCGGCGAGCCGGTCCGCGAGGTCGAGCGGGACGGGAGCGGGATCGTGGTCAGCACGCCCGGCCTGCTCGTGCGGGCCCGCCGGGTGATCATGGCGATCGGGCCGGCCGCGACCGGGCCCGTCGCCTTCCGTCCCGGACTGCCGCGCGCGCGTGCGGCGCTGGCCTCTGGCTGGGTGCGGGGGCCGCTCATCAAGACCAACGTGGTCTACGACGAGCCGTTCTGGCGGAACCAGGGGCTGTCGGGCTCCGGCTTCACCGATCTCGGCGCGGTGCCCGGCTTCCTGGACGCCTCGCCGCCCGACGGCTCGCCCGGGGTGCTCGCGCTCACCGCCTTCACCTTCTCCGAGCGGCATTTCCGCGGCAACCCTCCGGCCTTCACCGATGATCATCGAGTACGGCGTGCCGCCACTCTGGAAGCCCTGGCCGCCTGCCTGGGTCCCCAGGCGGCCCGGCCGGTGGCGTACCTGGAGACCGACTGGCGGCGGCAGCCGTACGTCTTCGGCTGTCAGGGCGGCCTGCGGCCCGGCGCGCTCACCGCGGCGGGACCCGCGCCACACGCGCCCTCGGACGGCCTGCACTGGGCCGGGACGGAGAGCGCCGATCGGTGGACGGGCTGGATGAACGGCGCGGTCCAGGCGGGCGAGCGCTGCGCCCGCGAGGTCCTCGACCGGCTCTGAGGAGAGATCATGACCGAGGTCCTGCTGTTCGGCGACGACCCGTCGGGCTACGGCGAGGTGCCCTTCGCGAGCAACCTCGCGGTGTCCTTCCCCACGGACACCGCGGGCTTCCTGCGCTTCCCGGCGGACGGGCACCTGCGCGGCTGGACGCTCGCCTACGACGAGACGCTGTATGTCATCGAGGGCGAGCTGACCGTGATCGAGGGCGGGCGGGCCGTGCGGGTCGCCGCCGGTTCCGCCTGCTTCATCGGCGCGGGCGCGACGGTCGACTATCAGGCGAGCGCCGGCACCCGCGCCTTCTTCGTGATCCGACCGCAGGTCAACCGTCAGCGGCCGGGAGACGCTCCCGCCTGACCCGGATGCCGGCCGCCTCGCGGTCCCAGGTGTCGGCGGTGATCCCGGCGGCGCGCAGCAGGTGCTTGCGCACCTTGTTCGTCGGCGTCTTGGGCAGCTCGGCCACGACGCGGACATAGCGCGGCACCATGTAGTGCGGCATGTGCTCCACGCAGAAGGCCACGAACCCGGCGGGATCGACGGTCTGGCCGGGGATCGGCGCCACGACCACGAGCACCTCGTCCTCGCCGTGCTCGCTCGGCACCGCGACGGCGGCCACCTCCCTGACTCCCGGGTACGCGGCGGCGCCGGTCTCCAGCTCGAAGGAGGAGATGTTCTCGCCCCGGCGGCGGATGGCGTCCTTGACCCGGTCGACGAAGAAGTACTCGCCGTCCGGCTCACGGCGGAAGGCGTCACCGGTGTGGAACCATCCGTTGCGCCAGGCCGCCGCGCTCGCCTCGGGCATCGCGTGGTAGCCGTGGTTCATCGCCCAGGGCGCGGCCGTTCTGACGATCATCTCGCCGGTCTCGCCGTGTGGCACCTCCCGGTCGTGCGCGTCCACCAGCCGCACCTCGGCGCCGGGGCGGACCCGGCCGCAGGCCCCCGCCCTGTCCGGGTTGCGCTCCGAGAGCAACGGCGTGCTGACCTCGGTCATGTTGAACAGCGTGTAGACGTCGACGCCGAAGCGCCGGGCGAAGGCCCGGGCGTTCTCGCCGAGCGGCACCATGCAGACGGTACGCAGCGGGTGGTCCCGGTCGTCCGGTCCCGGCTCGCGTGCGGTCAGGAACGACGTCATGGCGCCCAGCAGCGTGCAGGCGGTGGTGCCGGTACGGCGGACCAGTTCCCAGAACGAGCGGGTGTCGAAGCCGTCCACCACCGCCACCGAGGCGCCGACGTACAGGGCCAGGGCGACGCCGATCGTGCCGCCGCCGTGGAAGAGCGGCAGCTGGACCAGGTACCGGTCGCCCGCGCCGATGACGCCGGCGGATGAGGCCACCGCCGTCGTCCACAGGTGCGCGTACGAGCACATCACGCCCTTGCTCGCCCCGGTCGTGCCGGAGGTGTAGAGCACGCCGTAGGTGTCCCAGGGTCGCGGCGTGTACGTCGAGACCCGGCGCGGGGCGGCCGGGAGGTCGCCGACCGGCACCGTGTCGAGGCCGGTGACCTCGGGCGCGGCGTGGCCGGGGACCAGGACGGTACGCAGCGCCGCCGTCTCCACCGAGGCCAGCCTGGGCGCGAGGGTGGGATGGACGACCGCCAGCCGGGCGCCGGAGTTGGCCAGCACGTGCTCCAGGAACCTGCCGCGCAGGGCGGTGTTGACGGGTACGTACACGGCGCCGAGCTCGTTGAGCCCGAACCAGGTGCGCAGGGCGTCCGGCCCGTTGGGCAGCCAGGAGACGACGAGGTCGCCGGGCCGTACGCCGTGCTCGTGCAGGATCTCGGCCATGGCCAGGGTCTCGTGGAGTACCCGCGCACCCGTCCACTCCTCGCCGTCCTGGAAGACGGCGAAGACCTCGCCGGGACGCTCCTCGGCGCGGCGGCGCAGTACCAGGGGCACCACGCACTCCGCGGCCTCGGGGGTCGTGGTGAAGGCGGTGCTCATGCCGCCGTCCCCAGCACGCGGGCGGCATTGGAGTAAAGCCAGCGGCGCACGGTGCCCTCGTCGAGCGGCAGCGCGCGTACCTCGTCGGCCAGTTCGCCCGCCGACATCTCGTGCACCCAGCCGACGCTGCCGAACAGGACCTTGTTCCTGATCGTGGCCCGGCCGTGGGCCAGCAGCGGCTCCCAGCCTGAGCCCGCAGCCGCCATGTGCGACGGCCGGTGGGTGGAGAACTCCAGGTAGACGTTGGGATGGCGCTGGCAGAGCGCGACCATTTCCATCATCCAGGGCCAGCCGCCGTGACCGGCGACGATCACCAGGTCCGGGTGGGCCCGCGCGATCGCGTCCAGTTGCCGCCACGCGCAGTGGTCCACGGGCACCCGGGGCGAGAGGTTGTGCCCGGCGTGGATCCAGACCGGCACGCCCAGGCGCTCGGCCTCGGCGTAGACCGCCTGGCTGGCGGCCGAGAGCGGGTCGGCGACGTCGGTGAAGTGCGTCACCGACACCCCGCCCATGCCGAGGTCGCCCACGCACCTGCGCATCTCCTTGAGTGCCGCCTGTTCGTCGCGCAGGCTCAGCCCCGCCCAGGCGCGCAGCCGGTCCGGGTGGCGGCGGGCGAAGTCGGCCGCCCGGTCGTTGAGCAGCCCGCCCGAGCGCAGCGGCGTCATGCCGCCGTGGATCACCTGCAGCGCCACCCCACCGGCGGCCAGCTCCTCCACGTACCGGTCGATGTCCACGTCCAGCCGGCCGGTGGACAGAAGGAGCCGCACCACCTCCTCCGGTCCGCGCTCCAGCGCCTTCTGGTACGCCGCGTGCTCGACCCCCGCCAGCCCGCAGAACCGCCTCCCGAACAGCCGCAGATAGTTCGGGCAGTCGGCGGCGAACCAGCTCAGGTACGACTCCCACGACTCGGCGTCGAGCACGACCCCCGCCATGTCGATGACCGCGTCGCCGCTCACCGGGAAGGCCCCTCGAGGATGGTGATGAGGCAGACGCATTCGCCGGGATCGCCGCCGATGTTCTGGGTGAGCGCGAGCGTGCGCCCGTTGTCGATCTGCCGGTCCCCGGCCTCGCCGCGCAGCTGCAACCAGCTCTCGAAGATCATCCTGATGCCGGAGGCGCCGAGCGGGTGCCCGAACGCCTTCAGCCCGCCGTCCGGGTTGACCGGCAGCGCGCCGTCGCGGTCGAAGACCCCGCCCACCATGTCCTTCCAGGCGGTGCCGCGGGCGGAGAAGCCCAGGTCCTCCATCAGGACGATCTCGGTGATGGTGAAGCAGTCGTGCACCTCGGCGAAGGACAGCTCCGCCCGCGGGTCGCCGATGCCGGCCTGCGCGTACGCGCTGCGCGCGGCGGCCACCGCCTCGGGGAAGGAGGAGAAGTCGTGGCCGGGGTCCATGGCGCCGGTACCCGGGCCGGCAGCCAGGGCTAGCGCCTTCACCAGGACGGGCTTGCCGGTGTAGCGGCGCGCGTCCTCGGTTCTGGTGATCACCACGGCGGCCGCGCCGTCGGCCAGCCCGCCGCAGTCGAGCAGGCTCAGCTTCCCGGCCAGCAGCGGCTGCCGGTCGATCACCTCCTTGGGGATCTCCCGCTGGAAGTACGCGCGGGGGTTGAGCGCGCCGTTGCGGTGGTTCTTCCACGCGACGTGGGTCATGGCCGCGCGCAGGTCGGCGTCGGCCACGCCGTGGCGCCGCGCGTAGCCGCTGGCCAGGTAGCCGAAGGTGCCGGGGGGCGTGTGCGGCACCGCCGTACCGTCGTCGAAGAACTCGAAGAACGGGATGCCGGCCTGTCCCGAGTCCATGACCTTCTCCACGCCGATCGCCATGACCACGTCGTACGCGCCGGCGGCCACGGCGTAGCAGGCGTTGCGGAAGGCGTCGGCGCCGGTGGCACAGAAGTTCTCGACCCGGGTGACGGGCTTGTTGTCCAGCTTGAGCGGCTTGGACAGCGCGGTGCCCGCGTGCCCGGAGCCGAACGTGCCCAGCCAGAACGCGTCCACGTCGGCCAGGTCGATGCCCGCCGACGCGGCGGCCTCGTTGGCTGCGGCGATGAGCAGGTCGTCGGCCCCGGCGTCACGGCGCTCGCCGAAGCGTGTGCATCCGGCGCCCACCACGGCCACTCTGCCGTTGATTCCCCTGTCGGCCATCAGTACTGCTCCCCTCGTTCCGGGCGGGCCTTCCAGTAGTAGTTGTGCACGCCGTCGCGGCTGTGTGTCCTGCGTACGGCCATGCGCACCCGCAGCCCGGTCCGCGCGCCGTCCGGCACCGTGTCGGTGAACTCGCACTGCAGCCGGCCGCCGCCGTCGAAGTCGACGGTCCCGTAAATCAGCGGCGGGTTCGGCGACCAGGCCAGCCGGTCCACGGTGGCGATCGAGACGGTGGCGGGCAGGCCGGCCACCGGGTCGGGCCGCATCCGGTCGAGCGCGCGGCAGGCGCCGCACACCCGCTGGGGCGGAAGGTGGCGGGTGTCGCAGGCGAGGCAGCGCGAGCCGACGAGGCCGAGCTTCCACGCGCCGATCCGCCGGGCGGCGGGGGCGGCGAGTTGTGGCGGCAGCGGGCGGCGCATGGGCTCGCGCGGCAGGAATCCGCGCCAGGTGACGTAGGTGGCGTAGCTCAGGTCGTCGCTGGAGTGCTCGATCTGGGCGGCGGTCGGCCAGGCGCTGCGCCGTTCGGCGAGCAGGTCGGTGGTGCGGAACAGCAGCGCGTCGGCGCCTTCCGTCAGGACGACGAGCGCGATCACCTCCCCCGGTCCCGCCCGGTCCAGGATCGTGGCCAGGCGCAGCGCCGGGTGCGCGGTGCCGGTCTCACCGACCGAGTCGAGCAGGTCGTCGGCCGCCGCGTGCTCCTCGACGCCGGCCGCGGCACGGACCGCGGCGGCGATCCGCCGGCTCGCGCCGGTGACGACGAGGTGGTCGACGTCGGCCGCGGTCAGACCGGCGGACTTCAGCGCCTCCTCCAGCGCCAGCCGTCCGGCGGGCACGTGGACCTCCTCGACGAAGCGGTCCTCCCAGTGGCGGGAGTGCCGCTCGCCGGGCTCGCGCCAGCGGCTCAGGAACTCCTCTGTTCTGGCCGCGTCGCCGATCCACTCCGCCACGACCTCTCCGCCGGTGCCCACGACGAGCGCCGCGGCGCCGTCGCCGCCGTCGCGTTCGTCGGCGCCGCCGGGCAGGCCGGCGCGGATGTCGGACAGGACGACGAGGGTGGGCGGGCCCGCGTGCAGTCCGGCCCGCAGGGCGCCCACGCCGGAGCGCACCGCGCCGCCCATGTCGACCGCGGGCACGGACGGGTCGAGCGACAGCACCGCGTGTACGGCGGCGGCGTTGGACCTGTCCAGATAGACAGGGTCCGCGGTGGCGAAGTAGAGGCCCCGCACCTCCTCCGGTCCCGGCAGGCCGCGCAACGCCACCCTGGCCGCCTCGGCGCCCATGGTGGTGGTGTCCTCGTCGTAGGAGGCGACCGTCCTGGAGCCGGTCGCCGGCCTGGTGCCGAGCGCCTCCCCGATGCGCGAGCGGCGGATCCGGTGCGCAGGGAGGTAGCCCCCGTACGCCATGATTCCAGCCAAGATTGAACTCCTTGCTCTATGAACGTTCATTCATATTAAGCATCCGGAGCCGGGATGGCCAGGGGCAGGCCGAGAAGCGCCGCCGCGTTGTCGTGCAGCCAGGCCCGCTCGTGCCGTTCCTCCAGCCCCAGCCCGCGCACGGAGGCGATCGAGCGCTCCTGGGTGGAGGCGTGCGTCCACGCCGCACTGCCGAACACCACCCGGCGGCGCAGCGCCCCCCGAAGATGGAACAGCAGCGGCTCCCACCCGGACCCGGGGGCCGCCATCGCCCCCGGGTCGTGCCCCGAGGTGTCGAGATAGACGTTGGGCTGGCGCATCATCACCGCCACCAGCTCTCCCACGTACGGCCAGCCGCCGTGCCCGGCCACGACCGGCATCCCCGGATAGCGCCCGGCGACCAGGTCAAGCTCGGCCGGGGTGGTCATCGGGCTGGAGCGCGACAGGTTCAGCCCGCAGTGCAGCCACAGCGGCAGCCCCAGGCCGGCGACGTGCCGGTAGATCAGGTGGCTCGCCGGGTCGTCGGCGGGCACGCCCGCCGCGAAGGGCAGCATGACCACCCCGCGCATGCCGAGTGCCACACACCGGTCGATCTCGGCCACCGCCGCCTCGGGGTCGCGCGCGTCGACGCCGCACCAGCCGCTCAGCAGGTCCGGATGCCGGGCGGCGCGCGCGGCCACCCGGTCGTTCACGGTCTCGCCGCCGGGCAGGCGGTAGTGGGAGCCGTGCAGCACCTGGTGGCGGACGCCGGCGGCGCGCAGCCGTGACACGTGGGCGCCGTCGTCGACGGCCAGCCCGTCGGCCAGCGCGGCGAGTGCCGCCGCGGGATCGCGGGCGAGCTGTTCGCGGGTGCGCGCGGGGTCGAGGCCGGCCATCACGCTCATGGCGCCGGCCAGGAACTCCAGGAAGTGCGGCGCGTCCGCCGACAGCCCGCGCAGCAGCGCCAGCCATGAGCCGGAGTCGTGGACGCCGTCACAGATGTCGATGACGGACTGTTCCGTATGAACACTCATTCATATGATGGTGGCAGAAAGGGGCCGACATGGACAGACGGATCTCGGGGCGGCTCGTGCACGCCTGCCTCGCCGGCGCCCGCCGCCGCGGCCTCGACGTCGGCCGGGCGCTCGCCCGCTCGGGCATCGAGCCGGAGGCCCGAACGGTCACCACACAGCAGTACGCCCGCCTGGTCCGGCACCTCTGGACCGCACTCGACGACGAGTTGCTCGGGTTCGGCCCGGCCCCGAGCCGGCTCGGCACCTTCGCGACCATGGCGGCGCTCGCCGTGCACGGCCACGACCTGCGCACCGCACTGCTGCGTGGGGCCGCCTTCTACGACCTGTTCGCCATCGGGGTGACGGTCAGGCTGGTGGAGAGCGGGCGGGAGGCGCGGCTGGAGTTCACGCTGACCGGGTTCCCCCAGCCTGCCGATCACCTGGTCGAGCTGGTGCTGGGGGCGTGGCACCGGTTCGCCAGCTGGCTGGTCGGGGGTGGGCTGGAGCTGCGGCGGGCGGAGTTTCCGCATGGGCGGCCGCCGTACGTGCTGGAGTATGACGCGTTCTACGGGTGCGGGTGCCTGTTCGGGCGGGCGCGGCCCGCGATCGGGTTCGACCGGGCAGCGCTCGACCGGCCGGTGCTGCGCGACGAGGCGGCGCTGACGCCGTTCCTGCGGCGCTACCCGGCCGAGCTGGTCGAGCGCGGGGACTACTCGGGCGACGTCGCCGGGCAGGTCAGGCGGATACTCGCCGAGGGCGGGCCCGACCTGGCCTCGGCCGCCGCCCGGCTGTCCGTCAGCCCCGCCGGCCTACGGCACCGCCTGCGCGCCGAGGGCACCTCCTACCAGCGCGTACGCGACCGGTTCAGACGGGACGCCGCGGTGTCCGCGCTGGCCCGCGGCGACCTGTCCATCGAGGATTTGAGCAGGCGGCTCGGGTTCTCGGAGCCGAGCGCGTTCCACCGCGCGTTCAAACGCTGGACCGGCACGACCCCGCGCGCCTACCGCCCATAACAAGCGGGGGACGCCAGGGTCAGGTAGCACGGACGGCACGGTCATTGGCCGGTTGCGCCGCCGTTCCTACCGTCGGGACCGTGGAAGCCCTCATCTTCGACGCCGTGCGCACGCCGCGCGGCCTCAGCAAACGCGGCGCGCTGCGCGGCATCCGGCCCGTCGACCTCGCCGCGCAGGTCCTGCGCGCCCTGGCCGACCGCAACCACCTGGACGGCCCGCAGGTCGACGACGTCATCCTCGGCTGTGTCAGCCCCGTCGACGAGCAGGGCAGCGACATCGCCCGCATCGCCGCCCTGGTGGCCGGGCTCGACCTCGACACCCCTGGCGTCCAGATCGACCGGTTCTGCGGGTCGGGCCTGGAGGCGGTGAACCTGGCGGCCATGAAGATCCGGTCAGGGTTCGAGGACCTGGTGGTGGCGGGCGGCGTGGAGTCGATGTCCCGCGTGCCGATGGGCTCGACCGGCGGCGCCTGGATGGACGATCCGGAGACGGCGCTGCTTACCGGGTACGTGCCGCAGGGCGTGGCCATCGACCTGCTGGCGACCCTGGAGGGCTACACCCGCGAGGAGGTGGACGCCTACGCGCTGTCGTCGCAGCGCCGTGCCACGCGGGCCAGGGACAAGGGGTACTTCGACCGCTCGCTCGTCGCGGTGACCGGTCCTGACGGCCTCGCCGTACTGGATCATGACGACGCGATCAGACCCCAGACCACGATGGAGGGGCTGGCCGGGCTGTCGCCGAGCTTCGCCCTGGCGGGCGAGACGTTCGACGCGGTCGCCATCGGCCGCTACCCCCAGGTCGAGCGGGTCGAGCACATCCACACCGCGGGCAACTCCTCCCAGATCGTGGACGGCGCCGCCGCCATGCTGATCGGCGGCGCGGCCGTGGGCGAACGGCTGGGCCTGACGCCACGCGCCAGGATCGTCGCGACCGCCGTGGTCGGAACCGAGCCGACACTGATGTTCACCGGCCCGGTCCCCGCCACCCGAAAGGCGCTGGCCAGGGCCGGCCTCACGCTCGACGACATCGACCTCTTCGAGGTCAACGAGGCGTTCGCGACCGTGGTGCTCAAGTACGCCCGCGACCTCGACCTGTCCCCCGACCGGATCAACGTCAACGGCGGCGCGATCGCGCTCGGGCACCCGCTCGGCGCCACCGGCTGCATCATCCTCGGCACCCTGCTGGACGAGCTGGAGCGCCGGAACCTGCGGCGCGGCCTGGCCACCCTGTGTGTGGGCGCCGGCATGGGCATCGCCACGATCATCGAGAGGGACGTGTGATGGCGATCGGCTACCACCGCGACGACGACGGCATCGTCACGCTCACACTCGACCGGCACGACCGGCCGGTCAACACGCTCGACGCCGCCTTCGGCACCGCCCTGACCGCGGCGCTCGACCGCCTGGAGTCGGAGCGCGAGCACGTCACCGGCGTGATCGTCGTCTCGGCCAAGGCGACCTTCGCCGTCGGCGCCGACCTCGACCAGGTCTACGCCCTCACCCCCGCGGACGCGGCCGGGTTCGCCGGGCAGCTCGACCGCACCAAGGACGCCTTCCGCAGGCTGGAGCGCCTCGGCCGGCCCGTGGTGGCCGTGATCGGCGGCACCGCGCTCGGCGGCGGGCTCGAACTGGCCCTCGCCTGCCACCACCGCCTCTGCGCCGACGACCCGGCGATCCGCCTCGGCCTTCCCGAGGTCACCTTCGGGCTGCTGCCCGGCGGTGGCGGGGTGGTGCGGACCGTCCGCCTGCTGGGCCCCGCCGCCGCCCTGCCCCTGCTCATGGAGGGAGAACGGCTGCCGCCCCGCCGGGCGCTCGACGCCGGGCTCGTGGACCGGCTCGTCCCGGCCCGCGAACTGATCGGAGAGGCCCGCGCGTGGATCGCCGCCCACCCCGATGCCACACAACCGTGGGACGACCAGGCGCCCGCCGCTCCCCCGCGCTTCTTCGAGACCGCCGCCGCCCGCCTGTATGCCAGGACCCACGGCACCCTGCCCGCCCAGGAGCGGATCCTCGCCTGCGTGGCGGAGGCCGTCCGGGTGGACGTCGACACCGCTCTGCGCACCGAGACCCGGCACCTGGTCGCACTCGCCACCGGCCAGGTGGCCAAGAACATGATCGGCTGTCACTGGTACGCCCGCAACGAGGTCACCAGGCGGGCCAGGTCCACCGGCGGGGTTCGGCGACTCGGCGTGATCGGCGCCGGGATGATGGGCGCCGGGATCGCGGCGGTCGCCGCCGCGGCGGGCATCGAGGTGGTGCTCACCGACGTGAGCGCGGAGGCGACCGAGCGCGGGCACGACGAAGTCGTACGCCGGCTGAGGCGGCAGGTCGCCCAAGGCAGGATGAGCGCCGCCACCTGCGGCGTGGCCGTCGACCACCTCGCCGGACCCGGCACCGCGATCGCCGGGTGCGATCTCGTGGTCGAGGCCGTCTTCGAGGACCGCGCGCTCAAGCGCCGCGTGCTGGCCGGCGCCGAGGACGGCACCGCCGTGCTCGCCTCCAATACCTCCACGCTGCCGATCACCGGGCTGGCCGAGGGGCTGCGGGCCCCCGGTGACCTGGTCGGTCTGCACTTCATCTCGCCCGTGGAGCGCGTACCGCTGCTGGAGGTCGTGCGCGGCGAACGCACCGGGGACGCCGCGCTCGCGCTGGCCTTCGCCTTCGCCCGGCAGATCGGCAAGACGCCGATCCTCGTCGACGACGGCCCCGGCTTCTACACCTCGCGGGTCTTCGTCTCCTACACCGCCGAGGGCGCGGCCATGCTCACGGAGGGCGTACCGGCGGCACTCGTGGAGAACGCCGCCCGCGGGGCGGGCATGGCCGTGGGCCCGCTGGCGGTCAGCGACGAGGTCGCCCTGGCCACCATGCTCAGGGTGCGCCGCCAGAACGAGGCGGACGCGGCGGCCGACGGCCGCGAGCTGGGCCACGCCACCGCCTACGGCGTCTTCGCCTGGATGGTCGAGGAGATGAACCGCCCTGGACGGGCCGGGGGCGGCGGCTTCTACGACTACCCCGATCGGGCGCGCAAGCGGCTGTGGCCGGGGCTGGCCGGGCGCTTCGGCGGCGACCGGCCCATTCCCGAGCGGGACGTGCGCGAGCGGCTGCTGTTCGCCCAGGCGCTGGAGAGCGTGCGCGCCCTGGAGGACGGGATCCTGACCTCCACCGCTGACGCGAACGTCGGCAGCGTGCTCGGCCTCGCCTTCGCGCCGTGGTCGGGCGGCACACTCCAGTACGTCAACCAGTACGGCCTGCGCGCCTTCACCGAACGCGCCGACCGGCTGGCCGACGCCTATGGCGAGCACCTGCGCCCGCCGTCCCTGCTACGGGGCCGGATCGAGCCCTTCTGACAGGACCGGCAGCTCCAGCCGCGACGGATACGGCACGCTGTGGTGGACGGTCTGGTGGGCGACCACCCCGGCGGCGTCGGTGCCGACCGGCTCGCCGGTGTTCATGTTGCGGTCGTAGGCGGGGAAGTCGCTGCTGGTGATCTCCAGGCGGACACGGTGTCCTGCCGGGAAGCGCCACGCGGTGTGGCCGAGGCCGATGGTGTACTCCTCGACCGCTCCCGGCTCCAGGAGTTGCTCGGCGTCCGGTCCGTGCCGGTGGCGGGCGCGCTGCACGCCACCGGCCGCGGCCAGCGCGCGGCCGTCGGGGAAGACGTCGACGAGTTTGGCGGCGAAGTCGGTGTCGCGGGCCGACGACGCCGCGAACAGCCGTACCGCCACCTGGCCCACCACGTCGAGCGGTTCGTCCAGGACGGACGAGGTGTAGCACAGCACGTCGGGGCGCTCCTCCAGCCGGGAGCGGTCGAGCGGGCCCGGCACCAGCCGGCCCAGGTTGACCACCCGGCCGCCGCGGGTGGGGACGGGGTCGTCCGGGTCGTAGGAGTAGTGGTCGGGGCGCTCGTCCGCCGGAGGCCGCGCGCCCAGGCGGCCGTCGTCCTCCAGGTACAGCGTCCTGAGCTCGCCGGGAGGCGGCCAGCGGTCCGCCTCGCGCCATTCGTCGGCGCCCATGAGGAAGTACCGGACGGCGGGCGCGGCGGATGGGGCGCCCCGCACGTGTTCGTCGAAGAAGGCCAGGTGCTGGGCGGACAGGCCGAGCACCGAGGCGTCGCCGCGGGCGGAGAAGCTGACCTCGCCCTGGCAGTAGCCGAGCCGGCCGTCGTGCGACCAGGGGCCCACGATGAGCCGGTGCCGGTCGCCGTGGATCGCGCGCAGGCGCAGGAAGCTCTCGATGGTGGAGTCGCAGTGGTTGTCGAACCAGCCGGTGACGCTCAGGGCGGGCACCTCGACGGCTTCGTAGGCGAACGACTCGGCGATGCCCGGCGTGCCGTACGCCAGCATCTTCCCCACGTCGAGCGGGAAGCCGGGCACCGCGGCGAACTGCGGCAGGTCCTTCAGCGGCAGCGTGCGCAGGGCGGCGGCCGGGTCGGTGGCGAGCTCCCACAGCTCGTAGGCGGCGCCGGGGTCGGCGGGACGCCCGGCGGCCCGCTCGCGCTCCAGCCAGTCCATGGCCATGAACGCCAGCCACGCCATGACCTCGTTGACGCGCATGACGCCGCCGGCGGCGCGGTCGAGTTCGGCGCTGCTGGTCATCCCGGGCGCGATCGCGCGCAGGTGCGGCGGGCGTTCGGCGGCGCCGAGCAGTTGCACGATCCCGAGGTAGGAGGCCCCGGCCATGACGACGTTGCCGTCGCACCACGGCTGCGCCGCGGCCCATTCCACGCTGTCGTGGGTGTCGCGGGCCTCCTGCTCGGCCATGAAGATCGTCCACTCGCCGTCGGAGCCCGCGCGGCCGCGCG
This sequence comes from Nonomuraea sp. NPDC050790, assembly GCF_044456745.1. Classification (NCBI taxonomy): domain Bacteria; kingdom Bacillati; phylum Actinomycetota; class Actinomycetes; order Streptosporangiales; family Streptosporangiaceae; genus Nonomuraea; species Nonomuraea sp. NPDC050790. The sequence continues at coordinate 1,156,806 of NZ_JBITGF010000001.1, read as the reverse complement.
TGTCCTGCACGACGCAGGCGTAGTCGCCCTGCACGCATTCGAGCGGGCGCAGGAAGTCGTTGTTGGTCCCCGTTCGTCCGTACGGCGTGCGGATCAGCACGGCGGGGCGGCGGCGCCCGTCGTCCGGCATCCAGACGTCGCCGCGCAGCACGACGCCGTCGCGCATGGGCATCTCCGCGTCGCGCAAGATCGTGATCGGGGCCTTCACAGCACGGCCTTGTAGACGGCCTCGACCAGCGACCTGACCCGGAAGTCGCCGCCTTCCAGCAGCTCGGAGCCGCGGTTGGGCACGTAGCCGAACCCCAGCCCGCGTTCGGGGTCGGCGAAGGCGAACGAGCCGGTGGCTCCGCTGCCGCCGAACAGGCCCGTGAGGTTGTCCGGCGCGGGCCAGAAGGGCCCTCCCGGGACGAGGAAGCCGAGCCCCCAGGCGGTGCGGACCTTGAGGAGCTCGTCGATGCCGTCCGACTGCGGGGTGCGGATCTTGTCGACCAGCCAGGGCGAGAAGAGCCGGACGCCGTCGACCTCGCCGATCATGGCGGCGAAGTAGCGGGCCAGGGAGTGGGCGGAGGCGACGCCGTCCATGGAAGGGCTCTCGACCTGGTAGGTGCGGGGGTTGTTGGAGTCGTCCCACTGCTGGGTGACGCTGCCGTAGAAGGCGCGGTAGCTCAGGGTGTCCGGATCGCCCAGCGCCTGGACGAAGTCCGCCATCTCCGGCACCTGCATGCCGAGTTGGACGGACTGCTCGTCCGGGAGGACCATCTTGGCCAGCCGGGGCAGCGCGGCGTCGGGCACGCGGACGTAGCAGTCGAGGCCGAGCGGGCCGGTGATCTCCGCTTCGAGGTACGCGCTCAGCGTCATCCCGCTCACGCGGCGGACGATCTCCCCGGCGAGGTGGCCGATGGTGACGCCGTGGTAGCCGTGCCGGGTGCCGGGTGGCCACTCCGGGGTGGCCGCGGCGAGGGTCTCGGTGATCGGGGTCCAGTCGCGCAGGTCCTCCCAGGTGACCGGGCGCGTGTGCATGCTGGGCAGGCCGGCGCGGTGGGCGAGCAGGGTGCGGACGGTGATGCCGCCCTTGCCGTTCTGGGCGAACTCGGGCCAGTAGCGCGCGACCGGCGCCTCCAGGTCCACCTCGCCGCGTTCGACCAGCAGCAGCAGCGCGCCGGACGCGAACGTCTTGCAGGTGGAGGCGATGGCGGCGATCGTGTCCCGGTTCCACGGGCGGTGGGTGTCCGGGTCGGCCTCGCCACCCCACAGGTCGACGACGGGGCCGCCGTGCCGATAGACGGCCAGCCCGGCGCCGACCTCGCCGCTGTCGGTGAAGTTGCGCTCGAACGCCTCGCGGACCCCCTCGAAACCGGGGGCGACGGTGCCTTGGACATGGGTCATGACAGATCCTCTCCTCATCTCTACCGACCGGTCGGTCGATTCTAGGACCATATCGACCGACCGGTCGGGCGGCAACTGTCAGGGTTGCGCCCGGCGCTGCCGTCCTCGGCGGCTTGTGAAACCTCTTCGTGCGTGACGATCGGTGAGGCCCGCCCCCAGGGCGGGCCTCGTCGGCGGCGTTCGCCCCGGCGCTGAGCCGGGCACCGTTCAACCGGTTAAGGGTCGGCTCGGCGGCCGGGGCAAGAACGTCGGCGTGGCAGCTGACGCGATCGCGTCAGACAGACCTGCACGGTGGCCTCCACCGCGTGCGGGGGAAGGTGCGGCTAGAGCGCGACGGCGGCCGTCGTTCAGGCCGTTGATCTCGTGCTGGGCGTGCACCCAGGCCGGCCGGCAGACCGGCCGCCACCACCTGGCCGCTGCCCTGGCCGCCTGCCTCGGCGAATATCCGGCCTGGCGGCGGCAATTGGAGGATCAGCTGCACCGATATCGGCGTCGGCTGCAGGACGTGGCCTGCGGCGGGCGGCCTGTGGAGGTCGGGCTGGAGGTCCGCCGCTTCATCTCTGGTAATCCAAGCTGCCCGGCCGTGACGTTCGCCAAGCAGGTGGACGGGCTGACCGTCATGCACCAGCGGCGCACAGTGGGGCTGCGCGGACTGCTGGAGCGGGTTGCGCTCGCGTCGGCTGGCCGTGCGGGAGCCAGGATGGCGGCGGTCCTGGGTGCGGCCGTTTCCCGCTGCACGCTGATTCGCCTGGTCAGAGCTATGCCGGACCCAGAGATTGGACAGGTGAGGGTCGGGGTTGAGGAACGCCGGGGCAGAACAAGGCATATGGTCGCGCTTCACCGGCAGGCCATCAGTGGATAACTCACATTATCCACTGAGACCGGGGATGATCTCAGCGGATAATGACGGTCTGGGAGCCCCGGAACCGGGCGCGAAACTCAGCGGATAATAAGGAGGGTGCCGGGTGAGGGAGGAAACGCCGGTCAACCGCACCGGCCGGCCGGAGATCGACGACCTGCTCGACGCCGCCGACGCCGAGCATCAGACGCTGGCCGAGCTGCAGGTGATCGGCCAGGCCGAGAACATCGTGACCCGATCCCGCCACGCCGAGATCGCCGCCGAGCACCAGGCGCTGGATGAGCGGATCCGGCAGGCCGACGACGAGATGCGCGCCGCCCAGGAAGACGGAGAGGCGGACCGGATCGCCGCGGCGTCCGCCGCCCGCGACAGCGCGCGAGCCGACTTCCGCCGCCGCTCCCCAACCCGAGACAACACCCGAGGCGGCCGATCCCCCGCGGCCTGCCGACCCGGCTGATCCGGCCGACGGCCGGGAGGGGGCGTGAGCACGAGCGCGTCCGTCACCCCGGATCCGGCCCGCCGCCGGCCAGCCCGCCGCCGGTCTCGCCACGGCCGCCGAGCAGGCGCTGGCCGCCGCGCACCGGCACCTCGATCGGTGCAAACTGTCGGCCAACACGGTCAAGGCCTACAAGCGGCAAGCTCCGCCTACACCGCCTGGCTGACCGGGACGGCCGAGGCCGCCGGGCACGACCACGCCTTCACCGACACTGTCGGCGCCGAGGCCGCGGTCACCGGCTGGCGCCGGCACCTCGTGCGGGGCAAGGCCTCGCCCGCCTCGATCAACCAGGCGCTGGCCGCGGTCAAGCTGCTGTATGCCCAGTCCGGGCTGCGCATCGAGGTCAAACCCGCCCGGCTGCCCAGGCCCGGCGAGCCCGACACCCTCACCGCCGCGCAGCAGGATGTCGCTGGTGTGGCCGTTGTCCGTGTCCACCTCGTGGAACGACCCGGCGCGGGTCGCGTTCGAGACTCCCTGGCCGGCGATCGTGGCCGCCGCCCTCGCCGCGCTTCTCCCCCAGACCCTTTTCACCGGAAAGATGCGCGGGCACGTCGAGAACGCCCGACCGGCGCCGACCCCTCCGTGAACGACCGGGAACCACGAGGAGAGACCATGTCCGAGAACAAGCGCGTCGTCGAGCGGTACATCACCGGATTCAACGCCTCCGACCACGAGCAGATCCTCGCGTGCCTGACCGACGACATCGAGTGGACCGTGTTCGGCCACTACCGGATCACCGGCAAGGCGGCCTACGACGCCAACATCGAGGGGCCCGACCCGGCCGGCGTACCCCCGAAGGTGACGATCACCCGGATGGTCGAACAGGACGACGTCGTCATGGCGGAGATGACCCTGGAGGCGCTGCAGAAGGACGGCTCCGTGCTGCGCGCCGCCATGGCCGAGGTGTTCGTGATGCGCGACGGCCTGATCCGCGAACGCCGGGCGTATGTCATCCCCCTGACCGAGAACGACCACAAGTGACCGGCGCCGGCCTGCGGCGCCACAGCAGGCCGCCCGCGAGGGCGGCGGCGAGCCCGGCCAGCCCGGCGGCGGCGAAACCGCCGGCGGGCGCGGAGACGTCGATCGCCATCCCGACCAGGGGCGCGCCGAGCGCGAAGCCCGCGCCCGCCGCCGACGCCTGCAGCCCGGTCGCCTCGCCCCGGACGCCGGCCGGGGCCAGCCGGTTCACCGCGTCGGACATCGTGGACAGCGTCGGCGCGGTCAGCAGCCCGGCGCCGACGACGGCCACGCACAGCCAGGGCCAGTCGCCGGCCAGCCCGGCCGGGATCGTCACCAGGCCGAGCAGGCCGAGCAGCAACCACGTCGGCAGTGACCGGGGCAGCGCGCCGTACACCAGCCCGCCCGCGATGGAGGACGCCCCGAACACCGCGACGACGACGGCGGCCCAGGCCACCTGACCGGCCTCTTCCAGCACGGCGACGATCGCGAGGTCGACACCGCTGAGCAGCATCGCGGTGCCGACCGCCATCGTTAGCACCGCGATCATGCGCGCGCCCAGCCAGTCCCGGCGGCGGGGGCGGCCGGCCGTACCGGCCTCGGGCTCGTCCTCGGCGCGCAGCGGCGGATCGAGCAGCGCGAGCCCCACTCCGCCCGCCACGATCGCGGCGCCGACCCCCCAGACCGTCACCTCGGGCGACAGCCGCGCCGCGCAGACGATCACCACCGCGGGCCCGATCATGTACGACAGCTCCCCGGCCACCGCGTCCAGCACGAACGCGGCCCTGCGCTGTTCCAGGGTCGTCATCGCGGACATCGCCTGCCTGGTCACCGGCACGACCGGCACCATCAGCAGCCCCGCCAGGAAGGAGACGCCCAGCAGGACCACGTACGGCAGCGCCGGCGCGCTCACCCAGAACACCGCCTGCGGGATGACCGTGACCAGCAGTACGGCGCGCAACCCCCGCGCGTCCATCATGCGGCCGAGCAGCGGCCCGCCCAGCGCGAACCCCGCGGTCAGCGTCGCCGCGACCCCGCCCGCCGCCGCGTAACTCATGTCCAGGCCGAACACGACGTGCATGGTCAGCGCCATCGCGTCGGCGGTGATCGCGGTGCGCGCGAGCAGGGAGACGCCGAGCAGCGGCGCCATGCCTGGCACCGCGAGCACCTGGCGGTATCCGGTCACCCTGGTGACGCTAGGTCACCACGCCGGGCCATAGGAAGTCGTTAATTCGTTGGGGCTGGCATAATGAGGATTTATGTCCAGGGACCTCGAGACGGCCCTGCTGCGGTCGTTCGTCACCGCCGTGCGGCAGGGCAGCATCAGCCGGGCCGCCTCCACGCTCGGCCAGACGCAGCCCGCGCTCAGCCAGCAGCTCCGCAGGCTGGAGAGCGCCGTCGGCCGCCCGCTGCTGTACCGCTCACCGGCCGGCGTCTCCCCGACCCGCGCCGGAGCAGAGCTGCTGCCCTACGCCGAGCGCATCCTGTCGCTGTCCCAGCAGGCGCTCACCCAGGCGGGCCGCGCGCTCACCGGCCACTGCGGCGTCGGGCTGCTGGAGGACCTGTCCGCCTCCCAGCTTCCGCAGGCCCTCGCCGACCTGGCCCGGCTGCACCCCGGAGCGACGCTGGAGGTGCTCAGCCTGCCGGGAGCCGCGATGCGCGAGGCCTACGACGCGGGCCGGGTGCACCTGGTGCTCAACGAGGTGACGAGCGTGCCCGGCCCGCCGCGCTGGACCGTGCGCCGCCCGCTGGTCTGGGCGCTCGGCCAGGGCGCCGACGTGGCCGCCGATCCGCTGCCCGTGGTGCTGTTCTCCAACCCGTGCTTCTGGCGCACGTCCGTGCTGGAGTCGCTGGAGCGCGCCGGCCGCCGCTGGAAGGTGGCGTTCGAGAGCAACAGCCTGGTCGCCGTGCTCGCCGCGCTGCGGGCCGGGCTCGGCGTCGCGGCCCTCATGCCCGCCAACCTCGACCCCTCCATGGCCTGCCACGACACCGGCGCCCTGCCCGCCCTGCCGGACGTCGAACTCGGCCTCGCCCGCCACCCGCGCTCCAAGGGCGACCCGCTGACCGACGCCGTGGAGACCGCGCTGCGCCGCATGATCTGAGCTTCCGCGCCGTCACCCGAGCATGGCCGCCATCTGGCGGGGCAGGCGAGGGTCCACGCACTCGACGGCAGGAAGGATCCACGACCATGAACCCCGAAGACTGGCGCAGGGGGCTGGCCGACGCCTGGACCTCGGTCGCGACCTTCGTCCCCAAGTTCCTCGCGTTCTTGGTGATCTTGCTGGTCGGCTGGCTGGTGGCCAAGCTGCTGCGCAAAGGCGTCGACATGGTGCTGGAGCGTGTCGGCTTCGACCGGTGGGTCGAGCGCGGCGGCGTGGGCCGGATGCTGGCCGGCAGCCGCTACGACGCCTCGGGCCTGATCGCGGCCATCGTCTTCTACGCCGTGCTGCTGATCACGCTGCAGCTCTCCTTCTCGGTGTTCGGGCCCAACCCGATCAGCGCCCTGCTCACCGCCATCGTGGCCTGGCTGCCCAAGGCGGCCGTGGCGATCGTCATCGTGGTCGTCGCCGCGGCGATCGGCAGCGCGGTCAAGGACATCGTCTCCTCCGCGCTCGGCAGCCTGTCGTACGGCAGGACGCTGGCCACCGTCGCGTACGTGTTCATCCTGGCCCTCGGCGTGATCGCCGCCCTCAACCAGATCGAGGTGGCCACCACGGTCACCACCCCGGTGCTGATCGCCTTCCTGGCCACGGTCGCGGGCATCCTCGTCGTCGGCGTCGGCGGCGGGCTGGTGCGGCCGATGCAGCGGCGCTGGGAGGGCTGGCTGACCAGGGCCGAGTCGGAGGCCGGGGTCATCAGGACGCAGGCCGCCACCTACGACAGGGGCCGCAGGGACGCGCTGTCCAACGTCGAGCCCGCACCGGACGTGGACGCCACGCAGGAGATCCCGAACCGGGCGGAGCAGCAGGCGCGGCCGGGCGAGGTCTGAGCCGCCCCAGGCGGCGCGCGCGCAGTCGAGCATCAGGCGGGACACGCGGAGCATCAGGCGGGGCGCGGGGAGTCGAGCATCAGGCAGACCGCGCTCATCCTCAGGGTCGCGAAGTCGAGCGGCCCGCCGGGAGGCCGGGGCCGCCAGCCCACCTCCCGCGCCCCGTCCCAGAAGCCGATGAGGTAACCGATCAGCGCCGGAGGGCTCAGTTGCTCGCCTGCCGAGGTGATGGCCTGCCGTACGGCGGCCATGTGCTGATCGAGCAGCGCGCCCACTCCCGGGTGCTCGGCCCGCAGGTCGAGCACCCACTGGGCGAACTCCGACCGGACGCGCTCCACCCACACCAGATCCGCCACGCCTCATGATAGGCCCGCGGCCTGCTCGCGCAGGGCCGTCACCATCGCCCGCGCCTGGGCGGAGGGCCGCGGACGGGTCACGGCGGCGGTGGCGCGGCCGCTCCAGCGGCTGTCGGTGACGCCCACGGCCCGCACGCCCGCGGGCAGGGCGGGCAGGACCAGGCTGGGGATGACCGTGATGCCGAGGCCCGCCGCGACAAGGCCGAGGCGGGTCGACCAGCTCCGCGCGGTGTGGGCGATGCGCGGGTCGGTCAGCGTCGGCCAGGCGCCGAACTGCGGTTCGCCCGGCGCGCCGTCCCCCGCGATCCAGTGCTCCCTGGCGAGGTCCTGGACGGTGACGCGGGCGTGGCCGGTGAAGCGGTGCGTGGCGGGCACGGCCACCAGGAGCTCGCCCTGGAGCAGCGGCGTCTGGCTGAGCTCGGTCAGGTCGTAGTCGGGCAGCCCCTGGCCGACCCCGATGACCGCCACGTCCAGCCGCCCGGCCCGCAGCCGCCGCAGCAGTGCGGGCGTGGCCGCCTCCTCCAGGTCCACGGCCAGGCCCGGGTGACCGGAGGTCACCTGCGCCATCGCGCGCGGCACCAGCGCCATGGCGGCGGTGGGGTAGGCGCCGACCGCCAGGCGGCCGGCGAGCCGGTCGCGCAGGCTCGCCAGCTCCAGCTCGGTCGCCGCCAGCCCGGCGAGCGTCTCGTCCGCGCGCCGCAGGAGCACCTGGCCCGCCGGGGTGAGCGCCACGCCGCGTCCCCTGCGGTCGAACAGCCGCGCCCCGGCGGCGCTCTCCATGGCGGCGACCTGCCGGGAGACGGCCGACTGGGTGTAGCCGAGCTGCTCCGCGGCCCGGGTGAAGGACCCGGCGGTGGCGACCTGGTGGACGACGCGCAGGCCGGTGATGGTGAACTCCGCCATGGCCGGAACCTAGCATGCGTGTTCGTCATGGGAGCGGTGCCGAATCATCGTTGGACCGCATGACCCGGCAGAAGGCAGGCTGGTGGACATGACGAGAACTTTCACCCGCGACGAGCTCGTGGCCCGACTGATCCGCGCCGGTGAGCTGGAGGTGTCGGGCGAGGACCTGGACGAGGCGGCGTCGTACTTCGACACCGAGAACTTCCGCTTCCACGGCCCCGACGGCTTCGAATCCGACTTCGCCGGGCTCAGCGACTACTTCGCGGCCGTGCGCGCGGCCTTCGACGACCGGTCGATCAGGCGCGGCGTCATCGTGGCCGAAGGCGATTTCCTGGCCTGCCAGACCTGGATCGAGGGCACCTTCGTCCGCGAGTTCACCCAGTCGCCGGCCGGCCCGCTGCCGCCCAACGGCGAGCGCGTCGTGTTCGACCTCATCAACATCTTCCGCTTCGACGACCGGGGCCGCCTCGTCGAGGAGTGGGTGCGCACCGACAACCGCGGCCTGCTGCGCCGGCTCACCGCCTCAGGAACCGGCGGGCCCGCCACGGCGGCGGTGGGCGGCCAGTAGCCTGTCGCCGACCTCGACGTAGCCGTCGAACAGGCCGATCACGTCGTGGAGCCGCTCGCGGGCCGGTCCCGAGCGCAGGAGGCTCTCGCCCTCGCGCAGGGCGGCGATGAGGGTCCTGGCGCGGGCGTGGCTGGCCTCCAGCAGCGACTCGATCCCGGCGACGGCCTCGATCAGGAGCCTGCGGCTGCCGGGCTGCGGGATCACCCTGGCCAGCCCCCAGGAGTCGAGCTGGCGCACCGCGGTGCTCACCGCGCCCTTGCTCAGTTCGAGCTCGGCGGCGATGGCGTCGAGCGAGACCGGTTCCTCGCTGACCAGCAGCAGCCCGTAGACGCGGCCGGTGGCGTGCGGCAGGTTCCAGGAGGCCAGCAGGTCGCCCACCGACAGGACGAACGCGCGGCGCCGCGGGTCGCTCATCGGACCTCCCGCCCCGCGTGCAGGAACGTCTCGATCGCCGCGCTGACCGCGGGCGGGTTGTCCTGGGGGGAGATGTGCCCGGCCCCGGGAACGACGATCTCGGTGACGCCTTCGGCCCGCGCCCATCGGGGCATGGCCGCGGCGATGTTGCCCGTGCGGTCGTGCTCGCCGCGGATCAGGCACAGGGGCACCGGGGTCCGGTAGCCGGGCTCGGGCGCGAGCAGGTCCACGGTCGCCCGCCACACCTGGACGAACTCCTTCTTCGACAGCAGCGCGAAGGCTCGCCGCGCGTCGGCGCGGGCGCCGGGCGTGCGCGCGGACGCGTCGGCCATCAGCCGCGGCAGCCACGCCCGCGGGAGCGCCGACAGGGTGGGGGCCGCGGCTTTCAGCAGCAGCCGGTCCCAGCGGGTCAGCGGGCCCGCGTTCCAGGTGGAGTCGATGACGATCAGGGCGCGGGCGAGGTCCGGGTGGCTCCGAACGACGGCCTGGCTCAGGTTGCCGCCCAGGGACTGACCGGCCAGCGCCGGGCGTACCAGACCCAGGTGCTCGATCAGCGCGCACAGGTCGGCGACGGCCCGCTCGGCGGTGAAGGGGGCGCCGGCCGGGCGGGAGCGGCCGTGGCCGCGCAGGTCCCAGACGACCACGCGATGGCCCCGCGCGCGCAGATGGCGGCGCTGCTCGTCGAACATCACATGATCGGCGCCCGCGCCGTGCGTGAACACCACCGGCGGGCCGTCTCCCCCGTCGTCGGCGTAGCGCAGGTCACAGCCGTCCAGGGTCAGCACGCCATTCAGATTTGCCATATTCACAATCTACTAAATATTTGGCATCAACCGATCGGTTGATGCCGGAATCCACCGTCCCGCTCCCCGCCCGGACGATCCGCCACCCCCTTCACCGGCGCGATGCTCAATGCATGCCCGCTCTCCGCACCATCGGACTCCGCAAGGTCTTCGGCGACCACGTGGCCGTCAACGACGTCGACCTCACCGTTCCGGCCGGCTCCTTCTACGGACTGGTCGGCCCGAACGGCGCCGGAAAGACCACCACCCTCGCCATGGCCGTCGGCCTGCTGCGCCCCGACGCCGGCCGCGCCGAGATCTTCGGCGTGGACGTCTGGGGCGACCCAGTCCAGGCCAAGTCCCTGATCGGCGTGCTGCCCGACGGCAACGCCATGCCGGAACGGCTCACCGGCCGCGAGGTCCTCACCTATCTCGGCCTGCTGCGCGGCCTGCCGCCCGCGGTCGTCGCCGAGCGTACCGACGAACTCCTCCAGGTCCTCGAACTCGACTCCGCCGAGCGGACCCTGGTCATCGAGTACTCCACCGGCATGCGCAAGAAGATCGGCCTGGCCGTCGCGCTCCTGCACGCGCCCCGCCTGCTCGTCCTGGACGAGCCCTTCGAGGCCGTCGACCCCGTCTCCGCGGCCTCGATCAGGACCATCCTGCGCAGGTTCGCCGCCGGCGGCGGCTCCGTGATCATCTCCAGCCACGTGATGGCCCTGGTCGAGCAGATCTGCGACCACGTCGGCGTCATCTCCGACGGCCGCGTGGTGGCCGCCGGGCCGCTGGACGACGTACGCGGCGCCGCGACCCTGGAAGACGCCTTCGTCGACCTCGTCGGCGCCCGCACCGGAGGAACGGAGGGGCTGGCATGGCTCACCTCCTGACCCCCGGCCCGCCCGCCCTGGCGCAGCACATGATCCGCATGCGGCTGGCCCTCATGCGCAACTCCCTGCGCGGCGACAACGCCGCCAACCTCTACACCGGCGTCTCGGCCGGACTCATCCTGGCCTTCGCGACGATCGCCGTCGCCGTCCTGTGGCCCGCCTACCTGCCCCTCACGCTGGCCGCCTGGCTCTCCGGCTGGATCTTCGGCCCCATCCTCATCGGCGGCGGCAACGAGGCCCTGCGCCCCGAGTACTTCTCCATGCTCCCGGCCGCGCCCGGCCGGATCGCCGCGGCGCTGCTCGCCGGGGCCTTCGCCGGCCCCGCGCCGGCCGTCAACCTCATCGCCCTGCTGTCCCTGCCCGTGTACGGCTGGCGCTTCGGCCCGGCCGGAGTGCTCATCGGCCTGGCGGCAGCCGTCACCACGCTCGTCACCATGGTGATGATCTCCCGCGTCATCGTGGCGCTCATCGGGTTGTTCGTCCGATCCCGCGCCACCGCCGCCGCCGTCGGCGTCGTGGTCGGCACCGCCATCGGGCTGAGCGGCAACGGCTGGGCACTCGTCGTGGCGCTGGGCGGCACCGACACCACGGCGTGGTTCCACGTCCTGTTCCGCGTCCTGCCCTCCGGCTGGGGCGTGGCCGCCATCGAGGCCCCGTGGCCCCTGGCCCTCGCCATCCTCGCCGCCTCCGCCGGCGTGATCGCCCTCCTCCTGGCCGTCTGGGCCGTACTGCTGTCGCGGCGCGTCGTCTCGGCCGTACGCGGCGGTGTGCCGCCCCGCCGCGGCACGCCCCGTCCTTTCCCCACGACCAGCGGCGCCCGCCTCACCGCCGCCAAGGAACTGCGCGCCTGGTGGCGCGACCTCGTCCGCATCCAGCTCCTGGCCACCGCCTTCTCCTTCGCCATCGTCACCCCCCTCCTGCTCCTCACCATCGGCACCTGGGTCATGGTCCCCTTCACGGGACTCATCGCGATCGTGATGGCCGCCGCCACCTCGGCCAACCTCTACGGCGCCGACGGGACCGCCCTCTGGCTCACCCTCATGACCCCCGGCGCCGAACGCGCCGACGTACGCGGCCGCCAACTGGCCTGGCTCCTCGTCGTCGGCCCGGCCGCGGTCGTCCTCTCCCTGGGCGGCACCCTCGTCAGCGGCCAGACCTGGGCCTGGCCGTGGGTGCTCGGCCTGCTCCCCGCCCTGCTCGGCGGCGGCGCCGGGCTCGTCGTCCTGCTCGCCGTCACCTCGCTCGTCCCCGGCACCGACCCCCACAAGCGCGGCGGCAACCCGCTCAGCACCGGCGCCGACGAGAGCGCCGAGACCGGCCTGGCCTGGCTCATGCTCATCGCGGTCCCCACCGCCGCCCTGCCCACCGCCGGCGCCATCCTCCTGCACCCCTGGGCCGGCATCGCCACCGGCGTGCTGACCGGCGCCCTCACCGCCTGGGGACTCGGCAGGATCGCCTACCGCAGGCTCGAGAACCACGGGATCGATCTGCTCAACCTCATGAAGCACGGCCCGGCACCCCAGGCCGACAAACCCACCACCGCGGACCTCCCCGTCCAGCACCGCATCGGCGTCACGATCTGCTACACCATCGCCTGGCTGCCCCTGTTCCCCCAGGGGCTCGTCCCCATGATCATGAAGATCTTCGGCATCGAGACCCGCTCCTGGTTCCTCGCCCTTCATCTCCCGCCGGTGTGGCAGTGGCCCACGATCATCTTCATGATCGCCCTGGGGCTGCTCATGTACGGCTACGCCATCCTCATCCCCATACGCCTAAGCTCGTCCTCGGCCACCAGCTGAAACGTCGTTCGTCCAGAGAGGAGAGGACCCGCATGAACGACCCCTTCCCGCTCTCCACCTGGGAACGACGCTTCGAGCGCCTCGTCGAGATCGTCCCGTTCCTCACGCTCGCCACCTCCCTCGTCATCAGCCTGGCCTCCCCCGGCCAGGCAGAAGGCGGCATCGCGCGCATCCTGCTGCTCACCGCCCTGGCCCTCGCCTGGCTCCTGGGCGCGCGTACCCTCCTGCCCGCCGCCCTGCACGGGCGGCGGGCCGCGATCACCGTGCACTTCGTCGGCGTCCTGGTCACCGCCGCGCTGCTGACGATCCACGACCCGATCTTCGTCATCTACTGCATCTCCGGCTTCTTCCTGGCCGCCCACTTCGCGCCCTCCAAGTGGACCTTCGCCGCCGTCGCCGCCACCTCGTCCGTCCTGTACGGCTCCTCGCTCGACTGGACCCAGGCCACCCCCCAGCTCATCGCCTTCCACCTGGCGATCATCGCCGTGCAGACCGTCGCCATCGGCGGCGGCCAGATCGCCGGCATCAGGATCGAGGACCGGCAGCGCAAGTACCGCAAGGCGCTCAGCGACCTCCAGATCGCCCTGGAGGAGAACGCCGGCCTCCACGCCCAGCTCCTCACCCAGGCCCACCAGGCCGGCATCCTCGACGAGCGCCAGCGCATGGCCCGCGAGATCCACGACACCCTCGCCCAGGGCCTGACCGGCATCATCACCCAGCTCCGCGCCGCCCAGCGCGTCGAGGACTCGGCCGCCCACCTCGACCTCGCGCTCACTCTGGCCCGCGACAGCCTCACCGAGGCCCGCCGCTCCGTCGCCGCCCTCCAGCCCCACCAACTGGAGGACGCCCACCTCCCCGAGGCCATGACCACCCTGGCCCGCAACTGGACCAGGACCACCGGCGTCGACCTGCACGTCGAGGTGACCGGCGAGCGCGTCATGCTCAGCCCCGCCATCGAGGTCACGCTGTTCCGCGTCGCCCAGGAGGCGCTCGCCAACGTCGCCAAGCACGCGGGCGCCACCCGCGCCGGCCTCACCCTCTCCTACGCCGGACCCGTCGTCCTGCTCGACATCCGCGACGACGGCGCCGGCATCCACAACCCCGACGGCAAGGGATTCGGCCTCAGCAGCATGAGACAACGCCTGCGCGGCGTCGGCGGCTCTCTGGAGATCGAGAGCACGCCCGGTGAGGGCACCGCCATCAGCGCCACCGTCCCCGCTCTCCAAGGAAACCCCGAATGATCCGCCTGCTCATCGTCGACGACCACCCCATCGTCCGCGACGGCCTGCGCGCCGCCTTCGAGGCCGAGGCCGACATCGACGTCGCCGGCGAGGCCGCCAACGGCCGCGAGGGCGTCGAGCGCGCCGCCGCGCTGGAGGTCGACGTCGTCCTCATGGACCTGCGCATGCCGGAGATGGACGGCGTCGCCGCCATCACCGCCCTGCGCCGCTCCCACCCCCACATCAAGACCCTCGTCCTGACCACCTTCGACGGCGACTCCGACGTGCTGCCCGCCATCGAGGCCGGCGCCACCGGCTACCTGCTCAAGGACGCCCCCACCGACGAGCTGCTGCGCGCCGTCCGCGCCGCGGCCGCCGGAGAGCCGGTCCTGTCCCCCTCCGTCGCGGGCCGCCTGATGGGCCAGGTGCGCAGACCGGTCAAGGCCGCGCTCACCGACCGCGAGCTCCAGGTCCTGGCCCTGGTCGCCGACGGCGCCTCCAACCGCCAGGCCGCCGCCAAGCTGTTCATCAGCGAGGCCAGCATCAAGACCCACCTGCTGCACATCTACGACAAGCTCGGCGTCCGCGACCGGGCCGCCGCCGTCGGCGAGGGCTACCGCCGCGGCCTGCTCAGCTAGTCAGCGGATGGCGACCCCTATGAGGCAGGTGTCGTCGTCGGTGTCGGAGTTGCTGTGGGTGAGCAGCCGGTCCAGGGTGTGCTCGAGGTGGGCGTCGGGCCGGCTCAGCAGCGAGAGCAGGTGCTCCTGCGACTGCTCCAGCGTGATGTCGCGCCGCTCGATGAGCCCGTCGGTGTAGAGCAGGAGCACGTCGTCCCGCTCAAGCTGTACGGTGCCCGCCACGTAGCCGGTCTCCGCGACCACGCCCAGCATCAGCCCGTCGATCATCGGCAGCTCGGCGGCCCGCCCGCCGCGTACCAGGACCGGCGGCAAATGGCCCGCCCTGGCCCACTGCAGGACCCGGGTCTCCGAGTCGTACAGGCAGCAGACGGCGGTCGCGGTGACCCGGTCGGTCAGGTGGTGGGTGACCAGGTTCAGCCAGGTCATGAGCTGCGCGGGTCCGGCGCCGGTGGTGGCCAGGCCGCGCAGCGCGTTGCGCAGCACGACCATGCCGGTGGCGGCCTCGATCCCGTGCCCGGCCACGTCGCCCAGCGAGAGCAGCACCTTCTTGGACGGCAGGACGACCGCGTCGTACCAGTCGCCGCCGACCAGGTGGACCTCCTCGGCGGGGCGGTAGCGCACGGCGATGTCGAGGCCGAACGCCTCGACCGGCCCCTGCGCGGGCGGCATGATCGCGTGCTGGAGCTGCAGCGTGAGCCGGTTGCGCTCGGCCGCCCGCTGCTCGGAGTGGGCGAGCTGGTCGCGGGTCGCGGCCAGCGCGACCTCCGTCCAGTGCTGCGCGGAGATGTCCTGGTACGCGCCCCGGATGGCGAGCAGCCGGTCCCCGTCGCCGAAGACCGGTTCGGCGATGACCCGGATGTGCCTGGTGCTGCCGTCGGGGCGGCGCAGCCGGAAGGAGACCGAGTCCGCCCGCCGGTGGTGCAGCACCGCGCGCAGGAAGCGGCCGATGGCCGTGGCGTCGTCCGGATGGGCGTACTCGCGCAGGAACTCCAGGGGGATCGGCCGCTCGCCGGGCGTGAGCCCGTGCATCTCGTAGAGCTGGGCGTTCCAGGTGATCTCGCCGGTCTGCACGTCCTCCTCGAACCCGCCGACCCGGCCCAGCCGCTGGGCGTGCTGCAGGAGGCCGGCCAGGCGGAGCGACTCGTCGCGCACCCGCCAGATCATCAGCACGCTGCCGCCGTGCCGGGTGATGCTGACCGCCCCCATGCTGGTCAGCGGCACATTCTCGATCTGGGCGGTGAGCGTCATGCGGTCGGTCTTGAACGTCTCGCCGGTGGCGTAGACGTGCTCGATCTTCTCGAACAGGCCGTGCTCCTCGGCGGCGGCCGGATAGGCCTCCAGCAGGAGCGTGCCGGTGACCACCGTGCGGGGGCGGCCCGCCGGGTCGGCGAAGCGCGCGTTGGCGTGGTGGATGCGGAAGTCGGCCAGCCGCCCGTCCTCGTCCAGCTCCGGGCGCAGCAGCAGCGCGGGGTCGGCCAGCGAGTCGGCCAGCTCGACCAGCTCCGAGTGGTCGGGGGCGCCTGACGAGCAGGTGCGTTCCTCCAGCGTGTGCGCGCACAGCTCGGCCAGCGCCTCGATCTGGCGGTGGATGGCCGGCGGCTGCTCCTCCAGCGGGTACGGCCAGCTGATCTCCAGCACGCCCAGGATGCGCCCGCCGGTGCCCGCGGGCACCACCACGCGCCCCGCCGGATCGGCCGGCCGGTGCCCGATCGTGGGCAGCGCGGCCCGCGCCAGGTCGGTGAACCACACGGCACGCCGCTCGACCAGGGCGCGCCGCGCGGGGGTGGCCACGCCCGGCGGCACGTACCGCCACCGTCTGGCCTCCTCGGCGCTGTGCCCGGCGTAGGCGGCCAGCGTCAGCGAGGCGTCGGCCCCGGCCGCCCACAGCGCGACCGCGGTGGCGCCCAGCGGGGTGAGCGCGTGCTCCAGCAGCGACTCGGCGACCCGCTGGCTGTCGGTGGCGCCGAGGACGCCGCTCTCGGCCTCGCGCAGCCGTACCGCGACCGACGGGGGTGGCGTGCCGGCGGCCCGCAGGTCGTGCGCGACCTGCGTCAGCCGGTCCTGGGCGGCCTGGTTGATGAGGTCGGCGGCCAGTTCGAGCGGCTTGAGCCCGGCCCGCTCGGCCAGGGCGTGGAGCTGGAGTGCCGCCTCGGTGGGCCCGCACTGCAACCGCTCGACCAGGATGCCCTTGGCCATCTCCAGCAGCGCCCTGCCCTCGGCGGCGTGCTGCGCCCGGGTGATCTGCTCGCGCAGCCTGCCGATGGTGGCGGCCAGCCGGCCGACGTTGTCGGACGTCACGCTGTGCTCGGCTCCTTCCATGGCTATCGCGCCATCCAGTGGCGGATGCGGGAGATGAGGATGTCGGAGTCGACCGGTTTGGTGATGTAGTCGCTGGCGCCGGAGGCCAGGCTCTTCTCCTGGTCGCCGGGCATCGCCTTGGCGGTGACGGCGATGACGGGCAGGTCGGCGTAGCGCGGCATCGCCCGGATCTCGGCGGTGGCGGTGTAGCCGTCCATCTCGGGCATCATCACGTCCATCAGGACGATGTCGATCTCCGGGTGCGTGGTCAGGGTCTCGATGCCCTCGCGGCCGTCCTCGGCGTGCAGGACCCGCATGCCGTGGATCTCCAGCATGCTGGTCAGCGCGAACAGGTTGCGGGTGTCGTCGTCGACGACCAGCACCGTGCGGCCGGTCAGGGTGCCGTCCGCGTCCCGGCCCGCGGGCTCGCCGCCGACCCGTTCCGAGCGCACCAGCGGCAGCACGTCGCCCGGCTGGTCGGCGGTCAGGTGCAGGGCGATGCGCTCGCGCAGCTCGTCCAGGCTCGACAGCAGCTCCAGCGGCTGGGAGTCGCCGCGGGCCTGCAGTTCGATCTCGCGTGCCGCGTCCATGCGCCAGTTGTTGTAGGCCAGCACCGGGACGCCGCGCAGGGCCGCGTCGCCGTCCACCGCCTCCAGCAGGCCGAACCCGGCCTGGCCCGGCAGTCCGAGGTCGAGCACGATGCAGTGGCAGGTCCCGTCGGCCAGGGTCGCCGCCGCCTCCTGGGCGCCGGCGGCCGTCACGATCTCGACGGGCGCGTGCGCCTGGCCGACGTCGCGGTCGGCCAGGTCCATCAGGACGCTCTCGGCCACCATCGACAGCAGCCCGCGCGGCCGCTCCTCCACCACGAGCAGCCTGCGCTTCTGGCGGGGCTGGGCGGCGGGCTGCTCCTGCGGGCGCTCGCCCTGCTCGGCCTCCCACTGCCGTGCCGCGGCGGCCAGTTCGGGCGACTGCTCGCCGAAGTCGGGGCGGGAGACCGGCAGGAACAGCGTGAACGTGCTGCCCTGGCCCATCGTGCTCTGCGCGCTGATCGCGCCGCCGAGCAGGTAGGCGATCTCCCTGCTGATGGAAAGGCCGAGGCCGGTCCCGCCGTACTTGCGGCTGGTGGTGCCGTCGGCCTGCTGGAAGGCGCCGAAGATGGCCTCCAGTTGCTGCTCGGCGATGCCGATGCCGGTGTCGATGACGCGGAAGGCGATGGCCAGGCCGTGCTGGCGTACCGAGGGTGGGAGCTGGGCCGGCGGGGCGGGTTCGATGCGCAGCTCGACGCTGCCGGTCTCGGTGAACTTGACCGCGTTCGACAGCAGGTTGCGCAGCACCTGGCGCAGCCGGGAGTCGTCGGTGACCAGGTCGGCGGGAACACCGGGCGCGGTGGTGATGCGGAACTCCAGGCTCTTGTCGGTGGTCATCGGCCGGAAGGTGGCCTCGACGTAGTCCAGGAGCTGGCGGATCGCGACGCGTTCCGGGCTTATGTCCATCTTGCCCGCCTCGACCTTCGACAGGTCGAGAATGTCGTTGATGAGCTGCAGCAGGTCGGATCCGGCCGAGTGGATGACGCTGGCGTACTCGACCTGCTTGGCGGTCAGGTTCCTGGTCGGGTTCTGGGCCAGGAGCTGGGCCAGGATGAGCAGCGAGTTGAGCGGGGTACGCAGCTCGTGGCTCATGTTGGCCAGGAATTCGCTCTTGTACTTCGAGGCCAGCGACAACTGCTGGGCGCGGTCCTCCAGCTCCTGCCTGGCCTGCTCGATCTCCAGGTTCTTCGTCTCGATGTCCTGGTTCTGCGAGACCAGCAGCGCCGCCTTCTCCTCCAGCTCGGCGTTGGAGCGGCGCAGCTCCTCCTGCTGGTCCTGCAGCTCCTCCGAGCGGGCCTGCAGCTCGGCGGTCAGGCGCTGCGACTCCACGAGCAGCTCGTCGGTGCGGGCGTTCGCGACGATGTTGTTGACGTTGACGCCGATCGTCTCCATGAGCTGGTCGAGGAAGGCGTGGTGGACCGCGGTGAAGGAGTAGAGCGAGGCCAGCTCGATCACGCCGAGCACCTGCTCCTCCACCACGATCGGCAGCACGACCAGCGAGGCGGGCGCGGTCTCGCCGAGCCCGGAGGAGATCGTGATGTAGCCGGGCGGCACCTCGTCCATCGCGATGGTACGGCGGGTACGGGCCGCCTGGCCGACCAGCGACTGCCCGAGCTTGAACCGGGTCGCCGACTCCACCGCCGGGAACCCGTAGGCGCTGATGAGCCGCAGTTCGGTGCCCTCGGGCGTCTCCCCCGCCAGGAAGAACGCGCCGAACTGGGCCGAGACCAGCGGCGCCAGCTCGTTCATGACCAGCTCGGCCACGACGTCAAGGTCGCGGTGGCCCTGCATCAGCCCCGACATCCTGGCCAGGTTCGACTTCAGCCAGTCCTGGTCCTGGTTGGCCTTGGTGCTCTCGCGCAGCGACTTCACCATGGAGTTGATGTTGTCCTTGAGCTCGGCGACCTCGCCCGAGGCGTCCACGGTGATGGAGCGGGTCAGGTCGCCGGAGGTGACGGCGCTGGTCACCTTGGCGATGGCGCGTACCTGGCGGGTGAGGTTGCCGGCCAGCTCGTTGACGTTCTGCGTCAGCCGCTTCCAGGTGCCGGAGACGCCCGCGACCTCGGCCTGGCCGCCCAGGCGGCCTTCGCTGCCGACCTCGCGGGCCACTCGGGTGACCTCCGCGGCGAAGGAGGACAACTGGTCGACCATCGTGTTGATCGTGGTCTTCAGCTCCAGGATCTCGCCGCGCGCCGAGACCGTGATCTTCTGGCTCAGGTCGCCCTTGGCCACCGCGGTCGCGACCTGGGAGATGTTGCGCACCTGGTCGGTGAGGTTGCCCGCCATGTAGTTCACGGAGTCGGTCAGGTCGCGCCAGGTGCCCGCCACGCCCTTGACGTCGGCCTGGCCGCCGAGCTGTCCTTCTGTACCGACCTC
Source organism: Nonomuraea sp. NPDC050790 (assembly GCF_044456745.1). NCBI lineage: Bacteria > Bacillati > Actinomycetota > Actinomycetes > Streptosporangiales > Streptosporangiaceae > Nonomuraea > Nonomuraea sp. NPDC050790. Next base: position 1,137,291 of record NZ_JBITGF010000001.1, on the reverse strand, counting down.
GCGCGCCACGCGGGTAACCTCGTCGGCGAAGGAGGAAAGCTGGTCGACCATCGTGTTGACCGTGTTCTTCAGCTCCAGGATCTCGCCCCTGGCGTCCACGGTGATCTTCTGGCTCAGGTCGCCCTCGGCGACGGCGGTGGTGACCTCGGCGATGCTGCGTACCTGGTCGGTGAGGTTGCCCGCCATCGCGTTGACGGAGTCGGTGAGATCCTTCCAGGTGCCGGAGACGCCCGGGACCTCGGCCTGGCCGCCCAGGCGGCCTTCGGTGCCGACCTCGCGGGCCACCCGGGTGACCTCGGAGGTGAACAAGGAGAGCTGGTCCACCATGCCGTTGAAAACCTGCGCGATCTCACCCAGCAGCCCGTCGGCGTCGCCCGGCAGGCGGGTGCCGAAGTCCCCGTCCCTGACGGCGGTGAGCCCGGCCAGCAAGCGGCGCAGCTCGAGCTCTCCCGTCTGGCCCATCCGTCGCGTGCCGCTCACTCTGCCGTCCACCCCTCAATGGTTGCCATGAGACAAATAATGGAAGGAGGCTAGCTCAGGAGATCGACAAGCGACAATCTTTGGACCGAATCAACTGTTTGCTATGGTGCAACAACCTCACGTCCGCTAGGAAAGGCTCGTGGCACAACCAAACGATCTGAACGCCGTGTATCGCGCGATGCGTGCGGCGCCGCCGTACGCGCTGGCCGAGGCCGTGCGCGACGCGCTCGTCGAGACCGGCCCGGTGAGCGACGCGGTGCTCCTGCTCGCCGACTACGCGCTGGTGGCCCTGCGGCCCGTGTCCGGCCACCCCGACCCGGCCGAGACGATCCCCATCGACTCCAGTACGGCCGGCCGCGCGTTCGCCTCCCGGCAGACGCAGTGGGACGAGGCGCTCGGGACCCTCTACCTGCCGGTCACGTCCGGCGGCGAGCGCTTCGGCGTCCTCGGCCTGCGGCTGCCGGTGCCGCCGGAGGGTAGCGAGGTCGCGGCGCTGGAGGAGATCGCCACGGCGCTGGGCCACGGGCTGCGCGGCGCGGACCGGGTCACCGACCGCTACCAGCAGGCCCGCCGGATCGCCCGCATGACACTCGCGGCGGAGATGCAGTGGGGCCTGCTGCCCGGCTACGGCCACCAGGGCAACGGCTACCGGCTGGCCGGGATGCTGGAGCCCGCCTACGCGGTCTACGGCGACAACTTCGACTGGAGCTGCGGGCCGGACTCGCTGACGCTGTCGATCACCAACGGCATGGGGGACGGCATCCGGGCCGCGCTGCTCACCACGCTGGCCGTGACCGCGCTGCGCAACGGCCGCCGGTCAGGGGCGAACCTGGAGGAGCAGGCGGGCCTGGCCGACGAGGCCGTCTACGCCCAGTACGGCGGGCGCGAGCACGTATCCACCCTCCTGCTGCACTTCGACGCCACCACCGGCCGGATGCTCGCGGTCGACGCGGGCTCCCCGCGCCTGCTGCGCCTGCGCGGCAACGACGTCGAGCCGGTCAAGCTCGAGCAGCAGCTCCCGCTCGGCATGTTCGGCAACACGAGCTACACCGAGCAGGTCGTCACGCTCCAGCCGGGCGACCGGCTGGTCGTGATCACCGACGGCGTCTACGACGCCCAGTCCTCGCTCCACACCAGTTTCGGCGAACTGCAACTGGAGTCGGCGGTCCGGGCCACGCGCCTGCAGCCCGCCGACGAGGCGGTTCGCACGATCATCCGGGGCATGCTGTCCTTCAGGGAGGGCGTGGACGTCTACGATGACGCCGTCGTAGTCTGCCTCGACTGGAATCCATCCGCCAAAGGCTGACGCCCCAGAGATTGATTTCGCATGAGTGACCATCATGAGCTAGGTCATATCGACTTCGACAGCGGTGCCGCCGTCGAGAGCGCCGCCGCCGCGCTGATCGCGGTGTGGGCGCACTCGCGGCACTCCGCCGCCACCCACGTCTCCTCGACCCAGCTTCAGGCGCTGCTGACCATCGAGCGCCACGTCGAGATCAATCTCGCCGGGCTCGGCGAGGCGCTCGGCGCGCTCCCGTCCTCCACCAGCCGGTTGTGCGATCGGCTGGAGGCGACCGGCTGGGTGCGCCGCGGCGCCTCCCACGACGACCGGCGTGAGCTGACCATCCAGCTCACCCCGGCGGGCAAGGACCTGCTGGAGAAGCTGCGCGCCCGCCGCCGCGAGGACCTGGCCCAGGTCCTGGAGGAGATGCCGCCCGCGGCCCGCAAGGCGTTGCTGCGCGGGTTGCGCGCCTTCACGGCGGCCGCCGAGCGGGTCACCGACCGGCGGATGGAGCCGACCGACGAGAACTGGACGCTCATCGCGGGCCGTTTCCTCGCCTGAGGCCTATCCGGTCGTGCCGGGCTTTCCGGTGATGGACCGCTGGTAGACCTCCGCGAAGGTGGGAGTGTCCTTGATCAGCTCGTCGGCGAACGCGGCGACGTCGGGGCCGATGAGCTCCATGACCCCCTTGCCCGCCGCCACGCCCTCCTCGAAGAAGTCGACGATCCCGGGCAGCAGCGGCCCGTCGGTCAGGGCGATCGGCCCGACCTTGAACAGATATTTCTGGATCTCGCCGTAGACGATCTGGTAGTCCGGCGGGAGCGCCTTGACCCGCGCCATGTGCGCCCGCCACTGCTTCTTGCCTTCGATGATGTCCTGGATGCCCACGTCAGCCTCCCAGCCGGCCCAGTTTCCTTGCCACGTTCCTGTTCAACTGCTCACGCCACTTGTCGCGGAAGTTTCTGGCGCCTTCCTCGCCGGCCAGCGCCGCGCAGAAGCCCTGGATGTCGTCACCCAGCACGTCGTGGATGCTCTGCCCGTCGGCCGCCGTCTCTTCGAGCAGCCCCAGGGCGCCGTCGAGGATCGGCATCAGGTTGCGCCCGGTGAAGTCGGAGTAGCCGAAGATGTGTCCCTTGATCTCCTCATAGGCCGCCCGGAAGTCGGGCGGCAGCACCGCGGCCCTGGCCTCGAACGCCTTCCACTCCCTGTTGAGATCGTTGCCGGTGATGGTGTCCCAGAAGTTCATCTGCCGCCCTCCTTGAGCTTGTCGATCCGCGAGGTGACGTACTCCCACTTCGCCCAGAACCGCGCGAGCTCCTCGCGGCCCGCGTCGTTGAGCGCGTAGAACTTGCGTGGCGGGCCCATCCCGGACGGTCGTTTCGTCACCCGCACGACTCCGTTCTTCTCCAGCCGTAGCAGGATGGTGTATACCGTCCCCTCGACGACGTCGGTGAAGCCGAGTTCGTTCAGCCGGCGCGTGATGGCGTACCCGTAGGTCTCCTCGCCGCCGATGATCTCGAGCACGCAGCCTTCGAGCGTGCCCTTCAGCATCTCCGTCAGGTCGTCCATCGTGGGTCCTCTTCGGTCCTGGTACTTCGTGGCACCAAGTACCGGTACACGGTATCACAGAGTAGTGCGGGCGTTTGACCCTAACGCGGCGTCAGGCGGCATAGTCGGTGCCGTGGAAGAGCACTGGACCGTGGGGCACGTGGCCGGCCTGGCCGGCGTGAGCGTCCGTACCCTGCACCACTACGACGCGATCGGGCTCGTCCGGCCGTCGGCGCGGACCGCGACCGGGTACCGGGCCTACACGGCGGGCGACGTGGAGCGGCTGCGGGAGGTGCTGGCCTACCGGCGGCTCGGCTTCGGCCTGCGCGAGGTCGCCGAACTGGTCGGCGACCCGTCCGTCGACGCCGTCGCCCGTCTGCGCCGGCTGCGCGGCCTGCTGGTGGAACGGCGCGAGCGCACGGACGCCATGGTGGCCGCCATCGACAGGGAACTCCAGGCACGGGCGAAGGGACTGAAGGTGACACCGGAGGAACAACTGGAGATGCTCGGCGCGCGGCTGTACGAGGTGATCGGCGGCGCCTACCCCGCGACCCGCCGGACCGACCCGCGCATCGCCGCGCAGATCTGGGAGGCGCTGGGAGAGGCGCGGACGGTGCTGAACGTCGGGGCGGGCACCGGCTCCTACGAACCCGCCGGCCGCGAGGTGACCGCGGTGGAGCCGTCGGCGGTCATGCGGGGGCAGCGGCCCGCCGGCGCGGCGCCGTGCGTGGCCGCCGCCGCGGAGAGCCTGCCGTTCGACGACGGGTCCTTCGACGTCGCGATGGCCGTGTCCACCGTCCACCACTGGGCCGACCCGATGGCCGGGCTGCGCGAGATGCGGCGCGTGGCCCGCCGCGTGGTGGTGCTCACCTTCGACACCGACGAGCCCGGCTGGCAGGACCGGTTCTGGCTCACCCGCGACTACCTGCCCGAGTTCGGGTCGGTCCTCGCCGGGTTCCCCTCGCTCACGCGGATGGCCGGGGCGATCGGCGCCCGGGCCGAGCCGGTGCCCATCCCGTGGGACTGCGCCGACGGCCTGTTCGAGGCGTACTGGCGCCGGCCCGAGGCGTACCTGGAGGAGCACGTGCGCCGGGCGATGTCGGTGTGGACCAGGGTCGGGGCGAGGGCCGAGCGGCGGGCGGTGCGCGAGCTGGCCGGCGACCTCGGCTCCGGCCGGTGGGCCGAGCGCAACGGCGGCCTCACCGGCCTCGACGCGACCGACCTCGGCCTGCGCCTGCTCGTGGCCTGAGCGCTCAGCCGATCCGCTCGTACCCGCCGCCGGAGTCGGCCGCCTTGGTGCCGCCGGAGAACTTCACATACGCCCCGGCCGGGACCGCGTGGTAGACGGGCACGGTGTGCAGCGGGGTGATCTCCTCGTTCTTCACCACGCCCGCGTCCTTCACGTCCACGGCCGACCAGACCATGCTGCGCGTGCCGACGTTCCTGGTCTTGAACGTCACGGCGCAGGCGTTGCGCTTGGCGGCGTTGTAGAGCAGGTAGGCGGTGCCGCCGTCGAAGCCGGCCTGACGCAGGACCTTGTAGCCGGGGCCGCAGACGACGGCCGGCGTCTCGGGCGCGCGATGCGTGGCGGCGATCTCAGACGCACGGTACGTGCCGGTGGTCCCGGACGCGCGGTACGAGGCGGTGGTTTCCTGCGCGCGGTGCGTGGCGGTGGTCTCGGCCATCGCCTGGTGCGTGGCGGTGGCCGAGGCGGAGACCACCGCCACGCCGAACATGGCCGCGGCGGCCGCCCTGATCGTCGTCTTCGCGAGCCTCATGATCCTCTTCTCCGGGTTCGGCGGGTGACGCCCGGGTATTCTCGCGACGCCCGGTGCCCGGTGTCTTCAGCGCTGAGCGCAGGATCTCTTGGCGATCAGCGCAGGGCGCGCGTCAGCCGCCGGCGAGGTCGCGGTAGGTGTCGCGGACGACCAGCAGCCGCTCACGCCGGAACCGGGGCGGCTCGGCCGCCCGCACCTCGCGCCCCCGCACCGACCAGAACGCCGCCGCGGGCACCTCGTCCTGCCCCTCGGGGATGAACTTGAGCACCTCCTCCACCGCCGCGCACGCCAAGGACAGCGCCCGCCCGGCGGCGCGCGGGTCGTCGGGGACGTTGCCCGCGGTGAGGTCGGCCAGCCACAGCCACTCCCCCGCGTCGAGCAACTCGGACGGCTCCCGCCCGCCGAAGGCCGGCCACCGGTCCGGCATCGTCTCGCGCCGGGGCAGCGAGAACAGCCGCTCACGCGCCACGCCGCACTCACCGCAGACACCCGCGTAACGCTTGACCAGCGCGCCCTCGACGCTGATCACGCCGCTGTCCCACTCCGTCTCCGCCGAGCCGCACGCGCAGGGGTTCAGGTCGAGGTACACCAGAGCTTCGTCGCGGGTACGCGCGACCGGCCGATCCGTCATGCGCGCAACCTACAGGCGACACTAGGGTGTCGCCATGCGGGCGCCGACCTTGTTCGAGAAGCGGCTCCAGGAGGCGCACGAGCGCGGTGACCTGACCGCGTCCCTCACGCTCCTGCGGCACGCCGACTTCGCCTGCCCCGTCACCGAGGCCGCCGCCCGGGGCGAGGAGCCGGTCGCCTGGCCGACGGCCGCGGGGGCCGATCGCACGTGGCTGACGGTGTTCACCTCGGAGGCGGCCATGCGGGAGGCCACCGGCGAGGCCGTCCGGCACTTCCGGATCCTGTCGCTGGTCGAGCTCGCGGCGGGCTGGCCCGATCCGCACTGGGGGCTGGCGGTCAATCCCGGGCTCCAGCCGTCGTTCCTGCTGGAGGCGGGGACGGTGGCGCGGCTGGCCGTACCCACGCTTGAGCAGGACCTGGCGGCCGAGCCGGACAGCGGCCCGCCGATCGTGCAGAAGCCGCTGACGGTGGCGCAGCTCCAGGAGCTGCTCGCCGCCGAGCATCCGCGGATCTCGGGCTACTGCCATCACGCCCTCGACGTCGCGCACATCGCCACCCCGTCCGTGCTCGCCGACGCGCTGCTGGCGGAGGACGCGCTCACCGCGGAGGGCGCGGTCAACCTGCTGCGCTGGCCCGCGATCGGCCTCGCGCTCTATCGCACACCGTACGGCGGCGCCGACGAACGGGCCCGCGCCGCGGTCGCCGGTTGGGTGGTCGAGGAACCGCCGTTCACCGGCATGGGCCTGGTCCCGAACGCGAGCCAGACCATCAGGGAGTACAAGATCGACGCGGTCGGCCTGCCCCACGGCGCCGAGATCGTGGAACTGGCCGCCGACGGCCGGGAGCGCACCCACGCGCGCTACGACGCCGACCAGGGCCGATGGCTGTTCGTGGCGGACGCGTGAGCGAGGCGTACCGCGCGCGCTGGGCCGGCGCCGACCACGAGGCCGCGCCGGACCTCGTCTCCGGCGCGCTGTGGATGCGCCTGTACGCCCCGGCCCCCGCCGAAGGTTTCGACCAGGTACGGCCAGGCCGCTTCGTGCGTGCCGTCCCGGCGGCGGAGTGCTCGGCGATCTGGCACGTGACGACCGTCTGCGAATGGCGGGGCGCGCCGTTCCTGGTGCACGCGGAGCGGGAGTCCGAGCTGCTCGTCGAGTACACCGGCGGGGACGCGCGACATGCCGCGGCGCTCGGCCTGGAGCGGGTCGAACGCGGTGTCTACCGCGCCTGGGTGGCCCGCGAGGAGGTGTCCGCGCTCGGCGAGAAGGCGGTGGAAGTTCTCTTTCCGGCCAGATGATGTTGTGGTTATATTCACCCCAGTTAGGGGGTGGGCCCTTGATCGAGAACGCCGACGACTCACGGACGGCCTTCCTGCGCACGCAGCGCGAGGCGCTCGACCTCAACGCCCGGGCGCGAGCCGTCCAGGTCACCGAGAAGTCCGCCGACGGGCTCGTCTGCGCCACGGTGGGCGTGCGCGGCGAGCTGGTCAGGCTGGATCTCGACCCCCGCATCTTCCGCCGTCCCGACGCCACGGGCCTGGCCGACACGATCACCGACACCGTCCGGCGGGCCTGCGCCAAGGCCGTGGACGAGCTGGAAAGGCTCTTCGAGCCGGTGGTGCCACCCGAGCAGTTCCGCGCGCACCTGGACGGCGACCTGGAGACCGTACTCGACCAGCTTTCCGGCCCGCCGCCAGGGGAGAGACGACGCCGATGAGCGCCGACGAGCACGCGGACGTGCGCATCCGCGAACCGATCAACCTGAGCCTGAACCAGTGGGACGCCATGGCCGGCGACCTGAGCGCCGCCTGGCCGGCCGTCGCCGCGCGGATCAGGGAGCTGAACGCCGCCAACCCCCAGGGAGACGGCCCGGACGGCAGGTCCTTCGACACCCGGTACATGGCCGGCGGCGGCCCGGAGAGGTTCCTGCGCGACACCGAAGAGCTGATCAAGGAGATCTCCGGCTCGGGACCGCTGCTGCGCGCGACGGTCGCCAACACGCTCAACGCCGAGCAGGCGGTCGAGCTGGGCCTCCAGAACGCCTACCGCCAGGCATGATGGCCGGCAGGGGCGATGTCGGCGACGCGCGCAAACCGCCGGGCGGCACCGGCGCGTTCGACGGCGGGATCGCCACCAAGGACGTGGAGCCCGTCTGGCAGACCGACGCGCTGCCCGGCTGGGTGGTCCACCACCTGATTCCGCTGCTCACCGGGGGCCAGAGCTGGCCCCAGGGCAGCGAGAGCCGCCTGTGGGAGCTGCGCGTCGAGTACGTCAAGCTGATGAACCTGCTCATCGGCACGCTCGACCCGACCGCCGACACGGTGGAGACCCTGAGCGGGAGCCTCCAGTCCCCCGCCAAGCCGGCCATCTTCAAACGGCTCGCCAAGCTGTACGACGACAAGGCCGGCGTGGTCGCCAAGGCCCAGGAGTCCTTCTCCTACGCCAAGATGGTCGACAACTTCGCCCGCGAGACCCAGTACACCAAGCTCTCGATCAACATCGCCTTCTGGATCGCGGTGACCGCCGCGTTCGTCGCGCTGGTCGCCGCGGGCTTCTTCCCGCTGTCCAGGCTCCTGCTGCGCAGCGTGGGCGCGGCGGGCGCGGCCAGAATCGCCCTGATCATGGAACGGCTGGCGCTCGCGGCGGCCAGATCCGGCACGGTCGCCAGAAGCGGCCAGATCACCCGGCTCGCCGGAGGCAACCGGTTCTTCAACGCGGCGCTGGCGTTCGAGCTGATCGAGGAGATCTCGGAAGAGGTCTTCATCGACGCCTTCTCCCAGTACCAGCAGATCAAGATGGGCACCCGCGACACCTGGGACTGGAAGAAGCTCAAGGCGGCGGCGATCGGTGCGGGAACGGGCGCGGTCGTCGGCACCAAGCTCGGCGGGCCGGTGTCGCGCTTCACCAACGACCTGCCCGGCATCTCGCGGCTGAACAGGAGGGCGGGCGACGATCGGGGCGTCGGAAACGCGTTCCTGCGCTTTCCCGGCCGGGCGTTGAACACGGGCCTGAACAACATGGTCGCCTCGCCCGCGGGCAGCGTCGTGGCCAACTACGTGGTGTACGACCAGTTCGCGCTGCCGGGGGCGGAGGGGTTCTACGGCGGGTTCATGGGCGGGGCGGGCCGCACGAACACCATCAGCCCGTTCAACCCGAGCGTGGCGGGCGCGATCGTGAACCCGCTGACCTCGCTGAGCGGGGTGATGAACGAGGCTCTCGCGGCCCAGCAGCCCATGGGTGGATCGGGTGCGTTGGGCGGGCCCGTCGCTGGTCCGGTCGCGGAGGACGACCCGGGCCGATCGGGTACCTCGCCGCCGGTGGCGCCTCCCCAGCAGGCCGCCGACCTCCCGGGAGCGGCCAGGCGTACGCCGGTGGCCGGTGAACCGGCGCTTCCACAACCCGCCCCGAGAGGGACGAGGGCCACGTCGGACGTCACCCAGGACACACCCCCGCCGAACCGCCCCCAGCCCGGCAACACCTCCAAGGCGCACCCGAACCTGCCCGACGAGGCGCACCCCGACCTGCCCGCTCCCCCAAAACCCGACGTCCAAGGGCAGCGAGAGCCCGACGTCCCGAACCAGCGGAAGCCCGAGGCCCCGGACCAGCCGCGCGACGACCTGCCGCCGCTGGCTGAGCCCCCCACGCCCCCGACGGACCAGGCCCCGGCCGAACCTTCCGACCGGCCACAACCACCCAGCAGGCCGGAACCGGTGAACCTCCCCGAGGCAACGCCGAACGCCCCCGAACCGACACCCTCGCAGGCGGCCATCCCTGAGCCTGCCGGCGCCCCCGACCCAGCCCTTTCACCGCCCTCCGCCCCCGAACCGACCGCCACCCCCGACACCGGATCCGCGGCAGAAACGGTGACCACCACCACCGGCGCGGTACCACAGCAGGACGCCCAGCCCACTCCGCCTCCGCCCACAGCCGCCCCGTCCGCCAATCCCGCACCGGGCCTGGTCACCCGGCTGCTCGCGAGCATCCACCCCGATCAGGTAAGCGGCCGCCCCCACAGGGACAGCGATTTCGTCGCCGACGGCCGCCAAGCCGGCGTGCCCGACCTCACGGTGGCGGAGGCCAGGGCGGCGTTCGAGGCCGCCGTACTCGCCGAGGACCTCGGCGAAACGGTCACCCGCCTCCGCTGGACCACCCAGAACACCCTGGTGGTCGAACGGCGCGGCCTGCCCGCCCAGACGTTCGTCTTCGAGGTGGCCCACGTGTCCGGCGGCCGGCTGGGCCGTACCACGCTGGGCGAGAACAACGTCAACCAGGTACGGCTGGCCCCGCGCGTGGCCCCCGCCCAGGTGGCCAGACTGGTCCTACACGAGATCGCCGACACCCTGCAGGCCAGAAGCCGCCCCCGCCAGAACCTGCTCCGCCGCCTGATCACCCTGCCCGGCGGCCGGGACGAGTGCCTGACGGCACGCCTGCGCGAGGAGGCGTTCCTGACCCGCCGCATCGCCGCGGTGAGCGGCCCCGAACGCGAAGCTCTAACGCTGGAACGGGACGTCCTGCGTACGGTCCTGGAATCCCACGGCCACCGCCCCCCACCCGCAACCCCGAATGCTGCCCCGGAGCCTGTCCCACGATCGATGGCCGACCTGCTTGGCCGCATGCGCGAGCACAACGCCGCCATCGACATGGCCGTGCTGGATCTCGAGCGGGCTCTGGCACAGCAGATCGACCGTCTCCTGCAGACCGAGATGGACCTGCGGGTACAAACCATGGCGACGGTGGTCGACCGGAGCATCCATGATCGGCTCACGGCGGTCTCCGAGACGAGGGCGGCGTACGAGCTAGCCCAGGCAAGGATGTACACCGCGGACGCTCCCGGCACCACGGTCACCGCGTTCGCCCGCGCCCTGCACGTGGCTACCCGGCTCCACCAGCAGTACGAGCAGCAGGCGAACATGGTCGTCCCGGTTCCCGCGCTGCCCGGCACCCCACCGGGACCGGACCTGCTCCGCGCACACGTCACCGCGCTGCGCGCCGCCGCCACCGCGCTGACCGGCTCAGCCCCGCCTTCACCGGGCCCGGACACTGCCCGGCACACCGCGGCCGCCTCGGCGGAGAGTGCCGCCGAGGTTTACAAGTCGCTCCTCGATCAGATGGAGCAGGGGCAGACGCCTCACCCCCGCGTCGTGCCGCCGGACGTGCTCGTCTCCCAGTTGCTCCGGCTGGGGTCCACGTACGAGCAGCACTACCGTCTGGTCGCGGAGCAGGAGCGCACGGCGAGCGCCCGCGGCGCCCAGCGGCTCCATGAGATACACGCCGCCCTGCTCAGGGAGGTCTCCGATCGTCATGACGCCGCCGTGTCGCTGCACTCGACCCTCGCGGGGTTCCACGACGTCGTCGACGCCCAGCGCGCGGCCGTGCGCGCCTACAACGAGGCGGCGGGCCGGGCCTACGAACTCGCGGCGGACGCTCTACTCAAGAGCGACCTGGACGGCGTGCGCCGGTGGCGGACCACCGCAACGGATCTTGGCCGGCTCGGCGCGCGGCATGAGGCGGCCGAACTACTGGCGATCGCCGCTCGCGACGCTCACCAGGACCTTGCCAGCCTTCTGACCGAAATGATCGCGGGAGCCGCGATCGACCACGTTCGGTTGCACGCCTGTGCCGAGGCGGCCGCCACAGCGCTCGACCGGTACCAGGAGGCGATCGCCGAACTCCCGCCGGCGACACCGCCCGCTCTGCTGGGCCTGCCCGAACCCTCCGGCCAGACCGGCGAGCCGGACACCCCGCTGGCTCAGCTCTGGAACGACATCCGGGACACAGCCGCAGCCCTGGAGACGGCCTGGCAGCACAACGCCGAACTCGGCCTCCGCCACCGGCACGACGCCATGACCTCGCGGGAAGAGGCGTTCTACTCCTGGAACCAGGCGGTTCGAGACGGCCAGGCCCTGGACGACGGCGCGCCCGGACGGACACGCCAGGCGGAGGCGACCGCCCGGACGGCGACATCCACCGCCGAATACCACACCCAGGCCGCCAGGAGGTACGAAGCCGCCGCCAGCGCCGCCGCCAGCGCGCTGCAGGCTGCCGAGACCGTGCTGACCGCCCTGAACACGACCAACAGTCCGGGCAATCTCAGAACGTCGCAGGTCGAGTCCGCGCTGCGGGAACTGTCCGCCAGGTCGGCCGCGTACGAGACGGCCCATGAGGCGACGCTGCCGTCGCCGCTCGCCCTGATGGGAACCCACGCGGCGGGCCCGATCGCCAACCTTGTCAAACTCACCGAGCTGGTGAACGAGATGCTCGCGCAGCAGGGAGATTCCGCCCGGTTCAGCCAGGAGGACCTGCGATACGCCATCCGCGAGGGCTTTCGCAACGCGGTCTCGCCGGACGGCGTGCTCGTACGCCTGAACACCGCCTCAGGCGTGCGACTGCGGATCCGCCTAGCACTGGACGACCTCACGGAAGTGGCACGTCCGGACGTCGAACACTCCGAGACGATCCTCGCCCACATTCAGCAGGGCGGCGGCCATGCGGCCCGCACCAACCGTCAGTCCCGTGGAGGCGGCTTCGACAAGAACCTGGCGCCCCTCCTCAGGCTCGTCCTGCTACTGGCCCGTTCGAACCAGCAAGCCCAGGAGATCGCCGCGTACGCCGTCCTGGGAGCCCGGTTCGGCTGGGGAGATGTTCGTTCCCTCTCCGCCTCCGCGCAGGACAACTGGCTCGGCGGGAACGTCGACGACCACCGCGGCAAATCCGCCTTGTTCAAGGCCAGAGCGGGCTGGGAGGTGGAACTGCGCACGAACTCCGGCGAGCCCGTGACGCGCACGCTGACCCCCGATAAGGACACCGCGCCACAGAGCCTGTGGATCCCGTTCTCCTACCTCGTCGATCCGCCCAAGGACCGCATTCAGCTTCCCGAGGCGGATAGACAGCGCGGCCCGTTCCCCGAACACGTCGTCAGCGGCATGACCGGCCTGAAAACCTTGGCCGAACAGGTGACAGACCAACTCGGTGACCTGAGACTCAGCCCGGTCGCCCGCGACCAGATCGTCACGACGATCACCGAGGATCTGCCCGCCTATCTGAGTGAGGCCGTCAACAATCCATCGGGCCTGCGCCGGACGATCACCGTCGACGGCCGGGCCCGAGCGGTGGTGACGGTGCGGAGCACTGTGCGTCCCGGTGCCACACTCGTCGGCGGCTCTACCGACCAGCATCTTCAGGAGCGACTGCGCAACGTCTCCTCCCACGCGGTCCGGCGACGGTCCGACAACGACCACTTTGGTGGCGGGGTGAACGTGGGTGCCACCGCCAACCCGAAGGACACCGGCGAGATAGGCCAAGCCGGGATCGACCAGGACAACGAGTTCACGCCGCAGCTCACCTACGGCCTCGCCGGTGACCGGGTGGCTTCGGCGACCATCGGCACGAGCACCGTGAGCATGCGCGCGAGCGTGCAGAAATGGGTGGGACACACTCAGAGCTACGTGCTGGGCGTCACTCACACGGTGACGATCCAGATGGACGGCGGGCCTCCGATCACCGTCGCCGCCGGCGGCGCCGGGCTGTTCCGCATCCCTGAGGCGGACGCCTACCGCTACGGGCTGCCCGTCTCCGCCGCGGCGGAGACCGGGCGAAACGTGGACGGGAGCATCCAGTTCAGAGGGGATCCCGTCAAGGTCGACCCACCGGGAAGGACGGGCACGCTGCCCACCTGGTACGGCGATGGCCCGGGCCGGACACGTGGCGCGGGCCCGGCACTGGTTCAGCAGGTCACCGGCATGGACCAGGTCCGTGCCCGGGTCGAGGAGTATCTGCGCGATCAGGGAGTGCTGCCCAAACTCGAGAACGGTGTCCCCGTCTACTCGGGAGTGGAGTGGGTGAGAGCGGGCCAGATGGCCAACGAGCAACTGGTCGCCGAGCAGTTCTCCGCCGAACGCCTGGAGACGGGCTACGACCAGGCCGCCCAGGAGGGCCTGTTCATCAACCTCGTCCACCATCGGGAGGCCCTCGCGGCCGAGCACTACACCCTGCACATCAGGCTGGAGCAGAACGTCGACGGCTCCGTCTACGAGGGCGTGACGAGCGCGGAACGGATGACGAACCTCGACATCGGCTCCGACACGCGCACCTCGGCTCACGCCCGGAGCACGTCACGCAGATGGGGGCTTCAGGCCGAGGCCGGATTCAAGGACCATCCCGGCCTCGATGTCGGCGGCGCCAACGCCGCGTTCAGCCGCGCCACGATCGGTACCGGGGAGACCGCGACGGGCAGCACCGTCAACCAGGTCAAACTCATGGAGGGCAACGGGCAGACCGCGGTCTTCCGCATCCCGCACACCATCCGGGTCGAGCGGCTGATCGGGCCGAACCTCGCGCACACCGTGGTCGAAGGTGAGGTCGGCGACGCGCGGATCCTGCTCCCCGCCGATCTGCTTCCCTTCGCGCCGTCGAAGGATGGACACCCCCGGCCGGCGGGTCCGCCTCATCAGACCTCGCCGGAGGCGCTGCGGCTGGCCACGATCGCCCATCTCGACGTCGGTGACGTGGCGACGGCCGCCGCGCGACAGCTCGCCAAACCGCTCGACCGTGACTCACCGCAATTCCAGCATCTGACGGCCTTCTTCAACGTACGCGCCCTGATGAGCCACCCCGAGGTGTTCTCCACCGGCCACCGCACCGCGGTCGACACCCAGTCGGCGCTCGCCCGGAACAGGCGTCAACCGGTCTCGCTCGACCTCACACCGGGCGAGTCCCGATTCCTTTCCGTCACCGACATGGTCGTCGGGAACATCAACCTCACGCTCGGCTTCCAGGCCGGCGTCACCCGCCGGTCCAGGCCGCGAAGCGTCGACGTGGGCACCGGGGTGCCACTGCCCGGCGATCGGAGCACAGCCGGAGGCGCCGCCGTGTCCTGGGGGCGCGCGACGGCACACGAGCAGAAGATCATCGCCGGCCCTGAACGGTTGAACATCGACACCGGCAAGCAGTACGTCTTCGCCATGAACGTCACCCCGAACCTGACCGTGGGCTCCGGGATCGACGAGAGGACGCACAGTCTGGACGACGGCACCGTCGTCTACCTGATCGCCGAACGTGACGCGCTCGACCTGTACGCGCGCGAAGAGGTGAGCCTGCCGCTTCACCAGGTGGCCGACGCGGCGGAACGGCTGCTCAACGGCGATCTGCGGCTCAGTCGCCAGGTCGCGATCAGGTTCATGGCTCGCTACCTCCGCCAGGACCTGGACGAGGCAAGGGCGAACCACCCGTCGGGCGTAGCGGGCCTGACCACCGTGCCCGGCGTCCCGCTGAGCTGGGGGCACACCACCCGCGGCGCGCTCGCTACGCTCCTCGGGCTGTTCCCCGAGTACAGGCTGGCCGAGTTCATGCCGCCGGGGATCTCACCGGGCCGGAGGGGCGAGTCCGCCGCCGACACCATCGAGCGCATGCTGGGCGACCCGGCGTTCCACGCCGCCATCCTGGACAAGCTGCTGGCGAGCGCCGAGCGGCAGGCGACCGGCCGGGTTGCCGCCCAACTCGCGCCGACGTACCAGTACGCCATCGGCATGAGCACCGTCAAGGGCGTCAGGCTCCATCCGACCGGGGATCCGGACACCGAGGTGGAGCTGCTGGAGCAGATCAGGCTTGCAGTGAACGACGTGGCTCCGGGCGCGCTCAACCGCGACACCAGTCTCTGGCGGGCGCTCACGACCGACTTCTCCGGGGAGTCGTGGCTCGGGAAGATCGACAACATGCTCGACCCCGACTCTCCCAGCGGTGACTACACCTTCATGGCCCAGGGCGCGATGGAGGAGGAGACGCTGGAGATCACCGTGCGGGCCGAGCTTGACGACGAGGCACAGTATCGGGGCGAGGTCTACGACCACGTACAGATCCTCCAGCTCTACACCATGCTCGAGACGAACGTCTCGGAGACGTCCGCGTTGACGGGTTCCCCCAGCTCCAAGGAAACGGAAGGCACCGAGACGGGTGCCGTGTCCACCGACCGCGCGCACACCAGCACGGGCGCGAGCAACCTCCAGCAGACGCGGATGCAGCGAGTGGCGGCCTCCGACGGGGTCTTGGCCGAGGTCCGGCAGGGCATCCGGCTCTCCATCGAGGTACGCAGGGGGTCCGCGACCCATCCGGTCGGCCCGGACCCGGTCGCCCGTAGGCAGGTGTTCGGCACGATCGACCGGCTCATCCCACCGGGCATGGCCTCGCCCGAGAACGCCGCCCCAGCGCCGCGGCCTGCCGTACCCGATCCCCGGCCCATCCCCGTACCCGAGAACTTCGTCGTCGAGAGCACGCGTGTGAGCGGACTCGCCAGAACCGTCGAGCAACGGCTGCTGGCCGAACTGGGTGTCAGGCTCTCCCCTCGTGACTCGAAGGCGCTCACCCGGCTCCTGTCGGGCAATTTCAGGAACGCGCTCCTCGAACGCATGACCGCCGCGGACGGGCACCTGGTGCTCGAGGTGCCATACTCGGCGGACAAGGTGCTACGCCTCCACGTCGGAGCTGTGCTGTCCGAACCCCTGGTGATCGCTCAGGGCCTGGCGAGAGTCGAAATCGGGCAGATCGACCGCAGGCAGTTGGTCACCTCAGCGAGCGCGGACCGGACCCGGATGTTGCCGGCCGGGATCTCCGGAAGAAGCACCGAGGAGAACAACTGGTTTCCCTACGAGGAGATGCGCCGGTTGATGGCCCCCCTGCTCAACAAGGTCACGTTCGGCTGGACGGCGGGCTACCAGGACCAGGCCAGCGACGGGTCGTCGGTAAGCGGCGGCAACCGGGACGAGCTCACCATCTCGGAGAAGGCCGCCGGCAGCTCGGTCCGCTTCCGGGTCGACTACAACGTGCGCTTCGAGATCTGGTCGAAGGCGGGCACCGCTCCGGAGCTGACGCGCGACATCCCGGCAGAGCACGTCGCGACGGGTCACGCCGACATGATCCTCTTCGACCACGTCATGGCAGCACTCACGCGGCAGGCGGAAGTCCCGTCGGAGGCCGTCCCCCTCGCCGGGCGACCGGCGCCCGGGCCGCCGAGAGCCCTGTCCGATCTCCACCAGGACGTCCACGACCATCGCCTGCTGGCCGCCGCCCTCGCCGGGCTACCCGGTCCCGTGCACCTCGACGCCGACCGGCCGGCCGTGCCGTACCAGCAACTCAGGCTCGTGCAGCTCGCCGCCCGCGAGCTCAACACGGACATCTGGGTCACCATCCATCCCCCTTACGGCCCGCCCCTCACCTACCTCGCCACGCCTGACGGCCGGCTGGGAACGCTGGAGGACGATGGGGACTTCGGGCGGCGCCTGGCCGGCCTGCCGTCACCGCTCATCACGCTGGCGGAGCAGCACGGGATCGATCTGCGGGCGCTGCACGAACGGACTAGGGGGGACACGGACAAGAGCCTCGCCGAGCGCCTGAGGCAGGAATTGAACCGGCGCGCCATCCTCCAGCCCGTGCCACCGCCGCCGGCCTGGCCGTCCGCGACCTCTCCGGGCGACGCGGAGGAGAACGGTGTCACCCATGGCGCGCCGATCCCCGGCTCCCGGTTCGTCGCCGACGGCCGGCCGGACGATGACGGCGCCCTCACCGTCGACGAGGCCAGGGAGTCGTTCAAGCAAGTGAAGCTGGCGGACTTCGACGGCGCCAGTGACGTGTGGCGGGTGAGCTGGCGCAGCGGCGACGTCATCACGCTGGAGTCCGACAGGTTCGGGCGGCTGCACTTCCGGGTCCAGACGGGTCCGGTCCCGGACGGCTACCTCGGCCAGACGACCGTGACAGACGTCGACGGCTCGCTGGAAAATCCTCATGTGATGACGCTCGCCCCCGGCGTCGCACGTGACCAGGTGGCCAGGCTCGTCCTCCATGAGATCAGCGACATCCTGCAGCACAAGGCCCGCGAGGACGGCCACGCGCAGGCCGTCGCCGCGGGCGAGGTCAGCGACGCCTGCCTCAGCGCGCGCCGCAACGAGCTGCTGTTCCTCCAGCGCAGACTGAGTGAGGCCGCCGAGACCGGTGACACCGACGCCCAGATCGCGCTGCTGGACGAGATCGAAGCCGTGGAGCGGGACATCGAAGCACGCACCGGCGCCCCACCCAGCCGGGCCACCATCGACAGTTTGATCAACTTTGACCTGCGCGGCGAGTTCGAGGCGATGGGCATCGAGGGCGATCCACAGCCGCTAGGGCAGAACACCTTCAAGGTCAGGCTGAGGGACGGATCCTCCGCCATGCTCCTCGAGTTCCCCGCGAGGGAGGAGCGCCAACTGCACCTGCAGATCACCGAACTCGGCAGACGCCTCGGCCTGGACTTCCCGGCCCCCTCACCGGCCGGTGAGCGCCACATCCTGGTTCCCTGGGTGGAGGTGGCCGAAAACCCCGTTCCGCAGCCGAGGCATCTGACCACACCGCAGGCGGTACTTGTCGGCTACTTCCATGCCCTGGTCGGCTTCCATCCCGGGGAAGGCGATCTCGTCGTCGACACGCGCGGCCGGCTGGTTCCGCTCCTCCCGCCGTTCCAGCCCGGCCAGGACCCTGGCGACAGTTCACTGACGCGGCTCTTCCACCGGGACGGCCAGTGGTCGTCCAACCCGTTGTCGCCTTCCGACGTCGCGGCGCTCGCGGAGATCCTCGATCGCGCCAGAGCCCGGTTCACCCAACCGGGAGAGCTCATCGTCCTCGACGAGATCATGACCAGACACCAGCAGATCACCGCGAACGCGATCGGCCCCGAAAACGTCCTGGACGCCCAGCCTGATCGGTCCTTGCCCTTCGCCGACCCCGGGGAGCTCGACTTCATGGACGCCGGGCGACGCAGCCTGCTTGCGGGCGGCCCCGTACCTGCTGATAACCCGATGCGGCTCCTGAGCAACGTCGCCGACGGCATCGTGATCGCCGAACGGCGACACCGCCAGGGACACGTCGTCACGTTCCCCGACGGCTCGGAAGCACTCCGGCTCACACCCGGGCCCGTAACCCGGTCCTTCCTGCGGGAGGCCTGGCTAAGGCAGGCCATGGGGCTGCCCGGCCCCGCGTTCCATCAGGATTTCGACGGTGTCGTCCATCGCTCGATAGGCAGCGACCTCCTGCGCCAGAGCCTGGCCGCCGGCGTCAGGGACACCAGGAGCGCACCGGCACTCTCCCTCACCGCCGACGTCGTGATCTTCAATAACGAGGTCTGGGCCCTGCGTCACGTGTTCGACACCGCCGAGGAAGCGGACGGCTACGAGGCGCTGCTCGACCTTCGCCATGCGGCCAGGGACGACGAGCCCGGCTACTATCGCGCCGGCCCGACGGTCATCTATGAGCACAGGCTCAACGCCCCCGTGTCCGGCGACGAAGCACGACGGGCCCTGGCCGCCCGCGCGCTGCACATCTACCTCACCCGCGACGAGAACGATGTCTACGAGGCGATGGCCGACAACCTGTTCCTGCGAACGTTCGTCGACGGGGGCTCGACGCTGTACTCCGAGGACATCGGCTGGCTCGATGGGCAGTTGGAAAACCTGCGGATGGAGTTCACGTTCGCCGGACTCGAGCACGCACTCGACCGCATCAGGGCCAGGCTTCTAGAGCTGTCGATGATCGACGCCCAGGTCCCGGTGCCTCTGCCACGCGAGGACGCCGCTTCGCCCGGCTACTCGCCCGTCCAGCAGGCCGCGCCCGCTCCCCTGACCGACGATGAGCTGGCCGGGATTCCCGAGCGTGGTGAGGGCCATGTGACCGCGTGGGTGCCGGCGGACCTGGTCCCTCCCGAAACCGGCCCGGGACACGAGCTGTCCTTCGGCACCGTTGTCGAGGGAGTGGAGAACGCGCGCATCCTGGGCGATCGCCCCCACAGCGTACGGTTGACTATTCTGGCCAGTGAGTATGTGCCGGTCAACGGGCCGTGGAGGTCGTCCCACGCGGCGTTCAGGGCAGACGCCCGCTTCAAGGTGCTCGCGGTGCAGACCACGGCCGATGCCGAACGGCACTACTTCATGGTCCAGTTGCCCGCCGCGTCCGCCACGGCCGCCCGCCCCCAGCCGGACCCCGAGCTGAGCTCCGAACTCCCGGCTCTCGAGGGGTTCCTGCGGCCCACCGAGGCAGGGGTCCGGCTGCACAGCGACGGGATGAGCGACTCGCCGAACGTCCCGACACGGCCCATCTCCGGGGCGTTCGTGGTGGAGGGCCGGTTCGGCCCTGGAGTGGCTCTGCTCGGCCGGGAACACCTCGGCCCGGAGACGATCGCGCCCCTGCTGCTCTCGGCGCCGGGGTTGCGGCCCGATGATGTGATCATTCTCAGTGGGGCCGATCCCACCGACGACGTCCTCCCACGGGAGCTCGCCACCAGGACGGGGCGCGCAGTGATCGCGCCGAGCGGCCGGGTCGACCTTTCTCCGGCCGGAGATCTCCGGGCCTGGGGCCCTGGCCACCTGCCCGGAGACTTCCGCATCTTCCTGCCTGCCCCGCTCCCGGGTTCCGGTCCTCCCGGCTAGCCGATGCGGCCGGGGACGGTTTCGTCGGTGTCGCCGCCCCAGATGTCGTCGTCCTCGTGGAGCCAGGTGCTGTTCTCCCTGTCCTCCGTCTCACCGGGCTTCGTCCCCGCCCCCGCCATCGGCATGAACGGCATGCCGGTACCCCCGGCGGAGGCGGGCCGGGCGTTGAGCGGGACGCCGGCCGAGCCGGTCATCACGTTGGCGCCGGGGCCGTTTCCCATGGCGGGAAGGGATGAGCTGGTGTTCGGCACGGGGGTGGAGCCGTTGAGGTTCCAGTCGGCCGGGCGTTGGAAGTCCTCCAGGGTGGTCTGCGAGCCGGGCGGGTTCTGGGCGCCGCCGGTGCCGGGCATCCCTGCTCCGGTGCCGGGCAGTCCGGCGGCGTCCGGGAGGGCGCCGTCAGGGTCGACGCCGTCCGGGCCCGTGCCGTCCTCGTTGCCGAGGTCAGGAAGGGTACCGTCGGGGTGGCGGGGGTCGGCGCCGTTCATGTCGGGGAATGTGCCGCTTCCGGGGTAGCGTCCGTCGGCGGTGAGCGCGGAGCCGGGGAGGCCGGAGAGAGCCGGGTCGATGGGCGGGATTGCGCCGACGCCGTCGAGGCCGGGGCTCTGGAGGCCGCCGGTCGGCGCGTTGAGCGCGCCCGGATCGACGCGGTGGTCGCCTGGATCGGCGATCGGCGGCATCTTGGGCATGACAGGCTCGGGAAGTTTGAGGTCGGGCACGACCCTGTGGATGCTGACCGGCAACTGGTCGTAGACCTTGCGCAGGTCGTCGTTGAGCAGCCGCAGGTGCTGGCCGGCCAGTTCGTCCGCCGAGCCCCACTCGGTCCCCTTGTTCATCGTCTCGTACCAGCCGGGAATGCTGTCGTCCCAGGTCGAGCCGTTGTCGCTCCACGCCTCGGACTTGTTCTCCACGAACTCCCGGTGATCCTGCAGCCGCCGGCCCAGTTCCTCCAGCGGCCGGCCCACCGCCGTGAACTTCGCCGCCAGTTCGCGGATGGTGGCGTGCAGGGTACGCAGCGACTGCTGCGACTCCACCGACGAGGGGCCCTCCCACACCTTGGCCATCGCGATCGACCCCGACACCAGGGCCTCGTTCATGGAGGTGAGCCGGTCGGCGGCGGCCAGGTAGGACGACGCGGCCCGTTGGATGAGCCCCGGATCGAGGGACATGATGAAGAACTTGATCCCCGCCACGCTCCGGCCGTCGTCGTTGACGGAGAACGGGGCTCCCGCGCCGGGGCGGATCGGGTGGTCGGCGCTCAGGTCCGTAGCCATGTCTACGCCCCGTTCGCCGCGTTCGCGACCTTGTAGGTGCCCGCGCCCACGTCGATCAGCGTCAACGCGATCATGAGCTTCTCGTTGACCTGCTGGTAGACGGCGGCCGGCTCCGTGCCGCTCCGCCTCAGCGCCGCGGCGAAGCTCTGGCCGCCCGGCCAGTTCTTCATCTCTTCGAGCAGTTCGGCGAACACCTCCAGCGCGGAGCCGTTCGCCACCACGTCGGGGAAGGAGCCGGGGAGGGGCGGGGCGGAGGAATTCTGTCCGGGCGGCGGGCCGCCCTGGAGCTCGCGCAGCTTCTCCCGCAGAGTGGCGGCGACCTTTCCGAGTTCCTCGGCGCTGTATTCGACGCCGTCCCTGTCGGCCACCAATCCCGGCCAGCTTTGTTCCAAATACCAACCGCCGTCGGTTGACGCCATGAAAACTCTCCCGTCCCATGCAATTGTTTTCGCAACCTGCGTAACATTGTCCGGTATGCAGACCCGGAAGGATCTCTACCAGGCGCACAGATTCATGACCCAGCGCCTTGGCTCGGCACTTCTTCACGGCGAACCAGATCTGCCGGAATCGCCGATGCGCCGATACAACGTGGCGACATTCGCCGGCATTCTTCTCCTCGTGCTGATCGCGGCCGGATTCGGAATCTGGGGCATGCTCAAGCCCGGCGGAGCCACCAAGCTGAAGGAGGCCGGCCAGCTCCTCATCGAGGAGGAGACCGGCGCCGCCTACGTCTACAACCAGGGCGACGGCAAGCTCCAGCGGGTCGAGAACTACGTCTCCGCCCGGCTGCTGCTGGGCAACCAGGAGGTCCGGGTACGCACGGTGTCGGCCGAGTCGCTGGCCGGCTTCGCCCGGGGCCGGCGGGTCGGCATCGCCGGTGCGCCCGACTCGCTCCCCAAGCCGGACAGGCTGGTCACGTCGCCGTGGACGGTGTGCGTGGCCGAGCAGACCGACGCGGCGGGGGTACGCCGGCCGTACGTCACGCTGCTGGGCGGGATCGACGTCGGCGGCACGCCCGTGGGCGGCGACGCGCTGGTCGTCAACGACGGCCGCCACGACTGGGTGCTGTGGAACAACCACCGCCTGCTCGCCAAGAACCTGCGCCGCCTCACCGACCAGGCCCCGCGCAGGGTGCCGATCTCCTGGGTGAACGCCATCCCCGCCGGACCTGACCTCGTCGCGATGGAGATCGCGCGGCGCGGCACCCGGACGGCCGGCCCCGGCGGCTCCCCCGCCCGCGTGGGGCAGGTCTTCACGCTGGCCGCCGTCCCGGGAGCGCAGGACCGCTGGTACGTGCTGCTCGCCGACGGGCTCGCGCCCATCAGTCACACCCAGGCGATGCTCCTGCTCCAGGACCCGGACAGCAAGCTCGCCTACGGCAGAGGCCGAGTGCGCCCGATCGCCGTGGACGCCGCCGAGGTCAACGCCGCCAGGATGTCCGCGCAACGCGTCCTGGGCGGCGGGCTGCCGACGACCATGCCGCGTTTCCGCACGCCCGGGGGGTCCACGCCCCTTTGTGCCGGGTACGCGGGCACGTCGCGCGGCTCGGCACAGGCACAGCTCACGACCGGTGCGGCCATCGCCATTCCGCAACCGCCGAGCAGCGGCGGCCCGGACCACGTCGACCAGGTCCTGTTGCCGCCCGGCGGCGCGGCGCTGGCGGGACAGCTCGCCGGGGAGGGGCAGCCGGTCAACGAGTACTCGCTGGTCACGGACGAGGGGCGACGGTTCAGGCTGGCGTCCGCCGAGGTCGTGGGCATGCTGGGTTACGACGCCGCCAGGGTGGCGCCGGTGCCGGCGCACCTGCTGCGGCTCATCCCCGAGGGCCCGCTCCTCGACCCGGCGGCCGCGCGCAAACCCGTCCAGGAGAGCGGCGGGCCGGCCGGCCGATCGTGACCTCAGAGCGCGCCGCCCTTCCCGGTCGGATCCTCCACCTTGGGGACCAGCGCGCCGGTCTCCTTGTCGTAGTCGAGCGCGACACCGGTGAACTCCGGCAGGTTGCCGGACTTCAGCGTGGTGAACTCGCTGGGGATGCCTTTCACCGTGGGGAACATCTTCCCGGCGGATTCGGACATGCGGACGGCCTCTTTGAACGCGAGGGCGATGACCACGCCCGCGATACCGAGCTTGAGCGCCACGTTCTTCACCGCCTTGACCGCGGTCCTGCCGAACTTCTTCTGAAGCTCCTCGCCGAGAGCGCTGGTGAAGACGTGACGGCGCAGGAACACCAGCAGCCCGCCCAGGACCATCATGAGGCCGGCGACGGAAGCGCATGCGATCGCTCCCGCGTAGTACAGCTTCGCGCTCTGGTCGACTGCCTCGCCGGTCGCGTTCCGCGTTGACTTCAGCGACTCCAGCGACTTGATGTAGCCGTCGTGGGCTTGGACGAACTGTTCGAAGGCGGCGCCTTGCCATTTGTCCCCAAGCGCGGTCCTCATCGCGTCGAGTTCCGTCTTGAGTGCGTTCAGCTCTGAGGTCGTCCCGCCGTTGTCCGTGGTACGCCAGGTCCTGCCCGAATCGGCCATCTGCGCCGGATTCGAGATCATGACACCGATCAGGGCGGCCACGTAGAACGCCCATGGCCTCCTGATCAGGAACGTGGCGGCGAAGGTCGCTGCCCCGGCTGCCGCGTAATAGGTGTCCGTGCCGTTCTCGTAGCTCATCGCCTACTCCTTGCCGATGACCTCGGGGGCGAGGTCGGTGTCGTCGGCCCATACGCCTTCGTCCTCCGACAGCAGCGAGCCCTGTTCCCGGTCGCGTTCGTCCTGGCCGCTGCCCGCACCGGTCATCGGCATCATGGGCATCATCGGCATGCCGCCGCTCATGCTGCCGGGAGCGCCGACACCCGGCGCCCGGAAAGCATTGCCGGAGCCCACACCGTTTCCGCTGCCGGTCGGTGAGCCCAATGTGGTTCCCGTCCTGGCGTTCAGGTCGGTCAGGTTTGGATTGGGCTGCGTTCTGGGGTCGTACGATGACAGATCGGTTTTGTCCTGTGGTGCGTTGAGCGCCGAGTCGATGTCGGGGACCTTCATGTTCGGGTCGTTCACGCCGGGCAGGCCGGAATTCGGCAGGTCACCGTCCTGAACGCCGTCCGGAGAACCTGTGCCGGGCAGGTCGGTGCCCGGCAGGCCGTCACCCGGGAGGCCCGTACCAGGCACGTCGTCGCCGCCGGGCAGACCCGTGCCAGGAAGGTCGCCGCCGGGCAGGTCCGTACCCGGCAGGTCCGTGCCCGGCAGGTCCGTGCCGGGCCCACCTGGCAGGTCACCTTCCGGGAGTTCCGGGCTAGGAAGCTCCGGATTCGGGATCTTCGGCATCTCGGGGTTCGGCCCGCCGGGCCCACCGGTCGACTGCGGACCCTCGTAACGGAACTGGTCTCCGGCCTCGCTCTCGGCCGCTCGGTAGTTGGCCGCGGCCTCCTTCAGCGCGCTCCGCCAGCTCGCCAGCGCCTCTCTGCCCCGCTCCAGGGCGGCCGACTGGGCAGCGATCGCCTTGTCGTGCGCACTGGCGACGCCGTAACCGATCACGCCGAAGGCCGGAAACGTGACACCCAGGTCACCGGACTTGGCCTGCAGTTGTACGAGGGACCCCGTCTGGCGGTCGATGTTGTTGCTGACGGCGTCGATCTGCTCCGGTTTGAAGGAGATGCCCAGTTCGGGCAACGGCACCTTGGTGGTCATCGGGAAGGCGCCATAAGCGCCATAAGGCACCTGCCCCGTGCCCACCGGTGGTTGCTGACCCGTGCCGGGCGGTGGCTGGCCCATGCCTGTTGGCTGCTGGCCGTTGCCCGGGGGTGGCTGGGCGCTCATCTGATGACCGGGTCGGTGACGTCATGGCCGCCGTTCCACGCCGCCTTGTCCTCCGACAGGTAGGTGGCACGCTGCAGGTCGCCGCTCTCCTCCCCCACCGCGCCCACACCTCCCATCATCGGCAGGTACGGCATGCCGGACAGCCCTGCCGCGCTCCCGCCCCGCGGCATCACCGGCGATCCCACGGCAGGAGTGGGAGCGGCCTTCGGCGAACCGATCACCGGCGGCACCCCCGGAGGCGTGGTGACCGGGACCGGGTCCCTGACGACCGGAGCGGCGACTGGAGTGGCGACGACCGGAGTGGTGACCGGAGCTGTGGTGACCGGGGCCGGAGTCGTGGCGGGGACTGCCGGGTTCGGGGAGGTGTGGCTGATCGTGGGCGGTGCCGGCTCGAAGGCCGCGGTCTCGGTGTCGGTCCCGGTCTTGGCAGAGCCGTCCTCGGCAGGGTCATCCTCGATCGCCGTCCTGTCCTCCGCGCCGATCACCGGCGGTGCGGTGTCGTCGCCCGCCGTACCCGCGCCGGAGTCCTGGTCCTGGTCTCCGCCCGGTGGCCCGGCGGGGGCTTCGGCGGCGGCCGGCGGCTCGACGCCGCCGGGCTGGACCGGGCCGCCGCCCTGGTCAACCGGCCGCGTTCCCGCAGTGGCCGCGGCCTCGTCATCCGGGCGGGCCGTAGCGTCTCGCCCGCCGTACGCGGAAACGCCGACGGATCCCGAGCCGTCCCCGCCACTGGAGGTGAAGCTCCCGTACTCCACCCGCGGCGAGGCGCCCGGCTCGGCCGGGGCCGTCACCTCGGGCAGTTCGTAGGTAATGGAGTCGGGGACCGAGGTGGTGTACAGGCCGAGGATCCGCTCGTTGAGCCGCTTCAGCACGTCCTGGGCCCGGGTGTTCTCGACCTCGGCGATGGCGGACGCCTCGTAGAGGAAGCTGGAGTCGATGATGAACTTGTGGACCTGGAGCTTTTCCTGCACCTGCGGGTCGGTCTTGTCCACCTTGATGAGGTCCAGCTCGGCGATCACCGGGGGGATGTAGCCCGCGAAGGTCTCCAGGCTCTGGCCCATCTGCGCGAGCTTGGTGGCCAGTTCGCGGCCGGTGGCGTCCAGGAGCGCGAGCGCGGTGCGGGCCTTGTCGGCGTCCGGTCCCTGCCAGATGGTGAGGATCGCGCCGATGTGGTCCTCGAGTCCGACGACCGCGTTGACCACCGCCCCGGCAGCGGTGCGGTAGACGGTTCCCGCGCCTTTGAGCAACTCGAGCTGGGAGGTCGTCAGCAGCCGTCTGATCTCCGCCTTCGGCAGCGGCTCCGACGCACCGGTGGGGCCGGCGCCGCTCCTGATGGTGATCGTCTCGCGTTTGGCGGCCACGGTCAGGCTCCCTCGTTCCGCGTGTCCGCCTCGGCGTGGTTGCCCGCGCTCGCCTCGATGGCCGCGATGACCTCCTTGTACGCCCGGACGAACGCGGCGTGCACCTGGCCGAGCTTCTGCCCCGCGCTGTCCTTTCCGGCGGTCGTCCCGAAGGCCTTGGCGTCCGTCCACTCCCCGAACTGGGCCGCGCCGGGCTGGGCGTCGACCAGGGTGGTCCCGCCGGCGCCCGGCTGCTCAAGTGCGTGGAGGTTCTGCCGCAGAGCCTCGGCGATCGCCCGCATCGTGGAGGGTTCGTGGACTCTCGGCGTGTCCGGGTCGAGGGAGGGATCGTCTGCCTGCTTGCCCATCACTTACCCCTGCGGCAACGAGCGGAAGGTGGCGTGTCAGTCCGTCCAGATGGCGATGTTGCGCCGCTCGGCGGCCTCATAGTTGCCCTTGGCGATGTTGACCGCGCCGGCCGCCTGGAACAGTTGCCGGCCCATCTCCTGCTCGTGGGCGTTCCACTCGTTCTTCTTGGTGGTGAAGAACTGCTCGGCCTCACCCTCCCAGCTCGCGCCCAGTTCCTTCTTGATGTCGGCGTAGAGGTCGTCCGTGGCCTTGTCGAGCTCGGTCACGATCTTCTTGAGCTCCTCGTACGCCTGCTCCATGCTGCCGAATCTGACGAATGTGTGATCATCGGGAACGGTCACTGCGGTCTCCGTCTCGTCGCTCGGCTAGTTGCTGTTGATCACTGAGTCGATCCGGCCGGAGAACCCGTCCCTGCTCAGGGAGCCGGACAGGTCCATGTTCTGGTCGGCGGCGTTTCGGTAGACGCCGGCGCCCATGTTGAGCCGGTCGTGGATGTCCTCGAGGATCTTGATCACGGCCTTGAACTCGACGTCCCACTCGTCGAGCGCGTGGCTGAACTTCTGGGCCGCCCCACCCCGCCACCCCTGGGTGGTGAGGTCGCCCTTGATCGCCTGAACCCGCTGCCGCATGCCCTCGATGTACTGCGCGGTGTCCTGGCAGTAGCCGGCGGCGTTGGTCAACTGGCTGGGGCTTGCTCCGTACAGTGCCACTGGACCTCCAGATGGACATGCCTGGTCACGAACGGCGGCGGACGGCCCCCGCGGAAGAACACGACTGGCATGCTGCCACCAGGGATCCCGTGGATCGCAGGAGTCGCGCCAGTTCTGCGCGCACGGCCAACACATCCTGCGCTCTGCGCCAAAACGGCGCCCGGCTCAGAGCTCCAGCCGCCGCCGGATGCGGTCGAGCTCGCCCATCACGTCGCCGAAGGTCCGGTTGTACGCGGCTTCCGCCTCCTTGACCTGCGCCGCGCTGTCCTCGATCTCGCCGAACTCGGCGCTGACCCCCTCGTTGACCTGTCTCTGCAGGTCACGGGCGGCCTCGTTCAGCACCTCCTTGATGAGGTCGGCCAGCTCGACGGACGACATCCGCAGCGCCTTGGGGTGCAGGTGGAGCTCGCTGACGCCTCCCTGACTGCAGGCGACGGTGACCATGCCGTTCTCGTCCTGCGCACGTCCCACGCAGGAATCCAGCTTTTCCTGCAGCTCCGCCATGCGGGCCAATTGCTCGTCGGCGCCCTTGAGCAATTTATCCACGTCGATGTCGGCGAATTCTCCGAATTCCCGCACCAGCCTCACTCCTCCGCTCGGGTCCGGCCGGAAAAGTATCAGCCCGACAATCCTCGAATCCAGCCGTAGAATTCGAGCACCCCGGCGGCGAGCGGAAAAAGCTCGACGATGAGAATCACCTCGAAGACGTCCGCGGCCCGGCCCCAGAAAGGCGAGGGCTTTCCCGAGGCCAGCGTTCTCCCGATGCCGACCATCAGCAGGGCCACCCACACGGCGCCGATCGCCACGGCCAGCGCCCCGATGATCCCGCCCTTGGAGGTGAGCGCGAAGGCCGTCATGGCGAGGCCCGTGATGCCGGAGCCGAGCAGCCAGGCGCGCTGGCCGACGCCGGAGAACACCCGGCCGCGCAGGATGAGCGTCAGCGCGATCGTGAGCGCCATCGCGTAGGCGATCCACCGGTCGTGCAGCACCAGCAGCGCCTGTGCGGCCAGGCCGGCCAGCCCGACGGCGACCGTCAGCCCGGTGGCGTAGCGCTGGGCGAGCAGGGTGCGCTCCTGGACGGCCGCCGCGTCGAGCCGCTGGTTGTCGGCGCGCAGTTCCTCGGCGGTGGCGGGCAGTTCCGGGAGCGGCACGCGGGCCAGCCGGAACGAGAGCGTCGGCACCAGCGGGCTCAGCGCCAGCAGCACGGCGATGGCCACGGCGGCCACGCCCGCGGGGGCGGCTCCGGTGAGCATGACCGCCGCCGCGCAGGCCGCGCCGCAGGTGGCGGCGACAGCCGTACCGAGGAAGCCGGGGATGCCGTGCGCGATCACCATCCCCGCGACGCCCGCGGCGAGCGCGGTGCAGGCGAAGGCGGCGAGCAAGTGGGGCGCGCCCGCCCCTGTCGGGCCGCCCTGGGTGAACAGCCCGGCCAGGAAGCCGTACGGCAGGGCCGCGTGGCCGAGCAGCGCACCCGGCGTGGAGTCGCCCATCGCGCGCGACAGCACCGCGCCGGCGCCGATCAGCAACACCGCGATCGCGGCGAAGACGACCGTGCCGAGCAGCGGCGGCAGCCCTGCCGTCACCAGACCGGCGGCGAGCAGGACCAGCAGCGCCGTGGCACCGGCCGCGCCGGCGGCCCTGGTGTGGGCCTCCGTCCACGTGCCGGCGCCTTCGCGTACCCGGGTCGAGACGACGTCGGCCACGTCGTCGAAGATCGCGGGCGGCAGCGCCGACTCGCGCGGGCGCAGGTAGAGCACCTCGGCGTCGAGCACGCCGAGCTCGGCCAGGCTCTGCTCCAGGTCGAGCGGGGCGCCGCCGAGCCGCTGCAGGGTCCATCCGGGCGCGGCGGCGGCGTCGCCGCCCACCTCGCCGAGCATGCGCAGCAGCCCGGGCAGCACGTGCGGCAGCGGGATGTCGGCGGGCAGCGTCAGGTCGGCCTTGCGGCCGGGCCCCACGATCGTCACGTTGCACAACGTCGGCAACGGCATCGGAAGCTGGGCGAGCGCGCCCTGCTGAGCAGGCCCCGAGGGCACAGGCGGCTTCCGAACCATCGATTCCACGGCCCACTCCGTCCCACCGGCATCACGGACAGCAGAGAACATAGCGGCTCGTATCTCTGGTAAGAACGTCCGCGTGAGCAAAGTGGTTGTCCGGCGCCCCGAGCGCCGCCCCGGCCCGAAGCCACCCCGCGGAGACGTCCTGCTGGAGTCTCCGCCCGAGATTCCCGAGGTCCAGGGCCAGGGCTTCATGCTGGTGCTCGCCTACCTGCCGATGGTGGCGGGCGCCGCGGCGATGGCGCTGATGTTCACCACGGGCGGCAACTCCAACCCGATCATGTACGTCGCCAGCGGCCTGTTCGCCGTCTCCATGGTCGGCATGACGATCAGCCAGATGGGGCGCCAGGCGGGTGAGCGCAAGCACCGGCTGAACGGCGCCCGGCGCGACTACTTCCGCTACCTCGGACAGATGCGCAAGAAGGCCAGGCGCGCCGCCAAGGAGCAGCGCGAGGCCCTGGAGTGGAGCGGCCCCGAGCCGGACTCGCTGTGGTGGATCGCGATGGGACCCCGGCTGTGGGAGCGCCGCCCGAGGGACGAGGACTTCGCCACCGTCCGCCTGGGCACCGGGGTGCAGAAGCTGTCCATCCAGCTCTTCCCGCCGGACTCCAAACCGGTCGAGGACCTGGACGCGCTCTCCTCCGGCGCGCTGCGCAGGTTCATGCGGGCCCACTCCACGGTGTCGCGGCTGCCGGTTGCCGTCGCCCTGTCCTCCTTCGCCCGCATCCGGCTCGGCGGCGACCCCGCGGCGGTACGCGACCTCGTACGGGCCGTGATCGGCCAGATGACCGTCTTCCACTCCCCCGACGACATGCGCGTCATGGTCTGCGCCGACCGGGAGCGCATGGCCCACTGGGAGTGGGTCAAGTGGCTCCCGCACGCCCTCCACCCCGACGAGACCGACGCGTCGGGGCCGGTCAGGCTGATGGCTGACAACCTCGGTGACCTGGACCGGCTCGTCGGCGGCGAGCTGAGGGAGCGGCCCAGGTTCCAGCCTGGCTCGCCGGCCGACGAGCTGCCGTACCACGTGGTGATCGTGGACGGCGGGCACATGCCGCACGACTCGCAACTCGGCAGCGACGCCATCCAGGGCGTGACCGTCATCGACCTGACCGGCTCGACCGGTGCGGTCGAGGAGGGCATCACGCTGCGGCTGGACGTCGGGCCCGAGGACCTGCACCGGGTGAAGCTCGACCACGCGGGCAAGGAACGCAGGACCCGGCTGGCCACGCCGGACCGGCTCTCCTTCGTGTGGGCCGAGGGGCTGGCCCGGCAGCTCGGCCCGCTGCGGGCCTCGTCCGTGAGCGGCGGGGACGGCGAGGACATGCTCAGCGTCAACACGACGCTCACCGACCTGCTGGGCATCAGCGACCCGCGCGCCCTGAACCCGGCGGTCACCTGGCGGACGCGGGCCGGCCGCAACCGGCTGCGGGTGCCGATCGGGCTCGGCGCCGACGGCCGCGTGGTCGAACTGGACATCAAGGAGTCGGCGCAGGGCGGCATGGGCCCGCACGGCCTGGTCATCGGCGCGACCGGCTCCGGCAAGTCGGAGCTGCTGCGCACGCTGGTGCTCGGCCTGGCCGTCACCCACTCCTCCGAGATCCTCAACTTCGTCCTGGTCGACTTCAAGGGCGGCGCGACCTTCCTCGGCCTCGACTCGCTCCCGCACGTCTCGGCGGTCATCACCAACCTTGAGGACGAGCTGCCGCTGGTCGACCGCATGCACGACGCGCTGCACGGCGAGATGGTGCGCCGCCAGGAACTGTTACGCGCGGCGGGCAACCACGCCTCGCTGCGCGACTACGAGCGGGCCCGCGAGCAGGGCGCCGACCTGAAGCCGATGCCGACGCTTTTCGTGGTGCTGGACGAGTTCAGCGAGCTGCTGTCCACGAAACCCGAGTTCATCGACCTGTTCGTGATGATCGGGCGGCTCGGGCGCTCGCTCGGCGTCCACCTGCTGCTGGCCTCCCAGCGTCTGGACGAAGGCAGGCTGCGGGGCCTGGACACCCACCTGTCCTACCGGATCGGCCTGCGGACCTTCTCGGCCATGGAGAGCCGGGCCGTGCTGGGCGTGTCCGACGCCTACGAGCTGCCGTCCGCGCCGGGCAACGGGTATCTCAAGTTCGAGACCACGGGCATGACCAGGTTCAAGGCGGCCTACGTCTCGGCCGCGTACCAGCCGGACGCCCGGCAGGCGGCCGACAGCGGGCAGCCCGCGGCGCGGGAGGCGATCGAGTTCAGGCCCGCGTACGCGCCCCCGCCCGCCGCCGAGACTCCCCGGGAGGCGGCGCCCGCGGACGAGGCGGAGGAGGAGCACGCGCCGGGGCGCAGCCTGCTCGACATCGTGGTCGGCCGGCTGGAGGGACGCGGCCCCGCCGCGCACCGGATCTGGCTGCCGCCCCTGGCCGAGCCGCCGCCGCTGGCCCACCTGCTGCCGTCGCTGTCGGTGACCCCCGGGCTCGGGCTGTCCACGCCGGGCTGGGACGGCAGGGGCGGGCTGCACGCCGTCATCGGCATCATCGACCGGCCCTACGACCAGCGCCGCGATCCGTACTGGCTGAACCTGTCCGGCGCCGCCGGGCACGTCGGCATCGCCGGTGGCACGCAGAGCGGCAAGAGCACCGTGCTGCGCTCGCTGATCGCCGGCATGGCGCTCACGCACACGCCGCGTGAGGTGCAGTTCTACTGCCTGGACTTCGGCGGCGGAACGCTGGCGGCGCTGGAGGGTCTCCCGCACGTGGGCGGCGTGGCCAACCGCCAGAACGCCGAGCGCGTCCGCCGTACCGTGGCCGAGATCTCGACGCTCCTCCAGCGGCGCGAGCAGGACTTCGCCGAGCACGGGCTCGACTCGATGGCCGCCTATCGCAGGCGGCGGGCCGACGGCAGCCTCGACGGCGACGGCTGGGGCGACGTGTTCGTGGTCGTGGACGGCTGGCTGACCCTGCGGCAGGAGTTCGAGAGCCTGGAACAGACGATCACCGACCTGGCCGCGCGCGGCCTCGGCTACGGCATCCACGTCGTGGCGACCACGAACAAGTGGTCGGAGTTCCGCCCCGGCATCCGGCACCTGTTCGGCACCAAGATCGAACTCAAGCTCGGCGACGCCTACGAGTCCGAGGTCAGCCGCAACAGGGCGCTCGCGGTGCCGGAGGGCGCGCCGGGGCGCGGGCTCACCAAGGACGGCATGCACTTCCTGTCCGCCCTGCCGCGCATCGACGGTCTGCGCGGCACCGACGACCTCGCCGACGGGGTACGCGCGCTCGTCGACGCCGTCAAGGACGCCTGGCAGGGCCCCGCCGCCCCTCCGGTACGGCTGCTGCCGTCCTGGCTGCCCGTGGCCTCCCTGCCCGGACCGGAGCGGACTGGCGCCAACCGCATCGCGATCGGCATCGACGAGGCCACGCTCTCCCCGGTCACGCTCGACTTCGAGGCCGATCCGCACTTCATCGTCTTCGGCGGCACCGGGTGCGGCAAGTCGAACGTGCTGAAGCTGATCATGGAGGGTCTGGTCGCGCGCAAGACCCCGAACGAGGCCAGGATGGTCGTGATCGACTACCGCCGCTCGCTCCTGGACACCGCCGTCACCGACCACCGCATCGGCTATGCCGTGTCGAGCACGGCCGCCGCCGAACTGGTGCAGGAGGTCCGCGTGGCCCTGCTCAAGCGGCTGCCGCCCGCCGATCTGACCCCGGACCAGCTACGGGAGCGTACCTGGTGGAAGGGGTCGGACCTCTACCTCGTCGTGGACGACTACGACCTGGTGGCGACCTCGAACAACCCCCTGCAACCGCTGGCCGAACTGCTGCCCCAGGCGCGCGACATCGGGCTGCACCTCATCCTGGCCCGCCAGATGGGCGGCGCCGGCCGCGCCCTGTACGACCACGCGGTCCAGCGGCTCAAGGAGATGGCCAGCCCGGCGCTGATCATGTCGGGTGACCGGGAGGAGGGCGCGCTGTTCGGCAAGGTACGGCCGCAGCCCCTCCCGCCCGGCCGCGGCTTCCACGTGGACCGGAGATCCGGGGACCGGCTGATCCAGACGGCTTCCTTGGAGGCGGAGGAGACTCTATGATCGCGGCCCATGGGCACAGGCATCGTTGATGTTGCGTACCAGGCCTTCGACGCGTGCAGGACGCGGGTCCGCGCCGCCGCCAAGGAATTCGACCTCGACTTCATCCTGAAAGACAGCCAGGCCAAGCCTCCGGCCGAGCTGACCGACGCCACACTGTTCGGCAAGCTGGAGGGCGCCGCGCAACTGGCCGCCAAGGTGGACGCGACCTGGACCGGGATCCGGGTGGAGCTCGACAGCGGCCAGATCAAGCTGGAGAGCGTGGAGCGGGCGCTCAACGACGTGGAGACCAACCTCCGCAAGGCGGACAAGGCCGCGGGCGCGTGAGCGGCGGCGCGACGTCCGTGGAGGTCGTCATCACCCTGCCCGACGTCACCGACCTTCCCCAGGGCGCGCAGTTGCAGGCGCTGCGCGACAAGGTGACGGGCAACCCTCAGGCTATCCGGGCCATCGCCTCGACCTGGCGATCCTGCTCCCATCATCCCGCGCACGTCACGTCCGCGCTCATCACCGAGATCAACGAGGTGGATCTGAAGTGGGACGGCGACTCCGCCGACGCCTTCGACCGCCACATGCGCCTCTATCCCAAGGCGGGGGGCGAGTTCAACACCGCCGTCCGCGTCTGCGCGAGCGCGCTGGACGATCTCGCCGCGGCGATGGAGACGGCACAGGCGGAGATCAAGAAGCTGTGCGACAAGTCCTGCGCGGAGGCCGTCGTCGTCATGCGGAAGTACCTGCTCGATCATGCCGCGGAGACCGCGAAGGACCCTGAGAAGGCGCTGCTGGACGCGAAGCAGGCGATGCTGGCCGACCCCGGCTTCGCCGGTGTCATGAACACCCACGTGGGGCAGGCCACGACACAGGTCCAGACGGCCGAGAGCGCCGTCACGACCGCCAGGAACACGCTGGACAGCCACGTCAGGCACGGCGCGGCGGGGGAGAACGCCGGTTTCGGCTTCTTCTCCGCACTCCCCTATCCAGGAGGGGCGGACTTCGATCCGGGCGACAAGAAGGTCATCTGGAAGAAGACCTCAGGGGCCGGTTCGGGCTCAGGATCCGGATCTGGCTCGGGGTCCGGATCTGGCTCGGGGTCCGGATCTGGCTCGGGCTCCGGGTCCGGCTCTGGGTCCGGGACGGGCGGCGCGCCGACCGAGCAGGCTCCCGCGCCCAAGGCCGAGGTGGTGGAGTGGATCAAACAGGCGCTCACCATCATCAGATCGCCCCAGATGGCCGACATCATGCGCGAGCGCGGCATCGACGTCGGCGACCTGGACGCCGGCGATCCCACGGACGTCCAGCGCATCTGGACGATCATCTACCACGAGTCGGGCGGCAACCCCGGCGCCGTCAACACCTGGGACATCAACGCCAGGAACGGCGTGCCGTCCCAGGGCCTGATGCAGACCATCCCGCCGACGTTCGACGCCCACGCCCTGCCCGGCCACGGCAAGATCCTGGACCCCGTCGACAACATCATCGCCGGGGTCCTGTACACCTACAGCCGGTACGGCGACCTCGGCGCGCACCCCGGCATCTCCTCCCTGGAACAGGGCGGCGGCTACCGGCCCTACTAGCCTCCGGTTCCGGCGGCTCCGGGTGGAGCCGCCGGGTTCCCGGTCAGCCGCAGTTCGCCCAGCCCGCGGCGGTGCTCGCGGCGCCGACGCTGCCGGAGAACTTCACGCACTTGCCCGGAGCGAGCAGTTTGACCGGGCCCGCGTAGTACTTGAAGTTGCCACTGTCGGTCGCGCTGGGGCCGCCCTGGACATCCAGCGTCGCGCTCACGGGGCTCTCCTTGCCCACGCCCGCGTACTTCATCGTCACCACGCAGTTCTGCTTGGTGGCGGTGTTGTAGAGCTGGAAGGTCTCGCCGCCGTTGAACGCCTGGGAGCGCTGCACGTAGAAGCCGGATCCGCACACCTGCACCGGCGTGTGCGGGTTCTTCGGCTCCGGCTGCGGCGGTGGCGGGCTCTGGACCGGCTGCTGCACCGGGGCGGGCGCCTTCGTCGCGGGCGGCGGCGGGGCCTGCGTGGGGGTGGAGGGAGCCGGGGCCACGCTGCTCTTGGTGGGGGTCGGGGTCGGCTCGGGGGCCTTGGTGGTCTTGTCCGCCGTAGGGGTCGGCGTCGCCGACGGGCTCTTCGAGGGGGTGGCCTCCGGCTGAGGGCTCTTCGACGGGGTGGGCTTGGGCTGCTCGGTGGTCGGCTGGGCGCTGGTCGGCCGCACCGGCGTCGGCTTCGCGGTGGTCGGCTTGGCCGTGGCCGGCTTGGGCGTCGTCGGCTGGGCGGCCGGTTTCCCGGTGGTCGGCTGAGCGGCGGTCGGCTGGGCGGTCGTGGGCTGGGCGGTCGTCGGCTGGGGCGTGGGTACCTGCTGGGTCGGCAGCGTGGGCGTCGGCACGGCGCTGTACGCGGGCGCGGTGGGCACGCCCGACGGCTCCTCGGTGGGCAGGATGAGCGGGCCCACGGCGTCGGGGTCGGTCGCGGTGGACGTGGCCCACGGCACGGGCACCTCGGACTGCGCCGGACCGGGCTCACCCTGCTGCGGAACGCCGCCGTCGCCCGGACTTTCCACGCCGTTCTCCCCTGGGACGATCGAGCCGCCGGGGTTGTCCGTGGCCTCCCCGTCGGCCGAGACGCCCACCGAGTCGATCCGCTGGGCGTCCGTGTACCGGCTCGCCCCCCACAGTCCCGCTCCCGACAGCACCATGAGCGCGGCCACCGAGGCGACCAGGCCGACCGGGACCTTCCGTCGCGGGCTGGGCGCTCCGACGACCGACGCCTGCCAGACCCGGGGTTGCTGCGGCTCCCACGGCTGCTGGGGCGGGCCCCAATGCTGCTGCGCAGGCGGCGGCTGCTGCGGCACCGGTACCCCTTCCAGCGGCGCGGCACCCGGCATCGGCGGTGCTGGGAACGTGGGAAGCGAACTGTCCAGCGGTGGGACTCCGGCGGTGAGATGCGGCTGCCCCGGCGGCTGTTCCGCCATGCCCGCCGGCAGGCTTGCGGTGGGATCCGGCCGGCCGGACGGCAGCTTCGCGGTGATCTCCGGTCCCGGCGGCCGGTCGGCGGTGACCTCGGGCTGTCCCGGGTCGGTTGTCTTGTCCGGGTCTGCCGGTGGGCCGCCGAGCAGGCGGATCAGGGCGCTGTGCGCACTCGGCCGCCGCTCGGGCTCCCGGGACAACGCGCCGGTCACCACTGACCGCAACGGCTCGGCCAGCGCGGGCACGCCGGACGGCTCCGCTTCGTCCCCGGACGGCGGGCTGCCGGTGGCCGCGAAGACGACCGTGGCCGCCCAGGCGTACAGGTCCGCGGCGGAGCCGTACGGCTCGCCCCGCCGTTGCTCCGGCGCGCGGTAACCCGCCGCGCCGGCCGGTTCGCCCAGGTCGGGGTCGGTCACCCGGATGCCGTCCACGCCCATGATGACGTTGCCCGGGGTCAGCCCCCCGTGGGTGAGGCCCGCCAGATGCGTGGCGGTCAGCGCGGTCAACGTGGCGGTGGCCAGCCGGTCCAGCGCGTCGGCGTCGAGCGGCCCGTCGGCCGACAGCACCACGGCGAGGCTGCGCCCCTCGACGTGTTCGCGCACGACGTAGACGGCGCCCTCGTGCAGATCGGCGTCCACCGTACGGGCGACGGACGAGCCGGTCACGCGCCTGGCCCCGGCGAAGCGCGCGGCGTCCCCGTGCCCGGTCAGCAACTTGATCACCCGGACAGGGGCGTCCTCCGACTCCTGGCCCAGGAAGGTCGCTCCGCGCGGCCCATCCGGCAGGCGCTCCAGCAGGACGTAGTCACCCAGCTTCTTCGGATCATCCGGCCGTATCGGGTGCATCACAGGTTTCCCTTCTCGTTCGAGCGCTGCCGGATCCGGCAGCCTCCGTGGTCAACTGCCGTCGTCAGGTCGCGGACCGGCCCGCCAGCCCCGGCTTCTGCCGAGCGGCAGCACCCGGGTGAACGCCCCGGCCACGCACAGCAGGATCAGCGCCGACGCCGCCACGGCCAGCGAGCCGTTCCTGGCGGCGACGTCCTCCGGTGGCGCCTTCGCGATCGCGCCCTCGGGGATCGGGGGCGGCGCGGGCGCGGCCACCACCGGATCGCCCTCGGACTCGGACGGCAGCACCGCGCTGACCGCCTGCACCGGATTGACCATCCCGGCCCCGGTGCCCTTGCCGAAGGCGCCGTCGGCGGTGGCGATGAGGCGCCGCCGTACCTGCTCCTGGGTGAGGTGGGGGAAGCGGGCGCGCACGAGCGCGGCCGTTCCGGAGACGTAGGCGGCGCCGAAGCTGGACCCCTCCAGATCCAGCCGGTACGCGCCGCGCGGCCAGGGAGCGGTGATGGCGACGCCCGGGCCCAGGATGCCGACGGGTGTGGCGGTGTTGGAGGAGTCGGCGCGCCGGCCGTCGGCCGTGGCCGAGCCGACCGCCAGTACGCCCGGGTAGGAGCCCGGGTAGGCGGGCACGTCCTCGTTCTTGTCGGTGATGTTGCCCGCGGCGGCGACGATCACGATGTCCCTGGCCAGGGCGTTCTGGACGGCCGCCTTGAGCGTGGGGTTGTGCGCCGCCTTGATCGAGATGTTGATGACGTCGGCCTTCAGCTCGACCGCCTTGTCGATGGCCGCGGCCAGGCTGGCCACGTGCCCTTCGGCCTGGCTGCTCTGCTTGAGCTCGATGACGGCCGCCCGCGGGGCCACGCCGTGGAAGGTGACGCCCGGGTAGACCCGACCGGCGATGATCCCGGTGACGGCGGTGCCGTGGCCGACGCAGTCGGTGTAGCCGGTCCCGGTGAAGTCGACGAAGGCCGACAACCAGGGCAGTTGCGGGTGTTTGACGTCGAGGCCGCTGTCGATGACGGCTACCCGCACGCCGTCGCCGGTGCTCAGCCGCCACGCCGTCTTGATGTCCAGCCGTTTCTGCGCCCAGGGTTCGCCGCCGGGCAGTTTCACCACGCCGGGCGCGGGATCACACTCCGCAGCCGCCGGCGTGGCGTCGGCCGGTGGCGCGTACCCGAGAAAGGGCACGGTCAGCAGCGCGAGGCCGATCAGCGCTCTCGCACGTCCCGGCCGCTCAGGAGCTTCGCGGCCGGCGCGGGTCCTGAGGTGCCCGGCAGGTCGTACGGCTAGCCACCGCATCCGGCCATCACCAAGGCGAGCAGGGCGACGGGTGAGGTGGACGTCCAGGCCCCGGCATCCGCGCGCACAGCCACCTGTCCCTCATCGAGTCGCGTTCCTTCGAGAGGCAATCTTGGCGACGCCGGTTTTCCCGTGTCGTTAGCGCAGAGCGCACGATGTCTTGGCGATCAGCGCAGGACCTCGGGCGCCGGGTCTTGCGGCGGGCGCGCGACTTGTGAACCCTTGGTCGGGTGCCCCAGAACGTAGACGTGGTGTGTGATCACTCATACGAGTCCTCCTGGATCCACCACACGGTCGAACGGAGCCCGATCGTCTCCGTCTCGACCGACCCCGTGCCGAAGAAGGATCGCCTGCTGTGGTGGACGCACCTGGCCGGGCACGAGATCGTGCCCACGTCGCTGGCCAGCGAGCACGCCGACGACTTCCACGGGCGGGCGTTCTCGATCGACATGGCGGGCGTGCGGATCAGGGAGTGCGTCTCCTCGCCGATGACGGGACGGCGCACGCCCGCCCACATCCAGCGCCACGATCCGGACGGCTACCAGCTCTTCCTGGTCAACAACGGTTCGGTGGGACTGGAGCAGCGGCGCAACGACACCCTCCTGAAGGCGGGCGACTTCTCCCTCTTCGGCACCTCCCACCCCTTCGCCGCGGAGTTCGTGGACGAGGGCGGGCCCGTCCGGCTGACGTTCATGTTCCTCCCGCGCGACCTGCTCCCCCTCCCCCGCGCCGAGCTGGACCGGCTGGTCGCGAACAAACTCCCCGCCGACACCGGCTCCGGGGCACTGCTGGCCGGTTACCTCAGCAGCCTGCGCGAGCACGCCGCCGGCTGCGAACCGGGCGAACTGTCCCGGCTGGGCGGCATCGGCCTCGACCTGGCCGCCGTCTACCTCGCAGGCCGCCTCGGCATGCAGCGCCACCTGCCCCCGGAGAGCCGCCAGCGTACACTCGCCGCCCGCATCGACGCCTTCATCGACCACCACCTCGGCGACCCCGACCTCAGCCCGTCCGCGATCGCCGCACACCACCACATCTCGGTACGCACGCTGCACTTGCTCTTCAAGGAACGGCCGGAGACCGTCAGCGCCACCATCCGCCGGCGCCGCCTCGAACGCTGCCACGCCGACCTCGCCGACCCCCGGCTGCGGGAGCACGCGATCGGCGAGATCGGCGTGCGGTGGGGCTTCAAGAGCGGCGCCGAGTTCAGCCGGGCCTTCCGCACGGTCTACGGCCTGAGCCCCCGCGACCACCGCCAGCAGACACTCCCACCACAAGAGATGTGAGAATGCTCGCGGCAGCTTTTCCTATATGCGATGGAGCGAACTCCCCAATAGGTCCTGACATCGCGAAACAGAATCTCATCCTGTTTACCGATTTCCGATAACTCTGGATGATTTCCGCTAGTCTCGGCGATCGACTCCTGAGCCGCGACTCAGTCGCGCGGCATGGCAGCATGACGCCAGGCCGGAACCGCCGCACCGCCAGCGTCATTTACCTAAGCAGGGCAGCGATGAGTGGACTGGCGTACAAGCGCGAACGCATGCTCAGAATCTTCCGTGGGCAGGAAACGTACGGTGAAGGCACCGCGACAGAACAGGCGAATCGATACCGGCTTGAGGAGATGTACGCGGACGCCGTCGAGGCCGCCAGAAAGAATTCCGCCGACGTCGAACGGCCTGAGGTCGATCTGCTGGTCAGCCTGTCCGGGTTCTCACCGGAGACCACTCTACTCGCCTTCGAGCTGATCCGCCCGCCTCGCCTGCTGGTGATCTCGTCGGAGAACACCAGGGCGAAGGTGAACATCATCCACGAGAAGCTGCGGGACCGGCTGGCGGTCTCCGACTTCGAGCACCGGTACTGCGACCCGGTCGACCCCACCGACATCTACGAGATCGTCAAGAAGGCCGTACGGCCACGCCGTCCTGACGAGGCGCCGCTGAAGGCCATCATCGACATCACCGGCGGCAAGAAGGTGATGAGCGCGGGCGCCGCGCTCGCCGCCTCCCAGCTCGACCTCAAGATGTGCTACATCGACAGCGACTTCGATCCCGAGATGCGCCAGCCCGCGCCCGGCAGCGAACGCCTCTGCATCCTCCCCAATCCCACCGCCCTGTTCGGCGACAAGGACATGGACGCCGCTCTCGAGATGTTCAAGTCCGGCGTCTACTCGGGGGCCAAGGCCAGGTTCGGGGAACTGAGCGAGTCGATGTCGGAGCCGGCGCGGGCTCGCTTCCTCGGCGATCTCGCCGCCCTGTACCAGGCCTGGTGCGACCTCGACTCGAAGCAGCTTCCCGCGCTGGCCCACCAGGTACGGCATCGCCTGTCGGACCCGCGCTCCGGCGTCCGCCACGAGACCGCGCGCAGGCTCATCGAGCAGATCGACTTCGTGGAGGAACTGGCCGCCAACCAGGGCTCGACCGCACTGCTCAACTTCTATCTGCTGGGCGAGCACTACTACGAGCTCGACCGGTACGACTTCGCCGCGCTGCTCTACTACCGGACGATCGAGAAGAGCATCTCCGAACGGCTGCGCCTGAACTACCACGGCTTCGACATGTCCCACCCCGACTACACGCTCCTGGGGCTCGACGTCGGCGAGCTGACCCAGCGCTTCGGCGCGGCGGCGAACAAGGTGTACAAGAGCGACCGGCCCGCCGCCCTGCCGTGGAAGGTCGCGCTGGTGGACGCGATGATCCTCTTGCAGATCTTCGACGACCGGATGCTCGCGGCGGCCTCTGTCAAAGGACTCGGCGGCGTGGGCCACGTACGCGGCCTCGTCGAGGGCAGAAACCGGTCCGTGCTCGCGCACGGGGAGGAGTCGGTGACCGAACAGCAGTGCAAGCACCTCAAGGACCGGGCGATGCTCAACCTGCGCGCCTTCTGGCGGCTGCACGAACCTGGGAAGGACATCGACAACCAGATCGCGACGCTGCGGTTCGTCGCCGAGGCGTAACCATGGCCGACGTCCTGCTCACACCTCCGCAGAGCTGGCACGATGACGTCCGGGCGCTGCCCCTGCCCGTCCTGCCCCTCACGTTCTATCCTCGTGGTCTGTCCCTGCCGGACGGCCTGTCCATCACCGACCTCGCCGATGACCTGCGGTCGGGGGCATGGCTGGTCCGAGACAGAATGGCGCACGACGAGATCTTCCGGATGGGTGGCCGGCGGTTCGAGCTGCGGATTCGCCGGCAGCGTGGCAAGGAGAACCGGCGGCCTATGGCGGTCGTGCTGAACGTGGACGAGGCGCAGTCGGTGCCGCGCAAGGCGGGATGGGTGATCCCTTCCCGGGTCGAGTTCCACAAGATCTGGGACGAGGTGGCCTGCGACCTCGACGAGATCGCCCGTCTGATGCGCGCGCACGAGCGCAGGCTCAGCAGCCCCGACGGGCGGAAGGTGGCCGGCCAGGCGGCCGTCCAGGAGCACGGCTGGCTGCAGGCGGAGGTACGGCGCCAGTACGGCGAGCTGCAGACCCTGGTCGACGTGCTCGAACAGCGGCCGGAGCCGCCGGAGGAGGCCGCCGAGGGCACGGTCGCCGCCGGTGAGGGATCACGGCGGCGGCGCCGTACGCCGGTGATCGTCGTCGAACTGGACGGGAAGGA
The DNA here is from genome assembly GCF_044456745.1 of Nonomuraea sp. NPDC050790. Classification (NCBI taxonomy): domain Bacteria; kingdom Bacillati; phylum Actinomycetota; class Actinomycetes; order Streptosporangiales; family Streptosporangiaceae; genus Nonomuraea; species Nonomuraea sp. NPDC050790. The sequence goes on along the minus strand of NZ_JBITGF010000001.1, from coordinate 1,094,809 downwards.
CTCCGCCGATTTCCGGAACAAGCGGGTTCAGCTCACCCAGGCGGACGGCCGGTCGTTCAACACGCGGGTGGGGCGGGTGCGCGGCGATCGTCTCGAGATCGCCGAGCCGCGGGACTGGTCGGCCCGCCCGGGAGAGCGGGTTCACGTCGCGGTCGTGCGGCCGTTCGGGATGCGGCAGGAGGCGCAGGCTCTGGACGACTTCCTCGCCGGGAAGACGGAGGGTTCCTGGGACGACCTGGCGCGGTTGCTGTGCCGGCCGCGCGCGCTGACGACGCCCGCGCGCTTCCCCCTGCCCGCCACGTTCCACTGCGACGGGGACCCTGACGTGCCCGTGCTCAACGACGAGCAGCGGCGGGCGGTGGCCGGTGCTGTCGGCAGCCCGCACGCGTTCCTGATCCAGGGGCCGCCGGGCACCGGCAAGAGCGAGGTGATCGGCGAGGTGGTCCGCCAGCTCGTCGGCCGTGGGGAGCGGGTGCTGCTGCTCGCGCCCACGCATGTGGCGGTCGATGAGGTTCTCGGCCGGATCGGCCGGAAACCCGGCGTACGCGCGATGCGCATCACCTGGAGCGACGACCTGGTCGACGAGGAACTGCACGCGTTCCTGCCCAGGAATCTCGGCTTCGAGCTGGCCAGCAAGATCATGCGCCCTGGGGACGAGGGGCGGCGGGCCCGGTGGGAGCGTGAGAGTCGCGACGTTGACGCGCGCCTGGCCGACCTCGCCGCCCTGCGTGAGGTCACCGAGCGTCGGGCCGCGGCCGTGAAGGCGCTCAAGGTCGCCGCCGGCGCGACGACCGGCGCCCGAGAACGCCTGCTTGCCAGGAAGGAGGCGTCCATGGCCGAGCTCGCCGAACTGGAAGGGCGGGCCGGCGAGGCCGAGCGACGGCTGGCCGCGGCGGCCGAGGCGTACGACGGCGCCGCACGGACATACGAGGCGACCTGGGCCTGGTCGGTGGCGGAACTGGAGAAGACCCGCGACCTTGCGGCTCGGGTGCGCCGGACCGGCGAAGAGTTGATCGCGGCGGCCTCGGCGCATCAGGATGCCGACGAGAGGTTGCGTGGCTGGCTCACCGGGCGTCAGCAACAGGTCGAGCGAGCGGCACGGGATCGCTCGACGGCCGAGCAGGCGGTGGCGGAGGCCCGGCGAGAGCTTGCCTCGGCGGCGGGGGCGGCGATGCTCGCCCGCTCGGCCCTGGAGCAGGCGATCGAGCGGCAGACTTCCCTGGGCCGCATGGCGGAGACGCTGGGCATGGGCCCGGTGGCCGGCCACCGGCGGACGACGGCGGCGGCCCAGCACGCCGCCGCCGGCTGGAGAAGCGCCCTCGACGAGCGCGAACGCCGCTGGCGGACGGCGCTGGCCCACCACGAACGCCTCACCACGGACGCCGAGCGGTGGGAGGAGGAACTGCGCACGGCCGCGGACCTGCACGCCGCCGGGCACCGGAATCTCGGAGACCGTTTCGAGCCAGAGGTGCGGGAGCTCGTCCGGGCGCTCAACGCGCTGCCTGGTGGCGTGGCGGTGAAGCTGGGACAGGTCACCGTCGAGCAGTGTGTCCACCTGGGCAAGGCGGTGGCGGCGTACTGCGACGCCGTGCTGGGCAGTGCCGCGCAGGACGGCGTCCCGTGGCCGGATGCGCCGCGGTCGCTGGTCGGCTGGCCGGCCGTACGCGACGCCCTGCACGAGACCGCCGACCGCATGCGGTGGGTCGCCGACAACCGCGACCAGCTCGACGGCGAGCGCGTCCGGGCGGCGGGGCAGCGGGAGCAGTCAGGCGAGCTGCTGCGATCGGCGCGGATCTGGGTCGGCGCCGAGCTAGAACGTCTTGAGGGGGAATTCGCGGCCGCGCAGTCCGCGCTCACCGGGCATCGCGCCACGCTCGACGCCGTGACCGCGGAACAGGAACGGCTGGCGGCACGGACCACCGGGGTCGGCCCCGACGACGAGAACCGCCTGCTGCGCCGCGGGCAGGTGCTCCGCCGCCTTCCCGACCTGGAGGCCCGGTGGCGGGAACTGACCGCCGAGCGCACCGACCCACAGCTCGTCGAGGACATCCAGCATTCGCTCGTCCGGGCGACCAACCTGGTGTGCGCCACCACCAGGGGCATCGTCGGCAGGGGCAGCGACCTGGTGCGGCACACCGACTACGACACCCTCATCGTCGACGAGGCGAGCCGGGTCACCGAGAGCGAGTTCCTGATCGGTGCCGTCAGGGCGCGCCGATGGGTGCTGGTCGGCGACGAACACCAGCTCCCGCCGCACGTCGACCAGCACGACGAGCACTTCCTGCACGCGCTCACCGCACTGCATCGTCGCCAGCAGGGTGCCGCGGACTCGCTGGAGCAGGCCGTCGACGATCTGGCGGACATGTGGGCCGAGGACGAAGAGCTGCGGGTGTTCCGCGCCGAGTCCGTCCGGCAACTGGCCGAGGAACTCGACAGCTCGGGCAAATGGGAGTCGACGTTCCGCGACCGGTTCGCCGAGGCCCGGCAGCGCTTCGTCCGCGCCAGGCGCGACGACAGCGACGTCGACCGAGCCCTGCTCGCTTCGATGGTGCGCTACCTGGTCCAGAGCCTGTTCCAGCGAGCGGTCACGAGATGTCCGGACTCGTTGCGGCAGCCGCTGATCTGGCAGCGGCGAATGATCGCGTCGCTGGCCGAGGTCGTGAACAAGCCCATCTACGAGGGACGTTATCTGTCCCCGCCGGACGTCGAGCTGGCGCGGGCCAGGGTCGTCCCGCTGATCACGCCGCGGACCTTCACCCGTCCCGGCGTGTTCATCGACACCAGCCGCTATCAGGACGCCGATGACACCCAGATCCGCCACGGCTTCGTCAACAAGCTCGAACAGCGGCTGATCGTGAAGCTCTGCGAGATCTACAACGAGGAGCTCGGCGAGAGCGGCGCGGGCCCCGTCACGGTGAGCGTGCTGGCCTTCTACCGCGCCCAGGCCCAGGCACTCGAGCGTGAGCTGCTGGGACGAGACCTGCCCATGCTGGACTGGCAGGTCATCGACGTGATCGACCGGATTCAGGGCCAGCAGAGCGACCTCGTCATCCTCAGCTTCACCCGGGCCCGCCGCAAGGGGTTCGGCCCCCGCTACGGGCAGTGGCTGCAGGACGTGCGGCGGCTCAACGTCGCGTGCACCCGCGCCCGGCGGGCCCTGGTGCTGGTCGGCCACGGCGACACCCTCAAAAGGCTCGGCTCGTCTGCCGAGCAGGCACAGGCGCGCAAGGCCCGCGAGTTCTACGCGAACCTCCTGCGCCTCTTCGACGACGACAGCACGAACTTCCAGCGGATCTGGCGGCTGTGATGCACACCTACGACTGGTCGCCGCCCGCCCGGGTGCCCGGCGGCGCGAGCGTCATCGTGCGCGAGGCGCTGCTGCCCATGCTGATGTGGGAGTCGGTGCCGGTCAGGCGACAGATCGACCAGGACCTGACGATCGTCGACCGGTTCGTCGTCGAGGCGGCGTTGTCGCTGACGCCGGTGCGTCCCGAGGACGTGGAGGAGGTCACCGGCATCCCGCGGGACGCCATCACCAGGATCGCGGGCCGGTTGACCGGCTTGGGCGTGCTCCGGACCGAAGCGGACGGCTACCACGCGGTCGCGGAGAAGGCGCGCCTGGCGCTCGAACGCCATGCGATCCCGGAGTTCCGCATCGCGCACCTGACGCTGCTGTATCTCCCGGGCGGCGGCGACCTGATCGCCTTCGAGTCCGGTCCCGGATCCACGGACGCGCCCCTGCTGCACAAGGCGCAGCCGCCGGCGTCCCTGATGCCCGCTCCCGACGAGGTCGCCGGACGCCCACTCGCCGACCTGCTCCGGGCGCGCATCGCGAGCGGCGGCGTCACCGGGCTGCCGGACGACGTCGTCGACGCGGAGGACGGACCGGAGATCGTGCCGAGGGAGTGCCCGGTGTACCGGTGCCGAGGTCACGTGCGCGGCACGGGCGAGAGCGCGACGCTGGTGCTCGACCTCCTCAACGAGTCCGGAAAGAAGGCAACCAGGTGCATCGTCCCAGGCGCCGGCGTGCAGGCGGGCATCTGGTCGGCGCTGGCTGCCCGGGCCGCGGAGGCCGCCTCCATGTGGGGAAAGGGCACGGTGACGGCGGTCCAGGAGACGGCCACGCGGTGGGCGTACACGCTGGACGGAGCGGCGGCCGACGCTGTCGCGAGCACCGGCCTGGGACTGAGCAGACCCGCCAGGTTGTCCATCCGCGAGGTCGACTGTGTCGTGTCGGTCGACGTCACGTTCGTCCCGGTGGACGAGCCCGCGCGCAACGTCTTCGCGCTCGTGCGGGCGGTGCGCGAACTGGCCGACACCGAGCCCACCGCCCTGCGGCCAGAAGACCTGGCGGCGGCCACGTCGGCGGCGCGGCAGACGTACGAGCTCGCCGACGAGGCCCTGACGGCGGGCGAGGTCGAGCGGCGCCTCTGGGACGACGGCCACTACCGGCACATGTACGCGCTACGCGAGACGGCGGATTTTGCCTATGACTGACAGCCAGGCCGCCACGATCGAGCTCGGAGCCCGAATCGTGCCCGGCGGGTTCTTCCTCACCAGAAAGGACGCGCCGGCCAGGACGCCGTTCGCCCCGAGACCGTGCGACGGTGAACCGCCATACCGGCATTGCTTCACGTACGCGGGCGGAGGGTCGGACATCCGCCACGAACTGATCAGGATGATCGACGGCGCGCAGCGGAAGATCTTCGTCGCCACGCTCTTCCTCGGCGACGCGGAACTGCGCGAGGCCCTCATCCGGGCCGCCAGGCGGTTACGTGGCGGGGTCTACGTGGTGTCCGCCCTGGACGACAAGGGGCTGGACAAGGCGATCAACAACGTCGACGACAAAACCGACATCGACCAGCAACTGGAGTACCGCAACTTCCGCGAGCTGACCCGGCACGGCATCTACGTGCGTGGCTGCGCGGGGCTGCACGCGAAGTTCGTGGTCGTCGACGACGCCACCGCCCTGGTCTCCAGCGCCAACCTGGTGACCCGCTCCTTCGATCGGGTGGGCGAGAACGGCGTGGTCGTCACCGAGGCCGAGGACGTGATCCGCCTCGCGAAGCTGTTCGGGCGCCTTTGGCAGCTCAGCGCCTGGGACATGCCGCCGGATCCCGATCCGGAACGGCATCGCGTCGAGTCCAGGACCGCCCGCAGCCTCATCACGGTGGACGCGCCGGCGAAGGGCACCGGCCCGATCTGGACGTGGGGCGGCGACGAACACCACATCGCCGCGGCGATCGTGGACATCGTCGATCGGGCGGAGAAGGACCTGATCCTCGCGACGTTCAGCGTGGCCAACATGACCTACCAGATCGGAAGGCATCCGCCCGAGCCTCGCCTGCTGTTCGATCCGGTCCGCCGGGCAGTGGAACGCGGCGTGCGCGTGCGCATGTTCATGCGGGGACGCAACAACATGGACGCCGCCAGAGCCGAGGCCGCCGCCTTCGCCGGCGCCGGAGTCGAGATCGTCCCCGACCGGCTGAACCACGCCAAGGCCGCGATCGCCGACGACAGGCACGGCGCCCTGTTCTCCGCGAACTTCCTGACCGGCCTCGGACTGACCGGCGGCATCGAGATGGGCATGAGACTGGACGGCACCGCCGCCCTGGCCGAGGCGGTCCGCTACTACGAGCACGCCATGGCCGAGGCGAACATGACCTTCGCCCACGACCCCAGCCTCGAAGAGCTGGCCGGCGCACTGTACGCGGAAGCACTCACCCCGTGGCCGCTGCCGCCCTCACTGGAGGTGGTGGCCGACGACCGGACCTGGCGCCGGCTCCAGGAGCAGCAGGGCGTCGTCCTCTATGAGAGATCCGGCGCCTCCCCGGTCACCCTGCGCAGCGGGGAGGAGCGATGGCAGCTCGACACGGCCAACGGCTGGTGGTGGCTGGAGCCCTGCGCCTCTCCAGGGCAGGGCCGTGGGGCCGGTGAGACCTTCGAGGCCTGGCTCACCCGGGAGCGCACCCCCGAGGGTGTGGAGCGCGGCCTGTGCGCGGCCGCGCTCGTCCGCACCTCCCCGTGACGTCCGAAGGGGAAACGCCTACTTCTTGTGGGCCTTGACCTGTTTGGCGGGTGGGGCGGTGATCGTGGTGGGGGTGCCCCAGGTGCGGTACACGCTCTGGTGGCGGAGTTCGTCGCCGTCCTGGCTCTGGCCGAGCCAGTGGGTCTCGGCCGTGTGGAAGGTCTCCAGCCGCACCGGCAGGTTGCCGGAGCCGAGGGTCAGCGTGAAGCGGATCTCGTCGTCGTCCATCGTGACGACCTGGGTGAGCCGGGTCCGCGGGGACGCTTTCGCCAGTTGCCTGAAGGCTTCCGGCGGTGACGACCCGCTCGTCCTCGAAGGGGGTGCGCACGTGGTCCTGCTTGACGATCTTGACGGGGGCGGCGCAGCCGCGCTTGCCGTACTGGAGCGTTCCCTTCCTCGTCATGGCCGGACAGCTCCGCGAAGGAGGTGATCTCGGGATTGATGGGTACGGCGTCGCCGCAGGTCTGGGCTAGTCTGCGCGCATGCCGTACGACGAGATCGACAAGGTCGCCGAGGACACCGGGTTCTCCGGGGTCGTCTGGGTGGATCGGGGCGGGGAGGTCGAGTTCGCCCGGGCCTACGGGCTGGCGAACCGGGCTTACCGGGTGCCCAACAGCGTGGAGACCCGGTTCGGCATCGCCAGCGGCAGCAAGGGGTTCACCGCCCTGGCCGTGCTCTCGCTGGTGCGGGCCGGGGTGCTGGAGATGGGCACCACGGCCAGGTCGCTGCTGGGTACGGATCTGCCGCTGATCGCCGATGACGTGACCGTCGAGCACCTGCTCACCCACACCTCCGGCATCGGCGACTACCTGGACGAGGAGGCCGAGAGCGAGGTCACCGACTACTTTGTCGGGGCGGCCCACGAACTGACCACCACCGAGGCGTTCCTGCCACTGCTGGACGGGCATCCCGCCAAGTTCCGGGCGGGTGCGCGGTTCGCCTACTGCAACGGCGGCTTCGTGGTCCTGGCCCTGCTGGCGGAGCGGGCGAGCGGGACCGGCTACCACGACCTGGTCAGGCAGCAGGTGCTGCGCCCGGCCGGCATGACCGGGACCGACTTCCTGCGCTCCGACGAACTGCCCGCCGACGCGGCCGTCGGCTACCTCCCGCTGGACGGCAGGGACCGCACCAACGTCTTCCACCTGCCCGTGCTGGCCACCGGCGACGGCGGCATCCACACCACCGCCGCCGACATGTCCACGTTCTGGCGGGCGCTGTTCGCGGGCGCCATCGTGGATGACGTCCAGGAGGTCGTACGGCCGCGCCGCGACGTGCCCCAGGAGTCGCTGCGCTACGGCCTCGGCTTCTGGCTGCACGCGAGCACCGACACGGTGATGCTGGTCGGGTACGACGCGGGCGCCTCGTTCAAGTCCACGCACGATCCGCGCACCGGCACCACGCGAACCGTGCTGTCCAACACCTCCCCCGGCGCCTGGCCCATGGCCCGCGCCCTCGACCTCTGAATCAGCCGGACAAATCGGGATAAATCCTGATAAAGCTAGAGTCGCACCGGCAGAGGGCTCGCGCCCAGCGCCGACACCTCCACCGCGGTACGGACGTAGGTGCTGTATCCGGCCGCCGTCACCGTCAGGTTCCGCACGCCCACCGCGGCGGGCAGCCGGTAGTACCCGGCGGCGTCGGTGACCACCCCAGGACCGCCCGCGCTGACGCTCGCCCCCGCGATCGGGGTCCCGTCCGTTTTGGTCACCCTGCCCACGATCACCGGCGCCGCGACGGCGGGCGCCGCGATGTCGTACGTCAGCACCGTGAACGAGTGCGCCGGGAAGGTGTGCGCGCCCACGCTGGAGGACGTGGTGGTGACCGTCTGGATGGCGTTCGGCTGCTGCCAGGTGTTGCGGTCGAGGTAGCCGGGCGAGGCGACGGTCGAGACCGTGACGGTGGACCCGACGGTCCCGGCTCCGGCGAGGTTGATCGTGGCCGGCTGCGCGGCCGACGGGTCCCGGTTGACGACCGAGACGTACAGTTTCGAGCCGTCGGCCGAGCGGGTGGAGGTGACGTCGAGCATCGGCACGCCGTTGCGGGCGGGCAGGTTGCCCATGGCGGGGGCGTTGTAGGTGGGCCCGGTGACCGTGGTGGGCAGCAGCAGCGGCCCGTGGCGGTCGGCGACCAGCTTCTGCACCAGGTACGTCGGGGTGACGAAGCTGCCCCTGTTGCCCAGCCGGATGGCGCTGCCGTCCCAAAACTCCATGAGCGTCGAGGCGGCGTTCACCTCGTTGACGTCGCTCCTGCGCATGAACAGGTTGAGCAGCCCCGCCTCCTGCAGCGCGCCCTCCAGGGTCCTGGACCTGCGGTGCTCCTCGTTGAAGTACATGGCGTTGTGCTCGGTCACCGCGATCTTGATGTCCCGGCTGGTGCCGTTGAGGATCGTGTTGGCAGCCGTCGCCATGCGGTCGCCGATCACGACGGGCGCGCCGACGGAGGCGGCGTAGAGGGCGGCGCTGTCGTAGGCCTGTGGCAGCGGCTGCGGGCTGTAGTAGTGGATCGCCAGGTGGTCGAGCTTGGAGCCCGCGTTGGCGATCATGGTGGTGTTCCAGCTCTGGTCGTTGTTGGTGCCGTCGCCGCCCTCGCCGATGAAGGTGATCGTGGGGTCCTTGGCGGCCATGGCGTCGCGGAAGGTCACGTAGCTCGCGGCGAACGCCGCCGCGCTCGTGTGCCCGGGCGTCCACGAGCCCCACACCTCGTTGCCGATCTCCCACGTCTTCACGTCGTACGGCGCCCGCCCGCGCCTGGCCCCCCAGGTGGTCCCGGCCGCGCCGTTGGTGTACTCGACCCAGTTGGCCGCCGTCGCCGCGGTGCCCTGGCCCCAGTTGACGTTGAGCACCACCGGGATGCCGAGCGCCTCGCCCAGGCCGAGGACCTCGTCGGTGCCCACGTCGTTGGTCATCCACCCGGCCTCCCACTGCCCGTAGTACATGGGCGGGCGCTGGTCGCGCGGGCCGATGCCGTCGCTGAAGGTGTAGCTGTCGGCGATGATCCCGCCCGGCCAGCGGATCGAGCCCGGGTTGAGCGCGGCCAGCCGGTCGACGAAGTCCTTGCGCCAGCCGCCGTGCACGACCTCGGCGGGGTCCTTGGGCATGACGCTCGGCAGGTCGATCCAGAGGGTGCCGCTGCCGGCCGTACCGATGAAGAGTTTGGCGTGACGGTCGGTGACCGACGGGGTGAGCGTGACCGTGTGCTTGGACCAGGAGCCGCCGGCCCCGGTGACGGTGGCGCTCGCGTAGGGCGTGTAGCCGGGGGCGTCGCCGGTGTCCGGGCCGAGCGCGAGCGTGACGGGCGCGCTCAGGCCGGTCTGCTTCAGGTGGACGCTCACCTCGTAGGCGCGGCCCGCGGTGACGGCCAGGCCGCCCTGGCTGATGCCGCGCCGCCCGCTGGTGTGCTGGATGTCGACGCGCTGGGCGTAGCTGCCGTTGTACGCGCTGCGCTCGCGCTCGTAGGTGGCCACGTCGGTATGCCCGTCGGGCCGCCAGGCGTTGTCGGTGCGCCACCAGGTGAGGTAGTCCCACTTCGTCACGCTGGTGCCGAAGCCGTAGAGGAAGGCGTGGTATTCGGTGTTCTGCAGTACGGCCGGCTTGGGCAGGCTGTGCACCAGGCGGCCGTTGGCGAAGAACGAGACCGTGTCCCCGACCTCGATGCGCAGGACGACGGGCAGCGTGACGGCCGGGCCGGTCCAGGGGGTGACGCCGTCGCCGAACACGCGCAGGGTGCCCGCCTCGACCCCGAATTCCAGATATTTCGAGAAATCGCCGCGGCCGGTGCCCGCGTACAGGTTGAGCAGGCCGTTCACCCCGGTGTAGGAGTCGAGCTTGGCCTCGACCGCGTAGTCCTGGACGTCGCTCTCGACGATCGGCTGCGACATGATGCCGTAGCGGCTTCCGGCCGCGCCGTTGATCGTCATCTGGCTGTTGCCCGCGCCCGCGCTGCCCCAGCCGCCCGCCAGGGTGGTCGGGGTCCAGGCGCCGGAGACGCCGCCGCCCTCGAAGTGGTTGTCCCAGCGGTCCAGCATGTGGACCTGGCTGACCTTGACCTCGTCCCAGACGGTGGTGGAGGCGCCGAAGCCGTACAGGAACAGGCGGAAGTCGTGGTGCGGGACGTCGGTGCGGGTGGCCAGCTCGTGGACGCGCACGCCGTTGACGAAGAACCTGAACAGCCTGCCGTTGGACCAGTACGGGCTGACCTGCACGCTCAGCGTGGCGGGCAGGGTGACCGCGCCGCCGGTCCAGTTGCCGGTGCCGTCGCTGGTGAAGACCCTGGCCACGCCGCCCTCGACGCCGAACTCCATGAAGCGCTCGAAGCCGCCGGCGCCGCCGTAGACGTTGATGAGGCCGTTCGTGCCGGTGACGCCGTGGAGCCTGGTCTCGATGGTCGTCCAGTCCACGGAGCTGTTGGCGATGGGGTCGGACAGCAGGCCGTAGCGCGACTGGGCGCCGCCGGTGACGGTGGCCCGGCCGCCGCCCACGCTCACGCTGCCGTTGACGCCGCCCTCCAGCCTGGTCGTGGTCCAGCGGGGCGACAGGGCGGTACCGGAGAAGGAGTCGTAGGTGCCGTCGGGGGTGAGGGCGAGGTAGTCGGCGGTGACCGTGCCGCTCCAGCCGTACAGGAAGGCCCGGTAGTCGCCGGGCAGGCCGGTGAAGCCCGTCAGGGTGTGCACCAACGTGCCGTTGTGGAAGAAGCGCAGCGTGCGGGCGCTGCCGTCGCGGCCGGAGACGTCGACGCGCAGGATCGAGGGCGTCGTGGCCGGGCCGCCGGTCCAGGTGGGGTGGCCGTCGGCGAAGACCTTCAGCACGCCGCCCTCGATGGCGAACTCGGCGTAGTTCGTGAACGCGCCCGAGCCGCCGTAGACGCTGAGGATGGCGTTGGCGCCGGTCGCGGAGACGATCCTGGTCTCCACGCTGACGGTGGCGTACCGGCCGGCGGGCACGGGGTTGGACATGATGCCGAAGCGTCCCGGCTGGGCGGCGGTGATCGCCGCGGCGCCGCCGGAGACGGTGAAGGTCCCGGCGGGCGCCCCGTCCAGGCTGACGGGGGTCCTCTTCGAGCGGTCCGCGGTGTCGAAGCCGTCATAGAGGGTACTGCGGGCGGGTTCGGTCTCCAGGGAGCGGTTGGCGACCTTCTCGGCCCAGGCGTTGTTCATGGAGTCGGAGGCCCACTCCATCATCTGGCCGGTGACCGCGGGCTGGACGACGCCGATCGGCTTGCTCGCGTCGACGCTGATGACGTTGGCGTTGGCGGCGGCGCTGGCTCCAGTGGCCAGGGTGATGTTTCCGCATAAGAGGGCCAGGCAGGCCAGGACGTGCTTCACCATGAGTGGTCCCTACTTCATTCCGGTGGTTGCGATGCCTTCGATGAAGCGCCGTTGGACGAGCAGGAACGCCACGACCATCGGCAGCAGGGTGAGGACGGAGCCGGCCATCAGCAGGCCGTACTCGACGACGTGCTCGCCCATGAACAGCGCCAGCCCGGCGGGCAGCGTCTGCATGTCGGTCTCGGTGGTGAACACCAGCGGCCAGAGCAGGTCGTTCCAGTTGTACATGAAGTGGAACAGGCCCAGCGTGAGCAGCGCGGGCCCGGACAGCGGCAGGATGACCCGCCGGTAGATGCCGAACTCCGACGAGCCGTCGATGCGGGCGGCCTCGTCCAGTTCGCGAGGGATCGTCAGGAAGTACTGGCGCAGGAAGAAGATGCCGAACGCGTTCGTCGCCCGCGGCACGATCAGGCCCTGGTAGGTGTTGATCCAGTCCAGGGAGCTGAGCAACTGGAACAGCGGCACCAGCGTGACCTGCGGCGGGATCATCAGCAGGAGCAGGATCAGGATGAACACCGCGTTCTTGCCGGGGAAGTCCATCCTGGCCAGCGCGTAGGCGGCCAGGGAGTCCAGCAGCAGCGAGACCGCGGTCACGCCGCCGGCGAACACGACGGTGTTGAGGAACTGCCGGGCGAAGGGGATGCGGTCCCAGATCTGGGTGTAGTGGTCGGTGGTGAAGCCGCCGGGCAGCAGCGAGGGCGGATAGCGGACGATCGCCGCCTCCGGCGTGATCGACGCCACCACCATCCAGACCAGCGGCAGCAGAACAAGCGCCGCGCCGACCATCAAAGCCCCATATTTCAGGACTCGCACTAGTACCTCACCGCCCGGCGGCTGAAGAAGACGTTCTGCGCCAGCGACAGCACGAACACGATCAGCACCAGCACCCAGGCGATCGCCGAGGCGTAACCGAACTCGAAGTCCTGAAGTCCCTTGCGGTAGACGAGGTAGACCAGCGACTCGGTGGCGAAGTGCGGCCCGCCGCGGGTCATGACGAAGATCTGGTCGAAGACCTGCAGCGCGGCGATCGCGGCGATGATGAAGACGAACATCGTGGTGTGCCCCAGCAGCGGCCAGGTCACGTTGCGGAAGCGCTGCCACGGCCCGGCCCCGTCGATGGTGGCCGCCTCGTAGTAGACGCGGGGGATCGTCTGCAGCCCGGCCAGGTACATGACCATGTAGAACCCGGCGTTCTTCCAGACGCCGACCCCGATCAGGTACCACATGGCCACGTCCGCGTCCCGGACGCCGTCGCCGACGTCCACGCCGAGCCCGCGCAGCCAGTACGTGACCAGCCCGATGTCCGGATCGAGCAGGAACTTCCATGCGATGGCCACCACGCCCAGCGACACCACCGACGGCAGGAACAGCGCCGAGCGGAAGAATCCCCGCCCCCGGATCCGGCCGTTGAGCAGCAGGGCCAGTCCCAGGGCCAGCGCGACCGCGACGGGCGTGGCCACGACCGCGTAGAAGACCGTGTTGCGCAGGGCGACCAGGAACGCCTGGTCGTCCAGCAGCTTGGCGTAGTTGCCGAGCCCGACGAAGATCCCCGGGCCGATGGACTTGTCGTAGAAGGAGTCGGCCAGCGACTGGAGCATCGGCCAGACCATGAACACCCCGACCACGATCAGGGTGGGCGCGAGGAAGGCGTACGCGGTCGCCGTACGGCGGGCCCTCATGGGCCGGCGAGCGGCGCGATCGCCTTGGCCGCCTCGTCAAGCGCCGGCTGGACCTGCGCCTTGCCCGTGGTCACCCGCTGGACGGCCGGCTCGAAGATCTCCTCGTAGATCTTGCGGAACTCGGCCTGGCCGGGCAGCAGCACGCGGGCCTTCTCCGAGTGGGCGGCGAACTGCGCCACGTACGGGTTGGCCTTGGTGTCCTGCGGGGTGACGTCCGTCCTGACGCCGGGGAAGCCGGAGCCGTTGGACCACGCGATCTGCGACTCCTTGGAGTTCCAGAACGTGAACCACTCCTTGGCCGCCTTCCGCTTGGCCGCGTCGGACTTCGCGTTGAGCACGAAGGAGGAGGCGCCGGCCAGCGTCACCGCTCCCGCGGGCCCGGCCGGGACCATGGCGATCCCGAAGTCCAGCCCGGCCTCCTTGAACCCGGTGGTCATCCACGGGCCGGTGATGTTGGTGGCCGCCTTGCCGGTCTGGAAGAGCTTGTCGGCGTCGGCGCCGCCGAGCCCGGTGGGCGAGACGCGGTCCTTGACGATGAGGTCGCTCCACTGCTGGACCGCCTGCACCGACTGCGGGCTGTTCAGCGAGAGCAGGTCGCCGCCGTTGCCCCACAGCAGGATCGGCCAGACCTGGATCGTCTGGTGGTCGGGCAGCGCGGTGCCGTACTGCTCGGGGCGGCCGTCGCCGTTGGTGTCCTTGGTCAGCTTCTTCAGTGCCGCCTGCCAGTCCTGCCAGGTGGCCGGGGGCCGCTCCGGGTCGAGCCCGGCGTCCTTGAAGAGCTTCTTGTTGTAGTACATGAGGATCGGCGTGAACGTCATGGGCACCGCGTAGTGCTTGCCCTTGAACAGCGTCGCCTCGACGGCGGGCTTGACCAGGGCGGCCTTGTGCTCGGCGGTGAACCAGTCGTCGAGCGGGGCCAGGACGCCCTTGGCGGCGAAGCGGCCGATGTGGGCGTCGTCGAAGGCGACGAGGTCGGGGCCGTTGCCGCTGGTGTAGGCGGGCAGCAGCTTCTGGAACAGCACGTCCCAGGTCATGATGTTCATCTCGATGCGGATACCGGGGTGCGTGTCGTTGAACCTCTTGACCAGCGACTCCAGCGCCGGGCGGTCCGGGCCGGTGTAGCCGTTCCAGAAGGTGAGCGTGACCTGCGCGGAGGTGCCGGACGTTTCACCGGATCCGCAGGCGGTCAGCGGGAGGGCCGCGACGAGGGCGAGGGCGAGCAGGCGTTTCATGGGGTCAGCTCCCTGTGAAGGTGAGACGGATCAGGCTCCAGGACGCGGCCGGGAGCAGGGCGCGCAACTGTGCCCCGTCGAGCTGCGCGTCGGCGAGCGGCACGACGGCCGCTTGTGTGGCGTGCGGGTCGGCCCCGGCCTCCAGCAGGTGGCTGTGCGCGAGTCTCAGCCGTCCCAGGGTGCGCAGGTCGGCGGTCAGGTCCAGGGCCTCGTGGGCACTCCTGTTGACCGCGATCACCGTGACGCCCTCGTCGTCGAGAGTGGCCACGGCGGACAACTGCGCGGCTTCGCCGTACCTCGCGGTGTCGAGCAGCGGCGAGCGCGGCTCCACCCGCAGCACGGTCCCCCGCGCGTGGCGGGCGGTCAGCGCGAACGGGTGGAAGATCGTCTGGCGCCAGGCGGGACCGCCGGGCGAGGTGCGGATGGGCGCGATGATGTTGGCGAGCTGCGCCTGGCAGGCCACGCTCACCCGGTCGGCGTGGCGCAGCAGCGTGATGAGGAAGTCGCCGACGACCACGGCGTCGGCCGCGGTGAAGGTGTCCTCGATGAGCGGCGGCGCCTGCTCGAAGTCCCCCTGCTCGCGGCCCTCGTAGCGGGCCTGGTTCCAGACGTTCCACTCGTCGAAGGACAACATCATCTTCTTGGTACGGCGCAGCCGCGCCTTGACGTGGTCGGCGGTCGCGACCACGGAGGTGATGAACCTGTCCATGTCGACCGCCGCGGCGAGGAAGCTGGCCAGGTCGCCGTCCTCCTCGTAGTAGGCGTGCAGCGAGATGTAGTCGACGGCGTCGTAGGCGTGCTCCAGGACCGTCGCCTCCCACGCGCCGAAGGTGGGCATCTGGGAGTTGGAGCTGCCGCACAGCACCAGCTCCACGCTGGGATCGACCAGCCGCATCGCCTTGGCGGTCTCGTTGGCCAGCCGGCCGTACTCGGTGGCGGTCTTGTGGCCGATCTGCCACGGGCCGTCCATCTCGTTGCCCAGGCACCACAGCCCGATCCCGAACGGCTCCGCCGCCCCGTGCTTGATCCGCAGGTCGGACAGGTGGGTGCCGCCCGGCAGGTTGGCGTACTCCAGCAGGTCGCAGGCTTCCTGGATGCCCCGGGTGCCGAGGTTGACGGCCATCATCGGCTCGACGCCGGCCCTGCGCGTCCAGGACATGAACTCGTGGAGCCCGAACCGGTTGGTCTCGATCTGCCGCCAGGCCAGGTCGAGCCTGGTCGGGCGGTCGGGGCCGACGCCGTCCTCCCAGCGGTAGCCGGAGACGAAGTTGCCGCCGGGGTAGCGCACGACGCTGACGCCCATCTCGCGGGTCAGTTCGAGCACGTCGCCGCGGAAGCCCTCGGGGGTGGCGCTCGGGTGGCCCGGCTCGAAGATCCCCGTGTAGACGCACCTGCCCATGTGCTCCACGAACGAGCCGAACAGGCGCCGGTTGACGGGGGCGATCTCGAAGGCCGGGTCCAGGCTGAGGTGTGCGTCGTCCATGGCAGCCTTTCTACATCGTTGTCTGCAACGTTGTAAACGGGTCTCTTCCATCGTTGTAAATCGCGATAGAGTGCTCGTCATGCGGCCCAGGCTGAAAGACGTCGCCGAACACGCGGGCGTGTCGATCAAGACCGTCTCCAACGTGGTCAACGGTTATCCCCACGTCAGCCCGGACACCAGGACCCGGGTCGAGGCGGCCATCGCGGAGCTGCGCTACCAGCCCAACCTGTCCGCCCGCAACCTGCGCAGCGGGCGGTCCGGGGTGATCGCGCTGGCCGTACCCGATCTGTCGATCCCCTACTTCTCGGAGCTGGCCACCAAGGTGATCGAGGTGGCCGACCTGCGAGGCTGGACCGTGCTCATCGACCAGACCCAGGGCGAGCGGCGCAAGGAGCAGCTCGTCATGTCCGGCATCCGGGCGCAGCTCATCGACGGCATGCTGTTCAGCCCGCTCGCCCTCACGCCGGAGGACCTGCGGGCGCGTACCGACCAGACCCCGATGGTCCTGCTCGGCGAGCGCATCGGCGGCGGCACCCTCGACCACGTGGCCGTCGACAACGTGGCCGCCGCCCGCCTGGCGACCGGCCATCTGATCGCGCTCGGCCGCCGCCGCATCGCCGCGATCGGCGCGCAGCGCGCCGCCCGCGCGGTCACCGCCGAGCAGCGGCTGCGCGGCTTCCGCCAGGCCCTGTCCGAGGCGGGCCTGGCCGAGCACGCGGTCGCCGACGTCTCCGACTACCACCGCGCCGACGGCGCGGAGGCCATGGCCCGGCTGCTGGCGGGCGACCCGCCGGACGCGGTCTTCTGCTTCAACGACACCCTCGCGCTGGGCGCGCTGCGCACCCTGCTGTCGCGGGGCCTGCGGGTGCCCGGGGACGTGGCGCTGATCGGCTTCGACGACATCGAGGACGGTCGCTTCTCCACCCCGACGCTGACGACCATCGCGCCGGACAAGGCGCACATCGCGGAGACCGCGGTCGGCCTGCTGGCCGCCCGGCTGTCGGCCACCGGCGCCGAGCCGCCGCAGGACCTCTGCGCCCCGCACCGCCTGATCGTCCGCGAGAGCACCGCCTGATTTCGGCCTCCATCCCCGCCTTCCCACAGGTCGGCCCTGAAAGTTGAACGATAATTCTACTTGTACTATCGTTCAAGAACTCTACTGAGGGAGGACGCATGTCATCGGTCACGACGCGGCGGGCCGGCGCGCGCGAGTGGGCGGGTCTGGGACTGCTGGCGCTGCCGACGGTGCTGCTGGGCCTGGACGTCACCGTGCTGTACCTGGTGCTGCCGAGCATGGCCGAAGCCCTGGACCCGTCGGCGGCGCAGACACTGTGGATCATGGACGCCTACGGGTTCCTCATCGCCGGCTTCCTCATCACGATGGGCACGCTGGGCGACCGGATCGGCCGGCGCCGCCTCATGGTGATCGGGATGGCGGCCTTCGCGGTCGTGTCGGTGTTCGCGGCCTTCGCGCCCACGGCCGAGCTACTGATCCTGGCCCGCGCGCTGCTCGGGGTCGCGGGGGCGACGCTGATGCCCTCGACGCTGTCGCTGATCTCCAACATGTTCGCCGACGTGCGCCAGCGCGCGATCGCGATCGGGGTGTGGGCCACGATGTTCGCGCTGGGCATGGCGGCGGGGCCGGTGGCCGGCGGCGCGCTGATCGACGCGTACTGGTGGGGCGCGGCGTTCCTGCTCGCGGTTCCCGTCGCGATCGTCGTGCTGGCCGGCGCGAAGGCCCTGCTGCCCGAGTACGCCGACCCGCGGGCCGGGCGGATCGACCTGGTCAGCGTCGCCCTGTCCCTGGCGGCGATCCTGCCGGGCGTCTACGCGGTCAAGCACGCCGCCGCCGACGGCGCGGACGCGAGCACGGCGCTCCTGCTCGCCGTCGCGGTGGTGGCGGGCGTGGCGTTCGTGCGCAGGCAGCGCCGGCTGGACTCCCCGCTGCTGGACGTCACCCTGTTCACCAGCCGGGCCTTCTCCGCGGCACTGGCCGTGCTGCTGATCGGGCTCGTCGGGGTCGGCGGCACCATGTACCTGGTCACCCAGTACCTCCAGCTCGTCGAGGGCCTCACGCCGTTCGCCGCGGGCCTGTGGATGGGGCCGCCCGCCCTGGCGATGTTCGCCGCCGCCATCGGCGCGCCCCTGCTCGCCCGCCGGGTACGGCCCGGCCTGGTCATGGCCGCCACCCTGGGCCTGTCGGTGATCGGCTACGCGCTGCTGGCCACGGCGGGCACCGGCGCCGCCGCGGCCGTGGTGGCCGGGTTCGCCTTCGTCTACCTGGGGCTGGGCGCGATCGCCGCCCTGGGCACCGACATGGTCGTGGGCGCCGCGCCGGCCTCGAAGTCCGGCTCCGCCGCCGCGATGTCCGAGACCGTCCAGGAACTCGGCATCGCCGTCGGCGTCGCCCTGCTCGGCAGCCTCAGCACCGCCCTGTACGCGGCCCGCATGACCGCTCCCCCGCAGTCGTCACCGGAGGTCGCCGACCGCCTCACCGCCAGCCTGTCCGGCGCGCTCTCGGTCGCCGACCGGGTGCCGGCCGAGGTCGTGCGGGCGGCGCAGCAGACCTTCACCACCGGCGTGAACATCGCCTCCGCCGTGGGCGGCGGCGCGATCCTCGTGGCCACCGTGCTGTGCCTCGTGGTCCTGCGGCACGTCCGCCCGCTCGGCGAGGAACAGGGCGCCTAGCAGGGCCGGCTCTCCAACCGGCGGCGCCGACGGTTCACGACCTCTGGCGGCGCAGCAGCAACATGGCCGCGTCGTCCTGCAGCGGCCCTCCTGCGTGCACGAGCAGGTCGGCGCGCAACTCGTCCAGCGCCGCCTGCGGATCCGGGCGGGACAGCACGGACAGCCGGTCGGCGAGCGGGTAGAAGCGCCCCAGACCGTCGCGGGTCTCGATCACGCCGTCGGTGTAGAAGAGGATCTGGTCGTACGTCCCGAACGGATAGCCGTGCGTCTTCCGCCCCGAGTCGGCCAGCGCCGCCAGCCCCAGCGGCAGCGCCCCCTCCGGCGGGTCCAGCGACTCCACCCGCCCGTCGCGGCGCAGGACCAGCGGCGCCGGGTGGCCGCAGTTGAGCAGGACCACCTCCTCGGCGCGGACCTCCGCGAGGATCGCGGTCACGAACATCTCCTTGCCGAGCTGCCGGTTGAGGCTCGCCTCCAGGCGGTCGGCGACGGCGCCGAGATCGGGCTCGTCGTAGGCGGCCTCGCGGAAGGCGCCCAGCACCCACGCGGCGGTCTCCACCGCGCCCAGCCCCTTGCCCTGGACGTCGCCGATGATCAGCCGCACCCCGGCCGGGGTCGTCACCACCTCGTACAGGTCGCCGCCGATTCTCGCCTCGGCGGCGGCCGAGGTATAGGACAGGGCCAGCCGGAGGTCCCCGGCCCGGCGGGGCACCGGGCGCAGCAGTACCCGCTGTGCCGCCTCGGCCACCAGCCGCAGGTCCGCGAGCTCCCGCTCGCGCCGCAGCCGCAACCGGGCGGCCAGCATGCTGGCCGCCGTTACCGCGATGATCGTCAGCACCGTGAGGTTGTTCTGCCAGGTCAGCAGCGAGCCGTTGTAGTACGCCAGCGGAAGGCAGATGGCCAGGGCGATCACGCCCACCGCGGCGGTACGCCGCATGCCGCCCGACACCGAGGCGAACGTCGGACCCAGCGTCAGCAGCGGCAGGAACCCGAGCCCGCGACCGGCCAGCACGTCGACCACGGCCACCGCCGCCATGGCCACGAACGGCAGACCAGGCAGGGTGAGCTGTGACAACCCCTTGGAGGATCTCATCTACGGTCAGTCACCGCTGCGTGCATCTGAGCGCCTCCTGAACGGCATGATCAGAACCCTGCCGACCAGACTTCCCGGCTCACCTGCCTGGCAGGCTAGCAGACCGCCGCCTCGCGCAAGAGGTCCGTGATCGGCCGCTCGGCGCTCGTCGTCTCATGACCCCGCGAGGGCTCTTGGAGGGTTCTACCGTGCGGTGAAGGTCAGGTGGGTGACACCGGAGGGGGTGGAGACGGCTTCGATGGTGTATCTGTCCTCAAGGGCCTCCAGGCCGTCCCAGAGCCGGACGCCACGGCCGAGCAGCATCGGGACCTGGACCACGTGCATGTGGTCGACCAGACCCTGGGCGAGGAAGTCGCGGATCACCGAGGGGCCGCCGCCCAGGCGCACGTCCAGTCCGCCGGCCGCCTCGCGGGCCGTCTTGAGGGCGTCGGCGGGCGAGGTGTCGAGGAAGTGGAACGTGGTGCCGCCCTCCATCTCGATCGACGGCCGCGGGCGGTGGGTGAGGACGAAGACCGGCGAGTGGAACGGCGGGTTGGCGCCCCAGGCACCCTTGTAGTCGGGGTCGTCCTGCCAGCCGGGCGGGCCGAACTTGCCTGCGCCCATGATCTCGGCGCCGATGCCGGGGCCGTGCATCGCCGCGTACACGTGGTCGGCGCCGGCGCTGCCCGCCGGGCCACCCGCCATGTCGCTCCAGAACCTGGTGGCGAACATCCATTCGTGCAGCCGCTCGCCGGCATGGCCGAACGGGGCGCCTTCGGCCTGGCCGTCACCGGTGCCGAAGCCGTCCAAGGAGATCGAGAAGTTGTGAACACGTAGGGCGGACATCTGGTGCTCCTTCGCGGTGCGCTTTGTGATGTTCACCAGCATGTGCCACCAGACTCATGACGTCTAATGCTGAAATTTCGGCATTCTCATCGATATTCTCGATGAATGATGAACCTGGTCCATCTCAGGGTTCTGGCCACGGTCGCGCGGCACGGGTCGGTGACCGAGGCGGCGAAGGAGCTGCACTATTCGCAGTCGTCGGTCAGCCACCACCTCGCCCGGCTGGAGGCGGCCACCGGCGCCAAGCTCGTCCAGCGCGCAGGCCGGGGCATCCGGCTGACGCCGGAGGGACGGCTGCTGGCCATCCGGGCCACCGAGATCGTGGGACGCGTCGAGGCGGCCACCAACGAGCTGGCGGCACAGGTCGGCCTGCGGGCCGGCCGGGTACGCCTGGCCGCCAACGCCTCGGTGCTGAGCACGATCGTGCCGGAGGCGGTCAACGCGCTGGCGCGGGCGCACCCGGGGCTCGAACTGGTCCTGATCGACCAGCATCCGGTCGAGGCGCTGCAGATGCTACGGCAGGGCGAGATCGACCTCGCGCTCATCTTCCAGCACGCCCACGCGCCGCTGGAACAGGAGGAGGGGTTCCGTCTGGTCCACCTCCGCGAGGACGCCGTCCACCTCGTCAGCCGCCGCCCCGGAGACACCATGGCCGCCCATCGCCACTCGCCCTGGATCGGCGGCTGCTATCGGTGCCAGGAGGAACTGGTCAGCGCGTGCCGCCGCGAGGGCTTCACGCCGCGCATCGCCTCGCTCAGCGACGACATCGTCGTGGTGCAGGCCCTGGTCGCGGCGGGTGTGGGCGTGACCACGCTGCCGGGGCTGGCGCTGCGCGCCCACCGGCGGGCCGACGTCCACACCACGGAGCTCACCGGCTTCCGCCGCCAGCTCTACGCCGCCACCTACGGCGACCCACCCGACCCGCCCGCCATATCCGCCGTCCTGACCGCCCTCACCGAAGCCGCCGCATAGCCACCCCCGGCTGGAGGGTGCTTCACAGCCACCCACGGCAACCCGCCGCGCGGATCAGGGCGGCCGGATGAGCGCCCACGGCACGGGATCCGGCTTGGGTTGAGCGCCCACGGCACGGGATCCGGCTTGGGTTGAGCGCCCACGGCCCGGGATCCGGCTTGGTTGAACGGCCATGGCCCGGGATCCGGCTTGGTTGAACGGCCATTCCTTGCCAGGAAGCCGCCCGGGCCAGGGGGTGGTGGGTGCTCCTGGCAGCGGGCGTAGCGCGGGAGATGGGGCTGGTGGATCGGGGCGGGTCAGTGGGTGGTGTGGAGGGTGCGGAAGCGGGTGGGCTCGGCCGGGTCCCGGTCGACGACCTGGACCGGCGGCCACGTCCACTGCCAGACGCCGATGCCCGCCGTACGGGAGAAGGCGATCTTTCCCCGGGTGCCCTCGATCGTGACGTCCGGCCAGGCTCCGGCGATCCGGGTCCGGTCCGCGCCGTGGGATCGGAGGAGCTCGGCCAGGACCATGACCGTGTCGTAGCCCTCGAAGGCGACGAAAGACGGCGTTTCGGCCAGCCGTTCGCGCAGAGACGTCTCCACGCGGGCGCCGAGCGGGCCGAAGGACTCGGGCAGGTAGCGCAGGAACGGGATCGCGGCGCCGTCCGTGCCCAGCGCCGTCAGCCAGTCGGCGAACTCCGGCTGCCCCGCGGGCGCGCCGATCATGGTTTCGGCCAGGCGGCGGTCGGCGCGGATCGCCTTCACGATCGGCACCGCGGGCTCCGGAGTTCCGGCCAGGAGCAGCAGGGCGCTCGTCCGGCTCGTGGCGAGTTCGTCGCAGACCTCGGCGGGGCTGAGCGTGCGCAGGTCGAGTTCGGCGAGCGTGGCGCCGCGGGCGGCGAGATGCTCGCGCAGGATGCGGGTGCCGGAGGCCCAGTAGACACTCGGCTCGGCGGCCACGGCGACGCGGCTGTGGCCCGCGCGCAGCAGGAAGTCCGCGTAGATCCGCCACCCGTGGGACTGCGCGGGGGCCAGCCGCGCGACCCACTCCGTCGGCTGCTCGGTGAGCGCGTCCAGAACCGCGGACGAGCAGAGGTACGGCAGGCCGAGCACGTCGGCCCGGGCGGCGGCGGTACGGGCGACGACGCTGTGGTACTCCCCCGCCAGCGCGGCCACGCCCAGGGCGGCCAGTTCGTCCACGGCCGCCTCGGCCTTCAGCGGATCGGCCGCGGTGTCACGGACCACCAGTTCGAGGGGCCTGCCGGCGATCCCGCCCGCGTCGTTGACCTCGTGGACGGCCAGTTCGAGCCCGGCGAGCAGGTGCCGCCCCGCCCCGGTCCAGCCGGGGCGGCTCAGCGGAGCCAGGGCGCCGATCAGCACGGCCTGTCCAGAGGGCGAAGATGGCCCGTTCATGCGTCTCCCCAAGTGATCACGGTCAGTGGCGCCGACCCTACAACGGAGGGGTGACCTCGCCCGATGCCGCCCCGCGCGGTCGTCACCCGGCGGGCATGCGGCGCGTCGTGTCGGCCACCAGGTTCAGCATCGCCACGCGGAACAACTCCGCCTGGTGCTCGCCGACGAAGGCGGTGTGCCCGAACACCTCCAGCGCCACGAGCCCGTACATGTGCCCCCAGGCGCTGAGGAAGAGCGCCGCCGCGGGAGCCGGCAGCGTGCCCAGGCCGTCGGGCGGCAGGGCCTCCAGGTGCGTCCGGAACCCGGGCGACAGTTCCGGGCTCTCGCAGGCGGCCAGTTGCGCGAGGGTGTAGGCGCCGAGCAGTTCGCGGCGGAAGGTGGCGCTCATCCGGCGTACCGACCGGGTGGTCTCGCCTTCCGGGGGCGCCGCGTAGTCGCGCAGGGGCGTTCCGTAGATGAGCTGGAAACGTTCCGGGTGGGTGACGGCCCAGCGGCGGAAGCCCTCGGCCGCGGCGACCAGGCCCGGGACGGCCGGGTCGTCCGGCGGGGCCTGCGCGGCGGCCTCCACGGCGTCGGCGAGGTCGCCGTACGCCTTGGTGATCAGCGCGGTGATGAGGTCCTCGCGGCGGGGGAAGTAGTGGTAGAGCGCCTGCACGGTCATGCCCAGGCTCCGGGCGACCGCGCGCAGCGACAGGCCCGCCGGTCCGTGCGCGTCGAGGTGGCGCTCGGAGGCGGCCATGATCTCCTCGACCGCGGCGCCGCGCCGCCGCTCGCGCAGGGACGGCCCTGCCGTGGTGGTTCCGTCTGATGGCATGCCGTCAATCTAACAGTGTTAGGGAGAATTGACACTGCCAAGCTCGATCAGCGGGTGACACGGCGGGCGGCGGTCGGCAGACTACAGAGCATGCGGACCCCTGCTCTGGCGGTGTTGTCGGCTCTGACCCTCGTGGCGACGGTGGCCTGCGCGGCCCCGGCGACGCCACCGCCGCCCTCCACGGCCGATCCGGGGATTCTCCGGCAGACCAAGGACGAGATCGCCCGTACGGCGGCCGGCCTGCGCAGACTCGACGACCTGCCGCTGTACGAGATGACCTACCACGGCGGCTACGACGCCGAGGCGCCGCTCACCGAGGCCGAACTGGCCAGGCGGGGCGACGGCTGGGCGTGCTCGCTCTTCCACCGCCCCGGGCGCTTTGGCAGGAACTTCGACTGGGATCCCAACCCGGCCATGGTCGTCCACTCCCGCGCGCCGGGCGCCTACGCCTCGCTCTCGCTGGTCGACGTCTCCTACCTGTTCCCGCCGGCGGCGCGGCCGGACCTGAACGCCGTGCAGGACCGGCGGCGGCTGGCGCACGCGGTGCTGATGCCCTTCGACGGCATGAACGAGAAGGGCCTGGCCGTCGGCCTGGCCCAGGCGCCGCACGCCGACCTGCCCGCGCGCACCCCCGGCCGCAAGGTCGTGAGCGGCACGCGGATCATCCGGCTCATGCTCGACCGCGCCGCCACCGTGCCCGAGGCGGTGGAGCTGATGCGCCGCTACGACCTGGACTTCACCGGCGGCCCGCAACTGCACTACCTGATCGCCGACCGGGCGGGCCGGTCGGTGGTCGTCGAGTTCGCCGAGGGGCGCATGAACGTCCTCGACGAGCGTTACCTCACCAACATCACGTTGACCGGCGCCGACCGGAACACCAAGCTGGCCGACCGCCGTTACCGGCTGCTGTCGGAGGGCGACCGCACGGACCCGATGCGGCTGCTGGAAAAGGTCGCCCAGCACCACACCCGGTGGTCGATCGTGTACGACCAGGAGAACCTGACCGCCAAGATCGTCACCGGTCAGCAGTGGGACCGCGTACGCGATCTACGGCTCGCGGCGACCGGTTAAGCATTCAACTGTCGCCGAATGCCATCAATGGCATGCGCGGGAATCGCGACTCCCGGCGAGTATCAATTCCCGCGATGAATTGACATTTCCGGTAAAGCGTCGTGCCGACCCGCCGGAAAGCGCTTCATCGGCATTGTCCGCCCCCGGGGAGTCGTGCCGCGCTCTCCCGGTACCCCCACCCCGCACGTCGAGCAGGAGTTTCGGGGTGACCAGAGCCAGGTTTAGGGTGATCAGGCAATCGTCCTGACTGATACCTGAAAGTTTTTCTCACGCCTTGACAATCCGGACGACAAAACAGTCCGAACGCCGGTCGGCGGCCCGCGGAAGGCCGGCGAACCTCGCGCGGCCGGAGTTCTCGGCGCCGCCTCTTTCGCATGGTTGTCGCGGGAAACAGGAAGACGACGCCCCCTCCGACAGGCCACGCCCACCCCTCCCCCGCTCGCGACGAACACCCCAAACCATCCAAAACACCCCAAAGCCCGAGAGGCGAGTTTCGGAGGTCCGAATCCTATTTACGGTCTCTCCTATCATCGAGTGGCCAGTCGCGCAAGAGGCTGCCGGGCTGAATGTTTCGACTCCCCTTGAACGGCCGCAAATCACGCCGTTGACTCAGCCCCGCAAACATCGATATAAGAGTTAATGTCCTGAACGGCGTGACATCCCACGCTAAGTCATGACACTTGAGCATCTCTCTATTTCGGGGTTGTTTCGAGGCAATTGTCGAGGAGCGCCGTAACATGGCGGTTGACGACCTCTCTATTCAGCGACGAATCCACCACTCGCCGCGCACGGTGACCACCCCTTCGGGGGAGGTGCTGGGCGATCAGTGAGCAGCTAGCCGCGGCGGCGCACGTTCCCGCGGATCTCCGCCCCGCCCGCACGATGTACTGCCTGCCGTACGCCGGAGGCGGTGCCAGCGCCTACACCGGACTGCTTCGTGAGCTGGCCGGGCGTACCGATCTCACCGTCGTCCCGGTCCAGCTTCCCGGCCGGGAGAACCGCATCGTCGAGCCGCCGGCCTTCACCGTCGCCGGCATCGCCGACGAGCTGGCGCCCGGCACGGCCGAGCCGTACGCGCTGTACGGCCACAGCATGGGCGCGCGGCTGGCCTTCGAGGTGGTGCGCGAGCTGCGGCGGCGCGGACTGCCCGGCCCGTCCAGGCTCTACGTCGGCGGCGCGCACCCACCGGATCGACGGGTACCGCTGGCCGCCGCCGTGGACCTGCCCGACGACGCCTTCATCGACCAGCTCGTCCGCCGGGCGGGCGCGCTGCTGGAGCTCAAGCACCTGCCGGAGCTGCGCGAGCTGATGATGCCGGTGCTGCGCTCCGACTTCGCCTGGATCAAGAACTACCGGTACGCGCCCGAGCCGCCCTTCGACTCACCCATCGTGGCCTTCACCGGGCTGGAGGACGGGGAGGTCGGGGTGGCGGAGATGCTCGGCTGGGCCCGGCACACCACGGCCGGGTTCCGGCTGCGCACGCTGCGCGGCGGCCACCTGTTCGTCCAGGACCAGGCTGCCGAACTGGCATCCCTCATCGCCGCCGACCTCACGAACCAGCCCACCCCACCCGAACCAGGCGAGCACACCCCATCGCTGACAGGCGGGCACGACCTGCCCGAGCAGAGTGGGCACGCCTCGCCTCCGGTGGGTGGCCACATCCTGCCCAAGCCGGGCGGGCCCACCCCGTCCGAGGCGGGTGGCGGCGCGGTGCCCGAGGTGGACGAGTTGCGTCTGTGGCTGGGGCGTGCCGCCGATCACGACGCGGTGGTGGGTGGGTACGCGGGCCGGGCGGTGACCGGTGTGAGCCACTCAGGTGGCCTGAGCCTGGTCGCCGCCGTCGCCGCGGGTGGGCCTGGCGTCGGGGTGTCCCTTCTGCGCGCGCTGGATCTCGGCGCCGACCTGGCCGAGCTGAGCAGGGGCGAGCGCGAGCAGATCGAGGACGCCGCCGAGGAGGACCGGCGCTGGCTCACGCTGCGCGCCGTCACCGCCAAACGGGCGCTGGCGGCCGCCGACGGCCAGGGCGGCGATCTCGGGGAATCCGGGTTCCCCGACCTGGCCGACCCGGGTCCGTGGCGGGTGCAGTGCGATCCGGGGCTGGAGCGGCTGGCTCGCTGGCTGGTCGTCCACCTGCCGCTGCACACCGCGCGAGGCGAGGCGCTGGCCGCGGTCGCCGCGCCGTACGACGTGGTCCGGCTCGGATTGGACATGCCCGCAGAAGACGCAGGGTGACGGGGAGACAAGAGTGACCGACAGGGCGCTGCTTCACGACCTCGTGCTGGCGCAGGCCGGCCGTACTCCGGACGCGACGGCCGTACGGCAGGGTGATCGCGAGCTGAGCTACCGCGAGCTGACCGGCGCGGCGGCGGCGCTGGCCCACCGGCTGCGCGCGCTCGGGGCCGGGCCGGAGACGCGGATCGGCATCTGCCATCGCCGTACCCCCGACCTGCTGGTGTGTGTGCTCGGCGTGCTGATGTCGGGGGGCGCGTACGTGCCCTTGGACCCCTCGCACCCGCGCAGGCGGCTGGCCGGGATCGTCGAGGACGCCGGGATCACCACGGTCGTCGCGGACGGGACGGGCACCGAACTGCTGGCCGGGCTCCCGGTCCGGCTGGAGAGCCCGCGCCCCCAGGGCATCGCGGAACCGCCTGCGCGGGTCACGCCGTCGGGTGCCGCCGCGTACGTGCTCTTCACCTCGGGCTCGACGGGGCGGCCCAAAGGTGTGGTGGTCAGCCACGACTCGGCGGTGACGTTCGTGCGGATGGCGGGCGAGGTGTTCGGGCTGGACGCCGGGTGCCGGTCGATCGGGTTCGCCGCGCTGGGGTTCGACGTGTCGGTGCTGGACGTCTTCGCGCCGCTCGCGCGCGGCGGATCGGTGATGCTCATCCCCGACGAGGACCGCGTCGATCCGGTACGGCTCCAGCGTTTCCTCGAACACCACCAGGTGACCTGGGGCACCATCCCGCCCGCCCTGCTCCCGCTGCTGGAGCCGGACCGGCTGCCCTGGTTACGCGACCTGCTCACCGCGGGCGAACCGGCCGGCCCCGAGCAGGTGGCCCGCTGGACCGGCGGCGGACGCCGCTTCTTCAACTGGTACGGCCCCACCGAGACCACGGTCTGCGTGGTCGGCACCGAACTGACCGGCGACTGGGACCGGCCCCTGCCGATCGGCTACGCGCTGCCCGGCTGCCAGGCGTACATCCTCGACGACCTCCTGCGCCCCTGCCCGCCCGGCACGCCCGGCGAGCTGTGCATCGGCGGCCCGCAACTGGCCCGCGGCTACCTGGACCGGCCCGCGCTGTCGGCCGAGCGGTTCGTCCCCGACCCGTACGGCGGGCCGGGCGCGCGCATGTACCGCACCGGCGACCAGGTCGTGCTGGAGGACGACGGCCGCATCGGCTTCATCGGCCGGCTGGACCGGCAAGTCAAGGTCCAGGGCCAGCGGGTGGAGATCGGCGAGGTCGAGGCGGTGCTGCGCGCCCATCCCGGCGTACGGCAGGCCGTGGCGGACGTGACCCCCGGCCCGGCGGGCCTGAAGGAGCTGACCGCCTACCTGGCGCCGGAGAGCGCGCCGGGCATCGAGGACGTGCGGGCCCACTGCCTGGAGAGCATGCCCGCGTACATGGTCCCCACCCGGGTGGTACGGCTGCCCGTCCTGCCCCTGACGGTCGCCGGCAAAGTGGACATGGCGGCCCTCCACGCGGCCTCCCCCAGGCGGGTGGGCGAGCCGGCGCAGGCGAGCGGCCCGGAGCGGGCGGGCGCTGCGGAGCGGGCGGGCGGCGCGGAGCGGGCGGGCGGTGCGGAGCGGGAAAGCGGGCCAGAGCGCGCGGGCGGGCCGGAGCAAGCGGGCGGGCCGGAGCGGGTGGCGGTCAGCGCGACGGAGCGTGGTGTCGCGGCGGCCTGGGCCGAGGCGTTCGGGGGCGAGGAGCCCGGACAGGATGACGACTTCATCGCCTCCGGCGGCCACTCCCTGCTGGCCATGCGGCTGACCGCCCTGCTGCGCACCGGCTTGGGCAAGGAGATCGGGGTGGCCGACGTGCTGGCGGGCCGTACCGTGGCGGGCATCGCGCGCCTGGTGGAAGCGGCCCCGGAGGCGCGCGAGGAGCCGCTCGCCACCGCGCCGGCCGCGCTGTCGGCAGTGCAGCGGCGGATGTGGTTCGTGGAACGGCTGGCCCCCGGCACCCCCGCGCACAACATCGCGATGGCGCAGCGCCTGTCGGGCCCCCTGGACGTCGGCGCCCTGCGCGCCGCCCTGGCGACGGTGGCGGAGCGGCACGAGGTGCTGCGCTGGCGCGTACCGCAGAAGGACGGGGTGCCCTCGGTCGCGGTCTCGCCGCCCGGCCCGGTGCCGCTGCCGGTGGAGGACGTGACTGCGGAGGAGGTCGGCGAGCGGCTGGCGGCCGAGGCCAAGCTCACCTTCGACATGGCGGCCGGGCCGCTGTGGCGGGCCAGGCTGCTGCGCCTGTCGGACGACGAGCACGTGCTGGCGATCACCGCGCACCACCTGGTGTTCGACGGCTGGTCGCAGCAGGTGCTCTACGACGACCTCGGCCGCGCCTACCGCGGCGAGGCGATGCCGCCGCTGCGAACGACGTTCGGCGGTTACGTGGCCTACCTCGGCGGGCGCGACAAGGACGCGAGCCTGGAGTGGTGGCGCGAGCATCTGGAGGGCGCGCCCGGCGTGCTCGACCTGCCGCGCGACCATCCGCGCCCGCCGGTGCAGACGTTCGAGGGCGCGGGAGTGACCACCGAGGCGGACGCCGCCGTCAGCGCCGGGGTGCGCGCGCTGGCCGCCGGTCTGGGCAGCACGCCGTACGCGGTGATGCTGGCCGCGTTCGGACAGGTGCTGCGACGCCTCACCGGGCAGCACGACCTGGTCGTCGGCGTGCCCGTCGCCGACCGGCGCGAGCCCGCCTTCCACCCGCTGACCGGCTGCCTGGTCCAGGTCCTTCCCGTACGGCTGCGCGTCCACGACGCCGACCCCTTCGAGACCCACGTGACCCGCTGCCAGGAGACGCTTTCCGGCGCGCTGGCCCATCTCGACGTGCACCTGGAGCGGCTGGTCGACCGGCTCGGCCCCGGCCGCGACCTGTCCAGGAACCCGCTGGTGCAGGTCCTGTTCAACATGTACGACTTCACCGAGCCGCGCCTGGACCTGCCCGGCGTCACGGCCGCGCCGCTGCCGCCGGGCCTGCCGGGCGCGCTGTTCGACCTGACCCTGTACGTCGGCGACCACGACGGCCGCTACGTGCTGCAGGCCGTCTACAACCCCCGGCTGTTCCGGCAGGAGCGGATCGAGGAGCTGCTCGCGGGTTACCTGCGCATGCTCGGCGACCTGGTGACCGCCCCCGGGCTGCCAGTCGGGCAGGCGTCGCTGCGCGGGCCGCACACGAGGCTCCCGGACGGCACCGCCCCGCTGTCCGGGTGGGACGGCCCGGGAGTGGCCGAGCGGGTCCTCGCGCGGGCGGCCGACCGGGAGACCGTGGCGGTCGCCGGTGAGGACGGCGAGCTGACCTACGCCGGCCTGGCCCGTCTGGCGGAGACGACGGGCGCGGCGGTGTCGGCGGCGGTGCGTCCGGGCGAAACGGTGGCGATCCTGGCCGCACGCACGTTCGAGCTGCCCGCCCTGATGCTCGGCGTGCTCGGGGCGGGCGCCCGCTGGGCAGTGCTCGACTCCGCCCTGCCACCCGCCCGCCTGGCCGCCCAGGCCCGCTCCGCCGGGGCCCGCGCGCTGATCGTCTGCCCAGGCGAGGCCGTACCCCCCGAACTGGTCTGGCTGCCCGAACTGCCCGCCCTGAACCCGCACGAACTCCCCACGCCAGACCCGCACGGGCGATCCGTCCCGGACACCCATGGGCGACCCGCCCCGGACACTCACCGGCGGATCGTGCAGGACCCGCACGGGCGGCCTGCGCCGGACCGGCTCGGGGAGACGGGCGGGGCCGCGTCGGGCGCCGGGGAGTTCCCGGTGCCGTTCGAGCGGCGGGGGTATCTGTCGTTCACTTCCGGCACCACCGGCGAGCCCAAGCCGGTGCGGGCCGACGAGCGTCCGCTGGCCCGCTTCCTGTCCTGGTACGCGGCCGAGTTCGAGCTGACCCGCGCCGACCGGTTCGCGCTGCTGGCCGGGCTGGCCCACGATCCCCTGCTCCGCGACGCCTGGACGCCGCTGACCCTGGGGGCGACGCTGCACGTGCCCGCCCACGACCGGGTCCGCGACCCGGCGCGGCTGGCGGCGTGGCTGCGTGAGCGGGCCGTCACGGTCGCGCACCTGACCCCGCAGCTCGCCACGCTGATCGCGGCGGCCGGGGTGGAGCTGCCCGACCTGCGGCTGGTGCTGTTCGGCGGGGACCGGCTGACCTACGCCGACGTGGCCGCCTTCGCCGCCGTCGCGCCCAAGGCGCGCCTGGTCAACACCTACGGCACGACCGAGACGCCCCAGGCCCAGGCCATGTTCGAGATCACCGGCCAGGTGGCGGGCACCGGCGACCCGGTGCCGGTCGGCCGCGGCGTGGACGGGGCCGAGCTGCTCGTCCTGGACGCCGCCGGCGCCCCGGCCGCCGTGGGCGAGCTGGGCGAGGTGGTGGTCAGGAGCCGCCGGCTGGCGCGGGCGTACCTGGACGAAGAGCTCACGGCGCGGCGCTTCAGCCGCGAGCCGGACGGCGAGACGGCCCGCTACCGCACCGGCGACCTCGGCCGCCACGACCCGGACGGCCGGGTGGTGCTGGCCGGACGGGCCGACGGGCAGGTGAAGATCCGGGGCTACCGGGTCGAGCTGGGCGAGATCGAGGCCGCGCTGGCCGCCCATCCCGGGGTGCGGGCCGCGGCCGCGAAGGTGGCCCATCAGCCCGGCGGGCCGGTGCCGCACGCCTACGCGGTGCCGGCGAGCGCGGCCGTACAGGCCGGTGAGCTGCACCGGCACCTGGCGGCCTGCCTGCCCGCCTACGCGCTGCCCGCCGAGCTGGTGCTGCTGCCCGCGCTGCCGCTGACGCCGAACGGCAAGGTGGACAGGGCCGCGCTGCCCGCGCCGCCGCCGCGCGCTGCGGCCGGACCGGGCCAGGAGCCGGCCACCGCGACGGAACGCCTGGTCGCCGGCGTCTGGCGGGAGGTCCTCGGCCTGCCGCGGGTCTCCGCTGGCGCGAACTTCTTCGAGATCGGCGGGCACTCGCTCGCCACCGCTCAGGTCCAGGCCCGCCTCGCCGCCTCACTCGGGCGCGAGGTGCCGATCGTGGACCTCTTCCGCTTCCCGACCGTACGGACGCTCGCCGCCCACCTCGACGGCGAACGTCGCACCGCAGGAACGGAGCGCGCGGCCCGGCGGGTCGCGGCGCGCCGGGCACGACCCTCAACTCGGCCTCACAGGGCCAGACGGGAGAGTAACGAATGACCGCTGCGCTGAACCATGAGGAAGAGGGGCCCGGGGTCGAGCCGATCGCGGTCGTGGGCCTGGCCTGCCGTCTGCCCGGTGCCGAGGACGTCTCCGCCTACTGGCGCAACCTGGTCGGAGGCGTCGAGTCGGTGCGCTTCTACACCCGTGAGGAGCAGGAGGCGCTCGGCGTTCCCGACTACCTGCTGGACGACCCGACGTTCGTCCCGGCGTCGGCGATCGCGGCCGACTACGCCGGGCTCGACGCGGCGTTCTTCGGCATGTCGCCGCGCGAGGCGGAGCTGCGCGACCCGCAGCAGCGGATGTTCCTGGAGCTGGCCAGCACCGCCCTGGACGACGCCGGCTACGATCCCGCCCGCTACGACGGCGAGATCGGGGTCTACGGGGCGATCGGCTCGGACGAGTACCAATGGCTGCACATCCGGCCGAACAAGAAGGTGTTCGCCTCGGTCGGCAACCTCGCCGTCTACACCGGCAACCATCCCGACTACCTGGCCACGATGGTGTCGTACAAGCTCGACCTGCGCGGCCCCAGCATCACCCTGCACACCGCCTGCTCCTCCTCGCTCGTCGCCCTGCACGTGGCGTGCGAGGCGCTGCGCACCGGCGAGTGCGACATGGCGCTGACCGGCGGCGCCTCCCTGGAGCTGCCCGCCGAGTGGGGCTACCAGTTCCACCAGGACGGCATCTACGCCCCCGACGGGCACTGCCGCGCCTTCGACGCCTCCGCCGCCGGGACGATCTGGGGCGGTGGCGGCGGCATGGCCGTGCTGAAGCGGCTGTCGGACGCCGTGGCCGACGGCGACCACATCCGGGCCGTGGTGATCGGCAACGCGATCAACAACGACGGCGCCACGAAGATGGGCTTCTCCGCGCCGAGCGCCGAGGGCCAGGCGGCGGCGGTCTCCCAGGCGATGGGCGTGGCCCAGATCGACCCGCGCACGATCACCTACGTCGAGGCGCACGGCACCGGCACCGCGCTCGGCGACCCGATCGAGGTGGCGGCGCTGTCCAGCGTGCTGGGCGCCGGCACCGACGAGGCGGGCTGGTGCGGCATCGGCTCGGTCAAGACCAACATCGGCCACCTCGGCCCCGCCGCCGGCATCGCGGGCTTCATCAAGACCGTGCTCGCGCTGGAGCACGGCATGATCCCGCCGAGCCTCAACTACGACAAGCCCAACCCGCGCATCGACTTCGGCGCCAACCCCTTCCACGTCGTCTCGACGCTGACCAAGTGGGAGACGAACGGCTTCCCGCGCCGCGCGGGCGTCAGCTCGTTCGGCATCGGCGGCACCAACGCGCACGTGCTGGTCGAGCAGGCGCCACCCGCGCCGCTGCCGACCGCGCAGCCGCGCCCCGCCCACCTGCTGCTGCTGTCGGCCCGCACCCCGTCCGCGCTGGACGCCGCCGTGAACAGGCTGGCCGGCCACCTCAAGAGCGGCAGGGACTCCGACCTGGCCGACGTGGCCCACACGCTGCGGACGGGACGGCGCCGGTACGCGCACCGGGCCGCCGTCGTGGCCACCGACACCGCCGACGCGATCACCGCGCTGACCACGCCGCGCCGGGTGGTCAAGGGCAAGGCGGGCACGCCCAAGGTGGCCTGGCTGTTCTCCGGCCAGGGCGCGCAGTACGCGGGCATGGGCGCCGGACTCTACCGCGCCCAGCCGGTCTTCGCCGCCGCCGTCGACGAGTGCGCCGCGATCCTGCTCGACGAGCTGGGCCTGGACGTGCGTACGCTGCTGTTCCCCGACGAGGACGGCAAGGAGGCCGCCGACGAGCGGCTGCGGCAGACGGCGCTCACCCAGCCCGCGCTGTTCACGGTGGAGTGGGCGCTGGCCGCGCTGTGGCGCTCGTGGGGGCTGGAGCCGGCCGCGATGATCGGCCACAGCATCGGCGAGTACGTGGCCGCGACCGTCGCCGGCGTCTTCTCCCTGCCCGACGCGCTGCGCCTGGTCGCCACCCGGGGCCGGCTCATGCAGAGCATGCCGCCCGGCGCGATGCTCGCCCTGCGCCGCGACCAGGAGGAGGTCCGCCGCGACCTGCCCGAGGGCCTGTCGATCGCCACCGTGAACGGCCCGGGCACCTGCGTCGTGGCGGGACCCGGCGAGCTGATCGCCGCCTACGCCACCCGGCTGGAGGAGGAGGGCGTCCAGCACACCGCGCTGCGCACCTCGCACGCCTTCCACTCGGCGATGATGGACCCGATCCTCGGCGACTTCCACGAGGCGGTCGCCGCCGCGGTCAGGCACGCGCCCGGCCTGCCGTTCCTGTCGAACGTCACCGGCACCTGGATCACCGCCGAGCAGGCCACCGACCCGTCCTACTGGACGCGGCACCTGCGCGAGGCGGTCCGGTTCGGCGACTGCGTGGCGACGCTCGCCGCCGAGGGCGAGTGGCGGCTGCTGGAGTGCGGCCCGGGACGCCAGCTCGCCGGGCTGGCCAGGACCCAGTTGCCCAAGACGGCGCCGCAGCCGCTGCCCAGCCTGCCCGGCCCCGCCGACGGCCGCCCTGACCTGGAGGTCCTCTACGCCGCGGCGGGCGCGCTGTGGACGGCGGGCGTCGCGCTCGACACCGACGCGCTGGCCGAGCCGGCCCGCCGCGTCCCGCTGCCCGCCTACCCGTACGAGCGGTCCAGGCACTGGGTGCAGACGGACTTCGACCCCGAGCTGGTCTTCACCCGGCCGCCGCGCACGGGGGCGCTGCCGACGGAGGAGTGGTTCTCGGTTCCGGCCTGGCGTCAGGCGCCGCTCGCGCCCGCGGGCAGCGCCGCGCTGGCCGGGCAGCGCTGCCTGGTGTTCGCGGGTCCCGCCGCCGAGCCGCTGCTGGACGCGCTGCGCGCCGCGGGCGCCGACGCCGTCCGGGTGGTCCCCGGCAGCGCGTACGGCACCGCCGCCGACGGCACCGTCACCGTCCGCCCCGCCGAGCGCGACGACTACGAGGCCCTGCTGGCCGGGACCGGGACGCCGGGCCGCATCATCCACGCCTGGGCGCTGGACGGCGAGCCCGCGAGCACGGCCGCGGACGCCACGGCCGCCCAGGACCTCGGCTTCCACAGCCTGCTCGCCCTCGTGCAGGCGCTGGCCGGAGCCGAGCGCGAGGCCGGGGTGCGGCTCGACATCCTCACCGCCGGCACGCAGGGCGTCACCGGCCACGACGTCACCCGGCCCGAGCACGCCACCGTCGCCGGCATCACCGGCGTGGTCCCGCTGGAGGCTCGCTGGCTGACCGCCTGCCACCTCGACCTGGAGGCGGGGCCGTACGACGTGGGCAAGGTTCTGGCCGAGCTGGCCGCCGAGCCGGGCCAGCCGGAGGAGGGCGTGCCGCCGTCCCCGGTCGCGTTGCGCGCCGGCCGCCGCTGGGTGCGCGGCTTCGAGGCGGTGCCGGTGGCCGGGCAGGACGACCCGCTGCGCCCTCAGGGCGTGTACGTCATCACCGGCGGGCTCGGCGGCATCGGCCTGACCCTGGCCGAGGACCTGGCCACGCGGGCACAGGCCAGGCTGGTCCTGCTCGGCCGCTCCGGGCTGCCGCCGAGGGCCGAGTGGGCCGCGCTCGACGGCGCGCCGGAGCGCGTGCGCAGGGCGGTCGCCGCGGTGCTGCGCATGGAGCGGGCGGGCGCCGAGGTCGTCGTGCTCTCCGCCGACGTGACCGACCCCGGGTCGCTGCGCGCGGCCAGGGAGGCCGCGCTGGAGCGGTGGGGCCGCGTCGACGGCATCGTCCACGCGGCCGGGCTCCCCGGCGGCGGCATGGCCGAGGTCAAGGAGCGCCGGGCCGCCGACGAGGTCATGGCGCCCAAGATCGCCGGCACGCTGGCGCTGCGCGAGGTGTTCGGCGACCTGCCGCTCGACTTCGTCCTGCTCTGCTCGTCGGTGACCGCCGTCGCGGGCGGCTTCGGCCAGGTCGACTACTGCGCGGCCAACAACTTCATGGACGCCTACGCCCACGTCTGGCCGGGACGGGTGCTGTCGGTGAACTGGGGCGCCTGGCTGGAGGTC
The DNA here is from genome assembly GCF_044456745.1 of Nonomuraea sp. NPDC050790. Taxonomy (NCBI): domain Bacteria; kingdom Bacillati; phylum Actinomycetota; class Actinomycetes; order Streptosporangiales; family Streptosporangiaceae; genus Nonomuraea; species Nonomuraea sp. NPDC050790. Next base: position 1,058,831 of record NZ_JBITGF010000001.1, on the reverse strand, counting down.
GGCATGGCCGCCGAGGTCGCCGCCCCGGTGGCCTTCCGCGCCCTGCAGCGCGGCGACCGCGTGAGCAGGCTGGAGCACCCCGTGCTCAGCCACCGGCACGAGAGCGCGGGCCGCCAGCCGTGGTACGCCGCCACCCTGTCGCCCGAGACCCACTGGATCCTGGACGAGCACCGGGTCGCCGGGGTGCCGGTGCTGCCGGGCACCGGCTACCTGGAGACCGCGCGCGCCGCGTTCGAGGCGGCCGTGCCCCGGCCGGGGTCCGGTCACGTGGTCGAACTGTCCGACGTCGCCTTCGTCGCGCCGCTGCCGGTCGCCGAGGGGTCGAGCGCCGAGCTGCGGGTGCTGCTCACCCCCGCCGGCGACGGCGTGGACTTCGAGGTGGTCAGCGTCACCGGCGGCGAGCCGGCCACGCACGCCCGCGGCTCGGCCGCGTGGGTGGCGGCCGGGGAGCCCGCGGGCGAGCTGGCCGAGGCGCACGCGCGCTGCGTCCACGGCAGCGACGAGATCAACCCGTTCGCCTCGGCGTCCGGACTGGTCACCTTCGGTCCCCGCTGGACGAGCCTGCGTGCCGTGAAGCTGGGCCAGAACGAGCAGCTCGCCCGGCTGGAGGCCGGCGCCGGCGTGGCCGCGGAGCTGGACGCGCTGCCGCTGCACCCGGCGCTGCTGGACGAGGCGACCGCGTTCATCTCGGTCACCGGCGAGCACAGCTACCTGCCGCTCGGCTACGGCCGCGTCACCCTGCACGCCCCGCTGCCCGCCACGCTGTGGAGCCACGCCCGGCTGCGCGACACCGGCGGCGGCGAGGTGCTGGCCGCCGACCTCACCCTGTACGGCGAGGCCGGCGACCCGGTGGTGACCATCTCCGACTTCGTGCTCAGGCGCGTCGACAAGGACGCGATGACCCGCACCGTCGGCGAGGGCGCCAGGCAGGCGGCCGAGGACCTGACCGTGAAGGAGGAGTCCGCGACCGCGGGCGTGGCCCTGGACCTGGACGGCGCCAAGCGCGGCATCGCCCCGGCCGACGGCGCGGAGGCGTTCCGCCGCCTGCTCGCCGTGGACCTGGGCGTCCAGGTGGTGGTCAACGCCACCGCGCTGCCCGAGTTCGTGGCCGGGGTGCGCGAGCTGACCCAGGACACCGTGGCCGACGAGCTGGCCGCCGCCTCCGCCGCGGGCGAGGCCGGATTGGAGTCCGACGACCACGTGGCCCCGCGCAACGAGCTGGAGAGCACGCTCGCCGGGCTGTGGGGCGAGGTGCTCGGCGCCCGCCGGGTCAGCGTCGAGCAGGACTTCTTCGAGCTGGGCGGCAACTCGCTGGTGGCGGTCCAGCTCATCGCCCTCATCAGGAAGAAGATCGGCGTCCGGCTGCCCATGCGCAGCCTCTTCCAGGTGCCGACCGTGGCCGGCATGGCCGGGCTGGTGGAGGAGCTGCGCGGCCAGAGCGAGCAGAAACCGGCGACGACGATCACCAGGCTTCCCCGACAGGAAAGGCGCTGACATGCGCGACGGACAGTACAAGGTCGTGGTCAACGACGAGGAGCAGTACTCCATCTGGTTCGCCGAGCGCCCCCTGCCGCAGGGCTGGCGGGAGGCCGGCTTCGAGGGGGCCAAGCAGAGCTGTCTCGACCACATCGAGCAGGTCTGGACCGACATGCGCCCGCGCAGCCTGCGCGAGGCCATGGGGCAGTAGAGGAGCGGCCCAGGTGACCGGCACGTACGTCTTTCCCGCCTCCTTCGCCCAGGAACGGCTGTGGTTCCTGGCCCAGCTCGATCCCGGCGCGCCCACGTACCACATCAACGCCATCATGAAGCTGCCCGAACGGGCGGATCCTGACCGGTACGAGCGGATTCTCGGCGAGCTGGTCCGGCGGCACGAGACGCTGCGCACCGGCCTGGCGATCGAGGACGGGAGCCTCGTCCAGATCGTCCAGGTCGAGCTGCCGGTCACCCTGCCCACGACCGACCTGCGCGGCCTGCCGCCCGACCAGGCCGAGCGCGAGCTGGGCGCGCTGGCCGTGGCCGAGTCGCGGCAGCCGTTCGCGCTGGAGCGGGCGCCGCTGTGGCGGGCCCGCCTGGTGCGGATGCCGGACGGCGGGCAACGGCTGATCTTCGTGGTCCACCACGCCGTGTTCGACGCCCGCTCGGCGACCAACCTCGGGCAGGAGATCCGGGAGCTGGACGCAGCGCTTGAGGAGGGCCGCCCGGCGCGGCTGCCCGACCTGCCCGTCCAGTACGCCGACTACGCCGCCTGGCAGCGCGAGAACCTCGGCCAAGGGGTGCTCGCCACCCAGCTCGCCCACTGGCGCGAACGCCTGGCCGGGCTGCCGGCCGACCTCGGGCTGCCCACGGACCGGCCCAGGCCGGCCACCCGCGGGCACGCCGGGGCCGAGCACCACCTGGAGCTGCCCGGCGACCTGGTGGACGCGCTCGAAGCACTGGCCAGGCAGCGCGGCGCGACCCTGTTCATGGTGCTGCTGGCCGGGCTGAAGGCCCTCCTGGCCCGGTACGCGGGCCAGGAGGACGTGGCCGTCGGCACGCCGGTGGCCGGGCGGGACCTGCCCGAGTTCGAGCCGGTGCTCGGCATCTTCATCAACACCCTGGTGCTGCGCAGCGACCTGAGCGGCGACCCCTCGTTCGGGGAGCTGCTGGACCGGGTGCGCGAGACGGTCCTGGACGGGCTGGACCACGCCGAGGTGCCGTTCGACCGGCTGGTCGAGGCGCTGCAGCCGGTGCGCGACACCAGCCGCACACCGCTGTTCCAGGTGGGGTTCAACCTGCTGCCGATGGAGGCGCGCGCCCAGTTCCCGAACGGCACCGCCCAGCTCGACCTGAACCTGGACGTCGTCAGGACGCCCGGCGGCGCGGGCGTCTACCTGGAGTACAGCACCGGCCTGTTCGACGCCGCGACCGTCGAGCGCCTGGCCGGCGCCTACCGGCTGATCCTGGAGGCGGCCGCCGCCGACCCGGCCACGCGGCTGTCGGAGCTGCCGCTGATGACGCCGGAGCAGCGGGCCGAGATGCTGACCGGGTGGAACGGCACCGCCGCGCCGTACCCGGAGCGGACCCTGCACGAACTGGTCGCCGAGCAGGCGGCGCGCACCCCGCGGGCGGTGGCGGTGCGCGCGGCGGACGGCGAGCAGCTCACCTACGCCGAGCTCGACGCGCGCACCGCGGCGCTGGCCGGGCGGCTGGTGGCCGAGGGCGTGCGGGCGGAGTCGCGGGTGGCGCTGTGCCTGCCGCGCGGCGTGCACCAGGTCGTGGCGCTGCTCGCGGTGCTGCGGGCGGGCGGGTGCTACGTGCCGCTGGACGCCGCCTACCCCGAGGAACGGCTGGCCTACCTGCTGGCCGACTCCGGCGCCGCCCTGCTGCTGACCGACCACGCCCACCTCGACCGGCTGCCCGCGCGGCGTCCCCCTGAGCTGCTGGTGGACCAGGACGTGGCGGAGGCCGCCGGGCCGCTGCCCTCGGTCGGGCCGGACAACCTGGCCTACACCATCTACACCTCCGGCTCCACGGGACGCCCCAAGGGCGTGCAGGTGCCGCACCGGGGCGTGGTCAACCTGGTCACCGACGTGATCAGGCGGCTGGGCGGCGGCAGCGCGCTGTATCTGACCTCGCTCTCGTTCGACATCGCGGCGCTGGAGATCTTCACGCCGCTGCTGTCGGGCGGGACGCTGGTCATCGCGCCCGAGGACGCCGCCCGCACGCCCAAGGAGATCCGTCGGGCCGCGGAGGAGTCCGACCTGGTCCAGCTCACGCCGTCGGTGGCGGGCCTGGCGGTGGAGCACCTGCCGTCCGGGCTGCCCCGCGTCATCCTCGGCGGCGAGCCGCTCCCCCTCGACCTGGCCGTCCGCGTGCTCGCGGTCACCGGCGAGCTGTGGAACTTCTACGGGCCCACCGAGACGACGATCTGGTCGACCGCCTACCGGGTGCCGCCCGCGCCCACCGTGATGTCGGTGGGCGGGCCGGTGGCGAACACGACGGCGTACGTGGTGGACCGCGAGCTGCGTCCGGTCCCGGTGGGGGTGACGGGCGAGCTGCTGCTGGGCGGGGACGGGGTGACCCGCGGCTACCACGGCCGGGCCGCGCTGACCGCCGAGCGCTTCGTGCCCGACCCGTTCGGCGCCCCCGGCGGGCGCCTGTACCGCACGGGCGACGTGGCGCGCTGGCGTCCCGACGGCACGCTGGAGTGTCTCGGCCGCCTGGACGACCAGGTCAAGGTGCGGGGCGTGCGGATCGAGCCCGACGAGGTGGCCGCCGTCCTGGGCGAGCATCCCTCGGTACGGCGGGCCGTCGTGGCCGTGCGCGACGACGCCCCCGGCGGGCGCGGCCTGGTGGCCTACACCGTCGGCACCGGCGAGGAACCCGAGCTCCGCGCCCACCTGCGCGCCCGCCTGCCGGAGGCCATGATCCCGGCCGCCTTCGTCGCCCTGCCCGACCTTCCGGTGCTGCCGAGCGGCAAGCTCGACCGCGCCGCCCTCCCGCCGCCGCGCGCCGACGCCGCGAGCGCCGCGTTCGTGCCGCCGCGCACCCCGATGGAGGAGACCATCGCCGCCATCTGGGCCGAGTTGCTGGGCCGCGAGCGGGTCGGGATGACCGACGACTTCTTCGCGCTGGGCGGGCACTCGCTGCTGGTGGTGCGCCTCATCGGCCGGATCGGCGAGGAGTTCGGGGTCGAGCTGCCGCTGCGGCGCTGCTTCGACGCCACGACCGTGGAGGCGCAGGCCCTGGCGGTGCTCGAAGAGGGACTGACCGAGGCCGATCTGCTGGAACTCCTGGAGGAGGAGCGGTGATCGAGGGGAACGGGGTACGCGCGCGGCTGGCCGGGCTCAGCCCGGAACAGCGGGCCGCGCTGGAGGCCCGCCTGGCCCGCAAACGGGCCGAGGGCAGGGGCGAGCCACCCTTCCCGCCCGGCCCGGCGACCGGAGCGGGGGCGAACGGACCGGGCGCGGACGGACTGGAGGCGCACGGACCGGGGGCGGGGGCGCTTTCGGATGCCCAGCGGCGGCTGTGGGTCGTGGACCAGCTCGACCCCGGCAACCCCGCCTACACCCTGTCGTGGGCCTACCGGATCGAGGGCGAGCTGGACGCCGCCGCGCTGGCCGGGGCGTTCGACGCGCTCGTGGACCGGCACCCGATCCTCGGGCACGTGGTCGAGACCGTCGGCGGCGAGCCCCGCCAGGCGCCCGGCCGGGTCCGGCCCAGGCTGAGCGTGGAGACGATGTCCCCGCAGGAGGCCGACGCCGCCGCCCGCGAGGAGGCCCGCTTCGCCTTCGACCTGGCCGCCGGGCCGCTGACCCGGGCCCGCCTGCTGCGCGTGGCGCCGGGCGAGCACCGGCTGACGCTGACCCTGCACCACATCCTGGCCGACCGGTGGTCGGTGGAGATCCTGCTCGGCGACCTGTTCCGCCTCTACGCCGGAGACTCCCTGCCCGAGCCGCCGCCGGCCTACGACGGGTACGTGGCCTGGCAGCGTGACAACCCGGCCAGGGAGCGCGACCTCGACTACTGGCGCAAGGCGCTGCACGACCTGCCCGACGTGCTCGACCTGCCCGCCGACCGGCCGCGCCCGCCCATGCAGTCCAACCGGGGCCGCCGCCACGTGTTCGAGCTGGACGGCGCCCTCGCCAAGGGACTGCGCGAGCTGGCCGCCGGGCAGCGGGCCACGCCGTTCATGGTGCTGGTCGCCGGGCTGCAGGCGCTGCTGGCCCGCTACACCGGCCGCGCCGACATCCCGATCGGCACGCCGATGTCGGCCCGCCCGCACCCCTCCTTCGACCACACCGTCGGGCTGTTCCTGAACACGGTGGTGCTGCGCGGCGACCTGTCGGGCGACCCGGACTTCACCGAGCTGGTGCGGCGGAGCAGGGAGGGGACGCTGGCCGCGTTCGACCATGCGGGCCTGCCGTTCGAGACGCTGGTGGAGGAGCTGTCCAGCGGCCGGGACCTGTCGCGCAACCCGCTGTTCCAGGTCATGCTCGCCTACCAGAACGTGCCGCAGGCGCCGCCGGGCGGGCCGCGCGGGCTGCGGCTGGAACGGCTGGAGGTGCGGCCGGGAACGGCGATGTTCGACCTGGACCTCATCGTGGAGGAGCATCCGGACGGGTCGCTGCTGTGCGCGCTCGACTACGCCACCGACCTGTTCGACGACGACCGGGCGCGGCGGCTGGCCGGGCACCTGCGCACGCTGCTGGCGGCGGCCGTCGCCGATCCCGGGCTGCGGCTGTCGGAGCTGCCGCTCATGGACGCGGCCGAGCTGCAGGCGACCCTGCGCGCGGGCAACGACACCGCGCGGCCGTACCCGGAACGCGGCATCCACCACCTGGTCGCCGAGCAGGCGGCGCGCACGCCGGACGCCGTGGCCGTCGAGGGACGCGACGGCGGGTCCGTGACCTATGCCGGGCTGGACGCGCGCGCGGACGGCCTGGCGGCGGAGCTGCGCGCGCTCGGCGTGGGCCGGGAGAGCAGGGTCGCGGTCCTTCTCCCCCGCGATCCGGAGCTGGTGGTGGCGGTGCTGGCGGTGCTCAAGGCGGGCGGCTGCTTCGTCCCGCTGGATCCCGGCTATCCGGCCGAGCGGGTGCGGCAGATCGTCGCCGACTCCGGCGCCGTGCTGACCGTGACCGTGGACGCGTTCCGGGACCTGCTGCCGCGCGACGCCCGCGTGCTGCTGCTCGGCGACGGCGCCGGGACCGGCGTGCCCGCCGAGCCGGAGTTCCACCCGGACCAGGCGGCCTACCTGATCTACACCTCGGGCTCCACCGGCCGCCCCAAGGGCGTGGTGGTGCCGCACCGGGGCCTGGTCAGCCTGCTGGGCGACGTGTCGGAGCGTCCCGGGCTGGCGCCCGGCGCGCGCTTCCTGTTCCTGACCTCGATCTCGTTCGACATCGCGATGGTCGAGCTGTTCGGCCCGCTGGTCTCCGGCGGCACGGTCGTGCTCGCCTCGGCCACCGGCATCGAACGTGTCCACGACCTCATCCGGCGCGGCGAGCTGCACACCGTCCAGGCCACCCCGTCCGTGCTGGAGGGGCTGCTGCCCGCGCTGGCCCACAGGGTCCCGCGCGTGATCAGCACCGGCGAGGCGCTGCCGGGGCCGCTGGCCGCCCGCCTGCTCACCGTCACCGACGAGCTGTGGGACCTGTACGGCCCCACCGAGACCACCGTGTGGTCCACCAGGCTCCGCGTGACGGGCGGCGGGGGCGGCTCGATCGGCGGGCCGGTCGCCAACACCACGGCCTACGTGGTGGACCGCGACCTGCGGCCGGTCCCGGTGGGCGTGCCCGGCGAGCTGCTGCTGGGCGGGGCCGGGGTGACCCGCGGCTACCACGGCCGGGCCGCGCTGACCGCCGAGCGCTTCGTCCCCGACCCCTTCGGCCCGCCGGGCGGCCGCCTCTACCGCACCGGCGACCTGGCCCGCCGCCTGCCCGACGGCACGCTGGAGTGCCTGGGCCGCCTCGACCACCAGGTCAAGATCCGCGGCGTGCGGATCGAGCCGGACGAGGTGGCCGCCGTCCTCGGCGAGCACCCCTCGGTACGGCGGGCCGTCGTCACCGTCCGCGACGACGCCCCCGGCGGGCGCGGCCTGGTCGCCTACACCATCGGCACCGGCCAGGAAGGCGAGCTGCGCGCCCACCTGCGCGCCCGCCTGCCCGAGGCCATGATCCCCGCCGCCTTCGTCACCGTCACCGGCTTCCCGGTCCTGCCCAGCGGCAAGCTCGACCGCGCCGCCCTCCCGCCACCCGTGGCCGTCGCCACGACCGCCGCGCACGTGCCGCCGCGCACCCCCGCCGAGCGCGCCCTGCACACGATCTGGAGCGAACTCCTCGAACGCGACGACTTCGGCGTCGAGGACGACTTCTTCACCCTGGGCGGCCACTCCTTGCTGGCCATGCGCCTGGTGGTCAGGCTCAGGGAGGCCCACGGCGCCGACGTGACGCTGCGCCGCTGCTTCGCCACCCCGACCATCGCCGGCCTGGCCCCGCTCCTGCCCGCCCAGGCGCCCGCCGCCGCCCCCATCCCCGCCGCGCGGCCGGACGAGACGCGCCCCTCGCACGCCCAGGCCCGCCTGTGGTTCCTCGACCAGCTCGACCCCGGCAACCCCGCCTACAACGTCGCCTGGGCCGAGCAACTGACCGGCCCGCTCGACGTGGCCGCGCTGAGCGCCGCCTTCGACGACCTGGTGGACCGCCACGACGCCCTCCGCCTGGTCATCGTGGCCGACGACGGCGAACCCGCCCTGCGCGAGGGCGCCCACCGGCCGCGGCTGACCGTGCGCGAAGGACCTGACGTGGGGCTGGAGGAGGCGCGCCACCGCTTCGACCTGGCCGAGGGGCCGCTGGCGCGGGCCGCTCTGGTACGGCGCGGCCCCGACGAGCACGAGCTGTACCTCACCCTGCACCACGTCGTCACCGACCGCTGGAGCCTGTCGATCCTGCTGCGCGACCTGATGGAGCTCTACCGGGCCCGGGCCGGCGGCGGCCCGGCGGAGCTGCCCGCGCTCCGGGCCGGGTACCGGGACTTCGCCGCCTGGCACCGGACCAAGGTCGCGGAGCGGGCGGGCGACCTGGCGTACTGGAAGGACGCGCTCGCCGACCTGCCCGCCACCCTGGACCTGCCCGCAGACCGGCACCGTCAGGGGCCGGCGAGCATGGCGGGGCGGCGGCTGACGTTCCCGATCGACGCCGCGACGACGGCGGCGGTGCACGCCCTGGCGCGCGAGCGGCAGGTGACGCCGTTCATGGTGGTGCTGGCCGCGCTGCAGGCGGTGCTGGCCCGCTACACCGGCCGCGCCGACATCCCGGTCGGCACCCCCGTCTCCGGCCGCGCGCACCCGGACGTGGAGGAGATGGCCGGGCTCTTCCTGAACACGCTCGTGCTGCGCGGCGACCTGTCCGGCGAGCCCAGCTTCGGCGACCTGCTGGCGCGCACCCGCGAGCGTGTCCTGGACGCGCACGAGCACGCCGAGCTGCCGTTCGAGGTGCTGGTACAGGAGCTGGCGCAGGACCGCGACCTGGCCCGCAACCCGCTGTTCCAGGTGATGCTGGCCTACCAGAACGTGCCGCCGTCGCCGCCCGAGGTGGCGGGGATCGGGCTGCGCACCCTCGACATCGATCCGGGGGTCGCGCAGGCGGACCTGCACCTGGTGATCGAGGAGGGCGGCGACCGGGTCACCGGCGTGCTGCACTACGCCACGGACCTGTTCGAGCACGAGCGGATGGAGCGCCTGTCCGACCACTTCCGCGCGCTGCTGTCGGCGGCGGTGGCCGAGCCGGACCGGCCGGTCGCCGACCTGCCCCTGCTCACCCCGGCCGAGCTGGACACCGTCGCCCGGGCCAACGACACGGCGATGCCGTTCGCGGGCGGCACCCTGCCGGAGCTGGTCGCCGCGCAGGCCGCCCGTACGCCGTCCGCGCCCGCGCTGGGTTACGAGCGCGCGGACGGCAGCCGCGGCTGGCTCACCTACGCCGAGTTCCTCGGCCGGGTCAACCGCCTGGCCGGGCGGCTGCGGGCGCTCGGGGCGGGTCCCGGGCAGGTCGTCGGCGTCTGTCTGGAGCGGGGTGCGGACCTGGTCGTCGCGGTCCACGCGGTGGTGGCGGCGGGGGCGGCCTACCTGCCGCTGGAGCCGGACCATCCGGGCGAACGGCTGGCGGGCATGCTGGCCGACGCGGGCGCCCGGCTGGCCGTCACGGCCGGGGACCTGCCCGGCCTGGGCGTCACGACGGTCCCGGTGGACGGCGACGCCCATGCCGATTCCAGGGTCGAGTCTTGGGAACCGCCGCATCCCGACGCGCTGGCGTACGTGCTGTTCACCTCGGGCTCCACCGGGCGGCCCAAGGGGGTCGGGATCTCGCACCGGGCGATCGTCAACCGGCTGCGCTGGATGCAGGACGCCTTCGCCCTGACCGGGGACGACCGGGTGCTGCACAAGACGCCGTTCTCCTTCGACGTGTCGGTGTGGGAGCTGTTCTGGCCGCTGATGACCGGGGCCGGGATGGTCGTCGCGCGGCCCGGCGGGCACGCCGACCCCGCCTACCTGGCCGCGCTGATGGCGGGCGAGTCGGTCACCACGGCGCACTTCGTACCGTCGATGCTGGACGCCTTCCTGTCCGAGCCTGGGCTGGGTTCGCGGCTCGGCGCGCTGCGTACCGTGGTCTGCTCGGGGGAGGCGCTCGGCGCCGACCTGGCCGCCCGCCTCTTCGCCGCGCTCCCCGCCACCGGCCTGCACAACCTGTACGGCCCGACCGAAGCGGCCGTCGACGTGTCCTGGCACGCGTGCCGGCCCGGCGAGGCCACGGTCCCGATCGGCCGGCCGGTGGCCAACACCCGCCTGGAGATCCTCGACGCCCGCATGAACCGCGTGCCCGTCGGCGTCCCCGGCGACCTCTGGATCGGCGGCGTGCAACTCGCCCAGGGGTACGCGGCCCGTCCCGCCCTGACCGCGGAACGCTTCGTCCCCGACCCCTACGGTCCCCCGGGCGCCCGCCTCTACGACACCGGCGACCTGGCCCGATGGCGCCCCGACGGCGAGATCGAGTACCTCGGCAGGTCCGACCACCAGGTCAAGATCCGCGGCATGCGGGTCGAACTCGGCGAGATCGAGGCGGCGCTGGCCGCCCTGCCCGGCGTCCGCGCCGCCGCCGTGCGCGCCGTCGAGGACGGCGCCGGCCTGCGCCTGGCCGGATACGTGGTGCCCGAGAGCCCGGACGCGGCCGGCGAGTGGGACCGCCTGCTGGCCGCCACGCTGCCCGCCCACATGATCCCGGCGAGCTGGACCGTCCTCGGCGAGCTGCCGCTCAACCGCAGCGGCAAGCTCGACAGGAACGCCCTGCCCGACCCGCGCGCCCCCGAGAACGCCGGGCACGCCGAGCCCGAGGGACCGGCCGAGCTGGCCGTCGCCGCCGCCTGGCAGGGCGTGCTCGGGCTCGAACGGGTCTCGGCCCACGACAACTTCTTCGCCGTCGGCGGCGACTCCATCCGCAGCCTCAAGGTGGTCGCCCGCCTGCGCGAGGCCGGTTACGCGGTCCGGCTGGAGCAGTTGTTCCTCCACCAGACCGTCAGAGACCTGGCCGGGCGCCTCCTGCCCGCGGCGGCGCAGGAGCCGCCCGCGGTGCAGGAGAGCCCGTTCGGCCTGCTCAATCCCGAGGATTTGGCACGACTGCTGGAAGGCGAGGCGCGATGACCGTCACCACGGGAGCCGCGCGCGGCCTGGAGGACGCCTATCCTCTGGCCGCGCTGCAGGCGGGGATGCTGTACCACAGCGCGTACGAGCCGGACGCGGCCACCTACCACGACCTGACCACGATCACGCTGCGCGGCGGGTTCGACGCGGCGGCGTTCGAGGCGGCGCTGGCCGAGGTGACCGCCCGGCATCCGGTGCTGCGCACCTCGATCGACGTGAGCGGGTTCAGCGAGCCGCTGCAGCTCGTGCACCGCACCGCCACGCTGCCGCTGGAGGTGACGGACCTGTCGGGCGATCCGGACGCCGCCGGCCTGCTGGCCGCGTGGTCGGAGGCGGAGAAGCGGCGGCCCTTCGACTGGTCCGCGCCGCCGCTGGCCCGCGCGCACGTGCACGTGCTGCCCGGTGAGCTGTTCGCGTTCAGCCTGAGCTTCCACCACGCCATCCTGGACGGCTGGAGCGTGGCGTCGCTGGTCACCGAGCTGCTGAGCCGCTACCACGGGCACCTGGTCGGCGAACGGCTGCCGCTCACCCCGCCGGGCGCGGCCTTCCGCGACCTGGTGGCCGCCGAGCGCGCCGCGGTGGCCGCGCCCGAGACCCGCGACTTCTGGGCCGCGCGGGTCGCCGGCGCCCCCGACACCCGGCTGCCGCGCCTGCCCGGCGAGCACGGCGAGCCGGGGGCCGAGGAACTGCGGCTGCCGCTGGCCCCCGACCTGCTCGATCGGCTCGGCGCGGCCGCCAGGGAGCTGGCGGTGCCGTTGCGCACGCTGCTGCTGGCCGCCCACCTGCGCGTGCTCGCCCTGGTCACCGGCGAGAGCGAGGTGATGACCGGCCTGGTCACGCACAGCCGGCCGGAGAGCGAGGCGGGCGAGGAGGTGCTCGGCCTGTTCCTCAACACCGTGCCGCTGCGCCTGGACGTGCGCGCCCCGACGTGGGCGGCGCTGGCCCGCAGGGTGTTCGAGGCCGAGGTGGCGCTGCTGCCGCACCGGCGCTACCCGCTGTTCGAGATCCAGCGCGCCGCGGGCCGCTCCCCGCTGCTGGACGTGCTGTTCGACTTCCGCGACTTCCACGTCTACCGCGGGCTGCCCGGCGTCGAGATCGTGGACCAGGAGTTCTTCGAGCAGACCGACGTGCCGTTCGCCGCGGCCTTCAGCCGTTCGCGCGAGCACGGCGGCTTCGACCTGACGCTCACCTACGACCGGTCCCAGTTCGACGCCGAGCAGATCGGGCGGATCTCCGCCTTCTACCTCACCGCGCTGGGTCAGGCGGCCGACCCCGCCGCCGATCCTCGGCCCGCAGACCCCTACCTGGAGCGCGACTCCGCCTCGATCGAGGCGTGGAACGGCACGGCGCGGCCGTACCCGGGCGGGACGCTGCACGAGCTGATCGGCGAGCAGGCCGCGCGCACGCCCGGCGCGCCCGCGGTCTGCTACGACGGGACCTGGATCACCTACCGTGAGCTGGCCGAGCGGGCGGGCGCGGTCACGGCCCGGCTGCTGGCCGCCGGGGCCCGGCCGGGCGACGTGGTCGGCGTCTGCCTCGAACGGGGGCCGGACCTGCTGCCCGCGCTGCTGGGCGTGCTCGGCGCGGGCGCCGCCTATCTGCCGCTGGAGCCGGACCTGCCGGCGGAGCGGCTGGCGTACATGATCGAGGACGCGCGGGCGCGCGTGGTGCTGACCCCCGCGGAGGGTACGGCGGTGCTGCCGGACGGCGTCGCACTTCCCCTCGACACCTCCTTCTCCGGCGTCACCGCCCAGATGCCGCGCGTGGACCCCGACGCGCTCGCCTATGTGATCTTCACCTCCGGGTCCACCGGACGGCCCAAGGGCGTCGGCGTCTCGCACCGCGCGATCGTGAACCGGCTGCGCTGGATGCAGGAGACGTTCGAGCTGGGCTCCGACGAGCGGGTGCTGCAGAAGACGCCGCTGTCGTTCGACGTGTCGGTGTGGGAGCTGTTCTGGCCGCTCATGGTCGGCGCGGGCCTGGTCGTCGCCGAGCCCGGCGCGCACCGCGACGGCGCCCGCCTGGCCGCCTACGACGTCACGACCATGCACTTCGTGCCGTCGATGCTGGAGCTGTTCCTCGACGAGCCCGCCCCGCCCGCGCTGCGCCGCGTCATCTGCTCGGGCGAGGCGCTCGGAGCGGAGCTGGCCGCCCGCTTCTTCGCCGCCATGCCCGGCGTCGCCCTGCACAACCTGTACGGCCCGACCGAGGCGGCCGTCGACGTCACCTGGCACCCCTGCGCGCCCGGCGAGAAGCTGGTGCCCATCGGCCGCCCCGTCGCCAACACCCGCCTGGAGGTCCTGGACGCCGGCGGCCGGCGCGTGCCCGTCGGCACGCCGGGCGAGCTGTGCCTGGGCGGCGTCCAGCTCGCCCGCGGCTACGTCAACCGGCCCGGCCTCACCGCCGAGCGGTTCGTCCCCGACCCGTACGGCCCGCCCGGCGCCCGCCTCTACCGCACCGGCGACGTGGCCCGCTGGCTGCCCGGCGGCGAGGTCCAGTACCTCGGCAGGACCGACTTCCAGGTCAAGATCCGCGGCCAGCGGGTCGAGCTCGGCGAGATCGAGGCGCTGCTGGCCGCCGACCCCTCGGTACGCGCCGCCGTCGTCGTGCTGCGCGGCGAGCGGCTGGTCGGCTACCTCGTCCCCGAGGGCGACGACCTGCCCGATCCCGCCCCGGCGCTGCGTAAGAAGCTGCCCGACGCGATGGTGCCCGCCGCCTGGGTCCACCTGGACGCGCTGCCCGTCACCGCCAACGGCAAGCTCGACCGGGCCGCGCTGCCCGAGCCCGGTGACGCTGGGCGGGCGCCGTACCTGCCGCCCCGCGACCCCTTCGAGGCCAAGCTGGGCACGCTGTGGGAGGAGACCCTCGGCGTGGACGCCGTCGGCGTGCACGACGACTTCTTCGCCCTCGGCGGCCACTCGCTGCTGGCGCTGCGCCTGACCATGCGGCTGCGCAAGGAACTCGGGCGCGACGTGCCGCTGTCGACCGTGCTGACCGCGCCGACCGTCGCCAGGCTCGCGGTCGAGCTGCGCCGTCCCCAGGACAACGACGGCGCGCCGGAGCGGATCGTGCCGCTGCGGCCCACGGGCGAGCGGGACCCGGTCTTCCTGTTCCACGCGCTCGGCGGCCAGGTCTTCCGCTACCTGCCGCTGACCCGCCACCTCGGCTCCGACCAGCCCGTCTACGCCATCCAGGCGGCCGGGCTCGCCCCCGGCGAGGAGCCGCACGCCACGCTCGCGGAGATGGTCGACGACTACACCGCCCATCTGCTCAAGGTGCGGCCGCACGGCCCGTACGTGCTGGGCGGGTACTGCATCGGCGGCAACATCGCCCTGGAGACCGCCCGGCGGCTGCGCGAGATGGGCGAGCAGGTGCCGCTCGTCGTCCTGTTCTACTCCGACGCCGACGAGCCCGTGCTGCGCGCCTCCCTGGAGGACGACGCCGTCCTGCTCACCCACGCCCTGGCCGGCGGCAAGGTGCAGGTCGACCTCGACGACCTGCACCGGATGAGCCCGGACGAGCGGCTGCTGGCCGTCATCGACGCCGCCGCCCGCTCCGACACGCTCCAGCCCGACACCGCCGACCTGCGCCAGGCCCGCCGGTTCGTGGAGGTCTTCCGCGCCAACGCCCACGCCGTCGGCCACTACCGGCACGACCCCTACGACGGGGACGTGCTGCTGTTCTCGCCCGCCGCCGAGGGCGTCCCGCCCGACGACATGGGCTGGAGCGACGTCGTCACCGGCCGCCTGCGCATCTCGCCCATCCACGGCGAGCGTTTCACCGTCATGTACGAGCCCCGGGTCGCCCTGGCGGCCGCCGAACTGAGGAGCAGCATCGACCATGGCCTCACCCCCCACCACTGAGCCGCCCACCACCCTGTGGAAGAACCACGACTTCCTCAAGCTGTGGAGCGGCGAGAGCCTGTCGCTGATCGGCTCGCAGGTGACCGTGCTCGCCATGCCGATCGTCGCGTACCTGTGGCTGCACGCCTCGGTCGCCGAGATGGGCGTGCTCGGCGCGCTGTCCAGGCTGCCGATGGTGCTGTTCTTCGTCGTGGGCGTCTGGGTGGACCGGATGCGGCGCCGTCCCGTGCTCATCTGGAGCGACGTCATCCGCGCGTTCATGCTGGCCACGGTGCCGGTGCTGTTCGTCATGGACATGCTCACGCTGTGGTGGCTGTTCGTGGTCGTGTTCGTCATGGGCGTGTTCGGGGTGCTGTTCGAGATCGCCTACCGGTCGTACCTGCCGATTCTGGTGGCTCCCGAGCACCTCGGGGACGGCAACAGCAAGCTGCAGCTCAGCGACTCGGTCTCCAAGGCGGTCGGGCCCAGCCTGGCCGGGTTCCTCATCGCCACCCGCTCGGCGCCGCTCATCATCATCGTGGACGCGATCAGCTACGTCCTGTCGGCGCTGTGCCTCTTCTCCATCCGCAAGCGCGAGGACCCGCCGCCGCCCGACAGCGGCGGCAGCATGATCTCGGCCATTCGGGCGGGGTTCGGCTGGGTCATGTCCCACCCGGTGGTCCGGCCGCTGGCGATCGCGAGCGCCGTCTACTCCTTCTTCGACATCGGCATCCTGCAGACGCTCTACATTCCGTACGTGATCGACGGGGCCGGGGTGCCCGCCGGCTGGGTCGGCGGCGTGCTGGCGGTCGGCGGCGTCGGTGCGGTGGCCGGCGCCTGGTTGTCGGTGCGGCTGATGAAGGGCGTGGGGCCGGGGCCCACGATGTTCTGGTCCACGGTGATCGGCAACAGCGCGCTGATCCTGGTGCCGCTGGCCGGGGGGCCGGTGTGGCTGGCGATCGGGGTGCTGGCGTTCTCGCAGTTGCTGGTGGGGTTGTGCACGCAGATCTTCGTGGTCAACAACATCACCGTGCTGCAGTCGGCTACGCCGCGGGAGCTGGTAGGACGGGTCATCGCCACCATCTGGGCCATGGGACTGGTGCCGGCGCCGCTGGGGGCGCTGGCCGCCGGGTTGCTGGGGCAGGCGCTGGGGATGCGGCCCGTGGTGCTGGTGGCGGCGGTGATCGGGGCGGTGGTGCCGATGATCGTGCTGGCCATGTCGCCGATTCCCCGCATGCGGGAGATCCCCCAGGCCTGAGCCTTCGGAGCTTTCGAGACGCGCGTCCCACCGGGCTTTCGGGCTGTGAGACGCGCGTCCCACCGGGCTTTCGGGCTGTGAGACGCGCGTCCGGCCGGGCTTTGGGAGGCTTTGACGCGCGCATCCGGCCGGGCTTCGGAGCTTTTGAGACGCGCGTCCCACCGGGTTTTGGGCCTTGAGGCGCGCGTACGGTCGGGCTTTTGGGGCTTTTGAGGCGCGTACGGCTGGCTCCTCCGCATGCGGGTTTACCCGGGCCTGCGGGCTTTCCGGCGCACGCGTGCGGGGCGTCACCGGGCTGCGGCGTGAGGAGGTGGCGATGCTGGCCCGGCATGAGCAGCGACTACTACCTGCGGCTGGAACAGAGCAGGGGTTTGGGTGGGTTCAGTCGTTGAGTTCGGACAGCCAGCCGAGTTGCTCGGCGCGATCCTCCACGGTGGGGGCGTTCAGGCCGACGATCAGCCGGGTCGCGCCGGCCTTGCGGAAGGCTTCCAGGCGCTCGCGAACCCGTGAAGGGGTGCCGCACAGGGCCAGGGCGTCGACCAGGTCGTCGGGGACCTCCTCCATCGCCTCGCCCAGGTCGCCGTCGAAGTAGGCGTCCTGCACCCGTCCCGCCGCCTGGCCGAAGCCGAGGCGGTGCGCGAGCCGGTTGTAGAAGTTGACTCCACGGGTGCCCATTCCGCCCAGGTAGAGGGCGAGCATCGGGCGGATGAGGTCGCGGGCGTAGTCGGCGTCGTCGTCCACCATGGCCATGACCATCGGGGAGACCTCGACCTGGGCGGCGTCGCGTCCTGCCCTGGCCGCCCCGGCCCGCAGGTGCGTCATCGACTCGGCCAGGTGCTCGGGCGGGAAGTGGATGGGCAGCCAGCCGTCCGCGATCTCCCCAGCGAGTTCCACCGCCTTGGGGCCCATGGCCGCCAGGTGGATGGGCATTGGCTGCCTCACGGGCGAGACGGTCATGCTCAGCGCCTTGCCCCGGCTGTCGGGCAGGGGCAGGACGATCTCCGGGCCGGGATGTTCGACGGGCTGCCCGGCCAGCGCGGTGCGTACCACGGCCACGTAGTCACGTAGGTGCGCCAGCGGGCGTGCGTACCTCTGCCCGTGCCACCCCTCGGCCACCTGCGGCCCTGACGCGCCGAGCCCCAGCAGGAACCGCCCATCCGACACCCGGTCGACCGTGACGGCCGCCATCGCCGCCGAGATCGCGCTGCGCCCCGTCACCTGCATGACGCCCGTGCCCAGCCCGATCCGCTCGGTACCGGCCGCCAGCCAGGCGAGGGTGGTCACCGGATCGACCCCGTACCCTTCCGACGCCCACACCGAGTCGTACCCGAGCCGCTCCGCCTCACGTACCAGGGCTAACTGGGCATCGTGGGCGGCCGCCACGGGGCCGAGGGTGCCGATGCTGAATCCGAGCCGCACTGCCCTGCCTCCTCATTGGCCGATCTTGCCCTACTCTTCCGCAGAACCTCCGCCGAGACCAGAGGGGTTTCTCACTCCCGTTCCGTGGAGGCGGGAGCTTCGCTGTTCTGAGTGAGCGCACGCCGAAGCTCCTCAAGCAGCGGCGACGTACTGGCGTTCTCGTCGGGATTGTCGAGATCGATCCGCTGCTCCTTCTCGATGATCTTCGCGTTCGGTGCGGTGACCGAGGGTGTCGGCTCGGCCGTGGCCGTGCACCCACCCAGCGGAACTCCAGCCACGAGCACCAGCACCCCACCCAAGACCCGCCCCCCGAGCCGCCCAGGCCCGACCCTCACCACACCTCTCCCGACCACCGGTCTCCTCTGCCAGACACGTCCCCTCCAACCATCTGGCCCACTAAACCCTGAGCGCCAGGCCCGATCAACCCCTCGAAGAAACCCCGCTTCACGCTCCGGCCGCCCATCTACACCCGGGCACAGGAGGCAAGAGGCACATGCGGCACGGAGGCACAGCACGCACGGTCGGCACACGCACGGTCGGAGCAACACGCAGCACGGATACAACACGCAGCACGGATACAGCTGGCAAGGCGGATACAGCAGGCACGAGGGCACGAGGGCATGGGGGCACGGTGAGCACGGCGGGCACGGCGGGCCCGTGGCGGTGCATCGCGGTGCGTGGCGGCAGGTGGCGGTGCGTGGCCGGAGAGCCGGGACAGCAGGACGCGAGGTAGCCAGGGCGGCGGGATCTCAGGGGTCGGATTTGGGTGGAGCTTTGCGGGAGTTGAGGTGACAGATTTTGAAATCTGTCATCCCATATGCCATAGTGAGCTCATGCGAACTCTAGGAATCAACGGACCGCAGGTGTCAGCGCTCGCACTCGGGTGCATGGGCATGTCGGATCTGTATGGCCCCGCCGACGAGGACGAGTCCATCGCCACGATCCGGGCGGCTCTGGATGCCGGCATCACACTGCTCGACACCGGCGACTTCTACGGGATGGGGCACAACGAGCTGCTCATCCGGGAGGCGCTCAAGGGACGGGACCGCGACGCCGTACAGATCAGTGTGAAGTTCGGCGCGCAGCGCGACTACGACGGGAACTGGCTCGGGTACGACGGGCGGCCGCAGGCGGTCAAGACGTCGCTGGCCTACACGTTGCGGCGGTTGCGTGCGGATCATGTGGATGTGTATCGGATCGCGCGGGTTGATCCGGCGGTGCCCATCGAGGAGACCATCGGCGCCATCGCGGACGAGGTCACCAAGGGACATGTGCGGCATGTGGGGCTGTCCGAGGCTGGGGTGGACACGATCCGGCGGGCTCACGCGGTGCATCCGATCGTGGATCTGCAGATCGAGTATTCGCTGCTGTCCCGGGGGATCGAGAGCGGGATCCTGCCGGTCTGCCGGGAGCTCGGGGTGGGGGTGACCGCGTACGGGGTGCTGTCGCGAGGCTTGCTCAGCGGGCACTGGGACAAGGACCGTCGGCTGGCGTCGGGGGACTTTCGGGCGGTGAGCCCCCGGTTCTCCGACGACAACCTTGCCCACAACCTGGCACTGACTGCCGCCCTGGGCGAGGTCGCCGACTCCAAGGGCGCCACGGTGGCCCAGTTGGCCATCGCCTGGGTGCTGGCCCAAGGTGACGACATCGTCCCGCTGGTCGGCGCCCGCCGCCGCGACCGCCTGTCCGAGGCTCTGGGCGCTCTGGACCTCGACCTCAGCCCGGCCGACCTGGCCGCCATCGAGGCCGCCGTCCCTCAGGGCTCGGCCGCCGGTGCGCGCTACGCCGAACAGCAAATGGCCCACCTCGACAGCGAGAGCACCCCTCACTGACCGCCCCGGGACCCCGCCGCGGACCGCTTCCGGCTCAGGGGGCCTGGTCGGGAGGCGAACTGGCGGAGCGGGTGAATGTTAGGAGTGCACGCGTGCGTCGCTGGTGAGTGCGGGCGTGCTGATAGGTCGGTCGCGGGCGCGACGCGGGAGGGCACAGACGGCGGAAGCGCAGATGGAGGGCAGAGGCCACGGGAGGGCAGATGTTCGTCGTGGTGAGATTGAGGGGGCGGCGGATGTGTGGCGGGGGTGGGCGTGAGGGCACGGTTGGGCTGACAGAATTGGTCATATGACAGAGGGTGTGTTGACTCCGGAGCAGATTCTTGGTGCGGCCGAGGATGTGCTTCGGAGGTATGGGCCTGGGAAGGCCACGGTGGTCGACGTTGCGCGGGCGCTGGGGGTTAGCCATGGGAGTGTTTATCGGCACTTTCCCAGTAAGGCGGCGCTTCGGGAGGCGGTGACCGAGCGGTGGCTGGATCAGGCGCACGCCTCGCTGGTGGCGGCTGTCGAGGCGGAGGGGCCGGCGGTTCCTCGGCTGGGGACCTGGTTCGGGGTGCTGTTCGCGGCGAAGCGGGGCAAGGCGTTGCAGGATCCTGAGTTGTTCGCGACGTACATGGTGCTGGTCGGTGAGTCCAGTGCGGTTATTGAGCGACACATCCAGGGGCTGGTCGGGCAGATCGAGCGGATCTTGCGGGATGGGATCGCGCGGGGCGAGGTCTCCGTGGATGATCCGCCGGTTGTCGCTCGTGCCGTTTTCGACGCCATGAACCGGTTTCACGATCCGGTCTACGCCGGGGAGTGGGGGCGGCCGGGGATCGAGGAGGCTTTCGACGCCGTGTGGGGGCTGGTCGAGCGAGGGATCGCTCCACGCCGCCGGTAGGACACCCCTGTTAGCGCTGGTCGAGCGGAGGGATCGCCCCTTGTCGCCGGTGAACATCGCCGCTCGCCAGCCGCGAACCGGCCGCGCCTGCCCGGGTTGAGCCTGCCTGCCCGGCGCCCAGTCCTGCCGGACCTCCCGGGCCTGCCGGATCTGCCGGATCTGCCGGATCTGCCGGATCTGCCGGATCTGCCGGATCTGCGGGGATTGTCAGGGCACCACGGTCAGGATCTTTCGCGCTTCAATGCGCGTCCGGCCAACCGTCCCGTCGGCTGCCCGTCGGCCAATGCGGGCTGGCCGTTGACCACCACGTGCCGGACGCCTCGCGCGTACTGGTGTGGAGACTCGTAGGTGGCCAGGTCGCCGATGGTGGTGGGGTCGAAGGCCACGATGTCGGCATAGGCGCCGGCCTTCAACAGGCCGCGGTCGCGCAGGCCCAGGTTGGTGGCGGGGAGGCTGGTCATCCGGCGTATCGCCTCGGCCAGGGGCAGTACGCCCTGCTCCCGCACATATCGCCCCAATATGCGGGCGAAGGTGCCGTACGCCCGAGGGTGGGTCGGGGCATCGGTGTAGGGAGGTTCGGCGGCGAAGGTCTCGGCGTCGGAGCCGACCGAGACCCACGGGCGACGCAGGGCGGTGCGGAGCACGTCCTCGTCCATCATGAAGTACATGGCGTGCAGGCCCGGCTCCTGCTCCACCAACTGCAGCAGCGTCTCGACAGGGTCGGTTCCGCGTTCTTTCGCCGCCTCCAGGAGGCTCCGGCCTCGGTAGCGCGCGGCAAGGCCCTTCGGGTCGGGGAGGAGCATGACGCCGTCGGCGCCGCCTGAGGCCAGGTAGATGTTCTCCCACCGTTCCGACGGGCTCCGCACTGCCGCGCGGATGCGGGCTCGCTCGGCCGGGTCGGCCAGCCGGGCCGTCAGCGCCTCGTGGCCGCCCTCGTGGAAGTGGGGCGGGATCGAGGCGGCGAGCTGGGTCTGGCCGGCCAGGTAGGGGTAGACGTCGGCGGTCACCGGCTGTCCGGCGGCTCTGGCGGCCTCGACGTGTTCGATGACCTGGGCCATTTTGCGCCAGTTGTCGCGGCCGGCTGCCTTGAGGTGGTAGATCTCCGCCCGTACGCCCGCCCGCCGGCCGATCTCGATCAGTTCGGCGACGGCCTCCAGGAAGTGGTCGCCCTCGCTGCGCAGGTGCGAGATGTACATGCCGTCATGCCGGGCCACCACCTCGCCCAGCGCCACCAGCTCATCGGTGGGCGCGAAGCAGCCAGGCGGGTAGATGAGCGCCGATCCCAGGCCCAGGGCGCCGTCGGCCATCTCCTCGTCCAGGACACCGCGTACCAGGGAGAGCTCGGTGGCGCTCATCGGCCGGTCCTCCGAGCCCGCTCCGATCATCCGCAGGTTGTGCGCGCCGACGAAGCTGGCCACGTTCTGGACGACGCCCTTGCGCTCCAGGTGCGCCAGGAACTCCGACAGCCGCTCCCACACCAGCGGCGGCGTGCCGGGGCCGAAGCTCGCCTCCAGCTCGGCTCTGATCGCGGGGGTGAAGGGTCCGATCGACACGCCTTCGCCGAAGATCTGGGTGGTGACGCCCTGGTAGAGGTCGGACAGGCCGCGACCGTCCTCCTCCAGGGTGAAGTACGCGTGGCTGAGCACGTTCACGAAGCCGGGGGCGACCACCAGCCCGGTGGCATCCAGCACCGGAGCCTCGTGGGCGCCCGCCTCGGGGCCGATGGCGACGATCCGGTCGCCTTCGACCAGGACATCGGCGACGCGAGCCGGGCCGCCGCTGCCGTCGTGAACCATGCCACCGCGAATCACCAGAGAAGCCGCCATGCGGGCATCCTGCGACCTCAGGCCCGCCGAATGTTCATCGGATCCGATGAAGTGGCGCCGATCTTACGTCGCATCCGACGAACGCGATCCCACCGCCAGGCGAAACAAGGCCATAAAGCCACGGATCCACCAAACGTGGTCCTACCGCCAGGTTTCCCGCGAAACGCACCCCTACCGCCAAGGGTCGGCGTGTTCGTCTCCCGGACGACGGCGGCGGGCCGGGGGTGGCGGGGGCGGGTCGTCGCGGCGGGAGGAGTGGTGTTCGCCCGAGATCTGCCAGAAGAGCCAGACCGCCACCACCGGCACCCCGACCAGGACGAGCGAGATCTTCCAGCCGCCCGGCACGACGATCGCCACGATGAGGGCCACGACGAGCAGCGCGAACGCCCCCAGCAGGCCGAGACCGAGCTTCTTCCACAGCGACATACGACCTCCCGAAAACGGCTGGAACGCGACAAAGTATCGCCGATCCGATGATCTAGCGCAGCACCCTGTCCACAGGGTGGCGGGGCAGCGGCGCGTGTGCGAGGGTGGCGAGCATGGTGATCCCGGGGCCGGCGCCGTCCGCGGCGGGTGACAACCTCGACGACATCGCCGCCGCGGGCGGCCTGCACACCTTCCAGCTCGCCCTGCATCGCGACCACGGCGACGTGGCGGAGTTCCGGATGCCCGGCTCGCGCCTGGTGTCGGTGGCCGACCCGGTACTGCTGGAACAGATCGCCCGGGTGGACAAGCGGCCCGAGAAGCTGTTCGAGTTCCTCGCGCCGCTCTTCGAGACCGGCAACCTTCAGGTGATGCCGGCCGAGGAGCACGTGCCGTGGCGCAGGCTGGTGCTCTCGGCGCTGTCCGGGCGCAGGTCGCACGAGGCGCACTACCCCTCCTTCGCCCGCATGACCGAGGAACTGGCCGATCGCTGGGCCGCCGCTTCGGGGCCGGTCGCGCTGCAGAAGGAGCTCAGCGAGCTGTCGCTGCGCATGGTCTGCCAGTACGCGCTGGGCATGGAGATGGACGAGGGCGAGCTGCCCAGGCGGGTGGTCGGCGCCTTCGAGGAGGTCCTGTCGGAGTATCTGGGCAAGCTGTACGGCACGCCGTACCGGGAAGGCGGCGCGCAGGAGGGACTGGCGTTCCTGCGCGGCGCGGTCGACCAGGTGCTGGCCGGACGGCGCCAGCCCGACCGGCCGGATCTGATCACGTTGCTGGCAGAGGCGGGCGAGAGCCCGGCGCGGGTGCGCGACACGGTGTTGTCGATGATGCTCGCCGCCCACCACACCACCGGCGTGGCGATTTCCTGGACCCTCTACCTGCTGGCCGCCCACCCCGAGGTGGCCGAGCGCATCCGCGCGGAGCTGGCCGAAGTGCCGGACGTGCCCGGTTTCGCGGACCTGGGCGGCCTTCGGGTGCTGGAGATGGCGCTCAAGGAGTCGATGCGCCGCTACCCGCCCGGCCCCTACGGCGCCCGCGAGACCACCGAGGACCTCACCCTGGGCGGCTACGACCTCCCAGCGGGTACGACGGTGTTCATCCCGATCTGGGCGGTACACCTCAATCCCCGCGTATGGCCGGACCCAGAGCGCTTCGACCCCGACCGGTTCACGCCCGAGCGCATGGCGGGCAAGCCGAGGCTGGCCTACATCCCGTTCGGCTTCGGCCCGCGGGCCTGCGAGGGCGCGTCGCTGGCCATGCTGGAGGCCAAGCTCGTGCTGGCCGTGCTGCTCAAGCGGTTCGCCTTCCGCCCGGTCGAGGGCCATCCGGTGGTGCCGGTCGAGCGGTTCGTCCTGTGGGCCGAGCACGACATCGAGATGACGGTGCTGCCGGCGCCGTCCTGAGCGGTTCTTTCGGGCTGCTTACGGCAGGCCCGCGGCTCTCCTCCAGCACCGCCCGGGGCGCTCATGATACGAGCGACAAAGCCCCGAAAAATCGGAGTGAACCGACATGTTCCGACTCACCGCGGCCGCCGGATTCCTGTGCGCGTTCGTCCTGGTCTTCAACGCCGCCCGCCGCGCCGGGTTCCTGCCCGAGACGGCGCTCACCCACGCGATCGCGCCGCTGGCCCCGCTGGCCGGCCTGTTCGCGATCACCGGCTGCTACTTCCTCATCTCCCGTACGGCCGGCCGCCTCGGCCTGATCGGCTTCACGATCAACGCCGCGGGCCTGGCCGGCGCCTTCGCCGTCGAGTACACCCTGCACTTCGTCTTCCCCGCCCTCGGCCGGAGCACGGTCGCCACCCTGGTCGCCGGCGGCACCGGCCGGGCGTTCCTGGTGACGTCCCTGGTGCTGATGGCGGGCGTCCTCACCTTCGCCGTGGCCGCCGTCCGCGCGGGCGGCCTGCCCACCGGCGCCATCCTCCTGTACGCGGCGGGCATGATCCCCGGCTCCCTCAGGAACGTCGCCCCGGAGCCCCTCTACCTGCTCGGCCTGCTGGTCGCCGCCGCCGGAGTGGCCTGGCTGGCCCTGGGCCTGTGGCGAGCCGAACCCGCCCGCACCAACCTGGCCCCCGCCTGACCACAAAAACGCCATAAAGCGCCACAAAACTAGCCACGCAGCGCGCCTGACTCAGAGTGCCGCCCGGATCGCCGTCTGGGCGGCCTCCCGCAACTGGGCGTGGACCAGCGCGTTCGGCTCACGCTCCGTCCGCACCTCCACCACCCGCGGCCCCTCCCCCCGCAACGCCTTGCCCAGCTCCGAGATGTCACCGACCAGCGTGTACGGCGTCCCGCTGGCCGCCGCCACATACCCCAGATCCACCCCATGCGGCGTCCCGAAGACCCGCTCGAACGGATCGCGCACCGCCGCCTGCGGCAGCAGCGAGAAGATCCCGCCCCCGTCGTTGTTGACCACCACGAAGCACAGGTCAGGCCGGGGCTCGCGCGGCCCGAGGATCAGCCCGTTCTGGTCGTGCAGGAACGACAGGTCCCCCAGCAGCGCGAACGACGGCCCGTTGTGCCCGAGCGCCGCCCCCATCGCGGTCGAGACCAGCCCGTCGATCCCGGAGGCGCCCCGGCTGGCCATCACCCGGATCCCGCGCCTCGGCCGCATGGCCTGGTCGAGGTCCCTGATCGGCATCGAGGACCCGCTGAACAGCAGCGCCCCGTTCGGCAGCGCGTCCACCAGGTCGCGGGCCAGGCGTGGCTCGCTGAGCCCGGTGGAGTCGAGGAGCCCGTCGATCGCCGCGCGGGCGGCGGCGTCGGCGGCCCGCCAGGAGTGCAGCCACGTGTCGTCACCCGAGGCGACCGGGATCTCCACCGCCTGCGCGACCTGCGTGGCCGAGCGGGTCGGGTCGGGCCAGCGGGCCAGGTCGGGGGCCACGACGATGTGCTCCTGCGCCCGCTTCAGCCACGTCAAAAGCGGGCGCGACAGCCCTGGACGGCCCAGCGTCACCACCACGTCGGGCTGGTGGGCCTCGGCGAACTCGGGCGTGCCGAGCAGGAAGTGGTAGGTGGAGATCGCGTGGTCGCCGTAGCGGCCGCCGCCGTTGGGCTCCGAGAGCACCGGCCATCCGGCCATCCCGGCGGCGGCGATGTAGCGGCGCACGTTGGCGGCGCCGTCCCCGACGACCAGGACGCCGCGGCGGGTCGGCGGGATGTGCAGCGCCACGGGCGGCGGGGCGACCCGGGTGCGCACCCACGGGCCGTTGACGTCGCCGTCGAGCGATTCGCACCAGTTCATGTCGCCGTCGGGGATGAGCGGCTCGCGGAAGGCGACGTTGAGATGGACGGGGCCGGGGTCGCCGGGGCCGAGCGTGCGCTGGTAGGCGCGGCAGGCCAGCGACCGCCAGTACGCCACCTGCCCAGGACGTTCCTCCGGCACCCCCACCTCGGCGAACCAGCGGACGGCGGAGCCGTACAGCTTGATCTGGTCGATGGTCTGGTTGGCGCCGGTGCCGCGCAGTTCTGGCGGCCGGTCGGCGGTGAGGACCAGCAGCGGTACGCCCGACTCGCCGGCCTCGATCACGGCGGGATGGAAGTTGGCGGCGGCGGTGCCCGACGAGCAGAGCAGCGCGACGGGCCGCGCGGAGCGCTTGGCCAGGCCCAGCGCGAGGAAGGAGGCGGAACGCTCGTCGATGCGCACGTGCAGGCGCACCCGCGACTCGGCGTGCAGGGCCAGCGCGAGGGGAGCCGAGCGGGAGCCGGGCGCGAGTACGACGTCGGTGAGCCCGCAGCGCACCAGCTCGTCGACGAGTACGGAGGCCAGCGCGGTGGCGGGGTTCACGAGGCAGCCTCCTGCATCCGGCGAAGCCACGAGGGAGATTCAATCTCAAATTCCGACAAATACGAAAAATCCACGTTCGGGCGGCGGACCGCTATCTGCCCGTCCACCGGCGTCAGCGAGTCTTTCACGACATCTCCGGACAGGAGGGTCATGGTGCCCAGGCCACACGCATAGGGCAGCTCGGGCAGCGCGGCGGCCAGCGCCAGCCCCGCGGCCAGGCCCACCGACGTCTCGACCGCGCTGGAGACCACCGCGGGCAGCCCGCACGCCTCCACCACGCGCAGCGCGTTGCGTACCCCGCCGAGCGGCTGCACCTTCACCACCGCGATGTCGGCCGCCGCCGCGGCCCGCACCCTGAGCGGATCCTCCGCCTTGCGGATCGACTCGTCGGCCGCGATCGGCACCCCGCACCGGCGGCGCACCTGGGCCAGCTCGTCGAGGGTGGCGCAGGGCTGCTCGGCGTACTCCAGGTCGAAGCGGGCCAGCTCCTTCAGCCGGCGCACCGCCTCGTCCACGCTCCAGGCGCCGTTGGCGTCCACGCGCAGCCCGCCCGAGGGGCCGAGGGCGTCCCTGACCGCCTCCACCCTGGCCAGGTCCTCGGCGAAGCTCTGGCCGCGCTCGGCCACCTTGACCTTGGCGGTGGCGCAGCCGGCCTGCCGTACGAGCTCGAAGGCCCTTTCCGGGCCGACGGCGGGAACCGTCGAGTTCACCGGGACGCTCGCGCGCACCGGCGCGGGCCAGCCCTCGTCGGCGGCCTCGCGCGCGCAGGCGAGCCAGCGCGCGCACTCGCGCGGCCCGTACTCGGGGAACGGCGAGAACTCCCCCCAGCCGGCGCACCCGCGGACGAGCACGCCTTCCCTGACGGTCTGCCCGCGAAAACGCTCGCGCATGGGGACCCGGAACACGACGGGAGAACGCTCCACGACCCTCCCCGCACTCATATCCGAACTGTCGCCACTAACCTTACGAGCATGGTGAGCAAACCGTTGCACGCCCTCGCGCTGCCGCCTGGACCCCGGCTGTTCGCCGCGATTCGCGACGCCCTGACCGGCGACGGCCCCGCCGTGCTCCCCCTGCCGCCCGGCGACGCGCGCGCGACCCTCGCGGCCCTGCGCCCCACCCATCTCGACGGGGTACGGCAGGCCGGCGGAGAAGGCGTGCCCGGCGACGTCGCGGTGGTGATCGCGACCAGCGGCAGCACCGGCGTGCCCAAGGGCGTCATGCTCACCGGAGGGGCGCTGCGCGCATCGGCAGAGGCGTCGCTGCGCCACCTGAAGGCGGCCAAGGGCGAGCGCTGGCTGTGCTGCCTGCCGCCCTCGCACGTGTCCGGGCTGCAGGTGCTGGTCAGGTCGGTGCTCACCGACAGCGAGCCGATCATCCACGACGGCTTCTCCCCCGAGGCGGTGCTGCGCGCCGGGGCCGAGCACGTGTCGCTGGTGCCGACCCAGCTCCACCGGCTGGTCGAGCGGGGCGCGGACCTGTCGGTGTTCCGCTCGATCCTGCTCGGCGGCGCGGCCCCCCGGCCCGGCCTGCTGCAGGAGGCCGCGGCGCTCGGCGCCAGGATCGTCACGACGTACGGGATGAGCGAGACCAGCGGCGGCTGCGTGTACGACGGCCGCCCCCTTTACAATGTAGATCTCAAGATCGGAGGGGACGGCCGGGTACGGATCGCCGGTCCCGTCCTGTTCTCCGGCTACCGCTTCGGCGCGGCGCCGTTCGAGGACGGCTGGTTCGTCACCTCCGACCTCGGCGAGCTGAACGGCGGGCGGCTGCGCGTGCTCGGCCGGGCCGACGACGTCATCAACACCGGCGGCGAGAAGGTCGTGGCCGGGGTCGTGGCCGGAGTGCTCGGCGAGCACCCCGAGGTCGCCGACGTGGCGGTCGTCGGCGGCCCCGATCCGGAGTGGGGCGAGCGCGTGGTCGCCGTCGTCGTGCCCGCCGACCCCGCGCGCCCGCCCACCCTCGACCAGCTCCGCGCCTATGCCAAAGACCGGCTGCCGGCCTACGCCGCCCCGCGTGAGCTGCGGCTTCTCCCCCGATTGCCACTACTGCCGAATGGAAAAACCGATCTCGCCCTGTTGCGGGCCGGAACCTGACGCGGCCCTGCTGCGTCATAGGTGGCGAGAGAAAGAGGGAGCGCTTCATGAACCAGACCCGCAAGATGTGGGCGTCCGCGGCGGTCGTCGGCGTGATCCTCGTCGGTGGCGCCACAGTCGCGGCAGCCGCCTCGGCGGGCCGGGCCGACCAGGCCCGGGACGAGACATCGGCGGAGGTCAAGAAGATCACCCCGGCGCCCACGCCCACCCCGACCGACGGCATCGTCGTCTCCCACGACATCAATCCCGACCCCTCCAAGGTCCTGGAGCACTGGACCGGGGAGCGCATGGAGGGAGCCGAGCCGATGCCGATGCCCGAGGTCGAGCTGAAGCCAGGAGAGTTCGAACTGGCGGAGTGAATTCCCGCAGGGTGTGGGGTGGATCGCATTCTCGGCGGTCCACCCTTTTTTACCCGGTCCGGGAACAAATGACGGCGAATGACGTTATTGATACTGGTGCGTCGAGCGGCCACACCGCCCCACCACAACTGCCTGATCGCTTCGACTCCGTATGGAGGAGGTGTCCTCATGCCCAGAACCGCCGTGGCGACCCCGCCCGCGACCCTCGACCAGCTCCTTGACCGAGGGCGAGCTCAGGGTCACCTTTCTCTTTCGGAACTACGCGACGCGTTCGCACTCGCCGGCATCAGCCCCTCGGAGGGCCGTTCCATCCTGCGCGAGCTGACCGAGGCCGGGGTGAGCCTGGCCGCGGAGAACGAGCCCGCCCTGGCCAAGTCCGCCGCCGCGCCCAAGGCCGGCAAGAAGACCACCACCAGGAAGACCACCGCCAAGAAGGGCGCCGCCGCGAAGACGGCCGCCGCGCCGAAGGCCGCCGAGCAGGCCGTGCCCGAGCAGGCGTCCGCCGAGGACGAGCCGGACGAGCCGACCATGTCCGCCGAGGACGCCGAGCTGGAGCAGGAGCCGCTCGACCTCGACGACAACCAGTCCGTCATGGGCGACTCGGTGCACACCTACCTCAAGTCGATCGGCCGCCGCACGCTGCTGACCGCCGCCGAGGAGGTCGAGCTGGCCAGGCGGATCGAGGCCGGCCTGTACGCCGAGTACAAGCTCGACAGCGACCAGAACTGCCCCGCGGCGGTGCGCGAGGACCTGGAACTGGTCATCGAGGACGGCCGGCAGGCCAAGGACCACATGCTGGAGGCGAACCTGCGGCTGGTGGTGTCGGTGGCCAAGAAGTACACCGACCGCGGCATGTCGCTGCTGGACGTGGTCCAGGAGGGCAACCTCGGGCTGATCCGCGCCGTGGAGAAGTTCGACTACACCAAGGGCTTCAAGTTCTCCACCTACGCCATGTGGTGGATCAGGCAGGCCATCCAGCGTGGCTTCGCCGACTCCGCCCGCACGATCCGGCTGCCGGTTCACGTGCTGGAGATGCTGTCGAAGCTGTCGCGGATCGAGCGCGACATGCACCAGCGCCTCGGCCGCGAGCCCACGCCGGAGGAACTGGCCGTCGAGCTGGACAAGACCCCCGACCAGATCGAGGACCTGCTGCGCACCAGCCGCCAGCCCATCTCCCTGAACGCCACGATCGGCGAGGACGGCGAGACCACGATCGGCGACCTCATCGAGGACGTCGACTCGCCCGAGGCCTCCGAGATCGTCGACCGCCAGTTGCTGGGCGACCAGCTCCGCGGCGTGCTCGACAACCTCTCGCCGCGCGAGTCCAAGATCATGGCGCTGCGGTTCGGCCTGGTGGACGGCAAGCCGCACACCCTGGACGAGATCGGCAAGCACCTCGGCCTGACCCGCGAGCGGATCCGCCAGCTCGAGAAGGAGTCGCTCTCCAAGCTCCGCCACCCGAGCAACACGCGCCCGCTCCTGGACTGGGCGAGCTGACCCGACCGGAACGGCCCGGCACCCCGCGCGGGGTGCCGGGCCGTTCCGCTTGCCGCCGCAAGACCGTCATGTCCGGTACGGCGGGCCGTCACCCCAGGGTGCCGAACTGTCCACCCTCTGTAGTGTGATAATTACGACATGACCGTCTTTGCCGGAGGCAAGATCGAGGCATTTGTCGGCCCCACCGAACTGGGCGCCGCCGACGACCTCGAGCAGGTGATCATCGATTTCATCGGCGGCGCCAAGCGGTACCTCGACATCGCCGTCCAGGAGCTCGACTCCGAGCCCATCGCCCAGGCCATCCTCGACGCCCGCTTCCGCGGCGTGGACGTGCGCATGGTCCTGGAACAGGACTACCTGATCTCCGCCAAGCTCCCGAGCGTCACCCCGAAGGCCGGTGAGGACGAGGCCGCCGCCCGTCACCGCGTGCAGTGGGGCCAGGAGAGCGGCGCCAAGAGCCTGGAGCCCAACCGGAAGATCCTCGCCGCGCTGCTGCGCTGCAACGTCGACGTCAAGGCCGACTACAACCCGGCGATCTTCCACCAGAAGTTCATCATCCGCGACTTCCGCGAACGCCCGATGCCCGGCTCGGCCATCCTGTCCGGCTCGGCGAACTTCACCGACACCGACTGCCACCGCAACCTCAACCACATCGTGGTCTTCAACGACGCCCGCGTCTGCCGCGAGTACACCACCGAGTTCGCCCAGATGCGCGCGGGCCAGTTCGGCCGCGGCGCCCACGGCAAGGTCCCCATGGCCTTCAACCTCAACGGCGTGCCGGTCAAGATCCTGTTCGCGCCCGACCACGCGCCCGAGCTGGAGATCATGAAGCAGATGCTCAAGGCGGCCAGGCGGGTCGACTTCGCGATCTTCACCTTCTCCGGCTCCTCCGGCATCGACGACGCCATGATCGCGCTGGCCGCGGCCAAGCGCACGGTCACCGGCGTCATGGACCCCGGCCAGGGCGCCCAGACCTGGGCCGCCACCCACGACCTCGACCGCGCCCACATCGAGCTGTACTTCCCCAAGCGCTCGGCCGCCTTCGGAAAGCTGCACCACAAGCTCATGGTCATCGACGAGGCTGTGGTCGTCGCCGGGTCCTTCAACTACACCGCTCCGGCCAACAACTACAACGACGAGAACATCTTCGTCATCGGCAGCCCCTACCCGGACCTGCCCAAACGCGAGGGCGGCCCGGTCGACCCGGCCGCCTGCGCCGAGCTCGCCCGCTTCTTCCGCACCGAGATCGAGCGCATGGAGGCCGCCGGCGAACGGTTCATCGGCAAGCCCTGATCCCCTGGCGCGGCGCCGTGCGGGGGCGCGACAATGCGCTGGAGGGAGGGGCGATGGGGGACAAGATCTGGGTCCTGCGCAACAGCGGCATCCTGTCCACCGGCAAGGACGCGGTCAACATCATCCAGCCGGTCGTCCAGGCCGCTCCCCCGGTCCCTGCCGCCACGGTGCGCAGTCCGTCGCCTCTGGTGCGATTGCGTTCGCCGGCCGCGGCCGGTCCGCTGTTCGTGGGGCGGGACAGGGAGCTGGCGGGGCTGGTCAAGGCGCTCGGGCGGCGCTCCGGCGCGATGGCGCAGGTGCTCACGGGGCTGGGCGGGATCGGGAAGTCCACGCTGGCCGCGCAGTACGCCCGCGGCCGCAGGCACAACCCCGTCTGGTGGATCGACGCCGGGGATCCCGCCCAGATCGACCTCGGGCTGGAGGCGCTGGCCCTGCGGCTCTACCCGGCCGGCGCGCCGGAGCGGCCCGTGGAGTGGGCCAAGCAGTGGCTGGCCGGCCACAAGGGATGGCTGCTGATCCTCGACAACGTGGCCAGGCCGGCCGAGGTCGCCGAGCTGATCGGCTCGCTGCCCGGCGGGCGGTTCCTGGTGACCAGCAGGCAGGGCGCCGGGTGGGAGGGCATCGCGGTGCCCGTCCGGCTGGGGGTGCTGTCGGCGGGCGAGGCCGTAGACATGCTGGAGCGGCGCGTGGGCGATCGCGGGCTGCTCGACGGCGGCGAGGAGCTGTGCGCGGCGCTCGGCGGGCTGCCGCTCGCGATCGAGATGGCCGCGCACTACCTCACCCAGAACCGGATCACGGCGCGGACGTATCTGGAACGACTTTCCGCCGACGGCACGATCCTGGACTGGACGCACGAGGGCGGGGACCTCGACCGGACCGTCGCGCGGACCTGGCGGGTCACGCTGGACGGGATCGCCGCCCGGCACGGGCCGCTGCCGGGCCGGACGCTGGGCATCCTGGGGTGGCTCGCCTCGGACGACGTCCCGCTCGGCCTGCTCCCGGAGGACGGCGCCGCCGCCGGGCACCTGGCCGCGTACGGGCTGGTCAACCTGACCGAGGGCGCGCTCTCCCTGCACCGGCTGGTCCAGGCGGTGAGCAGGACGCCCGAGTCCCGGCGGCTGGCGGGGCTGGCTCTGCGCGGCGCGTGGAAGGACGGGCCGGAACCGGCGGCGCGGCTGGCGCCGCACGTCGCCGCCTACGTCGCGGCGGGCGGCCTCGCCGAACTCGACGACACCTCGGCCGACCTCGCCTGGATCCACGCCGCCCACCTGGTGCGCACCGGGTCGCGGCGGGAGGCCGTGGCCTTCGCCGAACGGACGATCGCCGCGCACGAGGGGTCAGGACACCCGGCCCTGCTGTCGCTGCGGACGACCCTGGCCCTGCTGCGCCAGCCGCTCGAACCTCTGGAGGTCACGATCGGCGCGTTCGAGCGGCTGGTCGCGGACAAGGAGCGGGTGCTCGGTCCCGGCGCGCTCGACACCCTGGAGACCCGGTTGGAGCTCGGCGGGCTCTACGTCCGGCACGACGAGTACCGCCGGGCTTTCGACCACTACCGGCGGCTCGCCACGGACGCCGAACGCGCCCTCGGCGCCAACCACTCCCTCACCCTGCAGGCCAAGTGGGATCTGGCCGAGGCGTACCTGGGCTCCGACATCAGGTGGCGGGCCGGTCACACGGTCCTGGTGCTCTCCCTCTGGTTCTCCGTCCTCACCGGCCTGGAGGAGACCCGGGGGCCCGGCGACCAGACCACCCGCGAGATCGGCCTGACGATCGCCCGGTACGTGAGCGCGCTCGCGCTGCACGACGACCCGGCGACCAGGAGGATCCTCCGCCTGGTCGGCGCGGCCGAACGGATCCGGCGCCGGTTGAAGCGGCTGGAGGCCGGTTAGGATGCGGGCATGGGCGTACGCGCACGGCCACGGGTGACGGGCAGGCGGGTCCTGCTGCTGCTGTCGGTGCCGCTCGGGGTGGGGGCCGCGGTGGCTTCCAACCAGGTGCTCACCGACGACGGGTGGAGCTGGGTGTGGACCGGCGTCGCCCTCGCGGTGGCCACGGCCGCCGCGCTGGTCGCCTACTGGCTGACCCGGCCCCCCGCGGCTCCAGCCACCACGCCCGGCACCGAAGCCACCACGCCCAACGGCGAGCGGTCCGTCGTCGTCACCGGCGACAACAGCGGGATCATCTCGACCGGCGACGGCGCGACCAACATCCAGCAGCGGTGACCGCCCAAGGCTAGGCGGCCACCCCTGCGGGGCGGCGCACCGGGGCCGTGGCCACGATCCGGCCGGTGGCGGTGTCGATGGCCGAGACCAGGTGGGCGCGGGTGCTGCACAC
The DNA here is from genome assembly GCF_044456745.1 of Nonomuraea sp. NPDC050790. Taxonomy (NCBI): domain Bacteria; kingdom Bacillati; phylum Actinomycetota; class Actinomycetes; order Streptosporangiales; family Streptosporangiaceae; genus Nonomuraea; species Nonomuraea sp. NPDC050790. The sequence goes on along the minus strand of NZ_JBITGF010000001.1, from coordinate 1,024,816 downwards.
GTACAGGAGCGTTCCGTCCGGGGACAGGGTGACCGCCTCCGGGCTCTCGCCGACCTCGGACCTGGAGACGATCCGCCTGGTCGCGGTGTCGATGCCGAGGACGCTCCTGCTGTAGTAGTGGGTGACGTAGACCCGGTCGTGGCCGGGCGAGGCGGCGATGCCGTAGGGGCCGGACTCGACGCCGACGGTGGCGACCTCCTCGTGGGTGGCCGCGTCCAGGACCAAAACGTCGTTGTCCTGGCCGGGCAGGTTGGCGCCGGTGGTGGTGACGTAGACGTGGGCGCCGTCGCGGGTCACGGCGACGCCGTTGGGGTGCGGGCCGACGGGGAGCGTGGCGACCACCTCGCCCGCGGCGGTGTCGATCACCGACAGGTCGTGGCTCTCGAAGTTGGTCACGTACAGCCGCCCGCCCGACAGCGCGGGGGCGGCGGCGTTGCGGCCGACCGTGATCGTGCGGGTCACGGTGTCGCGGCGCAGGTCGATCACCGACACGTCGCTGCTCTGGTAGTTGGTGACGTAGGCGTGGCGGGCCTCGGGGTCGGCGACGATGCCGCCCGGGTGGTCGCCGACGGGGATGCGGTCCACGACCGCCAGAGTGGCGGTGCCGACGACGGTGACGCTCCGCCCGGCGAAGTCGGTGACGTACAGCCGCTCGCCCACGAGCGCCGGCGCGTACGGCCGCTCCCCCGCGCCGACGCTCGCCACGTGTTGCAGGGTGCGGGCGTCGAGAACGGCCACGGACGAGGTGTCCGGGCTGGCCACGTAGATCCGGCCGCTCATGGGCCCGAGGCGGGCAGGAGCTGGCCTGCCGCGAGGTCGCGGTAGAGGCCGTCGGCCGCGAGCAGTTCCCGGTGCGTTCCCACGGCGCGCACTCTGCCCTCCTCCAGGACGATGATGGCGTCGGCGTTGACCACCGTGGACAGCCGGTGGGCGATGACGATGACGGTGGTGGTGGCGGCAATGTCCTCGACCGCCTGGCGCAGGGCCAGCTCGGAGGCGGCGTCGAGCTGGGAGGTGATCTCGTCGAGCAGCAGCAGCCGCGGACGGCGCAGCAGCGCGCGGGCGACGGCCACGCGCTGGCGCTGCCCGCCGGACAGCGTCGTGCCCCGGTGGCCGATCGGCGTGTCGAGCCCCAGCGGCAACTGGTCGAGCAGAGGCGTGAGCCTGGCGCGTGCCAGCACCTCGCGGATCTCCTCGTCGCCGGCGTCGGGCGCGGCGTAGCGCAGGTTGTCGCGCAGTGTCCCGGCGAGGATGGGCGCGTCCTGTTCGACGTAGCCGATGGCGGCGCGCAGGTCGGCCAGCGGCCAGTCGCGCACGTCCCGCCCGTCCACCTCGACGGCGCCTTCCTCGGCGTCGTAGAAGCGCTCCAGCAGCGCGAACAGCGTGCTCTTGCCCGCTCCCGACGGTCCCACGACCGCGGTCATGGTCCTGGCCGCGACGGTGATGTCCACGTCCTTGAGTACGGCGGCGCCGCCGTACCCGAACCGCACGCCGCGGAAGCCGACCGAGGCCCCGCCGCCGTTCCGGACCGCGGGCTCGGCCAGCGGCTCGGCGGGCAGGCGGTCGACCTCCTGGAGGCGGCGGACCGCGGCCAGCCCCACCTGCACCTGCCCGAGCGCGGACATGACCTGCCCGATCGGGCCGGACAGGTACATGAGGCAGAACAGGAACATGATCAGCGAGGGCAGCGAGAGCGTGCCCTGGCTCACCCGCAGGCCGCCGAGGCCGAGGACCACGAGGAAGGTGACCTGGGTCGAGAGGGTCCCGGCCACGCCGGTGGCCGACTGCCAGCGGGCGGCGGTGATCGCGTGCCGCCACGCCGTACCGGAGGCCGCGGCGGCGCGGGCGCTCTCGCGGCGCTCGGCGCCGCTGGCCTTGACGGTCCGGTAGGCGCCGAGCACGCGCTCCACGATCGCGCCGAGCAGCCCGACGGCGGTCTGGGTGCGGTGGGCGGCGGCCGAGACGCGCGGCATGACCAGCGCCATCCCGGCCAGCGTGAGCGCCAGGACGGCGGCGGTGGCGCCGAGCAGCACCAGGTCGGTGGTGGCCATGAGCGTGATCGCGCCGACGCCGAGGACCAGGCCGGTGGCCCCGCTGACGATCGCGCTGGTGGTCGCCGAGCGCAGCAGCGTGATGTCGGAGGTGAGCCTGGACATGAGGTCGCCGGGTTCGAGCCGGTCGAAGTCGGCCAGGCGCAGGCGGAAGATCCGCTCGGTGAGCCGGTCGCGGGCGGCGCGCACGACGTTCTCGCCGGCGACCTCCAGGACGTAGCGGCCACAGGCCGACAGCACGGCGCCGGCGACGAGCAGCGAGGTGAGCAGGACGAGCGTGGCCAGCACCGGGGTTCCCGCCAGGAGGTCCTCGGTGACCATCTTGGCCGCCACGGGCTGGATCAGCCCGGCGGCGCCGCCGGCCAGGCCGAGCAGGCCGCCGGCCAGGATCCGGGTGCGGTGCGGGCGTACCTGGGCCAGCAGGGTGCGCCAGGCGGCCATCACGGGCCCCAGGTGACGGGCAGGCGGGTCACGCCCTGCAGCGACAGGGCGGGTTTGACCGGCAGGCTGTCCGGCGCGACGCTCAGGCGCAGCGTGGGCAGGCGGTCGAGCAGCGCGGTGAGGGCGGCCTCCAGCTCTGCTCTGGCCAGGTTGTTGCCGAGGCACTGGTGCGGGCCGTGGCCGAAGGCCAGGTGTCGGGCGGCGCGGCGGTCCAGGTCTAGGTCGCCGGGGAAGGCGGCTTCGTCGCGGTTGGCGGCGGCCAGCAGCACCACCACGCCGTCGCCCTGCCTGATCAGGTGGTCGCCGAGCGGGATGTCGGCGGTGGCGACCCTCGGCAGGGGGTCGGCGACGGTCACATAGCGCAGCAGTTCGTCGACGGCCCGCTCGACGGGCTGAGCGCCGAGCGCCTTGAGGCCGCCCGGCCTGGTCAGGAGCGTGAGCACGCTCAGGGCGAGGGTGTTGGCGGTGGTCTCGTGCCCGGCGACGACCAGCATGGCGGCGGTCTCGCGCGCCTGCCGTTCGCTCAGCGTCCCGTCGGCGACCCGGCGGGCGAGGGCGGAGAGCACGTCGTCGCCGGGACGCTCCGCCTTGTCGCGCAGGAGCCTGGCCAGGAGGTCGTAGACCACGCGGAACGGCGGGCCCGTGGCCGGGTCGAGCAGCGTGGGCCAGCGCAGGTGGCCGGTGAACAGCTCCCGGTCCTCCTCCGGCACGCCGAGCACCGCGCAGAGCGTCAGCGCGGGCAGCGGCGCGGCCAGGGCGCTGACCAGGTCGGCGGGCGGGCCCTCGTCGATCATCGTGGTGATCAGGCCGTCGGCCAGCGCGCGCAGGTGCGGGCGCAGCTCGCGGACCCGGCGCAGGCTGAAGTGGGTGATGACCGTCCTGCGGTGCTCGCCGTGCAGGGGGTCGTCCATCTCGACGAAGCTCAGCGCCTGCCGCTTGCGCTCCGGGTCGGGCGGCGGCGCGCCCTTCTCCGCGGCCAGGTGGGGGTGGCCGGGGCGCAGGGGGTCGGACGACAGCCGGGGGTCGGCCAGCAGGGCGCGGGCCTGCTCGTAGCCGGTGACGGTCCAGACCCGGCTGCCGTCGCGCAGGACGGCGGGGGCCAGCGGGCCGTGCTCGCGCAGGCGGTCGTAGCCGGGCGGCGGGTGGTAGGGGCAGCCGCGGGGCATCGGGATCTCCGGCAGTTCGGTCATGGCGTGGCCTCCCGTGGGACCCGCAGCAGGACGCGGTGGTAGCCGGGCGGGGCGGGCTCGTCGACGGGCAGCCCCTCGGCCAGGACCCAGGCGTGCGCGCCGAACGGGGGCAGCACCCGCACGCCCGCGCACCAGACCGGCCAGCTCCCCCGCGACCTGCACAGCAGCGCGGTCGCGATCGAGCGCGGCAGGCAGCCCTTCGGGCTCGCGCACGCCCGGCTGGTGCGGGTGACCACCTCGCGGGCCCGGCTGGCCTCGGCGTAGGTGGCCGGGCGGCTGCCCGCGCTCACCCGGTTCAGCACCTTGACGATCGTGCTCGGCGAGCGCCTGGCCAGGATCTTCGCCGCCAGGACGGCAAGGCGGGCGCGCCAGCGCTCCGGCGGCGGGTACGCCCGCGGCGCCAGCGGCATCGTGGGGTCGACGCTCATGCCGGCCTCCGTACGAGGATGCCCATGCTCAGGAGGCTGTTCATGAGGGAGGCGACGTCCTGGGCGGCCTCGCCGCCGTCCACGTCGAAGGCGGCCACGAGCCGGTCCACGGCGTGCCCGGGGTCGCCCGACTCCAGGGCGGAGCGCAGCACGACGGCCCCGGTGGGGTTGAGGCTCCAGTACTGGCCGCGGACCTCGTGGAGCAGGGCGATGCCGTACTCGGTGTCGACGGCGGAGATGTCAGGCGCCAGCGCGTACACGCTCGTCCTCCTTCACGGTGCGCAGCCACATCTCGCACGCCAGCGTGGGCTCGATGCGGCGGTGCTGGGTGAGCACGTCGATCGGCCCGCGGCAGGTGGCGCGGAAGAGGTCCTGGTCGATGAGGCCGAGCTCGCCCAGCAGGCTGTCCTCGGCGAGTGCCATGATCTGGTCGCGGTGCGCCCTGCTGCCCATGACCGCGCTGGCGGAGGTCTCCGACTTCGTGGTACGGCCCAGCGTCGCCGCCGGCACGATGCCGCGCATGGCGTCGGCCAGCACCGGCTTGTACCTGGCCGGGTCGTAGCGGTCGGCGGGCCGGGCGGCCAGCGCCGCCTCGACGACGCGGTCGTCGAAGAAGGGCGCCGACAGGGTGATGCCCTGGGCGGCGGCGATCTGCTGGAAGTCGCCGACCATCTGGCAGCCGCCGTGGACGGCGGCGAGGTTGTGGTGCGCGCCGCGCCCTGCGGCCAGCGGCGGATGGCGCTCGGCGGCGGCGCGCAGTTCGCCGGCGGCCAGTTCGACCGCGTACGGCGTCGCCCACGCGGGCATGGTCGGCGGCAGGTCCCAGCCGAGCGCCGGCCCGTCCACGCCGTTCCCGTCGCAGCCGAGGCGATCGGCGGCGGCCCGCATCCACGCGTCGTACGCCCTGCCGGTCACCAGGTGCCGCAGCGTGTGCCGCAGCGGCCAGCGGTTCTTGGCCGAGGCCGTCAGCAGGTGGCGCATCCCGGTGAGCGGCGCCTGCCTGATCAGCGTGGGCAGCCAGGTGGGCAGCATCGTGGCGGCCTCGTCCCCGCCCAGCCCGGCCAGGTGGACGGCGGGCCCGTACGCCTGGCCGCGCCGCAGGATGTGCATGAGGCGGCTGCGGTGGTGCAGGAGCAGGAACGGCGCGTCGAAGCGCTCACGGGCGCCGAGCATGTCGTGGTAGACCAGCGGGCACTCCCCCGCGGAGATGATCTCGTGCCGCACCGGGTGTCCCCCGGCGGCCAGCGCGGCGACGGTGCGTTCCGCCCAGAGCACGTCCTCGTCCATGGGGTCGGGCTGGGCGGCGGTCAGGGCGACGACGCCGGCGCCGGTGCGGGCGGCCAGGGAGCAGATCGAGGAGGAGTCCATGCCGCTCAGGTGCGCGACCACCGTGCGGCCGGGGCCCGCGCGCAGGGCGACGGCCTCGCCGAGCGCGGTTCTGAGCGCCGCGACGGCCTCCTCGCGCTCCAGCAGCTCGGGCAGGCGCCACCAGCGGGCCGTCGTGAGCCCGCCGCGCTCGTCCAGGACGGCGTCGTGGCCGGGCGGCACGGACTCGACGCCGTCCCAGACCGGCAGCCAGTTGAGCGGCCACGGCGGGTGGGCGAACAGGAGCCGGGTGGCGAGCCTGGCCGGGTTCGGCGCGGCGCCGGTCAGCCCGGCCAGCACCAGGGCCCGGTTCCCGGCCACGGTCGTCCCGTCCACCCGGCAGGTGTAGACCCTGCGCAGCCCCGAGGCGGTGCCGCGCACCCGGACCCTTCCGCCCTCGGAGACCAGCAGGTACGCGCTGCCGGGGAGGGAGGCCGACAGGTCGTGCTCACGCCCCTCGCTCGCCGTGTGCTCGCTCGTCCCATGCTCGCCGAACAGCGCCACCGCCCTGCCGGGGCCTCTGCGTACGGTGAGCGTGCCGGGCGGCCACCGGCCGATGAGCCACGGCCGTCCCGAGGGGTGGCTCACCTCGCGCGCGCCCTCGTGGCGGTCGAGGATGCGCCGGGCCACGGCCGTGCTCTCCTCCCGGTCGGGCAGGACGGTGAACCATGGGTCTTCTGTCGCGGACAAGGTCGTTCTCCCCTCCTGCGCGGTACGGCAGGCGGTGTGGGTGCCGCCTGCCGTACCTCATGGGCGGTTAACGGCAGTAGTTCGGGTAGATCCACTCCCAGTGGGGGCCGCCGCAGCCGCCGTTGGTCAGGGTGTGGAAGTCGCCGGCGAACGTGATCTCCGGGCGTTCGTAAACGCGCATGTCATTCACCTCCAAGGGGTTGTCCGCTACCAGTCGAGACGGTCGGTAAGCCATTCCCAGACACAGCCGCAGCCGGCGTTCGTGAGGGCCGTGAATCCGCCTTCCAGCGTGATTTCCGGACGTTCGTAGACCCGCATTTCAGCTCACCTCCTTTCGTGTTCCGCTGTCGAGGACGGCGCTGCGCTCGGGCTCCGGTTCCCGGACCGGGGCGGGACGGTCCGGCGCGAGCGCCTCGATCCCGGTCATCAGCCGCAACATGCGGGCCAGCAGCAACGTCAGCACCGTCAGCCACACCAGCGCCCCGTAGACGAGGATCGTGGTCATGCCCGTCTCCTTTCGCGGTGTGCCGCCTGGACGGTCAGGTAGGTCCCGAAGGCCGCGGGCAGGCCGATCACCAGGACTGTCAGACCGATCGCGTCCGCCACCGCCCCCGCGTTCACGGCGGGCGCCCCGGTCAGGTACACCACCAGCGCGGCCAGCGCGCCGGCCGCCATCGCCGCCGCGCGCACCGGCGTCACCCAGGACAGGTGCGCCTGCCCGAACAGGCACCCGCAGGCGAACCGGTCGCCGCGGGCGAGCGCCGGCACCGAGATCGCGATGAAGCTCAGCGACAGCAGCCCGGCCATCGCGCAGCCCGCCGTGGCCAGCGGCGGCGGCCCCAGCAGCGCGGCCGCGGTGAGCAGTTCCACCGCGCCGAGCCCGACGGCGAACGCGGCGCTCTCCTTGCGCATCACCCGGAACTGCACCGCCGCGCGGGCGGCCGAGCCCGGCCTGACGACCTTGCCCACCCCCGCGACGCCGAACAACAGGGCCAGGACGAGCCGCGCCGCCAGCACCAGCGGCGGCGCGAGCGATTCCCACGAAGTCGTTATGACGCTCACGGGTCCGACACTGCGTCGGTCTTGCCCGTCTCACCAGGGAAATGAGATGCGATGAGAAATCGGGGCGGGATGAGCTGCGCATTTGCCCCGGTTCGTCGCGCCGCGCCGTCATCCGCCGGATGGCATGGTGGGAAATGACGGAGGCCGTCATGACGGGGGGACGGATGCCGGAATCTGCGGCACGCCAACAATTCGCGTTGTTACTGCAGTCATGGAAAAAGCGGTCCGGTCGCAGCTATCAGGCGCTGGGCCGCAGGCTGGAGCTGAGCCATTCGACGGTGCACCGGTTCTGTACCGGCAAGCAGTTGCCGCAGGACGCGGCGCTGGTCGACCGGCTGGCCGCCGCGCTGGGGGCCGACCGGCAGGAGGCGGAGATCCTGCGCGGGGTGTGGCGGCTGGCGCTGGCCGTACCGCTGGGCAGGCCGGAGCGCGGGCACGACAGCGGGGCGGGGGCCACTGCGGGGAGCGCTGCGGGCGGCGCATCGGGGAGCGCTGCGGAGGGTGCGGCGGAGGAGGCGCCGCACGACGACCTGCCGCGCGACATCGCCGACTTCACCGGGCGGGCCGAGGAGCTGGGCACGCTGCTCAAGGCGGGCGGCACGCCCAGCGGCGTCTGGACCGTGGACGGGATGGCGGGCGTGGGCAAGACGACGCTCGTCCTGCACGCGGCGCACCAGCTCAAGGAGGGCTATCCGGACGGCCGGATCTTCCTCGACCTGCACGGCCACACCGCGGGGGTCGCGCCGATGCCGGCCGCGGACGCGCTCAAGGCGCTGCTGGGGGCGGCGGGCGTGCCGGAGGAGGGCATCCCGGCCGAGCCGGGGCGGCGTGCCTCGCTGTGGCGTTCGGCCCTGGCCAGGCGGCGCATGCTGATCGTCCTGGACAACGCGGTGGACGCCGAGCAGGTGCTCCCGCTGTTACCCGGGGCCACGCCGTCCCTCATGATGATCACCAGCCGGGCCCGGCTGGTGGACCTGGACGGCACGGGCACGATCACGCTCGCGGAGCTGAGCGCCGAGGACGCCCTGGCCATGTTCATGAAGATCGCCGACGCGGGGCCGCCCGCCGACCTCGGCGACGCCGAGGAGACGGTACGGCTGTGCGGCTACCTCCCCCTCGCCATCAGGATCGCCACCGCCCGGCTGCGCCACCGCCTGTCGTGGACGCCCGGCCACCTCAACGACAAGCTGCGCCAGGAGCACCGCCGCCTGGCCGAGCTGCACGCGGGCAGCCGCAGCGTCATCGCCGCCTTCGCCACCTCCTACGGCAAGCTGGCCGGGCCCGCCCGGCGGATGTTCCGCCTGCTGGGCCTGATCCCCGGCGTGGACGTGGACCTGGCCGGCGCCGCCGCGCTGACCGGCCAGCCGGTCGAGGACGCCGAGGCCGTGCTGGAACAGCTCATCCAGGCACACCTGCTGCAGCGCCCGTCGGCCGACCGCTACCGCTTCCACGACCTGGTCCGCGACTACGCGCGGGCGGTGCTGACCGAGCAGGAGCCCGAGGAGCAGCGGCAGGAGGCGCTGGGCCGCATCGTCGAGCACTACCTGCGCGTCGCCGACCACGCCGCCGAGCTGATCGAGCCCAGCAGGCGCCCCAACCCGCCCTCGGGCACGAACCCGGCCGCCGCCCCCGCCGTGCGCCTGGCCGACCGCCGGGAGGCGGTCGCCTGGCTCGAACGCGAGCTGCCCAACCTGATCGCCGCGGTCGAGTGCGCCGCCGCGGGCGGCCTGCTCGTGCAGACCTGGCAGCTCGCCCGCTCGCTGTGGCACTTCTTCCTGCTGCGCGGCGACACCCGGGACTGGATCCACACCCACCGGCTGGCCCTGGACGCGGTGCAGGCCCTGGGCGACCGCGAGGGCGAGGCCGAGACGCTCAAGAACCTCGGCGTGGCCTACTGGCTGTCGGACGACCGGGAGGGCGCGATCGCGCTGCACCACCAGGCGCTGGTGCTCGACTGCTGGAACGGCGACCCGGTCGGGCAGGCCAAGACGCTGACCCACCTCGGCTTCGTCCACCACCGCTCGGGCGAGTACGCGGTGGCCGCCGACCACTTCCTGCTGGCCGTCATGCTGTACCGGGAGGTGGGCGATCCGGTGGGCGGCAACCGCGGGCTCAGCGGGCTGGGCGACAGCCTGCGCAGGATGGGGCGGGCGGAGCGGGCCATGCCGTACCTGATGGAGGCGCTGTCGCTGAGCCAGAGCGCGGCCGACCCGTGGGGGGAGATCCAGGCGCGCACGGGGGTGGCGCTGGCCTACCTGGAGGCGGGCGAGGCCGGGCTGGCCTGCCGCCACCTCGTGCGGGCGCTGGAGCTCAGCAGGCTGCTGGGCGACCGGCTGAGCGAGAGCACGGTACGCACCGCCCTGGGCGCGGTCTGGCTGGAGGTGGGCGATGCCGGGATGGCCCGCAGGCACTTCACCAGGGCGCTGACGCTGAGCAGGCAGAGCGGCGACCGCTGGGGGCAGACCGAGGCCAGCGCGGGCCTGAAGGCGGCGGGGACGCGGCAACGGTAAAGGGAGGAAAGATCACCGGTCCCCGGCAGGGCCCCGGCGGGGTCGCGGCGGCGGTGTCCCGCGGCGTCGCTGCCCAGCTCGCCCGCCGACTAAACGAATGGCCCGCCACCGGAATACCCGCAGGTGCGCCCCACTCCGGCGAAAGCTCACATAGGAAAGGTTGCCGTTCCCGTTAGACACCGGCCTCTCCATTTATTTCCGCTTTACGTGGGCGCCGCGAATCGGCGGGAAGCCGCGGCGGGGACGGCCTCCCGCCCGGCGGGCACGGGCCGCGCGATCGCGCCGTACGGTGCGTGTTTCACGTTTTCCCGGGGCCGCGCGGCCGCTTATCGAGCGCGCCCCGCGGAGCACCGCGTCAAACCCTGCCCAAATACTCCCCTAAAGGCCGATATGCCGTTATTCGGGTGCTAGCGTCCTATTTGTCAGCACAGGTAGCACTCGATCGTGAGTGCACGCTCAAAGGAGGGGGATCATGACTCCTGTCGGTTTCCCTACGCGTCACTGGGATGACTGGGGATGGGGCGGCGGATGGGGCTGGGGTCGCAGACGCTGCCGTCGTCGTCGCCGCTGCGGTTGCGGTGGGCGGCGGAGGTGGTGGTGGTAACCACCACTGGGAAGAGCCGGCGGGTTTCCCGCCGGCTCTCCCTTTCCGCCCGGCCCGGGACGCGATCGGCGTCGCACGGGCCGGAACTGGCGCCCGCGGTCCTGATCCGCAAGACCTTCGCCGAGTTCTGGCCCGACACGCGCGGCGTGCGCCGGCTGTTCGTCTTCGGCGGCGTGCTCGCCATCGTGGCGGCGCTGTGCGAGGTCGCGGCCATCGGGCTGTTCGCCGTCATCACCGACGAGGTGCTGGCCAGGCAGGACCTGGGCGCCTTCTGGACGCCCGCGCTCACCTGGCTCGGCCTGGCCGTGCTCGCCGGCGTGGCCGCGTTCGGCGGGGCCTACGTCACGGCGCTGGCCGCCGAGCGCTTCCTGCTGAACCTGCGTGACCGGGTGTTCGCGCACGTGCAGACGCTCACCCCCGACTTCTTCAACAACCGGCGCCTGGGCGACCTCATGGCCAGGCTCACCGACGACATCGAGGCCATCGAGACCCTGGTCGGGTCCGGGCTGGTCAAGGCGTTCACGACGGTGATCAGCGTGATCGTCTTCGCGACCGCCGCGTTCGTCGTACGGTGGGACCTCGCGCTGATCACCTTCGCGCTCATCCCCGGCTTCATCCTGATCTCCAAGCTGTTCGCCGCCAAGTTCCGCGGCGCGGCCGCGCGGGAGCGGCAGAGCAACGGCATGATGAACAGCGTCATCGAGGAGAGCCTGTCCAACCAGACCCTGGTCCAGGCCTACAACCGCCAGGAGGCCGAGGCGGGCCACCTGCACCGGCAGGGCGAGACCTGGCTGCGGGCCAACATGTCGCAGGCTTGGCTGTCCGGGCTGTACGGCCCCGCCGTACAGGTGCTGGAGACGATCTGCATGATCGTCATCCTGGGCTTCGGCGCGTGGGAGATCTCGGCGGGCCGGCTGACGATCGGCGGACTGCTGGCGTTCGCGGCGTACCTCGCCTTTCTCTACCCCGCCGTCCAGAACCTGGGCGAACTGGCGCTCAACGTCTCCGAGGCCGCGGCCGGCTCCGACCGCGTCATGGAGGTGCTCAAGGCCAGCCCCGGCGTGACCGACGCGCCCTCGGCCAGGCCGCTGACCGGGCCCGTGGCCGGACGGATCACCTTCGAGCGGGTGGGCTTCACCTATCCGAACCGCACCCGGCCGACGCTGGCGGACCTGTCGTTCACCGTCGAGCCCGGCCAGACCATCGTCTGCACGGGTCCGAGCGGTGCGGGCAAGTCGACGCTGGCCAAGCTGCTGCTGCGCTTCTACGCGCCGACCAGCGGCCGGATTCTGCTGGACGGCGTGGACATCCGCGACATCAGCAGCGCCTCGCTGCGTGACCAGATCACGATCCTGCAGCAGGAGAGCCTGCTCTTCTCCGGCACCGCCGGCGACAACATCGCCTACGGCAGGCCGGGGGCGAGCTTCGAGGAGGTCGTTCAGGCCGCCAAGCTGGCCGACGCGCACGACTTCATCAACCGGCTGCCGGACAAGTACGACACTCCGCTCGGGCAGCGCGGGCGGCTGCTGTCGGGCGGGCAGCTCCAGCGCATCGCGATCGCCCGCGCCCTGCTGCGCAACGCGCCGGTGCTCGTCCTGGACGAGCCGATGACCGGCCTGGACGCGGCCACGGCGGCCCGGGTGATGGAGCCGATGAGGAGGTTGATGGCCGGGCGCACGACCATCCTGATCACTCACGACCTGCGGCACGTGCCGCCGGACGCGGCGACGATCGTGCTCGAGCCGATCCGGCGTTCCAACCGGATCAGGATCAAGCACCTGCCGCCCGCGTTCTCACGACTGGGCCACTGACGCGGCCACGAGCCTGGAAGCTGCCCGAGCCCGTTTCCGGGCTCGGGCGGCTTGCGGGCTCGGGCCTTGCTTCCAGGCAAGGGCCTGCTTCCGGGCTCGGGCAGCTTGCGGGCTCGGGCAGCTTGGGCGCTTGGGTGCGGTCAGTGGCGTTCCTGGCGGGGGACGACGACCTCGCGCACGATCAGCTGGACGGCGGCGGCCACCGGGATGGCCAGCAGCGCCCCGACGACGCCGAGCAGGGCGCCGCCGATGAGCGCGGCGACGATCGTGGTGGCGGCGGGCACGTCGACGGAGCTCTTCATCACCCTCGGCGCGATCAGGTAGTTCTCGATCTGCTGGTAGACGATGAAGAACACCAGGGTCGCGATCGCCACCGGGAGCGAGACGAACAACGCCACCAGCGTGGCCACCGCCGCGCCGATTCCGGCGCCGATCAGCGGGATCAGGTCGGTGATCGCGACGATGAGGGCGAGCGGCAGCGCGTACGGCACGCCCGCGATCGACAGGAAGACGAAGCTGGTCACGCCCGCGATGAACGAGATGATCAGGTTGCCCGCCACGTAGCCGCCGACCCGGCTGAGGATCTCGTCGCCGAGCAGTTGCACCCGGGCGCGGCGGCTCTTCGGGACGAGGCGGTATCCGGTCTGCGTGATGCTTCGTAAGGAGGCGAGCAGGTAGAGGGTCAGGATGAGCACCGTCAGCGCCGAGAACACCGCGCTGACCAGCACCCCGGCCACGCCCAGCAGCCCGCCGAACACCTGCCTGCCGAGGTCTCCGCTGGTCAGGTAGGTCTGCAGGCGCTCCAGCAGGCCGAAGCGCTGGTCCAGGTCGCGGATCTGGGCGTTGTTCTGCAGGTGCTCGACGTAGGTGGGAACCTGTTCCACGAACTGGCCGGCCTGCTGCGACAGCGCCGGCACGATCGCGAGGCCGAACCCGGCGAAGAAGGCGATCACCCCGGCGAACACCGCCGAGATCGCGGCCCAGCGGGGCAGGCCGTGCTGCTGCAACCACCGGACCGCCGGGTCCAGGCCGACGGCCAGGAACATCGACACGACGATCAGGATGATCATGGAGGCGGCGGCGGAGAGCGCCTGGACCAGCAGCCAGGCGGTCAGCACGCCGAGCGCGGCGGTGAAGCCGAAGGTGAACGGGCTGCCGCCGAACGGCCGGCCCGGCTTCCCGAACGGCATCACCCCCACAACCTCAGCCCGCCCCCGCACCCCACCCTCCGAACCCCACTCAGACTCACCCGTGGCAGGCACCCCACCCGGACCCCCCGAACCGGCCACCGCCCCCGAACCGGCCGCGCCCGGGCGCGACGTGCCCGCATCGGGCGTGCCGCCGGGACCGGGTGAGGCTGTCGCCGGGCCTCGGCCGGGCCTGCCTGAACCGGCCATGCCCCCGGGCCCCGGCGAGGTGGGCGCCTGGTCTCGGCCCTGCTCACCCGGTCCGGGCGTGCCGCCGGGATCCGGTGAGGTTGATACCTGGTCTCGGCCGGGCGTGCTCGGGCCGGGCGGGCCGTTGGGATCGGGCGAGGCGGTCGCCGGGTCTGGGCCGGGCGATCCGTGGGCGGTGTTCGATGTGGCCGGGCCGTTCGGGGAAGGCGAGGCGGGCTCGCGGTGGCGGGCGGGATCGGGTGTGGGACGGTCGGTCATGGCGGCTCCTGAACGTGACCACCGCCCTCTGCCCCCACCTGCCGCCTTCTACCGTCCCCGCTGGCCGGGGACCGTTCAGGAGGAGATCAGCACGTGGTCGGTCGCGCCCTCGGACAGGAACGCCGCCAGCGCCCGCCCCTCCTCGGCCACCTCCGCGTGCTCGGCCCGGGACAGGGCGCGCAGCGGGGTGACGGTTACCGCGCCGTCCTGGTCGGTCCAGGTCGCCGACACCCGGCCGTCGACGAGCACGACCCGGGTCCCGGCCACCGACAGCAGCCGGTGTGCGTCGTCGACGATCCTGGTGCGGTCGTCGTAGCCGAGCAGCGCGTTGTCGAACGCGGGCAGGTACCGAACCGGGGCGGGGACGTCGGGGCCGGGGCGCGGGGCGTCGGGCAGGTCCAGAAGTTCCCTGCCACGCTCGTCGCGGAAGGCGACCAGCTCGTCGCGGATCGAGGCCACCGCCGCAGGCAGTCCGGCCAGGCCGCTCCAGGCGCGGATGTCAGCCGTGGCAGCGGGACCGTAGGCAGCCAGATACCGACGAACCAGCATCTTCCCAGCCGAATCGCCACCATCCCGATCCACGCCGTCACCGTCCGCGCCGTCCCGGTTCACGCCGTCCCGGTTCACGCCGTCACCGTCCGCGCCGACGCGGTCCGTGCCACCCCCATCCACGCCGTACGGCGGCGCGGCCTCGCTCCCCAGCCAGGTGGAGAGCAGGGCGTTGCGCACCCCGCCCTTGGCCCGCCACACCCCCCGCGGCGGCATCTGCACCATCGGGATGAGCGCGGCCACCAGCATCTCGCCCAGAGGCCGCGTCCCGGCCTCCGGCCACCGGTCGGCCACCGCCCGCGCGAGCTCCGCCATCGAACGCGGCTCACCGTCCGCCATGACCGCCAGGCCGGCGGCGGCCAACCCGTCCAGGTCCACCCCGGCCAGCTCGCGCCGGTACGTCCCGAGGACCCGCTGCCGCAGCATGGCGTCGTGGCGTGGCCGCCAGGCAAGGACGTCCTCGGCGGTGAGCAGGTGGACGGTCCTGCGCATGAGGTGGGTACGGACGACGCCGCGCCGTACCAGCAGGTCGGAGAGCTCGGCCGCCTTGAAGGCGCGCAGCCGCGACCAGAGACCCACGTACGGTTCCTGCGGCTCCTGCGCCTGCAGCCCGCACAGGTGCGCGACCGCGTCCAGGACCGGCACGTCGGCGCGGTCGAGCAGCAGTTGCCGGGCGAGGCTCGCGCGGTTGAGCGCGCGGGCGCCGAGGATCGGGTGGGTGGTTTTCACGGGGTTCCTTTCGCGGCCGGCCCCCACGATCGCAGAAGAAGCGGTCAGTTCGTGTCCTCTTCTTGGGGAAGGATGACATCGTGCTGAAGACGTCGGCGCGGCTGCTGTCGCTGCTCTCCCTACTCCAGGTACGCCGTGACTGGCCGGGAGCCCTGCTGGCCGAGCGGCTGGAGATCAGCCCGCGCACCGTGCGCAGGGACGTGGACCGGCTGCGCGAGCTCGGCTACCCCATCGTGGCCGTGAAGGGCCCCGACGGCGGCTACCGGCTGGACGCGGGCTCCGACCTGCCGCCGCTGCTGTTCGACGACGAGCAGGCCGTCGCCCTCGCCATCGCGCTCCAGGCGGCGGCCACCAGCGGCGCCGGGATCGAGGAGGCCGCGGCCCGCGCGCTCAACACCGTCAGGCAGGTCATGCCCGCGCGCCTGCGCCGCCGTATCGACACCCTGCGCGTCACGGCCGTCGAGCCGCCCGCGGCCGGGCAGCGCCCGAGGGCAGACAGCGGCGTGCTCACGGCGCTCGGCGCCGCCGTCCACGCCCGCGAGGTGCTGCGCTTCGACTACGCGGGCTCCGCCGGCCCGCGCCGGGTGGAGCCCCACCACCTGCTCACCTGGGGCGGACGCTGGTACCTGGTCGCCTGGGACCTCGAGCGTGGCGACTGGCGCACGTTCCGCGCCGACCGCATCACCCCACGGGTGCCGACCGGTCCCCGTTTCACGCCGCGCGAGATGGAGGACGTGGCCGCGTTCGTGGCCGCACGGTTCAGGGGCGGCTCGGGCGGCTGGCCGTGCCGAGGCGAGGTGATCCTCGGCCTGCCCGCCGCCGAGGTCTCCCCCTATGCCCGCGACGGCGTCGTGGAGGAGCTCGGCCCTGACCGGTGCCGGCTCGTCCTCGGCTCGTGGTCGTGGCCGGGCCTGGCCGCCACGATCGGCGGGTTCGACGCCGACATCGAGGTCGTCGGCCCGCCCGAGCTCAAGGACGCCTTCGCCCGCCTTGCCCGCCGGTACGCGAAGGCGTCGGGTCGGTCCTGACCCGGCGCGGCCAGAAGTTCTCGGCGAACAACCGGGCCACCAGCTCGCCCCTGCTGGACACCCTGACCTTGGCGAAGACCGCCTTGACGTGGTCGCGGACGGTGTGCGGGGAGATGAACAGCCGGCCGGCGATCTCCCCGGTGGTCAGGCCGAGCGCGATCAACTGGGTGATCTCCAGTTCGCGGGGCGACAGCTCGTACGCCTCGGCCACGATGACCGCCATGTCGGAGGCGGCGGCCGGCTCGATGACCAGCACGGTCGGACCCGCCGCGCCGCCCGGCCCGCTCATCGCGCTAGCGTGGCACACCAGCCAGTGCCCGTCGATGGTGCGCACGCGCACGCGGGCCGTCCGGCCGGGCACGCGGGCCTGGAGGGCGGCGGTGACGACCCAGATGGGCAGGCGCACGCCCAGCTCGGTGTCCGCCGACGGGCCCGTGGGGAACCTGGCCAGGTGGTGGCGGGCCTCCTCGTTGACCGACGTGGCCCTGCCCGACCCGTCGAACAGCACCAGCCCGGGTCCTGGCGCGTCGGGCGCCTGCCGTACGCCGGCGGGCCTGGCGAAGGAGCGCAGGCGCGCGGCCAGCGGCGCGGACAGCCCCGCCACGAACTCCAGCTCCCCTGGCCCGAACGGCGCCCGCCCCCTGTCGCGGAACAGGCTCACCACGCCCCACGTCCGCCGCCCGGCGCGCAGGACCGCGCGCAGCTCCTCGTTGCCCGCCTGCCAGGGGCGGTGGCCCCGGTGCCGGCGGCTGGCCACGGCCGCCTCGGCGCGGGCCAGGTCGCGGAAGGCGAAGGGGCCCTCGTCCAGGACCTCGCTCTCCCAGTAGGCCGCGCAGTGCTCGCCGCCGCCGAGGTTCTCCACCCGCATGGGCGCGGTGACCAGCCCGGTCTCGGGGTCGGTCGCCGACCACACCGCCGCGTCGAAGGTCACGACCCGCCGTAGCCGCGCCGAGGTGACGGCGAACAGCTCCTCGGCGTGTTCCGCCCGTTCGGCGACGGCCAGCATGTCGGTACGGCGCCGCCGTACCCCGGAAGGAGATCCCACGCACCCACCCTGCCCGCTCACCGGCGCTCCCGCGCACCCCCCAGATGAGGGATGGGCCGGGTGCGGGACGGCGGCCAGCATCTCCCCCATGAGAATCGCCATCGTCGGAGGCGGGGCCGCCGCGGTCGCCCTGCTCGACTCCCTTTCCCTGATGGAGGCGCGACCGGCGTCCGTCACCGTGTTCGAGCCGTCGGCGCGGTTGTGGAGCGGCCGGGCGTACGGGCCGGACCTCGACGTCGTGCGGGTGAACGCGCCGCCCGTGATCATGTCGATCCGCCACGGTGACCAGGGGCACTATGCGCGCTGGCTGGGTGAGCGGGCGGCGGCGCACCTGGACGAGCGCCTCGGGGTGCCGCTGATCCCGCGCGCGCTGTACGGCGAGTACCTGCGGGAGACCGCTGAGGAGGCGGCGGCGCGGCTGCCGGTGGAGGTCCGCCGTGACCGGGTGACCGGGCTCGCCCAGCGTGGCCCCGCGCTGGCGTCGCGCACGGCCGGTGGGGACGAGCAGGTGTTCGACCGGGTGGTGTTGTGCGTCGGGGGCGGGAGCCCGCCCGACCTGTTCGGACTGTCCGGCTCGCCCGGGTACGTCGCCGATCCCTATCCGCTGGCGCGCACGTCGCGGAAGGTGCCGCGTGACGGCGCGGTCGCGGTGATCGGCAGCGGGCTGACCGCGGTGGACGTGGTGGTCGCGCTCGCCTCGGCAGGACATGCGGGGCCGATCGCGATGATGTCGCGCGGAGGCGTCCTGCCGCACGTGTGGCAGCGGCCGATCCGGCACGAGAGCGTTCACCTGACCGCCGCCAACCTGCGCGAGGTGCGCACGGCCGGCGAGGTGGCCCGGCTGCTGCGGGCGGAACTGGACGACCGGGGCGAGGACTTCGACGCCTTCGCCGCCGACCTGCTGGCCACGCCGTCCGAGGACCCGGTGCTCAGGCTGCGCCGCCAGATCGCCGCGATCGACGCGCCGGAGATGGGCCGCCGGATCGTGCAGCAGGCGGCGCACACGCTCGGGCCGCTGGTGTGGAACGTGCTGCGGGACCGCGACCGGCTGACCGACACTGATCGCCGTACGGCGGTCAGCGTCGCCTCGCCGATGGTCCCGGTCAACGCCCTCCAGCTCGACCGGCTGCTGGAGCGCGGGCAACTCACGCTGGTACGCGGGCTGCGCGCAGTCGAACACGCGGACCCCGGCTTCGCGATCACGACGGCCGGCGGCGCGTACTCCGGTGGGGTGACGCGCGCCGACATCGTGATCAACGCCGTCAACCCACCGCCGCGCGCGGTGCCCGAGGCCGCCGCGTCGCTGGTCGCCTCGCTGCTGGCCGAGGGCCTGGCCACGACAGGGCCCGAGGGCGGCCTGACGGCGACTACCGAAGGCACGGTGCACGTCCTGGGCGGACTCGCGGCGAGCGAGACGTTCGTGACGTCGAGCATCCCGGCGGTCGCCGCCCAAGCCGCCGCCACCGCCCGCACGCTCATGGGCGGGTGACCGGGAGCCCAGGGGGCCGCCGGGCGACCTAGGATGAGGTGGTGGAGCCCGTCTCGAACGACCACGAGGGGCCGCTGGCGGAGTTCACGGCCCTCAGGCAGGAGATCGAAGCCCGCGAGTTACGCCGGCAGAGCCTGTTCAACCTTCACGTCACCGCCTCCGGCGCGGTGCTCGGGTACACGATCTCCCCCTACGGCAGCTCGCTGGTCGCCCTGATCCTGCCGTTCACCACGTACCTCTTCTGCGCCCGGTACGTCACGCACTCCGGCTTCGTCCAGGAGATCGGCCGCTACATCCGCGAGGAGCTGTCGCCCAAGGTGCCGGGCGGGCTGCACTGGGAGTCCTGGCACGCGGCGCAGCCCCGGCTGGTGCGCATCCCGAGGTTCGCGCTGCCGACGATGGTGGCCTTCCCCTGTGTCAGCTTCGTCGCGCTGTGCTGGTGCCTGTCGCCGGTGTTCGGCGGCTGGGCGGGCGCCGGGGTGGCGGCACGCCTGGTCGTCCTGCTCGCCTGGCTGGCCGGATGTTACGCCCTTTTCCTCACATACCGCCTGGCCAGCGACATCGACCGGCGCTGGCGAGAGTCCGAGAACTCTGTTTAATCACCCGCCACTCGAACACCTGTTCCTATATAATGATCGCATGGAGCTGAAACCGAAGGGTTTGCCCGATCTGTGGCGTCCGCCGATCGTGGAGTACGCGGAGGCGATGTTTCCGGTGGCCGGCTGCGGCGAGGCGCGCTACCTGCTCGCCTGGGGCGACGACCGCGACGGCGAGCGCTGGGGCTATCTGCTGTGGCGGCCGCAGACGCTCAACACCCACGAGGGCATACGGCACAGCGGCCACGTGCGCTGGGTCCACTGGCAGGACATCCGCCCGGTCACGGGCGAGGACTACGAGACCGTCCCGGTGTGCGATCCCCTGCTGGCCGGGGACGACGAACTCATCTGAACCGCCTGTCGATTCTCCGGTGTCTCGCGCGTCATGTGACGTGAGCGACCCATCGGAGAAAGGCAGAACCCATGACCGACGTCCAGGCGGCCATCGCCGCGGAACGCCGTGACCTGGCAACGCTCCTCGCCGGGCTGACGCCCGAGCAGTGGCGGGCGCCCTCGCTGTGCGCGGGCTGGCGGGTACGCGAGGTCGCCGCCCACCTGACCATGGCCTTCAGGTACTCCATGCCACGAGTCGTCCTGTCCATCCTGCGTGCCAGGGGCGACTTCAACCGGGCCGCCGACCGCCTGGCCAGGCGCGACGCGGCGGCCATGGACACCGGGCGACTCGTGGCCGCCCTGAGCGCCAACGCCGAGCACCCCTGGACCCCGCCGGGCGGCGGGCTCGCGGAGGCGCTGCGCCACGACGTGATCCACGGCCTGGACATCACGCTCCCGCTGGGCCTGGGCAGGAAGGTCCCGCCGGACCGCCTCGTCCTGGCGATGCCCGCGGACCTGACGGCCAAGAGCATCACGTTCTTCGGCGCCCGGCTCGACGGGGTCCGCTTCACCGCCGACGACCTCGACTGGAGCGCGGGGACGGGCGAACTCGTCACCGGCTCGGCCCAGGACCTCCTCCTGGCCGTCACCGGCAGAAAGCTCCCCCCTGGCCACCTGTCCGGCCCGGCCGCCCCCCACTTCACCACCCCCTGACCCCAGCCACCCCGGGCCAGAGCGGGCAAGAGCGGGCAAGACGCCCAGAGGGTGGCACCGCCGGACAGGGCAGATCCGCAGGAAGACCCGGCTGGGACACCGCCCAGCCGGGCCGCGCTGCTCGGAGGGCCCGCGCTGCGCGGAGGGTCGCGCCACCCGGAAGGTCCGCCCCGCTTGGCAGGCAGACCCGCTGGAGCGGTGGAGCCGCCCCTTTGGGCAGGCCGGGAGGGGGCGCGCCGCCCAGGCCGCGCGGGTTCCGGAGGCACGGCTGGGGGCGCTGACCGGCGCGACAGCGGGAAGGTGGTGCTACCTGGGTCAGGTCAGGGGGCCGGTGGCTTTGACCTGGACGCGGACGCTGTCACCGGGCAGGTAGGAGATGGGGATCTCGGTGATGGCGGTGATGCGGGTCCCGGCCGGGTCGGCTCCGGCGCGTACCGCGGCGTCGATCGCCGCCCTCCTGGCCGTCTCCAGGCACGCCTCCCGGCCGCCGTTGGAGAACTGGAAGGTTCGGTCCAGGGTTCCCGACGCCTCGGCGATGGCCGCGCCGATGGCGTTGGCGACAGCGGCGTACTCGTGCCTGTGCACCGCGCTGACGCCCGGGATCTCGTCCGGGATCAGGTGCGCGCCGCCGCCGACGGCGACCAGCGGCAGGTCGGAGCGGGCCACCTTGATGCGGTCGGCCAGCGTGCCGATGCGCTCGTCCACCCAGGCCAGGGCCTGCGAGACCAGCGGGCCGGGCACGTCGGCGGCGCGGCCGGGCTCGCCCGCGGCCAGCCGTCCGGCCAGGACCGACACGTCGGTGAGCGTGAGGGTGTCCCCGCCGAACACGCGGGCGCGTTCGGTCAGGCGGTGCGCGACGCTGTCGGGCCCGACCCGCAGGTGTTCGCCGGTACGCACCACGGTGCCGCCGCCCAGGCCGACGGAGATGAGGTCGGGCATGCGGTAGTTCGTGCGTACGCCGCCGATCTCGACCGGGAGGGCGGACTCGCGCGGGAAGCCGCCGACCAGCATGCCGACGTCGGTGGAGGTGCCGCCGACGTCCATGATGATCGCGTCGCCCAGCCCGGACAGGTGGGCCGCGCCGCGCATGGAGTTCGTGGGCCCGGAGCCGATCGTCATGACGGGACGGCGGGCGGCCTCCGCCGCGCTCAGCAGCGTGCCGTCGTTCTGCGTCATGTAGATCTCCGCCCGCAGGTCGTGGGCGGACAGCGCCTGTTCGAGGCCGCTGACCACCTCCGCCCCGACGAAGCGCAGCGCCGCGTTGAGCGTCGCGGAGTTCTCGCGTTCGAGCAGGCCGAGCCCGCCGATCTGGTGCCCGAGGGTGACGGGGAAGTTCTGGCCGAGCACCTCGGCGAGGATCTGGCCGGCGCGGATCTCGTGCTCGGGGTTGGCCGGGGAGTGCACGCCGGTCAGCGCGACGGCGTCCACGACGGCGCCGCAATCCTTGGCGAAGGCGCGCACGGCGTCCTCGTCGAGCGGCCCCATCGGGCTGCCGTCGAACTCGTGCCCGCCACGCACCACCGCGGTGTACGCGCAGACCAGGCCGGCCAGGTCCCTGGGCCAGTCGGCCAGCGGCGAGATCGACATCGTGGCAGGGGCCCCGATGCGCAGGACGCCGACCCTGGCCAGGCTGCTCCTGGCGATGAGCGCGTTGACCGGATGGGTGGTGCCGAGCATCACGTGGCTGACGTCGGCTGGCCGTACCTTGGACAGGACGGCCGCGAGGCCGGTCCCGATGCCGTCGAACAGCGCCGCGGTCGTCGGGGTCTTGTGCCACGTCACGACCTGACCGGCCGGGTCGATGGCGACGACGTCGGTGTTGGTGCCGCCGACGTCGATGCCGATGCGGATGGTCGTCATCGGGTCCCTCCGATGGGCACGAAGTCGAGGTCGTAGCCGAACGCGCGCGGCCCGGCCAGCGCCAGGCCCTCCGGCGTGTGCCACTGGGGCAGCGCGGGCATCGCGATCACGTGCAGGCGCTGGCCGTAGGCGACCGCCTCGGTGGTCATGGCGGTGCCGGTCTCGGTGTCGAGCAGCGTGATGAGGTCGGGCACCATGGCCTTGGGCTCGCCGTCCTCGAAGGCGATGAGGTTCTCGTTCTGCACCTCCACGCGCATGGCACGGGCCGGGTCGTCGAGATGGGTCAGCGTGATCGTGCCGCGGGCCCAGCCGCCGGTGGTGCGGCGCTCGATGTCGGCCACCTTGCCGGTGAACAGGATCTCGGCCTCGCAGAAGCGCAGGAACTCCGTGTACGCCCCCGGCCTGCCCTCCTGGATCGCCCGGATCCTGCGCCCGATCTCCAGGCAGTAGGTGAGCGAACCGTTCGCACCGAAGCGCGCGCATTCACCGGCGGTGACGGCATAGGCGCTGACCACGGCGAGCATCCCCATCTGCGCCACGCACGAGCGGGCCAGCTTCTCGCCGGTGGCGTTGTCGACGGAGTCGAAGAAGACGTAGTTGCCCATCGAGTCGGCCATGGTCATCGGGGTGGAGGAGAGCCCGGCGAGCGTGAACAGGCTCATCTCGATCTGCGGGAAGGCCCGCCTGATCGCGTCGGCGTCCACGCAGGGCAGCCCCAGCTCGGCCGCGACCACGAGCGGGAACAGCGAGTTCAGGCCGCCGTTCTCCAGCGGTAACACGGCCACACCCGTGCGGCCGAGGTGGCTTTCCAGCGCTCTGAGCACGCGGCCGGCCTCGTTGCCGTTCGGGAACTTCTCCACGACCACCGTGGGCGCACCGACCATGCAGATCGGCAGGAGCAGGCCGTCCGGGTCGAGGTCGGCGGCGTTGACGATCTCGATGGGGCCGTGCTTGGCGATGGCCTCGCGGAGCATGATCTTCGCGATGTAGGGGTCACCGCCCCCGCCGGTGCCCAGGACGACCGCGCCGAGCGCGAGGTCCTCGACGTCGTCGAGCGTGATGCTGTTCACGAACCCACCTCCTGTTGGTTCATCCGTCGATCTCCACTTCGGCCTCGATCTCCACCGGAATGCCGAACGGCAGCGCCGCCACCCCCACCGCCGAACGCGCGTGCATCGCCCTGTCCTCCGGCCACAACTGGTGGACCAGGTCGGAGAAGCCGTTGACGACCGCGGGCATGCGGGTGAAGCCGGGCGCCACGTTGACCATCCCGAACACCCTCAGCCAGGCCGTCACCCTGTCGAGGTCGCCGAGCGCCTCGCGCAGGCTGGTGAGCATGTGCAGCCCGGTCGCCCTGGCCGCGGCGTAGCCCTCCTCGACGCTCACCTCGGCGCCGACCCGGCCGGCGGGGCCGTCCACCGTCCAGTCGGGCAGCAGGGGGCCGTGCCCGGACAGATAGCCCCGATTGCCGCGCACCCGCACCGACGGGAAGGGCAGCCGCAGCCCGTCCGGCGGGACGAGCGGCGCGGGCAGGACCAGGCCGAGCTCCCTGACGCGCTGCTCGACGCTCATCGCGCTCACACCCCTTCCGCGCGGGTACGGCGCAGCGCCTGCGCGCAGAACTCGGCCACGTACCGCGACAGCCAGTCGGTGAAGGCGGCCTGGTCGGTCATCGCCAGCATGCGGTGGTCGGCGAAGTCGGCCCGCGCCCGCGCCAGGAACCCGTCGCCGCCCAAACCCCCCGCAACCCCCGAGCCGTCGACCGCGGTCTCCAGGTGGTCGGTCATGATCGCCATGAGGCGGTCGGCCGCGTCGAGCATG
Organism: Nonomuraea sp. NPDC050790; assembly: GCF_044456745.1. Lineage (NCBI taxonomy): Bacteria > Bacillati > Actinomycetota > Actinomycetes > Streptosporangiales > Streptosporangiaceae > Nonomuraea > Nonomuraea sp. NPDC050790. Next base: position 1,000,845 of record NZ_JBITGF010000001.1, on the reverse strand, counting down.
CGGAACGCCGACAGCAACCGGGTCTCGTCGAAGGCGAGGGGCGCGCTGCAGACCAGCACCGTGACGGTCTCGTGGAGCGCGCGGCTCAGCCGCTCGTCGGCCGCGGTCACCGCGCGCCGTCCTGGAAGGCGGCGCCGAAGGCGTTGTGGTGCAGTCCCGAGGTGAACCCGCGCACCGCGGGCGAGGCCGTCTCTTTGGTGACATAGCCGACGGCGACCGTCACGTCCGGGCGAATGTGCCCGGGCAGGCCGAACAGGGCGCGTACCGCCTCGTCCGCCCAGCTCGTGACGGTGCAGATGCCCAGGTCCAGCGTCTGTGCCATCAGCGCGAGGTGCGCGCAGGCGGCGCCGGAGTCCAGGCGGCTGACGTGTTCGACCATGCGCGGGCCGCCGCTCGTCGCGGCCTGGTCGAGGTCGGTGCACAGGGCGAGCAGGGCGGGGGCGTTGTTGAGGAAGCCCGGCAGCACCTGCCGCGCGGTGGCCAGCAGCACGGGATCGTCGGCCACCACCACGTGGCGCACGCCCGAGCGGGCCTGCTGGGCGCGGGCCGCGGCCCATGCCATCCGGCCCAGGACCTCGGCGGGCACCGGGCGATCCTCGAAGATCCGGTGCATACGGCGCCGCCGCATGCCGTCGGCGACGTCGAGCGGCTTGGCATCGATCATGTGCGCTCCCTGGGGGGTTCGGGAAGGTTGAGCACGACACTAAGCCGAGGTGGACATAAGGGATATGTGCGATAGCACATCTCAAATCATCATCTTGTGCACCTAGCACACCCGCGACTACCGTGCGGCTGATGACGGTGGTGCGCGAACTCCTGCTCAGGCCCGACATCGGCCAGGCCGTCACCGCGCTCTGCGAGGCCGGGCACGCCCGCGAGGTCGCGGGGGTCACGCTCGTCGAGGACATGCGTGCGATCCCGCCCGCCGCCCGCGCCCAGGTGGGGATCTGCACCGGCCGGGCCTCCGACGAGATCTACCCCGACCTGCTGGACGTCGCCGTGCGCTTCGCCGCGAGTGCCGGCGTGGCCGCGCTCGCCCTGGTCGGGCTCCCCCTCGACCGGCCGCTGCCGCTGACGGTCAGCAGGCTGGCCGAGCGGCACGGGGTCTCGCTGCTGTCGGTGGAGCGGGGCACGGACCTGGCCCGGCTTGTGATCGCGGGCGAGCAGGAGATCGCGCTCGGGCCGATGCGCACGATCACCCGCGCGGCAGCCGCGCTGTCCGCCCTCGAAGCGGCCCAGCCGGGCCCGGACCCGATCGCCGAACTGGCCGCGCTGGCGGGACACGAACTGGGCCTGCCAGTCACGGTCGAGCCCGGCGACCGACCTCTCGTGATCGCCAACGCCCCTCACACCGCCGCCGGACGGCTCGCGACGGCCGATCCCGGTCAGGGCGGGGTGGAGGTGGTGGTGGCGGGGACCGTATGGGCGTGGCTTCGGTGTCCGGTCGCCGGTGACGCCGCCGACGCCGTCGTGCGCCTCGTGCTGCACCGGGCCGCCGCGCTGGCCGGGCAGGCGATCGAGCGGGCCCGCCGTACCTCGGAGGGACCGGCCGCCTCGCGGGCGGCGCTGCTGGCGGAGCTGCTGCTGAGCGCGCCCGAGGACGCCGGGGCGCTGCTGGCCAGGACGCGCAGGGCGGGCTTCGTCGTCGACGGCTGGCACACCGTGGTCCACATCGAGCTGGACAACCTCGACGGCCTCGCGGGCGGCGACGAGGCGGCCCGCCACGAGCTGACCGTCGAGGCCCGCCGCCTGGCGCTGCAGGCGGCGCTGAACGACGGCGCCGGCTGGCAGCGCGCCGACGCGGGCAGCGCGCTCACGCTGGTGCGGACCGACCGTTCGGAACCGGCCGCCACGCAGCCGAAGGCGGTCGCCCGCACCGCCTCGGCCGTCCTGGCCAGGCTCAAGGAGCGGTTCACCGGCCTGCGGATGTACTGCGGCGTCGGCGGCTCCTACCAGGGGCTGGAGGGGCTGCAGACCTCCGCGACCGAGGCCCGCGCCGGCGGGGCGGCGGCGAGCACCGCCGGTCACCACGACCGCCCGCTCGCCTTCCGCGACCTCGGCTTCCGCCGCGTGCTGCTGCAGTGGTACGCCCTGAACAGCTCGCGCGTCGTCGTCGACCGCCTCCTGGCCCCGCTGGACGAGCTCGGCCCGCGGCGCAAGGACGAGGCCCTGCGCACGCTGCGCGCCTTCCTCGACCACCCCGGCAACCCGCGCGACGCGGCGGCGGCGCTCGGCGTGCACCGCAACACCGTCGCCAACCGGGTCAGGCGCCTGCTCGACCTGCTCGACGTGGACGGCGACAACGCCGACCACCGCCTCCTGCTCCAGTTGGCGTGCCGGGTGGCCGCCCCGCGCAGAACCTGAGCGCGCGGAAAAAACGTTCGACGGCCCGCACGGGGCCGGGCATGATGGGCCGCGATGTACCGAGCCTAGAGCCACCTCGATCACGACAGGCGACCCCTGTCGCCCCCAGCCATGCCCTGATCGAGGAACGGACATCTCATGGAATTTCACGAATATCTGGAGTACGACGCCGTCGGCCTCAGCGCCCTCATCCGCGCCGGCCACGTCACCGCCCACGAGGTCGAGACCGTCGCCAGGCAGGCGCTCGCCCTGGCGAACGAGTCCCTCAACGCCCTCGCGGCCCCCCTGTTCCCCACCGCGCTGCGGCATGCCGCCGGCGCCCCGTTCACCGGCGTGCCCTTCCTCATCAAGGACGCCGGCCCCATGGCCGAGGGGATCGGCTTCCACCTGGGCAGCCGCGCACTCGGCCCCGGCGTCCCCGCCGGCCGGGACAGCGACCTGATGCGCCGCTTCCGCGCCGCCGGCCTGGCCACTCTGGGCCTGACCACGATGCCGGAGCTGGGCATCGCCTTCACCACGGAACCGGTCAGAACCGGCCCCACCCGCAACCCGTGGAACCTCGCCCACAGCGCCGGCGGCTCCAGCGGCGGCGCCGCGGCGCTCGTGGCGGCGGGAGCCGTGCCCGCGGCGCACGCCAGCGACGGCGCCGGCTCCATCCGCGTCCCCGCCTCGTGCTGCGGCCTGGTCGGGCTGATGCCGACGCGCGGGCGGGTCGGCTGCGAGCCGATGTTCGGGCTCAGCCACGACTTCGTGCTGACCAGGACCGTCCGTGACGCCGCCCACCTGCTCGACGCGCTGTCCGGGACGGTGCCCGGCGCCCGGTTCGCGCCGCCCGCGCCCGCGCGGCCGTACCGGAGCGAGCTGCGCGCCGATCCGGTACGGCTGCGCGTGGCCGTCACCACCGAGGCGGCACGGGGAACCGACCCCGAGGTGGCGGCGGCGACCGACCGGGCGGCCAGGACGCTGGAGGAGCAGGGGCACCATGTCGAGCGCGACCGGCCGCCCGCGGACCCGGAGGAGATCGTCACGGCGCTGGTGGCGCCGCAGATCGCGTTCCTGACCGGGGTGTTCGCGCACGCGCCGCGCCCGCCCGACCCGGCGCTGCTGGAGGCGGTCTCGCGGCGGGTGTTCGAGGAGGGGGCGGTGCTGCGCGCGCTGGACCTGGTGGCCGCGTTCGAGGCGCAGGAGCGGCTGTGCCGCATGGCGGGGGCGTTCTTCGGCCGTTACGACCTGCTCCTCACCCCGACACTGGCCCGGCCGCCCGTGCCGCTCGGCGTCCTGCGCTACGACGACCCGTCGTACTCGGTGGCGGGCTGGGTGCGCGAGCTGCTGGAGTACGGTCCGTTCACGGCCCTGTACAACATCACCGGCCAGCCCGCGATCAGCCTTCCGCTCGGGCGGGACTCCGCGGGGCTGCCGATCGGCGTGCAGGCCGTCGCCCCCTACGGGCGGGAGGACCTGCTCATTCAGGTCGCCTCGCTGCTGACCCCGCCGCCCGCCGAGCGGTACTCGCCGGGGCTCTGGCCGTGGGCCCGGCGGAAGGCGCGGTAGAAGCTGGAGCGGGTCTGGAAGCCGCTGGCGTGCGCGATCCTGTCCACGCCCCAGTCGGTGCCCGACAGCAGCCGGCGGGCGTGGGCGAGGCGGAGCTGGGTGACGTACTGCCAGACGGACATGCCGAGCGCCTGCTTGAAGGCGAGGGCGGCGTAGGTGGGGTGCGCTCCGGCGGCGTCGGCGATCTCCTCGACGCTGAGGTCGCCGGTGTAGCCGCGGGCGATGACGGCGAGCATGCGCTCGGCTGAGCGGGCCTCGACGGCCGCGGTGGCCGGGCGCCTGCCGTTCGCGAGGCGGGCCAGCCTGGCGTGCAGCTCCAGCAGGCAGATCTCGGCCTCGTCGGCCGGGCTGCGGCCCAGGCGCAGCTCCTGCTCCCAGCGGCGCATGAGGAAGCGGTCGTGGGCGGCCTCGCGGGCGGCGCCGTACAGGAAATGGCCCCGCAGGAGGCGGTCCACGGCGTCCTGGAGGATCGGCCGGCCGATGACGGCGCTCAGCGGGACGGTCACCCAGAGGAGGTCGACGTCGCGCTCGGACACCAGCCGGTGCGGGTAGCCGCCCCAGAAGACCGCGAGCCTGCCGCGCGGCAGGTCCACCTCGCCGGCGGCGGTGGCGTAGCGGGCGCTGCCGGACAGGACGAGGTTGAACTCCAGCTCGGGGTGGATGTGGGAACGCGGCATCGGTCCCGAGGTCACGTGGAAGGCCCGCAGGCCGATCACCTGGGCGAGGGGCACGACCTTGAGGATATGCGACTGCTTGCCGATCGCGCGCGGATGCCGGACGGGGGCGCGGAAGGTGAAGGTGGGTCCGACACCCCTTTGACGCGGAGGCACACACCATGTCCGAGCTCGACGACTTCATGTTCGACCTCAACGGCTACCTGATCCTGGAGAACGCGGTCGGCCAGGACCTGCTGGCGCGGCTCAACGCCGAGTTCGACGCCTTCCCGCGCGATCTGGCCCGCGGCGAGTGGTACCGCGGCGGCCAGCGGCGCGACTACACGCCGGAGACCGGGTTCGAGCTGCACCAGGCGGTGGCGGCGGGCCGGCCGTTCGAGGAGCTGATCGACCATCCGAGCTGGTTCGAGCTGGTCAAGCACTACGCCGGGGAGGAGGACAGCTATATCCCCGGCGTCTTCATCGACGAGACGATCGCCTCGATCAGGGAGTCCGGCGGCCATCACCCGGTCCACTCCGGCGGCTACCGCACGGCCCTGCGCTGCGGCTACCGCTACGACCACGGCGTCTTCCGCTGCGGCCAGGTCAACGTGATCCTCGCGCTGACCGACGTCGGGCCCGGCGACGGCGCCACGATGGTGGTGCCCGGCTCGCACAAGTCGAACTTCCCGCACCCGCTGGCCGGCGACTACGCGCGCGGCGACCGCATGGACACGCTGCCGGGCGCGATCCCGGCCTACCTGAACAAGGGCGACGCGCTGCTGTTCGTGGACGGGCTGATGCACGGCGGCTCCACCAGGACCAACCCGGGTGAGCGCCGCGTCCTCATCTACCGCTACGGGCCGGTGTGGGCCGGCAGCCGGTACGGCTACGCCTACGACGACGCCTGGCTGAAGGAACTGCCGGAGCGGCGGCGCAACGTGCTCTACCCGGTGCCGCGCGTCCACGTCGGCGACCCCTGCCCGGCCGAGCCCGGCGACCGCTGAGCGCCCGGGTCGTCGGCGAACAGGTGGCGGTCGTGGTGGTCGACGGCGTACTCGATGGCGCCGAAGACCACGCACTCCTCCCCCAGCGTCGAGGCGCGGACCTCGGGCATGCGCATGCAGACGCGTTCGAGGCGCTCGCTCAGCGGCGGCAGCAGCACGTCGGCCGAGCGGGAGAAGCCGCCGCCGAGCACGACGACCTCGGGGTCGAGCAGCAGGACCATGGCGGCGGTGCCGACGGCCAGGTCGTCGGCGAAGCGTTCGACGCAGGCCAGCGCGACGGGGTCGCCGTCCCTGGCCGCGGCCAGCGTGTGTCCCGCCGCGTCCTCCGGCGGCACGTCGGCGGGGACGGCGGGGCAGGTGTGCAGGTGCTCGGGGGCGTCGAACCAGCGTGCCTCGGGCAGCATGGCGATCTCGCCGGCGGCGGCGCCGTACCCCCGGTGGAGTTTGCCGTCGATGATCAGGGCCGCGCCCATGCGCCGCCCGATGTGCAGGAAGACGACGTCGCCCGCGCCGCGCGCGGCCCCGCGTTTGGACTCGGCGAGGACGGCCAGCCTGCTGTCGTTCTCGATCAGCACCTCGCACGGGAACATGCGGCGCAGTTCGGCGGCCAGATCGAGGCCGCGCCAGGCGGGGATGGCGGCGGAGTAGACGACGTGGCCCTCGGGGGTGACGACGCCGTTGGTGCCGACGGCGACGGTCCAGAGGTCGGTCATGCGCTTGTCGCTGAGCGCGAGGCACCCGGCCACCGCGCGCTCGATGGCGGCCAGGCGGTCGGCGAGCGGGGCCTCGGGCAGGACGGGCTGCCGGGTCTCGGCCAGGACCTCGCCGTCGAGGTCGGCCAGCGCGGCACGGACGTTGTGCGCGCCTATGTCGATGCCGGCCAGGTAGCCGCTGTCGGCGCGGAAGCGGTAGCGCCGGGCGGGGCGGCCCATGCTGCCCGCGCTCGGCGGCACCTCGACGACCCAGCCGAGCTCGATGAGCTCGTCGACGACGTCCTTGGTGGAGGGCCTGGACAGACCGGTCCGCTCGGCCAGGGCCGAGAGCGTGAGCGGCCCGGCCCCGCGCAGCGCGCGCAGGGCCGACAGCGAGTTGAGCTGTCTCAGCCGGGACAGGTCACCGCCGCGCAGGTTCGTCATCGTCCTCCCTAATGGAGCTTTCCTGGTTATGTGAGCAGTATGCCAGTGCGCGGTTCAGCGCATTTTCCCTGGTTTTCGGGCGGTAATCGGCATTGACCGGCCGATCGCGACGGTGCTAGTAATGAAGCACTCCTTCGTAAGTAGCGAGAGGAAACGAGCCTCATGCCGTTCGCAGACGTCGGCGAGGTCAGCTGCGATCCCCGGAACGCGCTGGTCTTCGAGCACGGCTGGCAGTCGTGGAGCCCGACGGGCGCCTACCGCCTGGACGAGCGGCCGCCCCGCGCGGCCGACCCCACGATCCAGACCCTCTGCTACCGCCCGGAGACGCCGGTGCCCGCCGGGGTGTTCCAGGGTGAGGGCCTGCTCGCGATCGACCCGGGCGACGGCGGCCCGGTCGAGCTGTGGTCGGCGCCCGGCCCCCTGGAGGTCCCCTCGATCCGGGCCCGCCGCGTGGGCGACCGGCTGGTCGTCTCGGCCGACGGCCCGGTACGGCACCGCCGTACCCAAGGCGGCCTGGACCCGGCGCTGCGCGAGTGGGCCACCACGCTCGCGGCCGGCCACGCCCCCGAGTCCTTCCCCGAGGTCGCGCCCATGTGGTGCACCTGGTACGGCTACTGGGACAAGGTCACCGAGGCCGACGTCCTGGAGAACCTGGAACTGGCCGCACGGCACCGCCTGGACGCCGACATGTTCCTCATCGACGACGGCTACGAGGCCGGGATCGGCGACTGGCTGGAATTGCGCCCGGAGTTCGGCTCGCTGGAGCGCGCGGTCGGCGCGATCACCGAAGCGGGCAGGCGGGCGGGCATCTGGGTCGCGCCCTTCCTGGCCGGACACGACAGCCGGATCTTCCGCGAGCACCCCGACTGGCTGGTGCCCGGGGTCTCCGCCGGGCACATGTGGGACCAGGACCTCGCCGTCCTCGACGTCACCCACCCCGACGCCGCCGCCCACCTGGTCCACGTCTTCCGGCGGCTGGCCGCGCTCGGCCTCACCCACTTCAAGCTCGACTACATCTACGCCGGCGCGCTCCCCGGCCGCCGCCACCAGGACGTGGACCCCATCACCGCCTACCGGCGCGGCCTGGAGCTGATCCGCGAGGGCGCCGGGCCGGACGCCACCCTCCACGGCTGCGGCGCGCCGATGCTGCCCAGCCTCGGGCTCGTCGACATCATGCGGGTCAGCCCCGACATCGCCCCCACACTGCTGCCGAGGTCCGGCGACCTCAGCCAGCCCTCGCAGCTCGGCGCCCGCCTGGCCGGCGCGGCCAGGGAGTTCCTGCACGCCCGCTGGTGGGTCAACGACCCCGACTGCCTCCTGGCCCGGCCCGCGATGGAGGCCCGCGAGGACTGGGCCGCGCACATCGCGGCCACCGGCGGGCTGCGCGGCTCCAGCGACCCGATCGCCGCCCTGGACGCCTGGGGGCTGGAGACGACCAGACGCCTGCTGGTCCCGACCAGGACGGATCCGTCGTGACGGCCGACGCGCGGCCCCTGTCGGCCGCGGCCTCCCGGGCGAAGCGGAACCGGTCGCGCCGCCGCTGGCACGCCCTGCACCCGTACGTGTTCGTCGCGCCCAGCCTGTTCGGCGTCTTCGCCTTCCTCCTGCTGCCGGTCCTCATCGTCTTCGGCCTGAGCCTGTTCGACTGGGAGCTGCTGTCGGACCCGGTCTTCGTCGGCCTGGACAACTACGTCACGATGGCGGCCGACGGCACCGTCTGGAGCTCGCTCGGCGTCACCGTCCTGTACGTCCTGCTCTGTATCCCGCTGCAGACCGTGCTGGCGCTCGCGCTGGCGATGCTGGTGAACCAGAAGCTCAGGGGCGTGCGGTTCTTCCGCGCGCTGTTCGTGATCCCCTGGATCGCGACGCCGATGGTGCTCGGCCTGGTCTGGAGCTGGATCTTCGACCCGAGGGACGGCGCGATCAACCGGTTCCTGGAGGTGTTCGGCGTCACCGGCCCCGCCTGGCTGTCGGAGACCTCGCTGGCGCTGCCGGCCGTCGCCCTGGTGAGCGTCTGGCAGAACACCGGCTACAACATGCTGTTCTTCCTGGCCGGGCTCCAGGGCATCCCCCGGGAGCTGCACGACGCCGCCTCCGCCGACGGGGCCACCGCCCGCCAGCGCTTCTTCCGGGTCACGCTGCCGCTGCTCAACCCCACGATGTTCTTCGTCACCGTGACCAACATGATCGGTGCCTTCCAGGCCTTCGACACCATCTACTCGATGACCGCGGGCGGGCCCAGCGAGTCGACGACGGTCTTCAACTACAAGATCTTCCACACCGCGTTCAGGGAGTTCGACTTCGGCTACGCGGCCACGCTGTCGATCCTGCTCTTCCTGATCATCCTGGCGGTGACCACGGCGCAGATCCGGTTCTTCAGCAAGCGCACCACCTACGACCTGAGCTGAGGCAGACCGTGAAGCGATTCCTCCTCTACGCCGTCCTGGTCGCCGGAGCGTTCGTCTCCGTCTTCCCCTACCTGCTGGTCGTGCTGACCGCCTTCAAGGACCGCGCCCAGCTCCACACCACCGCGCCCTGGCTGCCCGGCGACCCGCCCACGACGGCCAACCTGGAGAAGCTGCTGGCCGGCGACTTCCCCGGCTACATCCTCAACACGCTGATCATGACGCTCACGCTGACCGCCGGGCAGCTCGTGTTCACCACGTTCGCCGCCTACGCCTTCGCCAGGCTCCGCTTCCGCGGCAGGGAGACGCTGTTCTGGCTGTTCGTCGCGACGATGATGGTGCCGGTCGCGGTGACGGTCATCCCCCTGTTCCTCATCATGCGCCAGCTCGACCTGATCAACACCTGGGGCGGGCTGCTGGTGCCGTACATCCTCGGCACGCCGTACGGGATCTTCCTGATGCGGCAGTTCTTCCGCGGCCTGCCCGCGGGGCTGGAGGAGGCCGCGCGCATCGACGGCGCGGGGCCGCTGACGATCCTGGTGCGGGTACTGCTGCCGCTGTGCAAGCCCGCGCTGGGCACGCTGGCGATCATCACGGTGATCTCCTCGTGGAACAGCTTCATGTGGCCGCTGATCATCACCAGCGGCGACGAGACCAAGGTCATCACCGTCGCGCTGGCCGCGCTCAAGGTGGGCATCGGGGTCGACTACACGGCGATCATGTCCGGCGGGCTGATCGCGCTGGTCCCGATGGTCGTGATCTTCATCTTCTTCCAGCGATACATCGTCCGGTCCGTCGTGCTGACCGGGCTGAAGTGAAAGGCGTGCCCCATGAAATCCCCCCGCTTGCGCCTCGCCCTGGCGGCGCTGACCCTGCTCCCCCTCGCCGCCTGCGGCTCCTCGGGCAGCGGCGGCGGCCCGGTGACGCTCACCTACCGCATCTGGGACGAGCAGCAGAAGGCCGGCTACGACAAGGTCATGGCCGCCTTCGAGCAGGCCAACCCGGGCATCAAGGTCAAGATCGAGGTCCTGCCCTGGGACGACTACTGGACCAAGCTCACCGCCGACGCGGTGGCGGGCAGCGGGCCGGACGTGTTCTGGATGCAGGTCTCCTTCTTCCCCGAGTTCGCCACCAAGGGCGTGCTCGCCGACCTCGGCTCGCTCGGGCTGGACACCGCGAAGTTCCACCCCAACGTCGTCGCCTCCAACACCTATGAGGGCAAGCTGTACGGCGTGCCCAAGGACTGGGGCATGCCCGGCGTCCTGTACAACAAGGACCTGTTCAAGAAGGCCGGCGTGGAGATGCCGGACAAGCTCACCTGGGCCCCCGACGGCTCCGGCACGCTGCTGGAGCTGGCCAGGAAGCTGACGGTGGACGAGGCGGGCAAGCACCCCGGCGAGCCCGGCTTCGACGCCGCCAAGACCAAGGTGTACGGCTTCGCCTCGGCCAACCACTCGCAGACCCAGTGGATGAACTGGATCGAGTCCAACGGCGGCAAGCTCATCGACAAGCCGTTCGGCAAGTACACCTTCAACGACGACGCCTCGGTCCAGGCGGTGCAGTTCGGCGTGGACCTGGTCAACAAGCACCAGGTCTCGCCGCCCGCCAGCCGGACGAACCCGCCCACCGGCACCGCCGCCGACATGTTCAAGGGCGGCCAGATCGCCATGTACCCGGCCAACAACGCGCTGCTGCCGTTCGTGGCTCCGGAGGCGGCGTTCGAGATCGGCGTCGCCATGATGCCGGAGGGCCCGAAGGGCCGCTCGGCCAACATCAACGGCCTGGGCGAGGCGGTGTACGCCAAGTCGAAGCACCTGGAGGAGGCCAAGAAGCTGGCCGCCTACCTCGGCTCGGAGCAGGCGCAGAAGTCGATGGCCGACCAGGGCTTCGCCTTCCCCGCGCTCAAGGGCGACGCGCTGGCGCAGGGGTACGTCGACTTCTGGAAGAACACCAAGAAGATCGACGTCACGCCCTACCTGGAGGAGTCCAAGGGCACGACGTTCAACATGCCGATCGTGACCGGATGGACGGGCTTCGAGCAGAAGCTGAACTCGATCTTCAACGAGATCTACCTGGGCCGCCTCCCGGTGAAGCAGGGGCTCGACCAGGCCGTCTCCGAGGGCAACGCGACGATCAAGTAACCCCCACGTGACCAGGTGGGTTGATTTTCTGCACTCACTCCTCTAGCGTCAGGGCACGATCTGAGGAGGACGGCGATGACCTCTGTGGTCCTGGTGGCGGGCGCCTCGTCGGGCGTCGGACGGGAGGCCGCGCGGGCGCTCGCCCTCCGCGGGCACCAGGTGTACGGCTCCAGCCGCGCGCCGGCCCGCGTGGACGTGCCCGGCGTGGTCCCCGTCGCCCTGGAGGTCGCCGACGAGGGCTCCGTACGCGCGTGCGTGGACCACGTCCTCGACCGGCACGGGCGCCTGGACGCGCTGGTGTACAGCGTGGGCTTCTACGTCGCCGGGGCCGCCGAGGAGACCTCGGACGAGCTGGCCCTGGCCCAGTTGCGGGCGTACCTGCTGGGCGCCCACCGCCTGGTCCGCGCGGTGCTGCCGGCGATGCGCGCCCAGGCGGCGGGCCGGCTGGTCCTCATGAGCTCCACCGCCGCGGTCGCCGCCATCCCCTTCCACTCGATCTACTCGGCCAGCAAGGCCGCGCTCAGCCACTACGCCGAGGCGCTGCGCTACGAGGTGGCGCCGTTCGGGGTGCAGGTGGCGTGCGTCGAGGCCACCAGCGTGCGGACGGGGGCGGCGGCCGCCATGCGCGAGAGCGAACCGATCGCCGGCTACGAGCCGGTCCGCACCCGGGTCATCGACCGCTTCCGCCGCCTGCAGGTGGACGGCCCCTCGCCCGCGCCGGTGGCCGCGGGCATCGTGCGGGCCGTCGAGTCACGCCGCATGCGCCCCGTCTACCGGGTCGGCGGCCAGGCCCGCATGCTGCCGTGGCTGCGCGCCGTCCTGCCCCATCCGCTCTTCCGGCACCTGTACGGCCGCTACTTCCACCTCACCCGGACGAGCGGATGAACGCCAGCGGGAAGGCGGCGGGGCCGAAGCCGTCGCTCCCCGGCTCCGCCATGACGACGGACTCCCCCACGTCCGACGCCTGACGCCGCAACTCCATCTCGACCAGCATCTCCTCCTGGTCGCCGGCCATCGTGATGCCGATCCTGGCCCGCGCCACCATCCGCCACGTGAACGGCTCGCGCTCCTCGCCGAACAGGGCCGAGTAGCCGCGCAGCTCGCCGGTGCCGTCTCCGGCGAAGAGCATCTCCTCGCCGAAGACGGCCGCGGCGGTGCCCGTCGCCGAGCGCCACAGTCCGACCGGCCCGTGCTCCAGCATGTGATCCACGCGGCCCATTGTGGTGCTCAGCCCTGGGTGAGCCGAATCGTGGTGGGGTCGAAGAGCCCGAGGACCAGGCTGAACGTGGCGTTCCTGGTGGCCACCAGCACCGTGCTGTCGGCGACGGGCACGAGGTCCCCGTTCTCGAACAGCGCCGACTCGGCCTCCAGCCACAGCTTGCAGCCCTCCTCGCCGGGCTTCAGCGTGGCCTGCGCGACCAGTTCGGTGTAGCGGGCGTTGTCCAGGTGGGCGAAGTTGGCCCCCTTGGGCGCCGCGGGCCCGCTGAGGAAGCCGACGAGCTGCGAGGGCAGCGTGACGCCGATCGGCAGCCAGGCCACGTCCCAGTCCTGGGTGGCGTTCAGCGACTCGGCCAGCTTGGTGTCCAGTACGCCGTTGAGCTTGACCTCGACGCCGGCCTTCTTCCAGGTGGCGGCCAGGTACTCGGCGGCCGCCTGGATGCCCGCGCCCCTGGTGGTGACGTAGAGGTAGCGCAGCGTCAGCCGCTTGCCGTCCTTGACCCTGATCCCGTCGGGGCCCACCTTCCATCCGGCGGCGTCCAGCGCGGCGGCCGAGGCGGCGACGTCGTAGGCGGGCACGTGCCCGGCCACGCTGTCGCCCTTGCACGGCCGGGGCTCGGCGACCATGCCGGTCGCCGGCTTGCCCGTGCCGCTGGTGGCGATGCCGCCCAGTTCGGTCAGGTTGACGGCCTGGGTCAGCGCCTTGCGTACGGCCGGATCCTTGGTGGGGCGGTCCTCGCCCTGGTGGTAGAAGAACTGGTGCTGGCCGGCCGACGGCAGCATCTTGCCGATGCCGGGGGCCGCCTCCAGGCGCGTGCGGTCGGCGCCGTAGAACGTGGCCCCGTTGATGGAGCCGGCCAGCAGCAGGTTGGCGGCGGTCTGCTCGTTGGGCACCACCTTCAGCAGCACTTTGTCGGGCAGCCCCTTGGAGGTCGCCCCGTTCGGGCCCCAGGCGTAGTCCTTGCGGACCTCGAAGGTGTAGGAGTCGCCGGGCACGGCCGACTTCAGCACGTACGGGCCCGTTCCCGAGGTGGCTCGCGCGATGGACGCGCGGTCCTTGACCGCCTTGCCGCAGACGATGAACAGGCTCTCGGCGCTCTGCAGGATGAAGGAGAACGGCTTGGGCGTGGACAGCGTCACCGTCCCCGCCGCGTCGTCGGCGGTGGCCTTCATCCCCGTCGGCAGAAGGACGCCGTAGATGGGCGACTTGGTGGCCGGGTCGGCGATGTGGTTGACGTTCTGCGCGACGTCGGCGGGGGTGAGCTTGGAGCCGTCGGAGCAGGTGACGTCCTTGCGCAGGGTGAAGGTCACCGAGTCCGGCCTGACCTCCCACTTCTCGGCCAGCGCCGGCACGATCGTGCCGTCGTCGGTACCGGCGACCAGCGTGTCGTAGGCGACCGACAGCACCAGGTTGGTCGCGCCGAGCACGCCGGTGGCGGGATCGAGCACGCCGGGGTCGGCGGCCAGGGCGTAGGTGAACGTGCCACCCGAGACGGGAGCGCCCGAGGGCGCCTGCGCACCGCCGCCGCCACACGCGGCCGCGGCCAGAGCCAACGCGGCGAGCACCGCTGCTTTCTTCATGCACGAACAGTGGTGCCTCGCCGCCCCCGCATCTTCGTGCCAGCCCACGAAACTCCGCCGCCGCATCGTGCTGCGCACCCGACCCGCGCCGGGGACCCCTCCCGGGGCCGGTCGGATAGTTCTGGGAGGGACCCCGGCCCCCAGTGATTGGGACGACGCAGCATGCGCAACCTCCTTCCCGTGCTCGCCGTGTGTGCCCTGGCGGGTTGCGGCTCGCCCCAGGCCGCCGCCCCTTCCTCCACTCCCGCGGCGAGCACGCCCGCGGTGAGCACACCCGCCCCCGAGACCCCCAGCCCGACTCCCTCTCCTTCTCCCACCCGCGAACCCACCACCAAGGTCAAGGACTGCTACGACGGCGACTGCCTGCTGAAGCTGTCCAAGCCGGTCACGATCTGGCTGAACGCGAAGAAGTTCTACTACCCGAAGTTCGAGATCGTGGCCGTCAAGGCGGACAGGATCACGTTCTGGGTGGAGTATCCGCACGGCGGCGGCGCGGAGCAGACCCTCGGCGAGGGGGGCGGCTCCAGCTTCTCCTTCCGCGACAGGACTCCGGTGGACGTGACGCTCGTGTCGATCAGGAACGGCAGGGCCGTGCTGTCCGTCTCGCCGGGCAAGGGCCGGTAGCCGAGTTTCGTACGAGGATGCGGCGGTGTGGGGAACGCGGCCACCGGAAACCTGCCGGAGCACCCGAACCGCGACCGTGTCTGGGGCAACTCCCGGCCATGGCCCGGTGGAGATCTCTACACTGAGGCGGCCCCTTCATCCGCGACCCCCGACCCAGCGAAGCAAGGGGTTGGACGGGCCATCCCGTCCGGACACGACACCCGATTTCTCAAAAGGAGATTGGAATGCGTAAGTCGTACAAAATCGCGCTACCGGCCGTCATGGCGGCCGCCCTGCTCACGGCGCCGGCCGCCCTCACCTCCCCCGCCTCCGCCTCGGCCACGCAGTCGGCGAGCGCGATGGCCCTGACCCTCGACTACGCCGGATGCGAGGCGATCGCCCGCCGCTTCCTGTGCGAGGTCGACTACAGCGGCGCGGTCGCCCCGGTCGCCATCCGCTGGTCCGTCAACGGCAACCACATCCCCTCCTTCGACAACCGCTCGTTCGTGGGCATCGGCTGCCAGCCCACCTTCCGGTACGACATCCGCGCCGTGGTCTCCGACGGCTCGGGCGCCTCCGTCCAGTTCCACACCACCCCGATCTGCCGCTCCGGCACCCCCTGAGGAATGGCGCGGCGCGGCGAGCCCGGTGCGGGCCGCCGCGCCGTACGGGATCGAACACCCCGCACCCGCGTCTCAAGGGATCAACGCCCCGCACCCGCTTCTTAGGGGAACGGACGGCCCGCACCCGCGCCTTAGGGGAGCGCTCGGCCCGCACCCGCGCTGTGCGGGGCCAAGCGGGGACCCGGGTCAGGCGGCCTGTTCGGGGCGGGGGAAGAACGGCAGGTCCATGTAGACCTGGTCGGCGGCGGTCAGGATCAGCGCCTCGTCGTCGACCGGCGGGTGGATGTACTCGTTGATCCGCCGCTTGATCTCCCCGCCCTCGGCGCCCGAGGCCATCACCCTGCGGTCCCAGCCCCGCGTGAACACCCCTCCGGCCCCGCCCAGATCCAGGCAGGTCACGTACGGGCCGGGGGTGAAGTCACGCAGGGGCAGCCCGAGCAGGTCCGCCGCGGCATTGTAGCCCGCCACCTTGCCGAGCGGGGTGGCGTGCTGGCACGCCTGCATGACCGTCCGCTCCTCGTCGTACGGCGCAGCCGCCGTGTCACCCGCGGCGAACACCTCCGGCAGCGCCCGCAGCCTGCGGTCCACCGGCACCCGTCCCAGATGGTCGAGCTCGCCGGAGATCTGCCGGGTCAGCTCGCTGGCGCGCAGCCCGACGGACCACACCACGGCGTCCGCCTCGAACTTGCTGCCGTCGGACAGCGCCGCGTACCCGTCGCCGACCTCCGTCACCGTGGTGCCAAGCCGCCGCTCGACCCCCAGCTCGTCCAGCGCGGCCTCGATCTGCGCACGCGGACGGGGCCGAGCTGATGCCCGACCACCTCAGACCGATCCACCAGCAGCACCCGTCCGCGTCCGGCCAGCTCGGTCGCCGCCTCCAGCCCGACGAACCCGGCGCCGACGACCACGGCGGAGTAGTCCGCGCGCCCCCGCAGATGCTCGGTCAGCCGCCGAGCGCCGTCGAGGGTGTCGATGTCGAAGAGCCGACCCGCGCCAGGCAGCCCGCGCGGCTGGACGAGCTTGCTACCCGCCGCCAGCACCAGCCGGTCGTAGCCGACCTCCGTCCCGCCCGCCACCACGACGCGACGGCCGGTGTCGATCGCGGTCACCGACGCCCGCAGATGTTCCACCCCGATGGGCCCGAGAATCCGGCCCAGCTCCACCTTGGCCAGCTCCGGCTCCGGCTCGTACAGCCGCGGCCGCAACACCAGGTGCTCATCCGACGCGATCAGCGTAACCCGCAGCCCCACGTCCCCACGCGCCAGCCCCACGTCTCCACGCGCCAGCCCCGCATCCCCAGGCGTCAGCGCCGCTTCCTCACGCGCCGGCGCCGCGTCTCGCGGAGCCAGCCCCGCAGCTCCACGGGCTCGTGCCGTGTTCGCGCGGGCCAGGGCTGCTCCTGCCGCGCTCCACACGCCTGCGAAGCCAGCCTCCGATGATCACTACGTGTGCCATCTCGTCCCGTCCTCTCTCAGCTTCACCCCCGGGACCGGGAGTTCGGCAGGGAGACAACACAGCGGGCTCAGATGTGACCGAGGTGGCCGAGTTTTTCGGGATTGGCCAGTCTCCTGAACGCGGTGATCCGGCCGTCCACGATCTCCACGGTGTCCACCCAGACCAGCCGCCCGCCGGAGTAGGTGGCCATGGCGGGACTGCCGTTCACCTCGATGATCTGGAACGCGTCGGGACGCAGGATCTCGATCGTCCTGACCGCGAGCATGGCGATCAGCTCGGCGCCCTGGAGCGGCCTGCGCGCGGCGGTCACCTGGCCGCCGCCGTCGCCGACGTACACAGCCTCGGGGTCCAGCAGCGCGACGAGCCCGGCCATGTCACCCGCGTCGGCGGCCGCCTTGAACGCCCGCAGCACCCGCTCGGTCTCCGCCCTGGAGGCCCGCGGCCGCTCCTCGACCGCCGCGACCCTGGCCCGAGCGCGCGAGGCGAGCTTGCGGCTGGCGGCGGAGGTGTTCCCGAGTACCCGCGCGACCTCGTCGAAGGGAAGGCCGAAGACGTCGTGCAACACCAGCGCGACCCGTTCCGCGGGGGCGAGTGTCTCCATGACGACCAGCATCGCGGTGCTCACCGACTCGTCCATCAGCACCTGAGCGGCGGCATCGGGCCCGGTGAGCAGGGGTTCCGGCAGCCAGGGCCCGACGTAGGACTCGCGCCTGACCCGAGCCGACTTCAGCACGTTGTACGCCGTCCTGGCGGACACGGTCACCAGCCAGGCCCGCAGATCCCGCACCTCGGACAGATCCGCGTCCGCCGCCCGCAGCCACACCTCCTGCGTCACGTCCTCGGCCTCGGCGATAGACCCGAGAATCCGGTACGCCGCCCCGAACACGGCAGCCCGATGCCCATGCCAGTCAGCCAGCTCCACCCGGCCCTCCCCCGGATCGCCGAACGGCCTCCGATTCTAGGCAGCCCCTCCACCCCGACCCCACCTGGACCACCGGCCGCCGCGCCGCGTCACATCCGTCTGCCGACCCCTTCGAGGGGCGGGGCCGCGCGGCACCGATGTCCCGACGCGGTCGTCCTCCCAAGGCCGCCCCTGCCCGACGGTTCGTCCACGCCAAAGCAGGCGAGGCCAGCGGCTTCGTCACACCGCCCCGTCTTCGGAAGCCAGCCGTGCCCGAGTACGGCCGTACCCGCGCACGGGCCCAGCCGGTCCTCGGGCACGCGAAGCAACCCCGCCCCCCTCGGAGTACGCGAAGCAAGCCAGCACCTTGGGGCACGCCAGGCCTGTGCCTCAGCATGCGCGAAGCAAGCCCGTGCCTCGGGGCACGCCGAGCCCGCGCCTCGGCATGCGCGAGGTAAGCCCGCGCCTCGGGGCGCGGGCTGAGCCCGTTCACCGGGCGCGCGGGTCAGCCGTTGAGCACCTCGCGGAGTTTACCGGCGAACGCCTCCGGCTGGCCCGCGTAACCGAACTCGCCGCCCATGAAGCCGCCGTGGTGGCTGGGGAAGACCGTGGCCTCCTGGCCGAGCAGTTCGGCGGTCGCCACGGCGGTACGACCGGTGAACACGTCGGCCGACTCCTCACCCACCGCCACCACGATCCGCGTCGGCGCCGCGGCCAGCGCCTCGACGTCGGGCCGGTAGTCGCTCACCGCCCACGAATGGTCGGACAGCAGCGGGTCCTCGCGCGTCCCGTCGTCCTCGGCGGGCATGCCGAAAGCGGCCGGATCCGGCGCGGGCTGGGCGAAGTACTCGTCGGTGAACTCGCCCTTCCACTGGCTGAGCACCATGAAGCTCGCCATGCCCGCGCCCCAGCCGTTCTTCTCGTAGGCGTCGCGGACCGCGGCCCTGGCCCGCTCGGCCGCCTCGGCGTCGGGCAGCGCCGGGATGATCGGCGGCTCGTGCGCCACCAGGGTGGCGACGTCGCCCGGGTGGGCGGCCACGAGGGCCAGCGCGGTCACCGCGCCGCCGCTGCTGCCGAACATGTCCACCGGGCCGCCGCCGATCGCCTCGATGATGGCGTGCACGTCACCGGCCTGCGTGGTGGGCGAGTGGTCGGTCCTGCCGTCCTTGCGGACGCTACGGCCGAGGCCGCGCGGATCGTAGGTGATCACCGTGCGCTCGGCGGAGTGCTCCACCAGCGAGGAGAAGCCGGCGGCGTCCATCGGCTGGCCGATGAGGAACAGCGGCGGCCGCCCGTCGGCCGTGGGCAGCGGGCCGTGGACGTCGTAGACGAGGTCGGCCTCGTCGGTCTTGAGCGTGTGCGTGGTCATGACGAACAGACCCCTCTCGCGTCGGGAACTCATCGGACACTACTCCGGCGGTCCGACGAAAGCGTGGACGCTACCCTGACCTGTGTGAATCCTCCTGCCCGTGACCTCACCCAGCGCGTCGGCGACACCCTCGAAAGACTCGACCGCGACGTCGACGCCTGGTTCGCGACCGCCGGCCCCGACGGCCTGCCGTACCTGATGCCCTTGTCCTTTCTGTGGGACGGCGAGGCGCTGCTCGTCTCCACGGCCAGGTCGAATCCGACGGCCAGGTTCCTGGAGGCCGTTGGCAGGGTCAGGGTGGCACTCGGGCACACGCGCGACGTCGTCCTGATCCACGCGAAGCTCGCCGAGGTGATCCCGTCGGCGGAGCTGCCGGTCGAGGCCGGCGACGCCTTCGCGGCCAAGGCGGGCTTCGACCCTCGGACGCAGCGCGGCTCCTATCCCTACTACCGGCTCGTCCCGCTGCACGTGCAGGCCTGGCGCGAGGTGAACGAACTCCCCGGCCGCGACATCATGCTCGACGGCAGGTGGCTCTCCCCGCCGCACTGAACCCCTGTCATCCGAACACGCACCCCAGGTAGTAGTCATCGCCGGAGTCGACGAGACGGAGATGACCGATGGACGACGGGTTCGCCGAGTACGTGGCACACCGCCATCTACGGCTGTGCCGGATGGCGTACCTCCTCACCGGCGACTGGGGCAGGGCCGAGGATCTGGTGCAGACCGCGCTGACGAAGGCGTGGCAGGCCTGGCGCAGGATCGAGGGCAACCCCGATCCGTACGTCTATCGGATCATCGTGAACACCCACGCCACCTGGTGGCGACGGTCGTGGCGCGGCGAGCTGCCGGTCGAGACCCTGCCCGAGACCGCCGACCCCGATGACCGGGCGTCCGCCGTGGACGACCAGGTGGCGCTGTGGGCAGCCGTCGGCGCCCTGTCGCCGCGCCAGCGGGCGGTGATCGTCCTGCACTACTTCGAGGGCCGGACGCTCACCCAGGTCGCGGCCATCCTCGGCTGCTCGCTGGGCGCGGTCAAGAGCCAGCTCGGCAGGGCGCTGACCCGCCTGCGCGTCGATCCGGACATCCGCACCCTGAACCTGGAGGAGCTCCAGCGATGAGGCACACCGAGAGCAACCTGCGCACACTCCTCGACCAGCGCTCCCACGACGCGGCCGGCAGGGTGTCCCTCCCCCGCCTCGACGAGATCGTACGGCGCGGCCGCCGCACGCGCCTGACCCGGCGAGCTCTGGGGGCAGCGGCGGCGCTGACCGCCGCCACCGCGGCCGTCCTGCTGACCGTCCCCGCCCAACCAGAGCGGGCCGTGGTGGCGGCCCAGACGCCCGCCTCAGCCGGGGTCGAGACGCCCCCGCGCCTGCCCGAGAGGTACGCCGTGGTGCTGGGGGCCGAGAAGTTCTCCCTTTCCCTCATCGCGTCCCGGCACTTCGACACGACGGGGGTGGTCAGGACCATGACGTTCACGCCGACCAGTGTCTTCACAGGCTTCAAGGTGGTCTGCGCCGATCCTCAGGCCTGGGTCGTCGTCTCGACCCTCACCAAGAGCGGGGAAAGAAGCGGCACGAGCGGGCGGTGCGGGAACGGAGGAGGAGGACACCACGACCGCCGCTCCGCGCCGTCCGGATGGCTCAAGGGCCCGCAAACAGTCCAGGTGTGGGTCTTCCCGCCGGACGCCCCCGTCGTCAGGGTCGCCGAAGAACTGGGCCACTGCCGCCGGTTGACCGAAGACGGAACGTGCGACGAGCGGATGGCCAGTGCCATGTTGCCGAGGAAGGACGTGCTCGAGCGCCTCTTCACGGAGGTCGGCGAGCGTCCGGGCGCGTGGGCGATCGGCGCTTACGACCGTCCGAGCTCCGCCGGACGCGGCGAGAGCATGCCCTGACCGAATTGTCGGGGCCGGTGGCTATGGTCCCCGCCATGATCGCTTGTGTGGGACACGAGGCGTCCCGGTGAACCCCTGGAGAGAGGTCCTCGACCGCATCGAGGCGGGCGAGGAGGAGGACCTGGCGAGGTTCCTCAACGGGCTGAACGATCTCGGCAGGCACGCGGTCGCGCTGCGGCTGCCCGGCCACCTGGCCGAGGAGCTGCGCGGCGGCCTCGAGGCCCGCTGGGACATCGAGGCCATGGCGCCGGGGTACAGGCTCGCGGGGGCGGCCTGCTTCACCGGGGCCGAGCAGGTGGCGGCCTGGCTGAACCGCAGGGAGCTGCGCCTGCCGCTCAACGCCGAGCGCGACGCGCTGCGGATCTTGTCCGTGCTGCGCCGCCGTACCGTGGAGTGGCGGGCTGACCTCGCCGTACGGCTGGCGCGGCGGCTGCGCCCGCAGACCGGCAGGGCGCGGCGGCGCGAGGAGGGGATGCCCGGCTGGGACCTGGCGGCGGCGCTGGTGGCCGACACGGGCATCGAGCCGCCGGACGGCGACGCGTTCGTCGTCGGCTGGGTCTGGCGGCTGGTGCTGCGGCGGCGCTGGGGGCTCGGCGGCGTGGGCGGCGATCCGCTGCTCGTCGCGATGGTGCCGCGGCTGTTCCGTGCCCAGGGCGTGGGCGCACCCCTGAGCCTGGACGAACGGCTGGATCTGGGCATCCTCGCCGAACTGGCGGTGCTGGCCGACGAGGGACGGGTGCCGAGGGCGACGCTGGTCGAGGGCTGCGCCGCCCGCTTCCTGGCCGACGGGCCGGCCGAGGAGATCGTCCCGTTCGCGCGGCTCTGGCGGCTGCTGGAGCCGGAGCCGGACGAGCTGCCGGTGTCCGACTTCGTCCGCCTGCTGCCGAGGGCTCCGGCGCCGCTGGCGCAGCTCGCGGTGGAGGAGCTGTGGCGGGCCGAGGAGGCGGGGCTGCTGGGCGACGAACTGTTCGCCGAGGCCGTGGGAGCGCTGGCGTACCGGCGGGAGAAGAAGTTCGCGCAGGCCGCCGTGCGATGGCTGGCGCGCACGCCGCGGCCGCGGGCGGGCGCCGCGGCAGGGGCACTGGCCTGCGTGTTCGGGGTGGACAACCCCGCGCTGCGCGAGCGTGCGGTACGGCTCGCGCTCACCCTGGCCCCGCACGCCGACGACGCAGGCCGGGCGGCGATCCGCGAGGCCGCCGCCCTGTTGCCCGGCGACCTGCGCGCGCGGGTGGACACCGCCTACGGCGCCGCCCTCACGTGAGCGACCCCGCCGGTGCCCGCCTGGTGCGGGCACCGGCCCGCGAGGGTCAGATCTCGTCGACCGACATCGCGCCCTCGTTGGGGCGCCGGGCCAGGTCGATGCCGAGTTCTTCCGCCGCGCGGAAGACGTCCTCGTCGGTGTCGCGCAGTTCGATGGACATGCCGTCGCTGGAGAGCACCTCGACGTTCAGGCACAGCGACTGCATCTCCTTGATGAGCACCTTGAAGGACTCGGGGATGCCGGGCTCGGGGACGTTCTCGCCCTTGACGATCGCCTCGTAGACCTTGACCCGGCCCAGGACGTCGTCGGACTTGATGGTCAGCAGCTCCTGCAGGGCGTAGGCCGCGCCGTACGCCTCCAGCGCCCACACCTCCATCTCACCGAAGCGCTGGCCACCGAACTGGGCCTTACCGCCGAGCGGCTGCTGGGTGATCATGGAGTACGGACCGGTGGACCGGGCGTGGATCTTGTCGTCCACCAGGTGCAGCAGCTTGAGGATGTACATGTACCCGACGGCGACCGGGTACGGGAACGGCTCGCCCGAGCGGCCGTCGAACAGCTGCGCCTTGCCGCTCTCCTGGACCAGCCGCTCGCCGTCGCGGGTCTCCAGCGTGTGCCCGAGCAGGCCGACGATCTCCTCCTCGTTCGCCCCGTCGAAGACCGGCGTCGCCACGTTGGTACGCGGCCCGACCCGCTCGAACCCCTTCTCCCGCAGGCGCCGCGCCCAGGCGTCCTCGACACCGGAGATGTCCCAGCCGCGGGCGGCGATCCAGCCCAGGTGGTTCTCCAGGACCTGCCCGATGTTCATCCGGCCGGGCACGCCCAGCGGGTTGAGGATGATGTCGACCGGCGTGCCGTCCTCCAGGAACGGCATGTCCTCGACCGGCAGGATCTTGGAGATGACGCCCTTGTTGCCGTGGCGGCCGGCGAGCTTGTCACCGTCGGTGATCTTACGCTTCTGTGCCACGTACACGCGGACCAGCTCGTTGACACCGGGGGGAAGCTCGTCGCCCTCGTCACGGGAGAACACCCGCACCTCGATGACCTTGCCCGACTTGCCGTGGGGCACCTTCAGCGAGGTGTCACGCACTTCGCGGGCCTTCTCCCCGAAGATCGCGCGCAGCAGCCGCTCCTCGGGAGTCAGCTCGGTCTCGCCCTTGGGCGTGACCTTGCCGACCAGGATGTCGCCCGGCTCGACCTCGGCGCCGATGCGGATGATGCCGCGCTCGTCGAGGTCGGCCAGGACCTCCTCGGAGACGTTCGGGATGTCCCGGGTGATCTCCTCGGGACCCAGCTTGGTGTCACGGGCGTCGACCTCGTGCTCCTCGATGTGGATCGAGGACAGGACGTCGTCCTGGACCAGCCGCTGGGACAGGATGATCGCGTCTTCGTAGTTGTGACCCTCCCACGGCATGAACGCGACCAGCAGGTTCTTGCCCAGGGCCATCTCCCCGGACTCGGTGCACGGGCCGTCGGCGATCACCTGCCCGGCCTCCACCCGGTCGCCCTCGGCGACGATGGGCTTCTGGTTGAACGAGGTGCCCTGGTTGGAGCGCCTGAACTTGGCCACCCGCGAGGTCGTGCGGGTGCCGTCGTCGTTCATCACGGTGACGTAGTCGGCCGAGACCTCCTCGACCACGCCCGCCTTCGCGGCGACGATCATGTCACCGCTGTCGGTCGCGGCACGGAACTCCATGCCGGTCCCGACCAGCGGCGCCTCACTCCTGAGCAGAGGTACGGCCTGCCGCTGCATCCCCGCCCCCATCAGGGCGCGGTTGGCGTCGTCGTGTTCCAGGAAGGGGATCATCGACGTGCCGACCGATACCGTCTGGTGCGGCGAGACGTCCATGTAGTCGACTTCCTCGGCCCGCGCGAGTTCGGTCTCGCCGCCCTTGGTGCGCACGAGCACCCGCCGCTCGGCGAAGCTGCCGTCGGGATTGAGCGCCGTGTTGGCCTGCGCCTTGACGTAGCGGTCCTCCACGTCGGCGGTGAGGTAGTCGATCTGGTCGGTGACCTTGCCGTCGACGACCTTGCGGTAGGGCGTCTCGACGAAGCCGAAGGCGTTGATCCGGCCGAAGCACGCGAGGTAGCCGATCAGGCCGATGTTCGGGCCTTCCGGCGTCTCGATCGGGCACATCCTGCCGTAGTGGGAGGGGTGCACGTCGCGCATCTCCACCCCGGCCCGCTCCCGTGACAGGCCGCCGGGGCCGAGCGCGGACATGCGCCGCCGGTTGGCCAGACCGGCCAGCGGGTTGGTCTGGTCCATGAACTGCGACATCTGGGAGGTGCCGAAGAACTCCCGGATCGAGGCCACGACCGGGCGGATGTTGATCAGGGTCTGCGGCGTGATCGCCTCGACGTCCTGGGTGGTCATGCGCTCGCGCACGACGCGCTCCATACGCGCCAGGCCCAGGCGGACCTGGTTCTGGATGAGCTCGCCCACGGTGCGCAGCCGGCGGTTGCCGAAGTGGTCGATGTCGTCGGTCTCCGCGCCTTCAACCCCCGCGTGCAGGCGCAGCAGATAATCGATCGTGGCGACCAGGTCGTCCTCGGTGAGCGTGGTCTGGGTGATCTCCGCGTCCACGTCAAGCTTTTTGTTGATCTTGTAGCGGCCGACCTTGGCCAGGTCGTAACGCTTGGGGTTGAAGTACAGGTTCTCCAGCAGGGTCTGCGCCGACTCCTTGGTCGGCGGCTCGCCCGGACGGAGCTTGCGGTAGATGTCGAGCAGGGCGTCGTCCTGGCCGGCGGTGTGGTCCTTCTCCAGCGTGGCGCGCAGCGACTCGTACTGGCCGAAGCGCTCCAGGATGCGCTCGGTGGTCCAGCCGAGCGCCTTGAGCAGCACGGTCACGGGCTGCTTGCGCTTGCGGTCGATGCGCACGCCGACGCTGTCGCGCTTGTCGATCTCGAACTCCAGCCAGGCCCCGCGCGACGGGATCACCTGGCAGCCGAACAGGTCCTTGTCGGAGGTCTTGTCGAGGCTGCGGTGGAAGTAGACGCCGGGCGAACGGACGAGCTGGGAGATGATGACCCGCTCGGTGCCGTTGACGATGAAGGTGCCCTTCGGGGTCATGAGCGGGAAGTCGCCCATGAACACCGTCTGGCTCTTGATCTCGCCGGTGGCGTTGTTGATGAACTCCGCGGTCACGAACAGCGGCGCGGTGAACGTCATGTCCTTGTCCTTGCACTCCTCGACCGAGTGCTTGGGCGGCTCGAACCGGTGGTCGCGGAACGACAAGGACATGGTGCCCGAGAAGTCCTCGATCGGGCTGATCTCCTCGAAGATCTCTTCCAGGCCGGACTGGGGCGTGAGGTCCTTGCGGGCCCGCCAGTTGTCGTTGCCCAGAAGCCAGTCGAAGGACTCGGTCTGCATGGCCAGCAGGTCGGGGACTTCGAGGGTCTCCTGGATACGGGCGAAGGAGAGGCGAGGTGGAGCATTGCGTGAGGCTGACAACAGTTGTCCTTCCGAGGCGGCGCGGATGAATCCGTGCGCACGCATGCCAGACGCCCCGTCAATCGCTAGGCGAAAGCGGGACACCAGAAGGTCGTGCGGAAGGGCATCATAACCCAAAACGCAAACGAAAGTCCACAACTACTATGCATGTCAATCTCAACGCATTTTCAGTATGGCATGCTCCGAAGGGACTCGTCAATTCGTTTCTCGATGATCAAGAAGGCGACGCCGTGCCCGGCGAGAAGAGGCGCTCCGGCGCGCAGGGAAAGGGGAGGACCCGCGCCTTTCCACTCTCAACGTATAGCGCAACGGGGGGCTTGCGGCAAGCCCCCCGTCATGCCGCATACTCGCTGGCCGAAGCCAGAACCTGCGGAAACAGGGGGAAGAATGCAGGTGTTGTTGTCAACGTACGGCTCGCGCGGCGACGTCGGGCCCATGCTGGCACTGGCGGTCAGGCTGCGCGGACTCGGCGCGGAGGTGCGGATGTGCGCGCCGCCGGACGAGGAGTTCGCGAGGCTGCTGGCCGGAGCGGGCGTGCCGCTGGTGCCGCTCGGGCCGCCGATGAGCACGATGGCGCGCCCGTCCACGGCGGACGCCGCCTCCCGGCGCGTGTCCGAGCTGGCCGCGCTCTACGACACGGTCCTCGCGGCGGCCGAGGGCTGCGACGCGCTGGTGGCCACCGGGCTCGCGCACTTCGCCTCCCGCTCGGCGGCCGAGAAGCTGGGCATCGTCTACAGGTACGCGACGTTCTGCTCGTACCTGCTGCCGACGCCGCACCGCGCGCCGCCCGCGCAGGTCCTTCCCGGCCAGCGGCTCCCGGCGGGCGTCACCGGCAACCGGGCGCTGTGGGAGCTGAACGCCCAGAGCTTCAACACGGTGCACGGCCAGGCGCTCAACGACCACCGGGCCTCGGTCGGCCTGCCGCCGGTCACGGACGTGCGCGCGTTCCTGTTCACCGGCAACCCGTGGCTGGCCGCCGACCCCGTGCTGGACCCGTGGGAGGAGACCGGCGAGCTCGGCGTCGTGCGCACCGGCGCGTGGATCCTGCCCGACGAGCGGCCGCTGCCGCCGGAGGTGGCGGCGTTCCTGGAAGCCGGTCCGCCGCCGGTGTACGTCGGGTTCGGCAGCATGCGCGGCCTCCAGGACGGCACTGCCCGTGCGGCCGTCGAGGCGGCGCGCGGGCAGGGCCGGCGCGTGCTGCTCGGGCGCGGCTGGGCGGGCCTGGCCCCGGTCGACGACCGGGACGACTGCCTGGCCGTCGGCGAGGTCAACCAGCAGGAGCTGTTCGGCCGGGTCGCCGCGGTCGTGCACCATGGCGGCGCCGGCACCACCACGACCGCCGCC
Organism: Nonomuraea sp. NPDC050790; assembly: GCF_044456745.1. NCBI lineage: Bacteria > Bacillati > Actinomycetota > Actinomycetes > Streptosporangiales > Streptosporangiaceae > Nonomuraea > Nonomuraea sp. NPDC050790. The sequence goes on along the minus strand of NZ_JBITGF010000001.1, from coordinate 973,885 downwards.
CTGGCCGGCGCGCCGCAGGTCGTGGTTCCCCAGGCGGGCGACCAGACCTTCTGGGCCGCGCGCGTGGCCGCATTGGGCGTCGGCGCGGCACACGACGGGCCCGCGCCGACGGCCGGCTCGCTGTCGGCCGCCCTGCGCACGGCGCTGGACCCCGCGACCGCCGCGCGGGCGAGCACCCTGGCCGGCGCCGTGCGCGCCGACGGAGCGGAGGCGGCGGCGAAGCTGCTGCTCGAGACGGTCGCCCAGGAATCCCGAATTCGGAGCTGAAGGACGTGAACCACCTGAACACCAGCGCGTTCGACCTACCCGCCCACCTCGCGCCCAAGGCCGACCCGGCGCTGATCGCCGCCGACGAGCGGCACTTCGCCGCCATCTCGCGCAGCCTGGAGCAGTCGATCGCCGAGCTGTCCGAACGCCTCGACGCCGAGCGCAGGTCGCCGGGCGGCAAGGGCCGTCAGGCGCTCGACCGGGACCTGGAGGTCCACCGCCTGTCGGCCCGGCTGCGCGCGCTGCGCCGCTTCGGCCTCGACCTGTGCCTCGGTCACATGGTCGGCGCCGACGACGGCGAGCCGGTGTACGTCGGCCGCCTCGGCCTGACCGACAGCGAGGGCCGGCGGCTGCTGCTCGACTGGCGCTCCCCCGCGGCCGAGCCGTTCTTCGGCGCCACCCACGGCAACCCGATGGGCCTGGCCAGCCGCCGCCGCTACCGCTGGACCCGCGGCCGGATCAGCGACTACTGGGACGAGGTGTTCACCTCCGACGGGATCGAGGGGCACGCGGCGCTCGACGACCAGTCCGCCTTCATCGCCAGCCTCGGCAGCAGCCGCTCGCCGCGGATGCGCGACGTGCTCGGCACCATCCAGGCCGACCAGGACGCCATCATCCGCGCGGGCTCGCGCGGCGCGCTGGTCGTGGACGGCGGCCCCGGCACCGGCAAGACCGTCGTGGCCCTGCACCGCTCGGCCTATCTGCTCTACTCCGATCCCCGGCTCGGCCACCACCGTGGCGGGGTGCTGTTCGTGGGTCCGCACCAGCCCTATCTGGCGTACGTCGCCGACGTACTGCCGAGTCTGGGAGAGGAGGGCGTGCAGACGTGCACCCTGCGCGACCTCGTCGCCGAGGGGGCGCAGGCGGGGCCGGAGACCGACCCCGAGGTGGCCAGGCTGAAGTCGTCGGCCGACATGGTGAAGGCGATCGAGCCGGCCGTCAGGTTCTACGAGAACCCGCCGGACAAGCCGATGACGGTCACCACCCACTGGTCCGACATCCGGCTGAGCGCCGACGACTGGGCCGAGGCGTTCCAGGCGCCCGACCCCGGCACGCCGCACAACGACGCGCGCGAGCAGATCTGGGAGGAACTGCTCACGATCCTGGTCGACAAGCACGACGGCGAGGCGCCCGACCACCTGCTGCGCAAGTCGCTGCTGCAGAACAGGGAGCTGCGCACGGCGTTCAACCGCGCCTGGCCGCTGCTGGAGGCGGCCGACCTCGTCGGCGACCTCTGGACGGTGCCCGCCTACCTGCGCCTGTGCGCTCCGTGGCTCAGCACCGAGGAGATCCGCACACTGCAGCGCGCGGACGCCCAGGCGTGGACCGTGTCCGACCTGCCGCTGCTGGACGCGGCCAGGCAGCGGCTCGGCGACCCCGAGGCCGCCCTGCGCGCGCGGCAGCGCAAGGCCAAGGCGGCCGCCGACCGCGCGCAGATGGCCGAGGTCGTGGACCGTCTGTTGGAGGCCGACGACGACGGCGAGGGCGCGGTGACGATGCTGCACGGCAAGGACCTGCAGGACGCGCTGGTCGAGGAGGGCGCGCCGCCGGCCACCGAGCTGGACGTGCTGGCCGGGCCGTTCGCGCACGTCGTCGTGGACGAGGCGCAGGAGCTGACCGACGCGGAGTGGCAGATGCTGCTGCTCAGGAACCCGTCGCGGAGCTTCACCATCGTCGGGGACCGCGCGCAGGCCAGGCACGGGTTCACGGAGTCGTGGGAGGAGCGGCTGAAGCGAATCGGGCTCGACCGGATCACCCTGGCCCGGCTGAGCGTCAACTACCGGACGCCGGAGCAGGTCATGGCGGAGGCCGAGCCGGTCATCAGGGCCGCGCTGCCCGACGCCAACGTGCCGACGTCCATCCGCCGCGGCGACGTCCCCGTCGTCCGCGGGCCGCGCTCCGACCTCCAGCCGATCCTCGACGCGTGGCTGGCCGCGAACACGGAGGGGATCGCCTGCGTCATCGGCGACCCGTCGTTCGAGGGGACGTCCCGGGTGCGGTCGCTGACGCCGGAGCTGTCGAAGGGGCTGGAGTTCGACCTGGTCGTCCTGGTCGATCCGGACCGGTTCGGCGAGGGCATCGAGGGGGCCGTGGACCGGTACGTCGCCATGACCAGGGCGACGCGGCAGCTCGTCATCCTCACCGGCTCGTAGTCACAGGCGCACGCCCGTGGCCCCCTCGGCGTAGGCGCGCAGGTGGCGTTCGGCCTGGGCGGGCGAGAGCGTGGGCACGGCCATCGTGAGGTGCAGGCCGTAGCCGTCCTCCAGCGTCACCAGGTTGCGCGCGATCTCCAGGGGGTCGCCGGCCAGCGTGAAGGCGCCGGAGGCGGCGCCCGTCTGGAGGATGGCCGCGTAGATGCCGACCTGGCGCTCGTACAGCTTGATGTAGGCGGCGGCGCAGGCGGGGTCGCGCCTGGCGATGGCGCCCAGCTCGTACAGCAGGACGCACAGCTCGTCGCGGGGGTCGCCGGGCAGGCCGCTGGAGATCATCGCCGACAGCCTGCGGCGCGGGTCGGCCTCCTCGCGCACGACGGCCTCGCGTTCGTCGCAGAAACGCTCGACGGCCTCGCGGTGTACCTCGCGCAGCAGTTCGGTGAGGCCGGGGAAGTAGTACAGCACCGAGCCCGAGGACATGCCCGCCTCCTCGGACACGTCGCGCAGGCGCAGGCCGAGCAGGCCGCGTTCGACGACGCTGCGCCTGGCGGCGGCGATGAGATGGGCGCGCCGCTCGTGGGCGCGGCTGGGTCGTGGCATGGCACCTCGCATTCTTTGAAGGCATCTCAAACTTAGTAGGCCGCTATTGACTGCGGTTCGACGGAGTTCTTTGATGCTTGTTAAAAGTATGGAGGCGCGGATGAGCACGTCACAGACCCGTCCTGGTGCCCGTCTCAAGCGCGGGCTGCGCGCGTTCGGAACTCTCCTGATCGTCCTTTCGGCCATCACCCCCGCCTCGTCCGTCTTCATCATCGGCCCCGGCGTGGTCCGGCAGGCCGGGACGGGCGCGTTCTGGAGCTACGTGCTGGCCGCCGTGGTCGGCGTCTTCATGGCCTTCGTCTACGCCGAACTGTCCTCGGCCTTCCCGCAGACCGGCGGCGAGTACACGATTATCGGCAGGACCCTCGGCCCGCTGCCCGGGTTCCTGGCGCTGGTGCTCGTGCTGGTCACGCAACTGCTGATCCTCGCGGTGATCGCCCTGGGCGTCGGCACGTACCTGGGCGTGCTGTTCCCCGGCCTGCCCGGCCCTCTCGCCGGCGCGGTGACCGTCGCGCTCGCCGCCGCGGTGGCGGTCTTCGACATCCGCTTCAACGCCGTGGTGACCGGCGTCTTCCTGGCCCTGGAGATGCTGGCGCTGCTCGCGCTGTCGGCCATCGGCGTGCTCAACGTGGAGCGTCCCTTCACCGACCTGCTGGTCCACCCGGTCGCGCCGGACGGCTCCCCCGCCACTCTCGGCCTCATCGCGCTCGCCACCGCCGTGGCGATCTTCTCCTACAACGGGTACGGCTCCGCCGTCTACTTCGGCGAGGAGACCCAGGGCGCCCGGCGCAACATCGCCCGCGTCATCCTCTGGGCCCTGGCCATCACCGTGGCCGCCGAACTGATCCCGATCACCGCCGTCCTGCTGTCGGCCACCAGCCTCGACGGCGGCAACGTGGTCCAGCAGGTGGTCGCCGAGCACGGCGGCTCCACCCTGAACACGCTGATCAGCCTGGGCGTCGCCCTGGCCATCGCCAACGCGGTGATCGCCATCATGCTGCTCACCGCGCGCCTGATCTTCAGCAGCGCCCGCGACGCGACCTGGCCGGTGCGGGTCAACGCCCTGTTCGGCCGCATCCACCCGCGCTTCGGCACCCCCTGGACCGCGACGATCGCCGCCGGCGCGGTCAGCGCGGCCCTGTGCTTCGTGCCCGAGCGCTACCTGCTCGTCGTCACCGGCACCTCGCTCGTGGTGATCTACGCCGGCCTGTGCGCCGCGGTCATCGGCGGCCGGCGCAACGGCAGCACCGCCCAGGGCGTCTACCGCATGCCGCTGTTCCCGCTGGCGCCCCTCGTCGCGCTGGCCGCGCTGGCGTACGTGATCTACACCAGCGCCGTCGACCCCGTGATCGGCCGTCCCAGCCTGATCGTCACCGCCGCCATCCTGGCGGCGGGCACGGTCGTCTACTACACCGTCGTACGGCGGCGCGGCGCCTGGACCCTGCACGACGTCGAAGACGGCTGACCGGCGCCTCCGCCTGACGTTCTAGCATTCCATCATCCGGAATGACCTCGGTCGTGGGCGGGCGCAACGCCACCCACCTCGACCAGGTACGGCACCGCGGCTACGCGCTCGACCTGGAGGAGAACGAGCCGGGCGTGCGCTGCGTGGCGGCCCCGCTGTTCCTGGGCGGTACCGCCCCGGTGGCCGCGGTGAGCGTGACCGCGATCAGGGACAGGATGCCTCCGGCGCGTATGGAGGCGCTGGGTCACGGCCTGCGCGCGGCGATCGCCGAGCGGTTGACAGCCCGTTTCGCCGGGTGATGGTGTGGGTGGGTTTCGGAACGGGATTCTGTATCGGGGAAAGCTGGAGGAGCGTTGGAGCCGGAGGTCGTGCCCGTGCCGCGGGCGAACCTGGGTGAGGGGCCGCGCTGGGACGGCGCCACGGACACGCTCCTGTGGGTCGACATCATGGCCGGGCTGGTGCACCGGCTCGATCCGGCCGACGGCGCGCACGAGGTGACCGAGGTCGGCCGGCCGGTCGGGGTGGTGGCGCCCAGGACGGGCGGCGGGCTGGCGCTGGCGGTCAGGGACGGCTTCGCCGTCCTGCCCGACGGGGGCGGGCCGCCCGACGCGCGCGGGGTGCGTGACGGGCGCGGGCTGGAGATGGTCGCGGCGGTGACGGAGCGGCCGGGCAACCGGATGAACGACGGCGCCTGCGACCGGGCCGGGCGCTTCTTCGCCGGCACCATGGCCCAGGACGACACGCCGGGCGCGGGCGCGCTCTACCGGCTCGACCCCGGCGGAGGCTGCGAACGGGTGCTGGACGGGGTCTCGATCTCCAACGGCGTGGCCTGGAGCCCGGACGAGCGGCTGCTGTACTACGTGGACACGCCGACCGGGCGGGTGGACGTCTTCGACTACGACCCGGCCGCCGGGCGACTGGACGGGCGCCGGGTGTTCGCCGAGATTCCGCGCGGCTTTCCCGACGGGATCACGGTCGACGCCGCCGGGCACGTGTGGGTGGCCCTCTGGGAGGGCGGCGCGGTGCTGCGCCTGCGGCCGGACGGACGGCTCGACCTGACCGTGGAGGTCCCGGCCGCGAACGTGACGAGCTGCGCGTTCGGCGGTCCCGGTCTCGGCGACCTCTACATCACCACGGCATGGGACGGCAAGGCCGGCGGGGAGCTGTGGCGCTGCCGTACTCCCTACACGGGCCTTCCCGCCAACCCCTACCGCGACCCCGCCTCGGGAGCGCCCGCACGGTAGCGATGGTCATGGCCGGTGGGTGAGCATATGCTCGGCTGGTCCGCGCCGCCGTCGACGAGGAGCGCGTATGGCCGGGCCGTACGACTGGGCGCGGGAGCAGACGGAGCAGGCGGAACGGCTGGCGGACGACGACCGGCTGCCCGAGGCCGCGCGGCTGCTCCAGAGCGGGATCGACCGCGTGACGGGCGGCGGCGGGGAGTGGGACGAGAACCGGCTGGCGGCCCTCGCCGGGTTCGCCGAACTGCTCGAAGCCGTCCTCGGCGCGCTGGGCGACGCGGACGCGCTGCGCCGGTTCCTCACGGGGCTGCGCGCGACCTTCCGTGAGCTGGAACTGGCGCCCGCCGAGCTGCTCGCGCTGGGCAAGCGGGTGCTGCTCGAAGCGATGGTGGACGACTTCGCCGCCGCCGCGGACGCCGGAGCGGAGCTGATCGCCTTATGGGCGGCCTGGGACTGGGGCGAGCCGGACCCCGACCACGACGGCGTGGGCGAGGCGGCCGCCTCGCTCGGCCGGGCCGCGCGGGCCGCCCACCACCGCGGCGCGGCGGCCCACGCCGCCACGCTGGCGAGGTTCGCGCTCACCCTCGACGAGAGCGAGCCGTCCGCGCTGTTCGCCGAGGCGTACGGCGCCGCCCGCCAGGGCCGGCTGGAGGAGGCGCTGACCTCCTTCGACCGGCTCATCGCCGCCGACCCGGGGCGTCCCGGCTCCCACGAGGGACGGGCGCGGGTGCTGTCGAGGCTGGACCGGCTGCCCGAGGCGATCGAGGCGATGGGCGCGGCCGTGCACGGCGAGCCCGCCCAGCCACGCCACCGGCTGGTACGGGCCGAGTTTCTGGTCGAGGCCGGCCGGACGGAGGAGGCCCTGGTCGACCTCACCGTGTGCGCCGCGCAGACCGCCGCCGAGGCCGCGGTGCTGGCCGCCGACCCCGCGGCGAACCTGCCCTACCTCGACACCCTGCCCACCGAGGACCTGGCCGTGCAGACGGTGGCCTTCAGAATGTCGCTGCTGGCCGAGAGCGGGCGGGACGACGACGCCGCGCTCTGCGCCGCCGAGGCGCTCGCCGACCCCCGGCTGCGCGGCTTCGACCGGCTCCGGGACGCGCTGGCGGAGCTGGCCGGGTTGCTGGAGAGTCCGGCGGCGATCCTGGAACGGCTGCCCGGCGACCCGCCGTCCGCGCCGGCTCGGGCCCGCTGCCTGATCGTGCTGGACGAGGTCGAGCGGGCGCTTGTGGTGCTGGAGGACATGCGGCTGCGGCCGTACGACATGGAGGGGTTCGAGGCGCTGGGCGGGCTGCTCGAACTGCTGGCCGCCCGGCATCCGCGCCACCCCGGCGTGCGGCGGGTGCTCGCCGACGTCCTCATCACCCGCTGGCGGCCGACGGCGGCGCTGGCGCACGTGGAGGTGCTGCTGGAGGAGCGGCCCGGCGACTGGTACGGGCTGCTGCTGCGCGGCATGGCCCTGGTCACCCACGCGGAGGGCGAGCCGGGATGGAACGGAGCCAACGTCGTGGACGCCCTGGAGAGCCTGGCCGGGGCGGCCCACGCGGCGCCGCCCGGCGAGTCCAGGCCGCTGAACGCGCTGCGCTGGCTGCTGCAGCTCGCGCTGGCCGTGCCGGATCTGCGCGAGGCGCTGCTGGTCCTGATCGTGCGGAAGGCGGCGCCGTACGACCGGATCCTGGCGGTGCTGCCCGAGCTGGAGACGATCGTGGAGATGCTGGCCGCCTTCACGTTCGTGTTCAACCCCGGGCAGGAGCACGAGGACAGCGCCCGGGCGCTCGAGGCCGCGCACGAGCGGGCCGTCGCCGCGGGATTCGCGCAACTGGCCGCGCAGATCGACCTGCTGCACGCCGACGTCCTGCTGCGCCTTTCCGACGTGCAGGGGGCGATGGACCACCTGGCCGCCGCCGAGGCGGTGATCTTCTTCCTCGGGGTGATCCCGAACGCGGAGTTCCTGCCGAGCTGGAACCACGCCGACCTGGCCGCCCAGCGGGCCGAGGTCGAGGAGCGCGGCCGTTCCGCGATGGTGTTCGACTTCGACCACCAGGAGGTGATGGTGGCCGCGCTCGGCCTGCTGCAGGGCTACATCGACCTCGTCCACGCCGACCTCGCGCTGCGGCTCGGCGACCTGCCGGCCGCGCTGGAGCATCTGGACGGGCCCTCGGCCGGCGGCGGCCCCGCCTACCTGGCCGACGCGCGGCGGATGCTCAAGGCCCGGGTGCTGCGCGACAGCGGCCGGTACGAGGAGGCGCTGGAGGCCCTGGGCGAGGTCGGCGAGGACCGCCGGGCGGCGAACGTGCTGGCCACGATCCACCGGCTGCGCGGCGAACACGACGAGGCGGCCCGCATCCTGCGCCGCGTGCTCGGCGGCGAGGACCTCGACGCGTACGAACGGCTGATCATCGCGGGCAATCTGGCCGGCGCCCAGCGCGCGAGCGGACAGCCGCGGGCCGCCCTGCGCACGCTGGACGAGCACCCGCCCGGCCCTTCCGCCCCGCCGCAGGCCAGAGCCACCTGGCACGCCGGCCGCGGCCGCGCCCTGTCCTCAATGGGCCGTCCGGCGCGGGCGCTGGCCGACCTGATGGCCGCGCTCGACCTGAACGACCAGGTCAGGGGCGGTCTGCGGGCCGAGGACGACCGCATCAGGTGGCAGGCGGGCGGCCTGCCGCTGCTGGCCGAGGCGCTGTGGGCTGCGGTCGCCGCCGCCCGCCTCGACACCGCCCTGGAGCTGGTCGAACGCGGCAGGGCCCGCGCCTTCGTGGACGGGCTCACGCTCGGCCCTCCCCTGCGCGGGCCGGAGACGGCGGGTCTTGCCGCCTCCGTCGCCGCCGCCCGCGAGCGCCGGCGGCTCCTGCTGGAGGCGGCCCGCGACCCCGGCGCGGACCTCGGCCCGCTGCGGGCGCTCGGCGTGGACCTGGGCGTGCGCGACGACGGGTTCGGCGAGCGCCTGGCCGGGCAGATCGCCCGCGAGGGCCCGGCACTGCGCCGGCTGGAGCAGCGGCTGCTGCGCGCCACCCTCGGGGCCCGCGAGTCCGTGGCGGGAAGGGTCAGCTCCGCCGCCGAGGTACGCGGCCTGCTGGCCACCGGTCCGGGCGAGCCCGCCGTCCTGCTGGCCGAGTTCGCCTCCACCGGCGGGGGCGGAATCGGACTGCTCCTGGTCACCCGGGACGGCACGACCTGGTCGTCCTGGCCGGACGCCGAGCCCGGCCCGCTCGCCGGGCACCTGCGGCGCCGCAGCCGGCCGGGCGAGCTGATCTGCCTGGTGCCCTCCGGTCCGCTGCACCACCTGCCGCTGCACGCGACATCGGTGGACGGGGCGCCGCTGATCGCCCGCAACCCCGTCTGCTACCTGCCCAGCGCCTCGGTGCTGGCGCTGTGCCGGGCCAGGCGGAGGCCGCGGCGGGCGTTCTCTGCGCTGGTGCTGGGCGACTCGCGCGGCGACCTGCGCCACGCCAGGGCCGAGGCCGTGGCCGTCGCCGACCTGCTCGGCACCCGCGCCCACCTGGGCCCGGCGGCGGTCAAGGACCTGCTCGGCGACGGACACGACGTCATCCACCTGGCCTGCCACGCCGCCTTCGACGCCGAGCACCCGGAGCAGTCGGGCATCCTGCTGCACGACGCCCGCCTCACCGTCGAGGACGTCTACGACCTGCGGCTCAACGCCAGCCTGGTCGTGCTGAGCGCCTGCGAGAGCGGGCTGGGCGAGAACCGGCCAGGCGACGAGCTGATGGGGCTGGTCAGGGCGTTCATGTACGCGGGGGCGGCCACGCTGCTGGTGAGCCTGTGGCCGGTCGACGACCTGTCCACCGGGCTGCTCATGCGGGAGTTCTACGAGCGCTGGCGCGGCGGGGGCGAGGGACCCGCGCAGGCGCTCGCCGCTGCTCAGCTCGCGGTCGGGGACATGACCTGCGCGCAGGCGATCGGGCGGATCGAATCCGACGCCGGTGCCCGGCTGGACGTGGCGCGGCTGCGGGTGCGCGCGGGCGACCTCGGCGCGGCGATCGCCCTGTACGAGGAGTTGCTGGCGGGAGAGCCCGGCGTTCCCGCCGATCTGGTACGCCGCCAGCTTCGCCGGTTGCGGCTGAAGGCGGAGGCGCCCGAGCCGGTCGACTACGGGCGCAGGCCGTTCGCCGACCCCTACCATTGGGCGGCCTTCACACTCGTGGGAGATTGGCGGACCGGATGATCACCGTGCGGATCAGAACCTTCCCCGGCCAGGCCACCCTCATGCCCGCACCGGAAACCGGGCCCGCGCCGGAGCCCGGACCGTCGGCAGGGACCGGGCTTCCGGCAAGAACCGGTCCCGCGCCGGAGACCGGGCTTGCGACGGTGACGCGGGACGGGCGGGTGGTCGCGGTCGTGGAGGGCGGCGGGCCGGAGCCGCCGCTGGTCGTCGTGGAGCTGGACGGCGACCGGATCGAGGAGGCGGTCCTGCTCGACCTGGCCGACCTGCTCGGGCAGCTCACCGAGGTGCCCGGGGTGCTCGTGGAACGGGACGGCCGGCCGTACGGGATCGTGGCCCGCGCGGACGTGGCCGCGGCGCTCCCGCTGGAGCTGCTGGAGGAGGGCTCGCAGCGGCTCGGCGGCGCGCCCGGCCTGCCCTCGCGGCGCTACGTCTGCCGCAAGTGCGAGCCGCCCTCGCGCAGGCTGCCCCGCTCGGCCACGAACGGTCCCCCGGCCTGCTCGCGCGTGTGGTCCCACGGCCCGATGGAACTCGAGGGAGGCTGACGGCCCGGTGTTCGCCACCGTACTGAAAGAGATCACCGGCTACTTCGACCGCAGGGCGCTGCTGTCGTCCTTCCTGCCGACGCTGGTCGCGTCCGGGGTGCTCGTGGTGGCCGTGGTGTGGTCGGTGCTGGACCCGCCGGCGGCGGTGCGGCTGTGGGCCGGGTTGCCCGGCGTAGTCCAGGCACTGCTCGTGGCGGGGTTCCTGGTGGTGGTCGCGTTGGGGTCGTTCGCGCTGGTGAACCTGCGGCCGGTGGCCGACCAGGTCTTCCAGGGACGCTGGGGCGAGTCGGCCCCGCTCGCCGCCCTGGCCCGCCGCCGCACGGCCCGGCACCGCGCCGCGCGAGCCCGCGACCTCAGATCCGACGAACGCCTCGAACTCCTGGAGGCCGCCCTGCTCCAGGCCGTCGAGTCACTCCCCAGGCCAGGCCGGCCCGTGGCGGCCTTCGGGGGCGATGTCGTGGCTGAGCTGGGGGCGGTCGAGCGGGCTTGGGGGGAGGCGGCCTCGGTCACGTGCGAGCGGGCGGCGGCGGTTCTGCCCGATCTCAGCGCCAGGCTCGCCGCCCTGGCCGCCACCGGCGCCGCGGAGCTGGACGGCCGGCGATTCGCCCGGCTCGTGGCCACCGCGACGCGCCTGACCGAGCGGTTCCTTCAGGACGTGCGCTCGCGCCGCGCCGTCGTGCAGCAGCGGCTGTTCGTGCTCTACCCCGACGACCCGGTCGACGTCGCGCCGACCGCGATCGGCAACATCCTGCTGGCGGCCGAGCAGCACCCCCGGCTGCGCTACGGGCTGGACCCGGTCGTGATCTGGTCACGGCTGCAGCCGCTGCTGCCCGACGCCTTCGCCACCGCGCTCAAGGACGCCAAGGCGTCTCTGGACCTCATGCTCACGCTGACCGCGTACCTGGTCGTCGCCGGTGTCCCGGTCGCGGTGCTGGCGGCGGCGGGCGCGGGGCCGGGCGTGCTCGGGTGGAGCTGTCTGGCCGCCGCGTTCGTGGTCATCCTCGCTCTGGTACGGCTGCGCCGCCCCCTCGTCGTGGCGGCCCTGGCGGCGGCGGTGCTGGCGGTGCCCGTGGCGCTGCTCTCGCTGCCCGCTCCCCTGCCGGTGCCACCCGTCGCCCCGACCCTGCCGGAGGCCGTCGCCCCGATCCTGCGTCTCGGGGCGGGGGTGGTGCTGGCGGCGGCGGTGCTCGTCCTGGCCTGGGCGGTACACGCCGGGGCCAGGGAGGCGGCGCTGGCCTTCTCCGACCAGCTCAAGTCCGCCTTCGACCTGCACCGGCGCCTGGTCCTGCACGAGCTCGGCCTGGAACCCCCGGCCGACCTCGCCGCGGAGCGGGCGCTCTGGCTCGACGTCTGCCAGTTCCTCTACCGCGGCGACCTGCCCGTCTCCGGCGAGTTTCGCTACCGCACCGACCCGCCGGCCGCCTGCTAGCGAAGTCACCTCCCGCCTCAGCTCACCGCCCGCCGCACCAGCTCGCCGATGCGGGCCTCGGTCTCGGGCGTGATCTCGGTCAGCGCGTAGGAGACCGGCCACAGGGCGCCGTCGTCCAGTCCGGCCTGGTCGCTGAAGCCGATCGTGGCGTAGCGGCTCTTGAACTTCTCGGCCGGCTGGAAGTGGCAGACGATCTTGCCGTTCAGGGCGTACGCGGGCATGCCGTACCAGAGCTTCGGGGCCAGGACCGGCGCGCAGGCGGTGACGACGGCGTGGAAGCGCTCGGCCAGGACGCGGTCCTCGTCCTTCATCTCGGCGATCTTCTCGAGCACGTCGCGCACCGCCGCCGCGGCCTTGTCCGCCTCACCGCGGCGGGCGCTCGTCCTCAGCTCCTTGGCGTGGTCCTTCATCGCGGCGCGCTCCTCGGCGGTGAACCCCTGGTACGTGGTGCTGGTCATCGGGTGCTCCTTCGTCGTGTTCCGGTGTGAGACCAAGGTGCCCGGCCGCGTTGATACATCGGCTATGCGGTGACGATGCTTCAGGGCAGCAGGGTCAGCGCCTTGTCCAGCACGGGGTCGCGGCCGCGCGACAGGTCCTGCGCGGTCAGGGCGACGTGGTGGTCGGGCGGGACGCCGATGGTGTTGACGATCTCCTTGTCCGGGCCGAGGCCGAACTTCACCGGCAGTTCCAGGACGCTGCCGTCGTCGAGCAGGAAGCCGCCCGCGGGGCCGGAGACGATGCCCGCCGTACGCGTGCCGACCAGCTTGCCCAGCTCCAGATCCTTGACCGCGGCGCTGAAGGCGTCGCAGGCCGAGGCGCAGCCGCGGTCGGTGAGGACGACGAGCGGCAGGTCGAGGAGGGGAACGGTGTCGTCGGTGCGTTTGGGCTCGCAGGCGCCCTTGGCGTCGCAGGCCCAGCCGACGGTGGCGCCGTGGACGAACGCGCTGAGCAGCTTGACCGAGGTCCCGGGGAAGCCGCCGCCGTTGCCGCGCAGGTCGAGGACCAGGCCGCGGGGCCTGCCGCCGGTGGACAGGCGGGCCAGGTCGGCGAACACCTTCTTCTCGCCGCCGGGCAGGAATCCGGCCAGCTTGACGTAGGCGGTGCCGTCCTTGAGGAGCTTGGCGTGGCCCAGCGGGGAGCCTTCGTAGGCGGTGGGGGTGAAGGCGGTCGTCCAGGTTCTGCGGGTGGCGGGGCGGTGGAGCGTCAGCCGTACCGGAGCTTTGGTGCGGGGGTCGCCGATGAGCTTGGCGGCGTTCTCGCGCGACAGGATGCCGCCGGTGAGCGCGGAGGCGCCGTCGATGGCGCGGACGACGTCGCCCGGACGCAGGTCCTGGCGGGCGGCGGGGCTGCCCTCGGTCACCATGGTGACGAACAGCGGCCCCTTGCCCACCGGGTCGCCCTCGGGCGGGGAGAATCCGGCGATGCCGGTGCCGAACTCGCGGGGCGGTCCCTGCTCGGCGGTCATGGGGGCCTCCTCGCGTACCCAGGCGGCGTGGTTGTCGTGCAGGGCGGCCACCATGGCGGTCATCGTGGCCGCGGCGAGGGGCTGGCGGGCGGCGGGCGAGGTCGTGGCGAGGATCCGCTGGTAGACGGTGCTGAAGGCGTCCCAGTCGCGGGCGCGCTCGCCGGTCAGGGGCGGCATCATCGCGTCGGGCCGGTCCTCGCCGCGGCGCTGGAGCTCCTGGGTGAACCCGGCGAAGGCGGCGGTGAGCAGGGTGCGGTGGTCGAGCGTGGGGCCGCCGGCGTACCTGGTGAAGACGCATTCGTACGCCTGCTTGAGCGTGGCGGCGGTGGTCGGGGTGAGGGGTGGCGCCTGGCCCATCGGGGCGGGGGCGCACGGCGCCGGGGCCGGGGCGGATGCCGCTGTTGAGGGTGCCGCGGCGCAGCTCAGGGTGAGCAGCAGCACGGTGAAGGCTGATCGCGGGTTCATGGGTCCAGGCTGGGAGGGGCGCGGCCCGTCGCGCATCCGACCACGGTCATGGTCGCGAACCTGACTTCCGGCATATGGGCGTCATACGCCGCGGCCTTTAGGCTCACAGCGCCATGGACACCTACGCGGCCCTTCGGCACCTTCGTGAGCCCGCGGTCCAGGACGCCGGGCTCGCGGCGGCCCTGCTGGCCGCCACGGCCGTGCTGAACGACGTGGACGGCCTGCGCAGGAGCGCCGGGCTGCCCGCGGACGGTCCCTGGCCGGTCCAGCAGACGATCTGGTGGGCGGCGACGGCGGGCTGCGTGCTGGCCGTGGCGGTCCGGCGGCGGTGGCCGGTCGCGGCGCTGGTCCTCGCCTGCCTGGGGGTTGTCGCGCACATGGCGGTGATCGCCGGGCCCACGCCCGCGGACCTGGCCGTGCCGATCGTGCTCTACACCGTCGCCGAGCGCCTGCGCCGTGCCGTCGCGCTCTGGGTGCTCGGCGTCGCGCTGGTCGCGGCGGGCGGGTGGTCGGCGTACGTGGCGCTGGACGGCAGGCCCGACGGCTGGTCCTTCCGCGAGCGGTCCGGGCCCGAGGCCGAACTGGTCGCCCGGCGCTCGCTCGGGCCGACGCCGCTGCCCAATCCCGGCGAACGGGTCAGGACGCCGCTCGGGCCCACGGACTGGGGCGGCGTGCCGGTGCTCGTGCCGGTGCTGGTGGCCGGCTGGGCGACGGGGTCCAGCGTGCGCAGCCGGCGGGCGTACCTGGCCGAGCTCACCGCCCGCGCCCGGGACCTGGAGCGCGAACGCGACCAGCGGGCGGCCCTGGCGGTCGCGGCCGAGCGCGGCAGGATCGCCCGCGAGCTGCATGACGTGATCGCCCACGGGCTGTCGGTGATCGTCATGCAGGCGCAGGGAGGGACGGCCGCGCTGGCCAGCCGTCCGCGGGACACACGCGCCGCGCTGGACACCATCGTCGAGACCGGCCGCGCCTCCCTGGCCGACCTGCGCCACGTCTTGCCCGCGACCGGCCCTGCCGCCACGCACCCGCCGCCCGGCCTCGCCCGGCTGGCCCAGCTCGTCGCACAGGTCCGGTCCTCCGGTACGCCCGTCCGCCTGGCCGTCTCCGGTACGCCCGAGTCGTTGCCCACGGCGGTGGACCTGGCGGCGTACCGGATCGTGCAGGAGGCGCTGACCAACACCATGAAGCACGCGGGACCCGGCGCGAGCGCCCAGGTCAGCGTGACCTGCGGCGAAACGGAGGTGCTCGTGGAGGTGACCGACGACGGGACGGGTCTGAGCAGAGCGGACGGGCCGGGGAGCGGGTTGCGGGGGATGCGGGAGCGGGTGGCCGTGCTGGGCGGGTCGATCAGCGCGGGTCCGGGGCCGCGGGGCTTCGAAGTGCGGGCCAGGCTGCCCTGCGCGGGCGGATCGCCGTGATCCGGGTGCTGCTCGTCGACGACCAGGCCCTGCTGCGCGCCGGGCTGCGGATGATCCTCGACAACGCCGAGGACATGGCGGTGGTCGGCGAGGCCGCGGACGGCTCGCAGGTGGTGGCGCTGATGGAGGAGTGCGCACCGGACGTGGTGCTGATGGACGTCCGGATGCCCGACGTGGACGGCGTGGAGGCCACCCGCCGGGTCCGTGCCCGCTTCGACGGGGCGCGGGTGCTCATCCTGACCACGTTCGACCTGGACGAGTACGTCTACGCGGCTTTGCGGGCGGGCGCCGGCGGCTTCGTGCTCAAGGACACGCTCGCCCCCGACCTGCTCTCGGCGATCCGCGCGGTCGCCAGGGGCGACGCGATCGTGGCGCCGGCCGTGACCAGGCGGCTCATCGAACGCCACATCGGCACCGGCGACGGCCCTCTCCCCCGCTCCGGCCTCGAACTGCGCGTCCTGACCGGGCGCGAACGCGAGGTGCTGGAACTGGTCGCCCGCGGCCTGTCCAACGCCGAGATCGCCGCCCGCCTGTTCCTGAGCGAGGGGACCGTCAAGGGACACGTGAGCAAGATCCTGGCCAAGCTGGAGCTGCGGGATCGGGTCCAGGCCGTGGTGTTCGCCTACGAGTGCGGGCTGGTGCGGGCGGGCTGACCCTTTTCTTTCTGGATACCATCCTGTTAGTTTGCCCTGTATGCCCCTCTCGCTGTTCTTCCTCCTGGATGGCGTGCTCTTCGCCACCTGGGTGGTCCGCATCCCCTCGATCAAGGACCAGCTCGGCGTCTCCACCGGCGGCCTCGGCGTGGCGCTCATGTGCATGGCGATCGGCACCGGCCTCGCCATGACCGTGAGCGGACGGCTCTGCCTGCGGTACGGCACGCGGCCCGTCATCCTCGGCGCCATCGCCCTGCTCTGCCTGGCCGTACCGGTGATCTCCCTCGCGGGCACCATGGCGGCGCTGTGCCTGGCGCTCGCGGTGACCGGGCTGTTCTACGGCACCCTCAACATCGGGCTGAACAGCGCGGCCGTCGAGGTCGAGCGGTCGACCACGCGGCCGGTGATGTCGGTGCTGCACGGGCTGTGGAGCGCGGGCGGCCTGGCGGGGGCGCTGCTGGGCGGCCTGCTCGTGGGCTCGCTCACCACCGCGCAGCACTTCCTGCTGGTGTCCGCCTTCGTCCTGCTCGGCACCGCCGTCCTCGCCCGGCCCCTCTTGCGCGGTACGCTCCCGGCCGCCGCAGCGCACTCCCAGGGCGGCACGCGGACGTTCGGCCTGGCCGTGGCGCTGTGCGGAGTGCTGGCCGTGTGCGCGGCGTTCGGCGAGGGGGCGGTGGCCGACTGGAGCGTGCTGCACCTGCGCGACGACCTGGGCGCCGCGGCCGACCTGGCCGCCTACGGATTCTCCGCCTACTCGGTCGCGATCGCGCTGGCCCGGCTGGGCGGCAGCCGCCTGGTGGCGCGCTTCGGGCAGACCACCGTGCTCGTGACCGGGGCCGTGCTGGCGGTGTGCGGCGGGCTGGCCGCCTCCTGGACCGGCTCCGTCCCGGTGGCCTTCGCCGGGTTCGTGGTGGTGGGGCTGGGGCTGGGCAACGTGTTCCCGCTGGCCATCGCCCAGGCGGGGGCGCTCGGGGGTCCGGCGGGGGTGAGCCTGGCGGCCAGCATCGGCCACGCCGGGATGCTCGGCGGGCCGCCGCTGATCGGCTTTCTCGCCGAGCACGTCGGGCTGCCGGGCGCGCTGTCGGCCATCGCGATCTCCTCGGCCGCGGTGGTGCCCCTCGCCCTGTACCTGCGGGCAGCGCGCTAGCTAGCGCGCAGATCTCCCCCGGAGGTGACCTCGATATCGGGATAAGTAGCGATATCGTGCTTGGGCATGACACACCCGCTCAGCGCCCTCCGCGCCCTGGCCGTGGACGACACCGGCCGGCGGCCGCCTGCCGTACCGGGGAAAGTCCACGGACGGCGCGGCCGATCGCCCCGGACGGCGGCGGCCCCTGGCGCGGACGGGAGGCGGTGACGGCCCATGGAGACGCGGACGGGCGACGCCCTGATCGAGCGGATCCGCACGCACCCGGCCGACGACGACATCGTGGGCCCGGCCGCCCACCACCTGCTCACCGAGCTGTACGCGGGCTACCCCGTCGAGAACCTCGGCAGGCTCCTGCACAGCGACGACGAGACCGTGGCAGGGACGGGCGCCTGGCTGCTGGCTGAGCTGACCGAGCTCGCCGCCCCGATGATGGACGAGATCCCCGCCCTCCTGGCCCACCGCAACCGCATCGTCCGCCACTACGCGATCGCCGTCGTCCTGGACAACGCCGGCGAACGGCACGGCCCCGCCATCGCGCAGGTCATCGGCCTGAGCGAGGACCCGGAGAGCGCCATCCGCTGGAAGGTCCTGGACTTCCTGGCCGGAGCGTCGCTCGAGCAACTGGAGGCGGGCGCGGCCTGCCTGCCCGCCGGCCCGCTCAGGGACCTCACCGAGTGGCTGGTGCTGCAGGAGGACGAGGAGCCCGACCTGCCCGGCATCGTGCGAAGGCTGACCGCGGGCGACGCGGTGACCAGGCTGTTCGCCGCCGCGGCCGCCGCGAGCCTGTCCGGGCCCGGCGACATGACCCTCCTGGAGCACGCCGCGAGGGCCGAGGAGGAGGAGATCCGCGCCTTCGCCGAGGAACGGCTGGCCGAGCTGCGCGAGGATGCCGCCAGTCATCCGCCGGAAAGTACCTAAGCACGACAGATTCCTCGCTCACGGCAGCTCCGTAGCTTTGTGGTCAAGACGAACGATCACTGAGGAGAAGCACATGAGCGACATCAACGAGCTGGTCCAGCGCTACCTCGCCGCCTGGAACCAGACCGGCCCCGAGGCCCGCCGGGCGGAGCTGGCGGAGGTCTTCGCCGACGACGCCGTGTACACCGACCCGCTGGTGTCGGTACGCGGCCGCGACGGCCTGGACGCCACGATCGCCGCCGTGCAGGGCCAGTTCGGCGGGCTGGTGTTCAGCCTGGGCGGGCCGGTGGACGCCCACCACGACATCGCCCGGTTCACCTGGCACCTGGGTCCTGAGGGGGGCGAGCCGCTCGCCATCGGGTTCGACGTGGCCGTCATCGGCGGCGACGGCCGCATCACCCAGGTGCTCGGCTTTCTCGACAAGGTCCCGGCCGGCGCCTGAGCCCGTACCGAACCAGGAGGAGAACGATGACCGCGTACATGCTCGCCCACCTGCGCAAGGTGGAAGAGGTCCACCCCGACGTGCTGGAGTACAAGGAGCGGGTCCAGGCCGCGCTGGACCCCTTCTCAGGCCGCTTCATCGTGCGCGGCGGCGAGGTCGACGTCCGCGAGGGCGAGTGGCCGGGGGACGTCATCCTGGTGGAGTTCCCGTCCATGCGCCACGCCCGCGACTTCTACGACTCCCCCGCCTACCAGGAGATCCTCCCGCTCCGCACGAAGCACCTGGCGGGCGAGCTGATCATCGTCGAGGGCGTCTGAGGCCCGGGTCACACGTCGTAGTTGAAGCCGAAGGCGCGCACGCCGGTCTCGGAACGGGGCCGGTGGCTCGTCTCCGGGCCGAACGCGACGTAGGTCCCCGGCCCGTAGGTGCGCTCGCCCTCGATGAGCTCGCCCTGGACCACGAAGTACGCCTCGCCGTAGGCCGCGTGGACATCGACCCGCGGCCACTCGGCGCCGGGCGCGAGATCGATGACCCAGGTCCTGATCCCCGGCATCCCCGGCAGCATCCGCGCCTGGATCCCCGGCCCGATCTCCACGGCGGGCACGGCGTCGACGTCAACCGGCAGCGTCTGTCCAGGTAGGACCTGTTCTGGCAGGGTCATCGCCCCAACCTACACGGCCGGTTGTGGCCGCCTCGCAGCCCTTCTTCGTCCCGGTGTGGCCGAGGTGCTCGCGCAGCGCGTCCAGCAGCGTCGTGCGGTTCCTTGCCCAATCCTGACGATCAGCCGGGAGGCGTCCGCCGGCCGTTCAGCGCGGAGTGGCGGTAGCTGTAGCCGAAGTAGATGACCAGCCCGATCGCCAGCCAGATGGCGAAGCGCAGCCAGGTCGCCGGGCTCAGGAAGGTGATCAGCCACAGCGAGAACAGCACGCCGATGGCCGGGACCCACGGCATGCCGGGCGTGCGGAACGTGCGCGGCAGGTCGGGCCGCCGGTAGCGCAGGACGATGACGGCCACGCACACCACGACGAACGCCAGCAGGATGCCGATGTTGGTCAGCTCGGCCGCCTCGCGGATCGGCAGGAACCCGGCGATGAGCGCGGAGACCACGCCGACGATCCAGGTGATGCGGCTGGGCACCCGGCGCACCGGGTGGACCTTGGCGAACCAGCGCGGCAGCAGCCCGTCCCTGCTCATCGCGAACCACACGCGGGTGACGCCGAGCATGAAGGTGAACATGACGGTGAGGATGCCGATGATCGCCCCGGCCGCGATGACGCCCGCCAGCTTGGACAGCCCGACCGCGGCGAAGGCCGAGGAGAACCCGCTCTCGGGGTCGATGTCCTTGTAGTTCTGCATGCCGGTCAGGACCAGCGTGGCCAGGACGTACAGCACCATCGAGATGGCCAGCGAGTAGATGATCGCCTTGGGCATGTGGCGCTGGGCGTCCTTGGACTCCTCGGCGGCCGTGCTCATCGCGTCGTAGCCGAAGACGGCGAAGAACACGGTGGCCGCGCCGGTGATCGCGCCGGCCACCCCGAAGGGGAAGAACGGCGTGTAGTTGACCGGGTTGATGAAGAAGAAGCCGACCACGATCACCAGCAGGACGACGGCCACCTTCACCACGACCACGAAGGTCTCGAAGCGGGCGGCGGCCTTGATGCCGAGGTTGAGCAGGAACGCGATCAGCAGGCACAGCACGACCGCGAACAGGTCCACGACCCGTCCCGGCCCGGTGCCCGGCGCGCCCAGCATCCACGCGGGCAGCTCCAGGCCGAGGTTGCCGACCAGGAACCCGAAGTACCCGGAGATGCCGATTCCCACGACCGCGACGATGGCCGTGTACTCCAGCAGCAGGTCCCAGCCGATGAACCAGCCGGCCAGCTCCCCCAGGACGGCGTAGCCGTAGGTGTAGGCGGAGCCCGCCTTCGGGATGAGCCCGGCGAACTCCGCGTAGGAGAAGGCCGCGGCCGCGCTGGCCACGCCGGCGAGCAGGAAGGAGATGAGCACCGCGGGACCGGCGGTCTGGTTGGCGACCGCGCCGGCGAGGGCGAAGATCCCCGCGCCGATGATGCCGCCGATGCCGATCGCGGTGAGCTGCCACAGGCCGAGCGCCCTGGTCAGCTCTCCTTCGTGTTCACTGGCGATCTGCTCCACGGGCTTGCGCCGGAACACTCCGGAGCCGCCTCCGAACGCATGCCGATCCGCCATCGGTCTCGCCTCCCTGTGTACGGCGTCGCCGCCGGTGAGGGGAGTGCCTGGAACCTACCCGCTTCTCCGCCCGCCGTACCGGAAACGGGCACCTTCCCGAAACGCCCGCCGTACCGGAAACGGGCACCTTCCCGGAACGCCCGCCCTGCCGGGAGGTCAGCGCAGTGCGTCGGCGGGTTCCATGCGGGCCGCTCGCAGCGCCGGATACAGGCCCGCCAGCAGCCCCACCAGCGCTCCTGCCACCGGCGCGGCCAGCGCCAGCCGTACGTCCAGCACCGGGGTCCACTGGCGGACGGCGGCCACCGCGACCACGGCCACCATCCCCAGGCTGGCCCCGATCACCCCGCCGGTCAGGCCGATCAGGCTGGATTCCATGAGGAACTGGGCGGCGATGTGGCGGCGGGCGGCGCCCAGGGCGCGGCGCAGGCCGATCTCGGCGACGCGTTCCATGACGGTGACCAGCGTGACGTTGGCGATGCCGACCGCGCCCACGACCAGGGAGACCAGGCCGAGGATGAGGAAGAGGCCGTTGACGTCGTCCTGGGCGCCGTCGCGCGCCCGTTTCGGGCTCTGCGGCGCGATCACCTGCAGTTCCGCGCTGCGGTTGGGGCTGAGCGCGAGCGGCGCCTGGCGGGCGATCAGCTCGGCGGCGCCGAGCTGGGTGGCGACCAGGACGCGGGTGACGTCCTTGAGCCCGATGTCGGGCCCGAGCGTGGGCGGGACCAGGACGGCGCTGGCCAGGATCTGCTCGCGCCGCAGGCCGCCGATGACGCCGATCACGGTGTAGGCGCGGTCCTTGATGAACACCGCGGGCGCGTGCTCCAGGCTCGTGATGCCGAGCATGGCGGCGGCCTGCTCACCCAGCACGACGACGCGATCGCGGCGGGTGACGTGGCCGCCGTCGTAGAAGCGCCCGGCCGTCATCCGGCCCAGGGTGGTACGCGGCAGGTCGGGGGTGGCCGCGACGACCGCGAGGGTCTGGCCGGACACCCGGGTGGGGTCGAGCAGGTTGTTGGCCGTCACGACGAGGTTGGAGCTCTGGTCGCTCTGCGCCAGCGCGGTGGCCGAGGTGACGCCGCGCAGCCGGTTCAGCTCCCCGGCGGCCGCCCAGGAGACCAGGGGGTGGTGCCCGCCGCGCGGCACCTCGACGGTGACGCTGGTGGCCAGCAGCTCGTCGAAGCGGCCGACGATCTGGTTGCCCGCGGTGGCGGCGATGCCCAGCGTGACCACCAGCGTGGCGATGCCGAGGACGGTGCCGAGCGTGGTCAGGGCCGAGCGCACCGGGCGGGCGAGCATCCCGGCCAGCGACTCGTTCCACAGGTCACGGAGTTTCACTGAGCACCCCGTCCGCGATCCTGACCCGGCGTTCGGCCCTGGCGCCCACCTCGTCCTCGTGCGTGATCACCAGGATGGTCAGGCCGTCGGCGCGCAGGCCGTCGAACAGGTCGAGGATGGCCCCGGTGTTGCGGCTGTCGAGGTTGCCGGTCGGCTCGTCGCACAGCAGCAGGGCGGGCCTGGCCATCAGGGCGCGGGCGATGGCCACGCGCTGGCGTTCGCCGCCGGAGAGCCGGTCGGGCGGGAAGGCGAGGCGATGACTCATGCCCACCTGCTCCAGTGCCTGTTCCGCGCGGGTGCGGCGGCCGGCGCGGGGGTGCGGGCCGTACACCTCGGCGAGCATCACGTTCTCCACGACCGTGCGGTGCGACAGCAGGTGGAAGGACTGGAACACGAAGCCGATGCGGGTGCCGCGCAGCCGGGTCCGCCCGCCGTCGCGCAGCGCGGTGGTCTCCACCCCGTCCAGCCGGTACGTGCCGGCGGTCGGCCGGTCGAGCAGGCCGAGGATGTTGAGCAGCGTCGACTTGCCGGAGCCCGACGGCCCGGCGATGGCCACGTAGTCGCCCTGCTCGACGCGCAGGTTCACCCCGGCCAGGGCGCGTACCGGCGGGTCGGAGGGGAACTCCCTGCTGACATCGGTCAGCTCGATGACGGGCTCAGGCATCGCTCACCACGACCCGGTCGCCCTCCTTGAGCTCGCCCGCGCGCACGGGGGTGACCTTCACCGCGCCGTCGGCGGTCAGGCCGGTCCGTACCTCGACCTCGCGGGATCGGTCGCCGTCCAGGGCCACCCTGACCCGGGGCCGGCCGTCGGCGGAGGTGATAACGGCGGCCACGGGCACGGCCAGCACCTCGCCGTCGGTCGTGCCGACCGAGATCCGCACGGTCATGGGCGAGCCGACCAGCGGCTTGAGCCGCTTGGCCGTGCCGGGCGTGAGCAGGACGGGCACCGAGCCCGTGTCCTCCTCGTCCTTGGGCTTGTCGGCGCCGGCCTTGGCCTCCTCGCCGACCGCGCTGAGCGTGGCGGGGAGCTGGGTTCCGTCCATGGTCTCCATCGAGGCGTCCTGGCCGGCGCGCAGCAGCTTGGCCTCCTTGGCGTCGACCGATCCGGTGACCGCGAAGGCCGAGCCGGTCACGGTGGCGACCTTGCCCTCGATGGTGTCGCCCGGCTTGACCTCGGCCTTGTCGACGCGGGCCGGCAGCTTCGGCAGGAAGACGATCTCACCGGCCGGGACGCTGACGCCGTAGGTCTTGCGGAACTCGGCCAGCAGGGTCCTGGCGTCGGCCAGGTTCGCGACGCTGTGGGCGACCTTGGCCCGCAGCGGCGAGACCTTCCTGGCCCGGTTCAGCGCCTGGGCGGCGGTGGCCTCGGCCTCCTTGGCGGTGCGCACCGCCTTGCGCAGCTCCTCCAGCCGCCGGTCGCGGTCGGTGCGGACCTGGTCCTCGTACGCGGCGACCGCCTGGTGGGCCTCGTCCAGGTCCTGCCGGGCGTTGGCCAGCTTCATCTCCAGCAGGCTGGTGTCCACCGCGGTGGGCGTCGGGGCCGGGGTCGTGGTCGGCGCGGGGGCCGGTTTCCTGGCCTCGGCCAGCGCCTGCTCGGCCGCGAGCACCGCCTCCTCGGCGGTCCGTACGGCACGGCGCAGCGCGGCGAGCTGGGTCTCCTGCTCCGGCGTGACCTGCGGCGCCTCGGCCAGCGCCCTCTTGGCGGAGTTCAGGTCCTTGCGGGCGTTGTCGTGGCGCAGCCGCAGCGGGCGCACGTCCAGGCCCTCGTCCAGCGCCTTGCGGTCGGTGGCCAGGGTCTCCTGCGCGGTCTGCACGGCCTGGCGCAGTTGCTGCAGGCTCTTGCGCGCCTCCAGGTCGGGTTCCTGCGCCTTGTAGCCGCGCTTGGCGTACCAGCGTTTGACCGCGGCGACGGTGGCCGCGTCGAAGACGCCGCCGGCCCGCACCCGCAGGGCACGTTGGAGCTGCTTGACGTCCTCGCCTTCGGTGCCCGGCACCAGCGGGCGATACATCGGCTTCTTGCCCTGCAGCGCGAAGACCGGGCGGCCGTTGACCTGCATCAGCGTCTGGCCGGCGCGGATGGGGCCGGGTTTGGGGGCGGTGGTGACGCGTTGGGCGGCGCCGTTCGGGCCGCCCGCCGCGCCGCTCGCCGTGTTCCCGCCGACCATTCCGGCCAATGTGACCGGAAGCGGCGAGCCGTACGTGAGGGTGCCGCTGACGGTCACGGTGCTGGTGAGCTTGCGGCGCTCGACCGGCGCGGTGACCAGGGAGGGTTTGGGCGCGCGGCGGGCGGCGGCCTCGTCGGCCGGTGAGCGCAGCCGGGAGCCGACCACCCAGCCCGCCGCGGCGATGACCAGCACGCCCGCCACGACGAGGGCGAGCACTCGTGATCTGCGCACGCTAGTTCGCTACCGTGGTCATCATCATGCCGACGCCGGGCAGGAGCTGGGCGCTCTCGTAGACCGCGTTGGCCTTGGGACGGTAGACGGCGTAGAAGTCCTTGCCGCACTCCAGGTCCTCCAGCGCCGCCTTGATCTCACGCCGCAGCAGGGGCCTGGCCTCGTCCGCGGTGACGTTCTCACCTCCCGGGCCGAGCTGCGTGAACTCCTTCATGAACGGTTCCTCGGTGCTGCGCACGATCTCCGAGGGACGTTGCGAGGCGACCCGGTATCCCTTGCCCTTGAGGCAGTCGGCGAACGTGCTCGCCATCTCCACGAGCTTGGGGTCACCGTCGATCTCGCGGCCGATGATCTGCTTCATCATCTCGCTCTGGGCCTTGGACGCCTCCTCCATCGACTTCAGGTTCTTGCCGGTGACCTTGTTGATCATTTCCAGCGAGCAGGCGCCCATCGCGTCGAAGTACGCCTCCCGCTGCGCCTTCGGCAGGCCGGAGATGACCTTCGCGTTGGGGTCGTCGCCTTCGTCGCCTTCGGCCATCCGCCGGGCCATCCGGCCCACGCCGTCGTTGGGGTAGACAAACGAGGCAGCAAACCCAAACCCATATTTTTCGCGATATTTCCGCATTCCTTGGTAGTCGCCGGACATTTCCTGCTTGATGGCGTCGGGCAGCTCCGGCATGGACACGATCGGGTGGTAGGTGAAGCCTTTGCCCTTCATGCAGGTGGCGAGCTGCGCCTGGTTCTGGCGGTGCTTGCCGGCCTGGTCGGCGGAGGGCGTGGCGGCCGCCTCGGTGCCACCGGAGGAAGAGCATCCGGCGACGGCCGCCAGCAGGGCCGCGACGATGATGAGCGGCACTCGGGAGTGGGTCATAGGGCTTCACTGTCGGCAGTGCGAGCTGAAGAGAACCTGAACGCGCCTGAAGCCCCGGCCGCCCGGTCAGCGCAGGTCGCGGATGAGCGCGCCGATGATCGACTCGACCTTTCCCGAGTCGAACACGTCCGACCCGATCAGCAGCGTCACCGCCCGCCGCCCGTCGTCGGTGACGGCGTTCCTGAACTTGTGCCCGCTCGGCATGCTCCCGCTGTGCCCCCACGTGACCAGGCCGGGTGCGTGCCGGTACCCCTCGACGCCCAGGCCGTAGTCCTGGCCGAGGTCGTCCACGACGGTCTCCTTCATCTCGGCGAGCTGGGCCGGGGCCAGCAGCCTGCCGGTCATCAGCGCCGTCCAGAAGGCGGTGGTGTCGGCGCCGGTGGAGATCAGCGCGCCCGACGCGTCGGCCTCGGAGGTGTTCCATTCGGTCCGGTCCACCGTCTTGCCGCCGCGCTTCACATACCCCCGCAGGTCGGGCTTGGGAAGCGTGGTCCGGTCACCGGGCCAGACGGTGTCGCGCAGCCCGAGGGGCTCGATGATGCGCCGCCTGATCTCGGTGCCGATGTCGCGGCCGGTGACCTTGGCGACGATCAGCCCGGCCAGGTTGAAGTTGGTGTTGGAGTAGGCGAAGCCCGACGGCGTGCGTTCCGGCGGGGGCAGTCGCAGGGCCTGCCTGACCGTCCGCAGGGGCTCGATGTGGTCCCAGCGGTGTTCCTCCTCGTCCTTCCAGAACGGCGCGGCCAGGTAGTCGGGCAGGCCGCTGGTGTGCCGCAGGAGCGCGCGGATCGTGATCTCGCGGCCGTCGTAGTGCCGGGTGCGGACGAGGCCGGGCAGATGGTCCTCGACGGTGTCGTCCAGCGTGAGCCTGCCCTCACCCGCGAGCTGCAGCACGACCGTGGCCGTCCAGGCCTTGGTGTCGCTGCCGATGCGGCTGTGCTCGTTCCCCGTGACCTTGCGGCCCGTCCTGCGGTCGGCCAGGCCCACGCCGCCCGACCACACGCCGCAGCGCGGGCTCTTCACGGTCACCGCGATGCCCACGCCGATCCGGTCGAGGGCCTTCATCGCGGTCCTGATGGGCGCGGTGTCGCAGCGCGGCGCCGCCGACGCCGCGCCGGGCGCCGCCACCAGGCAGGCCGTGACCGCCAGGGCCGTCAGAGCAGCGCGCATGAGATCTCCTTCGACGATACTGCTGCATGCTGAAAGCGTCGCGAGGGTCCTGGCCGCGCGCATGCGACGCCCGTCCAGACATTCCGCGCGGCTTTTGTACGGCCGGCCAAAGAGGTGACCATGATCGACAACGGGGCACCCGATCTCGCCCACGTGCTGGAGGCGCTGGGCCCGTCGCCGCTGCGGCCGCTGACCGGCCCGCCCGACCGGCCGGTGCCGGTCTCCGGCGTGCTCGTCTTCGAGCCGCGGGCCCCGCTCCCACCGGTCAGGGACGCGATCCTGCTGGCCGTCGGCGTGGACACGGCCGGGGCGGCGGCGAGGGAACTGGTGGAGGCGGCGGCCGGGCTCGGCTACTCCTGCCTGGTGGTGAAGAGCTTCGGCGAGCCGGTCGCCGAGCTGGCGGAGGCGGCGCGGCGGTCGGGGATCGTGCTGCTGACCGCCGACGAGTCCGTGGCCTGGCACCATCTGGACGCGCTGATCTCCTCCGCGCTGGCTTCCCCCGCACGTTTCGAAACGGCTGCGGGGACGCCCGGGGCGGGCGACCTGTTCGCGCTGGCCGACGCGATCGCCGGGATGGCGGGCGGCGCCACCGTGATCGAGGATCGGCACCGGCGCATCCTGGCGTACTCGACGCTGCCGGGCCAGGCCATCGACGAGGGCCGCCGCCAGGGCATCCTGGGTCTGCAGGTGCCCGAGGGACCGGAGTACGACGAGCAGTACCGCGAGCTGGTCAGGGCGGGGCGCACCTGCCGGTTCCCGGCCGTTCACGGCGGGCTGCCCCGGCTCGGCGTCGCGGTCCGGGCGGGCGGTGAGGAGCTGGGCTCGGTCTGGGTGGTCGACGACCGTCTCGACTCGGCCGCGGAGCAGGCGCTGTCCGACGTGGCCGACATCGTCTCGCTGCACCTGCTGGCCGCGCGTACCGCGGCGGGCGCCGTCCGGCGCGGGCACGCCGAGCTCCTGCGGCGGCTGCTGCTGGCCGACCCGGGCGCCGCCGCCGCGGTGGCCCCGCAGCTCGGCCTGGACCCGGACCTGCCGGTCGCGGTGGCCGCCTTCGCCGTAGCCTCGGACGGGGCCGGCGACGTCCTGGCCGCGCACGCGACCACCCGGCTGGCCGACCTGGTGAGCCTGCACTGCGAGGCCCGCTACGGCAGGCACGCCTGCGCACTGATCGACGGCACCGTCTACGCCCTGCTACCAGACGGCCCACCCCAGAAAACGCCCCCGCCGAGCGGATCCGCGCACAAAACGCAGCGCGCCCCTTTGCCGGGCGGATCCCCGCAGAAGACACACGTGCCGGGCGGATCCGCACAGAAGGCGCACCCATCGGGCGGATCTGCACAGAAGGCGCGGCGCGAGCTGGTCGCCGACATCGCCAGGCGGGCGCACGTGGCGCTGCGGGTGCCGGTTCACGCCGGGCTCGGCTCCCCCGCCGAAGGGCCGCGCGCCATCGCGGGCTCGCGGGCCGACGCCGACCTCGTCCTGCGCGCCCTCGCCGACCGGCCGGGCGAGCACGGCCCCTGCCGGGTGGCCACGATCGAGGAGATGTGGGCGGGCGCGACGCTGTCGGCGCTGGCCGAGGTCCTGTCCGCCCCCGACGCGCCGCCACGCAGGCTCGGCCCCCAGGTACGCGCCCACGACCTGGAGCACGGCACCACCTACGCCGCCACCCTGCTCGCCTACCTGGAGGCCGACGGCGACGTCGCCGCCGCCTCCCAGCGCCTGTCGGTGCACCCGAACACGATCCGCTACCGCCTCTCCCGCGCCGCGGAGATCTTCGGGTTCGACCTCGCCGACCCCGACGAGCGGCTGGTGCTGTGGCTGCGGTTGCGGCTCGGCCGCTGACTCACAGCTCCAGGTCCCTGAGCTCGCCGCGGGAGGCGACGCCGAGCTTGGGATAGGCCTTGTACAGGTGGAAGCCGACCGTGCGGTGGCTGAGGAAGAGCTGGGCGGCGATGTCCCGGTTGGACAGGCCCTGGGCGGCCAGCCGTACGATCTGCAGCTCCTGGGGGGTGAGCGCGGACGCCGCGCCCTCGCCCGCGCGCGACCCCCGCTCGGCCGCGCCGGTCGCGGTGAGCTCGCCGCGGGCGCGCTCGGCCCACGGCGTCATGCCGAGCCGGTCGAAGACCTCCAGCGCGCCGGTCAGCAGGCCGCGGGCCTCGGCCTTGCGGCGGGCCCTGCGCAGCCACTCGCCGTACAGCAGCGCGGTCCTGGCGTATTCGAGGGGGCGGCTGTCCTGGTCGTGGAGCTTCAGCGCCTCCGTGTACGCCTGCTCGGCCTGGTCGTCGGCGCCCAGCAGGCCCCGGCAGCGCAGCACCAGCGCGTCGGCCCACGGCCGGCGGACCGCTTCGGCCCAGCGTTCGAAGCGGGCCAGCGGCTCGGCGGCACGCTCGTGGGCCCCGACCCGCACCGCGGACTCGACCAGGTCCGGCGTGGAACGCGTGGCGCAGATGTGGTGGCGCATCGGCTCGCGGGCCAGGCGCTCGAACCTGGTCAGGGCCGACTCCGCGCGGCCGAGCCCCAGGTCGAGCAGGCCGAGCGACCAGTAGGCCCACGGCGCCCCCGGTGAGATCATCCCTGCCTCGGCCCCCGCCAGCCCGGCCTCGGCGTGCCGTTCGCACGCCTGCTCGTCTCCCCTGGCCGCGTCGAGGTAGGCCAGCACACTGTTGAACTGGCTGACCCACTGCCGCTGGCCGGTGTCGCGGGCCAGGCCGAGCGCCTCGGTCGCGGTGGTGAGGGCGTCCAGGTGGCGGCCGGTGAAGACCTCGCCCTCGGCCATGAAGAACAGCACGGTCGGCAGCCGACCGGCGCCGCCGCGGGCCCGGTGCCCGGCCGCGAGGGCGCCGGCGAGCTGGTAGGCGTCGGCGTCCTGGCCGCGGGCCAGCGCCGCGCCGCACAGGATCATCAGCGCCTGGTCGGGAACCTGGCCGAGGGCGCGTACCGCGTCGAGGGTCGCGCCCAGCGACGGCGGCGGCCCGGGCCGGCCCGTCTCCAGCAGGCGGACGAGGAACCCGGTCACCGGCGCCAGGGGGTCGTCCTCGGCCTGCGGCAGGGCGGCCAGGCGTTCGAGGGTCGCCGCGAGCTGCGTCTCGCCCAGGTACCAGGAGGTGTGCACGGCCTGGATCAGCATCTGCGCGGCCTGGCCGGAGTCTCCGGCCAGCGCGGCGCCGTCGAGCAGGCCGCGGTGGGCGGCCGGGTAGGACCCCTTCCAGAAGTCGGCGAGCGCCCGCACGTGCGCCAGCCGCGCCTGTACGGCCGGCGTCGCCCCGGCCCGCGCCGCCGCGCGGCGGCCCAGCTCACCGGCTCGTTCCAGGTCGCCGGTCTCCAGGGCGGCCTCGGCGGCCAGGGCCTCGCGGCGGGCCCGCGCCTCGGGCTCGGGGCTCAGCCGGGCCGCCCGCTCGTAGGCGGCCGCGGCGGCCTCGTACCCGCTGCGCTCGCGGGCGCGGGCGGCGGCGAGTTCCAGCGCGTCGGCGGCCTGCCGGTCGGGCCCGGTGGCCGCGGCGGCGAGGTGCCAGGCCCTGCGGTCGGCGTGCTCGGGCCCGTCGAGCACCGCCGCCAGCGCACGGTGTACGGCCAGCCGCCGGCCGAGCGGCGCCCGCTGGTAGACGGCGGCGCGGATCAGGGGGTGGCGGAAGCGCAGGCCGTCGTCCGGCCCGCCGCGCACGATGAGCTCGGCCTGTTCGGCGGGGAGCAGGTCGTCCACGCCCGCCCCGAGGCTCTCGGCGGCGCGCAGGATCGCGGTCAGGTCGCCGGCCTCGTCGGCCGCGGCGACCAGCAGCAGGGTCTGCGACGCGGCGGGCATCCTGCTGACCTGGCCGTGGAAGGCGAGCTGGAGGCGGCTGGTCAGCGGCAGCGCCCCCGGCGCGAACCCGGCCGTCTCGCCGCCGGGCGCGAGCGGCAGCTCCAGCAGCGCGAGCGGGTTGCCCCGCGCCTCGGCCAGCAGGCGGAAGCGCAGCGCGGGCGGCAGCGGGTGGCGGTCCAGCAGCGCCGCGGCGGCCTCGGGCGGCAGCCCGGAGAGCCGCAGTTCGGGGATCCCGGGCGCGAGGAACGAGCCCTCGCCGTCGCGCGCCGCGAACACCATGACCACGCCCTCGGCCCGCAGCCGCCGGGCGGCGAACAGCAGCGCGTCCCGGGAGGCCCGGTCGAGCCACTGCGCGTCGTCGACCAGGCAGAGCAGCCCGTCCTGTCCGGCCTGCTCGGTGAGCAGCGACAGCACCGCGAGCCCGACCAGCATCGGGTCGGCGCCGACGCCGGAGCCGAGCCCGCAGGCCGACTCCAGCGCGGCCCGCTGCGCGGCGGGCAGGGCGGTCAGGTGGCCGAGGGCCGGGCGCAGCAGGAGTTGCAGTCCGGAGAAGGCCAGTTCGGCCTCGGACTCGGCCCCGGTGCCGCGGAGCACCCGCAGCCCGTCCGCCAGGGACGCGGCGTGGCCGAGCAGCGCCGTCTTGCCGATCCCGGGCTCGCCGCGCAGCACCAGCGCGGCGCTCTCACCGCGCCGCGCCCCGGCCAGCAGGCCCGCGACCGCGCCCGCCTCCGGCTCTCTCCCTCGCAGTTGCACCAGCTCGGACATGTTCCAATCCTGGCAGCGCGCCGGAGTCCGCGCGCGCTCCCGGAGGCTGGTAGAGTCGTCGGCAGTTGCAGTTGTGGTATCCCATTCAGACTTGGCGCACCTGGCGATGTGATCGTTCAGGTGCGTTTTTTGTTACCGGTCATCTCCGGAGGGGCGCTTCGCGGCAACGCGGGATCCGCACGGGTCCCGGTTCTGCACACCTGTCAAATAGGAGATCAGCATGGCCGTCGGCACCGTCAAGTGGTTCAACTCGGACAAGGGCTTCGGCTTCATCGAGCACGAGGGCGGCCCCGACGTCTTCGCGCACTACTCGCAGATCGTCTCGCAGGGCGGTTACCGCGAGCTGCGCGAGGGCCAGAAGGTGTCGTTCGACATCGCCCAGGGCCAGAAGGGCCCGCAGGCGGAGAACATCGTCCCCGCCTAGTCCGCTCGGGTGAGGACCGGGGCTCGCATCCTTCGGGTGCGGGCCTCCTCCTTTTTCACGGGGAAGAGCATGATGCCGGCGACGACCAGCGCCGCCCCGGCCACGTGCCAGGCGGTCGGCGTCTCGCCCAGCAACGCCACGGCCGTCAGGACGCCGATCACCGGGACCATGTTGAGGATGACGCCGGCCGTACCCGCGGGGATGTGCCTGATCGCGTGGTTGTAGAGCACGAAGCCGAGCGCGAAGCAGACCCCGCCCACGAAGATCGCGGCCAGCCAGTACGGCAGGGCCACGCCGGTGGGCGGCGGCTCGTGCCCGCTCACCCACGGCCAGAGCGCCAGCGGCGCCACGATCACCGTGGCGTAGGTGAACTGGTAGGTCGTCATCGTCAGCGCGTCCACGCCCGGAGCCGTCTTGGCGGCCAGCGTCACATAGACGGCCGCGGCCAGCGAGCCGCCGAGCACGATCAGGTCGCCGGGGTTGAACCCGCCGAGGCCGCCGCCGTCCAGCACCAGAACGCCGAGGAGCGCCAGCACGAGGCCGAGCACGGCCCTGCCCCGGATGCGCTCCTTCAGGAACATCGCCGCCAGCACCAGCACGAACGCCGACTCGGTCGCGCCGAGCAGCGAGGCGTTCGTGGCCGTGGTGAAGCTCAGCCCGAGCGTGAGCCCGCCGTAGGCGAGCGCGGGCTCGAACAGCCCGAGCAGCGCGAAGCGCCACTGACCGGGCGCGGGCCCCGGCCCGCCGCGCGCCATGAGCACCGTCCAGAGCACCGCGGTCGCGGCGGCGAGCTTGACGACCAGCAGGGTGAGCGGGCCGAAGCCGCCCAGGGCGTACTCGGTCGCGGTCGTGGCGGCGCCCCACCCCACGGCGGCGGTGATCAGGAGCGCCCGGCTCACGAGACCGACCTTTCCACGGGGCAGCGGTCCTGCGGGCAGGCCGTGTAGTCGCACAGGCGGCAGATGCGGTCGGCGCGTTCGCGGCTCACCGCGAGGGCACCCAGCACCTGCTCGGCGAGTTCGGCCAGCGCGTGTCCCTGCTCGCCGGTGAGCGCGCCGCGCAGGACGGCCCGCCGCTCGGCCACGATCGCCTCGGCCGTCTCGGCGCCGCGCTCGGTCAGCCACAGCGACACGCTGCGCCGGTCCCGTCCGGGACGGCGTTCGACCAGGCCCTCGGCGGCCAGCCGGTCGACCAGGCGCACGGTTCCTGAGCCGGTGATGCCGAGCACCTTGCTGAGCGCGTCGACGTGCTCACCCGGCACGGCCAGGATCGTGGCCAGGGCCGAGGCGGCGGTGGCGCCGTGGGCGGTGACGCGCCGCGTGGCCTCCTCCAGCTCGTCGGCGAGGCCGACGACCAGAGCGCTGACGAGGTTCGCAGATCTGTCGTCCATGCCATCCATAATAGCTGACTGAGTCAGTCATATAAAGTCCGGGGTTGGCCGCGGGCCGAAGATCGTATTGGCTGGAGGCCCCCGACGTGAGGACCCCCGGATGCCCCGACCACGCATCGTGCTGGCCCTGACCGCCCTCGCCGCCCCCCTCCTGTACGGCGGGCCCGCCCACGCCACGGCCGACCAGCCGTTGACCTCGGCGATCTTCCGCGCCACGCACAACAGCTACTCCGGCGACATAGCCGGCGCCAGGGGCTCGATCCCCGCCCAGCTCGACCGCGGCGTACGCTTCGTCGAACTCGACATCCACGACAACGGCTACACCACCTCCCGCGACTACGCCGTCGGCCACGACTCCCCCGGCGGCGAGGTGGACCACCAGGCGGGCAACCCCGGCTCGAACAACCTGCGCGACTGGCTCGAAGTGATCGACGACTGGTCCGCGCGGCACCCGGAGGCCGCCCCGATCGTCGTCGGCCTGGACATCAAGGACGACCTCACCGACAACACCTCCTACGGCGCGGGCAACCTGGCCGCGCTCAACGACGAGCTCACCTCCGTCTTCGGCCCGCGGCTGCTGCAGGCCAGGGACTACCCGGCGCAGCCGCCGACCGTCGACGCCCTGCGCGGCCGGGTGCTCCCGGTGCTGTCCGGCGACGGCAGGACCAGGACCCTGTACAAGCGCGACGTCGGCCACAACCCGGCCGTGGCGATCAACGGCCGCGGGCAGGTCGTCGAGGTGCACGACTCGGGTTCGGGCGACCTGTGGTACTGGTCCGGCGTGTACGGCGCCGACGGCCGCGTCACCTGGCTGCGCCACGGCCGCTACGACAGCGGCGTGACCCCCGCCGTCGCCCTGAACGACAACGGAGACCTGGTCGAGGTCCACCAGTCGCAGAGCGCGACCACGCTGTGGTACCGCGTCGGCCGTCTGGCCGCCGACGGCGAGATCACCTGGTCGGCCTCGCGCCGCTACGACAACGGCGTCCTGCCGACGGTCCGGTTCACCGACCCGGCGGGCACCCGGCTGCGCGAGATCCACCGCAGCCAGAGCAACGACCAGAACTGGACGTGGAACGGCGTGCTCGACGGGGCCGCCAGGTCGGTGACCTGGAGCGGCAACGCCAGGACCGCCGACGCCCGCTACGACAAGACCACCTCGGCCAGCGGCACCGCCCGCGTCCGCGTCTGGACCGGCGCCGACGGCCCCACCCCGGCCCAGACCCTGCGGATCGACACCGACCGGCACACCGGCGCGCGCATCCGCTTCCAGCAGACCGCCTTCACCGAGTTCCAGCAGGGCAACAGCGCGGAACTGCAGCAGGACGCGCTGTTCTACGCCGCGCCCGCGAGCGCCTCCGGGTTCATCACCGCCTCCCGCCAGGCGGGACGGCTGGTACGCGGCTGGGGCTTTAACTCGACCGGCAACGCGACCACGCCCCTGGCCAGCTACCCGGCGACCGACCATCCCGGCGCCGCCTGGTACGAGGACCTCCTGACCAGGTCCGGCGCCGTGCGCTAGGTGATCAGTTCTCCCCTCCGGTGGCGTAACAGGTGGTTGCGCCGCCGGGGTGATCTCGGCGCTCTCCCGCCAGACGTACATCCGTAGCCCGTATCCCGAGCAGCGGTTCGGCCACGACGCCCGCGCCCCGGCGTGCTGTTCGGCGGGCGCCTGGGCGTCTGCCGCTTCCTCGACACGCACGCGGCCGTCGGCGCGGCGCTGAAGATGGCCGACAACCGGATCGCCCCCTGTTCTCCCGGTGATCGTCCGTCCGTAGGATGGCGGGGTGCGCGCTCGAGAGCTTCCCATCGCCCTGCAGGGCCGCCCAGGCCCCGCCAACGCCATCACCGACGTCCCCGGCGTCCAGGTCGGCTACGTGACGCTGACCGAGGGCGCGGCCCATACCGGGGTCACCGCCATCCTGCCCAGAGGCCGCGAGGACGTCGGCGTGCCGTGCGCGGCGGGCGTCCACTCGCTCAACGGCAACGGCGAGATGACCGGCGTGACGTGGATCGAGGAGAGCGGCGCGCTGACGCTGCCCGTCACGATCACCAACACCCACGCCGTCGGCACCGTCCACCGCGGCGTCATCGACTGGGTCGTCGCCACCCACCCCGCGCTCGGCGCCGAATGGCTGCTGCCGGTGGTCGCCGAGACCTGGGACGGCTACCTCAACGACATCAACGGCCCCCACGTCCGCCCCGAGCACGCCGGCCAGGCCATCGACGCGGCGGCCGGCGGCCCGATCGCCGAGGGCAACGTCGGCGGCGGCACCGGCATGAACTGCTATGGCTTCAAGGGCGGCTCCGGCACCGCCTCCCGCCTGGTCGAGCACGCCGCCGACACCTACACGGTGGGCGCGTTCGTCCAGGCCAACTTCGGCAGGCGCGGCGAGCTGACCGTGGCAGGGGTACGCGTCGGCCCCGAACTGCTCGACGACAACCCCATGGAGGAGCACGCGCGGGCACGGGCGGGCGCCGGATCGGTGATCGTCGTGGTGGCCACGGACGCGCCGCTGCTGCCCGGCCAGTGCAAGGCGCTGGCGCGCCGGGTCCCGATGGGCCTGGCCAGGACCGGCACCACCGGCAGCCACTTCTCCGGCGACATTTTCCTGGCCTTCTCCACGGCCAACGAGGGGGCGCTGACCAGCGGGTTCGCGGCGGGAGACGCGTACGAGACGCTGCGGTTCGTGCCGTGGGGCCGCATGGACCCCTTCTACACGGCCGTGGTCGAGGCGGTGGAGGAGGCGGTGCTCAACGCGCTGACCGGTGCGCGGGAGAGCATCGGCCGCGACGGCCACCGCTCCCCCGCCCTCCCGCTCGACCGCCTCACCGAACTGCTCAACCGCTGAAGCCGCCGCCGGGAGCGGTCAGAACGTGGCGGGCACCGGGCGCGGCACGCGCGGCATGCCCCACATCCGGTTCTCCTCGCGCAGGGTGCGCAGCCGCTCCACCTCGGCGCTCCACTCGGCCCCGGCGGGCGTGGCCTTGGCCTTACGGCGGGCGATGCGGTCGTCGTAGGCCTTGACGCCGAAGGTGGCCCGCTGGCCCGCCTCCGCGCCGCGCAGCGCCTCGGTCAGGGCCTTGTCGAAGACCCGGCCCGCGGCCAGCAGCTCGATGTCGTCGGCGTCGGCGGCGCGCAGCTCCCGCACGGTCAGCTCGGCCTCGCGGGCCTTGGCCAGCAGGTCGGGGAAGGTCTTGGAGATCTCGATGTCCGCGTGGTAGCGCACC
This sequence comes from Nonomuraea sp. NPDC050790, assembly GCF_044456745.1. Taxonomy (NCBI): domain Bacteria; kingdom Bacillati; phylum Actinomycetota; class Actinomycetes; order Streptosporangiales; family Streptosporangiaceae; genus Nonomuraea; species Nonomuraea sp. NPDC050790. The sequence continues at coordinate 937,905 of NZ_JBITGF010000001.1, read as the reverse complement.
TCGGCCTCGCGGCTCACCCGGGGACGGAAAAACGCCATCGACTCTGCCTTTCTCAACGCTGCGTATCAGGCGTAGCGTACGCCGTCGCGGGACACCGGCCGTAATCGGACCCGCCCGGGCGCCTTTACATAGTAGATTTCTTACATGCCCGCGAAGCGACCGCCCGTGCCCCTGTCCCGCGAGCGCATCATCGACGCCGCGCTCCACATCGCCGACAGCCAGGGCCTGCGCCGGCTGACCATGCGCCGCCTGGGCGACGCGCTGGAGGTGGAGGCCATGGCCATCTACCACCACCTGCCCCGCGGCAAGGACGCGCTGATGGACGCCCTGGCCGAGCACGTCACCGCCGTCCAGGTCGAGGCGGGCCCGAGCTGGCAGGAGACGGCCAGGGCGTGGTGCAGGGCGGGGCGCGAGGCGCTGCGCGACCACCCCGGCGTGCTCGCGCTGGCCCTGACCAGGCCGCCCAAGGGCGCCACGACCCTGTCGATCAAGGAGCAGACCGACCAGCTCGCCGACGCCGGCCTGCCCGCCGCCGCCGAGGCCGTGCGCACCATGCGGGCCTTCGTCTTCGGCAGCGTCGCGGTCGAGGTGCAGCAGTCCGGCTGGGCCGATCCGGAGGTCGACACCTGGACCCGGCGCGACGAGCGGGCCGACGCCGACTTCGAGCGCGGGCTCGACGCGCTCATCAAAGGACTGCAAATTTAGTCGGCGTGTCACGCTTGGACCGTTATCCTGCATAAGACACGCTGTGTCGTAGGTCACAGACTCACCCGGGGCACCCTCCACTAACCGCCCGAACGGGCTATGTCGGATGGTGTGACCCACGTCGCACACTTGCTAGAACCGAACAAGCCCGAGCCGCTCCCCGTCCGCTCAGTGCGCCAGGGGAGCCATCCACGAGATATCGGAGGCACGCCGATGTGCCCGCACGACCCGGTCTGCCCGTCTGCCGAGGCGCCCGACCGCGAGGCAGCGCGAACCCTCGCCTGTCACCCCGAGCAGGGGTGGAGCCTTCTCTGCAACGGCGTCGTCCTGTTCGAGGACACCGGGGAGCTCCTGCCCGGCGGCATCGTCATCGCACCGCACCGCCCCGCCGTGGGCGCCGCCTAACCTAGGCGTAACGTACGATCCAGCGGGCGACGATCTCGCCCACCCTCTCGGGGTCCTTCTTCAGATCATGTCCCTCCCCCGGCAGGACGACCAGCTCAGCGGCGTCTGCCGGGTCCGGCACCCCGAAGGGGTCCCGGTCCCCGTTGATCACGAGCACGTCGACGCCCGCCGCGCGCAGCTCCTCCGCCCTGGAACGTTCCGGCCGGCCCGGCGGATGCAGCGGAAACGCCAGCGCCACCACCGCCGCGGCGCCCACCCGCCGCGCCGTACGGCAGGCCACCCGGGCCCCGTTGCTCCGCCCGCCCTGCACCAGCGGCAGCCCGGGAAAACGCGCGACCAGCTCCGCCAGCACGACCTCCCACGCCTCGTCCTGGCGTTCCGGCGAGCCCGGCGCCCTGGCCCCCGCCAGCCGGAACGGCTGCGTCACCCTGGCCACGCTGACGCCCGCTTCCAGCGCCTGCCCGCGCACCGCCAGCAGGTCGGGCGCGTCCACCGTGCCCGCCGAGCCGTGCGTCAGCACCAGCAGCAGCTTCGGCCGCCTGACCTCGTCGAGGTCGACCCGCGCCGGGCCGCGCGCAGTGGTGATCTCCATGCCGCCAACCGTACTCGGGGAGGAGGCGGGACCTGGCTCTCAGGTCGGATGACGGCGTGCCGCCGGGAGGAGACAATCACCGTATGGCAGACATGCGTCCTCTCCGCGACGAGCTGCAGGCGACTCTCGACGCCCGGCGCGATCTCGGTCCCGAATACGAGCAGGCGCTGGTGGAATCGTTCGTGGAGCGGCTGGACGCCACGATCGCCGCCCGGGTGCGCGCCGAACTCGACGCCCACGGCGCCCGGCCCGGCAAACAGCACAAGTCGAACACCTCGACGATGGTCCCTATCGCGCTCGGCTCGCTCGGCCTCAGCATCCCGCTGACGGCCATCGCCGGCTCCGCGGCCGGTCCCGCCGGGCTCGGCATGGTCTGGCTCATGATCATCGTGGTGAACATCGTGGCGGCCGTCGCGGTGATGCGCGGCCGCTGACCCGCCCGGCCAACGACGCCGGCGCCGCGGGCGGGACGGTCCTGCCATGCGCACGAGGGCTCTGCCGCAGGCGGGGCGCTCAGCCGTCGCGGCCGAGGCGCAGCCGTACCTCCTCGGCCAGTGCCGGGTCGGCGTGGTTGAGGCCGTAGCTCCAGACGCGGTCGGCGTCCTCGGCCCGGCCGCGCAGCGGCAGCGTGCGCGCCAGCAGCTCGATGGCCAGCGCGCTGGTGCCCGGCTCGTCGCCGTCCTCCACCGCCCCGGCGAACTCCGCGCACGCCAGCTCCAGGTGGGCGATCCCGAGCTGCACCCGCAGCCTGGCCACCTCCGCGGCGGGCGCGTCGTGCAGCGCCGCCATGAGCACGTCCGCCGCCTCTCCCGGCTCACCCTGGAGCAGCAGCAGGTCGCCGAGCTGCTGCGCGGCCCGCGCGCCCAGGTGCGGGTCGCCCGCGCCGAGCGCCGCGCGCAGCTCCTCCTCCGCCGTCTCCAGGTCGTCCTGCTGTACGGCCAGCCTGGCCAGCCCCAGCCGCGCCAGCGCCACGTACTCCGGCGCGCCCATGCCGAGCACCGCCTGCCAGGCGCCCCTGGCCTGCTCGGGCCGGTTCTCGCGTTCGAAGCCCTGGGCCAGGTGGCAGGCGGCCTGCGCGCCGTACTCGGGATGGCCGGTCGACAGCGCCACCCGGGCGGCGGCCCGCGCGCCCTCGGCGTCGCCCCGCTGCTCCAGCACGACCGCCAGCCCCACCGCGGCCTGCGCCCGGTCGGGCCCCGCGGGGTCGGCGGCCAGCTCGGACAGGATCGCCGCCGCCGCGTCGAGATCACCGCCCTCGGCCAGCCTCCTGGCGTGTTCCAGCGGGGACGCGTCGACGTCTGGGGGTGTCAAGGAGGCTCCTTCTGAACGTTGATCGCCCCGAGCCTAACGACTCGGAGCGATCACGTCTCGCAACTCGGCCTGTCCTCATCTATCCCTGATGGACACGCTCTTGTTGCCTGCCCCATGACAAACGTCCAGCGCCGCCGATGACATACGCCACTGGTGGCCGGCACCCCCGATGATCACGCTGAACGCCATGAGAACCGCAGCCACGCCGGGTGGGACCAGCGCCGTGGCCATCAGGTGCCGCGACAGCCTCGACCGGTGCCGGGCGACCCGGAGGCCACCCGGATCGGCGCCACGGGCTCCGGTCCGATCCTGGTGATCGGCGGCAAGGCCGACCCGGCCACGCCGGCGCGTGAGGGGCCCGGCCGGTGCGGGGCGTCAGCAGCCCCGGGCGCCGAACGCCAGGAACTGCGTGACCTCCCCCTGGTCGAAGTTGTCGTCGCTGCCGATCACCACGGTGCACTCGCCGGTGGCCAGGCGCGGGCCGAAGGCCAGGCTCTCCAGGTTCTGGACGGGCGCCCTGACGTTCTCCAGGTCCATGACCAGGCGCTTGGAGACGGGCCGGTAGGGGCGGCCGTTCGCCAGGCTGTCGCGGTTCCGGACGTCGGTGGCGCGGCGCAGGTCGATCTCGTAGAGCTTGACCTTGTAGTCCACGCCCTCGATCCAGGAGCGCTCCAGGGCCAGGTAGCGGTGGTCGTCCAGGGCGAGGATCTCCGACACGCCGCTGTCGGCGGCGCCATCGGGCGGGACGGGGGCGGCGGGCAGCGGGTCGACCGGGTAGACGTACTGCCCGCGCAGCCGGCCGTCGCGGCCCCACACGGTGATCCTGGCCGGGGCGCCGGACTCGGCCGTGGGCGGCTCGCCGTCCTCGTGGCGGGCGCCCTCCACGATCGCGGCGATCGTGCGCGGGGCGAACGTCAGCCCCTCGAACCCGGCGTTGCGCCGCGGCCCGCTCGTGGTCGTGGTGAGCCTCAGGTTGCGGGGCAGCGGCAGCGCGCCCAGGTGCCGGCCGTCGCGACCGGCCCAGCGCACGGCCATGTCGGAGACCGGGATGCCGGGGTCGCGCTCGTCCGGCCGGTCGCCCTCGTCGCCCCACAGCAGGCGGCGGGTCCACCGGTCGAAGCGGATGGTCTCCGGGTCGGCCGAGCCGGGCTTGCCGTACCCGGGATAGGGGGTGCCGTCCGGGCTCAGCAGCGTGGTGGCGCCGGTCAGCCGCACCCCGGTGAACGCGCCGGTGCGCCGGTCGATGTCGAGGGCGCCGGTGTAGAAGCGGGCGGGGTTGTAGCGCCAGCGGTCGTCGGAGATGAAGTACCAGGTGCCGGTGCGCGGGTCGCGGTCGATGCCGGACAGTCCGCCGACGACCGTGCCCTCGAACTCCATCCGGTGCGGGAGGCGCTGCTCGCCGAGAAAACGGGTGATTCTGAGCCCCTGCTCCGGGGCGGCGGCGCTCGACGGCGGGGCCACGACGAGGTGCGCGCCGGCCGCCAGCGCCAGCGCCAGGGCGGCCTTCACCGATCTTCCCAGAAGGATCATTCACAGCTCCACGGCTTGGAATCGGGCCCGTCAGGGGCCTGGGCAAGCACATGAGAGCGTGGATCAAGAGGAAAGTCATGAGGACATGCCGGGACCGCGCCAGCCTTTACCGACGGCTCCCGGCCCTGGAACGCCGAAGGCCCCGGGAAGGCACAAAGCGCTTCCCGGGGCCTTCAGTCGAGGTCAGTCCTCGTACGCCTCCAGCGGCGGGCAGGCGCAGACGAGGTTGCGGTCCCCGTAGGCCTGGTCGATGCGGCGCACCGGCACCCAGTACTTGCCGTCGCGCAGCGAGCTGACCGGGTAGGCGGCCTCGGCCCTGGTGTAGGGGTGGGCCCAGGTGTCGGAGGTGACGGCCTCGGCGGTGTGCGGGGCGTTGCGCAGCGGGTTGTCGGCCTTGTCGTACGCGCCGGAGGCCACCTTGGCGATCTCGCCCCGGATGGCGGCCATGGCGTCGGCGAAGCGGTCAAGCTCGGCCAGGTCCTCGCTCTCCGTCGGCTCGATCATCAGCGTGCCGGCCACCGGGAAGGACATCGTGGGCGCGTGGAAGCCGTAGTCGATGAGGCGCTTGGCCACGTCGTCGACGGTGACGCCGGTCTCCTTGGTGATCTGGCGCAGGTCGATGATGCACTCGTGGGCGACCAGGCCGCCGCGGCCGGTGTAGAGGACCGGGTAGTGCGGCGCCAGGCGGCGGGCCAGGTAGTTGGCCGACAGGATGGCCTGCTCGGTGGCCGCCTTGAGGCCCTCGCCGCCCATCATCCTGATGTAGGCCCAGGAGATGGGCAGGATGCCGGCCGAGCCGTACGGGGCGGCGGAGACCGGACCGACCGGCGAGCCGGGACGCAGCGCGTGACCGGGCAGGTAGGCGGCCAGGTGCGCGCGGACGGCCACGGGGCCCACGCCGGGGCCGCCGCCGCCGTGCGGGATGCAGAAGGTCTTGTGCAGGTTGAGGTGGGAGACGTCGGCGCCGAACTCGCCGGGCTTGGCCAGGCCGACGAGCGCGTTGAGGTTGGCGCCGTCGACGTAGACCTGGCCGCCGGCCTCGTGGACCTTGGCGCAGATCTCGGTGATGGTCTCCTCGTACACGCCGTGGGTGGACGGGTAGGTGACCATGATCGCGGCCAGCGCGTCGCGGTGCTTGGCGATCTTGGCGTCGAGGTCGGGCAGGTCGATGTTGCCCTCGTCGTCGCAGGCGACCACGACGACGCGCATGCCCGCCATGACGGCGCTGGCGGCGTTGGTGCCGTGGGCGGAGGACGGGATGAGGCAGACCTCGCGGCCGGCCTCGCCGTTGGCCTGGTGGTAGGCGCGGATGGCCAGCAGGCCGGCGAACTCGCCCTGGGAGCCGGCGTTGGGCTGGATGGAGACGGCGTCGTAGCCGGTCACCTCGGCCAGCCAGGACTCCAGCGTGCCGATCAGCTCCAGGTAGCCCTCGGTCTGCTCGGCGGGGGCGTAGGGGTGGACGCCGGCGAACTCGGGCCAGGTGATCGGCTCCATCTCGGTGGTCGCGTTGAGCTTCATCGTGCACGAGCCCAGCGGGATCATCGAGCGGTCGAGGGCGATGTCCTTGTCCTGCAGCCTGCGCAGGTAGCGCAGCATGGCCGTCTCGGAGCGGTGGCTGTGGAAGACCGGGTGGGACAGGTAGTCGTCCTCGCGGGCGAGGGCGGCGGGCAGCGCGTCCTCGCCGGCCAGGTCGCTCAGCTCCACGGAGACGCCGAAGGCGGCGGCGACCCGCTCCAGGTGGGCCAGTTCGGTCTTCTCGTCGCAGGAGACCGAGACGTGGTCGGCGTCGGCCTGCCAGAGGTTGACGCCCCGGGCGGCGGCCTCGGCGACCACCTGCGCGGCCCTGCCGGGCACGCGGGCGGTCACGGTGTCGAAGAACTCGCCGTGGACGACCTCGACCCGGCCCGCGCGCAGCACCTCGGCCAGCGTCACGGCGTGGGCGTGGGCGCGCCGGGCGATGCGCCGCAGCCCCTCGGGCCCGTGGTAGACGGCGTACATGCCGGCGATGACGGCCAGCAGCACCTGCGCGGTGCAGATGTTGGAGGTGGCCTTCTCGCGGCGGATGTGCTGCTCGCGGGTCTGCAGGGCCAGCCGGTAGGCGGCGTCGCCGTCGGCGTCGACCGAGACCCCGACCAGGCGGCCGGGCATCTGCCGCTGCAGCCCCTCCCGCACCGACATGTACGCGGCGTGCGGCCCGCCGAACCCGAACGGCACGCCGAAGCGCTGGGAGGAGCCGATCGCGATGTCGGCCCCGAGCGAGCCCGGCGCGGCGATGAGCGTGAGGGCCAGCAGGTCGGCGGCGGCGACCACGAGGGCGCCGGCGGCGTGCGCGCGCTCGGCCACGGCGCGGAAGTCGCGAACCCGGCCCGAGGCGCCCGGGTACTGCACCAGCACGCCGAAGCACTCGGGCAGTTCGCCGTCGAGCGGGGACTCCACCAGCTCGATGCCGAGCGGCTCGGCGCGGGTGGCCAGCACGGCCTTGGTCTGCGGGAGGGCGTCGGCGTCGACGACGAACACGTTGCTCTTGGACTTGCCGGCCCGGCGGGCCAGGGTCATCGCCTCGGCGGCGGCCGTACCCTCGTCGAGGAGGGAGGCGCCGGCGACGTCGAGGCCCGTGAGGTCGGAGACCACCGTCTGGAAGTTGAGCAGCGCCTCGAGGCGGCCCTGGGAGATCTCGGGCTGGTAGGGCGTGTAGGCGGTGTACCAGCCGGGGTTCTCCAGCAGGTTGCGGCGGATCACCGCGGGCGTGATCGTGTCGTGGTAGCCCAGGCCGATCATCGAGGTGAGCACCCGGTTGCGGCCGGCCAGCTCGCGCAGCTCGGCGATGACCTCGCTCTCGCTCGCCGCGGCGGGCAGCCGGAGCCGGTCCTTGGCCCTGATGGCCTCGGGGACCGCCACCGCGACCAGGTCGGCGACCGACTCGAAGCCGACGGTCTCCAGCATCCGCTGCTGCTCGTCGGCCGAGGGCCCGATGTGGCGGGTGGAGAACGGAGGTGCTGTCAGGTCGGTCATGAGGGTGCCCTCCCGAGGCGATGGAGACCGGCGCCGGGGCGCGGTGGCCGGGTCTCCCCCTCTGTCATGGGACCTGAGAGCTTCACCCCGCGGGCGGGGCTTGCACCGTCGGTGAGGCGCGCCTGGCCGGCGTGCCTGCTTTCCAGAGTTGCCTCACCCGAGCGGTACCGGTTGCCTGAGAGATTCCGGGGAGGGTTGCTCCTTCGGCGCCCCGGCCTGGGTGGGCCGGAGACTCTCCCGCACGGGGTCGTCAGCCTTCGGGACCTAGATTACTACGCCGGACCGCGTCGGTCGCTCCGGCGCACCCGCTCATCCGATCTTGCGTGCGCGCCGCCGCTGGGCCAGCTCGTCGGCGGGGTGGTCGGCCGGGTCGTCACCGGCCGCTGCTCTTTCCCCCGGCAGCTCCGCGAGCGACCCCTCGACCTCACGCCAGACCCTGCCCAGCGCGATCCCGAACACACCCTGCCCGCCCTGCAGCAGGTCGATGACCTCGTCGGCGGAGGTGCACTCGTAGACGCTGACGCCGTCGCTCATGAGCGTGATCTGCGCGAGGTCGGCGACGCCTCGGTCCCGCAGATGCTGTACGGCGGTGCGGATCTGCTGGAGCGAGACACCGGTGTCGAGCAGTCGCTTGACGACCTTGAGCACCAGGATGTCGCGGAAGCTGTACAGGCGCTGCGAACCGGAGCCCTGGGCGGCCCTTATCGTGGGCTCGACCAGGCCGGTTCTGGCCCAGTAGTCAAGCTGCCGATAGGTGATGCCGGCCGCCGAGCAGGCCGTGGGGCCCCGGTAGCCGATGTCACCAGGGAGCGCCGTCGGGGCGTCGTCGAAGAGCAGGCCCTGCTCTCCGGCACGCTGCCGCGCACTCTCGCGCCGCACCGGATCTTCCTGGCCGGCCGTCTTTCCCTCGCCGCTGCTGACCGCCACGCGGACCTCCGGCTTTCTCTCATCCCGCGGCCTGATCTGGGGGTTCGCAACGCGCGACCACGGGTTTCACTTGCACCGTAGGACCGTGACCAAGCGCAGTCAACGATCCGGCTCGGCGCGTCGTGAAGCGTAAATGCACTGAAATACCTACCCCGCCCTGCCGAAGTCCTCGGGCGTGATCGTGTCAAGGAACTCCCTGAACTTCTCCACCTCGTCCTCCTGGTCGTCGGGGATGATCACACCGGCTTCCTGCACGACCTCCTCGCTGGCGAAGATGCGGGCGCCGGTGCGCAGGGCGAGCGCGATGGAGTCGGACGGCCTGGCGCTCACCTCGACGCCGTTGGAGAAGACCAGATCGGCGAAGAAGATGCCGTCACGCAGCGCGACGATGTTGACCGCGCGCAGGCCGACGCCGAGCGCGCTGAGCACGTCGCGGAACAGATCATGGGTCAGGGGCCGCGGCGGCGGCTCCTCGGCCTGGGCGAGCGCGATGGCGGTCGCCTCGGTCATCCCAATCCAGATCGGCAGGAACCGCTCTCCGTGTGCCTCCTTGAGCAAGACGATCGGCTGATTTGTGGGCATTTCAACGCGAACGCCCACTACCTCCATCTGCAACACGGCTGCTCCGTATCCGACACCTGACCGCTCTTATGCAATTCAACGTAACACCCGGCGGACACCTGAGGGCGCGCCGGTGGCCTCTTCATCGGCCCAGGACGCTCCGCACACCCGTGCGCAGCAGGGCCGCGTGCAGGTCGAGCAGAAGTGCCGAAAGCTCCCTGGCCACCTCGTCGGCCTCCCCGATCGCGCCGGGTCTGCGGCGCTTGAGTATCGGGGCGACGGTCTGCTCCACCAGCCCGGCCTCACGCTCGGCCGCGGCCTTCACCGCCCGCAGGTGGCGGGCGTGCAGGCCGTACCCGGCCAGGGCGCCGACGCTGCGGGCCACCTGGAGCGCGTCCTCGTCGTAGCGGCGCGCGACGGGAGCCAGCAGGCCGTAGTCCTCCAGCTCGGTGAGCGTCTCCTCGCTCAGCCCCGCCGCCTCCAGGAGCTCGGCGCGGCTCAGCCGCACCTCGGAAGTCTCCTGTACGGCATGCGGCCGGCCGAACGACTCGGCCATCTTATCCTTGATCACGCGCAGCGGGAGATAGTGGTCACGCTGCTCGCGCAGGATGAACCGCAGTTGCTCCACGTGCAGATGCGTGAACTTGCGATAGCCGGACGGGCTGCGCTCGGGCTCGATGAGCCCCTCCCCCTCCAGAAAACGGATCTTGGAGATCGTCACGTCGGGGAACTCGGCGCGCAGCAGGCCGAGCACCTCCCCGATGCTCATGTGCGAGCGGGCCGCCTGAGAGGTCATCCCGCGGCGGCGGTCCGCATCAGGAAGACCAGCCGGAACTTGCCGATCTGCACCTCGTCGCCGGAGTGCAGCGGCACCTCCTCGATGCGCTCGCGGTTGACGTAGGTGCCGTTGAGGCTGCCCACGTCGCGCACGGAGAACTGGCCGCCCGGGTGGCGGTAGAACTCCACGTGCCGGCGCGAGACCGTGATGTCGTCGAGGAAGATGTCGCTCTCGGGATGGCGGCCGGTCGTGGTGAGGTCCTTGTCGAGCCGGAAGCGGCTGCCGACGTTGGGACCCCTGGTGACCGTGAGCAGCGCGGTGCCCGGAGGTAGCTGTTCCACCAGGGCCCGCTCGGCGAGCATGAACTCACCGGTCTCCGCCTCGTACGCCTCGATTCCCGCGACCGAGATGGTCGATGTGGTGTCCCCGGCGACCTCGGGTCTGGTCAGCGGTGACCCACAGCGGGAGCAGAAACGGGCATCCTCGGGGTTGGCGTGCCCGCACTGCGTGCAGTAGACGCTCGGCATCGATCGGCTCGGCCTCCTACCGCGAAGTCGCGGCGACGGTGCTCGGGGCGCGCCTCGCTTCGCTCTTCAAGTTTGCGAATGCCGCAACTTACGCTGATCAGCGACGAAGGTCAAGACGGACGCCTGACGACAGGTTTGGACGGTGACAAAGTTACCGCCGAGTCTGCCTCAAGGTCCATGCCGCCGCGCTGCCTTTCTGTCACGTTCCTCTCGCCTGATGGACGATCCGGCTGGTCATGATCCCATATGCCCGCCTGGTGATCCACTCGACAATCCGGCGTGTCCCCGTCCGAACGCCCTTCCCACCCCACCCCCACGCCCCACCCGCCCCCCGCAACCCCCAAGCCCCACCCAACGCACGGACACCACCCGCCCACCGCAACCCTCAAGCCCCATCCGACCCACCAGTCCAAACCCAACCCAGGCGCTCCACCCGCCGCGTACAAGCCCCGCGCGACACGCTCCTGCGACCCGCGCGGCCCGCTACGGGCCGCGAGGCCCGCGTGAGCGAGGCCCGCGTGAGGGGACGATGGGACGGGCCGCCGCGATTGCTTGTCGGGCGCAGGCATGCGTGAGCGGGCGTGTGCGACTGGCCGGGGTGTCAATGTCCCCGGAGGGTTGTGTGGGCGGGCTGGGGTCAGGCGCCGGAGGCCTGTTCGACGATTCTGGCCCAGCGTTCCAGGAGGGCCTGGGCGGCGTCGGCGTCGGCGGCCTCGGCCCAGACGTCCGTGACGGGTTCGGTGGCGGCCGGGAGGATGAGGGCCCAGCTGCCGTCCTCTGCGGCCAGCCGTACGCCGTCGGTGGTGTCCACGCGCAGGCCCTCGCCCACCGACTCCGCGGCTTCGATGACCGAGCGCATCACGGCGCCCTTGGCGGCCCACGGAGTGGGGACGCTGCGCTTGAGCAGGCGAGCCTCGGGGATGCGGGCGTCGATCTGGCTGAGGGACAGGCGGGTGCGCGCCACCAGCCCGAGCAGGCGCATGAAGGCGGCGAGACCGTCCACGGCCGGGCTGAACTCCGGGACTATGAAGCCGCCTCGGCCGTCGCCGGCGAAGATCAGGTCGTCGGCCGCGGCGGCGGAGGTGAGCGCGTCGGTGGCGGTGGAGGTCCACTCGACCTGGACGCCGTGGAAGCGGCAGACCTGCTCGGCGACTCTGGTGGTGGTTACGGGGAGGGCCACCCGGCCGCCTCTGCGTTCGGCGGCCACGAGGTCGAGCACGACGAGCAGGGCGCGTTCCTCGCCGATGAGCTGGCCCATCTCGTCCACGAGGGCGATGCGCTCGCCCATGGGGTCGAAGCGCACGCCGAAGGCGGCCCTGGCGGAGCTGACCAGTTCGGCCAGGCGCTGGAGGTCGCGGCGGCGCTCGGCGAGGGTTTCCGTGGGCGAGGTCTCGTCCAGGCGGGCGTTGACGGTGAGGACCTCCACGCCTACCCGGCCCAGCAGCGTCGGCAGGACCAGGGTGGAGGTGCCGCCGGCGCAGTCGACGACGACCTTCATGTCGCGTACGCCGGTCATGTCCACGCAGGCCAGCAGTTCGCGGGAGTAGTCCTCCACGGCCCTTGCCGGGTAACGGAGTTCGGCGATCTCGCCGGGGAAGGCGCGGCGGAATTCCTGGCGGGAGAAGACGCGCTCCAGCTTGCGCTGGGCGGCCGGGGGCAGGTCGGCGCCGCGCTGGTCCATGAAGACGATGTCGAGGCTCTGCGGGTCGCCCGCGGTGGTGCGCAGGGCGATGCCGCCCGCGGCGGCCTCGCGTGAGGTGTGGAAGCGCGCCACGGGCAGCGGGGCGGCCTCCAGATCCAGGACGTTGATGGCGCTGGCGGTCAGGGCGCCGATGACGGCCCGCTTCAGCGCCCTGGCGGCCAGGGAGGAGTCGCGGGCGGTGACGACCCTTTCGCCCTTCTTGAGGGTCGTGGCGTAGGCGCTGGCCAGCCGTACGCACAGCTCGGGGGTGATCTCGACGTTGACCAGGCCGCTGACGCCGCGGGGGCCGAACAGGCTGCGCTGGCCGCGCGACTCCCAGATGACGCTGGTGTTGACGACCGCTCCGGCCTCGATGGTCTTGAAGGGGTAGACGCGTACGCCGCTGGAGACGTAGGCCTCGGCCTCGATGACGCAGTCGTCGCCGATGACGGCGTTCTCCTCGACGCGGGCGCCGGTCATGAGGTCGGTGCCCTTGCCGATCACGCAGCCGCGCAGGTGGGCGCCGGGGCCGAGGTAGACGTTGTCGTGCAGGACCGCGCGGTGCAGGAAGGCGCCCTCGCGGACCAGGGCGTTGTTGCCGACGACGGTGAACTCGCGCAGTTCGGCGCCGGCCTCGATCTTGGCGTACTCGCCGATGAGCAGGGGGCCCTTCAGGATCGCGTCGGGGTCCACGGTGGCCGACTCGGCGACCCAGACGCCCGGGGAGCGTTCGAAGCCGCCGATGTCGAGCTGGACGCGGCCCGACAGGGCGTCGGCCTGGGCCTTGAGGTAGCTCTCGTGGGTGCCGACGTCCTCCCAGTAGCCCGCGGCGACGTAGCCGAAGAGCGGGGCACCGCGTTTGAGCAGGCGGGGGAAGACGTCGGCCGACCAGTCGACCACCTCGCCGTCGGCGACCTCGTCGAGGACCTCGGGCTCCATGACGTACACGCCGGTGTTGACGGTGTCGGAGAAGACCTGGCCCCAGGTGGGCTTTTCGAGAAAGCGCTGGATGCGGCCGTGCTCGTCGACGATGATGATCCCGAACTCGAGCGGGTTGGGCACACGTTTCAAGCCGATGGTGACAAGCGCCGCATTCTCACGATGAAAACGGATCATGTCGGATAAATCGATATCCGTGAGGGCGTCGCCGGAGATGACCAGGAAGCGGTCGTCCCTGAGCTTGCCGGCGGCGTTCTTGACGCTTCCCGCGGTGCCGAGCGGGAGGTCCTCGGTGGCGTAGTTGAGGCTCATGCCGAGCTCGTCGCCGTCGCCGAAGTAGTTGCGCACGAGCGCGGCGAGAAACTGCACGGTCACGACGGTCTCGGTGAGACCGTGCCGTCTGAGCAGCCGGAGCACGTGTTCCATGATCGGGCGGTTGGCCACCGGCAGGAGGGGTTTGGGCTGGTTGGCGGTCATCGGTCGCAGCCGAGTGCCCTCCCCGCCCGCCATTACGACCGCCTTCACCCGATCACTCCTTCTTGTCGGCTTTTACGAGCTGGCGCACCTGTACCACATACAACAGCCCTGCCCACCAGTACAGGCCCGTTCCCCAGATGGCGAAGGCCCAGCCGGTAATCCGGGCAATTTCCGCATACCACCCAGTGTGGGAGGCGAGGAAGAGGAGCGGGAAGGCGTACATGAGGTTGAACATGGCGGCTTTGCCCAGAAAATGCACCTGTAGTGCCCGGTAGCCATGTTTGCGGAGGACGGGAGCGAAACTCGCGACGAAGAGTTCCCGACCGATGATGAGCACCACCAGCCACCACGGGATGACCTCGCGCAGCAGCAGGCCGAGGATCGTGGCGAACACGTAGAGCTTGTCGGCGGCGGGGTCGATGATCCGGCCGAGGCGGCTGGTCTGGTTGAAGGCGCGGGCGATCTTGCCGTCGAGCCAGTCGGTGAACCCGGCCACCATCAGCAGCGCGATGGCCCAGCCGTCCGCCTTGGGCCCCAGAACCAGCCAGAGGAACACGGGGACGCCCAGCAGGCGCAGGAAGCTCAGCAGGTTCGGAACTGTCCAGATCCGGTCCTCGGCGGAAGTTTCGCTCACGCTGCGACCCTACTGCGTCGGGTTGTCCTCCCACGCGATCACATGCGCGGCTTCCTCACCCCAGCCCACCTGCGCCCCCGCCGCGCCTGCCCGTCTTCGCTCTCACCCTGGCCTCGGGGTGGCGATCCCGGGGGTACGAGCGCAGCGTCCCGGGAGGTGGGTGTCCCGGGGCGGCCTGTGGCAGGACGGCGGCGGGGTGTGCGCAGGCGTGCAGCGGCCAAGTGCAGGCGGGTACCTGGTCGGTGCCCAGGCACCTAGGCGCCAGGGCACGTGGTGGTGGAGGACCTCCAAGGGTGCTGAGGTGGAGGCGCGACGGTTGAGCGGTATCGGGGCTGCGGGTCTTGGGGCGGGTCTGGGGGCTGGTGTGTCTGGAGGTGGCTGGAGTGGGGGTCTAAAGATGGCTGGGGGGCAGCGGGGGCGTACCCGAGGGTCAGGGGCGGGCTGACTTGAGGAAGGCGCGGATCAGCGCGGAGTCCTTCACGCCGCGCGCCACCTCCACCCCGCTCGACACGTCCACCCCCCACGGCGCCGCGGCGGCCACCGCCTCGCCCACGTTGTCCGGCGTCAGCCCGCCCGCCAGCAACCAGCGCCCCGTCGGCCGCCCGCGTACGGCGGACCAGTCCCACGGCTCGCCTGCCCCCGCCCGGGGCGCGTCGACCAGCAGCAGGTCCTCGTCGTAGGCCCCGCACCGCAGGTCGGCGTCGGCGGCCACGGCGCGTACCAGGGTCAGGCCCAGGTCCTTCAGCGCCGTGAAGTCGGAGTGCGGGTGGTGGCCGTGGAGCTGGATGGCGCGGACCCCGGCGGCGAGCGCGGCGGCCCTGACCGTGTCGGGGTCCTCGCCCTTGAAGACCCCGACGGTCAGCACGTGCGGCGGCACGAGGGCGGCGAGCGCGGCGGCGCGCCCGGGGGTGACGCGGCGCGGGCTGTGGGTGAGCACGAACCCGATGGCGTCGGCGCCGGCCTCGACGGCGGTCCGCACGTGCTCTTCTTCGCTCAGGCCGCAGATCTTGACGTACACCCCTCCAGGCTACGTGAGAAGAGCCTCATGAACGCCTCATGAACGGGTAATCGCCCGCCTGAACGATCGTGGTCGTGACAAGAACGATCTCCGCCGTACTCCTCAGCGTCCTCGCCGTGACCGCCGTCGTGATCTTCACGCCGGGTCTGGGCACGCCGGGGAAGATCACGCTGGCGGTGTTCGGGGTGGCGACCGTTCTGTGGGTGATCGCCAAGGTGGACGACACGCTCGTCGCGCTCGGGGCCGGTCTGGTCCTGGTGGTGTCGGGGGTGCTGCCCGCCGACGACTTCTTCGGGGCGCTCGGTGAGCCCACAGTGTGGCTGCTCATCTGCGCCTTCGTGATCGCCGCCGGGGTGTCGGCCTCGGGGCTGGCCGCGCGGGCGACCGCCTGGCTGGTCTCGCGGGCCTCGACCGTGCGGCGGCTGGTGCATCTGACGACGGCGGCGCTGATGCTCAGCGCGTTCGCGGTCCCGGCCACGTCGGGGCGGGCGGCGCTGGCGGTGCCGGTGTTCCTGGCGCTGGCCAAGGTGCTGGAGGGACGGCGCCGGGTCATCGTGGCGCTGGCGCTGGTCTTCCCGGCGGTGATTCTGCTGTCGGCCGTCGCCTCGCTGATCGGGGCGGGCGCGCATCTGATCACGGTCGAGATGTTGTTCCAGGCCACGGGCGAGCGGATCGGGTTCGCGCACTGGCTGCTGCTTGGGCTGCCGCTGGCGGTCGTCTCCTCGCACCTGGCCGCCGAGATCGTGCTGCTCATGATCACGCGGCGGGCCGACCGGCGCGAGCCGGTCAGCGTGTCGGCCGAGGCGGTCGGCGAGGCCACCGGCGTGCGCGTGACCGGGCCGCTGGACGGGCCGCAGCGCCGTTCGGCCGTGCTGTTGTGCGTGGTCGTGGCGCTGTGGTGCGCCGAGCCGCTGCACGGCGTCTCGCCCGCGGTGGTCGCGTTCGTCGGCGCGGTGCTCACCGCCACGCCCAAGGCCGGGACGATCACCATGAACAAGGCGCTGGCCACCGTGCCCTGGGCGATGTTGATGTTCATGGCCGCCACCATGGCCATGGGCGTGGCCATGACCAGGTCGGGCGCGGCCGAATGGCTGGCCGGCGGGTTGTTCGGGGTGCGGGTGCCGGCCTGGCAGTTCCTGGCCGCGGTGGTCGGCGTGAGCACGCTGGCGCACCTGCTGCTGCAGTCGCGCTCGGCGCGCTCCAGCGTGCTGGTGCCGCTCGTCATCACCGCCGCCGCGGGTCTCGGGGTCTCCCCCTCCGCGGCCGCGTTCGCCTCGACGGCCGCCGCCGGGTTCTGTCACACCCTCCCCGCCTCGGCCAAGCCCGTGGCGCTCTTCCACCGCATCGAGGAGGTCCCCACGTACGGCTCCCGCCACCTGCTGGCCCTGTCGGCGGTGCTCGCGCCGCTGACCGCCGGGCTCGTTCTGCTTTTCGCACTCATGGTGTGGCCGCTTCTCGGCCTGCCCTACTGAAGGATGATCATGCGTATTCTCATCGCCCCGAGTGGTTTCAAGGAGTCCCTGAGCGCCGGGATGGTCGCCGAGGCGATCGCCCGCGGGGTGCGCCGGGTCCTGCCGCTGGCCAGGACCGAGACCCTGCCCCTGGTGGACGGAGGCGAGGGCTCGGCCGCCGCGCTGGCCGAGGCGCTGGGCGGGCGGCTGGTGCCGTACCGGACGAGTGGGCCGTTGGGCGCGCCGGTGGACTCGCACCTCGCGCTGCTGCCGGGCGGGAGCGCGGTGGTGGAGATGGCGGCGACGGCGGGGCTGCGGCTGGTGCCGCGCGAGCTGCGCGATCCCGGGCTGACCACGACGTACGGGGTGGGCGAGCTGATCGCCGCCGCGCTCGGTCACGGGGTGCGGCGGGTGCTGGTCGGGTGCGGCGATTCGGGCACCTCCGACGGCGGGGCGGGCGCCCTGACAGCGTTGGGGGCACGGCTGCTGGACGCGGACGGGCGGGAGCTGCCCGCGGGCGGCGCGGCGCTGACCGGGCTGGACCGGATCGACGTCGCCGGGCTGGACCCCCGGCTCGCGGGCGTGGAACTGCTGGTGGCGTGCAACCCGTGCAACGTGCTGTGCGGCCCGCGCGGCGTGGCGCGGGTGTTCGGGCCGCAGAAGGGCGCCACGCCCGAGCGGGTCGAGGAGCTGTCGGCGGCGATGGAGCGCTGGGCCGCGGTGCTGGAGCGCGACCTGGGCGCCGCCGGGCTGCGCACCGCGCCGGGCAGCGGCGCCTCGGGCGGGCTGGGCGCGGGCCTGGCGGCGGTCGGCGGGCGGCTGCTGCCCCGGTTCGAGGTGCTGCTCGACCACGTGGACCTCGACGCGAAGATCGCCGCAGCCGACCTGGTGATCACCGCCGAGGGGGCGATCGACGCGCAGACGCCATCGGGGAAGATCCCGGCCGAGGTGGCGCGCCGCGCCAAGAGGTACGGCAAGCCCGTCCTGGCCCTGGCCGGCACCATCGGCGCCGGGGCCGGCCAGGTGCACGAGGCGGGCATCGACGCCTACGAGAGCATCGTGCCGGGACCCATGCCGATGGCCGAGGCGATCGACGGCGGCGAGGAGTTCCTGGTGGCGGCGGCCGAGCGGGCGCTGCGCATGATCATGGTGGGTGCCCGCCTCCAGCGCGCGGGCGGCTCGCCCGAGATCCTGGGGACGCCGCGTCCCGGCATCGCGGGCAACGGGCAGGCCCCGCCGCCGCCCGTGGGCCGCCCCGCCGTACCGCCCACGGTGGGTGAGGCGTCGCGCGGGATCGCGAGGATCCCCGTCATGCCCCCGCTGGGCGAGCTGATCAGGGGGCGCGTCGCGTGACGGGGCGGAAGTCGGCGTCCACGAGCCCCATGCGGTGGGCGACGACCGCCGCCTGGATGCGGTTGCGCAGCCCGAGCTTCTCCATCACCGCGCCCACGTGGGTCTTGACCGTGGTCACGCCGACGTGCAGGTACTCGGCGATCTCGTTGTTGGACAGCCCGGAGCCGAGCAGGGTCAGCACGTCGAGCTCGCGCCCGGTCAGGTGCGCCGCGGGCGTGTTCTCGGCGCGCACGTCCTCGGCGGCCAGCGCCCGCTCCACGACCCGGCGCAACACGGACGGCGCGAGCAGCGGCTCGCCGACCGCGGCCCTGCGCACGGCGTCGACCATGCGCTCCGGCTCGTCGTCCTTGACCAGGAATCCGAGCGCCCCGGCGCGCAGCGCGGCGTAGACGTTGGCGTCCTCGGCGAAGGTGGTCAGCACGACGATCCTGGCCGACGGAGCCGTGGCAAGGATGCGCCGGGCGGCCTGGAGGCCGTCGACGCGGGGCATGCGCAGGTCCATGAGGATGACGTCGGGTGCGACCTGGTCGGCCAGGCGCACGGCCTCGGCGCCGTCCTCGGCCTCGCCGACCACCTCCATGCCGCCCGCCGCCTGCAGCAGCATGCGTACGCCCGCCCGTACCAGCGCCTGGTCGTCGGCGACCAGCACGCGGATCACGCGGCGCCTCCTCGGGCGCCGGGCAGGGTGGCGCTGAGCAGCCAGCCGCCGTGGCCGTCGGGACCGGCGCTCAGGGCGCCGCCGAGGGCGCGCACCCGCTCGCGCATCCCGGCCAGTCCCTGTCCGGAGGAGGGCAGGCGTTCGTGGGCGGTTGCGGGCGGGCCGTTGCGCACCTCGACCGACAGGCCGCCCGTGGTGCGCGCCGGGGTGACGCTGACGCTCACCTCGGTGCCGGGTCCGGCGTGTTTGAGCACGTTCGTCAGCCCTTCCTGGACGATGCGGGCGGCGGAGGCGCGGGTGACCAGCGGCGCCTGCTCCGCGGCGGGGTCGACGTCGAGCGCGACCACGAGCCCGGCGGCGCTCATCCGCTCGGCCGACTCCCTGACCACGTCCCCGGGGTCGGCGAGCAGGTCGGGCGGGTTGCCGGGGTCGCGCAGCAGGTGAAGCAGGCCGCGCAGGTCCTCCAGCGCCTGGTGGCCGGTGTCTCGGATGTCGGCCAGCGCGTCGGCGAGCGGGCCCTCGGGCGCGGCGTAGCGGGCGGCGCCGGCCCTCAGCACCATGGCGCCCACGTGGTGGGCGACGATGTCGTGGACCTCGCGGGCGATGCGCTCGCGTTCGGCGAGCTGGTCGGCGCGTACCTGGGAGACGGCCAGGCGGGCCGACTCGCGGGCGCGCAGCGCCTCCGCGGCGCGCGCGGCCTGCTTCGCGCCGAGGTAGCGGCCGATCGCCACCGGCGTGACGACCAGCGCCATCAGCACGACCACGCGGAACGGCGTGGTCTCGACGCCGGGCTCGACCACGGCGATCGAGCCCAGCAGGCACGCGGCGAGGTAGACCGCGCCGGTCCACAGCCACGAGGCCACCCGCATGGCGAACACGCCGATCGACAGCAGCACCAGCAGCATGCAGGTGTTGACCACCTGGGGCAGGTAGGTGTCGGCGGCCAGCAGCAGCATCGCCTGCAGCAGGAAGACCAGGCCGGGCAGCCGCCGCGCCACGCCGAGCGAGAGCCCGCCGCCCACCGCGAGCAGCCCGGTGACCCAGATCGGCTGGGCGGCGGCGTGCCAGCTCGTCCACGTGCTGAGCACCGCGTAGGCGACGCCGCCCGCCGCGAGCAGCAGGTCGGGCGCGATGGCTCGCTCCTCCAGCCGTACGGCGGGCCGGCGCAGATAGGCGCCGAGCAGCGCCGGGCCCAGTGCGATCCCCACCGAGTACATCCACGCGGAGGAGGTGAACGCCACGCCCGGGTCGGCGATGTTGAACGCGCTGGCCAGCGCCCCCGCCACCACGGCCACCACCAGCCAGGACCAGCGGGTCCGGTACGCGGCGGCGCCGATGGCCGCGCACAGCAGCACCTGGGCGGTGTTGGAGGTGAAGGACCCGATCTGGTCGGTGTAGACGAGGAATCCGGCGAGATAGAGGACGACGGCCACCGGCCGGCGGCGCACGAACCCCATGGGCGCCCCCGCCAGCACCGCGAACAGCAGCACCGACAGCGCGGGCCGCGCCTCCCACGCCGGAGCCTTGCCCGAGATGAGCAGGTCCAGGCCGATGCCGGAGGCGGCCAGGAGGAGATCGAGCGGCACTCCCCGCCATCGCCAACGCATGGACAAACGCTATCCCCGCGACCCCGCTGCCCGCTCCTCCCCGCGGAGGAGCGGGCCTCCTCCAAGTGGCCGGAACTCTGTCCCTTCGACCGAGGGGTGAGCGACGATGAATGCCGTAAGTTTCCTCCCATGTCTAACGACACCGCTCTCTTTCTGGGCCAGTTCCTGCGCTCGCCCGCCAGCATCGGCGCGCTCGCACCCAGTTCCAGGCGGCTGGCCGAGGCGGTCTCGGCCCCGATCCCGGAACGCGGAGAACCGGTCGTGGTCGAACTCGGCCCCGGCACCGGTCCCTTCACGGCCGAGATCCAGCGCCGGTTGTGCGGGCGCGGGCACCACATGGCCGTCGAGCTCAACGACTCGATGGCCGGGCTGCTCGCCCAGCGCTACCCGCTGGTGGACGTCGTGCGCGACGACGCGGCCCGGCTGCCGGAACTGCTGGCCGAGCGACGCCTGACCCGTGCGGACGTCGTCGTCAGCGGTCTGCCCTGGGCCGCCTTCCCCGAGAGCCTGCAGCGGCAGTTGCTGGGAGCGGTGTGCACGGCGCTCGGCGCCGGTGGGGCGTTCACCACGTTCTCCTACATCCACGCCATCCCGCTGAGCGCCGCCCGCCGCTTCCGCGGCCTGCTGGCCGAGCGGTTCGAAGAGGTCGTGCCGGGACGCACGGTCTGGCGCAACGCGCCGCCCGCGTTCGTCTTCCACGCGCGCCGTCCCCGCCCCTGAACCCCGCGCCGCCCGCGCGGATCGGCGGTGATCCGCGCGGCGGCCGTCCGGCCTCGACCCTGACCAGAACTTACTTCTACGATGGGCCGATGGATTTCACGCTTCCGGAGAGCGCGCTGGCCGTCCAGCGCGGCGTCGGCGACATCTGCGCCCGATACGACATGGACTACTGGCAGCGCTGCGAGGCCGAGAAGCGGTGGCCCGAGGAGGTCTGGCAGGAGCTGGCCAAGGGCGGGTGGCTGGGGCTGGCCGTACCCGAGGAGCACGGGGGCGGCGGTCAGGGGCTGCTGGAGCTCGCGGTCGCGACCGAGACGCTGTCGGCGTCGGGCTCGGCGGGCGGCTCGGCTTTCACGTACGTGCTGACGCCCGGCTTCGGCGCGCTGACCCTGGCCAGGCACGGCTCGGCGGAGCAGAAGGCCGCGCTGCTGCCCAAGATGGCCACCGGCGAGATCGAGACGTGCTTCGCGCTGACCGAGCCGGACGCCGGGTCGAACTCCCTGGCCATCACCACCTCGGCGCGGCGTGACGGCGACGAGTTCGTGGTGAGGGGCCAGAAGATCTGGATCACCGGCGTGCAGCGGGCGACCTGGATGCTGCTGGTGACGCGGACGATCCCGGCGGCCGAGGCCAAGCCACGCACCAACGGGCTGACCGTCCTGCTGGTGAACGTGCCGGAGGCGGTGGCCGCCGGGCAGCTCAGCTACCGGCCGATCCCCAAGATGGGCGCGAACACGACGCCGTCGAACATGGTGTTCCTGGACGACCTGCGGGTGCCGGCGAGCAGCGTCGTGGGCGAGGTGGACCAGGGCGCGCTGGTGCTGTGGGACATCCTCAACCCCGAGCGCGTCCTGCTGGCCGCCTCTGCGCTGGGCGGGGCCGAGGTGGCGCTGCGGGTCGGGGTCGAGTACGCCAAGCAGCGCGAGGTGTTCGGCAGGGCGATCGGCGCCAACCAGGCGATCTCGTTCCCGCTGGCCCGGGTCAAGGCGAAGATCGAGCTGGCCCGGCTGATGCTGTACAAGGCGGCGTGGTCGTTCGACCGGGGGCTGCCGTGCGGCACCGAGGCCAACATCGCCAAGCTGACCGCCTCCCAGGCCGCGTGGGAGGCGGCCGACGCGGCCTTCCAGACGCACGGCGGCATGGCGTACTCGCTGGAGTACCCCGTGGCCCGCCTGCTCACCGACGCCAGGATCGGCAAGGTGGCGCCGGTGACGGAGGAGCTGCTGCTCAACTACCTGGCCACCCAGGTCCTCGGCCTGCCGCGCAGCTTCTGAGCTCACCGCGCGCTCGCCGCCGCCGTCCGCCGCGACAGCGCGAGCGCGCCGATCGCCGCCGGGATCACCAGGTACGGCCCGCAGGCCGCCAGCACGAGCAGGGTGAACCCGGTGGCGGCCAGCGCGGCGACCCGCCGCCCTCCGGTCAGGAGCCGCGCCCCCGCCGCGGTGCCCAGTGCGGTGACGGCGGCCAGGCAGGCCGAGGTGGCCCGCATGAGCGCGTCCAGGTCGGCGCCCGCCCAGGCGACGACCGCGCCGAGCACGGCGGTGACCACGGCCAGCCCGGCGAGACCCCGGCCCGCCGCGTCGGACCTCGTGCCTTCGAAGCGCGTCCCCTCGAACGTCGCGCCCTCGAACGCCGTGCCCTCGGACCTCGTCTCCTTCGGCCGGAACCTCCTGTCGTTCGTCCGGGCCTCGGTCGGGAACATCGTGGCGGCCAGGCGGGCGCCGCCGGCGATGTAGGTGTTGACGGCGCCGAAGCTGAGCAGCAGGGCGGCCACCGCGGTGACCGGGCGGGCGGCCTCGCCCAGGCCCAGGGTGAGCAGGTCGGTCAGGGGCACCGGTGACGTGGCCGCGCGCGGGCCGAGTGCGCCGATGGTGGTGACGGCCAGGCCCAGGTACAGGACGGTGACCACGGCCAGGGTCAGCACGGTGGCGCGGACCAGCGTGCGGCGGCCGAAGGCGCCCGACAGGTGGCTGGCCGCCTCCCAGCCGACGAACGCGAAGAACAGCACCCCCGCCGCCCGGCCCACGCCCTGCCAGCCGTGGGGGGCGAAGGGGGTGAAGGCGGCGGGCCGTACCGAGGGGATGGCCAGGACGACGGCGGCGGCCAGGAGAACGGCGAGCAGCCCGAGCAGGGCGAGCTGCAGCCGCCCGGAGAAGCGCAGGCCGGCGTGGTTGGCCGCGAAGGCCGCCGCGAGCAGTGCCGCCGCGACGGCCACGACCGCTCCGCGCGAGGTGGAGCCGAGGGCACCGACCACGTACTCGGCGCCGATCAGCGCCCCGGCCAGCACCCCGACCGGCATCGCGCACAGGAACCACCACCCCGCGGCGGCGGCCGCGCGCGGCCCGAACGCCCGCCCAGCGAAGGCCGCCACTCCCCCGCCGCCGGGCAGGCGCTCGCCGAGCGCGGCGAAGGTCAGCGCCACCGGCACGCTCAGCGCCAGCAGGGCCGCCCACGCCACGATCGAGGCGGGTCCCGCCGCGGCGGCGGCCAGGTGCGGCAGGGCGAGGACGCCGGGCCCCAGCACCCCGCCCACCAGCAACGCGGTCCCCTGTGCCCATCCCAGCTCGGCCATGACTCCTCCTTCGTTCGGCATGAACCGCCGAAGATAGTCATCCGCTCGGCCGAAATACCCGCCGCCGAACAAATGGCCGGATCACCCGGCAGAATGACGACATGGACGAACTTGATACGGAGATCGTGCGGCTTCTCCAGTCAGATGCGCGGCAGTCCAACCGGGAGCTCGCCCGCGCGCTCGGCGTCGCCCCCTCGACCTGCCTGGAACGCGTGCGCGCCCTGACCCGGCGCGGCGTGATCCGCGGCTACCACGCCGACATCGACCACGCCGCGCTCAACCGCGGCGTCCAGGCCATGGTCTCGGTGCAGGTACGCCCGCTCAGCCGCCAGGTCATCGACGCCTTCAAGGACTTCGCCGGCCGCCAGCCGGAGGTGCTGAGCGTGTTCGTGCTGGCCGGCGGCGACGACTTCCTGCTGCACGTGGCGGTGCAGGACCTCGACCGGCTGCACGCGTTCCTGGTGGACCGGCTCAGCAAGCGCCGCGAGATCGTCGGCTTCCGCACCGCGACGATCTTCCAGCAGGTACGCAACACGGTGCTGAGCCGGCTGGAGGACTAGAAGCTGGGCGGCCGCTTCTCGCGCAGCGCCCGCACGCCCTCGCGCACGTCGGGGCCGGTGAAGCCGAGGAACTCCATGGCCAGCGAGGCGTCGAAGGCCGGGCCCGCCATCCGCAGCCAGTTGTTGAGCGAGTACTTGGTCAGCCGGATCGCCTCCTGGGCGCCCCCGGCCAGCCGCACGGCGATCTCCATGGCCTTGTCGTGGACCTGGTCGTCGTCGACGCACAGGCTGACCAGGCCCATCCGCTCGGCGTCCGCGCCGGAGACCGGCTCGCACAGCAGCAGGTGGTACTTGGCCTTCGCCATCCCGCACAGCAGCGGCCAGATGATGGCCGCGTGGTCGCCGGCGGCGACGCCGAGCCGGGTGTGGCCGTCGATGATGCGGGCGGTGCGCCCGGCGACGGAGATGTCGGCCAGCAGCGCCACGGCCAGCCCCGCGCCGACCGCGGGGCCCTGGATGGCGGAGACTACCGGCTTGGAGCAGTTGAGCACGTTGTAGACGATGTCGCGGGCCTCGCCGAACACGCGCAGCCGGGTGGCGTGGTCGAGCGTCATCTCCTCGATCATCGACAGGTCGCCGCCGGCGGAGAACGCGCTGCCCTCGCCCCTGACCACGACCGCGCGGACGGCGTCGTCGCGGTCGATGTCGCGCCAGATCTCGGCCAGTTCGCGGTGGCCGGTCATGTCGACGGCGTTGAGGCGGCGCGGCTCGCTGATGGTCACCCGCAGCACGCCCTCCGCGGGCATGTCGGTCCTGAGCTTGTCGTAGGCGTAGGTCACGGGGCCAGGTCCCCGCGCAGCCGCTCCGAGATGTACTCGCGGGCCTCGATGGCCTGGTCGAACAGGCCGGGCAGGGCGAAGAAGCTGTGGACGGCGCCGTCGAACCTGCGGGACTCGACCGGGACGCCGGCCTGGGCCAGCCGTTCCGCGTAGCGCTCGCCCTCGTCGCGCAGCACGTCGCACCCGGCGGTCACGATCGTCGCGGGCGCCAGGCCCGCGCAGGAGTCCAGCCGCAGCGGCGACAGGCGCGGGTCGGCGGGGTCGGCGTCCGGCGCGTACTGGGCGAAGAACCAGGCCATCTCCCTGGCCTCGAGCCCGAAGCCCTCGCCGAACTCCTTGTAGCTCGGGGTGTCCATGGCGGCGTCCATGACCGGGTAGACCAGCACCTGGTGGGCCAGGCTCAGCCCGGCCTCGCGGGCCTGCCAGGCGGCCACGGCGGCCAGGTTGCCGCCCGCGCTGTCGCCGATGACGGCCACGCGGCCGTTGCTCTGGTAGAAGGCGGGCCGGGCGAACACGTCGCGCACCACGGACCAGGCGTCGTCGGCGGCGTCGGGGAAGACGTTCTCCGGAGCGAGCCGGTAGTCGACCGAGACGACGACGGCGCCGGTGCGGATGGCCAGGTCGCGGCCGACGGCGTCGTTACGCTTGACGCTGCCGAAGACGAAGCCGCCGCCGTGGAAGTAGACCAGCACCGGCAGGGCGTCCTCGCCGCGGTCGGAGCGGTAGATCCTGATGGGCACGCCCTCGGCCGTCTCGTCGCGCACGAACGGCAGGTGCGTGATCGGCCCGCGCTCGGCGGCCAGGCCGTCCTCCGCGCGCATCCGCTGGATGGCGCCCAGATCGAGCGTGTCCGGGTCGACGCCCAGATCCGACGGGTAGCGCGCGACGAAGTCCCGAGCCTGGGGATGCAGCGGCATGATCCGAAGCCTAGCGGGCCGCCTCCACGAGCGCATCGAAGAGCTTGATCTCCTCGCCGCGCTCGGGGTGCCATTGCACGCCGACGCCGAAGCGGTGCCCCTGGAGCTCGATGCCCTCCACGATCTGGTCGTCGGCCCACGCGACCGCCAGCAGCCCCGAGCCGAGCCTGCGCACCGACTGGGTGTGCGGTGCGACCACCTCGACCTTGTCCCCCACGGCCTTGCCGAGCTTGCTCGACACGCTCACCTGGATCACGTGCGGCCCCTGCTCGCCGTGGCGCTCGTGGTCGAGCACGTCGGGCAGCCACGGGATGAGCGTGCCGCCCTGGGCCACGTTGAGCACGTGCATGCCGCGGGCGACGGCCAGGATCGGCACGTCGGCCTGGACGGCGGCGCGGGCCAGCGCGAGCTCGAACCGGTCGCGGTGGGCCTGCGGCTCGGGAACCCTGGCGTCGTCGTCCTCGCCGTAGGACTGGGCGCCGACCTCGACGCCGCCGGCCAGCACGATGCCCTTCAGCCCGCGTACGTAGTCGTCGACGGCGTGCAGCCCGAGCGGCGGCAGGACCACGGGGGCGCCGCCGGCCCGGGTGACGGCCTTGGCGTAGGAGGGTGGAGACAGCACGGCCTCCCTGACCCAGTCGCCCCAGCGGGCGGCCTCGAAGTAGGCGGTGATACCGATCAGGGGTCGAGACATGCGATCTCCAGGGAGTTGGGGCCTCAAGCCCATCATGGCGCAGACCATTTCGGTTATGTCGGCTCTCCCGGAGATCCCGTTCTGTCACTTCTATCCCGGGCCGAATCCCGGTGACCCGCCGCGTGGGAACGTGCGCCGTGACGGCGGCCCGCCACGTCCGGCCTGAGCGGCGATCCCCCCGATCGGCGCCCGCGCGCTGCGGCGGGTGGCGTGGGGGTGGCGGAGCCGTAACCTCAGGGGTGGGAGAGGAGATCGCCCGCGGCGCGGGCGAAGGCGAGCACGCGCGCGCTGCCGCCGCCCGCGCGCCACATCAGCCCCCACTCGACCGGGGCCGCGTCGGCGAGGGGCACGTAGGCGACGTCGGGGCGGGCGTGGTAGCGGCGGGTCTGCGCGCCCACGGGGAAGACGCCGCGCCCCGCGCCGACCAGCGTGAGGATCTCGTGCATGGTGGCCGCCACCGGTCCCGCGGCGATCGCCCGCCCGGCCGGCGTACGGCGGGGCGTGCGGTCGGCCCGGTGCGACTCGGGAACCGACTCGGGCAGCCGCAGCACCGGCACCCGCGCCAGGTCCTCGACCGACAGCCGGGTCCTGCGCGCGAACGGGTGCCCGGCCGGCACCGCCAGCATGCGCGCCTCGCGCACCAGCACCGGCCCCGCCACCACGCCCGCCGCGTCCATGGGGAAGCCGGTCAGCGCCAGGTCGGCCACGCCCTCGCGCAGCCAGGGCACGACGTCGCCGAGCCGCGCCTCCTTGACGTCCACCGCGCAGCCGGGCTGCCTGGCGCCGAACTCCTGCGCCGCCCCCATGACGAGTTGCCCGGCCGCGGGACCCACGAAGGCGACCGTGAGCGTGCCGGTGATGCCCTTGCCGGTCTCGACGGCACGTTCCAAAGCGGCGCCGATCAGCTCCCAGGCGGGCCTGATCTCCTCGTGCAACTGGCGTCCCACCGCCGACAGCTCGACCCGGCGGCTGCTGCGGTCGAACAGCGGCACCCCGACCTTCCGCTCCAGCTTCTTGATCGTCTGGCTGACCCGGGCGGTGGACACGCGCAGCCGCTCGGCGGTGCGGCCGAAGTGCAGCTCCTCGGCCAGCGTCAGGAAGGCTTCCAGCTCGTATTTCTCCACCATGCCACCCCGGACCGTTAAACCACGCTTCATGATCCTTGCACAGAGTCGCATTGATGGCGAGAACCTATGAAACAAGGATGAATCACATGTTCGTCACTACTGACCGCGCGCTTCCCGGCGGCACGGAGCCGCGCGACCTGCTGGAGATCACCGACGCCCTGTACCGGTTCGGGCTGGGCCAGGACCTGGCAGACGCCGAGCTGTTCGCCTCGGCCTTCGCCGAGGACGCCGAACTCGACTTCGGTCCCGCCGCGAGCAAATGGGGCGCCACGCCGCCGGTGATGTCGGGCAGGGACACGATCGTCACGACCATCCTGCACGGCTTCGCCGGGCGGGTGGCGACCACGCACCAGGTCACCAACCCGCGCGTCCAGGTCGGCGGCGACCGGGCCAGGCTGACCGCGATGGTCGAGGCCCAGCACGTGCTCACCGCCGACCGGAGCACGCACGCGCTGCTGAAGAACCTCTACGACGTGGAGCTGGTACGCCGGGACGGCCGCTGGCTGATGACCCGGGTCGTCATCGACAACGTCTGGTACACCGGCGACCCGCCCGCGATCTTCGGCTAGAGGCGCACCGGAAGGGTGGCGGCCGAGTTGGAGAACAACGACGGCACCGGGGGAATTTGCGCAGCCACGAGCGACATTTCGGGATAACGGGAGAAGAGCGCCGGCAGGGCCACCGCGGCCTCCATCCGGGCCAGCGCGGCCCCCAGGCACACGTGCGGCCCGCCCCCGAACGCCAGGTGGCGGCGCTGCTCGCGGGTGATGTCGAAGCGGGCCGCGTCCTCCCCATGCTGACCCGGGTCGCGGCCCACGGCGCTGTAGGGGGCCAGGACGGCCTCGCCCGCCGGGATCGTCACCCCGGCCACCGTGAGGTCCTCCAGCGGGTAGCGGGCCATGAAGTTGCCGATGGGTGCGTCCCAGCGCAGCGTCTCCTCCACCACCGCGGCCCACGTCGCCTCGTCGCCCTTCAGCGCCGGCGAGAGCTGTTCGGGGTGGGTGAGCAGCGCCCGCACCGCGTTGACGATGAGACTCAGCGTGGTCTCGTGCCCGGCGGCGAGCATGAGCCAGATGGTCCCGGCCAGCTCCTCGTCGGTCAGCCGCTCCGGGTCGTCCACCTGCGCGGCGATCAGCGCGCTGGTCAGGTCCTCGCCCGGCGCGGCGTGCTTGGCCGCCACCAGCCTTCCCAGCAGCAGGTGGATGTCGCGCTGGGTGCGCAGCACCTCCTCGGGCGAGGTCGTGGAGCGGAAGATGCTGTCCACCAGCGCGCGCAGCTCGTCGCGCTCCTCCTCCGGCACGCCGACCAGCTCGCAGATGACCCGCATCGGCACCGGGTAGGCGTAGTGCGCCCGCAGGTCCACGACACCGTCCGCGGCGGCGTGGCCGGGCAGCTCGTCGAGCAGTTCGCCCACGATCTGCTCCAGCCGCGGCCGCAGGCCCTGGACGCGTTTCGGCGTCAGCGTCCTGGTGACGAACTTGCGCAGCCGGTGGTGCTCGCTCCCGTCGGCGGTGACCATGTTGGTGACCTTGACCATGCCGATCAGCGGCCAGTCGTCGGGGATCTCGCCGCGCCGGATCGCGTTCCAGTTGCGCCAGTCCTTGCTCACCCTGCGATCGGCGACCAGCTCCGCCAGCAGTTCGTGATGGGTGACGGCCCAGGCGCGCACGCCGCCGGGCAGCTCCACCCGCACGACCGGCCCGGCCGCGCGCAGCCTGGCGGCCTCGCCGTGGTGGTCGGTTCCTGCGGGGTCGAGGGCGATGATCTCCATCAGTGATCTCCAAACAGGACCGGGAGCGCCGCCGGGCAGCGGGTCCACGGCGAGGGGTGCGGGGTGAGCTCCTCCGGCGCCACCGCGAGGCGGACGTCGGGCAGCAGGTGCAGGGCCGTCTCGACCGCGGTACGGGTGATCAGGCGGGCCGGGACCGGGGCGGGGCAGGCGTGCGGGCCCGCGCTCCAGGCCAGGTGCGCCCGGTTGCCCAGCTCGATCACCGCCTCTCCGGTGTGGGCCGCCGGATCGGCGTTGGCCGCGGCCAGGCCCAGGACCAGGGCGTCGCCCCGCGCGATGCGCCGGCCGCCGAGTTCGGTGTCGCGCAGCGCGTACCTGGCGGGCATGTTCGTCATCGGCGGGTCGCGCCACAGGACCTCGTCGAGCGCGTCGTCCACCCCGAGGCGGCCGCCGCGCATGCGGCCGGCGAAGCGCGGGTCGGTGAGCACCAGGCGCAGCGTCTGCGAGATCCACGTGGTCGTGGTCTCCTGGGCGGCGGAGATCATCACCACCATCGACTGCAGCACCTCGGCGTCGCCGCTCAGGTCGTGGTGGCTCAGGAAGCGGCTGGTGAGGTCGTCGGCGGGCTCCTGCCGGCGGGCGAGCAGGATGCCGCCGAGGATCTCCTCGAACTTCTTGTTGCCGGCCTGCGAGTCCTCGGCGCTGCCGAACAGCGCCCGCAACGCCGCCAGCAGCTCGTGGCCCTGGGTGACGTCCAGGCCGAACAGGTCGGCGATGGCCAGCATCGGGATGACCGCCGCGTACTCCCCCACCAGGTCCGCGCTGCCCTTGTCGCGGAAGCCGGCGATCAGGTCGGCGCACATGCCCTCCACCGAGCGGCGCATGCGCCGCTGGTCGATCGCGGCCACGCCGTCGTCCAGCGGGCGGCGCAGCCTGCGGTGCTCGCCGCCGTCCGCGCCGATCACGTTCGGCCGCCAGAACATCATCGGCCCGAGTCCCGAGTCGGGCGGCACCACGCCCTCCTGGAACAGCCGCCAGTTGCGGGCGTCGCGGCTGTAGAGCTTCTCCTGGCGGGTGATGGTGAGGATCTCCTGGTAGCCCATGACGAGCCAGGCGCCCACCCCGGGCTCCAGCTCGACCCAGGCCACGTCACCCCACTGCCGGCGCAGCTCCTCGAAGTCGGTGGTGGCCGTGAGCGGGGTGGTCATGCCTTCTCTTTCTGTACGGCGGGCGTCTCCGGACCCGCCTGCTCCTTCAGTACGGCGTGCTCGACCAGCGTGATGAGGCAGTCGAGGGAGGAGGCCCGGTTCCTGGCGTCGCACTCGACGATCGGCGTGTCGGGAGCCAGGTCGAGCGCCTCGCGCAGCGCCTTCCTGCTGTGCCTGACCGAGTCGGGGAACAGGTTGACCGCGACGGCGAACGGCAGGTCGCCGCGGAGTTCGAGCTGGTCGAGCACCTCGAAGCTGCCTTCGAGGCGCCGCGTGTCGATGAGCACGAGCGCGCCCACGGCCCCCTCCGACAGCCCCGCCCACAGGTCCCAGAAGCGCTGCTGTCCCGGCGTGCCGAACAGGTAGAGCGCGGTGAGCGGGCTCAGCGTGATGCGGCCGAAGTCCATGGCGACGGTCGTGGTGGCCTTGGCCTCCAGCCCGGCCAGGTCGTCGACGCCGACACTGGCCTGCGTCATCGTCTCCTCGGTGCGCAGCGGCTCGATCTCGCTGACCGAGCCGATCATGGTGGTCTTCCCGACGCCGAAGTCGCCGACCACGAGGATCTTCACCGATTCCTGGACCGTGTCGGGAAGGTAGCGGTCAGCGGAGCCTGCGGAGGCCATCCAGCACCTCCTTGAGCATGTTCTGTGACGGCCGGGCAACTTCGGGGATCCGTGAGCGGGCGGTGAGGTGCCCGGAGTCGACCAGGTCGGAGGCGAGGATCGAGGCGACGCTGAGCGGCAGCTCCAGGTGGGCCGCCGCCTCGGCCAGCGACAGCAGCCTGCGGCACATGCGCACGAGGTCGCGTTCCTGGCGGCTGGCCGAGACGGGCAGCGGCTTGCCCGTCTCGGTGACCACGAGCAGCGTGTCCAGGCCGATCGTGTTGCGCGAGGGACGCGCCCTGCCCTGCGTCAGCACGTACGGGCGGACCGCCTGGTCCTTGTAGTCGCCCGGGTCCGTCATGCCCGGCGGGCCGGGGTGCTGAAGTTCCGTTCGCCGATCTTGATGACCTGGGCCTGCATCTGCTGGGCGATCAGGCGCGGGTCCACCACCGGCTCGGTGATCACCACCAGGTGGGAGCCGGTGCCCGCAGAGCGCGCGAACAGGTAGCCGCCCTCGAAGCCGACCATCAGCTCCTTGACCGCGCCGCCGTCCAGGCCGAACTCCCTGCCCACGCTCTGCGCCAGCGACTGCAGGCCCGAGCAGGCCGCCGACAGGCGGTCGGCCACGTCGCGCGGGGTGCCCGCGGAGCGGGCCTTCAGCAGGCCGTCGGAGCTGAGGACGACGACGTGCCTGACACCGGGGACCCAGACGACCTCGCCGATCATCCAGTCCTGGTCCTGCTGCATCCGTTCCTCCGTCATTCGTCCATCCGTCAAACGTCCGTCCGTCGATCGTCCGTCCGCTAATCGTCGTCGCCGGGCTCGGTGTCGGCGTTGTGGTCGAAGAAGGCCGCCATCCAGGCGCCCGCCTGCTCGGGCGTCTTCTCCGCCGTCGTCTCCGCCTGCCGGTCCGCGGGCGTGTCCTGCTCGTCCTGCGCGGTGAACAGGCTGCCCGCCGTACCCTCTGCCGAGGGCGCGGCCTCGCCGCGCTTGGAGCGGCGGCGGGGCAGGTCGGCCTCCGGGGGCGCGGCGTGCGGCGCCCTTTCCTGCGGTACGGCGGGCCGGGCCGCCCTGACCGGCGGCGCGGACACCGGCTCCAGCGTCTCGACCACCTCGCTCGGCACGAGCACCACGGCGCGCACGCCCCCGTACGGCGAGGGCAGCAGGTCGGCCAGGAAGCCGTGGCGGCGCACGTAGTGGCCGATGACGGCCAGGCCCGTCTGCGGGATCTCGCCCACCTCCCCGACGCCGACCTCGCGGCGGCCGGAGACGACCTCGCGGGCCTGCTCCAGGTGGTGCTCGTCCATGCCGACGCCGCCGTCGTCGATCTCGATGACCGCGCCGCGCTGGACGTTGCGGACGGCGACCAGCACCGTGGTGGCGGGGGGCGAGGACTGGGTGGCGTTGGCCAGGAGTTCGGCGACGAGGTGGATGAGGGGTTCGACCACCTTGGCCGAGGCGGCGGTGTCGGGGTCGCCGGAGACCTCGACGCGCTTGTAGGCGACGATGCGGGAGGCGGCGGCGCGTACCACGTCGACCAGCGCGAGCGGCTTGGGCCACTGCTGTCCCGGCCAGTCGCCGCACAGCACGGCCAGGCTCTGGGCGTGGCGGCCCTGCTGGGCGGCGGCGTGGTCGATCTGCATGCTGGCCTCGAGGACGTCCGGGTTGCCCGGGTGCCGCTCGGCCATGAGCGAGACGTTCTCCTGGATGCGGTGCGCGGAGGTCTGCACCCGTCGGGCCAGCGCGACCACGGCCAGCCGCAGCGACTCCTGCCGCTCGCGGTCCTGCTTGGCGGATTCGGCCACGGCGTCGAGCACGTCCTCCAGCCGGGCGGCCACCTCCTCCTCCAGGGCCGCGTTCTGGTACGGCGGGGGCGGCGGGCTGTCGTTCCTGACCGCGGGCACGCGCTCGGTGACCAGGTGCTTGACCGCCTCGTCGAGGGCGGCGGACCTGGCGGCCAGGTGGTTGTTCCACTGCAGGTTGCGCTGCTGGACGTGGTGCTGGAACTCGGCCTCGCGCTGCTTGCTCGCCCGCTCCCGTTGTTCCAGCGCCTGGACGGTGACCCTGTTCTCGTACCGGACGGCGACCACGGCCACCGCGCCGACCAGCGCCATCACGCCGGCGGCCACCGGTAACCAGGC
This sequence comes from Nonomuraea sp. NPDC050790, assembly GCF_044456745.1. Classification (NCBI taxonomy): domain Bacteria; kingdom Bacillati; phylum Actinomycetota; class Actinomycetes; order Streptosporangiales; family Streptosporangiaceae; genus Nonomuraea; species Nonomuraea sp. NPDC050790. The sequence goes on along the minus strand of NZ_JBITGF010000001.1, from coordinate 904,693 downwards.
GGCGGCGCCGGTCGCGGCGGCGAAGGCCAGCAGCGCGGCGAGGACGGGGAGGGCCAGGGTGACGGGCCAGAGCCACTGCGCCTGCTGGGGCGAGCGAGGGGAAGCCATGACAACCTTTGCATGGGTGGATGGGAGGCGTGGCCGTCCTGCGGGATGTCGCTTGTGGCGGCGGAGGAACTCACACCAAGATCCGATTATTCCGACTTCACACGCTCAGTCAATCCTTCCCGCGTTATCTGTCAGATATATGGCAAAGGTTGGGTTTATCCGCTTTTAGCCGATTTATCGTGATCCTGTGGTTGTGGGAGATCACCGACGCCGGCCGCGCGGCGCTGCGATCCTGGCTGGAGTCGCTGTCCTCCCCCGTCCAGATCAGGGACGAGAACCTGGTCAAGCTCTGCTTCGCCGGCGGCGGCAGCCCCGACCTCGTCGGCCGCCTCCTGGAGAAACGCAAGAAGATCTTCTCCCAGTTCGAGAAGGTGATCGACGCGGTGCTGCCCGGCGACCGGATCCCCGTGGAGGAGCAGGCCGCCTCCCTGGGCGCGCCCAAGCTGCTGTTCCGCTACGGCAAGCACGTCACGAAGTCGACCGTGCGCTGGATCGACCAGGAGGAGTCCCGCATGCTGCGGGCCCTGCGCAAGGCCGACGAGCACGATGACGACGGCAACGACGAGGAGGGCTCGTAGGCATGGACCTCCTCGCTCCCCTCGGCCTGGCCGCCACCGCCTGGGTGGCCGCGGTCGTGGCCAGGCGCGCCCTCGGCATCCCGGTCGGCTGGCCCCGCACGATCGTCGCCGGCCTGCTCGTGACCAGCGCCATCGGCTCGGCCGTCACGTCCTTCTCCCAGTTCACCGGGATCGTCGCGGACGGCCGGGTCTACCAGGGCGGCGCGAAGCTCGCCCGCTCCCTGAGGGCCGCGCTCAACGAGGGCGGCGTCACCTTCGTCAAGCTCGGGCAGATGCTCTCCACCCGCCGCGACCTGATCCCCGGCCCGTTCGCCGACCAGCTCGCGACGCTCCAGACCAGGGCCGAGCCCGAGCCGTGGCCCGCGATCGAGGCGGCCATCCGGGCGGCGCTGGGCCGGCCGCCGGCGGAGGTGTTCGCCGGCATCGACCACGAGCCGATGGCCGCCGCCTCCGTCGCCCAGGTGCATGCGGCGCGGCTGCTGGACGGCCGCGAGGTCGTGCTCAAGGTGCAGCGCCCACGGGCCCGCGCCGAGGTCGCCGCCGACATGGAGATCATCCTCAGGCTCAGCCGCAGGCTGGAGCGGAGCACGCCGTGGGGGCGCTCGCGCGGGCTCGCCGAACGCGACCTGGAGCGGCAGATCGGGCAGCTCATGGTCCGCTACAGGACCGGGTACGGGCGGGGCGGGTCGGCCGGCATGTTCGGCATGCCTGCTCAAGGTGGTGCACGACAACGGCTTCGCCGTACCTCCGCAGATCGCCGCCGCGTTCCGCGCGCCGGCCTCGCTCGACGGGAACCTCGCGCTGATCAGCCCCGACGTCGACATGGCCGGCGCCGCCCGCGAGCAGGGCCGGCTCTCGCTGAACGTGCGGCCGCTGGCCGACGACGGTGACCGGCGCTTCCTGACCGGACTGGTGCGGCAGGTCGTGATCGCGGTGCTGGCGGGGAGCGCGACCCTGGGAGCCAGCATGCTGATCACGGCGGACGCCGGACCGATGATCACCCCGAACGTCCGGTTGCTCGCGGTGGCCGGAGGCGGCCTGCTGCTGATCGGGTTCATCCTGGCGCTGCGCTCCCTGGCCCTCGTCTTCAACCCGAGATCCGGCTAGCTCACGCTTCACGCGATAGGCCCCGAAACCGGCTCGACAATGCGAATCCGATTAACTTTCACTTTCAAAGTCCGCCGCCATAACCAGATGAATGCGGAAAATAACGTTACAGTTACGGATAGTTGTGGTTCGCACCATATTGAGGTGAAACGGTTGTGGCCCCAACGCAGGGATGCCAGACTCCGAAGCGAGCGATCGGCCGAGCCGGGGCCCGCTGAGCGCTCGACACCCGGAGCCGTCAGGGAGGTGAACATCACGACCGGAATGAGATTCCGGCCAATTAGTGGGGTCAGTTAAATGACGTTGAATCCGCGCCTGGTCAAGGAAAGTTTCTCCGTCGTCGAACCGGTGGCCGACAAAGCCGCCGCCTACTTCTACGGCCGGTTGTTCGCCGAGAGCCCGCACCTGCGAGGGATGTTCCCGCCGGCCATGGACGTCCAGCGCGACCGCCTCTTCACCGCCCTCACCCGCATCGTGTGGAGCCTGGACAGTCCCGGCACCCTGGCCTCCTACCTGGGCCAGCTCGGTCGCGACCACCGCAAGTACGGCGTGATCGCCGAGCACTACACCGCCGTCGGCAACGCGCTCCTGGCCACGATCAGGCGCTTCGCCGCCGACGTGTGGAACGCCGAGATCGAGGCGGCCTGGGTCGCCGCCTACACCGCCGCCGCCAACCTCATGATCGAATCGGCCTCCGCCGACGCCGGGGTCTCGCCCGCGTGGTGGCTGGCCGAGGTGATCGACCACGAACGCCGTGCCCAGGACATCGCCGTCCTCACGCTCCGGCCGACGCAGCGCCTGCCGTACACGGCGGGACAGTACGTGAACGTGCAGACGGCGCGGTGGCCGCGCGTGTGGCGGACCTTCTCCATCGCCAACGCCCCGCGCGCCGACAACACCCTGCGCCTGCACGTACGCGGGGTGCCGGGCGGCTGGGTGTCCACCACCCTGATCCGGCACACGCGCATCGGCGACACCGTCATGCTCGGCCCGCCCATGGGCACGATGGCCGCCGAGGAGGACGGCGCCCGCGACATGCTGTGCGTGGCGGGCGGCACCGGGCTGGCGCCGATCAAGGCCATCATCGAGCACGTCATCGCCTCGGGCCGGCGTCCCAACATCCACCTGCTGTACGGCGCGCGCACCGCCGAGGAGCTCTACGACCTGCCGGACCTGATCAGGATGGAGTCCGCGTTCCCCTGGCTGCGGGTGCTGCCCGTGGTCTCCGACCAGCCGTCCTGGGACGGCATGCGCGGCCACCTGCCGGAGGTGACCCAGCGCTTCCACACCTGGTCCGAGCACGACGTCTACGTCTGCGGGCCGACCGCGATGGTGAACGAGACCGTCCGCCGCCTGCAGATCGACGGCGTGCCGCTGTCCAGGATCCACCGCGACATCGAGCGGGCCTAGCGAAGAAGATCGAGCGGCCTAGCGGAAGAAGGCCGCCGTCTCCTCGTCGTTGGGCCAGAACGTCTCGATGGCCAGCTCCGACACCGTCACCTCGACGGGCGTGCCGAAGGTGGCGATCGTGGTGAACATCGACAGCACGTGCTCCCCCTGCCGCACCCGCAGCGGCAACAGGATGTCGGCGGGGCTGGGCACGACGGCGACGTTCAGCTCGACGCCGGGGTAGGTGTAGGCGGCCAGCTCGTCGTGCAGTTCGGCCAGGCGGCCGTCGCCGCTGGTCTCGGCCTGGCGGCGCAGCCGGTGCAGCAGGTGGGCGCGTACCTCGGGCAGGTTGACCAGGCGTCCGCCCATCGCCTCGGGGTGCAGCGACAGCCGCATGACGTTGACCGGGTCCTTCAGCAGGTGGTCGGGCACGCCGTCCATGAACATCCCGGCCGCCTCGTTGGCGGCGACCAGGTTCCAGCCCGCGTCCACGACGAGCGCCGGGTACGGCTGGTGCCCGGCCAGGATCTTGTCCAGGGCCCGCCGTACCGCGTCCATCTCCGGGGCGGTGACGTCGCGCTCGCGGAAGACCGGCGCGAACCCGGCCGCCACCAGCAGCCTGTTGCGGTGCCGCAGCGGCACCTCCAGCTCCTCGGCCAGCTTCATCGCCATCTCGCGGCTCGGCTTGGCCCTGCCGGTCTCCAGGAAGCTGATGTGCCGGGCCGACACGTCGGCCTCGATCGCCAGGTCGAGCTGGCTGACACGGCGCCGCTGCCGCCAGGATCGCAGCAGGTCGCCAAAGGACTCTTCATGCAGAGCAAGCGCTTCCATAGCCCGGAATCTACCGAGCCAGGGGAAGTATCACGATTACCTGGCGGGTAATCGAACGACCTTCGGTACAAATCCCACAGTCACCGGCGGTACCCGCCATGCCGTGACACGATGGCCGAGAAGCGAACATGCGAACGATGGGAGCTCCGACATGAGTGAGGCCATACTCGCGATCGGCACCCGCAAGGGCCTGTTCCTCGCGCGATCCAGCGACGGCGGCCCGTTCGAGGTCGGCCCGATCCACTTCTCGACGGTCGCCGTGCCCGCCGTGGCGATCGACAACCGCGGCGCCACGCCCCGCCTGCTCGCCGGCATCGAGTACGGCCACTTCGGCCCGTCGGTCATGTACTCCGACGACCTCGGCGAGACCTGGCAGGAGGCCGACCGGGCGCCGATCGCCTTCCCGGAGGACAGCGGCGCGACGCTGGAGCGCGTCTGGCAGCTCCTGCCCTCGCCCTCCGAGCCCGACGTGGTCTGGGCCGGGGTCGAGCCGGGCGCGCTGTTCCGCTCGGAGGACGGCGGCGTCACCTACGAGCTCGTCGAGGGCCTGTGGCGCCACCCGCACCGCGAGCAGTGGCAGCCGGGCGGCGGCGGGCTGTGCCTGCACACGATCCTCAACCACCCGACCGACCCGAAGGTCCTCGGCGTGGCCATCTCCACCGGCGGCTTCTACCGCTCCACCGACGGCGGCGCCTCGTGGGAGGCCGCCAACCAGGGCATCCGGGCGCCGTTCCTGCCCGAGGGCCAGCAGTACCCGGAGTTCGGGCAGTGCGTGCACAAGGTGAGCGGCCACCCCGCGCGCCCGGAACGCCTGTTCCTGCAGCACCACTTCGGCGTCTACCGCAGCGACGACTTCGGCTCGTCCTGGAAGGACATCGGCTCGTCGCTGCCCTCCGACTTCGGCTTCCCGATCGTGGTCGACCCGGCCAGGCCCGACACCGTCTACGTGCTGCCGCTCAACGCCGACATGGACCGCACCCCGGTCGAGCACCGCTACCGCGTCTACCGCAGCGACGACGCCGGCGACACCTGGCGGGCCCTCGACGAGGGACTGCCCGAACCGCCCGTCTACGCCACCGTCCTGCGCGATGCGATGACCGCGTCGGAGGCGGGCGTCTTCTTCGGCACCCGCGACGGCTGCGTGTACGGCTCGCGCGACGGCGGGCAGAGCTGGTCGCAGATCGCCGGCCACCTGCCCGACGTCCAGACCGTCCGGGCGGCGGTGCTCTAGGCGATGGCCAGGCCCGTCACCATGGTGGTGTTCGTGCTGCCCAGCGCCTTCCAGCGGTGGGTCAGCGGGCAGAGCGAGGTGAAGGTCTTCGCCGTGGGCGCCGACCCGGAGACGCCGCCGACGCTCGGCTCGGCGCTCGACACGCTGCGCCGCGTCCACCCGTCGCTGGAGGAACGGCTGCGCGACGAGTACGGCAGCATCCGCCGCCACATCAACATGATCGTGTGCGGCGAGAACGGCCACGGCGTGGGCCGCCTCGACTGCGAACTCCCACCGGGCGCCGAGGTCTACGTCCTGCCCGCCCTGTGAGCCGCGCGGCCTCGCGCGGGCCCCGCACAGACCAGCCTTTGCGGGGCCCGCGCGGGCCTCGGCTCAGAGCTGCTCGGCCAGCGTCTCCATGAACGCGGGCCAGGCCCGTCCGCCGGTGTCGGCGCCGAAACGGACCATGACCAGCTTCTTCTCCGGCACCACGTAGATGACCTGCCCGTAGCGCCCGGAGGCGACCTTGGCCGCACCACGCGCCCACCAGAAGTACTGGTAGCCGTCGGCCCAGCCGTTCGGGGCGCTCACCGGCGTGTTGGGCTCGTTGATCCAGTCGGCGGGCACGAGTTGCTTCCCGTTCCACCAGCCCTGCTCGGCCACGAGCATGCCGAGCTTGGCGAAGTCGACGGCGCGGCCGTTGACGCCGCTCTCCATCTTCTCGAACCCGTCGGAGGAGTCGAGGCTCCACGAGCCGTCGGCCTCCATCCCGAGCGGCCGCCAGATCTTCTGCTCCAGGTAGGTCGCCACCGGCACCTTCGTCGAGCGCTCCAGCGCCAGCCCGACCAGCAGCGGGTTGAAGTTGTTGTAGCGGAAACCCTGGCCGGGGTCGCTCTCCACGCCGGAGTCGTCGATGGCCAGCGAGCGCAGGTCGGGGCTGTAGTAGGTGCTGGTGTCGTCGCTGAACGGGGTGCCCTCGTCGTCGTAGCGCAGCCCGGAGCGCATGCCCATCAGGTGCCGCAGCGTGATCTTGTCGAAGCGCGGGTCGCGCTCGCGCAGCTCCGGCACGTACGCGGTGATCGGGTCGTCCACCGACCGGATCCTGCCCTCGCCCACGGCCACGCCCACCAGCAGGGACAGCACCGACTTGGCCACCGACATCGAGGTCAGCGTCGAGTCGCGGCGGGTGCCGTTGAAGTAGCCCTCGTACAGCAGCTTGCCGTCGCGCACCACGACGAACGCGGTGGTCTGGCCCGCCGCCAGCGCCTGCTCGTCCAGGCCGGGGATCGCCTGCGGCTGCTTGGGCAGCGGCGCCGGGGTGCCGGTGGCGACCTTGCGGAAGGGGAAGCGCTGCCAGTCCCCGACGTCGGAGTCGCCCCAGAAGAAGGCTCTGGCCAGTTGCGATCGGCCGGTGCTGGCCCACAGGCCGCCGTAAGCCGCGGCGGCGACCAGCACCAGCACTCCGAGGATGATCAGCAGTCGGCGCACACGCTCATTGTTGGTGCGCCGCCCGCTGACGTAAACCCTTACTCCGCGGGCGGTGCAGGGGTCAGACCTTGCGCCAGCCGGGGACCCAGGCGCCGTCCTCGACCACGTAGTCGCCGAACAGCGCCGGCGCCTCCTTCTTCATCAGCTCGCCGATGCGCTGGAAGAGCATGCGGATCTCCTCCTCCGCGCCGACCGCGGTGCGCGCCTCGATGGTGTGGCGCAGCGTGCGCACGTTGGCCGTCCAGACCAGGCCGGTGGCCACGCCCTCGGGGGCGAAGCGCCGCATGAAGGAGGTGCGGTGCTTCTTCTCCGAGAACGGCACGCCCTCCTCGTCGAGGCCGAAGTGCCCGGCCATCCAGCCCTGGAACTCCTCGAGCTGCTCCAGCACCGCGCTCGCCCGCTTCATCAGCTCGGGGTCCTCGCGAGCCCAGTCGGGGAACCAGAAGGGCAGCTCGGTCAGCCGGACGAAGCGCAGCGACTCCTGCGAGATGGCCACGCCGGGCCGGTGGCGGACGAGCTCGTGGGTGAGGACGCGGCTGACGTTGTGCAGCACGAAACTGAAGCTGACGTGCTCCAGGACCGAGCCGTGGGCGCTGGCCAGGATGTTGCGCAGGTACTCGTCCTGGTCCTTGCGGATGCGCACCACGTTGGGGTTGAGACCGGGCTCGAAGGAGCGGTAGCACAGCCGCCCGGCGAACTCGGCGAGGTTCTGCGCGTCGAGATCGCCCCGGTCGAGCCGCTCCAGCCACGACGTGCCGCCCACCTCGCCGAGGTAGCGGGCCAGCTCGTCGTAGTCGAGTTCGGGACGGGCGACGATAAAGACCTCTGGTTCAACGGCGTGCATGGCAGCCCCCCGGCTTGGCGATGTGACGGCCCTAGCAAACCAGGTCCGGGGGTCGGTTCGCGACTCGCCCGCCGTACCTCCGGGTGACGAGGTACGGCGGGCGGTCAGAAGGCGGTCAGCAGCGGCCCGCGGGCCGGTCGCGGTAGACCAGATCGGTGTCGCCGGCGGTGCCGTCGATCCAGGTGGCCAGGGCGCGCTCGCCGGAGGCGTTGGCCCACTGGTCGCCCCGGTTGCACGAGAAGCGGGTCAGCGGCCCGCCCGCGAGCGGGAGCTGGAACAGCTTGGGCAGGTTGGGATTGGTGAGCGTGTTGTCGCCGTGCGGGAACACGCCGACGGTGACGGTCTCGTCGTTGGCGTCGATGCTGCTGGGCTGCAGGGCCCGCGCCCCGTCGGGCACCAGCCAGGTCAGCCCCGAGCCGTCGAGATTGGCTCTGACCAGGCCGAAGACGTCGTCCGCGTCGGCGTCGGCGTACCACACGACGTGCTTGGAGGTCAGCACGGGCAGGACGGAGAACGACGGGTCGGGACCGGTGGCGGGGACCTCGGGCAGCCGGGTCTCGGCGCCCGTGGCCACGTCGACGACGACGGGTGCGCGGTGCACCTGCCGGCCCACGACCCAGGTCCGCAGATAGGACAGCTTCCCGTTCTTCAGCTGGGGATCGGTGCCGAAGACGTCGGTGTCCGCGGTGAGGTTGACCGGCGGCGCCGTGCCCCTCTTCAGCCACAGGTCCGTCTCGAACGTGACCGGGTCCGTCGCGTCCCAGGCGACGGCGTCGCCTGCGGCGGCCACGAACCCGACGGTCTCGGCGACCTCGGCGACGACGCTCTCCGCCGCGCCGCCGTCCAGGGGCCTGGTGAGGATCCGGTACCTGCCGGCGTCAGCGTCGTAGGCCGTCCACACCGCGCGCCGGCCGTCGATGACCGGGACGAAGTTCCAGCCGTCGTTCTGGGAGAGCCTGACCGGCTTGCCGCCCCGGATCCGGCCGGTGAGGATCGAGCTCGGCTCGGAGGCGTCCGCCGAGGAGTTGCCGACCACGTACCGGTCGCCGGAGACGTCCACGCGGGCGTTGACGTCGGTGATGTTGTCGATGAGCACCCGGGTGTCGGTGCGGATGTCGCGCTCCCAGCCGCGCCGGATGCCGTGGCGCTCGAAGGCCAGCGCGACCGTGAGCCGGTCGTGGAGGGACAGCCCGAGCGCGCGGGCCGCCGACTCGACCGCGCGCCGCCCGTCGGCGAAGTCGTCGAGCGGCGTCATGTACTCCGTCAGCGCCTTGTAGACGATCTTGTCGGCCTTCGTGCCCAGCTTCTCGCGGATGTCCCACAGCGCGCCGGAGAAGATCGTGGAGTTCAGGTGGACGCCGCCGCCGTCGAGGCTGACGCCGACGCCGATCCAGTCCTTGGCGGCGGAGCGGCCGTCGTCGAGGTCGCGGAGGGCGCACTCGGCGGGCGGCAGCGTCTTGCAGATTCCCTCGCCGAGCAGGCTCGCGTCGGGGTGGCTCATCGGGATGCCGAGCGCACCGACCTCGATGGCGTTGCCGAAGTAGTCGGCCAGGCCCTCGTTCATGGCGCCCGACTGCCCGAAGTAGGCGAGGTTCGCGCTGTGGGTGATGACGCCGTGGGTCATCTCGTGGCCGACGACGTCGAGGCCGGCGGCCAGGGAGTGGAAGTCGGCGCCGCCTCCGCCGTACACCATCTTGGTGCCGTCCCACAGGGCGTTCACGAACGGCTCGCCGAGGAAGGTCACGTTCACGACGGACAGCATCGAGCCGCCCTTGCCGTCCAGGCCCTCCCGGCCGAGCCCGCGGTAGAACTCGTAGACCTTGCCGCTGCCCCAGTGCGCGTCGACCGCGCCGCTCTCGGTGTGCTGGGGGCCGAGGACGGGCGTGGGCGACTCGGCGAGCTTCGCGCCGGGCGGGAGGGCGGGCCCGATCCAGTCGAACACGTCGCTCTTGTTCGCGTCGTAGGTGAGGATCTCGCCGGTCGTGCCGTTCCACATCGGCCGGGCGCGGTCGCGGGTCTCGTGCACGCCGTCGGCGCGCTGGTAGAGGTTCAGGGGTACGGCCTGGCCGCGCGCGCTGGTTCCCGAGCCGGTGACGGGGCCCTCCATCTGGATCCGGCTGATGGCCTGAAGCGGCTGGCCGGAGTGGGCGTCGACGTAGGCATCGAAGGCGAGCGGCTTCTTGGCGGCCCGGTCGACGCCGGTCATCGGCAGCTTCCAGGCCAGGCGGCCGCCGCTCCCGCGCGGGACGACGACCAGGCTGCCCTGGCCGGTCCTGACGGCGCGGCGGGTGAGCGGGTCGGTGACGAAGCGGGTGAGCGCGATCCGGGTGGCCGACTCGGCGGTCAGCTTGGGCGTGGTGTCCACGTCCAGCTCGGTGAGGAAGCGGCCGCCGGCGCCGGTGACCTGCCGGTCCGCGCCGCTGCCGCGGAAGTGCACGAGGTACTGCCCGCCGAGGACGGGCAGGCCGCGGTGCTTCTGGGCGAACCTGACCGTGGCGTCCTGGCCGTCGGTGACGGCCTGGACGGGGGTGAGGTCGGCGGGGTCGAGGTGGTAGCGGGCGTTCTTCAGGTGGTTCTTGGCCGCGCCGGCGAGGTCGCCGCCGGCGGCGGGCTCGGCCAGGCCGCTCACCTCCGCGGGGGCCTCGGTGCCCGCGCGGGGCTCGACCGCGGGCGGGTCGTCGGCGTGGGCCGGGCCCTGGCCGACCAGGGGGACGGCTAACGCGAGCGAGAGGGCTAGAGCCGCGGATGTGATGGGACGCCAGGACACGACACCTCCAGGTGTTGCGTAAGGGGTTCTGGCGTCTTGATCATCACCTTGCCCTGACTCCCTGGCGCGTCACGATTCAATACCATCGGTCAGGAAATATCGCTTTTCCTGGGCTTCGCGTAGATGTGTCCAAAGGAGTTATGGTCCCGGGCCGTCGCGGGGATGCGGCGGGACCACGCGGAGATCGGGATGGTCACGGCACGGACTCGGGTGTGGTCATAACCCGGTCACAATTGTTGTTGCTTCAAGTTTTTGGCGTTACAGTCTGGCTCATCGTAAGAACTTGAAGGGACAACCAATGGACGTGGTCCTCTGGATCCTCCAGATCCTGCTCGCCCTCGCCTTCACCGCCTCCGGCATCGGCAAGATGGTCGTCGCGAAGGAGCGGGTCAGGGAGCGCATGCCGTACGTGGACGACTTCACGCAGGGGCAGATCCGGCTCATCGGGTTCGTCGAGTTCCTCGGCGCGCTCGGCCTCGTCCTGCCGTGGGCCACCGGGGTCGCGCCCGTCCTCACCCCGCTGGCCGCCGTCGGCCTGGCGGTCACGATGGTGGTCGCGGCGGGCGTGCACGTGCGGCGCAAGGAGAGCTTCGCCGTTAACCTGGTACTGCTGGCTGTGGCGGTCGTCATCGCCATCGGACGGTTCTGACGCTGGGAGTTCTTTGATCGAGGGTCTCGACGCCGACGAGCAGCGCGCCTGGCACGGGCTCATGGCCGTGTTTCTGGTCGGCATCCCGCAGGTGGAGCGCACCTTCCGCGCGCACGGGCTGGTGCACATCGAGTACGGCTTCCTGTGCGCGCTGGAGGCGGCGCCGAGGCGGCTGTCCGACCTGGCCACGACGTCGAACGTGTCCATCAGCCGGTTGAGCCACCGCATCAGCAAGCTGGTCGAGCGGGGATACGTCCGCCTGCGGCCCGACGAGAACGACGGCCGCGCCACGGTCGCCGAACTCACCGACACCGGCCGCGCCCTGATCGCCGAGATCGCCCCCGCCCACGCCAAGGCCCTGCGCGAGGTCCTGTTCGACCACCTCACCCCCGCCCAGGTCAGCTCCCTCGCCGAGACCATGCAAACCCTCGGCCTCAAACTCGGCGCCTGCCTGGACCCGAACTGATCGTTCTGCTGTTCTCCTCTCTGTTGGCGCTTTCTTTCCGTTAGGGCTTTTCCTTCCGTTACGGCTCGCGCCCGCTTGCCCGGACTCGCCGACGCGAGCCCGCGTCTGTCGAGCGCCGGTCGTGAAGGCTCACGGGTTTCTCGCCGCTACGACTCCGCTCCCGGCCGGTTCCGGGCGTCCGGGGTCGTTGGCCGGGCCTGTCAGAGGCGGTAGACGCGGCGGGCGTTGCCGGAGCCGATCATGTGGGCTATGCGGGCGCAGTCCGTCGCGTTCCACTCGTCGTCGTCCAGGCGGGTGCGCAGGACTCTGGCCAGGCTGTGGCGGAAGTACAGGGCGCCCAGGTGGCAGGTCTCGGCGACGCCGTAGCAGTCGGAGGAGAACATCTGCTTGTGGAAGGGGACCAGCTCCAGCAGTTCGGCCATGATGCGGGCCGAGCCTGCGGCCGTGTAGGTGAGGGCCAGGCCCACGTCCACGTAGACGTGGGGGAAGACCGCGGCCAGGTAGGCGGCCTGGCGGTGGTAGGGGTAGCAGTGGAGCAGGATGATCGGGACGCCGATGGGCTGCAACGACCGGATGAAGCCGGTCATCAGGGCCGGGTCGGCCCGGTTCAAATACAGGTCCGTGTCGCCGTATCCGGTGTGGAACTGCATCGGCAGGCCGCGTTCCCTGGCCACGTCCACGGCGGTCCACAGGAGGTGGCGGATCAGGATCGGGTCGGTCAGGCGCCGCTTCGGGTCGCCCAGTCGTCTGTTGGCCGCGGCGATGACCGAGCCCCTGCTGGGGCGGGCGGGGTCGAAGTCCAGGCCGCAGCGGTAGGCGGCGATCGACTTCAGGCCCACGGCCCGCGCGGCCCTGGCGGTCAGTTCCTCGGCGAGGCTGTCCATGTAGTCGACGGCGGCCCGGGCGGTCTCGGCGACGTCCTGTTCGATCTGTTCCAGGCGGACGATCTCGTCGGCCGCGGCGCCGCCGTGGCGGCCCATCTCGGCGGCCGACAGCAGTTCGGGGGCCTCCAGGCCGGTGTCCACCAGGAACGCCACGATGCCGGACGCCTCCAGCAGCCTCCTGTTGACCTCGCCCGCTCCCAGTTCGGCGCGTCTGGCCAGGTAGACGGCGGGCGGGGCGTGGGGGTCCAGGTCCAGCACGGGCGCGCACCAGCGGCGGATCGCCGCGCCGATCGGGGTGTCGAAGTGGGTGGTGCCGGGTGGGGCGGGCGTGCTGCCCTCGGTGATGAGCAGCTCGAACTGCGCCCTGCTGAGCTCGTCGCGCCGCACCCCGTGGCAGTGGTGGTCGACCAGGGGCGCCAGCAGCGCCTCGCGCACCGCGTCGGGAAGGTCTACCGGGAGCATGCGGGCGAGCCTAGGCGTTCGGGCGGTGCCACGCGCCGCGATTGCCCACTTGTCCCAGCCGCACGGCCCGGGCTTGCCCCGTTGCGCCCCGGAACGCCGGTCCCCGGCCACCCCAACCTTCCCGGATCCCGGCCACCCCACCGCGTCACCGACCCCGGCCACCCAGCCCTCCCCCGGCCACGGCCACCGAACGCGCCTGGGACCGGACAAAGCGGTCAGGGGCACGAGGGACTGGCTGGTGGCCGAGGGACGGGTGGCCGGGGGCGGGGCAGGAGGGCGGGTCAGCGGCGGGTCAGGCGGAGGACGTTGGCGATGATCTTGGCGCCGGCGTCCCCCTCCGCCGTGAGGATGGACTCCGGGTGGAACTGGACGGCGTAGCGCCGGTTGGCCGGGTCCTCGATGGCCATCACGTTGCCGTCAGGGGTCAGCGCGGTCGGGGTGAAGGAGACCACCCCGGGCCGCTTGGCGTGCAGCGAGTGGTAGCGGGCGGCCGTGAACGTCTCGGGCAGCCCCTCCAGCAGGGCGCTCTCACCCAGCCGCGACACCTGCCCCCGCTTGCCGTGCTCCGGGTAGCCCAGGAGTTCGAGCGTGCCCCCGGCGTGCTCGACCATGGCCTGCAGCCCCAGGCACACCCCGAAGACGGGCAGCCCCCTGGAGTACAGCTCGTCGATCAGCGCCGCCATCCCGAAGTCGGACGGCCACCCCGGGCCGGGCGACAGGACGACGAGGTCGGGGGCGATCGTGTCGATCAGCGCGGCGGGGAAGCCGTGCCGCAGCGTGGTGACCTCGGCGCCCTGCTGGCGGAAGTAGTCGGCGAGGGTGTTGACGAAGGAGTCCTCGTGGTCGACGAGCAGGACCTTCATGCCGAGCCCCGGCTGCTCGGGGACGGGAGGCGCGGGGACGGAGGCGGGCTGGTTGACCGCCTCCAGCGCGCCGAGCAACGCGCTGGCCTTCAGCTCGGTCTCGCGCTCCTCGGAGTCGGGGTCGGAGTCGAACAGCAGCGTCGCCCCGGCCCGCACGGTGGCCACGCCGTGCTTGATCTGGGCGGTGCGCAGGGTGAGCCCGGTGTTCATGGAGCCGTCGAAGCCGATGAAGCCGATGGCGCCGCCGTACCATCTGCGCGTGGTGGCCTCGTGGTCCTCGATGAACTGCATCGCCCACGTCTTGGGGGCACCGGTCACGGTGACGGCCCACATGTGGGTGAGGAAGGCGTCGAGGGCGTCGAACTCGGGGCGCAGGCGGCCCTCGATGTGGTCGACGGTGTGGATCAGGCGGGAGTAGAGCTCGATCTGGCGGCGGCCGATGACCTTGACGGTGCCGGGCACGCAGATGCGCGACTTGTCGTTGCGGTCGACGTCGGTGCACATCGTCAGCTCGCTCTCCTCCTTGACGGAGGACAGCAGGGTGCGGATGGCCTCGGCGTCCTCGACGGGGTTGGAGCCGCGGGCGATGGTGCCGGAGATGGGGCAGGTCTCCACGCGGTCGCCGCTGACGCGCACGTACATCTCGGGTGAGGCACCGACGAGGTGCTCGCCCTCGCCGAGGCTGATGATGAACTCGTACGGGGCCGGGTTGGACCGGTGGAGAGTGCGGTAGAAGGCGGGCGGGTCGGTGCAGACGGAGTGGAAGACCTGGCCGGGCACGACCTCGAACAGGTCGCCGCGCTTGAACTTCTCCTTGGCCGCGGCCACGACCTTGGCGTAGGAGCCCTTCTCCGGGTTGGGCGGCACCTGCGTCGGGACCACCTGCGGCACCGACGCGCCGGTGCGCTCCAGGCCGCGGGTGGACACGCCGTCGACGGTGAACTCGTAGCGGTACTCGACGCTGGTCTCGCGCTGGCGGTCGATCACCACGAGCCGGTCGGGCAGGTGCAGCACCAGGTCGCGCTGGTCGTCGGGGCGGGTCAGCTCGTGCCGGATCGGCTCGAACTGGAAGGCCAGGTCGTAGCCGAAGGCGCCGTACAGGCCGAGGTGGGCGTCCTCGCCGGCGAAGGCGGCGATCACCTCGCGGATGGCGGTGAAGACGGTCGGGCGGCGGCTGCGCAGTTCCTCGGGCAGCAGCTCGTCGCTCTCGGCCACGTGCACCTCGACGCGGTCGGCGGTCGGCTGCGCGACCGGCTTGCCCGCGGCCAGCAGGCACGTGGCCAGCACGGGCAGCACGACCCTGCCGCGCTCGTTGAGCGCGGTCGCGCTGATCCGCCGCCCCCTGGCGACGAGCTCGACGCACGGGTCGACATAACCGAAGGCCCACCGGCTGTAGCGGCCCGGGTAGTCCATGCCCGAGGAGAAGGCGCCGCCGCGCCGTTCCCCGAGCGCGCTCACGATCTCCTCGAGCGCCTCCTCGGGCACCTCACGCGTCTCCCGCTCGACATGGACGCCACCGGCGGTCGTATATCCGCTCGTCTCCACTGCCTGCCCCTTGCTAACCCAATGAGCCCCGGAGGCGAGACAACAAGGGCCGCCTTCCGGGGCGGCCGTCGTTGAGGAATGCGAAGTACGCGCCGCCTAGGAGCGACGCCACCACTGGCTCTGCAAGCCGATTCGCATGCAGGGATGCTAACACGCCTGGCCGGGGTCATGACCATGCCGTGCCCCCTGACGCGGCAGCCGTTCGGCTAAGGGCGGGTTAGGGGCTCGCACGTGGTGACAAGCCCGAGTCAAGCACCTAACTTCAGCGAGTATGGAGCGCGCCTTCGCCTGGCGGCCCGTCACCGCGATCGCTCTCGGCACGGCCGCGATCCTGGTGGCTTTAAGCGGGGCCTACGACTATCACCGCGACGAGCTGTACTTCCGCATGCTCGCCGAGCATCCGGCTTGGGGCTACGTCGACCAACCTCCGCTCACCCCGATGCTGGCGCGTGCCGCCATCGGGTTGTTCGGCGACACGCTCACCGCCATCCGCATCCCCGCCGCCGTGTGCGCGGCGGTGCTGCTGGTACTGGTGGCCCTCATCGTCCGTGAACTCGGCG
The DNA here is from genome assembly GCF_044456745.1 of Nonomuraea sp. NPDC050790. Taxonomy (NCBI): domain Bacteria; kingdom Bacillati; phylum Actinomycetota; class Actinomycetes; order Streptosporangiales; family Streptosporangiaceae; genus Nonomuraea; species Nonomuraea sp. NPDC050790. The sequence goes on along the minus strand of NZ_JBITGF010000001.1, from coordinate 888,942 downwards.
GCGGCCGGTTCGCGCAGATCCTGACCACGCTGGGGGTGGCGACGGCGGGATTCGTCCTGATCGTCGGCCACTCGCTGCTGACGCTCAGCGTCGACCTGCCGCTGTGGGCGGCGGCCATCCTGTTCGTGCTCAAGGTTCTGCTGCGCGAGGAGCCCCGCTGGTGGCTGGCCGCCGGCGTGGTGATCGGGGTGGCCACCTACAACAAGCACCTGATCGCGCTGCTGGTCATCGGCCTGGCGGTGGGACTGCTCGCGGTCGGGCCGCGCCGGGTGCTGCTGAGCCCGTGGCTCTGGGCCGGGGCGCTGATCGCGGTGCTGCTGGCCGTACCGAATCTCGTCTACCAGATCACGAACGGCTGGCCGCAGCTGAAGATGGCGGCGGCGCTCAGCGCCGACAAGGGCGCGGAGATGCGCGCCCTGTTCCTGCCGATGCAGGTGCTGCTGCTCGGCCCGGCGGCGGCGGTGGTGTCGGCGTTCGGGTTCGTGCGGCTGTGGCGCGACCGGCGGGTGCGGGCGCTGGCGGTGGCCTATCCGGTGACCGGGCTGCTCACGGTGCTGTCGGGCGGACGTCCGGACTACATCACCGGGCTGATGGTGCTGCTGTTCGCGGCGGGCTGCGTGGGCCTGGAGGCCGCGCGCCCGCGCTGGCGGGTGGCGGGGACGGCGGCGCTGGCGGTGGTGGCGGCGGGCAACCTGTTCATCGCGCTACCGCTCCTGCCCGCCAAGGAGGTGGCGCAGACGGTGATCCCCGAGGCCAACCAGGTGGTCCGCGAGTCGCTGGGCTGGCCGAGCTTCGCCGCGCAGTTGCGCACGGTCTTCGACAGGCTCTCGCCCGAGGAACGCTCGCGGGTGATCCTGCTGATGGGCAACTACGGCAACGCGGGCGCGGCCGACCGCGCGGGCCTGCCGCGCGTCTACAGCGCGCACAACCAGTTGTTCGAGTACGGCCCGCCCCCCGAGACCGGCACCGTGGTCATCGCCGTGGACGTGATCAGGTGGGCCATGAACAAGCAGTTCGCCAAATGCGACGAGGCCGGCGAGATCGACAACGGCCTCGACCTGGACAACGAGATCCAGGGAATGGTGATTTTCGTGTGCCGTGGCCTGAAGATCCCGTGGAGCGAGGGCTGGCGTAACTTCCAGCATTACAGCTAGAAAACCCGAATTACCACTTTGACTCTTGCCAACTTGACCGTGTCGACTCACGCTCTCCACATGGTTGTCAAGATCGCCTGGCGAGCGGCCCTCACGGGGGCCGCTGCCGCCCTGTGCCTCCTGCTCCCCCAGGGCGTGGCCCTGGCCGCACCCGAACCCGACAAGATCGACAAGTCCGTGCTGGCCGACCTGAAGGCCGATGACAAGGCGACCTTCTGGGTCAAGATGAAGGGCGAGGCCAACTTATCCGCGGCCCGCCGGGCCACCTCGAAGGACGCGAAGGCCGCCGCGGTCTTCAAGACCAAGAAGGGGCACGCCGCCTCCGCCCAGGCGGAGCTGCGCAGACTGCTGGCCGCGCAGAACGCCGAGTTCGCCCCCTACTGGATCGTCAACGCCGTCCGCGTCACCGGCGCGGGGGTCAAGCTCGCCGGCGCGATCGCCGACCTGCCGGAGGTCGAGAGCATCCTTCCGGTACGCACGCTCGCGATCCCGAAGCCCGAGCAGGGCAGGGCGGAGGCCAGGACGAAGGCCGCCGTCGAGTGGAACGTCGACCGGGTCAACGCGCCACGGGTGTGGAGCGAGCTCGGCAGCAAGGGTGAGGGCATCGTCGTCGGCCACATCGACTCCGGCGCCGACTTCACCCACCCCGAGATCGCCGCGCAGTACCGCGGCCGGGGCCCCGACGGCTCCTACGACCACGACTACAACTGGTTCGACCCGGCGGGCATCTGCCCGAGCCCGGCGCCGTGTGACAACAACGACCACGGCACCCACACGATGGGCACCATGGTCGGCGCGAACGGCATCGGCGTGGCGCCCGCCGCGCGCTGGATCGCCGCCAAGGGCTGCGAGACCGACTTCTGCAGCGACGAGTCGCTGATCAGGTCCGGCCAGTGGATGGCCGCCCCGACCGACCTCAACGGCCAGAACGAGCGGCCCGACCTGGCCCCCGACATCGTCAACAACTCCTGGGGCGGCCCCGGCTTCGACCCCTGGTACAAGACGATCGTGGAGTCGTGGATCGCCGCCGGCATCTTCCCCGCCTTCTCCAACGGCAACGCCGGCCCGGCCTGCACCACCAGCGGCTCCCCCGGCCAGTACGTGATCAGCTACAGCGCGGGCGGCCTCGACATCAACAACGCCCTGTACGCGCGCTCCAGCAAGGGCGCGGGCGAGAACGGCGAGATCAAGCCGAACATCGCCGCCCCCGGCGTGAACGTGCGCTCCTCGGTGCCGGGCGGCGGGTACGCGGCCTTCACCGGGACCTCGATGGCCTCGCCGCACGTGGCCGCGACGGTGGCGCTGATGTGGTCGGCCGCCCCGAGCCTGCAGGGGAACGTGGAGGCGACGCGGCCGCTGCTCGACAGCACGGCGATCGACGTCGACGACACCAGTTGCGGCGGCACTGCGGCCGACAACAACGTGTGGGGCGAGGGCCGGCTCGACTCCTTCGCCGCGGTCCAGTCCGCGCCGCGCGACGGGCTCGGCGACCTCAGGGGCACCGTGACGGCCGGCGGCGCTCCGGTGGCGAACGCCGAGGTCAGCCTGACCGGCCCGCTGACCCGCACGGTCTTCACCGGCGAGGACGGCACCTACGCGGTGCCGCGCCTGCTGCCCGGCGACTACCAGGTGAGCGCGAGCAGGTTCGGCTACACCGCGGGCACCGCGAACGTGACCGTGGCGGCCGGGCAGACGGCCACCGCGGACGTCACGATGACCCGCAACGAGTCCGGCACGGTCTCCGGCCTGGTCTCGATCGCGGGCCGGCCCGAGCCCGGCGCGACGCTGGCCGTGGCCGGCACGCCGGTCCAGGCGGTCACCGGCGCCGACGGCCGCTACCGGTTCACGATCCCGCACGGCACCTACGACGTGACGATCACGCCGCGCTCGCGCTGCGCGACGGCCTCGACGACCGTCCAGGTGACGGTGGCCGGTGACGTGGTCAAGGACGTGGACCTGCCGCTGCGCGGCGACGGGTTCGGCTACACGTGTGAGAGCCGGGCGCTGCCGTACGTGGAAGGGACGGAGAAGCTGGCGCTGACCGGCGACGACGAGGCGCAGCAGGTGACGCTGCCGTTCACCTTCCCGTTCTACGGCGCCGCGCAGACGAAGGCGTGGATCACCACGAACGGCTACGCCTCCTTCGCCGCCGAGAAGGTGACCACCGGCTCCAACGGCACGCTGCCGACCACGGGCACGCCGAACAACGCGCTCTACGCCTACTTCGACGACCTCGTGGCCGACGCCGAGTCGGGCGTCTACACCGCCACGCAGGGCGCCGCGCCCAACCGCGTCTTCGTGGTGGAGTGGCGCAACGTGAAGTTCTACTCCGACGCCGCGATGCGGATCTCGGTGTCGATGCTGCTGGGCGAGAACGGCACGGTCTCCTACCGCTACAAGGACATCGAGAGCGCCCGCGAGCAGGGCAACAGCGCCACGATCGGCGTGGAGAACGCGGCCGGCACCGACGCGCTGCTGTACTCCTTCAACACCGCCGCGGTCTCCTCCGGGCAGGCCGTGACGGTCGCGGCCACCCGGCACGGCCTGGTCACGGGCACGGTCACCGACGCCAACGACGCCAGGCCGATCGCGGGCGCGACGGTGAAGGTGGGCGAGGCGGCCACGTTCACCACCGGCCAGGACGGCACCTTCTACGGCCAGGTGCCGGCCGGCGACCACAAGGTGGAGGTCTCCAAGGAGCACTACGGCACGTTCACCCAGGACGTCACGGTCGCGCCGCTGGCGTTCACCCGCGTGGACACGGCGCTGATCACCGGCGCGGTCAGCGCCTCGGTGGGCGAGCTGGCGGTGGTCATGCCCACGGGCGTCACGCGCTCGCGCTCGTTCGAGCTGACCAACCTCGGCGCGCCGGCCGACTACACCGTCACCAGCGACGCCGCCTGGCTCACCGCCGCGCCGGCCGCCGGCCGCCTGGCCAAGGGCGAGAAGGCCACGGTGAACGTCACGGTCAGCAGCCAGGGCGTGCAGCCGGGCACGGTGCGGGCGGGCAAGCTCACGGTGAAGTCCAACAGCGGCCGCCAGCCGGTGCTGGAGATCGCGGTGAACGTCGTGGTGCCCAAGCACCAGGTGGCGCTGGACGTCGGCGCCTCCAGGCAGGCCACCGACGCCCAGGGCGACGTGTGGGCGGCCGACCGCAAGTACACCCAGGGCGGCCACGGCTGGGTGGCCAACCAGAACCGCACCGCCGACACCCGCAGGACCATCGCGGGCACCACGGAGCAGACCCTGTTCCGCACCGCCCGCGAGAACCTGCTGGAGTACCGCTTCGACAACGTGCCGAACGGCACCTACACCGTCGAGCTGGGCTTCGCCGAGATCACCTCGAAGCGTCCCGGGTCCCGGGTCTTCGACGTGATCGTCGAGGGCCAGCTCGCCGTACCCGCGCTCGACCTGGCCCTGGAGGTGGGCACCTACACGGCGGCGAACCGCTCGTACACCGTGAAGGTCACCGACGGCCAGCTCAACGTGCGCTTCGCCAGGCGTGACGGCCAGCCGATCGTCAACGCCGTGCGCATATCCGAGCGTCCCGACAAGAACTAGCCGGGCCGCACCGGCGTCAGCCCCGGCCGCTTGGGGCTGACGCCGTCGCCGGAGGAGCGGCCGTGCAGGCGGCGGTTGATCCACGGTCCGAGGAACTGCCTGGCCCAGCGCAGGTCCTCCCGCCGGGCGTCGGTCCATACGGGCGGGCGCCGCGGCGGGTACGGCTCGCGCCAGTCCTGCCCGACCGGCACCCCGAGCGTCTCGGCGGCGGCCAGCGCCACGCGGCGGTGGCCGTCGGCGTTGAGGTGGAGCCGGTCGGAGTTCCAGGCACGCGGGTCGCGCAGCACGCCCATCGGCCACAGGTCGACCAGGTGGGCGCCGTAGCGGCGGGCGATGTCGTGGATGTGGAGGTTGTAGACCTCGATCTTGCTGTGCGCCAGCCGCATGACCGGCACGTGCCGCAGGTCGAAGCCGGTGAACAGCATCACCTGGGCCCCGGCCTCGGTGAGCGTGCGCACCCCCTGCTCCAGCCGCCTGGCGACGATGGCGGGCCCGCTGCCGGGCCGCAGGATGTCGTTGCCGCCCGCGCACAGCGAGACCAGTTCGGCGCCCATGGCGACGGCCAGCGGCACCTGCTCGCCCACGATCTCGTCGATGATCCGGCCGCGCACCGCGAGGTTGGCGTAGCGCAGTCCCGGCTGGTCGGCCTCGAGGTGCTCGGCGAGGCGGTCGGCCCAGCCGCGGAAGCCCGCGTCGGCCGGGTCTTCGAGTCCCTCTGTGAAGCTGTCCCCTAGGGCGACGTATGAAGAAATTCGTCCCATGACCGGATAGTTTGCCGCGAATGTCAGGCCCTACGCGACCGTAGGTCGATCCGGCGGGCGTTCCCGGACGAATGAGGAGGCAAAGTCCCGACAAAAGGAGCACACCTCATGCGCACGACACTGGCCGTCAGCGCCATCGTGGCCTGCGCGGGCGCCGGCCTGGCCGCGCCCGCGCTCGCCGACGCCTCCCCCAGGCGCGACGTCGCGAGCCTGCGCGTCGCCGGGCTGACGATCGACGGCAGGCTGGTCACCTTCCGCGCCGACCGCCCCGGCTCCGTCACCGACGCCGGCCGCATCGACGGGCTGAAGGGCGACAAGAAGGTCGTCGGCATCGACTACCGCGTACAGGACGGCAAGCTGTACGCCGTCGGCGACCAGGGCGGCGTCTACACGCTGTCCGGCCGGGCGCAGGCCGCCAAGGTCTCCCAGCTCAGCGTCGCCCTCGACGGCAAGAACTTCGGCGTCGACTTCAACCCCGCCGCCAACCGGCTGCGCGTGGTCAGCGACACCGGCCAGAACCTGCGCCACAACATCGACGACCCGATGGGCGCCCCCGCCGCCGGCACGACCGCCACCGACGGCAGGCTGACCAACCCGCCCGTGCCGCCCGCCACCACTGGCGCGACCGCGCTGGGCGTGAGCGGCGCCGCCTACACCAACAACGACCTGGACGCGACGACGGCCACGACGCTGTTCGACGTGGACACCACCGCCGACCAGGTCTCGGCGCAGTCCCCGGCCAACGCCGGCAACCTCGCCCCGACCGGCAGGCTCGGCGTGGACGCGGGCCCCTCGGCCGGCTTCGACATCTACACCACGCTGCGTAAGGGCGTCGCCGTCGCCAACGCCGGGTACGCGGCGCTGCGGGCCGGCGACTCCTACCGCTTCTACGCGGTCGACCCGCTGACCGGCGCCGCCACCCAGGTGGGAACGTTCCCGTCCCGGCGCCAGGTCATGGACGTCGCCCTGCCGCTCGACCAGCGCTGAGGCCCGCGCGCACCCGCCCGGAACCCGCCTCCGGGCGCGAATCCCCCTTGTCCCCCCGCCTGCGTGTCTGTTACCCGTTGAGGTATGCGGGGGAGATTTCCGGTACGTGTCACCAGGGACCTGTCCGTCCCGATGCCCGACGGCGTGCGGCTGCTGGCCGACCACTACGCGCCCGTGGGGGCGCCGCGTGCGCCCGTCGTGCTCATCCGTTCGCCATATGGCCGCAGGGGCGCCTTCGGCTGGATGTTCGGCCGCGGCTTCGCCCGGAACGGCTTCCAGGTCATCATGCAGTCCTGCCGGGGCGGTTTCGGCTCCGGCGGGCTGCTCGACCCGCTCGGCGACGAGCACGACGACGGCCTGGCCACCGTGGCCTGGCTGCGCGAGCAGCCCTGGTACGGCGGCAGCTTCGCCACCTTCGGCCCCTCCTACCTCGGCTACACCCAGTGGGCCATCGCCCCCTACGCGGGACCCGACCTGAAGGCGATGGCCACGCAGATCACCGCCTCCCAGTTCCGCGACGCCGCCTACGTGGGCGGGGCGTTCGCGCTGGAGTCGGCGCTGAGCTGGACGACATTGACCGACGCGCTGCCGCGCCGCTTCGGCGGCACCGCGATGCTGACCGCGCCCCGGCTGACGCGGCGGGCGGTGCTGTCCGGGCGGCCGATGAGCGAGCTGGACCTGGTCTCGGCCGGGCATCCGCTGCCGTTCTACCAGGATCTGCTCGCCCATCACGGCGACCCGGCGGCGCCGTACTGGGCCAAGCGCGACTTCTCGCCCGACGTGGCCGACGTCGGCGCGGCCGTCACGATGCTCGGCGGCTGGTACGACGTGTTCCTGCCCTGGCAGATCAAGGACTACCTGACGATGCGCAGGGCGGGGCGGCGGCCGTACCTGACGATCGGGCCCTGGTACCACGTGGACATGCGGCACGGCCGCCCCGCCATGGCCGAGGCCCTGGACTGGTTCCGCGCCCACCTGCTGGGCGACTTCTCCGGGCTGCGGGCCGACCCGGTGCGGCTGCACGTCACCGGCGCGGGCGAGTGGCGCGACTATCCGGACTGGCCGGTCCCGGGGACGCGGACGCGCCGCTGGCACCTGCGGTCCGGGTTCGGGCTGGATCCCGCCGCGCCCAGCGAGGAGGGCTCCGGCCGCTTCCGCTACCACCCCGCGCACCCGACGCCCGTCATCGGCGGTCCGGTGCTGCTGGCCGACTCCCGGCCGCGCGACCAGCGCCGCCTGGAGGCCCGCCGCGACGTGCTCGTCTACACCTCCGCGCCGCTGCGCGCCGACACCGAGCTGATCGGCCCCGTGGCCGCCGAGCTGTCGGTGCGCTCCAGCGCGCCGTGCACCGACGTGGTGGTGCGGGTCTGCGACGTGCACCCGTCGGGCGCGTCCATGAACATCTGCGAGGGGGTACGGCGTACGCTCGCCGGCCCCGAGGACATCCGGCGGGTCGAGGTGGACCTGTGGCCGATCGCGCACCGCTTCAGGCGCGGCCACCGCATCCGCGTCCACGTGGCGGCCGGGGCCTACCCGACGATCGCCCGCAACCCGGGCACCGGCCACCCGATCGCGGGCGCCGGGCCCATGGTGCCGGCCGACGTCGAGGTCCTCCACTCCCCCGACCATCCCTCCGCCGTGCTCCTGCCCGAGGTGGGCGGCGCGTCGAGCATCTAGAGTCGGGTCGTGCGCGCGTCCCGGTTGATGTCGGTGATCCTGCTGCTCCAGGGGCGGGGCGGGATGACGGCCGCGGAGCTGGCCGAGGAGCTGGAGGTCTCCGAGCGGACCGTCCACCGCGACGTGCTGGCGCTGGCCGAGGCGGGCGTCCCGGTCTACGCCGACCGGGGGCGGCGCGGCGGCTACCGGCTGCTGGAGGGCTACCGCACCCGGCTGACCGGGCTCGACCGGGCCGAGGCCGAGGCGCTGTTCCTGTCGGGCGTGCCGGGTGCGCTGCGCGAGATGGGGCTGCAGGAGGTGGCGGCCACCGCCCGGCTGAAGGCCGCGGCCGCGCTCTCGCCCGGCCTGCGGGACGCGCCCGCGACGGCGGCCCAGCGTTTCCACCTGGACGCGCCGGGCTGGTTCGCCGGTGACGACCCGCCGCCGGCCGCGCTGGCGCCGCTGGCCAGGGCGGTGTGGAGCGATCGGGTGGCCGAGCTGGCGTACAAGGGCAGGCAGCGGACGCTGCATCCGTACGGGCTGGTGCTCAAGGCGGGCGTCTGGTACCTGGTGGCGCACGCGGGGGACTTCCTGACCTTCCGCGTGGACCGGGTGGAGGCGGTCACGGCGCTGGAGGAGGGCTTCGCCCGCGATCCCGGCTTCGACCTGGCGGCCTACTGGCGGCGGCAGTCGGCCCGTTTCGCCCGGTCGCTGCTGCGCGAGACCGTCACGCTGCGGCTCAGCCCGGCCGGGGTGCGCATGCTCCGCCACATCGCCGACCCGGCCGCCCTGGAGGACGCGCTCGCCTCGCTGGGCGAGGACGGGACGGTCGAACTGGGTGTGGAGTCGGTGCGGGTGGCGTACTCGCAGGTGCTGCGCTTCGGGCCGGAGGCGGAGGTGCTGGGGCCGCCGGAGCTGCGCGCGATGGTGCGGGAGGCCGTCCTGCGGACGGCCCGCCTCTACACCGGCGACGCCTAGCGGTAGTCGGCCGCGTCGGCCTGCTTGCCGCCCTCCTCCACCTCCTCGATGTAGCGCCACACGTCCGGCCTGCTGCCGTCGAGGTCGGTGAAGCCGTAGACCTGGGCCAGGCTGCCGCTGTCGAGCGACTGGCCGCTCCAGCGCATCTTGTCCGGGTCCTGGGCCAGCGCCACCACGGCCCGGCCGGCGAAGGCCGGGGTCTCCGACACCGCCCAGGTGGCGTTGTTGGGGATGTGGTCGCGCCAGGTCTCCTCGGTCACGTCGAAGTTCTCCAGCATCGCCTCCGAGCGCAGGAAGCCGGGCGTGAGCGCCACCGCGGCGCAGCCGTGCTCGCGCAGGTCGTGCGAGAGCGCGTACGCCAGCCGGACGACCGCGGTCTTGGCCTGGTCGTAGAAGAGGGAGAGCCGGTAGTGGTCGTCGTTGTACTTCTTGGTGCCGTCGGTGACCTCGACGACCAGGCCGCCGGGCTTCCTGGACAGCAGCGGCAGCGCGTAGTGGCTGGTGATGATGTGGGTGTCGATCGCCAGCCGGAGCAGGCGCAGCCCGTTGTCCAGGTCGTGCTCCCAGACCGGGACGTTCCACTGGGTGAGCCGGTCGCCGCCCCACACGTCGTTGACCAGGACGTCGAGCTGGCCGTGGTCGCGCTCGATCCGCTCCACCAGCGCCTTGACCTGCTCCTGGTCGAGGTGGTCGACCCGGACCGGGATGCCGGTGCCGCCGGCGGCGGTGACGAGGGCGGCGGTCTCCTCGATCGTCTCCGGCCTGTTCATCTCCGAGCGCTGCGAGCCGCTGGACCTGCCGGTGCAGTAGACGGTGTAACCGGCGGCGCCCAGCTCTACGGCGATGCCCCGGCCCGTGCCTCGGGTGGCCCCTGCCACCAGTGCGATGTTCATGCGGACCACTCTGCGCGGAAAAGAGGACACCTCATGTCAAGTTTTCCGGAGGAGTTCCCCGTGATAAGTAAGGAGTTACCATGAATGAGGAGTTCGAGCTTCGCGGGGTCAACCATCTGGCGCTGGTCTGCTCCGACATGAAGCAGACCGTCGGCTTCTACTCCGGCGTCCTCGGCATGCCGCTGATCAAGACGATCGAGCTGCCGATGGGCTGGGGCCAGCACTTCTTCTTCGACGCCGGCGGCGGCAACGCGCTGGCCTTCTTCTGGTTCCCCGACGCGCCCGAGGCGGTGCCCGGGGTGTCGGCGCCCAAGGGCCTGCCGGACCGGGGCGAGCTGCTGTCGGCGGTCGGCTCCATGAACCACGTCGCCTTCGACGTGCCCCCCGACCGGATCGAGGAGTACCGCGACCGCCTGATCGCCAAGGGCGTGGACGTGGGCGTGCTGCTCAACCACGACGACAGCGAGTTCGGCGTCGCCGCCGACAACCACGAGGGCGTGTTCGTGCGCTCGATCTACTTCAAGGACCCCGACGGCATCCTGATCGAGTTCGCCTGCTGGCAGCGGGAGCTGGGCCGCGAGCAGGACGTGCGGCACGAGCCGAGGACCGCCGCCGACCGGACCGTCTGACACCGCGGGCGCGGCACCCGGGACATCTCGGCGAGCCCACCCGATCACCAGGCCCTGACCGCGCGCCCTGACCGTTCGTCGCGAAGAGCCGACCGTTCGCCGATCCATGCCCGGCTTCCCGGACGAACCTCACTAATGTCACGTCGGATGACGCCCCGCTCGCCATCCCCCCATTGGTCTAGAAATAGGCCAAAACGTGATGTATCAGTCATTGGGCTGCCGATGTTGTGACGCTAATGTCCCCTCACCCGCGTACCACTGTCACACCGGAGGGGTCATGGCCGAGCCGCCATCTCGCACCGACAAGAGCCCGTGGAACTGGCTGCTGATCGTGCCGATCGTGCTGCCTCTGTGCACGTTCCTGTTCAACGCCGACGAGCCCCGGCTCATGGGCTTCCCGCTGTTCTACTGGCTGCAGCTCGCCTTCATCCTCGTCGGCGTCGCCTGCACCGTGGTCGTCTACAGGATGACCAAGTGAGCGGGCACACGACCGAGCTGGTCGTCTTCATCGCACTGTTCGCCCTGGTCAGCGGCATGGGCTTCGTGGCCGCCCGCTGGCGCAAGCCGCAGGACATCGAGAGCCTCGACGAGTGGGGTCTCGGCGGGCGCAACTTCGGGAGCTGGATCACCTGGTTCCTGGTCGGCGGCGACCTCTACACGGCCTACACCTTCGTGGCGGTGCCCGCCCTGGTGTTCGGCGCGGGAGCGCTGGGCTTCTACGCGGTGCCGTACACCATCGTGATCTATCCGCTGGTCTTCCTGGTGCTGACCAGGCTGTGGTCGGTCTCGCACGTGCACGGCTTCGTCACCCCGGCCGACTTCGTGCGGGCCCGCTTCGGCTCGCCCACGCTCGCCCTGGTCGTGGCCATCACCGGGCTGGTCGCCACCATGCCCTACATCGCGCTGCAGCTCGTCGGCATCGAGGCCGTGCTGCAGTCGATGGGCGTCACCGGCCACTGGCCGATCATCGTCGCCTTCGCGATCCTGGCCGCCTACACCTACCAGTCGGGCCTGCGCGCGCCGGCGCTGATCGCCTTCGTCAAGGACTCGCTGATCTACATCGTGATCCTGGCCGCGGTCATCTACATCCCGATCAAGCTGGGCGGCTGGGGCAACATCTTCGACGCGGCCGCGGCCAAGTTCGACAAGAGCCCCGCGCCGGGCGACGGCACCCTGCTCAACGCCGGCAACCAGCTCCAGTACATCACGCTGGCCTTCGGCTCCGCGCTGGCGCTGTTCCTCTACCCGCACAGCCTCACCGGCGTGCTGGCCGCCAAGAACCGCTCGGTGATCAAGCGCAACATGTCCGCGCTGCCCGCCTACAGCTTCCTGCTCGGCCTCATCGCCCTGCTCGGCTACATGGCGATCGCCGCCGAGACCAAGCCCGTCATCGGCGAGAACGGCAAGCCGATCGGCAACACGGTCGTGCCGGTGCTGTTCGACAACATGTTCCCCGACTGGTTCGCCGGCGTCGCCTACGCCGCGATCGCCATCGGCGCGCTGGTGCCGGCCGCCATCATGTCGATCGCCGCGGCGAACCTGTTCACCCGCAACATCTACCGCGAGTACTTCAACAAGCACGCCACCGACAAGCAGGAGGCCACGGTCTCCAAGCTCGTCTCGCTCGTGGTCAAGGTCGGCGCGGTGCTGTGCATCCTGCTGCTGGACCCGCAGTTCTCCATCGACCTGCAGCTCATCGGCGGTGTGATCATCCTGCAGACGCTCCCGTCGGTGGCGCTGGGCCTGTACACCCGGTGGTTCCACAAGGGCGGGCTCATCGCCGGCTGGGCGCTGGGCCTGGCGGCCGGCATGTGGATGCTCTACACCATCCCCAACCCCGCCTCCGGCAAGCTGCACTTCGGCGGCTCGGCGTTCTCGCTGGGCGAGCTCGGCTTCGACACCAAGACGACCGTCTACGCCGGCATCCTGGCCCTGGCGGTCAACCTCCTGGTGGCCGCGCTGGTCACCGTGGCCCTGCGGGCGGCCAAGGTGGCCGACGGCGAGGACGGCACCCGCCGCGACGAGTACTTCGCCGACGAGGGCGACCCCCGGGTCAAGGACCTGGACCTGTCGGCGCCGCACTGATCCCCCGCGCGGAGGCAACGTTGATGCAACCTCCGCAGGAACACCGTGGACAAATGGGTACGCCCCGTCCGTCGCCCCCGTGCAGACGGTACGTGCCCAGGTTCGGGCGGGCGGTCGCCCACACCATGCCCGCCCGCCTGAACCTCCCGCCGGTACCGCGCCCGGCTCACGTGTAGCCGGGGTTGGCCACGTCGAGCTTGGCGCGCACGGCCGCGGTGAGGGCGGCGAGCAGCTCCGGGTCGTCGGCCCGGCCCTCCCTGATCCTGGCGGCCAGCTCCGCGTCGTCGCCCACGCCCAGCCCGGCCAGCCGTTCCGCGTGCTCGGCGGCCTGGGCGGGGCCGAGCTCGATCTCCCGCTCCACCATGCCGAGCACGTTGATCGCCACCCGCGTGTGGAAGCGGACCCGGCCCTCGACCGCCGGCAGCACGTCGGCCTCCAGGAACTGCCTGACCGCCGCGACAAGCTGGGCCGCGTCGGGCACGTCGTGCGGCGCCGCCATGGCGCCTCCTCTCCACCGGGATGTGGGAAAGTGACCGCTTATCCGTTGACCGGGCAACGGATAGACGGTGTGATCCTTTCATGAGCTTCGCCGTACCCGACAGCGTCCGGCCGGTTCGCGACGCCGTCCACGCCTTCATGACCGAGCGGGTGGAACCCGCCGAGCCCGCCCTGTGCGAGGGCGACGCGGGCACCCTGCGCGAGCTGCAGGAGGAGGCCAAGAAGGAGGGCCTGTGGGCACTCGGCCACCCGCGCGAGCTGGGCGGGGGCGGCCTGCCGTTCCTCGACTACGTCTACGTCAACGAGGTGCAGGGACGCAGCGAGTTCGGCCAGCTCGCCCTCGGTACGTTCACGCTGCAGGACTCCCTGATGCTGCACGAGCATGCCTCGCCCGGCCAGCGTGAGCGCTACCTGGAGCCGCTCGTGCGCGGCGACATCTGGCCGAGCTTCGCGATGACCGAGCCGGACGTCTCCAGCAGCGACCCCACCCAGATCCGGACCGCCGCCGTGCTCGACGGCGGCGAATGGGTCGTCAACGGGCACAAGTGGTTCACCACCGGCGCCTCCCGGGCCGCCTACACCACCGTGATGTGCCGCACCGAGCAGGACGCCCCGCCCCATCTGGCCTTCTCCATGATCCTGGTGCCGACCGACACGCCCGGCTACACGATCGTCCGCGAAACGCCGGTGCTCGGCCTCGGCGGCGCCCACTGCGAGGTGCGCTACGACGACGTCCGCGTCCCCGCCGCCAACCTCCTCGGCGAGCGCGGCCACGGCTTCGTCATCGCCCAGAAGCGGCTCGGGCCCGGCCGGATCTTCCACTGCATGCGCTGGCTCGGGCAGGCGCAGCGGGCCTTCGACCTGATGTGCCGCCGCCTGCACGAGCGCACGGCCTTCGGCGAGCCGCTGGCCAAGAAGCAGCTCATGCGCCAGCACGTCTTCGACTCCTACACCGAGATCCAGTCGGCGCGGCTGCTCACGCTGCACGCGGCGCAGGCGGTGGACGCCGGTTCCGACGCGCGCGTCGAGATCGGGGCGATCAAGGTGGTGGGAGCGCGCATGCTGCACAACGTGATCGACCGCGCCATCCAGGTGTACGGCGCCGCCGGCCTGACCCCGGACACGCCCCTGGACCGGATGTACCGCCACGCCAGGGCCGGACGCATCTACGACGGGCCCGACGAGGTGCACATCGACTCGGTGGGGCGGAGGGTCCTGGGCGCGTACGCGAGCGGCGGCTCGTGGGAGTTCGGCCTGCGATGAGCGAGCGCGAGGAAGGGCGGGCCCGGGTGGCGGCCATCGTGCGGGACGCGCTGGGCCCGGGGGCGGCGGTGCGCTCCGGCGCCCGGCTGCCCGGCGGCGCCTCCCGCGAGACCTGGTCCCTGGAGGTGGACACCCCGGCCGGCCCCCGCGCCCTGATCCTGCGCCTGGACTCCCCCGGCATGTCTTCGCAGACCGGCGCTTCTCCGCAGACTGGCGACTCACCCCAATCCGGCGGCTCACCCCAGAATGGCGACTCACTCCAGAATGGCGGTTCGGCGCAGAGCGACGGTTCCCCGCGGAGCGGTGGTTCCGCGCGGAGCGGCGGCTTTCTGGGCGGTTCGCTGGAGGGTGAGGCGGTGCTGATGCGTGCCGCGGGCGAGGCCGGTGTGCCGGTGCCGGAGATCGTCGCCGCGGGCGAGTCCTACATCCTCATGGCGCGCGTCGAGGGAGAGACGATCCCGCGCAGGATCCTGCGCGACGACGCCTACGCGCGGGCCCGGCCGCTGCTGGCCGCGCAGTGCGGCCGGGCCCTGGCGGCGGTGCACCGGATGCCGCTCGACGCCCTGCCCGCCCAGGAGGACGGGGACTCGCTGGCGCGCTGGCGGGACGTGCTGGATCTGACCGGGCAGCCGCATCCGGTGTTCGAGCTGGCCTTCCGCAGGCTGGCGGCGACCCGCCCCAACGGCTCGCGGCGGACGGTGGTGCACGGCGACTTCCGCAACGGGAACCTGATCGTGGGCCCCGAGGGCGTGCGCGCCGTCCTCGACTGGGAGCTGGCCCACGCCGGAGACCCGGTCGAGGACCTCGGGTGGCTGTGCGTGAAGGCGTGGCGGTTCGGGGAGAAGCCCCCGGTCGGCGGCTTCGGCGCCTACGACGACCTGGTCGCCGCCTACGAGCGGGCCTCGGGCCACGCGGTGGACCGGGAGGCGCTGCGCTGGTGGGAGACGTTCGGGGTGCTGAAGTGGGGCGTCATCTGCGTCATGCAGACGATGCGGCACCTGGCCGGCGGCGCGCGGTCGGTGGAGCTGGCCGCGATCGGCCGGCGCGTGTGCGAGAACGAATGGGACCTGCTCCAGCTGATCGGCTGAAAATGCGTTGCGGACGCCAGGACGGCACCGCACGCTTGCCGGGTGGCCATTCTCGAGGCAGCACACCTCGCCAAGCGGTTCGGCCCCGTCACCGCGGTCCACGACCTGAGCCTGACCGTCGCGCCGGGCGAGGTGGCGGCGCTGCTGGGGCTCAACGGCGCGGGCAAGTCCACCACCCTGCACATGCTGCTCGGGCTGATCACCCCAGACGCGGGCAGCGTCAGGCTGTTCGGGAAGGACCTGGCCCGCCACCGCACCGAGGTGCTCAGCCAGGTCAACTTCGCCGCGAGCTACGTCGACCTGCCCGGCGTGCTGCTCGTGACGGAGGTCCTGGACGCCTTCGCCCGCCTCTACGCCCTGCGCAGGCCCGGCGCGCGGGTGGCGGAGATGATCGAGCTGTTCGAGCTGGGCCCGCTGGCCAGGCGCCCGCTGATGGCGCTGTCCTCCGGCCAGCGCACCCGGGTGCAGCTCGCCAAGGCGCTGCTGAACGCGCCGCGGCTGCTCGTGCTCGACGAGCCGACCGCCAACCTCGACCCCGACGCGGGCGACCGCATCAGGGGCCTGCTCGGCGACCTGTCCAGAACGTACGGCACCGCCATGCTCATCACCTCCCACAACATGCGCGAGGTGGAGCGCATGTGCGACCGGATCCACTTCATGGCCGGCGGCAGGATCGTGGCCGCCGGCAGCGCCGCCGAGCTGGCCGGCGCCTACGGTGCGGCCGACCTCGAAGAGGTCTTCCTGAAGGTGGCACGCGGATGACGACGCTCTCCCTCCCGCCGCTCGGCTGGGCGGCCCGCCGTACCCGGATCATCGGGGTGGTGCGGCGGGACTTCGCGGCGCTGCGGCGCAGCCCGATCAGGATGTTCGAGATCCTGTTCTGGCCCACGGTGGAGCTGATGCTCTGGGGCTTCGTGACGCTGTTCCTGCGCACGCAGCGGGTGCCGTTCGTGGTGGCGTTCCTGCTGGGCGGGGTGCTGCTGTGGCAGGTGCTGCAGAAGGCCAGCAACGAGATCTCCATCGCGTTCCTGGAGGACATCTGGTCGCGCAACCTGCTGAACGTGCAGGTCTCGCCGCTGTCGAGCGTGGAGTACCTGGCGGGGCTGGTGGTGTTCTCGCTGGGCAAGGTGGTCTTCGCCGTCTCGGTGATGGCCGGGCTGGCGTTCGCGCTCTACGGGTTCGGGGTGGGCGCGTTCGGGGCGGGGCTGGCGCCGTTCATGGGGCTGCTGCTGGTGCTCGGCTGGTCGCTCGGGCTGGTGGGGATCGCCGCGGTGCTCAGGTTCGGGGAGAACGCGCAGGTGATCGCCTGGTCGCTGGTGTTCGTGGTGCAGCCGCTGGCCGGGATCTTCTATCCGATCGCGGTGCTGCCCGCGCCGCTGCAGACGGTGGCGTGGTTCCTGCCCGCCTCGCACGTCTTCGAGGGCATGCGGACGGTGATGGCCGGCGGGCCGCTGCCGTGGGATCGGCTGCTGTGGGCGGCGGGGCTCGACGTGGTCTGCCTCGGGCTGGCGCTGGGACTGTTCGCGTGGGCGCTCAGGTACGCGCGGGCCCACGGGAGGCTGTCGCGGTTCGGGGACTGAGCGGGGTCGTGGCCAGCGTGGCGACGATCACCTCGGCCAGGCCGTCCACGACCTGCGCGGGGTCGACGCCGGGGTGGTCCAGCCACCAGTCGGCGGTCGTCTGGACCATGCCGATGAAGGCGTGGCCGAGCACCTGGGCGCGTACCGGGTCGGGGGTGACGCCCTCGGCCACCAGCACCTGGGCCAGCTCCTCGCCGAGACCTCTGACCAGCGAGGTCATGTGGCTGCGGATCCTGCTGTCCTCGGCGCTGGCCCGGTGGAACAGGAAGCGGTAGAGGTTGTCGTTGGCGCCGATCAGGTCGAGGTAGACGGCGATCGCGGCGCGGGCGCGCGAGCGCAGGTCGCCGCCGCCCTCGGTGAAGCGCGGCCGGAGCTGGGCGATGACGGTGCGCACGTGGCGGTCGGCCAGCGCCTGGTAGAGGCCGCTCTTGTCGCCGAAGTGGCGGTAGAGGATGGGCTTGGTGATGCCCGCCTCCGCGGCGATGGCGGCCATGGAGACCTCGTGCCCGTCCCGCTCGATCACCCGGTCGGCGGCGTCGAGCAGCGCCCTGCGGCGGTCCGGGCTGCGTCCCCTCACCCGGCAAGGATAGATCGTTCCCGGCCGCGTAACACCGCCGACGTCGTGAGCAGCGCGCCGACGACCGTGTAGAGGCCGGTGACCCCGGCCAGGGTGCCGGGTGGCTCGCCCGGCGGCGCGCCCCAGCGGGGCAGCCCCGCCGCCACCTGCAGCGCGAGGTCGAGCCGCGTGGCGAAAAGGGCGCCGAGGGCGACGAGCGGCAGCCCGCAGACCACCGCGGCCAGCGGGGACAGCCGCTGCCATCCGGTCAGCAGCCCGCCCAGCGCGGCCACGGCGCTCAGGTAGCCGAACCCGGCGGGGCTCGGCCCGAAGCCGGTGTAGCCGGCGCGCAGGGCCCGCGCGCCGGCCTCGGTGAGGTAGTAGACGGCGGGCAGCGCGAGCAGGCCCACCAGGGCGGCGGCCACATGACGTCCCACGTCTCCATGCTCCCGTGGAACCCGGACAATGTCTCGATCTTGCGACAGACCGCCGGGAGTACAGGCTTTAGCGTGGATACATGACTAACAGTGGCACTGGTCCTGGTTCGATCACACCTGACGGCTCCCCTGTTGAGTTCTATCTCCTGATCGAGCCGAACGGCGAGCCCGAGATCGTCAGCGCCGCGCTCGCGCCGGGCTCGTCCATCCTCGAGATCGGGTCGGGCGTCGGCCGGCTCACCCATCCCCTGCTCGCGCTCGGCTACGACGTCGTCGCCGTGGACGAGTCCGCGGACATGCTCGCCCACGTCCGCGGCGCGCGGACCGTGCGGGCGCGGGCGCAGGAGCTGCGGCTGGAGCGTGTGTTCGACGCGGTGCTGCTGGCCTCGCACCTGGTCAACACCGCCGATGACCAGGCGCGCCGCGAGCTGCTGGCCGCCTGCGCGCGGCACCTGCGGCCCGGCGGCGTCGTCCTCGTCCAGTGGACCCCGGCCGAGCAGCACGACGCGTGGGAGGTCGGCCGGGGACGCACGACGGGCAACCTCAGCATCACCACCGCGGCCGTGGAGCCGGTGCGGCCCGGGGTGATCGCCTCCACGATGCGCTACACCCAGGGCGAGCGGGTCTGGACCCAGTCGTTCTGGTCGCGGCGGCTCACCGACGACGAGCTCCGGGCCGAGCTGGAGGCCGCCGGGCTGCGCCTGGACCGGTTCCTGACCGATGACCGCACCTGGGTGCTGGCCGTGCGGGAGTGAGCCTCAGTAGGACAGGCCGTGCCGGAAGGGGTAGAGCGGGTCGCCGGTGCCCGGCACGTCGGACGGGCTCGCCTCGACCGCCGCCATCGAGCGCGGCAGCTCGTACGGCAGCCGCCCCTTCGGCTCGGCCCGCCCGAACAGCACGTCCAGCAGCGCCCGGTCGCTCGCCCCGTAGTCGGCGACCACGGCGGCGGCCCCCTCGGCGATCTCGGGGAAGACCGCGGGCCGCTCCAGGTAGACGTCCACGACAGTGGGCACGGTGCGCTGCAGGCGGGCGATCCGCTCGATCTCGGCCGCGGGGAAGGCGAGGCTGCCGGAGTGGAAGAACGCCTCGAAGGCGCCGGGCCTGTCCTCGTACGGCGCGGCCAGCCGCACCACGGCAACGTCGGCCTCCTCCGGCGTGTCCACGACCTTGGCGTAGCCGGCGGCCACCTCGGGGTCCACGCCCTCGGCGTACAGCCGCACGCCCTCGGCCAGCGGCAGCGGGCCGTTCTTCAGCAGCGTGAGCGAGGCCGTCTGCGCGGCGAACCCGGCCCGCGCGAAGTCGGCCCGCCCGACGATCTCCTCGGCCAGGTCCGGGTCCACGAAGGGCGCGTCGAACAGCCCGAGCGTGAACTTCTCCCGCAGCACCCGCCGCACCGAGTCGTCCAGCCGCCCGGCGCCGATCCGCCCCGCCTCGACCAGTTCGACCAGGAGCTCGGGGCACGCCTCGCCGCCGAACTGGTCCACGCCCGCCTCGACCGCCTTCAGCATCCGCTCCGCGGGCGTGAGGTGCTCGACGCCCCAGGCGCGGGCGGGCATCTCCTGGCCCATGATGACGGAGTCGGTGATCAGGCCCCAGTCGGTGCAGACGATGCCGTCGAAGCCGTGACGTTCGCGCAGCAGGCCGGTGATGACGCCCTCGTTGAAGCCGAAGCCGACCTCCTCGTGCTCGGTGCCGACCGGCATGCCGTAGTAGGGCATGATCTGCGAGGTTCCGGCGTCGATGGCGGCCTCGAAGGGCCCGAGGTGGTGCTCGAAGAGGCCGCCGGGGTAGACCTGCTCGCGGCCGTGGGCGAAGTGGGGGTCCTCGCCGTCCTTCTGCGGCCCGCCGCCGGGGAAGTGCTTGGTCATGCAGGCGACGCCGCCGGGGCCGAGGCGCTCGCCCTGGAAGCCGAGGATGTAGGCGCGCACGAGGCGGGAGGTGAGCTCGGCGTCCTGGCCGAAGGTGCCGTTGGCGCGTGACCAGCGGGGTTCGGTGACCAGGTCGATCTGGGGGTGGAGGGCGACGCGGATGCCGACGGCCAGGTACTCCTGCCGTGCCATGTCAGCGAATGTCCGGACCAGTTCCGCCGAGCCGATCGCCGCCAGCCCCGGCGGCTCCGGCCACTGCGAGAACGCCCCGGCCATCATCGAGGTGCCCGGGTTGCTGGAGAAGGAGTGGCGCGGGTCGGTCGAGAACGTCACCGGGATGCCCAGCCGGGTCGCCGCGGCCCGCTCCTGCAGCGCGTTGTGCCACTCGGCCATCGCGCGCGGGGAGCCGCCGCCGAGCACGTTGAAGTGGTTCATGTGCTTGCCGTCGATCATGCTCTCGGCGGTCTCGGCCCCCGGCGGCGGCGCGAACCAGGAGATGGTGTGGAACAGCAGCCCCGCCTTCTCCTGGAGGGTCATCCTGGCCACGAGGTCGTCGACCCGGGCCGCGGTGGGGAGTGAGGGGTCCTTGTAGTTCATGGCGTGATTATACGTATCATCAGCCTCTCTACCAGAGGTTCGCGCCACGCGCCACGCCGCCGCGCGGTGAAATTACTGGGAAATACTGGAACTCCTGCTACCCTCGCGCCATGAGTGACCGGCTGGACGAGCTGGAGAGGCGCATCGACGAACTCCGCGCCGGCGTGCGCCGCGCCATGCGCGCCCGCGACACGGTCACCGCCCGGGCCCTGCGCGCCGACCTGCGCGCCGCGGAACGCACCTGGGACTCCCTGGTCAGCGCCCCCGTCCAGACCCCCGGCGGCGGTAGACGACCCGGCGCCACCACCGTGCGCGAGCGGGTCCACCAGGCACTCGACGCGCTCGCCGCGCCCGCCCAGCCCCGGCTGATCGTGGCCGTCAGCGAGGCGTTCTTCGCGGGCGGGCTGCGCTCGGCCCAGCTCACCAGCATCCGCCGCGACGAGGAACGTTCCTTCCGCTCCAGCCCGTACGGCCGGCCGTACTACCTGTGCGCCGCCCTGACCGACCGCCTCTCCCCCGCCCGCGGCCTGCTCACGCTGAGCACCTGGCCACTGGAACGCCGGGTGGTCGGGCCGCTCAGCCCGAGGGTCGACTTCCTGACCTGCGCGGCGGCGGTGGCCGAGCGGGTCACCCGCAGCGCGGGCCCCTCACCGGAGGCGCTGCGCCTGGTGGCCAGGATGGGGCGCAACATCCCCGGCGGCGAGCTGGTCGAGCTGGGCAAGGACGTCGACCCCTGCCGCGTGGCGGAGATGGCGCTGGCGGAGCTGGCCGTACACCTGGATCGGGACACGCGCGACCGGGCGGAGCTGGCGGCCCGCGCGCGCGAGCAACTGGACGACCCCGCGCGGCTGTTCGGCGCCGCGCTCCTGAGCGCCGCCGACGTCGGCGCCCTCGGCAAGGAAGGGATCACGGCGTGAGACGGATCGACGCGCTGCGCGGGACGACACCGCCGAAACCGCACGACGCACGGGCGATCGCGGCGCTGGCCGCGAACCCGGGTTGCGCGCGCCGGGCGCTCATGGACGGCGCGGGGGTGGACAAGGACGCCGCCGCGCGGCATCTGGGCTTCCCCGCGCCGTTCGGGCAGTCGCCGTTCGCGATCACCCGCGGCAACCAGTTCGAGGCGCTGGTGAAGTCCGACGGCTGCGCCGAGCTGCTGCGGATGCTGCGCGAGCTGCTGGAGCTGCCGATCGCCGAGGTGGCCTACCACGACGTGGAGAACGTGGGCGCGCACCTGCGCCACGCCCACACCCGCGCGCTGTTCGACCGGGCGGCCAGGGGGGAGCACGACGCGGGCACGCTCTACGACCACCCGCTGCTGAGCCTCGACATCGCCGGGAACACCGCCTACCTGGAGCCGGACGTGGTCGCCTTCCAGCTTGCGGGCCGCTTCCACATCGTGGAGATCAAGTCGTTCGCGATCGTGGACGGCCAGGCCGACCCCGCCGCGGTCGCGGCGGCGGCGCGGCAGGCGGCCGTGTACGTGCTGGCGCTGCGCACGATGCTGGCGGACCTCGGCCACGACCCGCTGACCGTGGCCCACGACGTGGTCCTGGTCTGCCCGGAGAACTTCGCCAACCGCCCCGTCGCGACGCTGGTGGACGTGCGCAGGCAGCTCGCGGTGCTGCGCAGGCAGCTCACCAGGATGACCACGCTCGACCGGCTCCTCGCGGAACTGCCGCAGGAGCTCACCTTCGACCTGGAGCCCGGCGAGGACGGCCTGCCGCTGCGCCGCGCCGCCGACCTCGCCGACGCGCTGCGCACGGTCTCCGCCCGCTACGCCCCCGACTGCCTGTCCACCTGCGACCTGTGCTTCTTCTGCCGGGACGAGGCCCGCCAGGAGGGCGCCTCCGACCTGCTCGGCCGCAACGTCCGCGACGAGCTGGGCGGGGTGGCGAGCGTGGAGGAGGCGCTCGGCCTGGCCGACGGCACCCGGGCCCCGCGCGAGGGGCAGGAGGAGATCGCCCGCCTGCTGCGCGGCGCCGAGCGGTTGCGCCAGGACTGCCTCGCATGAGTCTCCTGACGTCCCTGGCCAAGCTGCGCGCCCTGCAGGAGGGGCGGGCGCAGCCGATCGCGACGGTACGGCACTGCCACCTGGCGCAGCGGCCGATGGTGTTCATCCCGCTGAAGCTGTCGGGCGAGGCCGCCGCGCCGCTGGCCGCGATGCTCGGCGCCGACCGGCAGGCGCCCCACCTGCTCGTGGTGACCCAGCCGCGCAACAGGGACCTGCGCTTCGCCTTCACCGCGGAGCTGGCCGGGCTGCTGCTGCCGTACCTGGAGAGCTTCCTGGCCGACACCGAGACCGTCGAGCGCAAGAACGCCGACCCCTACGAGCGCGCGCTCGACGCGCCGCAGTTGCTGCTGCCCAACCGCGCGGGCGTGGCGTTCACGGCGCTGCTGGGCCGTTCGACCCGCTTTCGCCGCACCGACGGCCCCTACCCGGTGCCGGAGGGCGTGCCGCTGCTGGGCCGCTGGCTGACCTACCTGGCCGAGCGCGCCGCCTACCCGGGCTCGTCGCTGACGCTGGCCGCGACCGAGGAGCTGGGCAGGCACTGGGCCAGCGGGCAGAGCGCGCTGGAGGACGCGAACCTGGCCGCGCTGACGGCGTGGGTCGAGGGCCGGCCCTCCGACGAGTCCGAGGACCCGCTCGTCTGGCCGCCCGCCGGGCCCGCCACCGACCCCGGGTTCGACTCCGAGGTGCTCGCGCCCGCCATCGAGGACGGCTCGGCCGAGCGCATCACCGAGGCCCTGCGCACCCAGCTCGAACCCACCTGGCGGCTGATGTGGCGGGCCCACGACCTGCTGCGCGAGCTGCCCGAGGGCGCGAGCGTGGCGCAGCGCTGGGAGCTGGACCGCGGCTCGTTCAGCGGCTTCGCCGGCCAGATCGCCGACGGCGGCCCGCCACAGGCCCGCCGCGACGGCGCGGTCGCCGCCGCCTCCCGCCTGTCGCGCATGGAGCGCGCCCAGGCCTCCTACGACGTCCAGCGCGCCTACGACGACCCGCTGATCATGGCCGACCACCGGCTGTCCGGCGAGGCGTTCGCCGGCGAGGTGGTGCAGACCGAGCCGGACAACTTCGAGGGCGAGGGCCGCTCGCGCAAGCTGCGCCCGCTCGTGGTGGTCAAGACCGACGACCAGGTACGGCTGCCGCCCGGCAGCACCCTGGGCACCCCGCAGCGCAGGGGCCAGGGCGCCGAGCTGGTCGCGGCCGAGGGCGGCCTGGTCACCCTGAAGATCACCAAGGGCATGGGCAGGGGCAAGACCCCCGCCCCCGGCGCGGTCCCCGAGATCGGCGAGCGGGTCTGCTACACCACGCTGACCGACGACTTCCAGGGCGCCGCGACGCTGCCAGAGCCCGAGGCGACCCCGTGGACGCACGGCGGCCCCCCGATGGAGTACGTGCCCAACGATGACGACGCCAGGGAGGCGTGGGAGTGAGCCCCGAGGAGGTCATCCAGAACGTCCTGGCCGACCTGCCCAAGCACCGCGGCGTCGTGGTCGACTCCCCGCCCGGTGCGGGAAAGTCGACGCTCGTGGTGCGGGCCGCCGCCCACCTGGCCGCCACCGGCGAGCCGCTGATGATCGTCGCCCAGACCAACGAGCAGGTCGACGACCTGGTCGCCCGCATCAGCGACAAGCACCCCCGGCTGACCGTGGGACGGCTGTCGGCCAGCGGGTACGTGGCGCCGCGCCGGCTGCTCGACCTGCCCGGGGTCACTGTCGGCACCCGCATCCAGGACCTGGGCGACCCGGACATCGTGCTGGCCACCTCCGACAAGTGGGCGTGGATCTCCGGGCGCACCTGGCCGTGGGCGATCGTGGACGAGGCGTACCAGATGCGCTCGGACAAGCTGCTGCGCATCGCCGGGCTGTTCGAGCGGGCGCTGTTCGTGGGCGATCCGGGCCAGCTCGACCCGTTCTCGATCGTGGAGGCCGACCGCTGGTCGGGGCTGTCGTGGGATCCGCTGCAGAGCGCGGTGTCGGTGCTGCTGCGCCACAACGGCGACCTGCCGGTGCACCGGCTGCCGGTCTCGTGGCGGCTGCCGGCCTCGGCGGCGCCGGTCGTGTCGCGGGCCTTCTACCCGTTCACGGGCTTCACCTCCGGCACCGGGCCGGGTGAGCGGCGGCTGGAGCTGAGCACCGGCGGGCTCGGGACCGTGCACGACCGGGCGCTGGAGGAGGCGGCGCGCTCGGGGTGGTCGCTGCTGGAGCTGCCCAACCGGCACACGGTCCGCACCGACGGCGAGGCCGTTCAGGCGGTGGCGATGCTGGCGGCTCGGCTGCTGCAGCGAGGCGCGGTGGCGGGCTCGGAGCAGGGCGAGCGGCCGGTGACGGCCGAGCGCATCGCGGTCGGCGCGGCCCACCGCGACCAGGTGGCGGCGATCAGGAACGCGGGGCTGCCGGCGGAGATCACCGTGGACACCGCCAACCGGCTGCAGGGCCGCGAGTACGACGTGACGATCGTGCTGCACCCGCTGTCGGGGCGGCGCGACGCGACCGCCTTCCACCTGGAGTCGGGACGGCTGTGCGTGCTGGCCTCACGGCATCGGCACGCGTGCGTGGTGGTGGCGCGGGCGGGCATCGCGGAGCTGCTGGACGCCCATCCGTCGGCCGAGCCGGTACAACTGGGCGTGCCGGTGAAGTTCCCCGACGGGTGGGAGGCCAACCAGTCGGTGCTGGAGCACCTGGCCGCCCACCGGATCCGCGCGTAGCCGTGGCGTCGGGCCTGGCCGGGGTCCGGACCCCGGCTCGCCAGGTCGGGGCGGGTTTCAGACGCGGCCGCGCCAGACGTCGATGACCAGGACCGGGCGCATGCCGGCCGAGGTGTAGAGGCCGAGGGCCGGGGTGGTGTTGTTGGAGTCGACGTGCAGGATCGTGCCCTTCCTGCCGCGGGCGGCGTCGGCGGCGAACGCCTGGAGCAGCAGGTGGCGTCCCAGGCCGCGGCCACGGTAGGCGGGCAGGGTGGCGAGGGTGCCGACGTAGCCGCAGTCCTCGTCGGGGACGAAGGCGTTGTTGGCCTGGAGCATGGCGGCGGGCTCGCCGTCGATCCTGGCCAGGATGAGCTGCGACCAGTCGTTGACGCTCTGGGCCGTGCGCCGCTCGTACCAGGCGTCGTAGCCGATCTTGACGAAGCCGAAGTGGTCGGCGAAGCCCTCCTGGTGGACGAGGTGGGCTTGGCGGCGTACCTCCTCGTCCTCGCCGGTGTGGAGGGTGAGGCCGGGCAGCGGATCGGGGGCCGCGGGCGGGGTGGTGAAGTCGATGCGCATGCGGTGGAAGCTGGTGGCCGGGCGCAGGCCCTTCGCGCGGGCCTCCTCCCGCTTGGCCTCGTCGGCGCGGTAGACGCCGATGTCGACGGTGGCGCCGTCGTGGCCGAGCTCGGCGGCGATCTCCCTGGCCCGGCCGAGCACCAGGGCCCACAGGCCCGCCGACAGTCCTTCGGTGCCGGGGCGTACCAGGACCTCGACGTCGACGTTGTCGCTGTCGCCCTTGCGGCAGGCCCATGCCCACCCGACCGCGCGTCCGCCGGAGTCCACCGCCAGCCAGCCGTCCCTGTCGCGGTCGAATTCGGGTTCGGCCAGCTCGTCGGCGATGTCCTCCAGCGTGGTGTCGACGTGGCCGAGCACCGCCAGGTCGCAGGCGGAGACGAGGTCGTGGATGGCGGCGGCGTCCTCGACCTGCGGGCGCCGGATCCGATGGGTGTTCATGTTGGAGATTGTCCCGATCTAGCGGGTTATCCGCCTCCGATTTTCTCGCCGTCGTAGGCTGGTCACGTGCTCGACAAGACCCCGCTGCGCGTCGAGGTCGCCACCCCTGTCCCGGGCACCGTCAGGCTCTCGCTGACCGGCGACCTCGCCTTCGACACTGCGGCAAAACTCTCCGGGCTGGTCTTCGATCCCGGCTATCGCCGGCTCGACCTTGACCTGGCCGGGATCTCCTTCATCGACTCCTCCGGCCTGGCCGCGCTCGTCCGCCTCCACCAGCAGGCCGAGGCGGAGGGCGCGGCCCTGCGGCTGGTCGCGGCCAGCCCGCACCTGCGCCGGCTGCTCAAGGTGACCGCGCTCGACCAGTTGTTCAGGCTCCCTTGAGCGACTGCTCGGGCTCGGCCGCGGGCTCCGGCGCGCCGCCGCGCAGCGGGATCTCCTTGATGAACAACGCCAGCACCGGCACCACGACCGCGATCGGGATGGCCCACCAGAAGATGGTCGAGGTGGCGCCGGCCAGCGACTCCAGCAGGCCGGCACGCTGACCCTGCCCCATCGCGGCCAACGTGCCCGGGTCCATCCGGCCGCCGCCCCCGGCCAGGCGCGCGGCCTCCTCGGGCCCGAGGCGTTCGGTCAGGCCGGACAGCAGGTGGTTGTTGAAGATCGCGCCGAACAGCGAGACGCCGAACGAGCCGCCGATGGAGCGGAAGAACGTCGAGGTGCTGGAGGCGACGCCGAGGTCGCGCTGCTCGACGCTGTTCTGGGCGATGAGCATCGTGGTCTGCATGAGGAAGCCCATGCCGGCGCCGAGCACCCCGATGAACAGGGCGGTGTGCCACTCCGGGGTGCTCACGCCCATGAGCGAGAGCAGCCACATGCCGAGCGCCATGCCGACGCCGCCGATGATCGGGTAGATCTTGTACTTGCCGGTGGAGGTGATGGCCTTGCCCACGAAGATCGAGATGACCATCGCGGCGCCCATCATCGGCAGCAGGAGCAGGCCGGAGTTGGTGGCCGAGGCGCCCTGGACGGTCTGCTGGTAGAGCGGCAGGAAGTTGATCGCGCCGAACATCGCGAAGCCCAGCAGGAAGCCGATGATCGAGATCAGGGTGAAGTTGCGGTTGCGGAAGAGCTGCAGCGGCATGATCGGCTCGGCGGCGCGGCGCTCGATCGGGATGAACGCGGCCAGCGTCACGACGGCCAGCGCGGCCAGGCCGAGGATCTGCGGGGAGTTCCAGGCGTACTGGCCGCCGCCCCAGGCGGTGATGAGCACCATCGCGGTGATGCTGATCGACAGCAGGATCGCGCCCAGCCAGTCGATGCGCACCTGGTTGACGTGCTTGGGCAGCTTGAGCTTGACCGCGAGCCAGGCCAGGGCGAGGCCGCCGACGGGCAGGTTCACGTAGAAGGCCCAGCGCCAGTCGAGGTGGTCGGTGATGAAGCCGCCGACGAGCGGTCCGGCGATCATCGCCAGCGACATGACGCCCGCGGTGATGCCCTGGTAGTGGCCGCGCTCGCGCGGCGGGACGAGGTCGCCGATGATGGCCATCACGTTGACCATGAGGCCGCCGGCGCCCAGGCCCTGGATCGCGCGGAAGGCGATGAGCTCCATCATGCCGCCCTCGGGGCCGCCGAGCAGCTCCGATCCGGCCATGCCGCAGAGCACCGAGCCGATCATGAAGATGACGATGGAGATCATGAAGATGGTCTTGCGGCCGTACAGGTCGCCGATCTTGCCCCAGATCGGGGTGGAGACGGTGGTGCCCAGCACGTAGGCGGTGACGACCCAGGACAGGTGGGTGACGCCGCCCAGTTCGCCGACGATGCGCGGCATCGCCGTACCCACGATCATGTTGTCGAGCATCGCCAGGACCATCGCGAGCATCAGGCCAGGGAGGACGACCATGACTTCGCGCCGTCTTTCCACGGTTACACCCCCAGTTTTGGATCTTACTTACTTGCCGACCGGCAAGCTTAGACTAAACTACGTCAGTAATCCTTCGAAATAGGTGCACATTGCGGGAAGACACCCGATCGCGGATCCAGCAGATCGCCCTCAGGCTCTTCACCGAGCAGGGGTACGAGGCGACCTCCCTGCGGGAGATCGCCGAGGAGCTCGGCGTCACCAAGGCCGCGCTCTACTACCACTTCAAGACGAAGGACGACATCGTCGCGAGCCTCGCCGACGACCGGGTGGCCGAGATCGAGGAGCTGCTGGACTGGCTGCGGAGCCAGCCGCGCACGCCCGAGACGCGGCGCGAGCTGATCATCCGCTACGCCGAGCGCCTCGACCGGCCGCGCCAGGCCGAGCTCGCCCGCTTCCTCGAACGCAACCAGACCGCGCTGCGCGACCACCCGAAGATCCTGCGGATGCGCGAGAAGATGCTGGAGGTGGTGGCCGAGCTCGTCGAGCCCGGCGACCCGCTGACCACCAGGCTCAGGCGCACGCTGGCGATGTTCAGCCTGCACGCGGGCCTGTGGCTGACCCAGGACGTGGACGCCAGTCCCGAGGAGCGCAGGAAGGCCACGCTGGAGGTGGCGATCAGCCTCCTGGAACCATAGGGACGCATAACCACTGGTGTTCCGGGCATGGTGCGGCCATGGAGGCGACCATCGCGCTGAGACTGCCCAGAGACGCTGCGAGCGTGCCGCTCATCCGCCAGATGTTCGACGGAACGCTCCGATCTCTCGGCGTCGTGCCGCAGATCAGGGATGACATCGAGCTCATGCTGAGCGAGGCGTGCACCAACGTCGTACGGCACGCCGCGCCAAGCGACGAGTACACCGTGACCGCCGGCGTCCACGACGACCTGTGTGTGATCAAGGTCGTGGACACCGGCGGAGGCTTCGACCCCAACCGGGTCCGCGAGCCCTTGGAGAGCGCGGAGAGCGGACGGGGGCTGCTCATCATGCGCGCTCTGGCCGACGACGTGCGTTTCACCAACCGGCAGGAGAACGGCGCGGTCGTGTCGCTGGAGAAGCGGCTGCGCTTCGAGGCCGGGGCGGCCGGGCTGTCCCTGTGACCTTTCCGAAGAAGGTCCGGGTCAGCCCAGCCTGGCCATGACGCCGAGCACGACGAGGGTGACCGCGGAGATGGCCAGAACGGCCAGGTAGCACAGGAGGAGGGTGATCGTCAGGGAGGCGGCCATGCCGAGCATCGTCAACATGGCACCATGACATGCCCGGTATAGAGCGCTTTATGCGTTTGTGCGTACGGCGCGGCTGGGGAGCAGGTCCAGGCGGCGCAGGATGACCCCCTCACGCAGCGCCCACGGGCAGACCTCCAGGCGATCCACCTCGAACAGGTCCATCGTGGCGTCGGCCACGATGGCGCCCGCCGCGAGCTGCGCCGCCCGGCCCTCCGAGACGCCGGGGAGCTGGCGGCGGGCGGCGGAATCCATGGTGGTCAGCTTGACCGCCCAGTCGGCCAGCGCCTCCCTGGTCAGGGAGCGTGACACGTAGGGGCCGTCGCCGGAGGGGGCGCCGCCGGCGATCCTGGCCAGTTGCTTGAACGTCTTGCTAGTGGCCACCGCCCGGTCGGGCTGGCCGTAGCGGACGATGTCGCCGACCGTGCGGGCGATCTCGGCGCGTACGTGCCTGCGGAGCTTGCGGACCTCGGCGGGGGGCGGCGGGTCGCCGGTGAACCAGTCGCGGGTCAGCCGCCCGGCGCCCAGCGGCAGCGAGACCGCCACGTCGGGCTCCTCGTCCACGCCCCCGGCCAGCTCCAGCGAGCCGCCGCCGATGTCGAAGGCGAGCAGGCGGCCCGACGACCAGCCGAACCAGCGGCGCACCGCGAGGAAGGTGAGCCGGGCCTCGTCCTGGCCGTTGAGCATCTGGATGTTGACGCCGCAGCGCGCGTCGATCTCGGCGAGCACCTGCTCGCCGTTGGCGGCGTCGCGCACGGCGGAGGTGGCGAAGGCCAGGAAGTCCTCCACCCCCTTGTCCTCGGCGATCTGCAGGGCTTCTTCGACGAAGGCGCCGAGCCGTTCGACGCCCTTGGCCGAGAGCATGTCGCCCTTGGTCAGGTGCTCCGACAGGCGCAGCTCTTCCTTGTGGGAGTAGGCGGGGATGGGACGCGCGCCGCGGTGGGCGTCCACGACGAGGAGATGGACGGTATTGGAGCCGATGTCCAGAACGCCGAGTCGCATGGCTGGAACGCTACCGGTCCACGCGGCCTTACGGCGAAGCGGAGGCGGAAGTGATCGGATCGATGACCGCGTGATCGTCTCGCCCTGCTCTCCCGCCCCGGCTCCCCCGGGGGAATCTGGGGCTACCCTGCCTAGGAAACCGGGACGGGCGAAGGGGTAGAGGTGGAGTCGTGCTGCGGGCCCAGCAGGGATGCTGAGGCGGTGCCGTACCAGATCGAGGTGACGCCCAGGCGGCAGGCGCCGCGCGGGATGGTGCGGGTCCCCGGCGGGCCGTTCCTGATGGGCGGGGACGACGCGGACGGGCGGCCGGAGGACGGCGAGGGGCCCGTGCGCGAGGTGCGGGTGGAGGCGTTCCTCATCGACCCGGTGTGCGTGACCAACGCGCAGTTCGCGACGTTCGTGAAGGAGACCGGGTACGTCACCGAGGCCGAGGTCATCGGATGGTCGTTCGTGTTCCGTCCCTTCGCCACCGGCGGGATCATGGACGCCTCGGTGCCGCAGGCGCCCTGGTGGGCCGGGGTCGAGGGTGCCGCCTGGCGCACGCCGGAGGGTCCGGGCTCGACCGTCGGCGACCGGCAGAACCATCCCGTCGTCCACGTGTCGTGGAACGACGCCAACGCCTACGCCACCTGGGCCGGCAAGCGGCTGCCGACCGAGGCCGAATGGGAGAAGGCCGCCCGCGGCGGGCTGGAGCGGGCGAAGTACCCGTGGGGGGACGAGCTCTCCCCCAAGGGGCGCCGCCGGTGCAACATCTGGGAGGGCCCCTTCCCGAGCGCGCGGAGCAAAGGCACCGTGCCGGTGAAAACCTTCCAGCCGAACGGTTACGGGCTCTACAACGTCTCGGGCAACGTGTGGGAGTGGACGGCCGACTGGTGGGGCACCTCATGGCAGGATCTCGCGGAAAATCCCACAGGTCCGGAGGCGGGCACCGCTAAGGTCATTCGCGGGGGTTCGTACATGTGCCACGACTCCTACTGCAACCGCTACCGGGTCGCCGCGCGCACCATGAACACGCCGGACTCCTCAACGGGGCACACCGGTTTCCGCTGTGCGGCAATACTCTGATCGCATGGCACGAACCCTGCGACTCCTGATCACCGGTGGCGGCACCGGCGGTCACACGTACCCGGCCCTCACCACCCTGGGCGCGGTGCAACGGCGGCGGTTGCCGCACGACGTGCTCTGGGTGGGCACCGCCAACGGCCTGGAGGCCAGGATCACCGCCGAGCACGGGATCCCGTTCAAGGCGATCACGACGGGCAAGCTGCGCCGCCGTCCCAACCTGCGCGAGCTGGGCACCAACATCGCCGACGTCTTCCGCATCCCCGTGGGCGTCGCGCAGGCGGTCGGGCACGCCGCCAGATACCTGCCCGACGTGGTGCTGTCGACCGGCGGCTACGTCGCGGTGCCGATCGGGGTGGCGGCCAAGCTGATCCGCCGCCCGCTGGTCATGCACGAGCAGACGACCGTGGTCGGCCTCGCCAACCGCATCCTGTCCAGGCTCGCCACCCGGATCGCGCTCTCGCACGAGTCGTCGCTGGACTACCTGCCCGCCTCCACCCGCTCCAAGGCGGTCGTGACCGGCAACCCGGTCCGCCCCGAGCTGCTGCGCGGCGACCGCGCCGCCGCCTACGACCACTTCGGGCTGACCTTCGAGGTCCCGCTCATCTACGTCACCGGCGGCGCCCAGGGCAGCAAGCAGATCAACACGCTGATCGCGGAGAGCCTGCCGGTGCTGCTGCGGCACGCGCAGATCGTGCACCAGTGCGGCCCGGCGTGGATCGAGCAGATGCGGGCCGTGCCGCTGCCGCCCGAGCTGGCCGACCGCTACCACCCCGTGCCGTACGTCGGCGCGGAGCTGCCCGACCTGTTCGCCGCCGCCGACGTGGTCGTGGCGCGCAGCGGCGCGGGGACGGTCTCCGAGCTGACCGCCGTGGGCAAGCCCGCGGTGCTCGTCCCGCTCATCCCGACCGGGGGCGACGAGCAGCGCAAGAACGCCTCCTACCTGGCCTCCTCCGGGGCCGCCCGCGCGCTGCTTGAGCCGCGGCCGACCGCCGACATGCTGCTGGCCGAGCTGATGCCGATGCTGGCCGACCCGGCGCTGCGGGCGGCGATGGCGGAGGCGGCGCGCAAGCTGGGGCGGGTGGACGCCGCCGACGCGCTGGCCGACGTGCTGCTGCAGGCCGCCGCGGGCGCCGGCAGGGGCTGAGCGCGGGATCAGCCGTCCCGCTCGTCCGGGTCGCGGGCGGTGCCGAGCCTCCGGTCGGCCTGCGGGCCGAGTTTCCGCTCGGCCCGCGGGTCGAGGTGGCGGAAGGCCTCGTGGGCGGAGCGCACGCTCCGCCTCAGCGCCTGCTCCAGGCTGTCCGCGTCGGCCGCCAGCCGATCGAGCTCCGGTACGGCGAAGCCGTCCGCCCCCGACTCGGCCACCAGTTCCTCGTACTGGTGCAGCCGCCCCCGCAGCTCCTCGATCTGGCCGTGGGAGCGGAAGGCCCGCTCGGCCTCGGCGACATGCCTGGCGTACCGCTCCAGCGCCTCCACCCGCGCCACGACGGCCGCCTCGCTGCTGTCGAGCGCCTTGGCCAGCGGCGCGGCGACCGCCTCGACCTCGGGCGTGAGCCCCGTGGAGACGGTCCTGCGGTGCTCGGCGCGCAGGGCGGAGAGCTTGGCCAGCAGCCGGGCGATCTCCCACTCCTCGGCCGGGAGCATGACCGCGTTGCGCACGTCGTCGAGCAGGCCCTCGGCGTTGACCCGGGAGCAGAGCACGGCCTGGATCGCCTGACCGGCCCTGCGCAGCAGCCGCTGGGAGGACTCGTCGAGCTCCGCGACCAGGACGTAGCGGCCCTCGTACCAGCGGGCCTGCTCGAACAGCTCCCGCTGCCCGCTCTCCCGCTCGTCTTCCACGGGGGTGAGGTCGCGGCGGACGATCCCGGTCACCAGAATGATCACGGCGGTGACGGCGAGCGCGAACCCGAAGCCGTCGAAGCCGGAGTGGATGATTGTGACGGCCAGCACGAGCGCCAGGGCCGCCCCCAGGCTGAGATGTGTCCGCCAATCGGAACCGGGCCCCGCCGCGGCCCGTGGCGGGGGCGTCCATCCGCGGCGGATCCTGGCCAGCAGCGGCCCGTGGCGGCGTAACAGGTTGGCGTCATGGTCCGGCACGTCCGGAGCTACGATGACATCGGCCATCGGATCATCTTTCCAGGTGACGAAACGCCTCGTGTGCCGAGCTGACGCTGTCGCGCAGGGCCTGTTCCAGCCGGCCCGCGTCGTCGGCCAGCTCGGTCAGCTCGGGGACCGCGTGCCCGTCGGCGCCCGACTCGGCCAGCAGTTCCTCGTAGCGGGGCAGCTTGGCGGTCAGCCGTTCGATCTGGCTGCGGGCGCGGAAGGCGCGCTCGGCGTCGCGCACGTGCCCGGCGTAGCGTTCCAGCGCCTCGACGCGGTCGATCACCGCCCGCTCGCTGCTGCGCAGCGCCTTGGCCAGCGGTTCCGAGACCGCGAGCACCTCGGGGGTGACGCCCTCGGCCATGACCTCGCGGTGTTCCGAGCGCAGCTCCGACAGCTTGGCCAGCAACCGGGCGATCTCCCACTCCTGCGCGGGCAGCATGACCGCGTTGCGCGCGCCGTCCAGCAGGCCCTCGACGTTGACCCGCGACTCGGTGACGGCGTCGATGGCGGCGTGCGCGCGCAGCATGAGCGCCCGCGCCGCCTCGTCGAGGTCCTCGCGCAGCACGAAACGGCCGCCATAGCGGCGGGCGCACTCGTAGACGTCGAGCTCGGTGTCGAGCTGCTTCTCCACCTCGGCGTCGGGATTGGGCTTGAGCAGGGAGGCCAGGATGAGGAAGGAGACGCCGGTCATGATGAACGCGAACGTCGTGTAGTGGGCGGCGCGGAAGAAGGCCAGCGCCGCCACGGTCGCCGACGACGCCATGGCGATCAGGATGATCTTGTAGGTGATGCGCGCGGCCATGCTGCGCCGTTTGTGCGGCGGGACCCAGCCGCCGCGCATGCGCACGAGAAGCTTGCGGTGCTGTCGTAACAGCTCCGCCGCCTGGTCGGGAACGGTCGGATCGACAACCACTTTCGCCTGACGCCCGGGCACGTAAATGATCCTATGTAACGTTCTGTCCTAATGTCAGCCTTCGAGATGGCGAAACGCCTCGTGTGCGGATGTCACGCTCCGCCGCAACGCCTGCTCGAGGTGGCCCGCGTCCTCGGCGAGCCGTTCTATCTCGGGTACGGCCAGCGCGTCCGCCCCCGACTCGGCCAGCAGTTCCTCGTAACGGGGCAGCCTGGCACGCAGTTCCTCGATCTGGCCGCGGGCGTGGTAGGCGGCCTCGGCCTCGGCCACGTGGCGCGCGTACCCCTCCAGGGCCTCCACGCGCGCCAGGACGGCGGCCTCGCTGCTGTCGAGGGCGCGCTCCAGCGGCGCGACCGCCTCGGCTACCTCCGCCGTGACCCCGCGCCCGAGCAGCGCGCGGTGCTCGGTGCGCAGCGAGGAGAGCTTGGCCAGCAGGCGGGCGATCTCCCATTCCTGGGCGGGTAGCATGATGGCGTTGCGCACGTCGTCGAGCAGGCCCTCGGCGTTGACGTGGGAGCGCAGGACGGTCCCGATGGCCTCCTGGGCGCGGCCCAGGATCGCCTGCGCCTCGGTGTCGAAGTCCTCGGGCAGCAGGTAGCGGCCCTCGTGCCAGCGGGCGCGTTCGTAGACGACGCGCTCGTGGATCCTGCTCTCCGGCGGAGACTCGTTGAAGGCGGCCATCCTGACCAGCACCAGCACCACGAAGGCGCCGAGAACCACGAAGCCCGCCGGGGCCACGCGCGACTCCATCAGCACGGTCACCAGCGCGATCATGGGCGGGGTGGCCAGCAGGAGCACCAGGCTGGAGGGGTTCCTGCGCGCGTGCTCCTTGGCCACGGGCTCGGGCCGCCAGCCTAAGCGGATCTTGGACAGCAGGTGGGCGTTCGCACGCAGGATACCGGCCGTCTCGGCGGAGACCGCTGGGTCGATGACCACGCTCACAGGCTGTCCCGGCAACTGGCGCCCCCAAATGCTGGTTTGCCCGGATACTACGGCGATTTCCGGGCCAGTGGCAGACATTTCGAAGCCCGGCTGGTTATGCGGAGGTTATGTGACAATCACCAGACTTACGGGTGTTTAAGATCATCAGGGGGAAGAGTGCGAGTGCTGATCGCCGAGGACGAGCGCATGCTCGCCGACTCGATCGCGGAGGGGCTGCGCGCCGAGGCGCTGGCCGTGGACGTCGCCTACGACGGGGAGTCGGCGCTGGAGCGGCTGTCGGTGAACGCCTACGACGTCCTCGTCCTCGACCGCGACCTGCCGCTGGTCCACGGGGACGAGGTGTGCAGGCGGGTCGTCGCCGACGGCGCGCTGGTGCGCGTGCTCATGCTGACGGCCTCCGGCGATATCCGGGCGCGGGTGGCGGGCCTGTCCCTGGGCGCCGACGACTACCTGCCGAAGCCGTTCGCGTTCGAGGAACTGGTGGCGCGGGTGCACGCCCTCGGCCGCCGGGCCCGGCCCGCCGACCCGCCCATGCTGGAGCGGGCGGGGGTGCGGCTGGAGTGGGCGCACCGCCAGGTCTTCCGCGAGGGCAGGTACGTGCCGCTGGCGCGTAAGGAGTTCGGCGTACTGGCCGAGCTGCTGCGGGCCAGGGGCGCGGTCGTGTCGGCCGAGGATCTGCTGGAGAAGGTGTGGGACGAGCACATCGACCCGTTCACCAACACCGTGCGCACCACGATGATGAAGCTGCGCAGGAAGCTCGGCGAGCCGCAGGTCATCGAGACCGTGCCGGGATCGGGGTACCGCATCCCGTGAACATGCGCCTGCGTATCTCCGTGGCCTGCGCCGCGGTCTTCCTCCTGCTGGGCACGGTCGTGCTGGTCACGGTCTACCTCGTCGTGCAGCAGAGCCTCGCCTACCGCACCGGCCTGATGACGCCGACCCGCATCTCGGTCAACGTGCCCTCCGAGTACGGCCCCGGCGAGTTCGGCCGTTTCTCCACCCCCTACGAGATCGCCCGCGCGCGGGCCATACAGGTCCACGAGGTCTACCGCCGCGACACGCTGGCCAACCTGCGCCTGATCGGCCTGACCGGCCTGGCGGTCGGGACCGGCCTGGCCTTCCTGGCCGGCGGGCGGGCGGCCTCATGGGCGATGGGCCCGGTGACGCGGGTGACCGAGACCGCCCGCAGGGTGGCCCAGAGCCACGACTTCACCGAGCGCATCGGCTACGAGGGCCCGCGTGACGAGGTGGCCGAGCTGGCCGGGACGTTCGACACCATGGTGGGCCGCCTGGCGCGCTCCTTCGACGGCCAGCGGCGCTTCGTCGCCAACGCCTCCCACGAGCTGCGCACCCCGCTGACCATCAACAGAACCCTGGTCGACGTGGCCGTGCGCCGTCCCGACGCCACCGAGGACGTCAAACGGCTCGGCGAGTCGCTGCTGCTGGTCAACACCCGGCACGAACGGCTCATCGACGGGCTGCTCGCGCTGGCCGAGGGCGAGCGGGCTTTGCTGGACCGGCGGCCGTTCGACCTCATGGACGTGGCCGAGCACGTGCTCGACCAGGTGGCCGCCGAGGCCGCCAAGGCGGAGGTGAGCATCCACCGGCTGCTGGACGCCGCGCCCACCAGCGGCGAGGCGGTGCTGGTGGAGCGGCTCGTGCAGAACCTCGTCGAGAACGCGGTCCGCCACAACCACCAGGGCGGCGAGGTCTGGGTGACGACGCGGGAGCGGTCGTCGCAGGTCGAGCTGGTGGTGGCGAACACGGGTCTGCCGGTACCCCCGTACGAGCTGGAGTCCATCTTCGAGCCGTTCCGCCGGCTGCACGGGGATCGGCTGCGCTCCGACCGGGGCAGCGGGCTGGGGTTGTCGATCGTGCGCGTGATCGCCGAGGCCCACGGGGGCACGGTGACCGCGCGGCCCCGGGAGGAGGGCGGGCTGACGATCACCGTCGAGCTGCCCAGGGACGACGCGCCCTAGTTTCGGATGACCGATATCCTGACCCCACTTCGGGCGATTTTTCGGGAGATGCGGTGGAACTGCGGGGCAAAGTCGTCCTGGTGACGGGCGCGTCGTCGGGCATCGGGGCGGAGACGGCCAGGGAGTTCGCCCGCGCCGGGGCCCGGCTGGTCCTGACCTCCAGGAACGAGGTCAGGCTCCACGCCCTGGCCACGGAGCTGGGCAAGTCGCACGTCTTCCCCGCCGACCTGGGCGATCCCGCGGCCGTCACCGCCATGGCCGAGCACGTGAAAGCCGCGGTCGGCGTCCCCGACGTCATCGTGAACAACGCGGGCGCGGGGCTGTGGCTGTTCGCCGACGAGACCTCTCCCGAGCGGTTCAGGGAGCTGGCCGCGGTGCCGTTCCTCGCCGCGGGCTACGTGAGCACCGCCTTCGCCCGCGACATGGTACGGCGGGGCAGCGGCCGCATCGTCGTCGTCAACTCGCCCGCCTCCCGGATCGCCTGGCCCGGGGCCTTCGGTTACACCGCCGCCCGGTGGGGACTGCGCGGCCTGGTCGCCGCCCTCCGCGCCGACCTGCACGGGACCGGGGTCGGGGTGACCGAAATCATCCCCGGCAAGGTGTCCAGTGACTACTTCGCCAACAATCCCGGCTCGGAGGAGCGCATCCCCCGCGTCGCCGACCTCATCCCCACCGTCACCCCCGCTCAGGTGGCCAGGGCGCTGGTCAACGCGGTGCGGCGGGATCGGGGGCGGACGTCGTTGCCGGTCATGATGCGCCTCATGCTGGGCGCCGCCTGGGCCTCGCCTACCGTGACCCGCTTGCTGGCGACCAAGACCGGAGCGCGCCGCACCGTCTGACCGCCCGGCGACCACGCCCCCGCCTGACCTCCCGGGACCAAGGCACCTACCAACCTGACGGTAGCTCCGAGGACCAAAGCGCCTACCGACCTGACGGTAGGTTTCCAGGACCAGGGAACCTACCAACCTGATGGTAGCTCTGAGGACCAAAGTGCCTACCGACCTGACGGTAGATTCCCAGGACCCTTAGGCAACGAGCTTCCAGGACCGAGGCTCCTCGTCGATGGCGAGCTTCCGGGACCTGGACCTGCCGGGTTGCCCGAGTGGACCTTGCTTGCCGTACCGCCTGGGGTTGGGGTTGGGGTGGTCAGCGGCTGGATCGGGAGCGGGTGACGGCGACCCCGGCCAGGCACAGCAGGCCGCCCGCGAACGTCAGCCAGCCGGGCACCTCGCGCAGCACCAGCCAGGACATCGCCACGACCAGCGCGGGAACGGCGTAGGTGGTGGCGCCCATCTTGCCCGCGGTGGTCCGGGCCAGCGCGTACGCCCAGGTGGTGAACGCGACGGCGGTCGGGAACACGCCCAGATACACCAGGTTGAGCGTGGACGACAGCGGTGCCTTCGCCGCCTCGGTGACCAGTTGCCCGGCGAAGGGCAGGCAGGCGATCGTGCCGACGATGCATCCGTAGGCGGTGACCTGGAGGGCGGAGGCGTACCGGAGGGCGGGCTTCTGCGCCATGATCGCAACCGCCCACGAGACGGCGGCCAGCACGCACAGCCCGACCCCCAGCACCGACGAGGCGCCGCCCTCCGACATCGAGACCCCGACCACTGCCGCGCCCGCGAACGAGACCGCCATCCCCGCCAGCAGCCGCCGGGGGAAGCCCTCCCTGAGCAGCCACCCGCCGAGCAACGCGATCAGCACCGGCCCGATCCCCAGGACCATGGCCGCGGTTCCGGCGTCAACCTGCTGCTCACCCCAGTTCAGCGCCACCATGTAGACGCCGAACCACAACACCCCCGACACCGCGATCCCCGGCCAAGCCTTGCGTGAGGGCAACCCTTCCCGACGCACCAGCAGGATCAGACCAAGCGCGATGGACCCCGCCAGCAACCGTCCGAGCGCCAGCGCGCCGGGCGAATAATCCTGTACGGCCACGCGAATCGAGACAAAGGCCGACGCCCACAACACCACGGTCACCCCGGCCGCCAGCATGGCCCGCCGGTCCGTCCTCACCTCAACACTCTGCTCCATACCCCCGACCCTAGGGCCACGACATTTCACCCTTCATCTAATTATCCCCACCCACCCCACCCCGGCCTCCGTGCACTCCTCTGAAGGCATGTGGGGTTGCCCGGAGGCCGTCGGATACCCGCAGAACCGGACAGAGCGGAAGGAGCCAGGCCGAGCGGGGCGAGCCAGGCCGAGCGGGGCGAGCAGGCCAGGACGGGCCGGGCGGCGGAGGCGGTGGATGCCCGCAGAGCCGGGCGGAGCGGGCAAGGCGGACAGAGCCAGGGCGAGCGGAGTCAGGCAAGGCAGCCCGCGCGGGCCGGGCGGGCCGGGGCGGCCGGGGGCCGGGGCGGGCCGGGCGGGGCGGGGCGGGCGGAGTCAGGCCGGGCAGCCCACGCGGGCGGAGCCCGGTCGAGCGGGGAGAGCGGGCCCGGGGGCCGGGGCGGGCCGGCAGCCCGCGTGGGCGGAGCCAGGCTGAGCGGGGAGAGCAGGCCGGGGGCTGGGGGGCCGGGCGGACCGGGGGCCGGGCGGGTGGGGCAGGCCGGGCGGGCGGGGGGTGGGGGTGGTTAGAGGGCGTCGGTGATTTCTTGGAGGGCGGTGGGGTCCTCGATGGTGGACGGGGTGCGGTATGGGCGGCCGGCGGCGATGTCGCGCATGGTTGCCCGGAGGATCTTGCCGGAGCGGGTCTTCGGGAGCCGGGTCACGACCAGGGCGCGGCGGAAGGCGGCCACGGGGCCGATGCGGTCGCGGATCATGGTGGCGAGTTCGCGTTCCAGGTCGGCGGGGTCGCGTTCGGCACCGGCCTTCAGGACTACGAAGCCCATGGGCAACTGGCCCTTCAGGGGGTCGTCGACGCCGATCACCGCGCATTCCGCCACGTCCGGGTGGGCCGCGATGACCTCTTCCATGGCGCCGGTGGACAGGCGGTGCCCGGCCACGTTGATGACGTCGTCGATGCGGCCCATGACGTAGAGGTAGCCGTCGGCGTCGATGTAGCCGCCGTCGCCGGTGAGGTAGTGGCCGGGGTAGCGGGTCAGGTACGACTCGGTGAAGCGCCGCTCGTCCCTGAACAACGTGGGCAGGCAGCCGGGCGGCAACGGCAGCCTGATCGTTACGGCGCCTTCCACGCCGGGCGGGCAGTCGGCGCCCGAGGGGTCCAGGATGCGCACGTCGTAACCGGGCACGGGCTTGGTCGGCGAGCCGGGCTTGAGGGGAAGCTGTTCGATGCCGACGCAGTTGGCGGCGATGGGCCAGCCGGTCTCGGTCTGCCACCAGTGGTCGATGACGGGGATGCCGAGCAGGCCCCCGGCCCAGTGGTAGGTGTCGGGGTCGAGGCGCTCACCGGCGAGGAACAGATGCCGCAGACCGGAAAGGTCGGTCTTCGCCACCCACTCCCCCGCCGGGTCCTCCTTCTTGATGGCCCGGATCGCCGTCGGCGCCGTGAACAGCACGCGCACCCCATGCTCGGCCACCACCCGCCAGAACGCCCCGGGATCCGGGGTTGCGACAGGTTTGCCCTCATACAGGACGGTGGTGCAACCGGCCAGCAACGGCGCGTACACGATGTAGGAGTGCCCGACCACCCACCCGACGTCCGAGGCCGCCCAGAACACCTCGCCGGGCGCGACCCCGTAGACGGCGCCCATGCTCCAGTGCAGCGCGACCGCGTGCCCGCCATTGTCGCGCACGACGCCTTTGGGCACGCCGGTGGTGCCGGAGGTGTAGAGGACGTAGAGCGGGTCGGTGGCCCGGACGCTGACGCATCCGGCGGGCTCGGCGGCGCTCACGGCCTCGGCCCAGTCGAGGTCGCGGCCGGGCTCCAGTTCCGCGCGGCACTGGGGGCGCTGCAGGATCACGCATGCGCCCGGCCGGTGCTCGGCCTGGTGGAGGGCGGCGTCGAGCAGCGGCTTGTACTCCACCAGGCGGGACGGTTCGATCCCGCACGAGGCCGACAGCACCACCTTGGGCCGCGCGTGGTCGATCCGCACAGCCAGTTCCGGCGCCGCGAACCCGCCGAACACCACCGAGTGCACCGCCCCCAGCCGGGCGCAGGCCAGCATGGCGACGACGGCCTCGGGGACCATGGGCATGTAGATCACCACGGTGTCGCCGCGGCCGACGCCGAGCCCGGCCAGCATGCCCGCGGTCCGCGCCACCTCGCCGAGCAGCTCCCGGTAGGTGTAGGTCCGTTTGGTTCCCGTGACCGGGCTGTCGTAGACGAGCGCCGCCTGCTCACCGCGTCCGCCGGCGACGTGCCGGTCGAGCGCGTTGTGGCAGGTGTTCAGCCACCCGTCCGCGAACCACCGCCCGTCGGCGTGGACCGTTTCGGGCGCCACGTCCCATTCGATCCCCTGCGCCGCCTCGGCCCAGAACCGCTCGGGCTGCTCGATGCTCCGCCGATACACCTCATCAAACCCCACCCCCCGATCCCACCAGTCCCCCACTCCCCGATCAACCCGCTTCCCCACTTCTCGTGCCGCGGTTCGGTGGGCCTTTGTTCACGTTCTCTCCGTCCGGCCTTCCGTTACGGCAAGCCGTCCCAGCCACCTCCCACCGACCCCAGCCGGGTTCCACGCCTTCCACGCTCGTCGGGCGCGCGGGCTCGGCCCCGTGACGGCCGCACCCTTGCCCAGTTGGGTGGTCAAGCGTGCGGCCGTCGCGGCGAGCACCCGCGCTGCCCGGGGAGCGTGAAAGTGACAGGGCGGCAGGGCGACGGCGGGAGGCGGTCTGGACGGCTTGCCGTAACAGAAAGTCCTGGACGGAAAGGCCCGAGACCGACAGCACCCCGGAAAAGGGGCGGCAAACCGGGGAGCTGGGTGGATACGGTCTGCAAGGAGAAAAGGGGGTCGGTTTTGGGGGATGATCTGATTCTGTCGGTGGTGGTGGGGTCGCGGGGTTATGGGCTGGATGTCGCCGGGTCGGACACCGATCGCCGAGGGGTGTTCGTGGCGCCGACGCAGGCGTTCTGGCGGCTCGACAAGCCGCCCACCCATCGGGACGGTCCGCTGCCCGAGCAGTTCTCGTGGGAGGTGGAGCGCTTCTGCGTGCTCGCGCTGGAGGCCAATCCGACCGTGCTGGAGTGCCTGTGGACGCCGCTCGTCGAGGTGATCACCCCGTTCGGCGAACGGCTGCGGGGGATGCGGCGCGCTTTCCTGTCCGAGCGGGCCCGCCAGACGTTCTGGGGGTATGCCGAGGCCCAGTTCCGCCGCCTCGACCCCGCCGCGCCCAAGTGGAAGCAGGCCATGCACATGATCCGCCTCATGCGCTGCGGCCTCGACCTCGTGCGGCACGGGGAGCTCGTGATCGAGGTCGGCCAGGACCGCGAGCGGCTGCTGGCCGTCAAGCGGGGCGAGGTCGCGTGGGCGGAGGTGGCGGCGTGGCGGGAGAGGCTGGCGGGCGAGCTGGCCGCCGCGCACAGCGTGCTGCCCGCCAAGCCCGACCGCGCGGCCGTCGAGGAGTTCCTGCTGGACGTCAGAAAGGCCCACCTGTGAACCTGCCCGGCTGGCTGCCGCAGATCCCGGGCGAGCAGCCGTACCCGCTGGTGTTCGCGACCGTGAGCGGCGCGCACCTCTACGGGTTCCCCTCGCGCGACTCCGACGTGGACCTGCGCGGCGCGCACGTGCTGCCGTTGCGCGAGGTCGTCGGGCTGCGCACCGGTCCCGAGACGCTCGACCGCACCTGGACGCGCGAGGCGGTCGAGGTGGACCTGGTGACGCACGACCTGGCCAAGTTCTGCCGGTTGCTGCTCAACCGCAACGGCTACGTGCTCGAACAACTGCTGTCCCCGCTGGTCGTGGCCACCTCACCGGCGCACGCGGAGCTGACCGCGCTCGCGCCCGGCTGCCTGACCCGCCACCACGCCCACCACTACCTCGGCTTCGCCCGCACCCAGTGGCGCCTGTTCGAGAAGACGGGCGAGCTCAAGCCGCTCCTCTACACCTTCCGGGTGCTGGCCACGGGCACGCATCTGATGCGCGCGGGCGAGCTGGTGGCCGACCTCACCCGGCTGTTCGCATACGGCCCCGCCTACCTGCCCGAACTGGTGGAGGTGAAGCGGGAGGCCGAGCACGGGGCGGCGCCGCCGATCGAGGGGGTGGGCGAGGACGTGGCCCGGATGACCGCCGCCCTCCAGGAGGCCCAGAGCGCCTCCGCACTCCCCGAGACCGCCACGACCCACGACGCGCTGAACGACCTGGTCATCCGGCGCCGCCTGGCCTCCTAGTCCTTCTCGCCGGTCAGGTCCGCGCCTGCCAGAGGCGGAGGGTGAGGTCCTCGTCGGCGCGTTCGGCGTAGGCCATGGCGGCCGTCCAGGCGCGGGCCAGCTCGCCGGGCGGTTCCGGCAGCGACTCGCCGGTCACGGTGCGCCGGACGGCGGCGGCCCGGCGGGACAGGTTCTCCAGGAGGACGGCGGCCGTGGGCAGCCCGTCGCGGCGCAGGCGGGCGGCGGTGACGGCGAGCGTGGCGGCGGCTGTCGGGCCCGCGGTCCCCCGTCCGCCCATGGCCACCCGGTGCAGTACGCGGCGCAGCGGGGTGAGCGGGGTCGCCGGGCGGGCCGGTCTGGGCGGGAGCGGCTCGCCTGCCGGGCCCGGGAGGTCGGCGAAGGACAGGTCGCGCTGGTCGGCGGCCAGGATGGTGACCACGCCCGGGTGCTCCCTGGCCACGCGGACGATCACCCTGCGCGGGCCGTTTCCTCCAAGTTTGCGGAGGTTGGCCTCGGCGGTGGGGGTGGCGCCGGTGGCGGTCAGGGTGAGGGCGGCGGCGCGCAGGTCGCGCCCCTCCGGCTCGGCGGCTGTGCGCAGCTCGCGGCCCTCCAGCTCGGCGTCGAGGAACATCAGGCCGCCCCGCTCGCCGCGCAGCGCCCTCTCCAGTTGGGCTGCCGGGGGTTCTGTCCACAAGTCTGCTGTCCAGGCGGATTCGCCGTGGATCGCCGCCTTGGTGTCCTTGGTGCTGCTGAGCCTTCCATCGTCGCCGGCCGCGGCGTTCTGGGCGAAGACGCTGGTACGGCCCAGGCGTTCCGGCGAGATCGCCAGGCCGCCGAAGCGGACCGCGGTGCGGTAGGCGGCGGCGGTGCGTTGCGCGCCGCCGGGTACCACGTCAGCGACGCTGAACAGGCGGCCCGCGTCGTCGGCCAGCCACGTCACGACGCCCGCGTAGCCGGAGGCGGTGACGACGGGCTCGGTAAACAGACCCTGCAGGATGAGCGGCGGGAGGGGTTCGTAGCGCCGCCTGCCGGGTTGGGCGGAAAGCCCGCCGGCCCGGGCGGCGGGCCCGTCGTCGTGGGCGGCGGGCCCGTCGTCCGCTCGCCAGGCCGTCCTGAGCAGTTCGGCCAGGTCCTCGGCATAGCGTGCCAGCTCGAACTCCGGCCGCTTGGCCGCCACGTCATGAACACCCTGGGCCACCGCGGTGGCCAGCCTGGCCAGGGTGGGCTGCCGGT
This sequence comes from Nonomuraea sp. NPDC050790, assembly GCF_044456745.1. Taxonomy (NCBI): domain Bacteria; kingdom Bacillati; phylum Actinomycetota; class Actinomycetes; order Streptosporangiales; family Streptosporangiaceae; genus Nonomuraea; species Nonomuraea sp. NPDC050790. The sequence continues at coordinate 844,058 of NZ_JBITGF010000001.1, read as the reverse complement.
CCTCGGCGCAGGCATGGGCCGCCCGCAGCAGCCGCTCCCTGGCGGCGGCGCCCGCATGGGCCACCCCGGTCGCCAGCACCTCCGCCCCAGCCTCCCACGCCGTCCCCACCGCTCCCGCTGCGCCTGGACCTCTCGCCTCCGGCCCCTCACCTTCCGAGCGCGCTTGGTCACTTCCGACGGCGTCGCTCGGGCCAGCAGGTCTGTCGCCGGCGCCGGTGGGCATCGCGCACGGGGCGGTGGGTGTGGCGCGCGGGTGGGTGGGTGTGGGGTTCGGCGCTGGTGTGGAGCTGGGAGCGGCGGGTGTGTCGCCCGGCCCGGCGAAGGGCCCGGGCGGGGCGGCAACGGGCAGGGCGCTCAGGACGGCCAGGGTGTGCAGGCAGCGCGGGGTCAGCAGGCAGGTGCAGGTGATCTGGGCCAGGTCGGTCAGGATGCCTTCGCGCGGCAGCCGTACCGTCTCCTGGCCTGTGCAGACGTGCAGTTCGCCGCCTTCGGGACGCCACTGCCAGCTCTCCGCCGCGCCCGGCGCGGCGTCGAGGCGCTTCATGACCCGGGCGGGGGCGGCGGCGAGGGCCGCGGCCAGGACGGCGGGAGCCACCTCCGGTCTCATCCGCGCACCCGCTCCGCGATCCAGGCGGCCAGCTCGGACGGGGACAGGGCGGCGACCGGCATTCCGGCGGCGGCCACCTGTTCGGCGATGGCGCGGTTGTAGACGGGTTTGCCCTGGTCGTCCAGGGCGGCCAGGCCGAGGGGGTGGGCGCCGGATCCGGCCAGGGCGCGCACTTCGGACAGGAGGCGGCCGACCGACACCCCTTCGTCGAAGTCGCTGACCACGGCGACGATGCTGCGGCGGGGGACGGTGAGGCGTTCGCGGGTGTAGCGCAGGGCGGCGCCGATGTCGGTGCCGCCGCCCACGGACACCTCCAGCAGCAGGGACAGGGGGTCCGCTACCCGGTCGGACAGGTCGGCTACCTCGGTGGAGAACGTGACGAAGCGTACGCTCAGTGCCGGAACGCCGTGCAGGACGGCGGCGACCAGTGCGGCGTAGATGGTCGAGCGTTCCATGGAGCCCGACACGTCCACGCACAGGTGCAGGTGCCAGTCGGCGCCCCGCCGCGCCCGGGTCCTGAACACGGGACGCTCGACCACCACCTCCGGCCCGCGTTCGGTGAGCCGGGCGGTGTGGAGGTTGCGGCGCAGGGTTCTGTGCAGGTCGACGGGTCCGCCGGGACGGTACGTGGGCCGCGGTGTGGTCAGCCCCGTCAGCGCCGGACGCATGCGCCGGGCCAGCTTCTCGGTCAGCTCGGCCACCACCCTCGCCACCAGCGGGCGCAGTCGGGCCAGCCGCGCCTCGGGCAGCGCTCCGGCCAGGGCCAGCATCCCTTCGAGCAGGCCGACGTCCGCGGTGACCCGGTCGTGGTCCAGGGCCAGGAGGGCGTCCACCCGCCCGCGCGCCGCGGCCCGCGCCACGACCTCCTCACGCACCCGGGCCCCGAACAGCACCTCCAGCTCCTCCACCCACTCCCGCGCGGACGGATACGGCCGGCCCGCGCCGCCGCCCTCGGCCCCCTCTCCCGTCCCCGCCCCGTAGAGGTCGTCCAGAGCCCGCGCGACCACCTGGGCGGAAGGTTCCAGCCGCTCCGCCTCCCGCCCCAGCACCATGCGCCACCGATCCACCCGCGAGATCCGCCCCCCACGGTCCGCCCCCACCGGGCCCCGCGCGGCAATCCCACCGTCCGCGACCTCGCCGGGAGCGCCGTCCGCAGCCTCGCCGGGCGCGGAGTCCGCGACCTCACCGGGCGCGGAGTCCGCGGCCTCGCCGGGCGCGCCGTCCAAAATCGCAGGGTCCAGTTCCAGTACGGCCAGCCGCCCCGCCTCGTCGGCCGCGGCCCAGGCGGCGAGGTCCCCGGCCGGGGCGTGGAGGGTCAGGTCGGCGTCCAGGCCGAGGCTGTCGAGCAGGCGCTGGCGGGAGGCCGGGGACAACGCCTCGAACCCGTCACGCAGCGCGGGCAGCCGGGCCAGGAAACCGGCGTCGTCCCAGGCTTCGACACGCTCGGCGAGCGGGGCCAGCAGTTCGGCCGATGCCTCCAGCAGGGGCCCGGCCACCAGCACCACCCCCGCCACCCGCCCCGCCACCACGGCCCCCGCCTCCGCTCCGGTCCGCTCCTTGGGCGGCTCCGGGGTCGGAGGTGCGGCGGAGTCGGCCCAGGCGGCCAGGCGTACTGACAACGCGGCGGGGGTGGTGGTGCCGGTGACCAGCAACGCAGCGGCGGCGGCGCCCTGGGCCAGAGAAGTGCCCTGCTCGGCCATGCGGCGCAACGTCCATGTCAGGCGGGCGCGTCCGGGGACGAGCCGGATCAGTTCGCCGAGCAGGGCCGCGTCCTCGTGGCGGGTCATCCCGGACAGGCCCTCGACGGCGGCGACGGCGGCGGTGAGGACGAGTTCGGTCGCCTCGTGCAGGCCGGGAGGCGGGGAGGGCAGGGCGGCGAGGCGGCAGAGGAGACGGTGGCAGGCCACCAGGTCCGCGGGCCCGGCCACGGGGATGAAATCCTTCGCCAAACGGGTCACCAGCTCGGCGGTCAGCTCGGGCAGGCCGCATTCGGTGGCTTTGTCCAGGATGTCGGGGAGCCGGCCGGACTGAACCGCGGCGCGGCGGAGGTGGCCTTCCGCGGCGGGGGCGAGGGTGGTGCCGTAGACGGCGGCCCGTTCCAGGGTGGCCTCGGTCAGCGGACGCCAGCGGGCCGTCCACGAACGGCCCAGCGTGTCGGCCCCGCCGACACCGGTCATGGGACGTTCTTCCGCGTAACCGACGTCCAGGGCGCACAGGCGGCTGAGGGCGAGGTGACGGCGCCGGTCGAGGGGTGAGCGGTGCGGGTCCAGGCGCAGCACGGCCTCGGGCTCCCCCGGTCCGGGCAGGCCCAGGTCGGCGACGAGTTCCTCGACGTGGGTCAGCAGGCCGGAGCGCGGGGCGGCGGGGTCGACCTGGCCGCGGCGGGTGCCGACGAGGACACGTTCGGCGGCACGGGCCACGGCGCGGGCGCGGCCGAGGGGCTCACCTTGGGCCAGGGCGCTTTGGAGGGCTTCGACCAGTTCGCGGCGGCCGGGGGCGGGGAGGCCGCGGAGGGCGGCCAGGTCGCGGGCCATGCCGTACGCGGCCTTGGCGTCGGGGACGCCCGCCACGTGCCCGTCGCGCCGCAACTGCGCGCAGATCCGCGCGATCACCTCGGCGGCGGCGCGCTCCACGGCGGCGGGCGCGCCCTCGGCCAGGTGGACGGCCTGGCGCCACTCCGGGTCCCTGATGCCCGCCGGGTAACCGGATCGCGAGTCGAGCAGCTCGAACCCGTAGGGCACCAGCGCGGTCACCACGTCCCCCGGCGCCGCGGGGAGTACGGGCGCGGGCTCAGGCCCGGTGGGCGGCTCGTGGGTGGTGGGGAAGGTCAGGGCGGGGGTGTGGAAGGCGCCGGTGATGACGGCCGCCCCCGCCGGTCCGATCTCGGCGATCCGGCGGCGCATCCACGCCTCCCTGACCAGATCCCGTTCCGAGACAACCCCGGCGTCCTCCCGCATGGCCCAGCCGACGGCGAGGGCGGCGCGGCGGATCCGGCCGGGCTCGGCCCCGTAGGAGGGCGTCTCGACAAGGCGGTCCCACAGCTCCTCATGGTCGTCCACGCCGGCCCGCCGCATCAGGGCGGGCACCAGCGACCCGGAGGGAGTGTCGCCGGACAGCCCGGTGAGCAGGTCGATGGCGTGCACGGGCACCCCGTTCGCGACCGCCCACCGCACCGCCGCCAGCTCCGGCGAGAAGTCCGCGAACGGATAGAACCCCAGCCGCTCCCCCGAGTCCGAGGCGACCGCCAGCGCCACGGGCGCGACGGTGGCGGGCGAGCCGAGCCAGCCCAGCCAAGGCTGCAGCTCTCCGGGCAGTTCGACGAGCACCGCCCGCGGCCGCACCGCCTCCAGCAGGTACGGCACCGCCGAAGCCAGCACCGGCGAGTGATGCCGCACCCCGATCAGATACGGCTCCCGCCCGGCGACCAGATCCTCAAGCTCCCTCACAGCCCACCGGACAACGCATCGCGCAGCTCGTAAAGCCGCCGCCACAACCGCGGCCCGCTCTCGGCCCGCCGCCGCACCGTCGTGTCCCAGTACGCCAGCAACTTGCCCTGATCGTCCGGGTCGTCCTTCCGCACGACCCCCAGCAGATACCCCGGCAGCAACGACAGCGGATCCGGCACCGGCAGGTACGCCGCCTGCAACCCCATCGACCCGGCCACCGCCACCGCCTCCGCGGTGCTCATCACCGCGCTGGGCCGCTCGACCGGCCAGCCCTCCTCGGCAGCCCCGAGCCGCAGGTCGCGGAAGGCCGTCACCAGAGCCTCCATGACCGCGTCGTCGACCTCCAGCGTGGCTCCGGCGCGGGCGAGGGCGGCCGCGGCCTGGGTGCGGACGAGCGCGACCTCGTCGGCGAGCGTCCCGATGGGCGGCACGACCTCGAAGTTGAAGCGCCGCTTCAGCGCCGCGCTCATCTCGGAGACGCCCCGGTCGCGCAGGTTCGCGGTGGCGATGACGTTGAAGCCCTGGGCGGCGTACTCGGTGGCCCCGAGTTCGGGCACGGCCATGCGCCGCTCGGACAGCACCGACACCAGCGCGTCCTGCACCTCGGGCAGGCAGCGGGTGATCTCCTCGACCCTGGCCACGGCCCCGGCGCGCATGGCGGCCAGGATCGGCGAGGGCACGAGCGCCTGGCCGCTGACGCCCTCCGCCAGCAGGAGGCGGTAGTTCCAGCCGTAGCGCAGGTGTTCCTCGGTGGTGCCGGCGGTGCCCTGGACGACCCGCTCGCTGGCGGAGCTGACGGCGGCGGCCAGCAGTTCCGACAGCATGGACTTGGCGGTGCCCGGCTCGCCGACCAGCAGCAGGCCGCGCTCGGAGGCGAGCGTGACCACGGCCCGCTCGACCAGCGCCCGCTCGCCGACGAACTTGCGGCTGACCCGGCGGCCGTCGCCCATGACGAAGTCCACGACGGCCGAGGGGGTCAGCCGCCAGCCGGGCGGGCGGGGACCGGGGCGGGCGGCCAGGTGCTCCAGCTCCTCCGCGTGGCGGACCTCGGCGGGCTCGACCTGCGCGGGCAGGCTCATCGCGGTCCCTTCCCGTCGCGCACGTGCTGCCACGCCCGCTCAAACAGCTCGGGCAGCGACGTCTCCGGCAGGCGGCGGGCGAGCGTGAGCGGATAGAGCGTCTCCAGCTTCCACGTCTCCGCGGGCAGGTCGGGCGCCTTGCCCTTGGTCCAGCCGCCGGGCAGGAAGAGGCCGCGGCCCGCGCGTTCACGCTTGGCGGCCATGACCAGGCCGCGTTCGGCCAGGACGGCGGCGGCCTTCTTGTGCCGGGCGGGCGTCCAGTCGTTCCAGGTGCGGACGTTGCGGTCGGTGGGTTCGAGGAGCGTGAGCAGTTGCAGGTAGAGGACGGCGGCGTCCTCGTCCAGGCCGAGATGGCCGGCCGCGGCGGCCACCACGTCCGGTGCACCGGCCCTGGGGTCGGCCTCCCAGCGGCCCGCTTCGAGCAGCGGGGTCCGTTCGGCCATCCGGGTGTAGCCGTCCGAGCGGAGCAGCTCGACGAGCCGCGCGGCCGGCGTCCGGTTGTCCCAGGGCGTCTCCAGCGACAGTTGCAGCCGGGAGCGTGCGTCGTCGCCGAGGAGCGCGGGGCGGAAGAAGGTCTGGCCGTGGGTGACGAGGATGGTCAGGCCGTCGTCGAGGGCGCCGACCGACTCCTCCAGTCTCCCCTGGTACGGCTCGCCGGTGAAACCCTTGGCGTCCATCGGGCCGCCGGACAGGAGCAGCCCCGGGTGGTTCAGGCGGCGCCGTACCAGATCGAGGGCGGCGGGCAGGCCCGCGCGGACGGGATGCCCGCCGGGCAGCGTGGCATACGCCCACGGCAGCGCGAGCGCGAGGTCGGCGAGCAGGTCGTTCAGGGCGACGGGCTCGACCTTCTCGTGGTAGGAGCCCCCGGTCAGCCAGGTGTCGTGGTCCCGGCTCAGCTCGACGGCCATCGACGGGTCGGTCAGGACGCCGAGCGACCTGACCGCGGGCAGCCGCAGCGGCAGGGTTCTGGCCGCGGCCACGGTCTCCTCCGGCACCCGCGCCCGCCGTCCGAAGCGGGCGGTCCACGCCTCGGCGAGGCCGCGGGCGAGCGCCTTCTGGTCCCACGGGTCGGCGGGGACGGCGGCGTCGAGCAGGTCGCGGCGTTCCTGGAGGGTGAGCGACCTGAGCTCGTCGCGGGCGACGGCGGCCTCGGCGGGCTTCAGGTCGAGGACCTCGAAGGTCTCGGCGTCGAGGAAGTCCCTGCCCCAGGTGTCGAGGCCGGGCAGCCCGGCCATCAGGAGCGCGGCGGCGGGCCGGCCGAGGCCCGTCTCCGCGCAGAGCAGCTCGACGGCCTGCGGGTCGTGCTCGGCTGGGCCCTGCGCGCGCAGCCGGTCCACGAAGGCGGACAGGGTGCCCGGGGTGGCCCAGCCGGTGGGCAGTTCGGCGGAGACGTCCAGGACCTCGCCGGCGCGGGGAGCGGTGCCGTACTCGATGAACCTGCGCCGCCGCGCCTGGTAGATGCCCGACCAGTCGGGGGTGAGGTCGAGCGCGAGGTGGGCGCCGCCGGCGGTCAGGTGGCCGGTGGGGCCGGCCACGTCGGCGACGCCGCGGCGCAGGCCGGGCTCGGCCAGCCGCGAGCGCGACCACAGCTCCAGCAGCGCGAGGATCGCGGCCCTGCGCGGCCGCGGCGTGGCGGGCGAGAGCGCCCGGACGGCGAGGCCGCCGAGCCGGCCGATCAGGTCGGTCCAGTCGTGATAGCTGCCGGGCATGCCGCTCTTGACCGCCTCGGGCGGCACCTCGCCGGCCAGGAACGCGACGGTGAAGGCGATCTGCCTGCCCGCCCCGTAGGTGAGCAGGCCCTGGCCGTTGACCAGGCCGGACAGGTCCTTGGCGAGCTCGTCGTCGTCGAGCCCGGGGATGAGGCCGGGGTCGGCGGCGGCGCCGGTGAGCAGTTCGTCGCGGCGCGCGGCCAGGTCCCTGGCCTGCCGCGCCAGTCCTGCCACGCCGCGTCGCAACCGCTCGTGCGTCACGGCGGGCGCGCTGCCCGTCATGAGCGCCCGCGCGTCCTCCTCCGACAGATTCCGCAGTACGGCGGAGCCCTCCGGATCACGCGGCGCCAGATGGTGCCAGAACGCCTGGAACGGCACCAGGGCGGTGCCCTCGCAAGCGCCTCTGGCGTTGCTCCACCGGTCGCGGCCCGTGGTGACGTCCCAGTGGAGCGTCCCGTCCGGCTCGGCGAGCATGGCCGTGGCCCCGGTGCCGAGCAGCAGCAGGGGTTCCTCGCGGCCGGGCAGGTCGAGCAGTGCCCAGGGCGTCGCGGGCAGGTTGGCGCTGCCGCCGCGGCCGTCGGCGTTGGCGTAGGTGTAGTCGCCGCCCGCCGCGTGGACGCGGAAGCCGAGCGTCTTCTCGCCTCGGCCGAGCGGCGTGTGCTCCAGTCCGTCCGGCAGCGGGGCCAGCGAGCAGCCGTCCAGGCGCAGGCCCGCGCCGGGCGGCGGCGGCGCGTCCTCCAGGAACGCCGGCAGGCTGGCCCGTCCGAGCTGTCCCGCGGCCGGGTCGAGCTCGCGCAGCACCGGCCGCCACGCCTCGGGCTGCGTCCAGAAGGTGTCGCCGTCCCAGAGCATGCGGCCGGTCTCGTCGAGCTCGAAGCGCCGGTCGCCGGGGTGCAGGGCCTTGCGGCCGGTGACCCGCCCGCCCGAGGGGGTGAGGAAGGTGTAGCCGAGGCCGCCGCGGTGCTCGTGGTGGTAGTACCAGCCGTCCTTCTGGTGGATCTCGGCGGGCGCCGACGACCAGTAGAACGAGCGGGACTCGTGCGTGCCCCAGGCGACGCGGAACGCGCCCCCGGCATAGAGCACCTCGAGGTGGGACGATCCGGCCGGCACCCGCAGGTCGTGCTCGGCGACCCGGCCGCCCGGCCCGAGCGCGATGGCCTTGGCGGCGGTGAAGACGGTCAGCACGGGCCAGCTCGCGGTGATGCGCGCCTCGTCTCCGAGCTCCTCCAGGGCCGCGTCGTAGGCGTCCCAGCCCAGCTCGTCATACACCCCCGCCCGCACGGTACGGCGCAGCGGCACGGCGAAGTCGATGCCCTCGACCGCCTCGCGCAGCCCGTCGAAGGCGGCCAGCACGGGGCCGGTGAGCGCCTTCTCCAGGTCGTCGAGCGCCGAACGCGCGTCCAGCAGCCCGCCGGAGCCCGCCGCCCGCGTCCGGTCCAGCAGCCAGGCGTGGACCATCGGCCGCAGCAGCGGGATGTCGATCAGTTCCCCGAGCTCGCGGTGGTCGCCCACGGCCCGCTCCAGCAGGGGCGCGAAGCGCGGGTCGGCGGCGACGGCGGCCAGGTCGCGGACCCGTCCGTTCATCAGCCACCTGCCCAGGTGGATGACGGCCTCACTGCGCGGGTCGGCGACCGGGACCCCGGCGGCCAGGCACGCGTCGAGCAGGTCGGGGTCGAGCATCCTCGTCCGCCAGGCCACGCCCCCTTCCAGCCGGACCGGCTCGCCCTCCGCGGCCAGCCGGCCCGCGGCCCGCGTGACCAGGTCCAGCAGCACCGGCGAGCCGGGGTCGGAGCCCCAGTCGCGTTTGAGGTGCGCCACCTGCCGCGACAGCCACGACGCCGTGACGGTCTCCAGCGCGCCCGACTCCAGCAGCAGTTCCAGCCACCACTCGTCGACGCCGGAGGCGGTCGGGAAGACCTCCAGCAGCGCCGCGTGCGGCTGGGCGAGCAGGGTGGCGCGGTAGTGCTTCCAGAACGGCAGGCGGGCCCGCTTCATCGCCGGGGCGGCGAGCAGGGTGGTGATGAGGCGTTCGTCCTCGGCGGCGAGGTCGAGCTTGGCGGCCCTGGCCAGCTTGCGCAGTTGCTTGGGCAGGTCGCTCCAGGGCGGCAGGCCGCCCAGCGTGCGCCGGACCGCCAGCTCGAACAGCTCGTCGTAGGCGCGGCGCGGCTCGTAGCGCTCGCCCAGCTCGCCGACGTAGGCGTTGACCGCCTTGACCGGGAGCGCCCCGGCCAGGGCGTACTCCAGGAACACCGCCCGGCGGGCCGCCTCGTCCACGGGCAGCGCGTAGGTGGCCTCGGCCTCGCGGGCCCGGCCGAACATCACCGCGGCCTGCCCGCCGTGCCCGGCCGCGATGAACGTGCGCCCGGCCTGCTCCCAGAAGCTCGGCAGGTGCGGGCGTGGCAGGGTTCCGGCCAGTTCCGCGTAGGCGTCGGCGGCGGCTCCCGGACGGGCGGCGGCCAGGCGGGCGGCGCGCTCCATCCCGGTGACGGCGGCCAGTGCCGCCTTGGCGCCGTCCGGGTCGTTGACCAGGGCCCACGCCGGGTAGCCGAGGCCCCGGCGGTGTCCGGTCGCCAGGGGCGGGCTGACGTGCGGCTCGCCGTACCCGAGGAAGGCCATCGCGCGGTCCTCGCCGGGCGCGGTCGTCTCGCCGACCAGGCGGATCACCGGGCGTTCGCCGAGGGCGGGGTGGATGTAGGCGCGGGCGTGGACGGCCTGGCCGCCCTCCGCACCGGCCGGGGCGAGTCCGGCGTCGAGGAGGAGGTCGTCAGTCACCGTCGGTGATCCTTCCCGCGTAGATGAGCTCGGCCATGCGCACGCCCTCCGACCAGGCGACCGGGCCGACGTCGGCGGGGTCGAGCGGGCGCTCGTCGGCGCCGACCCAGATCAGGTCCCCCGTGTACGCCTCGTAGTCGGGGCCCTCGTCGCCCAGCCAGTAGCGGGCCTGGACGGGACGGCCCGACTCCACGACCGGGCAGACGGCATAGCCGCCCCGCACCCGGAAGCCGAAGCGCGCGGCGCGGGCGGTGGCGTGGCGCAGTTCGGAGAAGCGGCCGCCGGCGTAGTCGGGCTGGGCGGCGCCCTTGTGGTGGACCTCGCGGGCCAGTTGCGGCACGCGCTGGGCCGCGCCCAGCTCCGCGGCGAACTCGCGCAGGTCGGCCAGGTCCGCCAGCAGCACCGGGTGCGGGATCAGCACCGGGCCCGGCTCCAGCCAGGTGGTCTCGGCGTCGAGGTCGACGACGCCGAGCCGGCCGTCCTGCCCGGCGTCCCTGAGCAGCCCCGGCTCCTCGCCGCGCAGGACGACGAGGTCGGTGAGCGCCTCGCGCCAGGCGGGATCGGGCCAGAGCGCGGCGATCATCGGGGACGGGACGGGGTGGCCGCCGAGCATCCAGGACTCCACCGTCGCCAGGCACTCGGCCTCGTGCCGGGCGAGGTGGTCGCGCAGGGCCAGGAGCTGCTCGGCCGCGGGCCCGTCCTTGACCGCCTTGGGGACCGATTTGAGCCGTCTGCCCGCCGCGTTGCGGCAGATGAGCGTGCCGCCGTCAAGCGCCAGCCCATAGCCGCCCTCGGCCTCCACCCAGGTGACCTCTGAAGACATGGCTGGCATCCTTCCAGAAGCCAGCGACAATCCCGATTTATGCGGTTATTCGGCCGGTGAGAGGACCAGGCGGATCGAGTAGTTCCGATACCCGAGCCGCTCGAACGCGCGCGCCATCGGCACGTTCCCCAGGTCCGTGTCCGCCGCGATGCGCTGCGCGCCCCGCCCGGCCAGGAACCTGGTGATCTCCGCCAGCAGGTCGTCGCCGTAGCCGTGGCCGCGGTGCTCGGGCACCACGCCCAGGTAGCCGACCACGGGGCCGCCGTTGTTGGCCGAGGGCAGCGCGACGCCGACCAGGTCGCCGTCCGGGGTGAAGGCCAGCATCCACCACGAACGCTCGCCCGGCATCTCCTTGTAGTCCTCGACGTCCTGCCTGGCCTGCTCCATCGGGTCCATGGTGGCCAGCGCGACACGGGTCTCGTGGTCGAGGGTGCCCTCGGCGACCCGGCGGAACGCGTCAGCGAAGACCTCGTCGTCCTCCTCCGCCCTGAACACCAGCCGGCCCGAGGGCTCGGGCAGCGGGTCGGCCGGGGTCCACTCGTAGCGCAGCCGTTCCAGCTCGAACGTCAGCCCGGCGCGGGCCGCCGCCTCCTGCCGCCAGGCGATGGCCGCGGCGACCGCCGGGCGCTCGCGCCAGCCGTTCGGGAGGAAGACGTGGTAAGCGGGGCGCACGCCGTAGACCTCGTGGGCGCGCGAGAGCAGCTCCGCGGCCAGCCCCACCCGGTCCTCGACGGCGGGATCGACATAGACGCAGTCGAGCGCCATCGGCTTGTCGCTCCCGGCGAAGCTCCACCAGACGGCGCGGGCCATGACGCGGCCGTCCTCCTCGGCGATCCAGATGCGGTCATACCGGTACTGCCCGTCGGCCAGAAAACCGGTCAGGCGGTCGGGGTCGGCCCAGCTGATGCCGTCGTCGACGGTGCAGGCCAGCAGACGGTCGAGGTCGGCCTCGACCGACGAGCGAAAGAGCACACTTCCTCCACAACTTCCAGGTCGAGGGACTCTAGCAAGTAGAGTCTTCGACGATGAACCACACCATCTCGCCCACCCCCGGCGCCCTGCTCGGCGACGGCGCCTACGCCTGCACCTGCGGCGCCTCGTTCGTCGACCGCATGCCCGCCGAGCTCCACGCCGCGGAGAACGACCGCTGCACCGGCTGCCTCGGCTCCGGCGAGGAGACGATGGCGCCCGGCGTCACCCGCCCGTGCGCCACCTGCGCGGGCAGCGGCGGGCGCAGGGAGCAGATCATCTGGCAGCTCGCCCACTCCGAGGCGGAGCAACTGATCACGATGAGCACGGTGCGGGGGGTGATCGCGGGCTTCGACGGACCGTTCCGGCTGTCGGAGATCGCCGACACGATCCGCGCGGGCCTGGACCTGCCGGTGGGCCGCCTGCCGGTGGGGCCACGGGTGCGCGACCTGCTCCTGGAACTCCAGTCCCGCGGCGAGATCACCATGATCTCCGCCCCCGACGAACTCCTCGACGGCACCGACGTCGTCCTCTACCGCGACCCAAGCTGGCAACGCACCCCGACGCTTGGCATCTAGCCGCTTTTCTGCCTGTTTTGGGTTTCTGTCTGTTTCTGTTCTTCTGGCTGTTTCCGTTACGGCTCGCGCCCGCTTGCCCGGACCCGCCGACGCCAGCCCGGGTCTGTCGAGCGCCGGTCGTGAAGGCTCACGGGTTCCTCGCCGCTACGACTCCACCCTGGGCCGGCTACCGTGCCCCCACCCCCGTCAAGGGGGCGGCATACGGATGGGGCTTGCGGTGCGTGCGGTCAGGTGAGGCGGGGCTTCAGGCGCGGCACAGCAGTTCGCCGTGCAGGACGGAGAACCAGGCGTCGTCGGCGGCGGACCACTGGCGCCAGGCTTCGGACAGGCGGGTCAGGTCTGAGGGTGTGGCCAGGCCGGTTGAGGTCGCCTGGTGGGCCAGGGCGGAGGTGACGATGCGGTCTGACCACATGCCGCCCCACCACTTCCGGTCCTCGGGGGTTGAGAAGCACCAGGTGGAGGATGTTGCCTTCACTTCTGCGAAGCCTGCTTTTCTGGCCCACGACAGTAGGCGGCGTCCGGCGTTGGGTTCGCCGCCGTTGGCTCGGGCGGCGCGCTGGTAGACGGACATCCATTCGTCCAGTTCCGGTAGTTCCGGGTACCAGGCGAAGGCCGCGTAGTCGCTGTCGCGTACGGCCACGATTCCGCCTGGTTGGGTCACGCGGCGCATTTCGCGTAGCGCCCCCACCGGGTCGGTCACGTGCTGGAGCACCTGGTGGGCGTGGGTGACGGAGAAGGTGTCGTCGGGGAACGGCAGCGCGTGCACGTCGGCCACGGCGAAGTCCACGTTTGCCGTTCCCCTTGCCGCCGCCTCTTTGCGGGAGAGCTCCAGTGCCTCCTGCGACACCTCGGCGGCGGTGACCCTGGCGACGCGGGTGGCCAGGTCGGTGGTGATGGTGCCGGGTCCGGCGCCGACGTCCAGCAGGGTCATGCGGGGCTCGAGGTGGGGCAGCAGGTATCCGGCCGAGTTCTCGGCGGTGCGCCAGCGGTGGGAGCGCAGGACGGACTCGTGGTGGCCATGTGTGTACATGGGGCTACCTTAATCGTGTCTCGGGATTTGGAAAGAAACGTCTTGCATGGTGAGACTTGACGTGGCGTACACTTGTTGCGAATCTTTCGCATCTAGGGAGGGCGTCCGTCGTGGGAGAGGTCCGTCCGATCGTCTACGTCGGGGATCCGGTGCTGCACACCCCCTGCGAGCCGGTCACCCGGTTCGACGAGGCACTGGCCGCGCTGGTCGACGACATGTTCGCCAGCATGTACGCGGCCAAGGGCGTGGGCCTGGCCGCCAACCAGATCGGCGTCGGCCTGCGTGTCTTCGTCTACGACTGCCCGGACGCCGACGGCGAGCGCCAGGTGGGCGTGGTCGTCAATCCCACGCTCGAACTTCCGCCGGTCGGTGAGCGCAACCTCGATCCCGGTGACGAGGGGTGCCTGTCGGTTCCCGGGCAGTACGCGCCGCTGCCGCGCGCCGACCTCGCCCGGGTCCATGGGCAGGACGTCAACGGGGCGCCGATCACGGTCGAGGGCACCGGGCTGATGGCTCGCTGCCTGCAGCACGAGAGCGACCACCTTGACGGTCACCTCTACATCGACCGGCTCCCGGCCAAGCGCCGCAAGCAGGTGCTCAAGGCTTACGAGGAGTCGCTGACCACCACCTGATCCGGCGGCTCACGGGCCGGTGAAGGTGAACATGCGGGTGCCCGGCTCCAGCGGCCTCGGCGGGCCGGTGTAGCGGTGGACGCCCACGGTGAAGTCCTCCTGGGTGAGTTCCTCCAGGCCGAAACCCGCCTCGGCGAACCACGAGCACACCTGGGGGCCGAGATCGGGTTCGCGGCGGTGGCGGGTCCAGATCACGGCGGCGCCCGGCGCGCACAGCATCGGCAGGCAGCCGATCGTGCGGCGGACGTCGTCGTCGGTCAGGTTGCCGAAGACGCCGCAGGCCAGGACCAGGTCCGCGGGGACGGCTCCGGCATAGGAGTCGGTGAGGGCGGCGTCGGCCACGACGACCTCCACGCCTTCCGGGGCGGACTGCCTGGCCAGCCGTACGTTGCGCTCGTCGAGCTCCACCAGGCGGGCGCGCACTCCGGCGCCGTTGGGGTGGTCGGCGAGGACGGGCAGCAGGTCGCGGCCCTGGCCCGCGCACAGGCTGACCACGCTGCGGGCGCCGGTGTCGAGCACGCCGGAGATCGCCGCGCGCACCACCCGCAGCCTGCGCCACAGCGGGGAACCCGGGGCGTCGTAACCGGTGTGCCAGCCGTGCCAGTCGGGTTCCTCCATGATCGCCATGCTAGTTGACCGCGCGGGCCGGGATCCGGCCCGCGCGGTCAGGACCCCGGCCTCTGGTGTACGCCCATCCGGCGCACGCTCATCGGGCCAGTCGGCGCCCGGTGAACCGGCTTGCGCTCACCGGGCCGCCTCGTGGGCGGTGACTGCTTTGGCGCCCATGCCGACGCGGGCGTAGACGGCGGGCTGGCCGGAGCGCAGGACCAGCGCCCAGATCACGCCCACGGCGATCCCCGCCACATACACCAGCGGCAGGATCCAGGTCAGCGGGTCACCCGGCGGCACCCCGAGCAGCGAGTCGAAGTTCGACCAGCCGAGCCACACCATCACCGCCAGCAGGATCGCCGCGGGCACCGGGGTGACGAGCCTGCGCAGCGCGCCCTCCCTGCTCGGCTCGCGCACGAAGAAGGCGATGATCGCGATCGACGTCGCGAAGATCAGGAGGAGGACGCCGAACCCGCCGAACGCGCCGCCGTAGAAGAAGAGCTGGACCAGGGGGTCGAGGCCGAGCACCGCGTAGACGACGATCACCACCAGGCCCAGGACGCTCTGCGCGATCGAGCCCGCCTGCGGCGCGCCGCTGCTCGGGCGGGTGCGGCCGAAGACCGCGGGCAGCACGCGTTCGCGGCCCAGGGCGAAGAAGTAGCGGGCGGTCGTGTTGTGGAAGGAGATCATCGCGGCGAACACGCTGGTGACGAACAGAACCCGGGCGATGTCCACGACCAGCGAGCCCAGGTGCGAGCCGGCCAGGTTGAAGATCGTCTCGGCGCCGTCCCTGGTGGCCGTGGCCACGATGTTGCCCGGCCCTGTGGCCACCGTCATCGCCCAGGCCGACAGGGCGTAGAGGCAGGCGATGATGGCGATCGAGGAGTAGGTGGCGAGGGGTACGGTGCGGCGCGGGTCGCGGCTCTCCTCCGAGAACACCACCGACGACTCGAACCCTACGAAACCCAGCGTCGCGATCACCAGCAGCGCCCCCACGCCCGGCACGAACAGCGCGGCGGGCGACAACGTCTCCAGCGACAGGCCGCCGGGGGCCGGGTTGGCCAGGTCGGCGAAGTCGAACAGCAGGATGACCGCCACTTCGAGGGTCAGCAGGATGGCCAGGAGACGGCCGTTCACGTCGACGCGCATGACGCCGAGGACCGCCACCAGGGCCCAGGTGATCAGTGAGAGCACCCACCAGGGCGGGGCCGTTCCGAACCACCGCTCGACGATGGGCGTGGCCGCCGCGCCGAACGCGCCGTAGAGGCCGACCTGCAGGGAGTTGTACGCGATCAGCGCCACCCAGGCGGAGGCGATTCCGGCGGGACGGCCCAGGCCGCGGCTGACGTAGGTGTAGAAGGCTCCGGCGTTGGCCATGTGGCGGGCCATCGCCACGTAGCCGATCGCGAACAGCGCGAGGACCAGGCCCACGACCAGGAACGCGACCGGGAGACCGGTGATCTTCGTGACGCTGTAGCCGGTGGTCATCACGCCGGCTACGACGGTGAGGGGGGCGGCGGCCGACAGGACGAAGTAGACGACCGAGGGGGCGCCGAGCCGGTCGGCGGCCAGAGCGCGGGTGATCGGGTCTGGCTGGGGGGTTTCCATCGGCATCCTTTCTTTGTGGAGGGGTGGGTTATGGCGGCCCGGATGTCGAGCCCAGCACCATGGGGCCCCTTTCTCCGCATCCAGGGCCTTTCGGAGAGTGGGGCCGGGCAGCGCCGGGGGGCGCGGGGTGTCGCGAAGCCGAGGATGGCCCCCGGGCGGTGAAGGCGGTGAGGCATGGCGAGAGAACTGACCGGGGCGCGAGGAGCAGGGTGAGCCGGGGCGGCTCGGGGTGTCGCGAGGCAGGAGGAGGCGGGACAGAGGAGGTGGGAGGCCCCGGGGGCGGCGGTGGCCGGGATGGCGTGCGGCGGGTGGAGGCCAGGGCGGGGTGGAGGACGGGGCGTGGTGGCAGCGGGTAACGGGGTGGGAGGCATGGGGCGGGTCAGGTGCGGTAGGTCAGGACGGCGTCGCCTACGGCGGCGTGGACGTGGCGGGCCAGGTCGGTCAACTGGGGTGGGAGGGCGGCCAGGACGGTGGTCAGGTGGCGGCGGGCGGTCCGGCGTTCGGCCGGATCCTCCACCACGACGTCCGTCATCCCGCACGCCTCCACCAGCGAGGCCAGTGCCATGTCGTGCGGGTCCAGCGGCTGCCAGCGGGTCAGGGCCATGTGCAGGCGCGTTCTGGGCCAGGCGGCCGGACCGAAGTCGGTGGCGAAAAAGCGGCCCGGCTTGCGACGCCATAATTTCGGTGCTTCATGTTCCAGGAATCCGGCCAGGATCATTCTCCCGGACACGTCGTCGACCGCCCGCTGTGACAGGTACACGAGCCAGGTCCGCAGATCCGTGTGCTGCGGCATGCTGGCCATGTCGGCCAGCACCCGGTCGGCCACGACCTCCTGAACCGGCCGCGGATCGACCAGCCGCACCGTGGACCCGCGTATCCCCACCCGCCCGGCCAGCACGAGCTCGCCGATGAGGGCCCCGGCCAGGCCCAGTTCGACTCCCTGGACATGCAGCCGGGGACGGCCCGTACTCGTGGTGTCCCAGCCGACCAGGAAGAGCTCGTCGGCTAGCGCCCGCATGATTCACCCTTAATGGAAGCCCGATATTCGATACCGCTCAGATGACCAGAGCGAAATATCTACCAGACGGATGATCTCCGGGCTAGTCCCATTTAATTGGGCGCACCACGTTTTAGAATGGTATTTTATTGCGTCGCGAGATATTCCCTATACACCTTTTTCGGGACGGTCATCCGCCACGCCTCGACGACCAGCTCCCGCATCTCGTCCACGTCCAGCGCGGCCATCCGGGCCTGAACCCACTGGTAGCGCAGGTCGCCCTGGGACGGCATGAGGAACTTCTCCGGCTCGGCCGCCACGAGCGCCTCGCGCTCCTCCTTCGGGAACCCGAACCCCATGATCGTCTCGTCCCTGGAGAAGGCCACGTAGACGATGCTGCCCACCCGGAACTTGACCCGGTCCCGGATGAGATGCTCCGACGACCGGGGCAACCGCGACGCCACCTGCCGCACGTCCTCAACAGTGATCACGGACCGACCCTAGCCCCGGCCACCGACAATCCAGCGGCCGAGGCCGGGGATCAAGCCAAGGGACGAGCGGGAAAGGGCCACTCGGCAACCACGAACGGCGTCGGGCCGCGGCCAAGGTCGTGACGACGGATCGGGTCAGGCCGCGGCCAAGGTCATAACCACGAACGGGGTCAGGCTCGTGACCCGCGGATCGGGTCAGGCTCGGGACCGCGGATCGGGTCAGGTTGGGGTCGGTCAAGAGGGCGGCGTTGCGGCGGGGACCCCGTGAGCCCTCACGAGCGGCGCTCGACGGGCGCCCGCGCACGTCGGCGGTGCGGGTGTGGGGGCGCGAGCCGTACCCGAAAAGACCAGCAGACAGAGCGATCAAGAGACGCCGCGATACAACTCCGCGGCGAGTTTGTCGATGCGTTTCACCGACGCGTCCCACGTCCCCGCGGCCGGGTGGGCGGTCAGGAGGGCCATGACGAAGCGGTCTCCCTTGCCGATCAGGCCGGTCGTGTGGAGCACGGGGTGGCCGTAGTCGGGGACGGTGGTGCCGCGCGCGGCGGCGGCCAGCACGCTGATGGGGCCGCCCCCGACGGGCGCGCCGGCCGAGGCGGGGACGAGGTCGGTGGAGGCGGCGCCCGAGTTCGAGCACCGGACCGGCGGCGTCAGCCCGAAGCCCGACCAGCCCTGCTTCACCGCCCACGGACGCGGGATCGCGCCGGGGATGCCGAAGGACTGGTTGAAGCCGTCGGTGCCGCACCGCGTCGACTTGCGCAGGTGCCCGAGGATGAGGTCGCGCACGCGCGGGTCGGCGGTGTCGAGGAGATAGCGGTAGGTCTTGACGATGTCATACGCGCTCAGCGACACATATCCCCAGAAACCGGGCTTGGAGGCGGGCGGCGGGGTGGTGTCGGCCAGGCGCAGCTTGCGGGCCATCCGGGTGATGATCGCCCCCTTGCCGCCCCGGTTCCAGAACGCGGTAGCGGCCCCGTCGTCGCTCGACCGCAGCATGATCCGCAGGAGTCGCGCGTCGGCGGCGGGAACGCTCCTGTTGCGCTCCAGGTAGTCGATCGCGATGAGGATCTTGCTCACCGACGCCGAGCGGAACTTCCTGCGCGCGTTCTGGTGCACCACGATCTTCCCCGTGGTCCGGTCGAACACGACATACCCGGCGGTCGTCCCCGCCGGGACCTTGGGCTTCTTGACGACGCGCGGCACGGGCGTCTTCTCCACGGCGCCGGCGGTGCCGGATCCGGCGGGGTGCGCGCCGGCGGTCTGCGCGCTCGACGGCGACCCGGCACATCCGGCCATCAGGGGTACGGCTGCCGCGAGCGCGGCCCAAGGCTTGATTCGCACCCGACCATAACTACCAGATCCCCCGCAAAACGGGTCAGGACGCGGATTCCTCGGCCGCCGCCGGCTCCGGGGTCGTGGCCTGGAGCACGAGGCGGTCGTCGGTCCCGGCGTCCACCTTGACCGTGCCGCCCTCCCCCACCTCGCCCGTCAGCACCATGGTGGACAGCCGGTTGTCCAGCTCGCGCTGCACCGTGCGCCGCAGCGGCCGGGCGCCGAACTCCGGCTGGTAGCCCTTCTCCGCCAGCCAGTCCTTGGCCGCGTCCGTGACCTCCAGCGCGATGTCCTGGCCCTTCAACCGCTGGCGGGTCTTCTCCAGGAGGAGATCCACGATCTGACGCAGTTCCTCCTTCTCCAGCCGCTTGAAGATGATCGTCTCGTCGATCCGGTTCAGGAGCTCCGGGCGCAGCGAGTGGCGCAGCAGGTCCATGAGGCGCTCCTCCAGCTCCGCGGCGTCGCCGCTGGAGTCGAGGATGAGCTGGGCGCCGATGTTGCTGGTCATGATGACGATCGTGTTGGTGAAGTCCACGGTACGGCCCTGCCCGTCGGTCAGGCGGCCGTCGTCCAGCATCTGGAGCAGGATGTTCATGACGTCCGGGTGGGCCTTCTCGATCTCGTCCAGGAGGATCACCCCGTGCGGACGGCGGCGCACGGCCTCGGTGAGCTGCCCCGCCTCCTCGTAGCCGACGTATCCGGGCGGGGCGCCGATCAGCCGGGAGACGGTGTGCCGCTCCTGGAACTCGCTCATGTCGATGCGGACCATGTGGTCCTCGCCGCCGAACAGCGCCGCGGCCAGGGCGCGGGCCAGTTCGGTCTTGCCCACGCCGGTCGGGCCGAGGAACAGGAAGCTGCCGATCGGCCGGTTCGGGTCCGACAGGCCCGCCCTGGCACGCCGTACGGCTTCCGCGATCGCGACGACGGCCTCGTCCTGGCCGATGACGCGCTGGTGGAGGTGTTCCTCCAGGCGCATGAGCCGGTCGCGTTCCTGCTCGGTGAGCTGGGTGACCGGGATGCCGGTGCGCCGCGAGACGACCTCGGCGATGTCGGCCACCGACACCTCGGGGACGCGGTCGTCGCCGTGCCGGGCGTTCTGCAGTTCGGGACGGAGCTTGTCGATCTCGCGGGTCAGCTCCTTGGCCCGGTCGAAGTCGTCGCTGGAGACGGCCTGGTCCTTCTCCCTGCGCAGGCTGTCGAGGCGGTCCTCCAGCTCGCGCACGTCGGCGCCGGGGGTGCGGGCGCGCAGCCGTACCCTGGCGGCGGACTGGTCCATGAGGTCGATCGCCTTGTCCGGCAGGAACCGGTCGGAGACGTAGCGGTCGGAGAGCGTGGCGGCGGCGTCCAGTGCCTCGTCGGTGATGCGTACCTGGTGGTGGGCCTCGTAGGCGTCGCGCAGCCCCGCGAGGATCTCCACGGTCTGCTCGACGGTCGGCTCCGGGACCAGGATGGGCTGGAAGCGGCGTTCGAGCGCCGCGTCCTTCTCGATGTTCTTGCGGTACTCGTCGATCGTGGTGGCGGCGATGACGTGGAGCTCGCCGCGGGCCAGGGCGGGCTTGAGGATGTTGGCCGCGTCCATACCGCCCTCCGCCGAGCCGGCGCCGACCAGGGTGTGGACCTCGTCGATGAAGACGATGGTCTCGTCGGCGTGCTCGCGTACCTCGTCGATGACCTTCTTGATGCGCTCCTCGAACTCGCCCCGGTACTTCGATCCGGCCACCATGCCCGTCAGGTCCAGGGCGATGACGCGGCGGTCCTTGAGGGTGTCGGGGACGCTGCCGTTGACGATGCGCTGGGCGATGCCCTCCACGATCGCGGTCTTGCCCACGCCGGGCTCGCCGATGAGGACCGGGTTGTTCTTGGTACGCCGCGAGAGCACCTCGATGGCCTGCTCGATCTCGTCCTCGCGGCCCACGACCGGATCGATCCTGCCCTGCCTGGCCTCCTCGGTCAGGTCGCGGCCGTACTCGTCGAGGGCGGGCGTCTCGCCCTTGGCCGCTGCCTCGGTACGGCGGCCGGGCTGGGCGGCGCCGGACATGAGGGCCTGCTGGAGTTCGTTGGCGGAGGCGCCCTGCTCGGCCAGCAGGCGGGCGGCGCTGGAGTCCGGGTTGGCGGCCAGGGCGAGCAGGAGGTGCTCGGGGCCGATGTAGGACGAGCCGAGCGCTCTGGACACGCGCTGGGCGTCCAGGATGGCGCGCTTGGCGGCCGGGCTCAGGGTGTCCGGCGGCTGGCCGGGGACGTCGGCCCCGGTGAGGGCGGCGATGCGGTCATGGAGGCGGTCGGCGTCCACGCCCGCGTTCTGCAGCAGGGCGCGGCCCGGGTCGTCCTGGGTGGCGGCGTCGAGCAGGTCGAGCACGTCCAGGTCGTGCGCGCCACGACGGGCGGCGCTCTCCAGGGCGGCGGTCAGCATGTCGCGGGCCGACTGGCTGAGGAGCTTGCCCACGTCCACGCGCTGGACGCTCGGACGGGAGGGCGGCCAGGCGTCCATCCCACCGAAGACCCGGCCCGTGAGCTCCTCGAACCCGCGGAACGGATCCCTGCCAAAGAACGACCCGAACGGCGATGCTTCCGACATGACCTCTCCCCTCTCCGGAGAGGCCCATTGCCGGAAACCCGGACAAACAACCCCAGTGTTCCGCAAAGTTCCCGACCCCGGACACCCGCCACCGGGGGCGGAGGTCAGGAGGCGTAGCGGGCGCAGGCTTGCGGGATCGGGGTGGGGCCGGAGATCAGTTCCAGGGTGTGGCCTACTCCAGCGCCCGAACGCAGGAGTTCGGCCACCACGGCGGCCACGTCCGCGCGGGGCACCGTGCCGCCCGGCACCGACGGCTCCAGCAGGACCGAGCCGGTTCCGGGCTCGTTGGTCAGGCGGCCGGGGCGCAGGATGGTCCAGGCCAGGGAGCGGGTGCGGAGGTCGTCCTCGGCCGCGGTCTTGGCGGTGATGTAGGCGGACCACACCTCGCCCCTCGACGCGTCGGCGGGCGAGCCGGCGCCGACCGAGGAGATCTGTACGAAGCGGCTCACTCCCGCCCGCTCGCAGGCCTCGGCCAGCAGGACGGCCGCGCCCCGGTCCACCGTGTCCTTGCGGGCGGCGCCGCTGTTCGGACCGGCTCCGGCGGCGAAGACGGCGGCCTCGGCGCCGGCCAGGAGCGCGGTCACCTCCTCCACCGTCGCGTGCTCCAGGTCGCACACGAGGGCGGAGCCGCCGGCGGCCTCCACGTCGGCCACGTGGCCCGGGTTGCGGACCAGTCCGACCGCGTCCTTGCCCAGCAACGCCGCGAGGCGTAGCGCGATCTGTCCATGTCCACCCGCGATGATGGTTCGCATACGCCTCATGGTTGCATGGGGAATATCCCGCCGAACCTCCGGGCTTGATCGTGCGTATCACCGGCAAAGGAGCCTGAATCATGGACTTGGCAGACATCGGCGTCACCGGATTGGCGGTCATGGGCCGGAACCTGGCCCGCAACCTGGCCCGGCACGGGTACGCGGTGGCGGTGCACAACCGGACGGCCAGCCGTACCGACGACCTGGTGAAGGAGTTCGGCGGCGAGGGGACGTTCCTGCCCTCCCAGGACGTGGCGGGGTTCGTCGCGTCGCTGAAGCGGCCCCGGCGCGCGATCATCATGGTGAAGGCCGGAGCGGGCACCGACGCCGTGATCGAGGAGCTGGCGGCGCACATGGAGCCGGGCGACATGATCGTCGACGGCGGCAACGCGCACTTCGCCGACACCCGGCGCCGCGAGGCGGCGCTGCGCGAGCGCGGCATCCACTTCGTCGGCACCGGCATCTCCGGCGGCGAGGAGGGCGCGCTGAACGGCCCGTCGATCATGCCGGGTGGTTCCACGGAGTCGTGGGAGGCGCTCGGGCCGATCCTCCAGGACATCTCGGCCAAGGTGTACGGCGTGCCGTGTGCGGTCCACGTGGGCCCCGACGGCGCCGGGCATTTCGTGAAGATGGTGCACAACGGCATCGAGTACTCGGACATGCAGCTCATCGCCGAGTCCTACGACCTGCTGCGCCAGGCGCTCGGCGCGAGCCCCGCCGAACTGGCCGGGATCTTCCGCGAGTGGAACAAGGGCGAGCTGGAGTCGTACCTCATCGAGATCACCGCCGAGGTGCTCGACCAGGTGGACGAGACGACCGGCGAGCCGTTCGTGGACGTGGTGGTGGACCAGGCCGAGCAGAAGGGCACCGGTCGCTGGACCGTGCAGAGCGCCCTCGACCTGGGCGTGCCCGTGACCGGCATCGCTGAAGCGGTCTTCGCCCGCGCCCTGTCGGGCCACCCGGAGCAGCGCGCCGCCGCCCGCTCGCTGGAGGGCCCGTCGCTGTCCGGCGTGGAGGGCCGCGAGCTGGTCGAGGACGTACGGCAGGCGCTGCTGGCCTCCAAGATCGTCGCCTACGCGCAGGGCTTCGACCAGATCGCCGCCGCCTCCAAGGAGTACGGCTGGGCCGTCGACCCCGGAGCCATGGCCACGATCTGGCGCGGCGGCTGCATCATCAGGGCCCGCTTCCTGGACCGGATCCGCGCCGCCTACGACGCCGACCCCGACCTGACGACGCTGCTGGCCGCACCCGAGTTCGCCTCGGTGCTCAACGCCGCGCAGGACGCGTGGCGGCGCGTGGTCACGACCGCGGTGCGCATCGGCGTGCCCACCCCGGGCTTCTCCTCCGCGCTCGCCTACTACGACGGCCTGCGCCGCGACCGGCTGCCCGCCGCGCTCGTGCAGGGCCTGCGTGACTACTTCGGCGCGCACACCTACCACCGGGTGGACCGCGAGGGCGTCTTCCACACCGACTGGTCGGGCGACCGCAAGGAGCGCGCCACCGGCTCCTGACCCGCAGGGGCCGGCCGGGCGAAGAACCGTTGAACATCCGCTGACATGGCTTGCCCGGCGCGTCCTGTTCGACTGGGCTGTGCGGCATGGACGTGGACGTGGCGGGTCCGGGTGTCAGCGGCCCGGTCACCGTGTTCGCCGACGTGCGCACGCTGCCCGGCGGCGAACCGGCCCATGAGGGCAACCGGGTCCCCGACGTCGCGGTGCTCGGCGAGCGGCGGATCGTGGTCGGCTGGCGCGCGGGCGTGTCCGGCCCGGCGGAGCCGCGCGAGCAGGGCTCCATCGGCCTGGCGGTCTCCCACGACGGCGGCCGCACGTGGACGCCGGGCACCCTGGCCCCGGCCACCGCGACCCACCGCTACCACTACGTGATCTTCCTCAACGACGGCGCCGCGCTCTACGCCTTCCTGGGCAGGATCACCCTCTCCGGCGAGCGCGCGGACGGCGGTGAGCTGGACGGCCTCCCCGTCGAGCTCACCGCCAGGCGCAGCGCGGACGGCGGCGCGACCTGGACCGACTGGCCGATCGAGGTGGACGTTCCAGGCAACGGGCGGGGCGTCGTGGTGGCGGGCAAGCCGGTCCGTCATCGCGGAGCCTGGCTCCTGCCGTATTCCGAACGCGCGGGAGCGGGCGTGCTGCGCTCGTCCGACCTGCGCACGTGGCGGCGCGGAGGGCTGGCCGTGCCGCCACGCGGAATCGGCGTCGGCGAACCCCAGGTGGTGCTCTCCCAGGACGATCCCGACGCGCTGCTCATGGTGGTGCGCACGCTGGTCGAGGGCACGCCGGAGCAGAAGGACGCCTTCTACCGCACGCGCCCGGCGTACTCGGCGACCTGTCTCAGCCGCGACGGCGGCCTGACGTGGACGCCGATGGTGCTGGATGAGAACCTGCCCAACTACTACGTGAAGGGCTTCTTCACCAAAGACTCCAAAGGCCGATATGTCACGATCTATAACACGTTGGCTGGGCCGTTCCGTGGAGATCGTCCCGACCAGCACCGCGAGGTGCTGCACTACAAGGTGAAGGAGCCGGGGCGGCCGTGGAGCCCGGGGCGGCTGTTCGCCGACGGGCCGAGGCTGACGACGGGCACGGCGCGCGGCTGGGACGTCTACGCCAGCGCCGAGGAGGAGTCCCCCGGGCGGCTGCGCGTGGTGTGGGAGCACAACCGGACGGCGATCCGCACCGCCACGCTCGACCTGGCGACCTGCTTCACCGGCGTGCGCTCCCGGCGGGGCGGCCTGTGGGAGCCGGGACCGCAGGGGGCCTACACGGTGACCGCCTCGGGCGCCGGGTTCGCGGTGGACGTGGGCGGGATGGTCCTGGAGTGGCGCGACGACGGGCTCTACGAGTGCGGCAGGCGGCTGTCCCCCTCGCGCCCCGGCCCGTGGCGGGTGCTGGTGGACCGCGAGGGCCGCGCCACCCTGCTGGGCACCGATCTGGCGTGGAGCGCCCGCGTGCCGGCGGGGCGGGTCACCGTCCAGGGGGAGCCTGAGTTCCTGGAGGTGACCGACTGCCTGGCCGCCTGGCCGCGGCCCATGACACTGCGCGGCACGAGCGTCACGCAGCCGGTGGGGGCCAGTGACTTCACGGTCGAGTTCCTGGGCGAGGCGATCGACGGCAACCTCGACACCAAGGTCGCGAACGGCGCCAAACGCCTCATGCTCTCCATCGGCCGCTCGGAGGTCCGGGCGATGCGCAAGGGCTCGCAGCGGTGGGAACGCGTCCACGCCCATCCCGGCGGCCCCGCCGTCTGGCGGGTGAGCGTGGACAGCGCGGGCGTGGCGCGGCTGTTTCGCGACGGCAAGGACACCGGTGTGTCGTGGGTGGCGCAGGACAGCCGCGAGCGCGCCCACGCCGCGCACTGGGCCGACGGCGCCGCCCGCGTCGAGTGGAGCCTGGTGACCGCGACGATCGGGAGCTGAGCCGGACCTATCCCGCGCCGAGCGGCACCGGGTTGGCGACGGCGGTCCCCGGGCCCACGGGCCCGCCCTTGGAGGCCCTGGTCGGAGGTTGTCCGTGGCGCCTGCCGACGGGGCGGTCGTTGCGGCGGCTGAGGCGCGCGGCCTGCCTGCCGTTTCCTGGAAGGTCGCCCGCCCCGTGCGGCGGGTGGGGTGGGGGCGGCCGACCGTAACTCATGGGGCGCGCAGGACACTTATGGGGCGCGCAACGCGAGAACAGGCCGCACTCCGGCGCAGGCCACACGGCAAGATCGCCGCAAAAGCCGCGATGGACCAGCAAAGCGAGTAACCTGCTCGCGTGCGCGATGTGGGAGAGGATCCGCGGCCGGTGCGGGGCGCGGTGCGGGAGGTTTACTCGGTGGACCGGGCCGCCAGCCTGGCCTACTCCCCCGACCTGGACGGCCTGGCCGACCCCGGGGAGATCGTCTGGGCGTGGGTCCCCTACGAGGAGGATCCGGCGCGGGGCAAGGATCGGCCGTTGCTGGTCGTCGGCAGGACGGGGCGCAGGCTGCTCGGCCTGATGGTGTCCAGCCGCGGGGACGACGGGCCGGAGTGGTTTCCGCTCGGCGCCTGGAACCGGGACGGCAAGCCGTCCTGGCTGCGGACGGACCGGGTCTTCGTGCTGGACGAGGACGACATCAGGCGCGAGGGCGCGGTGCTGGACGGCGAGCGGTTCGCCCGCGTCGCCGCCCTGCTCAAGCGCACCCACGGCTGGGCCGCTGACGGCTAGCCGTCAGCCTGGCGCCATTCGGCGACCGTGCCCGGCTCGTGCGGGCGGTAGTCCGGGGCGCCCTCCAGCGCCTTCTCCTCGCCGCCCGGCGTGTAGGTGACGATGAGCCGCAGCGGGCGCCACGTGCTGTTGAACGTCGAGTGGTAGGCGCCCGCCGGGATGTGGACCGTGTCGCCCTCCCTGATCGGGAACGGCTCTGTGTCACCGACCATCTGGGTGGCCTCGCCGGAGATGACGTAGATGATCTCCTCGGCGTTCGGGTGGTTGTGGCGGGCGTGGCCCTTGCCCGGGTTGACGATCACCTCGCCGAGCGTGGAGCCCGCGCCCGGGATGAGCGACGGCGTGACGAACCACTTGATCGACCCCCAGTCGAAGGCCATCGTCGGCACGTTGTCCGGACTTACCAGCATCAGACCTCCAGGTTCTTGAATGCGGCCACCTGCTCGGTGATGGCGCGTTCCGTGGGCAGGCGTTCGACCGACGAGGCGCCGAAGCAGCCCGCGACGCCCTTGGTGTTGCGCAGGACGTGGGCGGCGTCGGCGGGCTCGGCGATGGGGCCGCCGTGGCACAGGACGATCACGTCCGGCCTGGCCGCCACCGCGGCGTCGCGCATCGCCTGGACGCGGGCCACCGCCTCGTCCAGCGTGAGGGCGGTCCCGGCGCCGATGGAGCCCTTGGTGGTCAGGCCCACGTGCGGGACGAGCACGTCGGCGCCCGCCCGTGCCATGGCCCGCGCCTGGTCCTCGTCGAAGACGTAGGGGGCGGTGACCAGGTCGCGTTCGTGCGCCAGCCTGACCATCTCGACCTCCAGGTCGAAACCCATGCCGGTCTCCTCCAGGTTCTGCCGGAAGACGCCGTCGTACAAGCCGACCGTGGGGAAGTTCTGCACGCCCGCGAACCCCATGGCCTTGAGCTCGTCGAGGAAGCGCGGCATGACACGGAACGGGTCGGTGCCGCACACGCCCGCGAGCACCGGAGTGTCACACACCACCGGCAGGACCTCGGCGGCCATGTCGACGACGATCTGGTTGGCGTCGCCGTAGGGCAGCAGGCCCGCCAGCGAGCCGCGCCCGGCCATCCGGTAGCGGCCGGAGTTGTAGATGATGATCAGGTCGACGCCGCCCGCCTCGGCGCACTTGGCCGACAGGCCCGTCCCGGCGCCCGCGCCGATGATCGGTCTTCCTTCCTCCACGGTACGGCGCAGCCGTTCCAGAACCGTCTGCCTGTTCACTGGTCCCCCTTGATCAGCAGGTGGAGCCGGTCGGCCATGGCGCGGCCGAACTCCGGGTCGTTGATGTGCGCGGCCACGCGCTCGGTCCGCGGGAAGGCGGCCAGTTCGGCGAAGGCCGCCTCGTCCGCCTCCGGGTCGTGGAACGGCATGCCGGGCGCGTCGAGGGCGGAGACGCCGCCCTCCGGGACGAACAGCACGGCAGGACCGGTGGCCCGCGCCAGCTTGGCGGCGATCTCGCGGCCCAGCTCGGCCATCTCGGCCTTGGTGGTGCGCATGAGCGTGACGGCCGGGTTGTGGACGTAGAGGGTGCGGGCGGCGAAACGCTCCGGCACGGTGTCGCGGGGCCCGAAGTTGACCATGTCCAGCGCGCCGGGGGCGACGACCTGCGGGACGCCGTGCCGTCCGGCGGCGGTCAGCCGCTCGGGTCCCGCCGACAGGACGCCGCCGACCAGTTCGTCGGCCAGCTCGGTGGTGGTGAGGTCGAGGACCCCGGCCAGCATGCCGCTCTCGGCCAGGCCCTCCAGGGCGCGTCCGCCGGAGCCGGTGGCGTGGAAGACGAGGACCTCGTAGCCGAGCTCGTCGAGCCTGGCCCTGGCCGCGTCGACGGCCGGGGTGGTGACGCCGAACATGGAGGCCCCGACCAGCGGCCGGTCGCCGTCCTGGGCCGGGCCGCGCGCGGCGTACTCCTGGGCCATGCCCGCGACCGCGGCGGCGGCGTTGCCGAGGATCGCGCGGGAGAGGCGGTTGACGCCCGCGATGTCCACGACGGAGTACATGAGCGTGACGTCCTTGGCCCCGACGTACGGCGCGACGTCGCCGGAGGCCATGGTGGACACGATGAGCTTGGGCAGGCCGATCGGCAGGTCGCGAACCGCTCTGGCGGCGATCGAGGAGCCGCCGCTGCCGCCGACGGCCAGCACCGCGTCCACCCGTCCCGACCGGTGCAGCTCGGCCAGGACCTCGGCCGCGCCCTCCCCCATCGCGGTGACGGCCGCGCCCCGGTCGCCCGCGGCCCGCAGCGCCTCCAGGTCGGCCCCGGCGCGGGCGGCCACCTGGGCGGCGGGGACGTCGGCGGCCAGGCCGGACGGGCCGACGCCCGTGTCGACGACGAGCACCTCCCTGCCCAGGTCCGCGAGTCGTCCGCGCAGCCAGGCGTACTCGGGGCCTTTGGTGTCCAGCGTTCCGATCAGTACCACTGCCATGTGACCGACGTTATCTTCGCTGCGATCATCTTGGTATGAGGGTTGTGGTGATCGGCAAGGGAATCGTCGGAGCGAGCGCCGCCTACCATCTCAGCCGCCGCGGGGTGGCGGTGACGGTGATCGACGCCGGGCTGGCGGGGCAGGCGACGGAGGCGGGCGCCGGGATCGTGTGCCCGTGGGTGGACCACGAGGACGATCCCGCCTGGTACGAGCTGGCACGGGCCGCCGCCCGTCGTTACCCGGAGCGCGCGGGTTATGCGCGGGTCGGGGCGTTGCTGGTGGCCGAGGAGAGGGCGGAGCTGGAGCCGGTCCGCCGCCTGCTTGAGGCCAGATATCCGGACGCGCCGGAGATGGGGGAGATCACGGAGGTTCCGGATCCCGCCGCGCTCTTCCCGCCCCTGGCCCCCGGCCTGAGCGCGCTGCGCGTGCCGGGCGCGGCCCGCGTGGACGGCCGCGCGGTCCGGGACGCCCTGCTCGCCGACGCGGTGGCCGGGGGCGTCGCCCTCCTGCACGGCCACGCCGAGCTCCTCCCCGACGGCACCGTCCTCCTCCACCACAACCACCCGTCCACCGGCACGCCACACAAGCAGCACAAGCAGGGCGAGTTGGGCGAACAGCGCGGACCGGGTGAGCCACACGGACGGCGAGGACCGCGCAGACCGGGCTTGACGGGCGAGGAGGGCGAGTCGCGCGGGGCGGGTTCCGGGGTTCCTGTGCCCGCCGACGCCGTGATCGTGGCCGCGGGCGCCTGGAGCGGGCAGGTGTGCGCGTCCCTCGGCATCGCCCTGCCGGTCACGCCGCTGCGGGGCCAGATCGTGCACGCCGTGCTCGACGGGGTGGACACCTCCGGCTGGCCGATCGTGCTGCCCCGGCGCGGCCCCTACCTGCTGGGCTTCCCCGGCTCGCGGGTGGTCGTGGGCGCGACGCGGGAGGACGCCGGTTTCGACGCGCGCGTGACCGTCGCGGGCCTGGCGGAGGTGCTGTCGGCCGGGGTACGGCTGGCGCCCGGCCTGGCCGGAGCGAGCCTGGCCGAGACCCGGTCGGGACTGCGCCCGATGGTGGACGGCGAGCGCCCGCTCATCGCCCGCCTGACCGCGAAGGTGGTCGTCGCCACCGGCCTCAGCGCCTACGGCCTGACCGCGGGGCCGTATGCCGGAATGCTGGCCACATCCCTGGTTCTGGGCGAAACGCCGGAGATCGACCTGACGCCTTATGCGGTCGTTCCGGGCGTATGATCGTCTTCTCCCCTCTAGTGATCATGTGGGGAGAGTTGGGTGCGACTGCCGGTTCTGCTCGTGGTGCTGCTCACGTCCGCCGCGTGCGGCGGCCAGACCGCCCCGCCCGCCCCGCAGGCGGCGCCTCCCACCCAGCACCTCGGGCAACAGGCACGGGCGGCCGCCGCCTCGGGCCCCAAACCCGGCAAGCGGGTCAAGGTCCCCTACTCCGCCTCAGGCCGGTACGCGGTGGTCAAGGGCCGGGCCCAGCCGCGCCCCGGACACCGGCCCCCGGTCCGCTACATGGTCGAGACCGAGCGCGGCCTGCCCTTCGAGCCCAGGGCGTTCGCGCAAGCCGTTCACCGGACCCTCAACGACCCGCGCGGCTGGGGCCGCTTCCAGCGCGTCGACCACGGCCCGGTACGCCTGAGCGTGGCCCTGTCCAGCCCCCGCCTGACCGACCGCCAGTGCCTGCCGCTGAACACCGGCGGCGACCTGTCCTGCTGGGACGGCCGGCGATCGGTGATCAACGCCGTGCGCTGGGCCAGAGGCGTCCCGCAGTACCACGGTGACCTGGCCCGCTACCGCCACTACGTGATCAACCACGAAGTAGGCCACGGCCTGGGCCACAGCCACCGCTCCTGCCCGGGCAGGGGCCGCCTGGCCCCGGTGATGCTCCAGCAGTCGAAGTCCCTGGACGGCTGCCGCCCCAACCCCTGGCCCAACCCCTGAGCGGCGGCACGAGCGCACCTGCCAAGCGTAAGTTTGGTACATGACGACGATCACCACGGGCAAGATCAGCGGTCAGACCTCCGACGACGTCACCTCCTTCCTCGGCATCCCCTACGCCGAGCCCCCCTTCGGCCCGAACCGGTTCGCGGCGCCGGTGCCCAAAGCCCCGTGGGAGGGCACCTTCGAGGCCGTGCGGTTCGGCCCGGCCCCGCCGCAGGTGGCCATGATGGCCGGGCTCGCGCGGTGGAGCTCCGCCGACGGCCTGGACTGCCTGTCGGTCAACGTCTGGACGCCCGACCCCGGCGGCTCCGGCCTGCCGGTGATGGTGTGGATCTACGGCGGCGGCTATGTCATCGGCGCCGCCGGGCTGCCCGACTACGACGGGACCCGGCTGGCCCGCGAGGGCGTGGTGGTGGTGACGTTCAACCACCGGATCGGCATGGAGGGCTACGGGTTCGTCGAGGGCGCCCCGGCCAACCGGGCGCTCCTGGACCAGGTGCAGGCGCTGCGTTGGGTGCGGGAGAACATCGCGGCGTTCGGCGGCGATCCGGGCAACGTGACCGTGTTCGGGCAGTCGGCGGGGGCCGGGGCGGCGGCCTGCCTCATGGCGATGCCGTCGGCGGCGGGCCTGTTCCGGCGGGTGATCGCGCAGAGCGTGCCGGGCACGTTCTTCACCCCCGGGCTCGCGGCCCGCATCTCGGCCGGGATCATGGCCAGGGCGGGCGGCTCGCCGTACGAGCGAAGCCCCGAGGAACTGCTGACGGCCGCGCACGACTTCGCCCAGCTCGACCTGCGCGGGAACACCGCGCGGTGGGGCGCGGTCGCGGTGGTCGGGATGGCGTTCTCACCCGTCGTGGACGGCGAGGTGCTGCCGCAGACGCCGTGGGAGGCGCTGACCGACGGCGCGGCCTGCGACGTGGATCTGCTGGTGGGCTTCACCCGCGACGAGTACGCGCTGTTCCAGGCGATGGGCGAGAGCGGCGACACCGGGACGGCGATGAAGACGCTCGCGCCGCCGCAGGCGGACGTGGTGTATCGCACCGCCTATCCGGAGGCGGAGCTGCGCCTGCGGCTGATGTCCGACTGGCTGTTCCGGATGCCGAGCGCGGTGCTGGCCGGCGCGCACACCGGCCCGACCCACGCCTACGAGCTGACCTGGGCGCCCACGCCGCTCGGCGCCTGCCACGGACTGGACGTGCCGCTCACGTTCGGCACGCTCGGCACCGAGCTGGCCGGGCTGCTCATCGGCGGCTCGCCCGAGGCGGAGGGCGTCTCGGCGCAGTTCCGCTCGGCCTGGACGCGCTTCGCGGCGACGGGCGAGCCGGGCTGGCCGGAGTACGAGCCGGTCAACGCCGTGACCCACCTGTTCGACGTGACGCCGTCCGACGTCGGCGATCCCGAGTCCGCGACCCGCGCCCTGTGGACGGAAGCGGGCTTTCCCGCCATGTCCTGACCCCCGCGCTCACCACAAATTATCGCGATATATCTTCGAGAGAGAGTTGACTATGCAAGGAGTGTGACATGGCGGGATCGCGGACGGCACGGCGTCTGCTCGTGGGGGGAGCCGCCCTGGCCGCGGCCGGCTGGGCGCTGCGGGACGTGCCGGCCGAGCTCGGCGTACGGCCACTGCTGTCGGGGCCCGAGCGAGTGGCCAGGATGCGGCGCTCGCCGCAGTTCAAGGACGGCACGTTCTTCAACCCGATGCCCGAGCCGACCAACACCGGCAGGCCCGACCCCGGCATGCTGGCCGAGCTGACGCGCGACCGGTCCCAGCGCCGCCCGGCCGGGCTGATCCCGGTGCTGACGCCGCCCTCGGGCGAGCCGGCCTCCGAGGGCCTCCGCGCCGTCTGGTACGGCCACGCCTCCACGCTGATCGAGATCGAGGGCAGGCGGGTCCTGTTCGACCCGATCTGGAGCAACCGTCCCTCCCCCTCGCAGCTCGTCGGCCCGCGGCGCCACCACCCGGTGCCGATCGAGCTGGGCGAACTGCCCGAGGTGGACGCGATCGTGATCTCGCACGACCACTACGACCACCTGGACATGGCCACGGTGCGGCGGCTGACCAGCTCCCAGAAGGCGCCCTTCCTCGTGCCGCTGGGCATCGGCGCGCACCTGGAGCGCTGGGGCGTGCCGATGTTCCGGATCATCGAGCTGGACTGGGACGAGGAGGCGGTGGTCGCCGGGCTGCGCTTCGTCGCCACGGCCGCCCGGCACTTCTCCGGCCGCTCGCTGACCCGCAACGACACGCTGTGGGGCTCGTGGGTGGTGGCCGGCCGCGACAAGCGCGTCTTCTACGCCGGCGACTCCGGCTACTTCGAGGGCTACAAGGGCATCGGCGCCGCGCACGGACCGTTCGACCTGGCGCTGATGCCGATCGGCGCCTACAGCCCGGCCTGGCCCGACATCCACATGAACCCGGAGGAGGCGGTCAACGCCACCATCGACCTGGGCGCGGCGCTGATGCTGCCGGTCCACTGGGCGACGTTCACGCTGGCGCTGCACCCGTGGGGCGAGCCGGTGGACCGGCTGTGGCGCGAGGCCAAGGCGCGCGAGGTCAGGATCGTGGTGCCGCGGCCGGGCGAGCGGGTCGACACCGCCGACGCGCCGGCGCTCGACACCTGGTGGGAGATGCTGGCCTAGGGAGCCGGGGGCGGCCGGTCGGGTCCGATTCGCGCCGGTGCTCCGGGGTGTGCCGATGCTTGGCTGGGCTCCATGTCCGACACACCCTTGGTGCGATGGCTCGCCGTCGCCGCCCTCACCCTGGGCATCTTCACCATCGTCACCAGCGAGATCCTGCCCATCGGCCTGCTGACCGCCATCGGAGGCGACTTCGGCCTCACCGACGGCGTCACCGGGCTGACGATGACACTGCCGGGCATCGTCGCCGCGCTCGCCGCGCCGTCGCTCACGCTGGCCATGGCCCGCCTGGACCGCCGGGTGACGCTGTGCGCGATGATGGCGCTGCTGGCCGCCGCCGACGTGCTGGCCGCGGTGGCGTGGTCCTACGAGGCGATGCTGGTCTCCAGGATTCTCGTCGGGCTCACGATCGGCGGGTTCTGGTCGGTGGGCGCGGGGCTGGCCGGGCGCCTCGTGCGGCCCGCCGCCGTGGGCGCCGCGACCGCGCTGATCTTCTCCGCGGTGCCGCTCGGCTCGGTGCTCGGCGTGCCCGCCGGCACGCTCATCGGCCACGCCGCGGGCTGGCGGGCGGCCTTCGCCGTACTGGCGGGGCTGGCGGTGCTCGTCCTGGCCGCCCTGCTGATCCTGCTCCCGCCGCTGCCCGCCGACCGCATCACCGCGGCGGGGACCCTGCTGGCGATCCTGCGCCGCCGCGGCACCGTGGTCGCCCTGCTGGCCACCTTCCTCGTCGTGCTCGCCCACTTCGGCGCCTACACCTACGTCACGCCGTTCCTGGAGCAGGTCACACGCCTGCACCCCGCCGCCGTCAGCTCGGTCCTCCTCCTGTACGGCGCCGCCGGCGTGGCCGGGAACTTCCTCGCGGGCCGGACGGTCACCACCCGCCCCCGCGCCACCTTCGCGGCGGCCGGAGCGCTCATCGCCGCCGTCACCCTGCTGCTGCCCGTCGCCGGCGGCACCGCCTGGGGCGCGATCGCCCTGCTGGCCCTGTGGGGCCTGGCCTACGGCGCCGTCCCGGTCTGCTCGCAGACCTGGTTCGCCCGCGCCGCCCCCGACGCGCCCGAGGCGGCCACGGTCGTGTTCACCAGCTCCTTCCAGGCCACGTTCGCGCTCGGCGCCCTGTCCGGCGGCCTGGTCGTGGACACGCTGGGCCTCGGCGCCGTGATGCTGTGCGCGGGCGCCGCCGCCCTGGCGATGGCCGTCTCCTTGGCGGCGCTCACCCGCCGGGGCTAGGGCGCCTGGGGCAGCTTCACCGATCCGGGTTTCGGGGCGGGGGCCGACGGCGGCGGCACGACCGGGCCGATGTCGCCGTCGGGGGCCTCGTCCAGGTCCACGATCACCGGCGCGTGGTCGCTCGGCCCGGTGCCCTTGCGCGCGTGCCGGTCGACCCACGCCGCCCGCACCCGCTCGGCCACGGGCCCGGCGGCCAGCACCAGGTCGATGCGCATGCCGAGGTCCTTGTGGAACATGCCGGCCCGGTAGTCCCAGTAGGTGAACACCCGCTCCTCCGGCCAGCGCTCGCGTACCACGTCGTGCAGGCCCAGCTCGCGCAGCTCGGCCAGCGCGGCGCGCTCCGGCGCGGTCACGTGCGTCTGGCCCTCGTAGGCGGCCGGATCGAAGACGTCGGCGTCGGCGGGCGCGATGTTCACGTCGCCGCACACCATCGCCTCGACCGGCCCGAGCCGCACCACCTCGCGCAGCGCGGCCAGCCAGGCGAGCTTGTAGTGGTAGTGGTCGGAGTCCGGGGTGCGCCCGTTCGGCACGTACACCGAGTGCACCCGCACTCCCCCGCAGGTCGCCGCCACCGCCCGCGCCTCCTGGTGCGGGAAGCCGGGCGCTCCGGCCACCCCGGTGACCACGTCGTCGAGGCCCACCCTTGACAGGATCGCCACGCCGTTCCAGCGGGCCTCGCCGTGCGCGGCCACCTCGTAGCCGCGCCCGGCCAGTTCCTCGCCCAGCAGGTCGGCGAAGGCCTGGTCGGCCAGCTTGGTCTCCTGAAGGCAGACGACGTCGGGACGGCGCTGGTCCAGCCAGGGAAGGAGGCGGGGCAGCCGCTGCTTGACCGAGTTCACGTTCCAGGTCGCTACTCGCACCCGATCCACGATATCCGGGATTCACGATCAGCTCTCCCCGGGTGAACCCCAGCTCATAGGCTGGTCCCCTCGACACCTCGGGAGAACGATGACGTTCGGATGTGCGGGGAACCTGCCTGGCGAGGACGCCTCCTTCGTCGGGCGGCTCGGCGTGCTCGCCACGCTCAGACGGCACCTGGCCGAGGCGCGGCTGGTCACGGTCACGGGCCTCGGCGGCGTCGGCAAGACCCGCACCGCGCTGCGCCTGGCCCACGAGTGGCGTGAGCGTCACGCCCGCGGCGCCTGGTTCGCCGATCTGTCGGCGGTGACGGGCCCGGATCAGGTCCGGTCCGCGATCGGCGCGGCGCTGGGGGACGGCGCGCGCGACGGGCTGCTCGTGCTCGACGGCTGCGAGCGGGTGGCGCCGGTCTGCGCGCGGGTGGCCGGGGAACTGCTGCGGACGGCGCCCGGTCTGCGCGCCCTGGTGACCAGCCGGATGCCGCTGGGCGTACCGGAGGAGCGGGTGGTGCCGCTGGCGCCGATGGAGACGGCGGGCGCCGACAACGAGGCCGTGCGGCTGTTCGCCGACCGGGCCCGCGCCGTGCAGCCCGGCTTCGAGCTCGACGAGCTGACGGTCGCCGCGGTGGCCGAGCTGTGCGCGCGCCTGGACGGCATCCCGCTGGCGATCGAGCTCGCCGCGCTGCGACTCACGAGCCGGTCGGTGAACGGCATCGCCGCCGGGCTGAAGGACCGCTTCGACCTGCTGACCGGGCCGGCCGGTCGCCCGAGCCTGCACGACTCCCTCACCCGCGGCTACGACCTGTGCGAGCCCGCCGAGCGCCTGCTGTGGGCCCGGCTGTCGGTCTTCGCGGGCGACTTCGACCTCGAGGCCGCCCGCCACGTGTGCGGCGAGGAGACGGCCGGCGGCATCGAGTCCCTGGTGAACGCCCTGGTGGACAAGTCGGTCCTGCTCGTCAGGACCGACTACCTCGGCACCCGCTACAAGCTGCTCGCGACCCTCGCCGAGTACGGCGCGCGCCGGCTGGGCGACAGCCGCGAGATCCGCCACCGGCACCTGGTGTACTACCTCGGGCTGGCCACCCGCAGCGAACAGGACTGGTCGGGCCCGCGCCAGATGTACTGGTTCGAGCGCATGCGCCAGGAACACGACAACGTGCGGGTGGCGCTGGAGCACGCCCTGCACACGCCCGGCGAGGGCGCGCTCGCGCTGCGGCTGCTGTCGTCGCTCTGGTTCATGTGGGTGTGCTGTGGTTTCGCCGCGGAGGGCCGCAAGTACCTGGAACGCGCGCTACGCGCCAACCCCGAGCCGAGCCCGGAGCGGTGCAAGGCGATGTGGGTGCTGTCGTACGTGCGCAGCGCCCAGGGCGACAGCATGGGCGCGATGGAGACGGCCGACCGGTGCGGCGCGGAGGCGCGGATGATCGGCGACTCCAGGGCGCTCATCCTGTCCACCAAGATGGAGGGCACCGCCGCGCTGCTCCAGGGCGACCTGAGCAAGGCCAGCACGCTGCTGCGGGT
The DNA here is from genome assembly GCF_044456745.1 of Nonomuraea sp. NPDC050790. Classification (NCBI taxonomy): domain Bacteria; kingdom Bacillati; phylum Actinomycetota; class Actinomycetes; order Streptosporangiales; family Streptosporangiaceae; genus Nonomuraea; species Nonomuraea sp. NPDC050790. Next base: position 807,226 of record NZ_JBITGF010000001.1, on the reverse strand, counting down.
GGCGATCGAGTTCAACGCCGACAGCGCGGCGCTGAACCCGGGCATGCTGCCCGCCGTCGTCGAGCTCGGAATCGTGCTGACCAAGCAGGGGGCGCTGGAGGAGGCCGAGTCGATCCTGCTGGACTGCCTGGGCACCTGCGAGGAGCTTCAGGAGCTGTCGGTCCGGTCCTACGCGCACTGGACGCTGGCGATGACGCGGCTGGCCATGGGCCAGACCGAGCAGGCGCTGCGCGATGTCAGGACGACCCTGCGCCTGAAGCGCCCCTTCCACGACACCCTGGGCATCCTGCTCGCGCTGCAGACCGCCGCCGACGTCCACGCCGCCCTGGAGCAGCCCGCGCTCTCGGTCCGCCTGCTCGGCGCGCTGAAGGAGAACTGGAAGAGCGCCGGGCTGCCGATGCTGGGCGCCCCGTGGCTCACCGAAGACCACGACAGGCTGGTGCAGAAGTGCCACAAGGCTCTGGGCGAGCACGCCTACCAGGAGGCCTTCGACTCCGGCATGCGGCTGGACCTGCCGGCGGCGACCGCCCTGGCGCTGGGGACACGACCGGCGGGTGAGCTGGCCGAGCTGCGGATCAGGGTCGCGGACCCGGCGGGCGCCGCGCTCGTCGAGGAGGCCGTCGAGCGGGTCGCCCGGGGCTTCGGCTTCGCCATGCTGGCCGAGGACGGCGTCATCCACGGCCTGCGCTCCTTCGAGGAGGAGAGCGTGCCGGAGGAGCAGCGCCTGGAGGAGATGGACCACCGCCTGCGCGAGGAGCCGCCCGAGGAGCCGTCGCTCGCCCGGCTCCACGCCGCGCTGCGCACGTCCCGTCATGCCGTGGTGCTGGTGAACCGGACCCTCGTGGTGCACGTCCGGGGCGAGATCGTGACCAGGCGCCTGTCCTCGGCCGAGCAGGCGTTCCTGCGCAGCCGCCCGCACCTGTTCGACGACCCCGACGGGCTGCTCGCGGAGTTCAGGCAGCTCGCCACGGAGTCGGCGGTGGACGGCTCGGTCCGGGCGGGACGCGACTACGACCAGGGGATCGCCGCGCAACTGGGCGTCCCCGTAGCCGTCGCGATCAAGGCGTGGGGCGACCCGGAGGGCTACGAGATCTCGGCGAACTCCCCGCCCTGGACCAGGCAGGGCTACACCGACTGCAGGCTCACCGCGCTGATCATCGAACCGCCTCCGAGCACCCGCCTGCCGTCCCGCAAGGTGATCGCGAAGGTCTGCCCGCCGGGCCCGCTGTCGCGCGAGTACGCCAGACACCGGCTCGCGCTGGAGCTGAGCGCGATGAGGTTCCGGCAGAAGCACCTGGTCGGCCTGCTGCCCCATCCGCCGCGCGTGGACGGCACCGGCGAGCGTGTGTTCTTCCAGGAAGTGGCCGGCGGCAGCCTGACCGACATGGTGCAGATGGCCGAGCTGACCTCGCCCCACGAGATCGTCCTGGCGTTCCAGCGCGTCGTCAGGGGCGTGCTGTGCGAGTGGAACCCGTATCCGGTCAAGGTCGCCAAGGACCTGGACTCGGGTGAGTACCTGCGCGCCGAGCTGGGCGAGCGGTTCGGCGAGGGAGGAAAGCTGCGGGCGTGGGCGCGCGAGTGCGGGCTGCTGGAGCCGGAGCGGCGCTGGATCTGGTTCTGGGGCGACCGCTCGGCGAAGGTGCTGCCCAATCCGCTGGCCATGGCCGCCGGGGACATCGTCGGCCGCGACCCCGTCCAGCACCTGCGCGGCTTCTCCCACGGCGACCTCCACCACGGCAACGTCCTGATCCCCCGCTCCGACACCGGCGAGCTCCAGGCCGAGCTGTTCCGGCTCATCGACCTGACCACGTTCGAGAGGTCCGCCCCGCTGGCCAGGGATCCGGCGATGCTGGTGCTGTCGGTCATCGCCAGGCAGGTCCCGCTGCCTTCGGAGGAGCTGTTCGACCTGATCGCGCGGGGCCGGGGTGAGCACGACCTCGTCGGGCCGCTGGTCCGTTCCCTCTACGACGAGAAGCTCGTGCCCCAGGGCTTCCGCGACGACTGGCGCCACCAGCTCCTGCTGTCGCTGCTGGCCGCGGCGCTGACCCACTGCGCGTTCGGCGACGTGGACGAGCGCCTGAAGTGGTGGTTCTTCCGGCTGGCCGCCCGCTGCGGCGCCGCGTACCTGCGCCGGACCGGCTCCGGGGACCCGCCGGAGGCGAGCGTGCACCCGCTGCGGTTTGAGCACATGCGCGGCTTCGACATGCGCAGACGCTGAACCCGTCCTTTTACACACTTCCTCGGCTGAACCCCCGCGGTGCGGGCCCCGTACAACCGGGCGCCACCACCCAGCATCCTCAGCAAAGGGATCAGTCATGAAGAAGCTCGCCGTCTCCGGCCTGGCCGTGGCCGCCGCCCTGACCGCCTCCTCCCTGGTCTCCGCCCCCGCGCAGGCCACCACTCCGGTCTATCTCGCCGCCACGCTCACCGGCGCCAACGAGGTTCCCACGCCCGGTCAGAGGGTCGGCGACCGCGACGGCCGCGCCGTCGCCGTCTTCCGCGTCCACGGCAGCCGGGTCGACTACGCCGTCCGCTGGAACCGGGTGGCCGCACCGACCGCGTTCCACATCCACCAGGGCAGGGCCGGCAGGAACGGCGACGTCAAGATCCCGTTCTTCGGCGCCGCGCTGCCCGGCAACCTCAGCGCGGTCAAGGGCACGGTGTTCGTCAACGACGGCGGCCTGCTGCGGCGCATCGCCGGCAACCCGAGGAACTGGTACGCCAACCTCCACACCGCCGAGTTCGGCGGCGGCGCGGTGCGCGCCCAGCTTCAGCGCATCCGCCCGGTGGCGCTGGAGTCCGTGCTCGCCTACGGCTCCGGCCGTACGCTGACGTCGCTGGCCACCGGCGCGCAGGAGGTGCCCGCCCCCGGCCAGAAGGCCGGCGACCGCGACGGCCGCGCCGCGTGGCTGGTGTGGGCCAGGGGCACCCGGGTCTGGTTCGCGGCCGCCTGGTCCAGGATCGGTCCGCCCACCAACGGCCACATCCACCGCGGCGCCAGGGGCGTGAACGGCCCCGTCGTGGCCGACTTCTTCGCCGACAAGAAGGGCCTGCCCGCCTCGATCACCGGCGCCGCCGGGGCGACGAGCGCCAAGGCCGACGTGGTACGGCGTATCAACAGGAACCCGAAGAACTGGTACACGAACCTGCACACCAAGGAGTTCCCCGGCGGCGCCGTACGCGGGCAGCTCCACCGCGGCGGCTGGTAGCCAACGTCAGCGCGTCCGCCCCCGCGGCTTGAGCCGGATGCCCGGCAGCTCGGGGGCGGGCAGCGGCGCGCCGTCGAACCCGCGCACCGCGCCGAACCCCTGACCCTCCATCCACTCCTTGCGATAGGCGGCGATGTCGTCATGGGAACGGCCGACGAAGTTCCACCACATGACGATCTCCTCCGCGAACGGCTCGCCGCCGATCAGCAGCACCCGCCCGCGCCCCTCCAGCACGATCCGCTCCCGGCCGGGCGGCAGGTACAGCAGGGGACCGGCGGGCACCTGCCCGATCGAGCCGTCGAGCAGCAGCAGCCCGTGCTCGAACCCCGCCTCGACGGCCAGCTCGGCGCGGCCGTCCACGGCGATCTCCGCGCCGATCAGCGGCGTGTAGGCCGTGGCGGGGGAAGGACCGCCCATCAGGACGCGCGAACGGTGGCCAGGTCCTTCCAGCACCGGCAGGTCGGCGTGGTGCTCGAAGGCGGGCTCCACGCCCCGGTGCTCCTCGGGCAGCGCCACCCAGAGCTGGACCCCGTGCAGCGTGCCGCCCTCCGCGGACTCCTCGGAGTGGGAGATGCCGCGCCCGGCGGTCATGAGGTTGAGCTGGCCCGGCCGTACCGCCTGAAGGCTGCCCAGGCTGTCGCGGTGCAGCACCTCCCCCTCGACCAGCCAGCTCACGGTCTGCAGCCCGGTGTGCGGGTGCGGCGGCACCCGCATCGCCGCCACCTCGGGGCCGTAGGCGTCCACGAAGCACCAGGCGCCGATCATGCGGCGGTGGACGTGGGGAAGGGTGCGGGTCACGCGCATCGCGCGCGGCCCGCCCAGGGGGACCTCGCGCCCGGTCAGCAGCTCCGTCTCCTGCGGGCCGCCGGCCGCGCCGACGACCTCCTGCGGGTCGCGCTCCAGGTTGCTCACACCACGACTGTACGCGCGCCGCCCTGCGCGGCCCTCGCCGTACACCCTGATCTGGAGCGCCCCTAGTAGACGGAGATGTGCGGGTGGTCGTAGTGGTTGGCGGTGGTGCCGCCGCGGTCGGTCATGGTGCGCCACTGGCCGGTGCGCACGTGCCAGATGCGCTGGCGGTAGATCACGTACATGATGCCGAGGCGCTTGGCGTTCTTGACGACCCACTCGCAGATCTCGTTGCCGCGGGCGATCTCGGCGGCTGAGGGCATGGCGCCGCCGCGGCTGAGCATGAAGTCGCAGGCGCGGCCGAGGGGGTGCTCGCCGCCGTCCCTGATCGAGCGGTAGCAGCCGATGCCGAACGGCACCTCGAAACGCTCCTGGACGAGCTGCTTGACCAGGCGCATGCGCGGGGTGATGTTGTCCTCGCCCGAGGGGAGCTGCGGGACGAAGGTGCCGTCGCGGCGGGCGCCGGGCACGTCGTGAAGCTGCTCGATCTTGTCGCGCATCTTCTCGATCAGCTTCTCGGCCTTCTTCTTGCGGTCCTCCAGGTCCTCGACGGTCGCGCGCAGCTCCTCCTCCTGGGCCGCCGACTCCTCCTGGGCGCGCTGGAATTCATCGCGTACCTGGGCGAAGCCCCGCAGCCTGGAGTTCTGGACGTCGACCAGGTGCCGGTTGAGCGCGAGCCGGTTGAGCAGGGACTCGGGGTCGCCGCCGCCGCTGAACATGTTGGCCAGGTTGGGCTCGCCGCTCATGTACTGGGTGGTGCCCATGAGGCGCAGGTTGGTGGCCTCGCGGTCGTAGACGGCCTGGGCGCCGCTGAGGCGTTCGCGGGCGGCCTTCTCGGTCTTGTCGACCTTCTGGAGCTTCACGCGGCTGCTGTAGTAGTCGGTGATGAGCTTGTCGGACTCCTTCTGGAGGGCGGCGAGCTCCTTCTTGAGCTGCTTCACCGTCGGCTTGGGCTTGGCCGAGGCCGGTACCGGGGCCACGGCGAGCGTTACCGCCGCCGCCAGCGCCGCGAGTTTCCTCCACAGTGGCCCGCGCCGCACACCGGCGAGTGACGCAGCCGCCACGCTTCTCCTTCGACCGAGCCCACGGGCGGTCACCGTTCCTTAACCGCAGGCCGGGGGGCGCCCTCTGTCCGATCGAAGATAGTAGGGGATAGTGGGCTTAGAGATGCAATCAGGTCATTCGGTATCGCCTTGGTGGCGGCTCCCGCGTGCCTTCCTGACCGTTAAGTGCCGGTTCTCGCGGGCCTCCCCGGCCGTGAGGTGGCGGTTCTCGCGGGCCTTCCTGGCCGCGAGGTGGCGGCCGAGCAGGACCGAGCCCGGCAGCACGGCCATGCCCAGCAGGCTGCTGCCCAGGCCGAGGCCGAGATCGGCGTCGAGCAACTGGTCGCCGCCCTTGAGCACGGGCAGGTCCACCGACACCTTCAGCGACACCGACAGCAGCGGCTCGGGCTTCTTGCCCGGCGGCTCGCCGTTCGAGGGCGGGGGCTGCGTGGCGGGTGGGGGCTTGGTGGGTTCCGCCCTGGTCGGCTCGCCCTTCGTGGGCTCGCCCTTGGTCGGCTCGCCCTTGGTCGGCTCGGCGGGTTCCGGGCCGCGGGTCGGGTCGTCGTCGCGGGCGTGACTGCGCGTGGGCTCGGCGGTCCTGCCGGGAGTGCGGCCGGGCTCGCGGGTCGGCTCCAGGGTCCGCGTCGGCTCCCCCGCCACGGTGACGGGATCGGTGGGTACGCCGGCCGTGCCCGGATGCTCGCCCGGATCGGTGATCGTGGTGGCCGGAGGCATGGAGGGCGACCCGGTCGACGGTCCCGGCGTACGCTCAAGACCGGTCGCAGGCGGCGACAGCGGCCCCGAGCTGACCGGCGGCAACGCCCGCGCCGTCTCGATGGGCGGATCCTCCGTCCACATGACGAAGACCGAGACCACGGCGGCGGCCGTCGCCGCGATCAGCCCGCTGGCGACGGCGAACTTGGTCACCGGCGACAGCGTGCTGCGCGCGAACCCGGTCGCCACCTCGGCCCCGGCCGAGGGCACCAGCGGCAGCAGCGCGATGTGCGGGATGGTCAGCAGCCCCAGCCCCGCGCGTCCTCTTCGCTCCCACCCGCTCCCGTACGCCCTGCCCGCCACCCGCTCCAGCTCGCGTAAGAAGGCGGCGGCGGACGGCGGCCGCTCGGCCGGATCCTTGGCCATGCCGAACTCGACCAGCTCCCTGACGCGCTCGTCCACGTTGGCCAGCGGCGGCGGGACGTTCTGGTGCTGGTAGGCGAGGACCGCGGGGTCCTCGCCGGGGAAGGGGCGGTGCCCGGTCAGGCACTCGAAAAAGACGACGCTGGCGGCGTAGACGTCGGTGGCGGGCCCGGCGGGCGCGTCCTCCCACTGCTCGGGCGCCATGTACGACGGCGTGCCCACGTACGTGCCCGCCTCGCCGAACCGGGCGGCCAGGCCGAAGTCGACGAGCTTGCTGCCGCCGTCGGCGGTCACGATGACGTTCTCCGGCTTGAAGTCGCGGTGGACCACGCCGCGCCCGTGCGCCGCGGCCAGGCCGGTGAGGGCGCCCTTGAGCACGGCCAGCGCCGCCTCCGCGCCGGTGGCGCCCTCGTGGGTGAGCAGGCGGCGCAGGGTGATGCCGTCCACCAGCTCCATGACGATCGCGGCGTCGTCTTCGCCCTCGACGTATTCGTGGAGCCGGACGGTGTGCGGGCTGTCGAGTTCGGCGATGACCCTGGCCTCGTCGCGGAACCTGGCGACGAGCTCCTTGTCCTCGCGCAGCCGGGGCGACAGGTGCTTGATCGCCACGGGTAAGCCGTCCGACGTCCGGACGGCCAGCATGACCTGACCTGTGCCGCCGTGTCCGAGCTCCCGAATCTCCGTGTAGCCCGGAACCTGCATCGCGGAACCCCCTGGGCAAAAGATCCAGTATCCCGGACACTAGCCCGTATTGGCGGGCGGTACAACACGCTCCGTCGAGAAGCCGTGACGGGATCGGCAGAGCAGGTGAACCCCCGCCGCGCACCCCAGTCCCGCCGTCACCAGCCCCCACCAGGCCAGACCCGCCTCCAGCGCGGCCCCGACCAGCACGTTCCCCGCCGCGACGCCGATACCGGAGACGGTGCTGTAGAGGCCGTAGTAGGTGCCGATCCGCTCACCGCCGAAGCCCGCGACGACGGCCATCTCGAACGGGTAGACGATCATGCTCCCGGCCGTGAGCAGGACGGTGGCGGCCAGCACCGCCACGGTCGCGGGCAGCCCGGCCGCCATGAGGCCGGGCGGGGCGAAGGCCAGGCCCATCAGCGCCAGCCCGCGGGTGATCGCCTGCCCGGGCGTCCAGCGCGCCGCCGCCCAGGCCGTCACCTTCACCTGGCCGAGCACGGCCATGGCCCCGGACACCACGAAGATCCACACCGCCTGTCCCGGTACGGCCAGCGGCAGGCTCAGGTAGACCTGGAATCCCAGCACGTAGGAACCGGTCATGACCAGCGCGAACCGGCGGAACCCCCGGTCGCCGAACGCGGCCCGCCAGTCGGCCGCCATCGGTACACCGGCCCGGCTGCCCCGGCGCGGCGGCAACGCCCTGGCCTGGGCGAGCGCGAGCACCGCGAACAGCGCCGCCGCGATCAGGCAGGTCAGCCGGAAGGCGACGCCGTTGAGCAGCAGCCCGAGCGGCGGGCCGGCCAGGATTCCGGCCTGATAGAAGACGTTGAACAGCGCGAACGCCTCCACCTTTCGCTCCCCCGCCTCCTGAGCCAGGTAGGCGCGGGCGGCCGGGTTGAAGAACGCCCCGGCGAGGCCCGTCAGCGCGGAGGCGGCCAGGAGCGCGGGCACCGCCTCGACCAGTCCGAGCATCGCGAACCCCGCGGTGCGCAGCAGGAGGCCGGTGAGGATCATCGGCTTGTAGCCGAGCCGGTCGGCCAGACCGCCGCCGACCAGGAACAGTCCCTGCTGACACAGGTTCCGCACCCCGAGCACCAGCGCCGCCACCCACACCGCCAGCCCCAGGTCGCCGGTGAGGTGGGCGGCCAGGTACGGCATGAGCATGTAGAAGCCGACGTTGATGGTGAGCTGGTTGACCATGAGCAACCGAATCGGCCTGCTGTGACCGGACACCCGCCCAGCCATCAACCCAGAGCCCCCACCCCGCCTCACGACTCTTCACCCACCCGACACCGCGACTCGTCTCCCGCCCAGCGCCGCGACCAGCCGCCGCCGGGCCTCACGATCGGGCTCCCGATCGTCTTCACGGCTGGGCCCGTGCTCGGCACCACGGCGGGACCCTGGCCGGGCCTCATGGGCGGGCTCCCGATGGGCGGGTGACGGCGGTGCAGCGGGTCCAGCGGTTGGCCTCGGCGGCGGCCGGGTGGGGTAGCTCGTCGGGTTCCGGCTCGGGTTTGCCGTCGAGCAGGCCGTGTTCGGCGCAGTAGGCGTCGCCGTACACCGTGTCGAAGTAACGTTCGGGGCCGTCGGGGAAGACGGCGGCGATGCGGGTGCCCGGCGGCTCGCGTCTGGCCAGCCACGAGGCGACCAGCGCGACCGCGCCGACGCTCCACCCGCCGGTGGCGTAGCGGGCGGCGGCCAGGCGGCGGCAGGCCCAGACGGCCTCGGCGGGCGCCACCCAGTGGACCTCGCGGAAGGCGTCGTAGGCGACGTTGGCGGGGTGGATGCTGCTGCCCAGGCCACGCATCAGGCGCGGCCGGGCGGGCTGGCCGAAGATGGTCGAGCCGACGGTGTCCACGCCGACCAGGCGCAGGTCCGGGTTGTGTGCGCGCAGCACCCGGTGGATGCCCGCGCTGTGCCCGCCGGTGCCGACGCTGCACACGAGCACGTCGACGCGGCCGAGCTGGACGGTGAGCTCGGCGGCGAGCCCGGCGTAGGCGGCGGCGTTGTCGGGGTTGGCGTACTGGTCGGGACAGTAGGAGTCGGGCTCCGCCGCCATGAGCTCCCTGACGCGGGCGCGCCGCGCGGCCTGCCAGCCGCCTTCCGGGTACGGCTCGGCCACGACCTCCACCCGCGCCCCGTAGGCGAGTAGCAGGCGGCGCATGAGCGGCTCCATGCCGGGGTCGGCCACGAGCGTGACGGGATGGCCGTGGACGACCCCGGCCAGTGCCAGCCCGAGGCCGAGCGTGCCGCTGGTCGACTCGATGATCGGGGCGCCGGGCCGCAGGGTGCCGCGCCTGCGGGCCTCGGCCACCATGTGCAGGGCGGGACGGTCCTTGATGCCGCCGGGGTTGCAGCCCTCAAGCTTGGCCCAGAAGCCGCGCTCGCCGCCTGTCCAGAGCTCGGGCACCCACAACACCGGGGTGTTGCCGACGAGTCCTGATATATCCACGTGTTTCTCCTGTGCTGAGGTACGAATGAGGTGCACCAGAGGCGCTTCCACACCCGGCTCACAGATGAGGCGCGCCGGAGCGCCTTCCCATCGCGCTCACGGAAAAGGAGCGCCGGGACGCTCCCAGATCCAGCTCACGAACGAGGGACGCCGGGGCGCATCCCCATCGGGCTCACGGATGCGGGGATGCCGCGGCGCTTACCACCGGGCTCACGGATGCGGGGGCGCCGGGGCGCTTACCACCGAGCTCACGGTTGAGGGGGCGCCGGGGCGCTTCCCGATCCGCCTCGCGGATGTGGGGCGCCGAAGCGCTTCTACATTCGGCTCACGCACAGGAGGGCGAGCAGGGCGGCGGGCCGTACGGACGGCTGGGCCTGGGGCGGCGTGGCGGCGGCGAGCGGGCAGGCGGCGGCGCGCCCCTGCTGGCCGGGGGCGGGCGCGTCGACGGCGGGAGGCTGCGCGGCGGGGGCGTCGCAGGACGCCTCGTGCTCGTGGGGGTGCGTGCCGGTGTCGCAGGCGGACGCCCCGGCGGGCCGCGGGGTGTCGGCGTGCGCGTGCGGTCCGGCCATGCACAGGAGGGCGAGCACGGCCATGAGCGCCACGAACGGCCTCCAGGACATGGCGTGCACGTTACATCACGCTGCGTGAGTGCCGCCCCGCCGACGCGACAGTTTTTACTACTTCCTATAGTAGTCGCCGCGCCACATTTGCCCACTTACCCCACCGGGGTATACCGTGACCGCGCAGATCGACGAACGGAGCTTCACCCATGTCCACGCACCACGAACACCACGGCCACCCCGGCCACGGTGACCACGCGGCGCACGAACAGCACGACGGCCACAGCACGCCCGACGCCCACAGTGCGTCCAGTGCGCACACTGCATACAGTGCGCACGACGGCCACAGCGCCGACCAGGCTGCCACTGGCACGCACAGCAGCCACGACGGTCACGATGGACATGGCGTGCACAGCGGCCACGGCAGTCATGGTGGACACGGCGGTCACGATGGACATGGCGCGGACAGTGGCCATGGTGCCCACGGTGGGCACGGGGCTCATGGGGCTACGACGTGGAAGATGGCGGCGGTGGCCACGTTGCACTGTCTTACCGGGTGCGCCATCGGCGAGGTGCTGGGCATGGTGATCGGTACCGCGCTGGGCTGGAGCAACGTGGCCACCATCGCCCTGGCCGTCGGCCTGGCGTTCGTGTTCGGCTACGCGCTGACCATGGTCGGCGTGCTCAGGGCCGGTGTGGGCTTCAAGCAGGCGCTGAAGGTCGCCCTGGCCGCCGACACCGTCTCGATCCTGGTCATGGAGATCGTGGACAACGGTGTCATGGTGGTCGTGCCCGGCGCCATGGACGCCGGGCTGGCCTCAGGACTGTTCTGGGGCGCGCTGGCCTTCGCCTTCCTGGTCGCCTTCGTGGTGACCACGCCGGTCAACAAGTGGCTGATCGGCAGGGGCAAGGGACACGCCGTCGTCCACGCCTACCACTAGGCCGGGTTGTTGGCGTGGGTGAGCGTCTCCCAGCCCAGGAAGTGGCTCACCCCGGCCGGGCGGCCCTGCTCGACGAGCCGCTGCGTACGGGACATGCCGATGCCCATCCGGTTGCGCAGCGCGTTGAAGCCCACCTCGAAGGTCGGCCCGAGGCCCAGCTTCACCGAGCCGCCGCACAGCCAGGACGGCACCGGCTCGCCCAGTTGCAGCCCGGCGTGGAAGCCCATCGCGTGCCGCAGCCGGTCCTTGCCCTCGGCGTAGAGGTCGAGGCCCTGGTGGCGGGCGGTCTCCGCCACGTGTACGGCGGCGGCGATCCCCCAGCCCGTGTGGCCGAAGTCGCGGCAGGTCTCCTGGGCCAGGCCGTTGACGAACGTGGTCTGGCCGTGCCAGTAGTCGATCAGCTCGTCACGGGTGTCGTACCTGCTGCCCGGGGCCTGCTTGGGCAGGGAGCCGTCGGTGGTCAGGTAGACGTAGGCGGCCAGGCGGCCGCGCCAGGTCCTGACCGCGCGGTCGAAGGAGGCCTGGTCGTCGAGGTGGACGGCGATGCCGATCGCCGCGTCCATCATGATCAGTTCCCAGTTGCCGTTGGTGTTGGGGCTGCCCGGCAGGACGGTCGGCAGGTAGACGGTGCGCAGTTTGGTGGCGAAGCGGCCGGCGTTGGTCCAGCCGGTGTAGGTGTGCTTCATGAGCTCGGCGGCGCGGGAGAACGAGGCGCCTGCCCAGCCGGTCTGCAGCCGGGCGTTGTGCCCCGTGTGCTCGGTGATCACGGCCGACCAGGCGTCCATGGTCTGGATCGCCTTCTTGGCGTGGCGGTCGTCGCGGGTCAGGTACCACTGCAGCGCGTGCGTGTAGGCGGCCATCGCGTCGTTGCGCTCGTCCGAGCAGCCGTGGTTGGGGTTGGAGGACGGCCCGCACTCGACGTTGGCGCGCGGCTTGGCGGTGTAGGACAGCGAGGCGAACGAGCTCGCGCGCAGCGCCGTCCACGCCGACTTCCAGGGCTCCGCGCCCAGGTTGGCCTTGACGTGGTCGAGCTGGGCCCGGCTGACGAGGACGCCGGGGTGGTTGAAGGCAGCTCCGACCTTTTGCGCCGAAGCCGGCTGGACCGGTACGGCCAGCGCGACGGCTAACAGAAGGGCAACGAGGACAGGGCGCACGACGGACTCCTTACCGCAGCGGGGCAGACATCGGGTGTCTGACACCCATCCAAGCCAGGGGTCGGAGTTCCGGTCAACGACTCGCGGAAAACTGAGCGCAAAGCGGGAAGACTAGGCAGTAAGCCGGGAAACTGGGCGCAACCGAAGAACCGGGCGCGAAGCCGGGAGACTAGGCGCGCCCTCTAGAGACCAGGTGCGCAGCCTAGAGACCAGGTGCGCAACCGGGAGACCAGGTGCGAAGCCGGGAGACTACGCGGAAAGAAGGGTCCGGTCGGCCAGGAGGCGGCGGACGTTGAGGGCGGCGGCGCGGCCGGCCCGGTTGGCGCCGATGGTGCTGGCCGAGGGGCCGTAGCCGACGAGCTGAAGGCGGGGCTCCCTGACGGCCTGGGTGCCGTCCACCTTGATGCCGCCGCCGGGTTCGCGCAGCTTCAGCGGCGCCAAATGGTCGAGGGCGGAGCGGAAGCCGGTGGCCCAGACGATGGCGTCCACACGCTCGTGCCGCCCGTCGGGCCAGGTGAGCCCGTCGGGGGTGATCCTGGAGAACATCGGCAACCGGTTCAGCACGCCCTTCTCACGGGCCGCCCTGATCACCGGGGTGGAGCCGAGCCCGGTGACGCTGACCACGCTCTGCGGCGGCAGGCCCTGCCGTACCCGCTGCTCGACCAGGGCGACCGCGTCCCGCCGTTCCACCTCGCCGAACTCGTCGTCGCGCCAGACGGGCTCGCGCCTGGTCGTCCAGAGCGTTCCCGAGGCCACGCCGGCCAGTTCCGACAGCACGTGCATGGCGGAGGCGCCGCCGCCCACGACCGCCACCCGCTGCCCGGCGAACTCCGCCGGCCCCCGGTAGGCGGCGTAGTGGATCTGGCGGCCGAGGAAGCCGGCGCCGCCGGGGTAGTAGGGCCAGTGGGGGCGGGTCCAGGTGCCGGTGGCGTTCACCACGGCCCGCGCGGACCAGTCGCCGCGCGAGGTGGACACCAGCAGCCGCTCGCCGGGGCCGCGCTCGACCGCGGCCACCCGGACCGGGCGCAGCACGTCCAGGCCGATCGCCCGCTCGTAGGCGCCGTAGTAGGCGGGGACCGCCTCGCGAGCCGGTGCGGCGCCGTCCTGGTGGTCCTCCTGGCGGACGCCCGGCAGGTCGAAGATGCTGTGGATCTTGTCCATGGTCAGCGACGGCGAGCGGTGCCGCCACGCGCCGCCGGGCCCCTCCTCCGCGTCGAGCACCACGGTGTCCAGGCCGAAGCGGCGCAGGAAGTAGGCGCTGGACAGGCCCGCCTGTCCAGCGCCGATGACCATGACGTCAGTGATGTCCACGATCACTGGCAACCGTCAGGGGGCCTGGATGCTTCCCACGACGGTGACCGAGTCGGTGGGCAGGCCGCCGGTCGAGGAGCTGAGGTCCACGCCGGCGGGCCTCGGCCGGTAGCCGGCCAGGCCGTCGAGGCCGATGGTGAGGTCACTGGCCACGAGCCGGGGCGCGCCCCTGGTGCGCAGCTCGAACTCCACGCCGCCCGCGGGCGGGGCGAAGAACTGCGCCTCGAACGGCCACGCCGCCCCCGGCCGCGGCGGGCTCTCCTGTTCGGGGAACGGCACGCCCGGCCGCCCCGCCACCTGGATGACTCCTTCGGTGGCGGGCCGGTCGGCGTGCAGGGTGATCTGGTACGCCGCGCGCAGCGAGCGGACGCGGACCCGGGTGACGGTGACGGCGCCCTCCTGGCGGCGGCTCAGCACGCGTACCTCGGGGGCGGGCAGCTTGGCGGGCTCGGCCGGGCCGGCGTGGGCGGGGCGCATGCCGTACGGCAGGGGCACCTTCCACTCGCCGGGCGGCCGGGGGGTGAGGGCGGCGGCCCAGGAGTGCGGGCGGTCGTCTGCGGTGATCCAGTTCGCCTGGCCGGTGGCGGTGTCGAGGACGTAGGCCAGGTGGGCGGCCTGCGGGTGGCGTTCGTCGAAGCGGTCGTGGATCAGGCCGCCGCCGAGGAGCACGAGCGCCAGCGCGGCGGTGGTCAGCGGGCCCGCGGCCACACGTAGCCGCCCCCGCGGGCCACGTGTCTCCGGGGTGGCTGCGGTCTGCGGTGTGGCTGCGGCCAGCAGCGGCAGCGCGCAGAAGGCGGCCAGGACCAGCAGGACCATCGCCACCGAGGCCAGCGCGAGCCCGAAGGCGGCGAACGTGCGCGCCCCGGTGGTCAGCAACACGACGCCCACGGCCGCGCCCACCACCCGCACGACCAGAACGGCGCGCGACCGCCCCGCCCCCAAAGCCGAGATGGTGGCTGAGCGTCCCGGCCCCCGAGCGGCGTCTGAGCGGACCGGTCCTGGGGCGGGCTCTGAGCGGGCCGGTCCCGAGTCGGCGTCCGCGTGGGCGGGCTGGTGGGGTGAGGTCATCAGGAGGGTGGCGATCGTGGCCAGGGCGCCGGCCAGTGCGGGGATGGCGCCGTAGTACGACATGCCGGGCATCACCCCGGCCAGGGCGGCTCCCACGAGCGCCGGCCACGCCAGCGCGCCCACGATGAGCGCCGTCGCGCCGAGCCACCGCCGCAGCAACGCGAACCAGCCCCACACCAGGGCCACGGCGATCGCGATCAGCGCCAGCCGGTACAGGTCAGGCCGGTACGGCTCGCCGAACACCATCCCCGCATACCCCGGCTGGATCGCGGCCAGCAGCGGCCACACGTTCTCGCCCACAAGGTAGGCCAGGGCCATGGGCACCGCTCCGGCCAGCGTCGCCAGGCCCATCCTGGGCAGGGTGGCGGCCCGCCGTACCCGGGACAGGGTGGCGAGCCCGAGCACGGCCAGCACCCCCAGGACCGCCAGCGGCACGACGAGTTCGCCCGGGTAGGCGAAGACGACGCCGAAGGCGGAGAAGAAGGGCGCCTCGGCGGGCACGCGGAGAGCGGGCAGGTCGGCGGCCAGCACGGCGCGGGTCAGGGCCAGGGCGTTGTCGCCGTGCATCTGCAGGACGGCCGGGTCGAAGTTCTCGACCGTGTCGCGCGGGTGGTGGTAGTAGGCGCGCCCACCGGCGGTCCCGAGGTCGAGGCCGACGAAGCCGTGTTCCTCCAGCGTGGTGAGGTCGGAGTGGAAGCCGGACTGCCGGTAGACGCCGATGAGGGCCGACTCCCCCACCGGGTGCGGCGTGGCGGCGAAGGCGCGCACGAGGCCGGTGCCGCCGGGGGTGACGTTGTAGACGGCGGAGGGCGCGCCGTTGCCGGGACCCTCCAGGTTGACCACCACGCCGCCGTCCTTGGCGAGCGGGTGGTGGGCGGCGAAGGACTCGGCGCCGATCAGGCCGGGTTCCTCGCCGTCGCTGAGCAGGATGACCAGGTCGTTGCGCGGCTGCCCGCCGGCGGACTTCAGCGCGCGGACGATCTCCAGGATCGCGGCGACGGAGGCTTTGTCGTCGCTGGTGCCGGGGGTCGTGGTGGTGGAGTCGTAGTGGGCGGCGAGCACGACCCGGCCGGTGGGGTCGCGGCCGGGGATGGTCGCCACGACGTTCTCGGCCAGTCCCGAGGTGATCTCCGAGCCGAACGTGCGGGCTCCCACCCCGGTCTGCACCTCGGGTTTCAGGCCGAGCGCGGTGAGCTGGGCGAGCAGGTAGTCGCGGACGCGGTCGCCGCCGGGCGAGCCGATCGGGGTGGGCGGGCCGGTGGCGATCTTCTCCAGGTGCGGCCAGGCGCGGGCGGCGCTGAACTCCCCCGCCGGAGCGCCGGGCCCGGCGGGCGCGGGCGGGCGTTCGAACAGCCAGGCCGCGCCGGCCACGGCCACGACGGCTACCAGGGCGACCACTCCGGCGAGCGTGCGCCGGGGTGCGCGGACCGGCGCGACGCCGGTTCTCTCAAGCGTGTGCATAGTTACACAATGACTTGTGCACAATGAATTGTGCAAGCCTGATTGTGCACAGCGCGAAGCGAAAACGCAGATGAGGACGGGAGATCATGCACAGAGATCCGGTAGGTTGACGTCCATGGCCGATCACGAGGTACGCACCCTGACCGACCTCGAAGCGCTGCGCACGCTCGCCCACCCGCGCCGCCAGCGCATCCTGGACCACCTCAGCGCCCATGGCCCGGCCACCTCCGCCGACCTCGCCCGCGACCTCGACCTCAACACCGGCGCCACCAGCTACCACCTGCGCGAACTGGCCAAGCACGGCTTCGTCGAGGAGGTGCCGGAGAAGGCGCGCGGGCGCGAGCGCTGGTGGCGCCACGTCGCCGCCGACCTGCGCTTCCCGCTGCGCAGCGAGCAGGACGAGCAGACCCGCGCGGTCATGGACGAGATGAACGCGCGCGCCTACAGTGAGGACATCGCCGCGTTCCGCCGCGCTCTGGCCTCGTCGGAGCCGGGCGGCTGGGGTGACGCCTTCCCCTACTCCCGCGGCACCATCACGGTCACGTTGACGCAGCTCGCGGAGTTCTTCGAGGAGTACGTGGCGCTCGTCATGCGCTACAGCGACAGTGCCGGGCACTCCCCCGGCGCCCGCCGCGTCCACACCCGTTTTCTTGCGTTCCCGGACGTCACCGACTAAGGTCCCGTGACTATGTCCAGCCCCGAGTCTGACAGACGCTGACCACCGGCGCTCCGGTGGTCGGCCTCCGCATGCCCGCACGGCATGCCGCTGTGGCGTGACCGGGACCGCCGTTCAGGTCCTTCGTCCGTCTCTCACTCGGGAGTCTCACTGCCATGCCTGTGGCGGTCTTCATCCTCGGCCTTGCCGTGTTCGCCCAGGGCACGTCGGAGTTCATGCTCTCCGGCCTGCTGCCCGACATCTCCGCCGACCTCGGCGTGTCCCTGTCCCAGGCCGGTCTGCTGACCTCGGCCTTCGCCATCGGCATGGTGGTCGGCGCACCCGTCCTGGCCGCCGCCACCCTGCACTGGCCGCGGCGGCGCTCGCTGGTGCTGTTCCTGGCCGTCTTCGCCGCCGCCCACGTGGTGTCGGCCCTCACCCCCGACTACGCGGTGCTGCTCGCCGCCCGCGTCGTCTCCGCGCTGGCCAACGCCGGGTTCTGGGCCGTGGCGGCCGCCGCCGCGGTCGCCATGGTGCCGGTCCAGGCCAGGGCGCGGGCGCTGGCCATCGTCGTGGGCGGCGTGACCGTCGCCTGCGTCGCGGGCGTGCCCGCCGGTGCGCTGCTCGGGCAGCTCTGGGGGTGGCGCTCGGCCTTCTGGGCGGTGGCCGTCCTGTCGGCCCTGTCCGCGGTGGCCATCCTGCGCGCCCTGCCCTCCGGTACGGCCGGCCGTACGCCCGCCTCGCGCGAGACGAACGCGCCGGACCCCAGCGAGGAGAACGCGGCGCTCTCGCGTGCGGAGAACGCCGGCAGTGGGGCGCGGACCGGTGTGCGCGCCGAGCTGCGGGCGCTCGCCGACCGGCGGGTGGCGGTCACCTACCTGCTCAACGCGCTGATCCAGGGCGCCACCTTCTGCGCCTTCACCTTCCTCGCGCCGCTGGTCACCGAGGTGGCCGGGTTCGGCGAGGGGTGGGTGCCCGCGATGCTCGTGCTGTTCGGGGCGGGCTCGTTCCTGGGCATCACGCTCGGCGGGCGGCTCGGCGACGCGCACCCCATGCGCGTGCTCGGCTACGGCATGAGCGGCCTCACCGCCGGCTGGGCGGTGCTCGCGCTGGCCGGCGGCAACCAGGTGGTGCTGATCGTGCTGGTCTTCGTGCAGGGGATGCTGGCCTTCGGGCTGGCCCCGGCGCTGACCTCGCGCGCCTACCAGCTCGCCGCCGGCGCGCCCACGCTGGCGGGCGCGTTCGCCACGGCCGCGTTCAACGTGGGCGCCGCCGCCGGTCCCGGCCTCGGGGGGCTGGCCCTCGACGCCGGGTTCGGCTTCCGCGCCCCGGTGTGGGTGGCCGCGGTCCTGATGGTGCTCGCGCTGGTCGTGCTGGCGTGGGCGGTCCTGCTGGAACGGCGGGCCGCCCACGCACCGGTCAGCCGAGTGTGATCCGGTCCAGGTTCGGCCCGCCGTTGGCGGTGGTGGACAGCAGGCGGACGGTGTTGGCCCCCGCCTGAAGGTCGGCCGTCACCGTCGTCTCCACCCAGGTGGTCCACGCGCCGGTCGGGTCGAAGGGCTTCTCGTCGGCGGCGACGACGCCGTTGACGAGGACGTCCATCGGCCTGCCGGCGGTGGTCCCGTTGGCGAAGCGGATCGTGAGCGTCGCCGGCCCCGCGGCCGCGGCGTTCACGGTGAAGTCCACGTAGGAGCCGGCGAGGTTGTCGAGGTTGACGAAGCCGGTCCCGGTGAAGCCGGCGTGGTTGGACTCGACCGCGCCCTGCGAGATGACGGCGTTCTCCGCCTGGTACTCCGTGGTCGGCGCCGCCGGGGCGGGCACGTCCAGGTAGTCGAGGTTCGGGCCGCCGTTGGCGGTGGTGGCGACCAGCTTGATCGTGTTGGCTCCGGCGTTGAGTTCGGCGGTGATGGGCGCGTTGACCCAGGTGGACCAGGCGCCGGTGCCGGGGAAGTCGCGGGTGACGGGGGCGCCGCCGTTCACCGAGACGCTCATCGGGCGGTTGACGGCGGTGCCGTTGGCGAAGCGCAGGGTCAGCGTCGCGGTGCCGGCGCGGGCGGCCGTGGCGGTGAACTCGATGCCGCTGCCGGTGACGTTGTCGAAGTTGACGAAGCCGGTGCCGGAGTAGCCGGCGTGGTTGGACTCCACCAGGCCCTGCGTGATCACGGCCTGCTCGGCCTCCAGCCGGGCGACGGTGCCCGAGGTGGGCCTGGCCCTGATCAGGCGGGTCTCGCCGGGCCGCAGGGTGGCGCTGTAGGAGGAGGCGACGGTGCCCTCCGCGGCGCCGGACCACAGGTTCGTCACCTCGGCGGCGCCGGAGAAGCCGACCTGCGACCAGTTCACGCTGACCGTGGAGTTGCCCGACGTTCCGGTGTTGAACAGGGCCACGATGTAGTCGCCGTTCGACTCCCGTTTACGCCAGACCTGGTTGACGCCGCTGTTCACAATGCGGTCGGCGGCGACGCCGTCCTGGTTGACCGCGATGAGCCGCTCGTTGGTGAGCATGGCCAGGTCGGTCGGGGTGAGCGCGGTCAGGTCGCTGCCGAGCAGCAGCGGCGAGGCGGCCATCGCCCACAGCGTCAGGTGGGAGCGCCGCTGGTCGGCGTTGATGCCCATCTGGTCGCCGTTGCCGATCTGCAGCGAGTCCAGGTCGTTCCAGCCGCCGGGCGCGGCGTACGGCTGCCACGCGGCGGCGGAGGCGAAGCGGCTGGTGATCTTGGCCCAGGTGGTGAGCGGGTAGCCGGAGCCGTTCGGGCCGGGGCCGCAGTAGCACTCGACGTCACCCTGCGTACGCCAGCTGTTGGCGAGCCGCTTCCAGGTGGTGGCCTGGGCGATGGGCAGGTTGTTGGACAGCGCGAAGTTGATCGGCCTGCCGGTCTGCCGCAGCGCCCTGTCCCACCCCTCGACGTCGGCGATCGTCGTGGCGTCCACGCCGTCGATCTTGAGGTAGTCCACGCCCCAGGAGGCCATCTGGTTGGCCCAGGAGTTGACGAACGCCTGCGCGCCCGGATGCGACCACTTCAGCCGGTACATGTTCTTGCAGTTGTAGTTCTTGTGCATGCTCGCCGCGGTGTCGGCGATGTCGGCGGCGCGGTAGCTCGTACCCTCGACGGGGGTGTTGCGCGTGACGGCGTTCTTGGCGATGCCCGGCGTGACGTAGAAGCCGAACTTCAGCCCCTTGGAGTGCACGTAGTCGGCCAGCGCCTTGATCCCGGAGGGGAACTTGGCGGCGTCGACCTGCCAGCGGCCGAAGCCGTCGACCATGAAGCCGTTGGCGTCGCACTTCTGGTAGAAGTCGTCCAGGTTGATGTAGACGTAGCCCTTGGCGGGCAGGCCGCTGCTGACCATGGCGTCGGTCTGGGCCTTCATCTTGGCCTCGTCCGGCCAGCGGCGCACGAAGCTCCAGCTGCTCCAGCCCATCGCGGGCCGGATCGACAGCCCGTTGTCGGAGGCGCTCGCGGCCGGCGAGGAGGAGATCGCCGGCCCGGTGGCGGCCAGCAGCACGGCCGCGGCGGCCGCGCGCAGTCTTCTCAGGTTCAACGCGTACTCCTTCAGCCGAGGCTGATCCGGTCGAGGTTCGGGCCGCCGCCCGCGGTGGTGGCGGTGGCCCTGATCGTGTTGGCGCCCGCGGCGAGCTGGACGGTGAGCGTGCGCGTGGTCCAGGTGGTCCAGGCGCCGGTCGGGTCGAAGGCGAGCCCGCCCGCGGCGAGCGTGCCGTTGACCGCGATGTCCATCGGGCGGCCCGCCGTGGTGCCGTTGGCGTAGCGCAGCGTGAGCGTGGCCGGTCCCGCGTTCGCGGCGTCCACCGCGAACTCCACGTACGAGCCGGCGAGGTTGTCGTAGTTGACGAAGCCGGTGCCGGTGAAGCCCGCGTGGTTGGACTCCACCGCGCCCTGCGAGATCGTCGCGTCCTCCGCCTGGTGGTCGGTCGGCGTGGGACCGCTCGCCGCCTCCACGTCGACGTAGTCCAGGTTCGGCCCGCCGCCCGCGGTCGTGGCGGTGGCCCTGATCGTGTTGGACCCGGCGTTCAGCGGCACGGTGAGCGTCCTGGTCCGCCAGTTCGTCCAGGCGCCGGTCGGGTCGAAGGCGAACTCGTCGGCGGCCTGCGCGCCGTTGACCGTGATGTCCATGGGCCTGCCCGCGGTGGTGCCGTTGGCGAAGCCGAAGGTCAGCGTGGCGTTGCCCGCCCGCGCGGCCTCGACCGTCCACTCCACGTACGGCCCCGCCACGTTGTCGCCGTTGACGAAGCCGGTGCCGGAGAACCCGGCGTGGTTGTTCTCCACCGCGCCCTGCGAGATCGTCGCGTCCTCCGCCTCGTGACGGTTGTCCGGAGGCTCCCCGCCGCCGCCCGGATAGGCGCCGCCGACCCACGCCTCGTCCACGCGCAGCCGGGCGATGCCGTGGCTGCCGGTCTTCTCCAGGCGCACGTGCCGGGCGGTCGTGGCCGGGATGTCGATGATCTGGACGCCGCGGTGGTTGGGCAGGTTGCCGGTCTTGACCGGGCTGCCCCAGGTGGCGCCGTCGTCGCTGACGTAGACGCGGTAGCCGTTGACGCGCGCGGAGTTGGCCGCCGGGTACGTCGTGGAGTCCTCGCGCTGGTTGATCCCGATGTAGCGGACGGGCTTGCGCGAGCCCAGGTCGAAGCGGAGCGAGACGGTGCCCGCCGAGGTGGCGTCCCAGTACGTCAGGTAGTCGCCGTCGCCCGCGTGGGCGGCCGGGTGGCCGCTCGCCGAGGCGGAGGCCGACAGGGTGACGCCGGTGTGGATGCCTTCCCGGCCCGTGGAGACGACCTTGAAGACCGTGTTGTACGGGTCCCAGGCGGAGACGCCGCTCAGCGTGAGCGTCCCGTTGGCCTGCGTGAACGTCACCGGGGCGCCGGTGCGCAGGTTCACCACCGAGCCGATCGCGTAGCCGTTGTCACGCAGCGACAGCGTGCTGCCCGACGGCCGGTTGATCACGTGGATGTAGTGCAGGTTCGGGTCGGTCCTGCTGATCGTGGTCACGCCGTGCGCGCCGTTGTTCCAGAAGCCCGGGTCGAGCCCGCCGTACATGTAGCCGCCGCCCTCGGTGCCGTTCAACGACTCCCAGATGTCGGCGAGGTAGGTGGCGGCGAAGTTGTTGAAGCTCTCCTGGGCCGGCGGCATGCGCCCGGCCTTCATCGGCGTCTCGGCCATGAGCGCCTTGACCGAGGAGCCGGCGTTGGTGATCAGGCGGCCGAGCGTCAGCTTGTGGTCGACGGCCTGGTCGGAGCCGCCGTACCACCACGGGCCGCTGGTCGGCAGCTTGAAGTCGGCCTCGATCAGGCGCGGCGCCGCCGTGTAGACCGCCTGCGGGTAGTCGTAGCTCGGCGTCATACCGGTCTTCTGCTCGTTGCTGATCATGTCCATGATCGGCGTGTCTTCGTTGTTGTTCGACAGCGTCATGTCGGGCCGCTCGCGCCTGATGCGCTCGTAGAGGCCGTTACGTTCCCAGTAGGCGTTGTCGTTGTCGATCCAGAACCCGGCCAGCTTCGGGTAGCGGGCCATCTGCTCGACGAACAGGTCGTAGCTGAACTCGCCGAACCCGTCGCGCGTGTGCAGGTCCACACTGCGGCCCTTGTAGCTGGAGTAGGCCGCGGAGTTCAGCCACGACTGGCCGGAGCCGAGCCCCTCGTTCCACCACTGCGGGTCGTCGGTCATGTAGTGGATGACCTTCAGTCCCTGGGCGTCGGCGGCCTCGATGAGCTCGCCGAGCAGGTCTCTGCCGGTACGGCAGGAGCCCGGCACGGCACTCGGGTACGGCCGGGCGTACCCGAGCCGCGAGTGGAAGGTCGCCAGCACGATGTACTGCGTGTGCAGCTTCCTGGCCTCCTGGACCCAGTAGCCCGGGTTCCAGCCGCCGCCGGTGACGGCCGACTCCCAGGCGCCGCAGCTCGTGTGCTGGGGCGAGGTGCGCATGCCCCAGTGCAGGAACAGGCCGCCCACCGAGGAGCGCAGGAACGCCTGGCGCGGGTGTTGCAGCTCGGCCCGCGCCGGCAGGGCGACCAGCGTGCCGAGGATGAGCGTGAGCACGGCCAGCAAGGCCACGCGTGGGGCTCGGGACATTCGCGCTCCTCTACGGTCCGGTCACGGCGAGGTGGTCGAGGTTGGGCCCGCCGTTGGCGGTGGTGGAGGTGGCCCTGACGGTGTTCGGGCCGGCGTTGAGCTGCGCGGTCAGCGTCGCGCTCGCCCAGGTGGTCCAGGCTCCGGTGCCGGGGAAGTCCACGGTGACGGGAGCGGCGCCGTTGACCGAGACGGCCATCGGACGGTTGGCGGTGGTGCCGTTGGCGTGCCGGAAGGCCAGCGTCGCCGGGCCCGCCTGGGCGGCGGTGACGGTCCACTCCACGTAGGGGCCGGCGGCGTTGTCGCCGTTGACGAAGCCGGTGCCGGTGAACCCGGCGTGGTTGGACTCCACCACGCCCTGCGAGATCGTGGCCTCCTCCGCCTCGTAGCGGGCGCCGGTCGGCGGCGGCCCGTCGGAGGGGACGAACGACGGGTCGCTGGAGATCGCCACCCGGTCCAGGCGCGCGCCGTCCTCGCGGTAGGCGAAGGTGACGGTGTGGTTGCCCGCGCTCAGGTCGTAGGTGACCGGGAGCTGGGCCCAGTGCCAGGCGGCGCCGATCGGGACGGTGTTCCAGTTCGTCCACGCGCCGCCGTCCGCGCGCACCCAGAAGGAGTCGTCGCCGTTCGTGGGGGCGATGACGCGGGCCCACACCTTGAAGGACCCGGCATCGGGTACGGCGAAGCCGAGCGTGGCGTGCCCGTTCGCCGGGGCGGCCGACTGGCTGTTGTTGCCCGGCGCGACGGTGACGTAGGAGCCGCCGGAGGCCGCCGGGTCCTGCTGGATCTGCATGGGGGCGGTGACCGTGGCCGCCTCGGCCTCGCCGTACAGGCTGACGGGGTTGCCGGGGACGGGGGTGGAGTTGGTCGCGCGCACCCGCAGCGCGCCGCCCGCGGTGTTGGCGCCGGTGACGGCGTAGCCGTTGATGCCGCTGACGCCGACGTCGTAGGCGCTGCCGGAGCCGCGCTGGGCGATCACGTCCAGGCGGATGCCGGAGCCGTCGTCGACGATGAAGGCTGGGCGGTTGTCGTTCTCGTCCACGCGCATCTCGCCCTTGACCGTCAGTCCCTGGACGTGCCTGGCCCAGATGCCGAACGCGGGGCGGGTGCCGTAGTCGCGGGGTGGGTAGCTGGTCAGGAACTCGCCGGGCACGCGGGTGGCGTCGGAGGCGGGGTGGCCGCCGGGGACGGTCAGCTTGACGCCGTCGAGCGTGATGCCGGGGCCGATGTCGACGGCGGGCGTGCCGGTGATGGTACTGGTCAGCTCTGGGCCGCCGGTGGTGCCCGAGGGCTCGGGGGCGGTGAGCTCGTGTCCGGTCACGTTGGTCAGGTGGATGTTCCTGATCCGGCCGGCGGGTGGCGAGCCCGGGCAGCGCCTGCGCTCGCCGATCTTCATGAAGATCGGGGTCGTGGTCTTGGTGAGCGAGATGTTGGTGTAGTGGACGTCCTCGATGACCGAGCCGTCCATGGAGACCATGCCGATGCCCGCCTTGCCCGCGCCGAGCACGGTGATGTCGTCGAAGCGGATGTCGCGGAAGTCGCCGCACGTCTCCGAGCCGAACTGCATCGCGTTGTTCTCGTGGGAGTAGATCGTGGTGTCGCGTACGCGCACGTTCTGGCTGGTGTAGGTGTGGCCGAGGGCGAAGTCGCTCTTCAGCGCCACCGCGTCGTCGCTGGCCTCGATCCGGCTGTTCTGCAGGACGACGTTCCAGCTGTTGATCAGGTTGATGCCGTCGCGCACGCCGTTCTCGGCGTAGACGGTCTTGAGGTTGTCGATGAGGACGTCGTGGCAGCCGTTGAGCAGCGCCATGAAGTGGCCGCCGCGGCGGATGGTGATGCCGGTGAGGCTGACGTTCGCGCACTCGGTCAGGGCGATGGCCTTGTTGCCCGCGCCGGAGGGCGGGGAGTTGCTGGTGGACAGGTTGCCGTCGCCGTCGATGGAGCCGGCGCCGACGAAGTGCACGTTGCTGACGCCCCTGCCGACGAACAGCGAGTTGTTGAAGTGGCTGTGGCCGAAGTCCTGGTAGTCGTCGAAGGCGTTGGGCTCGGGGGCGTCCATGCCGCTGCTCGCCGCGCGGACGGTGGCGCCGGAGTCGAGGCGGATGGTGACGTTGCTCTTCAGGTGGATGGTGCGGGCGCGGTAGTTGCCCGAGGGGAAGACGACGATGCCGCCGGGGGCGCCGCTGGCGGCGTTGATGGCGCGGTCGATGGCGTCGTCGTCGTTGGTGCTGCCGTTGCCGGTCGCGCCGTAGTCCCGCACGTTGAACTCGGCGGCGGCGGCTGCCGGGGTGGCCGTCAGGGGGAGGGCCAGGAGGGCGAGGGCCAGCGGCCAGGTGGCGCGTCTCATTGCTGCACCTCGATGTAGTCCAGGTTGGGGTTGCCGTTGGCGGTGTTCGCCGTGATCCGGACCGTGTTGCTCCCGGCGTTCAGCGTGATCGGCAGCGTCGCCGTGGCCCACGTCGTCCAGGCGCCGGTGCCGTTGAACGACTGGTTCGCCACCACCGCGGACCCGTTCACCGCGATCGCCGCGGCCCGGTTCGCCGTCGTGCCGTTCGCATAACGCACCCGCAACGTGGCCGCCCCCGCCGCGCCGTTCACCGTCCACTCGGTGTAGCTCCCGGCCACGTTGTCACCGTTGACGAACCCCGTCCCCGAATGACCCGCGTGGTTCGACTCCACCACACCCTGCGAGATCGTCGCGTTCTCCGCCTCGTAGCGGGTGCCGGTGGGCGGGGTGGTGGTGGAGATGTCGCGCCCGTTGTGGAAGACGTTGATCAACTGGAGATTGTCCACGTAGTTCGCGATATTTCCGGAATTGGTCATGCCGGTGAACGTGCTGTTGGAGATGGTCACGTTCTGGATGTGCCGGGCGGAGCGGCCGTCGATGTTGAAGGCCGACCGGCCGCCCGTCACGGTCATCGCGTCCACCGTGAAGTTGCGGACGGTGGGCGGGATGCTGCCCGACGTCTCGTAGTTCATGGTGATGTAGAGGGCGTCGCGTTCGAGGTTGCGGCCGGTGAAGCGGCGCAGGTGGACGTCCTCGACGTAGCCGCCCCTGTTGAAGCTGGTCTTCACGTACAGCGCGTACTTGACCGGGTAGCGGCCCGGGAAGTCGGCCGCGTTGCACTGGCAGTCCTCGGCGAAGACCTTGCGCACCCCGCCCGACATCTCACTGCCGACCGTGATGCCGCCCCAGCGGCCGGAGAACCTGCAGTTCTGCACCACGATGTTCTGCGAGGGCCGGTTGACCCTGCGGCCGTCGCGGTCGCGGCCCGACTTGACCGGGATGCAGTCGTCGTTGGTGTTGAAGCGGCAGCCGTGGATGTGGACGTCGGTGCAGGAGTCGGGGTTGCAGCCGTCGCCCTGGGAGTTGGTGCTGTAGAAGGTGACGTTCCTGACCGTGACGTTCGTGCAGTAGACCGGGTGCAGCGTCCACAT
The DNA here is from genome assembly GCF_044456745.1 of Nonomuraea sp. NPDC050790. NCBI lineage: Bacteria > Bacillati > Actinomycetota > Actinomycetes > Streptosporangiales > Streptosporangiaceae > Nonomuraea > Nonomuraea sp. NPDC050790. The sequence goes on along the minus strand of NZ_JBITGF010000001.1, from coordinate 781,130 downwards.
GGCGGGGTTGCGCAGGTTGAGGTTCTCCACCAGGACGTTCGTGCAGTTGTAGAGGCCGATCATGTTCGGGCGCAGCTTCGTGCCGGAGCCGAACACCCGCTGCTCCACCGGATGGTCGTCGGCGCCCCAGTCACGCAGCCGGTCGCGGTCGGCGCCGCCGCCGCCCCAGGAGGACCAGTCCCCCGCCGGGGCGTTGCCGTCGATGGTGCCGGTGCCGGTCAGTGCGATGTTCGTCTTGCCGTTGGCGTAGATGAAGGGCGAGTAGTTGTAGCACTCGATGCCCTCCCACCGGGTGAAGACGGGCGGCAGGTAGGAGCCGGGGTCGGTGCGGAACCGGATCGTGCCCTGGACGTGCAGGTTCACCTCGGACAGCAGGTGGATCTTGCCGGTGCGGAACGTGCCCGCCGGCACCAGGACCCGGCCGCCGCCCGCGGCGTTGCAGGCGGCGATGGCGTTGCGGAAGGCGGCGGTGCAGTCGGTGCTGTTGTCGCCGACGGCCCCGTAGTCGGTGATGGAGAAGGTCCGGTCGGGGAAGGCCGGCGGCACGATCCTGGCCAGGATCGCGGGCACCTCGTCCCAGGGCGAGGCGGCGGCCGTACCCTCGGCGACCGCGGCCCCGCCCCTCGCTCCGGCGCCCGCGCGCGCCGCCGCCGCGCGCTCGTTCAGGACCGCCGGAAGCCCGAGCACCAGCGCCCCGCCGCCGAGGGCCGCGGCACGCAGCGCCTGCCGCCGCGACAACGCGGCGGCGCGCAGGGCGCCGCCGGGTAACCGGCCGTTGCCGGGGTCGTCTGTCATTGGGTCACCTCGATGTAGTCCAGGTTGGGGTTGCCGTTGGCGGTGTTCGCCGTGATCCGGACCGTGTTGCTCCCGGCGTTCAGCGTGATCGGCAGCGTCGTGGTGGCCCAGGTGGTCCAGGCGCCGGTGCCGTTGAACGACTGGTTCGCCACCACCGCGGACCCGTTCACCGCGATCGCCGCGGCCCGGTTCGCGGTCGTGCCGTTCGCATAGCGCACCCGCAACGTGGCCGCGCCCGCCGCGCCGTTCACCGTCCACTCGGTGTAGCTCCCGGCCACGTTGTCACCGTTGACAAACCCCGTCCCCGAATGACCCGCGTGGTTCGACTCCACCACACCCTGCGAGACCACCGCGTTCTCCGCCTCGTAGCGTGTGGTGTTTCCGCCGCCGCCCGGCACCGCCTTGTACGACCTGAGGTTCGTCAGCAGCAGATGGCAGTTCTGCAACGAGCCGGAGGTGTCGCCCAGCGAACGGTAGATGCCCCACTTGGGCCGCACCCGGTCGCCGAGGAAGGTGTCCACGCCGGTCCTGGTGGCGTCCACGACGGTCGTGCCGCCGCTGCTCACCACCCAGCGCACCCCTCCGGCCGAGCCGTCGCCGATCCTGATCTCGTAGTCGATGTCGATCCATCTGTCGTGCAGCGGAGTCAGGTCCGTCCTGCCGACGAGGATGTTCGGCTCGAACACCTTGTGCTCGATGGTCTGGCGGCCGTCCACCCGGCGCAGCGAGGTGACCGTGATGGGCGCGGTGCCGCTGCCCGGCATCTTGGTCTGGAAGATGTGGGTGAAGCTCGTGGTGGCCTTGAGCGTGCTCGGGATGAACATCGAGTACGTGACCCGCCACAGCTCCCCCGACTTCCACTGCAGGTAGCCGTTGGGGGTGCGGTTGCCGGTGACCTCGTGGCGCTGGCGGTCGGTGCTGGTGTCGCGGTCGACCGTGTGCATGTTGAAGCGGAAGTTGTCGCCTTCGGGGAAGATGTGCGGCGCGGCGGAGGTGTGGGAGTCGGCCCGGTCGTCCTCGATCGACTCCCACGCCCGCATGCCGTCGCCGCGCGCCGTGGGCGACCACATCTGCTGCCAGGTCTGGCCGGGCGGCAGGAGGGTCGGGGCGGCGGCGAGGGCGGGCCGGGCGGTGAGCAGCGGAGCCGTGGCGGCGGCGCCGAAGAGGACTCCGAGCTGGCGGCGTGACAGTTCCATGGTTCCCTATCCGATAGTGATCTTGTCGAGGTTCGGGCCGCCGTTGGCGGTCGTGGAGACGAGGGTGATCGTGGTGCCGAGCCGGGCCTGGAGGGAGAGCGTCTGCCACGTCGTCCACGCCCCGGTCGGCGGAAAGGTGAGCGCTCCGGCCCGCGCCCCGTCGACGAGGACGTCCATGGGGCGCGCGACGGTGGTGCCGTTGGCGAACCTGACGGTGACCGTCCGCGTCCCGCCGCCGGTGACGGTGAACTCGACGGCCGAGCCGGCGACGTTGTCCAGGTTGACGAAGCCGGTGCCGGTGAAGCCCGCGTGGTTGGACTCCACGACGCCCTGGGTGATCAGCGCGTCCTCGGCCTGGTAGTCGGTGCCCGTGGCGGCCACGTCGAGGTAGTCGAGGTTGGGCCCGCCGTTGGCGGTGGCCGAGGTGAGCCGGACCTTCGTGCCGAGCGTGGCCGGGAGCGACGCCGTCCGCCAGGTCGTCCAGGCGCCGGTGGGCGGGAAGTCCAGCGACCCGGCCGCGACGCCGTCCACGGTGACGGTCATCGGCCTGGCGCTCGTGGTGCCGTTGGCGAAGCCGATGGTGAGCGTGCTCGCGCCCGTCGCGGGGAGGGTGAACTCCACGTACGAGCCCGTGACGTTGTCCAGGTTCACGAAGCCGGAGCCGGAGAACCCGGCGTGGTTGGACTCCACGACGCCCTGCGAGATCGTCGCGTTCTCGGCCTCGTGGCGGCCCGGCGGCGACGGCGTGCCCGGCAGGCCCCAGCGCGCGCCCGGCCGGGCGATCGGGGCCCGGTCGACGACCAGCGGCGGACGCGCCCCGGTGTGCACGAGCACCTCGCGGTCCTTGGCCAGCGCGATCTGCACGATCCCGCCGCCCAGGTCGGTGACCTGGGCCGGGGTGCCGTCGTCCAGGGTCGCGACGGGCGGGCCGGGCAGGCCGTGGCGCAGCTTGAGCGGCTCACCGGCCAGGCTGCGTACCCGGACGAAGCGGGTCGTCCCCGCCTGCCGTACCGCCGAGACCAGGAAGGCGCCCTGGGTGCGGAAGTCGTGCAGGGTCACGTCGGGCCACGCGGACGGCACGGCGGGGAAGACCCGGATCACGCCGCCCCAGCTCTGGCAGAGCAGGTCGTGGATGCTCTGCGCGGCCGACAGCGGGGTCTCGATGACCGGGCCCGCCTCGGTGTAGTGGGTGTTGGCCCGGCAGGGGTAGGACGTGGCGGGGTCGAAGAAGCGCATCAGGTAGGCGAGCGCGGTGTCGCCGCGGCCCATGCCCGCGTACATGGAGGCCGCGCCGGTGTAGCTGTAGCCGCGGTGCGCGCCGGTGACCGCGTGCCAGCGCGCGATCGAGCGCTCGATGAGGGTACGGCTCGCCGCCTCGTCCCAGGTGACCAGGTACAGCGGGTAGATCATCATCAGGTGCGAGTAGTGCCGGTGCGACTGGTTGTAGGGCGTGCTCGCGCCGATCATGTACCCGTTGCCGTCCACCGGGTACGGCGTCAGGCTGGCCAGCGTGCTGCGCCACCGGGGTTCGAGCGGATCGTCCACGCCGAGCCTGGCCGCCGCCTCGATGAGCGTCTGGCAGCCCCACCGGATGAGCGCCAGGTCGTAGTTGGTGTCCTTGGGCGGCACCACCGGGTACTCGGGCGACAGCGTGCTGGGCAGGTGCAGCCTTCCGTCGCCCTCGGTGCGCAGGAAGTGCAGGTAGTAGTTGATCGCCCGCCTCAGCAGCGGGAACAGGATGTCCCGCAGCATCGTGTCGTCCATGGTGTGCCGGTAGGACAGCCACACGTTGTGCAGCGCCCAGGTCAGGTCGCCGACCTCGGCGCCGCTGCCGGGCGTCCCGACGCTCCTGGTGACGAACATGTCCGAGCTGCGCCCCACCCCGCTGGAGTCGGCGCGGTAGGCGCTCGGCACGTTCTCGACCAGCCGCTGCCGGTTCCGGTCGAGGGTGGTGGTGACCGAGTCGAGTTCGAGGTGGTTGGAGCCGTGGATCAGCCAGTACTCCAGTTGCACGTTGAGGTTCCACCACACCCCCGGCCACGGCGTCGGCTCCAGCCACGGCCCGGTGGTCGCCATGACCGGCCCGCCGGCCCGCGTCGCGCTCGCCGTCTTGTAGAGCTGGATCCAGTAGAAGGACTGCAGCCGCTCGTCGGGGAGGCTGAGGAAGCTCTTGGGATAGAAGGCGTGCCACCATTCCCGATGCGCGCCCCTCAGACTCTCGTACGGCCCCGCGTTCTGGACCTTGCCCAGGGACGCGGCTTCGGCGGCGGTGTTCGACGGGAAGCTGTGGGCGACGCTGAGCAGCAGTTGCCCACCGCGCTGCCGGTAGGCGGTGGCCGTCTGCCCGCCGCCCGCCAGGGCCTGCAGCACCTGCCTGACCTCGCCCGTGCTCTTGGTGGTCCAGGCCGGGTTGCGCACGTACCCGGAGGGCGGGGCCTCCGACGCCTCGCGCGGGCTGTTGGCCGCCTCCGGATGGAACGTCCACCGGACCTGCTCGCCCCCGCTGGCGGCGGCGTCGGCCACGAAGAGCTCGTCGTGGATGAAGGCGGTGAACGTGATGCGCCCCGCTGAGGTGGTGATCGAACCGGTGAGCTCGGCGTCCCACAGGCTCAGCCGCCAGTCGACGCCGGTGATGGTGCCGACCGGGTCGAGCGTGAGATGGCCGACGGGCAGGCGGCAGGTGCCGAACCCGCTGCCGAACTGCGGGCGGTGGTCCTGGGCCCGGCCGTGCTGGGTGGTGAAGCGGACCTTGTTGGCGCCGGGTTCCTTGTAGACCATGCTGCCGAGCTGGCCGTCGCCGAGGAAGGGTCCCTCGTGCCAGATCGTGGGCAGGCGGGCCCAGAGCAGGTCCTGGCCTGTCAGGAACTCCCGCCACTGCTCCGGCGTCGCGATCCGCCTGTCCAGTTCCCATGGTGCGCCCGCGGCCTCGCCGGACGACGCCTCCGCCGCGCCCGCACCGGCCGACGTCGCGCCAGTCGCCGTCACGCCGGTCGTCGTCGCGCCGGGAAAGGCGGCGACCGCCACGGACCCGAAGGCCCCGCCGAGCACCACCCGCCGCGACACCCCCGGCTCCGGCCCGCCGGGCCTCACCCGGTCACCTCCAGGTGGTCGAGGTTGGGGCCGCCGTTCGCGGTGGTGGCGGTGGCCCTGACCGTGTTGGCGCCCGAGTTGAGCTGGGCCGAGACCGTGGCGCTCTGCCAGGTGGTCCAGGCGCCGGTGCCGTTGAACGCCTTGCCCGCCGCGATCACCGCGCCGTTGACCGCGATGTCCATCGGACGGTTCGTGGCGGTGCCGTTGGCGAAGCGGAAGGCCAGCGTGGCCGTCCCCGCGGCGGCGGCGGTGATCGTGAACTCGACGTAGGAGCCGGCCACGTTCTCGTAGTTGACGAAGCCGGTGCCGGAGTGCCCGGCGTGGTTGGACTCCACCACACCCCTGAAGATGGTGGCGTTCTCGGCCTCGTATCGGGTGCCGGCGGGCGGCGTGCCGTACAGGGTGCCGTTGATCCTGACGTTGTGCAGCCGGACGTCGTCGGCGTTGCTGATCTGCGGCGCGGGCGTGTCGATCGCGGTGAAGGTGCAGTTGGAGACGGTCACGTTCCTGATGTGGCTGGCGGAGGAGCCGGAGAGCTTGATCGCGAACGGGGAGTCGCCGATGTCGAGGTGCTCGACGGTGATGTTCTGGATGACCGGGTGCGCGATGGGGCCGTGGCCCGGACCGGTCAGGCTGTAGTTCATGTCGATGTAGAAGCCGCCGCGGTCGCACGGGCCGCCGGTCAGGCCGCGTACGTGCACGCCGTCGACCACGCCGCCGCGCCGGTTGTTGGTCTTGAGGTAGACCGCGTAGAACGACTTGTAGCTGGAGCCGGGGAAGATCTGGTTGTTCTCGGCGAAGATGTTGCGCACGCCGCCGGACATCTCGCTGCCGACGGTGATCGCGCCCCAGCGGCCGTAGTACTTGTTGCCGCGGATGACGATGTTCTCCGACGGCACGCCGACGCGGCGGCCGTCGATGTCGCGGCCCGACTTGATCACGGTGCCGTCGTCGCCGGTGTCGAAGGAGCAGTTCTCGATGAGGACGTCGGCGCAGCTCTCCGGGTCCACGCCGTCGACCATGGCGCCCCGGCTGTAGATCTTGACGCGCCGGACGGTGACGTTGCGGGACAGGACCGGGTGCACGGCCCACATCGCCGGGTTCCTGATGTCGAGGTCCTCGATGAGGATGTTGGCGCAGCCGTACAACTGGATCATGTTGGGCTTGAGGAAGTGGCCGTCGCCGAACTGGCGCTGCTCGACGGGGACACCGTCCACCGCCATGGCCTGCAGGCGCTGCCAGTCAGGGTCGCGCTGGCCGTCGAAGCCGAACCACGGCCCGGCGGCGGCGTTGCCGTCGATCGTGCCGGTGCCGGTCAGCGCGATGTTGGTCTGGCCGCGGGCGTAGATGAAGGGCGAGTAGTTGAAGCACTCGATGCCCTGCCAGCGCGTGAACACGGTCGGCAGGTAGGACGCGGCGTCGGAGCGGAAGCGGATCGTGCCGCCCGCTTCCACGTGCAGGCGCACGTTGGACAGCAGGTGGATCTTGCCGGTGCGGAAGCGTCCTGTGCCGGGGACGAGCACCGTGCCGCCGCCCGCGGCGTTGCAGGCGGCGATGGCCTGGCGGAAGGCGGGCGTGCAGTCGGTGGTGTTGTCCGGCCTGGCGCCGTAGTCGGTGATGGGGAAGGTCCGGTCGGGGAAGGCCGGCGGCACGATCCTGGCCAGGATCCCGGGGACCTGGTCCCAGGGGGAGGCGGCGCCGGTCAGGCCGGAGGCTGCGCTCGCCGTACCGGAGACCGCGCTCGCCGTGCTGGGCAGCAGGACCGCGCCGCCGCCCGCGAGGCCCGCGGCCTTGAGGAGGTCGCGTCGGGAGGGTGTCATCGAGGCTCCGCTCGGGGGGTGACGCGCCCGGCGGCCGCGCGCGCGGCCGCCGGGTGCATGCTGGGCGGTGGGTTACTGGATGTTGGAGCGGCGGATCACGTCCGGGTTGCCGTTGCCGTTGTTGTCGGAGTTGGTCGAGCCGAACCAGATCGCGCTGGCGCCCGGCACCTTCTCCACCGCGCGCAGGCGGCCGTAGGTGCCGTTGAAGTAGCTGTTGACCGTGCCGACGTTCTCGCCGTCGAGGACGATCCGCCACAGGCGCTGGCCGCGCAGCGCGGCCATGAAGACCGTGTTGTTGACGATGGCGATGCCGGACGGCGACGCCTCGCCCACGCCCCAGGTCCGCTTGGGGTTGGTCATGCCGGAGACGGAGCAGGTGCCCTCGCACTGCGGCCAGCCGTAGTTTCTGCCCGACTGGATGAGGTTGAGCTCGTCACGCGAGGAGTTGCCCAGCTCGGAGGACCACAGGCGGCCGGCGGAGTCCCAGGCGAGTCCCTGCGGGTTGCGGTGGCCGTAGCTGTAGACGCGGCTGTTGAACGGGTTGCCGGGGGCGGCGGCGCCGGTCTTGGTGACGCGCAGGATCTTGCCGTTGAGCGAGCTGAGGTTCTGCGCGTGGCTGGTCTGCTGGGCGTCGCCGGTGGCGGCGTACAGGTAGCCGTCGGGGCCGAACTTCAGCCGGCCGCCGTTGTGGTAGCGGTTCTTGGCGATGCCCTGCAGCAGCGAGGTGTAGCCGGACAGGGCGGTGCCGTTGAAGTTCATCTTCGCGATGCGGTTGCCCTCGGAGGAGGTGTGGAAGAAGAACACCTCCTGGTCGGAGCTCCCGTTCCAGGTCTTCGACATCGCCACGCCCATCAGGCCGCCCTCGCCGCCGGTGGTCTGGCTGTTGGGTACGGTCCCCACCTGCGTCTTCGTGCCGGACGCGCTGACCCGGAACACCCGGAAGGTGTCGCGCTCGGTCACCAGGGCGAACGAGCCGTCGGGCGCCCAGGAGATGTCCCACGGGATGTCCCAGCTACCGGCGACCGTGGTCGGCGTCTGCGGGACGGTGCCGCAGCCGCCCGTGGTGAAGGAGTCGGAGGCCGCGCTCGGGGTGGAGAGCTGGTTGGCGGTGTCGCGCGCGACCACGTGCAACTGGTACGTCTTGTTGCACTCCAGCGGCACCTGGGCGGTGTTCGCCGGCGGCGTGCCGGTCACGGTGTGCAGCACGGTGTTGCTCGCGTCGCGGATCAGGTACGCGCGCACGCCGTTGTCGTCGGTGGAGGCGGTCCAGGTCAGCGTGGCCTGGGTCGGCTGGACGCCGGTGACGGCCGGCTTGCCCGGCTGGGTCGGCGGGTCGTCGGGCGGCGCGGGCTGGGTCCTGCAGGTGACCTCCGGGCTGCTGTCGGAGACGTTGCCCGAGGCGTCGCGGGCGAAGACGGAGATCGTGTAGGTGAAGTCCGACTGCAGGCCGGTCAGCGTGTGCGGGGGCGCCGCGGCGGTGCCGATCTGCGTGCCGAGCTGGAAGATGTCGTAGCCGGCCACGCCAATGTCGTCGGTGGAGGGCGCCCAGTCCAGCCGGAGGCTGTTGTGGGTGATCTGGGTGCAGGACGGCTGGCCCGGCGCGGTCGGCTTCTCGGTGTCGCCGGGTCCGGTGACGTCCAGCTTGTCGAGGTTGGGTCCGCCATTGGCGGTGCTCGACGTGGCCCGGATCGTGTTGTTGCCGGCGGTGAGCGCGGCGTTCAGGCTGGCGGTCTGCCAGGTGGTCCAGGCTCCCGTGGAGGGGAAGTTCAGGCTGACCGGGGCGCCGCCGTTGATCGAGACGTCCATGGGCCTGGCGGCGGTGGTGCCGTTGGCGAAGCGGAAGGACAGCCCCTGCGTGCCGGCGGTGGCCGCGCTCACGTTCCACTGGACGTAGCTGCCGACGAGGTTGTCGAGGTTGACGAAGCCGGAGCCGGTGTAGCCGGTGTGGTTGGACTCCACGACGCCCTGGGAGATCGTCGCGCTCTCGGCCTGGTACTCGGTGGTGGGCGCGGAGGACGCCTCGACGTCGGCGTAGTCCCAGTTGGGGTTGCCGCCGACCGCGGAGGCGGTGGCCCGGATCTTGTTCGCGCCCGCCTGGAGCGTCGCGGTCAGCGTGCTGGTGGCCCAGGTGGACCAGGCGCCGGTCGGCGCGAAGGCGCGGTCGTCGGCGACGAGGGTGCCGTTGACGCTGATGTCGCTGGGCCGGTTGGCGGTGGTGCCGTTGGCGTAGCGCAGGGCGATGGTGGCGGTGCCCGCGGCGGGCGCGTTCACGGTCCACTCGACGTACGGCCCGGCGACGTTCTCCCCGTTGACGAACCCGGTGCCGGAGAAGCCGGCGTGGTTCGACTCGACGGCGCCCTGGACGATCGTGGCGTTCTCCGCCTCGTAGCGGATCGGCGCGACCAGGCCGGCCTGGGCTGTCGTGACTGTCGTGGCTGTCTGGGCGGTCTGAGTGGTCTGGGCGGCCTGTGCGGACGCCGGGGTCAAGGCGGTCAGCATCCCGGCGGCGAGCAGGAGGGCGCAGGCTCCCCGGGATCTACGTAACTTCATGGTGCTCCTTGAGAACTGGCGGCGAAAGATTGGAGCTTTTCATCGTGTTCCCACAAAGAGTCACATCCGTCAACAGATTTCAGATCTTGGAACGCTCCATTCTTTAAGAAGCTTTCCTAACTCTCACGCGTCAAAGATCCGATGTTCTGAGGGGCCCTGGACGCAGCAACCGTTTGGTGATAGCTCTAGGGCAGATCTCTTCCGGCGAAAGATTGGATCTGTCTCCCGGGCTGTTCCAGCCTCCAGCTAGCCCGGGAGACCTCACTCTGCCCGGCTTTGGCAGGTGATACATGGGATGTCTCACAGTGAGGAGTCTTCGCCGTGATCCTGAAGGTCACCACGGCGCTCATGCTGGCCGCCTCGCTGCTCCACGCCCAGCCCGCAGTCGCGGCGGCGCTCCTCGAAGCGGAGAACGCCACTGTCTCGCAGGGAGTGGTCGAGTCCAACCACGCCGGCTACACCGGGACGGGCTTCGTCAACTACGACAACCTCCTCGGCTCCTACGTCGAGTTCGCCGTCGAGTCATCCGAGGCCCGCACCGTCACCCTGACCCTGCGCTACGCCAACGGCACCTCGGCCAACCGGCAGATGGACGTGGCCGGCACCCTCGTCGACTTCCCCGGCACCGGCGCCTGGACCAACTGGCGCACCACCCGCCTCACCCTCTCGCTGCCCGCCGGGACCGCCCCGATCAGGGCCACGGCCACCACCGCGAACGGCGGGCCCAACCTCGACTCGCTGTCCGTGGACGAGCCGGGCGGCGTCGACTGGTCCACCGCGGTCGTCGAGTCGACCATGGCCCGCCACTCCCCCGGCACGCTCGGCGGCTGGAGCTACACCCGCGGCCTGTACCTGTGGGGCCAGTACCTGGTCTGGCAGCGCACCGGCGACCCCCGCCTCCTGCGGTACATCGAGGACTGGGCCGACCGCTTCGTCGACTCCTCCGGCGACATCTCCAACGGCTTCAACAACCTCGACAGCATGCAGTCGGGCAACGTCCTGCTCGCCCTGTACAGGGAGACCGGCCAGAGCCGCTACCGCACCGCCGCCGCCAAGATCCGCAACCGGCTCAGCACCTACCCGCGCACCTCCGACGGCGGCTGGTGGCACTCCACCTCGGACTCGCGCCAGGGCCAGCTCTGGGCCGACGGCGTGTTCATGGTCAACCCGTTCCTCGCCCGGTACGGCGCCTGGGTGGCCGAGGACTCCTTCACCCGCACCGAGCCGGCCAGGCAGATGGAGATCTACCACAACCGGCTCAACCGCACCTCGGGCAGCGCCGCCGGCCTGCTCTACCACGCCTACGACCAGCCGGGCGGGCTCACCGCCTCCTGGGTCAAGCCCTCGCTCGGCAACACCAACGGCATCTCCTGGTGCCGGGCCATCGGCTGGTTCGGCATGGCCGCGATCGACATCCTCGAGATCATCCCCGCCGACCATCCGCGCAGGGCCGCCCTCGTCGCCATGCTCCGCACCCTCGTCCCCGCCTACGCCACCTGGCAGGACCCGGCGACCGGGCGCTGGTTCCAGGTCGTGACCGAACGCGGCAACTCCGGCAACTGGACCGAGACCTCGTGCTCGGCCATGTACACCTACACCATCTCCCGCGCGGTCGAGCGTGGCTACGTCGACCCCTCCTACCAGGTGTACGCCGACCGCGGGTACCAGGGCGTCCTGGCCAAGGTGTCGACCGGGGCGGACGGGCGCACGAACATCGTGGACATCAGCGAGGGCACCAACGTGGACGACGTGTTCAGCTACTACTTCAGCCGGGCGCGGCCGGTCAACGACTTCCACGGACTGGGCGCGTTCCTGATCATGAACGAGCAGATGACGCGCACCCGCTGACCGACGGCCCGCCCGGACCACCGGACGGGCCGTCCTCGTGCGTGTGGCTAGCGGAAGGCGCCGAAGGCCACCGCGGTCGTCGAGGCGATCGCGGTGGTCAGCACCACCAGCAGGAGCACCGTTCCCAGCGGGTTTCTGCGCGGGGGCGGGGGGTCGGGCACGCGGACGCGGGCCCGCCTCGTGCTGGGCGTCGGTTTGGGGGTCGGGGTCGGGGTGGCGGTCTCACGCACGACCGGCGCCGGTTGGACGACCGGCTGTGGCGCGGGTGAGCGCGTGGGCGTGGGCGCCGGCCGTACCGGTGCCGGGGTCGGTTCCGGGGTCGGTTCCGGCGTGGGCTCCGGGGGCGGTTCGGGTGTGGGCTCGGGTGGTGGCTCCGGGGTCGGTGGCGGGGGTGGGGGTGGCGGCGGAGGTGGTGGGGGCGGCTCGGGCGCGCAGCCCAGCCGTACGCTCACCGGCCCCACGTCCAGGCACACCGAGACGTCGACCGGCCCCACCACGGCCTCGGAGTCGTGGCCTGGGTCGTCCCCGAGCTTGGCCGTAGCGTGCTCCGGCGGGGGCGTGAAGGCGGCCGCGCCCGGCGCGAGCGCGCACAGGACGAGGGTCATCGCCGCCACCAGCAGCGGCGTGCGCGGCAGAGCCACGGTCACACGCCCCCGGATATGCGGGCGAACTCCTGCAGCGCCGCGCGGAACGCCTCGGGCCCGACCGCCAGCGGCCCGTCGAAGACGCGCATGATGTCCCAGGTGAGGTAGATGCCGAAGCCGAGCATCGCGGCCAGCGCCAGCAGCGGCAGCACCGACCAGCCGCGCGGCCTGGCCCCGGCCAGCAGCGGGAACAGCACCACGATGACGCCGGACAGAGCGGTCAGCAGGAGCAGGCCGTGCGGCGGCGTGGTGCTCGCGTCCACGACGCGCTGGGCGCGGGCGGCGGCGAGGTCCTGCACGTGCGCCAGGACCTGGTCCTGCGCGTCGGCGACGTCGTCCGACTTGGTCGCGAGGCCGGTCACCTGCGTGCGCAGCGCGTCGACCCGCTCGGCGCCGACCGGGTCGACGCGGCCCTGCGTCATGAGCGGCCACTCGCTGTCGACCACGAACCCGACGTAGTCGCGCAGCCCGGAGCGGACCGCGTCGCGCGTCGCCTCGGGCAGGCCGTCGGCCGCCCAGTACGCCTCGACGGCGGCCTGGCTCTCGGTCTGGGTGTTCTGGCGGGCGGAGTCGGCCTTGGTCCAGGGGACGATGATCGCGATCGCGAAGGCGAGCAGGAACAGCGCCGACAGCATGGCGCCCGCGTGCGCGACGGACGGGCCGCCGGGGTCGTTGTCCTCGCTGCCCTTGCCGATCTTCCTGAACACGAGGGCCGCGAGCGCCACCACGCCCACCGCCGCCCCCACCGCGAGCGCGTAAGCCACCATGCTGTTCTCTCCCAAGAATCGGCGCGATTACCGTGCGTCACGTAGCTATCACGTACGGCATCCGCCTGTCCGAGGATCTCGGTGAACTGGCCGGACCCGGCCAGGACAGAACTGGACTTTTCGGCTAGGGCCAAAAGCGGATGCCGCGGCACCGCGTCCTGTGCCAGGCTCGGGTGTGCTCTACGACGACCTCGAGGCCCGGATGCGGACCGGCGAGCGCTTCCACGATCTGCGGCTGGAGGCCGGCGCCTGGGCGATCGTGCGGGTCGACGGCCGCGGTTTCTCCCGCTACACCGAGCGGTACGGCAAGCCGTTCGACGAGAGGTTCTCCACGCTGATGACGGGCGCCGCCCGCGCGCTGCTGGAGGAGTTCGGCGGGCGCTACGCCTACACCGAGAGCGACGAGGTCTCGGTGGTGCTGGCCCCGGCGTTCGCGATGTTCGGGCGTGGGCTGCAGAAGCTGCTGTCGGTCTCGGCCGCGGTGGCCGCCTCGACGTTCACCCACGAGGCGGGCGAGCCGGTGCAGTTCGACAGCCGGGTGTGGCTGGGCGCGGACGTGGAGGACGTCGTCGACTACCTGTCGTGGCGGCAGGCCGACGCGGCGCGCTGCGCGCTCAACGGCTGGTCCTACTGGACGCTGCGCGGCACGGGCAGGAGCCAGCGCGAGGCCGCCCAGGCGCTGGAACGTACCAGCGTGGCCGAGAAGAGCGCGCTGCTGTCCCGCCACGGCGTCGACTTCGACGCCCTGCCGGCCTGGCAGCGCCGCGGCGTCGGCCTGTGGTGGGAGAACCACGACCACCCGGGCCACGACCCGATCCGCGGCGTGGACGTGGTCACCCGGCGCCGGCGGGTGCGAGTGGAGCGCGACCTGCCCATGAAGGACGACTACCGGCGGCTGCTCGCGCGGCTGCTGAACGAAGGGACGTGACCTTGCGGAACCCGCCCGCCGACATCCGCGACGACGACCTGCTGCGCGCGCTGCGCAAGCACTGGGACCTGCCGATCGAGCGGCTGACCTACGCGCCCGTCGGCTTCGGCGACCACCACTGGACGGCCGACGGCCGCTGGTTCGTCACCGCCGCCCGCCCCGCCCGCTCCTTCGCCGCGCTGGCCGCCGCGATGCGCACCGCCGCGGGCCTGGGCCTCGACTTCGTGGTCGGCCCGCTGCCCGCCCGCGACGGCGCGCCGATCGCGGCCTTCCCGCCGCACTACGCGCTGACGGTCTACCCCCTGGTCGAGGGTACGGCGGGCGAGTTCGGCCAGGAGCAGGCCGAATCCGACCGGGTCGCGATGGCCGAGTTGCTGGCCGTCCTGCACGGCGCTTCCGCCACCGGCGTCCCGGTCTTCGACCCGTCGCTGACCGGCCGCGCCGGACTGGAGCAGGCCCTCGACGAACTGGACCGCCCCTGGACCGGCGGGCCCTACTCCGAGCCCGCCCGCCGCCTGCTGGCCGGGCACAGCGCGGCGGCGCTGCGCGGGGTGCTGGCCGGGTTCGACGCGCTGGCGGCGAAGCACGGCGCGGGCACGGTGATCACGCACGGCGAGCCGCACCCGGGCAACGTCCTGCGCGCGGGGCCCAGGCGGCTGCTGGTCGACTGGGACACGGTGGCGCTGGCCCCGCCGGAGCGGGACCTGTGGCTGGCGCTGGGCGACAGCCGCCGGGCGCGGGAGGCGTACACGGCGGCGACGGGGCACGAGGTCTCGCCGGCGGCCATGGACTTCTTCCGGCTGCGCTGGCAACTGGACGACATCTCCATCTACGTCCAGGACTTCCGCGCGCCGCACGAGGACGACCCCGACACCCGGACGGCCTGGGACGGCTTCCGCGAGTACGTGGCGGCCGTCACGGACTGACCCGGCCGGCGACCGGCCCGGGCAGGGGCATGGAGAGACTCGCCCTCACCTGGCGGGTGAAGTCGTCGGTCAGGACCTCCTCCCGCCCCTGCTCCACCGCGTCGAGCGTCTGCGCGGCCACCTCCGCCGGGCTGATCTTGGCCTCGGTGACCCGGGCGGCCATGTCGGTGTCGATGAACCCCGCGTGCACGCCCACGACCAGCGTCTTCGCCTCACGGAGTTCCTGCCGGACCCCGTTGGTCAACGCCCAGGCCGCGGCCTTGGACACCGAGTAGGACGCGGCCTGGGGCAGCACCATCCACGACACCACCGACAGCACGTTGACCAGCGCGCCGCCGCCGTTGCGCGCCAGCACCGGGGCGAAGGCCCTGGTCATCTCCAGCGTGCCGAAGACGTTGGTCTCCATCTCGGCCCGCGCCGCTCCCGGGTCCGACGCCGTGAGGAGCCCGTTGGTGCGGGAGATGCCCGCGTTGTTGATCAGCAGGGTGACGTCGCCGAGTCGTCCGGCCGCCTCCGCGACCTGGGCGGGGTCGGTGATGTCGAGCCGGACGGGCACGACTCCCGCGTCCGTGACGGAGCCCGGGTCGCGCGCGCCCGCGTAGACGGTCCGCGCGCCCCGCTCCAGCAGGGCCTGGGCGAACGCCCTGCCCAGTCCCCTGTTGGCTCCGGTCACGAGCGCGACCGCGCCGTCGATCGGCAGTCCTGTCATGGCGATCTCCCAGTTAGTTGGATTTTCCAACTCACCATACACCAGGCTCTTTGCAGTATGCGTTTTACTAATTGCCATGAGCGTTGTACTTTGCTGCCGATATCGCGTTTTCGAGGAGGACATCATGATCAGGATTGCCGTCGTCATCGGCAGCACCCGTCCGCGCCGCCGTACCGCGGTGGCGGCCCGTTGGGTCGCCGAGGTCGCCGCCCGCCACCCGTCCGCCGTCTCGGGCGAGGCGGCTTTCGAGGTGGTCGATCTGGCCGAGTACGGCCTGTCGGTGCTGGACGAGCCGCTGCCCGCCCTGTTCGGCGCCTACCACCACCCGCACACGCACCGCTGGGCCGAGACGATCGCCGCGTTCGACGGCTTCGTGTTCGTGACGCCCGAGTACAACCACTCGATGCCCGCCGCGCTGAAGAACGCCGTGGACTTCCTGTTCGCCGAGTGGAACAACAAGGCGGCCGGGTTCGTCAGCCACGGGGTGCACGGGGGTGTGCGGGCGGTCGAGCACCTGCGGCTGACGCTTGCCGAGCTCCAGGTCGCGACCGTCCGGACCCAGGTGGCGCTGTCGGCGTTCACCGACTTCGAGATCACCGACCCGGCCGAGCCCGGCGTGATCGCCCCGGGCCCCCATCAGGAGCCCACGCTGAACGAGCTGCTCGACCAGCTCGTCGCCTGGTCGCGCGCCATGCGGACGGTACGCGAGGCAGGCGTGGAGATCGCCGCCTGACGGCCGTTCACCGTTGAGACAGAGCGCGAGGCAGCGGAGGACGGGGCGTGCGGCAGGCGTAGGGATCCCCGCAGCGCGGTGCGCGGCAGGGGCGGGGGGTCACCGTAGGACGGGCACCCGGTCGCCGTTTTCGTTGGTGGCCGACAGGGAGGGGGCGCCGCTGGTGGCCTTGGCCGCGTACCGGCCGGTGGTCTCACGGCCGTCGAGCGTGATCCTGACGACCCTGCGGCTGCCCGCGCTCACGAAGTACCGCCTGCCGGAGGGCGCCGTCCAGCGCACCCCCGCGACCAGGTCACGGCTCAGGCGGCTGCAGTCCCAGGTGCCGGTCCTGGTCGCGGTGACGGTGCCCGCGGTGCGCCCGCCGCGCCGCGTGAGCAGGACCGCCCGCACGGAGTTGCCGCCCGTGGCGTCCGACAGCCGCAGGCACACCCACCGCCCGCCGACCCCCTCGGGCAGCCGCCCGGCCCAGAACTCCCACGCCGTCGCCGCCTGGATCTCCCCCGCGGGCCGGTCCAGCACGCAGCTCAGCCCCCGCCACGCGCTGAACCCCTCCGGCAGCCCGTCCAGCTCCCACGGCCCGTACCGGTTCACGTCGGCCGGTGGCGGCGGCTGGTAGGTGGCGCTCGCCGACGACAACCGTCCGAAGTCCAGCATGGTGTACGGCATGCCGTGCGCGATCTCCGGAGCCCGGAGCCGCAACACCGGCCCCCGCCAGCACCCGTCGTCCTCCGGCCCGGAGGCGACAGGAGCGGTCACCCCGTCCTTCAGCCCGACCTTGCGCCAGCGCGGCCCGCCCGAGGACAGAGCGGCGGCCGACACCTCGGTCACCCACGGCGGCACCAGGTAACGGTTGCCACGCGGCGTCTCCACGAGCTTGAGCGGAGTCGTGCCGTCCGCCTTGGTCCGAGGCGCGGGCATCACCTCCAACCCATCCTGCCCTCCGGACACGCCGGTGGCGCTCGGGCCGGCCGAGCTTGGGCCGGTGGGACTGATAGGGCTCGGGCGAGCGGCGCTCCGCCCGGAGCCTTGGCCGGTGGAGCCCGGACCGGTCGAGCCCTGGCCAGTCGAGCCCCAACCGGTGGAGTCTTGGCCGGTA
Source organism: Nonomuraea sp. NPDC050790 (assembly GCF_044456745.1). Lineage (NCBI taxonomy): Bacteria > Bacillati > Actinomycetota > Actinomycetes > Streptosporangiales > Streptosporangiaceae > Nonomuraea > Nonomuraea sp. NPDC050790. Next base: position 764,028 of record NZ_JBITGF010000001.1, on the reverse strand, counting down.
GAACCCTGGCCGGCCGAACCTTGACCGGTGGAGCCTTGGCCGGTGGAACCCGGGCGGGTGGGGCTCGGGCGGGTGGGGGTTTCGCCGGTGGTCACGGTGTAGCGGGCGATCCGGTCGTGGCGGCGCAGGAGGACGATCCGGTGGCCGTCCAGTTCGCCCGCGTAGATCAGTTGGGCAGGCCCGGAGCCCCAGGCTCGCTGCGCCTGCCGTACCAGCTCGATGTCGTCGGTGAGTGAGCCGCGCGGCGGCCAGGTGGAGAGCGTCAGGTCGGTGCCCGCGCGCCACGCCCCGGGCCGGGCGCGCTCGACCGGCAGCGGCGCCGCGCTGACCGGACCGCCGGAGCCCACTTCAGGCGCGGTCACCGCCACCGCGCCGAGCAGCAGGAGGGCGGCGAAGGCCACCCGGGCGCGGCGCAGCGGGCGGCCGTAGACGCGGGCGACGGTCGGGTCGAGGGCGAGCACGCCGTGCTCGTGCTCCACCGCCCGTGCCTCGGCCAGCGCCCCGCCGGGGTCGGCGGCCCCGGCGCCCGCGAGGATCTCGACCACCTCGGCGGCCGGCCGCCCCTCCAGCAGGAGCATCGCGTAGGCGGCACGCCCCGCGGCGGTCAGTCCGTTGAGCTCGCGCAGGAGCACGACGTCGGCCCTGCTCACCACGGCGGGCACGATCTCGACCGGCCCGAGCCGGCCCGACCACGGCATGAGCCGCAGCCGCAGCACCCTGCGCAGGAACAGCCGGCGCAGGGCGGCCTCGTCGAGCCTGCCGTGCCGGGCGACCACGGCCGCGGCCAGCCGGTGCGCCCAGGCCAGCCGCCGGTCCTCGCCGCCGGTGGCGGGCAGGGCCAGGTAGCCGAGCAGGACCAGGTCCCGGTAGGGCTTGGCGAGGAGCCGGTTCCCCCGTATGGACCGCCGCATCTCGACCTCACCGTCCGTGTCCGTTCACCTGCATATCGTGACTAGGAAGGTACGGCAGGCATGGCCCCCGTGAGGCCGTTATCAGGAAATCTCCGCCAGAGTCGTCAACGCTGAAACTTCAACCCCGATGACACCCTCGAACCTCCCGACCTGCGGAAACACCCGCCATCTTCAGCGTTGAAGACGGATTTATCAGGGAATTGGAGTGCGCCCTCCGGAGGGTGGTTGTTGCCCGGCGGCGCCCTGGTGGACGGTAACCGGCGAGAGACCGCCTCCGGAGTGAGAAGGAGAGCCTTCGATGAGGCATCGTTTATCCACAGTTTTCGCAGTCATCGTCCTGTCCGCCGCGTCCATGGGCGCCGCGGCCCCCTCCACCCAGACAGCCGACGACCTCGACACGACCGTCGTACAGCTCATGACCGCGCGCAGCCAGGCCGACGGCTCCAGGCTCGCCGCGGCCGGCGCGGGCACCGAGGTCAACGTGCAGCGCCGCAGCGCGCGGGGCGACTGGGTGTTCGGCTCCTCGGTGATCAAGGCACCCAACGTCGAGGGTGCCTACCCCGAGGGCTGGTTGTTCCTCGCGCGGCGCACCGCCACCGGCTGGAAGGCCGGCCTGGACGGCAGCGCCGAGTTCGCCGCCCTGGCCCAGCAGGCGCCCGCCGCCGTGGTGAGCGAGGGCGAGAAGCGCACCTTCGCCCGCAACAGCCAGGCCCAGGCACAGGCACAGGCGGCGCCGACCGGCCTGTCACTGCCCTACCAGCAGGGCGCCTCCTGGAAGATCATCGGCGGTCCGCACGGCTGGTCGGGCCAGCCCAGGCCGTGGAGCTCGATCGACCTCGACAGCCGGGCCAGCGACCGCAGCGTGCTGGCCGCGCAGTCGGGCCGCGCCTACTGGGTCTGCTCGAACGGCGGGCACATCCGCATCATCCACGACAACGGCTGGACCACCGAGTACTACCACCTGCTCAACGAGATCCGTCCCAACGGCACCCAGCTCAAGATGGGTGACTACCTCGGCCTGACCAGCACCCGCATCCCCTGCGGCGGCTCGGCGGGCAGCAACCACGTGCACTTCGCGCTGAAGAGCGGCTCCTCGTGGGTCCCGCTGCAGGACAAGACCATCGGCGGCTGGACGTACTTCGAGGGCTCGGGTGCGTACGGCGGCGGCGCCCGCAGAGGCACCACGACCCGCTACGTCAACGACTGGATCCAGAACTACGGCCCGGAGACCGGCGGCCGCACGTTCGAGAACGCCGGCAACGTCGACGTCGCCGACCTCGGCCAGGCCGAGTCCCCGATCACGGTCACCGGGGTGCCGGGCAACGCGCCCGCCACGCTGAGCGTCTACGCGGACGTGCACCACGGCTGGCGCGGTGACCTGCAGCTCGACCTCGTCGGCCCGACCGGCGTGGTCTACCGGCTGCGCGATCCCGCGCCGGACGACGACGGGACGATCATCCACGAGACGTACACGGAGAACGCCTCCGACTCCCCCGCCAACGGCACCTGGCGGCTGCGGGTCAAGGACGTGGACTCCAACCACTCGGGCTACATCGACGCGTGGAGCCTGACTTTCTGACACATGCGCTGTAAATTCGGGCTGATCACTCCTGAAACAGGGGAGTTGTCCCGATGGAGCAGCATTTCGATCGCTTACTCCGTGACGCGATCACCGCGCGCGGACTCAGCCTGGAGCGCCTGCACGCCCGCCTGTCCCAGCGCGGCATCAAGGTCAGCCTGGCCAGCCTCAGCAACTGGCAGCGCGGGAAGTGCCGCCCGGAGCGATCACAGTCGCTCCGGGCCCTCCACGCGCTGGAGGAGATCCTCGCCCTGCCGGGCGACACGCTCATCGCCAGCCTGGGTCCGCCCAGGCCGAGGGGACGCTGGGTGAGCCATGTGCCGGGGGCGGTGCCGTACCGTGATCTGTGTCCTGAGGCCGGGAGCCTGCAGCGGCTGCTCGGCGAGATCAAGAACGTCACCGACGGGCAGCTCGCGCTGCTGTCCTACCACGACCACATCACCACGGGCACCGACCGCGACGAGCGCTCGGTGCGCACCCGCGCGGTCTTCCAGGCCCGCACGGACGGCGTGGACCGGCACGTGGCCATCCACTACAACGAGCGCTCGCACCTGCCCGAGGACTTCTCCGCGTCCTTCTGCAGGCTGGGCCGGGTCAAGAAGGACGAGGCGGCCGGGCTGACCGCGCTGGAGCTGCTGTTCGACCGGCCGCTGTCCGCCGGGGAGACCTACGTGGTGGAGTACGAGTTCCGCTACAGCGAGCGGGGGCCCCGGGCGCTGTTCTACAACCGGTGGTTCCGCTTCCCGGTGCACGCGTACCTGCTGACCGTGCAGTTCGCGCCGGGGACGACGCCGGTGCGCTGCTTCCGCACCCACCAGCCGACGACCGCGACCCCGCCCGCCGACGTGGGCGAGTTACGGCTGAGCGGCTGGGACTCCGTGCACGTCGCCGACGTCGAGGTACGGCCCGGCGTCCACGGCGTGCGCTGGGAGTGGGCCTAACGCTCCTCGCGGGCCAGGGCGGCGCGGTAGGCGGCGACCAGGGACGCCAGGATCACCAGGTCGAAGATGATCTGCGTGCTGACCAGCACGCGGGCGAGCTGGCCGGTGGCGTGCACGTCGCCGAAGCCCACGGTGGCGATCGTGGACAGGGTGAAGTACAGGGCGTCGGTGCGCGTGCTCAGGCCGGCGAACTGGGACGGGTCGATCCTGGCCACCATGAGGTAGCCGAGGGCGAAGAAGCCGGTCACCACGTAGACCAGCAGCAGGAGCGTGCGCAGCCGTGCCCGCCGGTCGCGGTGGGCGACCGCGATCGTGTGGCGGCCGAACGCCCAGACCAGCACCAGAACCCCGAGCATGAACAGGCCGGCCGCGACACCAAGCCTGGCCACGTTCGAGCCGTCTCCCACGGGGGTCAGGTAGTACAGGGCGGTCAGGCCGGCCACGACGGCCAGGTGCTGGAGGGCCACCTTCATCGACCCGCGGCGATCGGACATGAACTCACTGTGACCGCACCAAGGGTCCGGCTTCGGGCGGGACACGCCGGGGTAGTGGGAAAACGTGAAGGTGCTCCTGCTCACGATGGGCAGCCGGGGGGACGTGCAGCCGTTCGTCGCGCTGGCGCGCGGGCTGCTGGCGGCCGGGCACGAGCCGGTCGTGGCGGGGCCGAGGCGGTTCGGAGTGCTGGCGGAGCCGTACGGTATCGCCTTCGAGCCGCTCGCCGACGAGATGCTCGACCTTCAGGACCAGGTCAAGGGGCAGGGGGCGGGCGCGGCCATCACGGCGGCGCGCTCGGTGAAGCCGATGGTGCGGCAGGTGCTGGACGAGGAGGCGGCGCTGGTCGTGCCGGGCCTGGACGTGATCGTCTACCACCCCAAGGCGCTCGGCGGGCCGTACCTGGCGGAGAAGGCCGGGGTGCCGTCGGCGGCGGGGTTGCTGCTGCCGCTGTACGTGCCGACCGCCGCCTTCGCCTCCCCCATCCTCCCGGTACGGCTGCCGCCCGCCGTCAACCGGGCAACCTGGCGGGTCGCGGCGGCGGTGGAGGCTCCCTACCGTTCGGTGGTGCGGACCTGGCGTTCGGAGGTCCTGGGACTGTGCGAGGGTTTCCGCCCGGCGGCGGAGCTGATCGCCGCGGGGCCGGTGCTGCACGCGTGGAGCCCGCGCCTGCTGCCCGCCCCCGCCGACTGGCCGCCGGGGGCCGACCCGATCGGCTTCTGGACGCTCCCGGCCTCCGGCGACTGGAGCCCGCCGGAGGCGCTGGCCGCGTTTCTGGCCGAGGGGCCGCCGCCGCTCTACGCGGGGTTCGGCAGCATGGTCGGCCGCGACCCGCGCGGGCTCGCGGCGACCGTCGTGGAGGCCGCCCGCCTGGCGGGGCTGCGGACGATCCTGGCCACCGGCTGGGGTGGCCTGCGTCCCGGCGACGAGGCCGGGGACGTGCTGGTGATCGAGGAGGCCCCGCACGACCGGCTGCTGCCGCGCGTGGCCGTGGCCCTGCACCACGGCGGCATCGGCACCGTCGCGGCGGCGCTGCGCGCCGGGGTGCCGCAGGTCGTGCGCCCGTTCCTGGGCGACCAGCCGTTCTGGGCCGACCGCCTGAACCGGCTGGGCGTCGCGCCCCCGCCGCTGCGAGCCCGCCCGCGCGCGCAGGAGGTGGCCGCCGCCCTGGAGGCCGCCCTGTCCATGGCGAGTACGGCTGCCGCCGTGGCCGCCGAGGTTGCCACGGAGGACGGCGTGGCCGAGGCGATCAGCCGCCTGGAAACCCTCACCGCCCGTTGACCCCGATGGACCGCTCCCCGCTCCGCCACGCCCTCCCGCCCGACGCGGACGTCATGGCCGAGATCACCTGTGCGGCGTTCGCCGGGTTCGACGACTTCGACGTCACCCGCGCGCAGTCGGCCGCCAACTGGCGTCGCACGCTCCTCGACGAGGCGTCCTTACGGCCCCGCCCGCACCACACCCGGCTCGCCTCCCTCCCGGACGGCACCGTCGTCGGCCTGGTCATGGGCGGCCCGGCGGACCCGAAGCTGGGCCAGGACGCCGAGATCTACGCCCTGGCCGTCCACCCCGCCCATCAGCGCGGCGGCCACGGCCGCGACCTGCTACGGGCGGCCGCGGCCGACCTGTCCGCCGCCGGTCATGGCTCGCTGGCGATCCGCGTCCTGGCCACCAACGACCGCGCCCGCCGCTTCTACACCGCCCTCGGCGCAACCCTGGCCGGCGTGGTGCCGCCCCACGAGGTCTTCTACGCCTGGCCCGACCTCACAACGCTCCTCCGACCGGGGTGAGAGCTCGTCCATACGGCCCCAGCCGGTGCAGGTGCGGTCAGCCGGTCAGGCCGCCGGCGAACGGCATGCTCCCCCAGTGGTCCACCGCCGGTCTGAGATACCCGACCAGATCGGGCAGTTGCGGCGCGAGCGTGAGGGCGGCGACGGCGCGCAGCATGCCGACGGCGTTCGCGAAGCCCAGGACCCGCTCGTCCAGCGGCCTCAGGCCGTGCCGCCGCGCGCCGCGGTCGTAGGCGGCCGCGTGCTCGGGCCCGAGCCCGGCCAGGTCCCACTCGACGGGGCCCAGCGTGATCAGCTCGAAGTCCGAGTAGAGGTCGCCTTCGACGCCGGGGAAGATGTTGGCGGGCGGCGAGTCGCCGTGGACGGGCTGCACGTCGATGCCGGGGAACGCCTGCGCGAACGCCGCGTGCGAGCGTACGAGGGGTTCCAGGATCCGCCACTCGCGGCGGGCGCGGTCCAGTTCCCCGGCGGTGAGGAGGCCGGGCAGCTCTTCGAGCAGCACAAGGCTGTCGGCGACGAACCTCGGATCGGCCGACGACAGGAACGACAGCCGGCCCGGGTAGCCGCGCAGCGCCGCGTGCAGCCCGGCCACGCTCTCCGCGTTCGCCACGTAGTCGGGCTCGGCGTCGCGGTCCTCTTCGACGTACTGCCAGAAGGTCATCGAGAACCCGTCGCGCTGTACGGGTTCCCGCGGCGTGAGCGGGCTGGGCGGGATCACGGGCACTCCCCGCTCGGCGAGCCACCCCGTCACGTCCAGCTCATCCCGCTGGCGGCGCGCGAGCGAGGCGGGATCGTCGTGGTGCGGCAGCACGGTGGGCACACGGGCGACGACCGGCGCGGGCGCCAGGTGCACGACGACGGAGAAGACGTCGTGGAGTACCAGGGCGTCGGTCACGGTGAGCCCGAGTTCCCGTCCCGCCCGCACCGCCGCGTCCACCGCGGAGGCGGTACGGCGGGCGGCCGTCTGTAGTGGCGTGGCGAAGGAAGTCACGAACCCCATCCTTCCCTCCTTGCCCGCCCGGCCACGACGACCGCCACGCTGCAACCCCGATCGGCCGCTCATGCCTGCTGTACGGCGGAGCGGCGCCACCGGGACCAGTGCCGGTGGCCACGGACGAAGGTCACCACGAAGAGCGCCTGGATGGATCCCTCGATGAGAACCAGCAGCCCGGCATCGAGCGCGAGCAGCACCGGCCCGCCCTGGAACCCGCCGGCGATGGCGGTGATCGCGCGGACCAGGGTCGCGATCGCGATCGGCGCGGTGAACGCCGCGAACGCGGTGAGCGAGATCGTGGCGCCCGCGACCAGGAAGACGGAGTAGATCCGCGTGGAACGCCGTTCGCGCGGCGGGAGATCGACCGTGGGATCCTCGGCTGGGCACGGCCGGCGGCGCAGGCGGGCGATGGTCCGCTCGCGCAGGAAGCGGGCGTAGGCCAGGCCGTCCTCGAAGAGGTTGCGCGTGCGCAGCAGGTCGCGCAGGACGTAGTACAGGTCGGTCCGCATGTAGACCTGGAGCTGGAACGGGATGGTGAGCAGCACCGCCAGCGTCCACGCCTGGAACAGCGCCTTGGCGAGCGGCGGCAGCGCCGTGTGGGCGACCAGCAGGGTCAGGGACGCCATGAGGAACAGGTCCCACGCCATGCCCGCCAGGTAGACCCGGTACCGCGAGCGCCTGGGCGCGCCCCACACCGCCGTGACGTCGGTCTGGACGACGAGGTTGTGCAGCCGGGTGCCGAAGCCGATGCGACCCGGCACGCCGAGCGAGCGGGCCGCCGTCAGGTGCATCATCTCGTGCACGCTGATCGACACCGACACCAGCACGGTGTTGACCAGGATGGTGAGCCCGACGTACTCGCCCCAGAAGAAGTCCTCGTAGTGGGGAAGCAGGTCGGGCCGGGTGACCAGCGTGACCAGACCCGCTCCGGCGACCAGCAGCCAGAGGAGTTTCATCGGCCCGCCGAAGATCCAGCTCACGTGCCGGGCGGTCAGCCCGGGGAAGTGGCCGCCGGGTGCGCCGGCGGCGGGGTCGGGGACGGGCCGGCCGTCCACCGAGGCCACGAAGCCCAGCTCGGTCAGCGCCTCCACGAGCTCGGCGACGTCGAGCTCCACGTCCTGCTCGGCCTCGAGCCGCTGCTCCACCGCGCCGACCGGCAGGCCATCGAGCAGAAGCTTGATCGCCTCGCCGTAGGCGGCGGGCAGCTCGATGAACTCGCCGATCTCGGCCCTGCCCACCACCACGACGTCCGGATCGTCGTCGTCGGCGCGGCTGATCAGCGGGTGCAGTCCGATCCGGCTGGTCGCGGCGATCGGCACGGCGCTCATGACGGTACGGCTCCGCACGCCGCGCAGTCGTCGTAGCGCGGGATGTCGATGTAGTAGGAGTGGTCCCACAGGCTGTAGTTCCAGTGCAGGATGCGGCCCCGGACCTGCTGGGTCAGCCCGCCGAGGTGGTACATGACCTCCAGGGCGCACAGGTGGCCGCTGATGTTGGCGCTGGCCGCGATCACGGCGTTGGGCCGCTCCTCGGTCAGCGGGCGGCCGTGGGCCTTGAACTCGTGCTGGTCCTCCTGGCGCCGCAGGCACACCCAGCACCCGGTCTCCCCCGGGATCACCGACCCCACCACGGCCATCGGCCCGGTGTAGAAGCTGACGAACCACGGCGTACCGGTGCGCAGGGCCGCCTCGTTGCTCCAGAACACGATGTCCGGATGAGGCTCGTCGGCGCACAGCACGAAGACGTCGCAGGCGTCCATCAGCTTGGCGATGTCGTCGGGCCCGCCCGCCTTGGCGGTGCTGGAGGTGACGTCGACCAGGCTGTTCATCTGGCGCAGCCGCTCGACGGCCGTGTCGATCTTGGATTGGCCGATGTCCGCCTCGGTGTAGAGGAGCTGGCGGGTGAGGTTGGTCTCCTCGACGGTGTCGAAGTCCACGACATGCAGCGCCCCGATGCCGCTGGAGACCAGCCCTGCCGCCACGGCCGAGCCCGTGCCGCCGATCCCGAGCAGGCAGACCCGCGCGTCCTTGATCCTGGACTGGATCTCGTACGGCGAGCTGCGCGGAACCGGGTCGATCCACGCGAAGTAGTTCTTGGCCGGTTCGTAGCGCCTGGCCTCGCGCTCGGAGATGTTGGCGGGCAGGGGCGCTCCGGCGTCCTCGACGAAGCCGTTCCCGATCAGGCCGGAGACGACCTCGCGCACGTCGGCGTCGTCGGCCCCGGGATGCGTCCGCGCGAACGCGGCGCAGATCTCGTCGACCGTGCGCGTGCCGTCCATGAGAACGAGCAGCCGGGCTATCGAACCGTCCTCGTCATCCTGAATCTCCGAGGAAATGCCCTGCTGGACCAGGCCGATCATAATGCGGTCGCCGGGCAGGGACATCGGCTGGTGAACGCGTTTGACACGAGGGGTGCGCACAGGAACCTTTCGCAATCGCGAGAAAATGGAGAGATGGCCGGTCAGGCCTCCCTGACCGGCCAGGCGAGCCCGCTGACAATTAGCCGTTGTCACGCAGGACGGTGGTCTCCACCTTCTCGAGACGCTTGATCTCGAGCTTGACCTTCTTGGTGGCCTTCTTCTCCTCCGCCGGAATGAGCTTGTCCATGGCGCGACCTCCAGATTGTTCAGAGACTGACGGTCGATGACCTTACAAACGGCTCGGAAGTGGATGGAAGGTTGTTTTATCGCTTTCCTTAAAGCGCCTGGTCACGGGCCGTGGCAGCATAATGTCAATCCTGCCTTTTACCACCAATTCGCCCACGTCGGCCCGACTGCCGCCCCATGACCAGGATTTCCCGTATGAACTCCTCCGCGCGCGCGTCCGCCTTGAGCGGGAACTCACCGCCGTCCGCGCCGGCCTGGACGGCGACGACCTGTCGGCCCCACTCCCGCACTACGGCGACCGGGCCCTGCACGACCGGCGATCCCGGCCCCCGCCTGGACGTTATTCCCGCGCACCGTGGGCTTCTGGCAGCGCCGCCGCACCCCCGGAGACGCTCGTGCACCGGTGGCACGCCCAGAACGCCCTGAGCCTGCCGCTCCGGCGAACTGCTCCTCATGCTCTGGGGACGGCTCGATCCCGGTCAGCTCATCCGGGAGGGCGACGTGGAGGGGGGCCGGGCCGTACTGAAGGGATCGCTCGGCCCCTGAGACCTACTCCTTCTTGAGCGCGGCGCGGCCCTCGGCGGCGCCGACGAAGCGCATCTTGCCCAGCGGCACCTCGGCCGGGCTCGGGTCGGGCGCCTGGCGGCGCTGCGGGCGCGGTCCGTCGCTGGGCAGGACATAGGGCCGCTTGAGCACCTCGTCCAGGATGAACACGGTCTCGGTGGCCTTGACCGCGGGGATGCCCGCCAGCCGGTCGGTCACCAGGGTGTGCACCTCGGCCACGTCGGAGACGCGCACCTGGATCATGGCGTCGTGCTGGCCGGTGGTGATGGCGCAGTACTCCACCTCCGGCATGCGGGCCAGTTCGGCGCGGAACTGCTTCCACATCTGCTGCCGCACGGTCACGAAGATCAGCGCGGTGATGCCGAGACCGGCCCTGACGTGGTCGATCTCGGCGGTGAAGCGCTTGATGGCGCCGTCGGCGCGTAGGGCCTCGAAGCGGGTGTAGGCGTTCGCGCGGGAGATGCCCACCCGCTCGGCCAGCGCGGCGACCGAGATGCGGCCGTTCTCGCGCAGGACCTGGAGGATCTTCAAATGCGTGGCGTCCAGCTCCAGGCCGATGCCGATCCGTCCAGAGCGCGACCCGCTCTCACCTGCATTTCTAGATATTTCCGCCACTTGCACCACACTCCTCGACAAACCGTCTCACCGACGTGACACGGGCTGGACGTTCTGCCGGACAATCCACGACAACTTTCACAGAATATCTGGAGGACCCATGGCGACCCGCTCGCAGACGGCGGCTGTACTGCTCGCCGGTGCACTCGCCCTCGCCGCCTGCGGAAGCGGCGGCTCCAAGACCCCCGCCGCCGGTGGCGCCGCAGGCAAGACGCTCGTCATCGACACCTCCTTCGACCTCAAGACCGGCGACCCCGGCCGCACCTACGAGCCGACCGGCCTCATCGTCGGCAAGGCGGCCTACGAGACGCTTCTCACCTTCGACGGCGCCGACGTGACCAAGCCCGTCCCCGCGCTGGCCGAGTCGTACGAGCTGTCGCAGGACGGCAAGACGCTCACGCTCAAGCTGAAGAAGGGCCCGGTCTTCGCCGACGGCTCCCCGGTCACCGCCGACGACGTGGTCTTCTCGCTGACCCGCGTGCGCGACATGAAGGGCACCCCGTCGTTCCTGCTGGACGGCGTGGAGGTGGCCAAGGAGGACGACTCGACGATCAAGCTGACGTCGAAGGCGGCCAACCCGGCGCTGCCGTTCATCCTGCCGAACCCCGCGCTCGGGATCATCAACAGCAAGGCCGCCAAGCAGCACGGCGCCACCACCGACGCGAAGGACAAGGCGGAGCAGTACCTCAACTCGGCCTCGCTCGGCTCCGGCCCGTACACGATCGAGTCCTTCAACGTCAGCAGCCAGGTCGTCCTCAAGGCCAACGCGAAGTACTACGGGACCAAGCCCGCCTACGAGAAGGTCGTCATCCGCAACGTCGAGGCGGCCACGCAGAAGCTGAACGTCCAGCGCGGCGACAGCCAGGTGGCGCTCAACCTGTCCGGCGACCAGGTCACCGGCATGCCGAACACGCTGCAGGTCAAGAAGACCGCCTCGGCCAACGTCATCTTCCTGCTGGCCAACCAGGACTCCGCGATCAGCAAGACCACCACGAACGCCAAGTTCGTCGAGGCCGTGCGCAAGGGCGTCGACTACGCGGGGCTGCTGGAGCTGGCCGGAGAGGGCTCGACCCAGGCCCCGGGCGTGATCCCCTCGCAGTTGCTCGGCGCGCTGCCCGCCGACCAGGGCGCCAAGCGGGACGTCGAGGGCGCCAAGGCGGCGCTGGCCGCCAGCGGGCTGTCCAACCCGAGCGTCAAGCTGGAGTACCCGAGCGAGCTGACCGTCAACGGCCTGTCCTTCCAGCCGCTGGCCGAGCGCATCCAGGCCAACCTCAAGGAGGTCGGCATCACGATCGAACTGGCCCCCGCGCCGGTCGCCACCGCCCTGGACAACTACCGCAACGGCAAGGAGGAGATGGGCCTGTGGTATTGGGGTCCCGACTACCCGGACCCCAGCGACTACCTGGCCTTCCTGCCCGGCAAGACCGTCGGCCTGCGCGCCGGTTGGAAGCCCGGCGCCGCCAAGGAGATCGAGGCGGCCGGTGAGAAGGCCGCGGCGACCATCGGCGACGACGCCCGCAGGACCGTCTACCAGGACGTCCAGACCAAGCTCAACGCGGGCGGCCCGTTCGTCCCGCTGATCCAGCCGAGCCAGAACATCGTCACCGCCGCCACGGTGACCGGCCTGGAGTACCACCCGGTCTGGACCGTCGACGTGGCCGACCTCGGCGTGAAGTGAAGACCACCAGTGCACGGGCCAGGCACCCCCTGGCCCGGTTCCTGATCCGCCGGATCCTCATCGCCCTGCTGCTGGCCTGGGGCATCACGCTGGTCACGTTCGTGCTGACCAACCTGGTGCCCGGCGACCCCGTCGCCGCCAACCTGGGCCAGCGGGCGCTCGGCGACCCGGCGATCGTCGCGCAGTGGAAGGCCGAGCACGGCCTGGACAAGCCGCTGCCCGAGCAGTACCTGCTCCACCTGCAGGGGATCCTCCAGGGCGATCTGGGCACCAGCCAGCAGAGCCACCGGCCGGTCAGCGACGACCTCGCCGAGTTCGTCCCGGCGACGCTGGAGCTGGCCGGAGCGGCGATCCTGATCTCGCTGGTGCTGGGCGTGGCGTTCGGCGTGGTGGCGGCCCTGCGCCGCGATCGCCTGTCCGACCACTTGCTGCGGGTGCTGAGCCTGATCGGCATCTCGGTGCCGACGTTCTGGCTGGCGCTGCTGGCGTTCTACGTCTTCTTCTACCGGCTCCAGCTCACGCCGGGCAGCGGCCGCATCGACCCCGGCATGACCGCGCCGGGGCCGATCACCGGCCTGCACACGCTCGACGCGGCGCTGACCGGGCAGTGGGACGTCTTCGCCAGCGCCGTCGGCCACCTCATCACCCCGGCGCTGGTGCTGGCCCTGTACACGATCGGGCTGCTGACCCGCTTCACCCGCAGCGCGGTGCTGGAGGTGCTCGGCCAGGACTACGTGCGGGCCGCGCGGGCCAAGGGGCTGCCCGGCCGCACGGTTCTGTTCCGTTACGTCCTGCGCTCTGCCCTGGTGCCCATCATCACCGTGGCCGGTCTGGCGTTCGGCTCACTGTTGTCCGGCACCGTGCTGGTCGAGGCGATCTTCGCCTGGCCGGGGGTCGGGCAGTACGCGTACAAGAGCGCGACCTCCCTCGACCTGCCCGCGGTGATGGGCGTCGGCCTGGTGGTCGGCGTCGTGTACCTGGTGATCAACCTGATCGTGGACGTGCTGTACGGGATCATCGACCCTCGAGTGAGGCTGCAATGAGGCGTGATCCGCTCGCTCCCCGCAGGCGCCGCGTGCCCGAGGCGTGGCGGCAGCCGCTGGCCGTCGCCGGGGCCGTCATCGCGCTGGCCTGGCTTGTCGTCGCGCTGGCCGCGCCGTTCCTCGCTCCGCACGACCCGCTCGCGCAGGACCTTCCCCGGCTGGCCGAGCCCGGCCCCGGGCACTGGTTCGGCACCGACCAGCTCGGCCGCGACATCCTCAGCCGCGTCATGTACGGCGCCCGCGTGTCCATCCCGCTCACGCTGCTCCTGGTGGCCATGAGCGTGCTGGTCGGCGGGCTGTTGGGGGCCGCCGCCGGATATTTCGGCAGATGGGTGGGTGAGACCATCATGCGGATCGCCGACCTGGTCTTCGCCTTCCCCACGGTCATCCTGGCCATGGTCGTGGCCGCCGCGCTCGGAGCCAGCCTGACCAACGCGGTGCTGGCCGTACTCGTGGTCGCCTGGCCCGCGTACGCCCGCGTCACCCGAGGACTCGTGCTCGGCGTGCGCGAGCGGGAGTTCGTGCTCAGCGGGCGGCTGCTCGGCTTCTCCCCCTGGCACTCGCTGCGCGTGGACGTGCTCCCGAACGTGACGGGGCCCATCCTGGTGCTGGCCACGCTCGACATCGGCACCGCGCTGCTGCTCCTGTCCGGCCTCAGCTTCCTCGGCCTCGGCGCCAAGCCGCCCTCGCCCGAGTGGGGCGCGATGGTCGCCTCCGGCGTGGAGGTCTTCGACTCCTGGTGGGTGGCGACCTTCCCCGGCCTCGCCATCCTGAGCGTGGTGCTGGCCTTCAACTTCCTCGGCGACACCCTGCGCGACGCCCTCGACCCGCGCACGGCCCGCGCCATCAAGGAGCGCGCACTGTGAAGATCACCGACCTGAAGGTGGACATCCACGGACGGCAGATCCTCAAGGGCGTCTCCGTCTCCCTGCACGAGGGCCGCGTACACGGCCTGGCCGGAGAGTCCGGCTCCGGCAAGACCATGACCGGCCTGGCCGCGCTCGGCCTGCTCCCGCACGGCGCGCGCGCGACGGGCTCGATCCTCCACAACGGCCGCAACCTGCTCGAACTGCCCGCCAAAGAGCTCAACAAGGTACGCGGCGGCGAGGTCGCCATGGTCTTCCAGGACCCCGCCACCAGCCTCCACCCCATGCTGACCGTGGGCAGGCAGCTCACCGAGCACATGCGCCACCACCTCGGCCTGGGCAAGGTGGAGGCGCGCGAGCGGGCCGTCGACCTGCTCTCCAAGGTACGCATCCCCGGTGCGGCGGAGGCGTACGGTCGCTACCCGCACCAGTTCTCCGGCGGCATGCGGCAACGCATCGCCATCGCGATCGCGCTGGCCTGCTCGCCGCGCGTATTGATCGCCGACGAGCCGACGACGGCGCTGGACGTGACGGTGCAGGCGGGGATTCTGCGGTTGTTGCGGGGGTTGTGTGACGAGCTGGGGCTGGCTGTGTTGCTGGTCACGCATGATCTGGGGGTGATGTCGGCGGTGGCGGACGAGGTCAGCGTCATGAAGGACGGCCTGATCGTGGAAACGGGGCCCCGGGCCCACGTCCTGCGCACCCCCGACCATCCGTACACCCGCACCCTCCTGTCCTCCCTCCCCGACCACACCCCCCTCCCCACTCCCACCCCTACCCCCGCTTCCGCCCCTGCCCCCGACCACCCAGCCGCCCCGAGCCCCGACGCCGTTCCCAACCCCGAGCCCGGCCACCCGGGCGACCCCACGCGCAGCCCCCGCCCCGACGACCCGGTCGTTCCCGCGCCCGACCCCAACCCCGACGGCCCAGTCGCCCCCGCACCCGACCCTGGCCCCGAGCGCTCGGTTGCTCCCGAACCCGACATCGCTCCCACGCCGGACCGCGGCACCGAATCCGACCCCGCACCCGGCACCGCATCCGACGAGGAGAGGTCATGAGCCTGCTCACCATCGACGATCTGGTCGTCGAGCACCGCTCCCCCGGCCGTCCCGTCGTCCGGGCGGTCGCCGGTGCCAGCCTGACGGTGCGGGCCGGGGAGGTGGTAGGGCTCGTGGGCGAGTCGGGGTGTGGCAAGTCGACCCTGGCCAGGGCAGTATGCGGGCTGAACCCGGTGACCGAGGGCGCCATCCGCTTCGAGGGTCAGCCGGTGACGCCGCTCGGGCTGCGCCGCCGTACGATGACCGGGATTCAGATGGTCTTCCAGGACCCGTACGCCTCCCTCAACCCGCGCCGTCGCGTCGGCGACCAGATCGCGGACGGGCTCAAGGTGGCCCGCGGCAGCAAAGCCACCCCCGCCGACCTGCTCGAACGCGTGGGCCTGCCGAGGGACTTCACCGACCGCCACCCCCACGAGTTCTCCGGCGGTCAACGGCAGCGCATCGCCATCGCCCGCGCCCTGGCCGCCGAGCCCCGCCTGCTCATCGGCGACGAACCCATCTCCGCCCTGGACGCCTCTGCCCAGTCGCAGGTGGCTCGCCTCATGCGCGACCTGGCCGTGGACTCGGGCGCGGGACTGCTGTTCATCAGTCACGACCTGTCAGTGGTACGCCTGATCGCCGACCGGATCGCCGTCATGTACCTGGGCAAGATCGTGGAGATCGGCAAGACCGCCGAGGTCTGGGACAACCCCCGCCACCCCTACACCCAGGCCCTGCTGAGCGCGATCCCCCTACCCGACGGCCAGGGCACCCTGCCCGCCGAACTGCCGGGCGACGTCCCCGACCCAGCCGATCCGCCGGGAGGCTGCCGTTTCAACCCGCGCTGCCCGCACGTGATGGACATCTGCCGCACCAAGGAACCGGACTTCGGCCCGGTCGCCTGCTGGCTCCACGAGCCCACGTGACCCCCACCCCCCACCCCGGCCACCCGAACTCCAACAGTCCGGGAACCAACCACCCACGGTCTGACAGTCCACGGTCTGACGCCCCACGGCCTGACGGCCCGGAGTCCGACGGCCCGAGGTCCCGCCGCCCACGGTCTGACCGACCACGGTCGAACAGCCCGAAGTCCGACAGCCCGGCGTGCGACAGCCCAGGATCCGGCCACGCACACGCTGGCGACCCGGAATCCAACCACCTGCGGGCTGAGGGCCCCAGGGCTGACAACCCGGAGTCCGACGACCCGAGGTCCCACCGCCCGCGGTCTGACCGACCACGGTCGAACAGCCCGAAGGCCGACAGCCCGAAGTCTCACAACCCGCAGTCCGACAACCCGGGGGCCAACAACCCCGGAGCTGATCTGGTGGCTGACCCGCGGGTTTCAAGGCCCGCCGAGGGAGAGGTGGGCGGGTGTGGGCTGGCCAGGGATGGGGTCGAGGGTGGGCTGGTGGAGCGGGTGGGGGCGGTGCGGGTCGCCATGAGCGCGGCCGAGGTGGACGCGCTCGTGTTGCGGCCATCGCCCGACTTCCGGTTCCTCGGCGGCCGGGGCGAGGGGTTCCTGGTGGTCACTCGGGAGAACTATGGGGAAACTGGCGTGCCCGGGGCGCTCATACCGGCCGGGGCTCGGCGGGTTGGGGTGGATCCGGAGATGCGGGTGAGGGAGTTGTTCGGGCTGTCGGTGGATGCCGAACTTGTCCCGGCGGGAGCCGTACTGGCGCCGTTGCGGTTGGCGAAGGAGCCTCGTGAGCTGGACGCCCTTGAGTGCGCGGCCGCCGCGGCGGCCGGGGTGGTGGCGCGGGCGCGGGAGCTGCGGTGGTTCGGCGCCACCGAGCGGGACATGGCCCGCCGGCTCACGGTCGCGATGCTGGAGAGCGGCTGCGAGGAGATCCTGGGTGTTCAGGTGGCGGCGGGCGAACATACCGCCGTTCCCACGCACCGGCCCACGGACAGGGTGATCAACCCGGGCGACGCGCTCCAGGTGGCCGTGCGTGGACGGTGGGACGGCTACTGCGCCGAGGTGGCCAGGGTGTTCGCGGTGGCCGAACCACCCGAAGACTTCGACGCCCTGTACTCGGTGGTGCTCGCCGCACAAAATGCCGCCCTCGACGGCGTACGGCAGGCGCTCCCGGCCGCCGCGGTGGCCCGATCCGCCCAGTCGATGATCGAGGAGTCCGGGTACGGCCAGTTCGCCGCAGGCCATTACGGCAGAGGCGTGGGCCTGTCCGGCGACGAACCACCCCACCTGACCCCCTCCGACTCCACCCCGCTCACCCCCGGCATGGCCCTCTGCCTCGAACCGGCGGTCTACCTCCCCGACCTCTTCGGCGCCCGCCTCGCCGACGTGGCCATCTGCACCGGATCCACCCCCCGCCGCCTGACCGCCCCGCCCCCCACCCTCCCCGTGCTCGACCGCTAACCCCAACC
Source organism: Nonomuraea sp. NPDC050790 (assembly GCF_044456745.1). Classification (NCBI taxonomy): domain Bacteria; kingdom Bacillati; phylum Actinomycetota; class Actinomycetes; order Streptosporangiales; family Streptosporangiaceae; genus Nonomuraea; species Nonomuraea sp. NPDC050790. The sequence goes on along the minus strand of NZ_JBITGF010000001.1, from coordinate 746,528 downwards.
GCCCACTCACTCACAAACCTCGTCCGCCCAACCTCAGCCGACAGACCTCAGCTGACAAAGCTCGATCGCCCATAACCGGGTGACAGACCTCCGCTGACAAAATTTGACCGCCCATACCCGTCCGCCCAAACTTGCCCGTCCCACCCCGTCCGGCCCGAACTTGTCCGGCCAAAGCCCATCCGGCCAGCGCTCGTCCGGCCACCCCGTCCGGCCAGAGTTCATCCGGGTCCAACTCGGCTGACCAAGGTCGGCTGACATAGTGCCGCTGACAAAATTTGACCGCCCATACTCGTCCGCCCAAACTTGCCCGTCCCACCCCGTCCGGCCAGAGCTCGTCCGGATCCAACGCGGCTGATCAAGGTCGGCTGACAAGGCTCGGCGGACGAGACCCGGCCGCCGCTGCGCGGTTATCGCGACTCGGTCGACCGGCAGCGGGGCAAGCGGCGGTGGGTGTGGCACGCTGGTTGGCGGCGATCATCGGGGGGTGTCGTGGGTCAGTTTGTGCTGCTCATGCTCGTGTTGCTCGGCGCGCTGGTCACCGTGCCGCTCGGCGACCGGCTGGGGTTGCCGGCCCCGGTGCTCATGACGCTGTACGGCATCCTGCTGGCGGTGCTGCCGTTCGTGCCGAACGTGGACATCCCGCCCGAGGTCGTGCTGCCGGCGCTGCTGCCCCCGCTGTTGTACGCGGCGGCCAGCCGTACCTCGTGGCGGCAGTTCGCGGCCAGTTGGCGGTCGATCTTCCTGCTGGCCGTGGCGCTGGTGTTCGTGACCACGGCGGCGGTCGCGGGGGTGGCCCACGCGCTGGTGCCCGGACTGTCGCTGGCCGCGGCGGCGGCGCTCGGCGCGCTGGTGGCGCCGCCCGACCCGGTCGCGGCCACCAGCGTCGCGGGTTCGCTCGGGCTGCCCAGGCGGATGGTGTCGCTGCTGGAGGGCGAGGGGCTGTTCAACGACGTGACCGCCATCGTGCTCTACCACGTGGCGATCGCGGCGGCGCTGACCGGCAGCTTCTCGTGGCCGGGGGCGGCGGGCGAGCTGGTGCTGTCGGCGGTGGTGGCGGTCGTGGTCGGGTTCGGGGTGGGCTGGGTGGCGGCCCGGCTGGACGGGCTGCTGGGCGACCCGACGTTGCAGATCGGGCTGACGGTGCTGGTGCCGTACACCAGTTATGTGCTGGCCGACCAGCTTCTCGGCTCGGGGGTGCTGGCGGTGCTGACCACCGCCTTCTACCTGCGGGAGAAGACCAGCGACGCCGACGACTCGGTCGGCCGCCTCAGCAGCGCGGCGTTCTGGCAGGTCGTGGACACGCTGGTGACCGGCGTGGCGTTCGGGCTGATCGGGCTGGAGCTGCACAACGTGCTCGGCACCGTCACCAGCCGCTTCGGGGAGGTGATGCTGTGGAGCCTGGCCGTGGTCGCGGTGGTCGTGGGGGTGCGGCTGCTGTGGCTGCTGCCGTCGGCCGCGCTGGCCAGGCGCCTGCGCCGGGCGGGCGGCGACGACTCCGAGACGCCGATGAGCTGGCGCGAGACGGTCGTGATGTGGTGGGCGGGCATGCGCGGCGTCGCCTCGGTGGCGCTCGCGCTGGCCATCCCGCTGGAGGTGCCGCAGCGTGACGTGCTGGTGTTCGTCGCGTTCGCGGTCATCCTGGCCACGCTGCTGGTGCAGGGTCTCACCCTGCCCTGGGTGGTACGCGTGCTCGGCGTCACCTCCGACACCGAGGCGGAACGCGCCTTCGAACGCCGGCTCGCCAAGCAGGCCGCGGGCGCGGCCAGGCAGCGGCTGCGCGAGCTCGTCGACACCGGGCAGGTGCCCGACGACATGGTGGAGGTCCTCACGCGCCGCCTGTCCGATCTCGCGGTACGGCTCAGCCCCGAACTGGCCGACGAGGAACGCCGCGAGGCGTTCGGCCAGCGGCTCGAACGCCTCAAGGTGGTCAGGAAGGTCAACGACGAGATGATGTCGGCCGCCCGCCGCGCCGTACTGGACGCGCAACGCGAGCCGGGCGCCGACCCGCAGGTGATCTCGCGCGTCCTGCGCCAGCTCGACCTGCGCAACCTGAGCTAGCCGAGCTAGAGGGTGATCCACTCGGTGGCGGTGGTGACCTCGTCGAGGATCTCCTGGATCGGCTCGACGCCGAGGCCGGGACCGGCGGGGACGTCGAGGTGGCCGTCGCGCAGTTCGAACGGCTCGGTGATGTCGGTGGCGTAGTAGCGGCGCGAGCCCGAGGTGTCGCCGGGCAGCGTGAAGCCGGGCAGCGCGGCCAGCGCCACGTTGGCGGCCCGGCCGAGGCCCGTCTCCAGCATGCCGCCGCACCACACCGCGACCCCGTGCGCCCGGCACAGGTCGTGGATGCGGCGGGCCTCCAGGTAGCCGCCGATGCGGCCGGGCTTGATGTTGACGATGGAGCAGGAGCCGAGCGCGATCGCGGCTGCCGCGTGCTCGGCGGACTCGATGGACTCATCCAGGCAGATCGGGGTCTTGAGCTGCTTGGCGAGCTGGGCGTGCTGGACGAAGTCGTCGTTGGCCAGCGGCTGCTCGATGAGCAGCAGGCCGAAGTCGTCCAGTTTGGCGAGCTGGCGGGCGTCCACGAGCGTGTAGGCGGCGTTGGCGTCCACCTGGAGGAGCACGTCGTCGCCGAAGCGCTCGCGCACCTCGCGCACCGGCTCGACGTCCCAGCCGGGCTCGATCTTCAGCTTGATCCGGACGTAGCCCTCGTCCAGGTAGCCCTCGACGGCCTCCAGCAGTTCGGGGATCGAGTCCATGATGCCGACGGAGACGCCGCACGGCACCCGGTCGCGTTCGGCGCCGAGGAAGCGGCCGAACGACTCGCCGGCCGCGCGGAGCTGGGCGTCCAGCACGGCGGTCTCCACGGCCGCCTTGGCCATGCGGTGGCCCTTGATCGGCTCCAGGGCTCGGCCCACGCCGTACGCGTCGACCTCGGCGGGCAGCGAGGGCAGCAGGAACCGCTTGATCACCTCCGCCGCGCCGTCGACGAACTCGGAGGAGTAGAGCGGCTCCGACATGGCCACGCACTCGCCCCAGCCCTCGGCGTCCGGCGTCACCACACGCACGAGCAGCACGTCGCGCGAGGTCTCGGTGCCGAACGAGGTGCGGAACGGCGCCACCAGGGGCATCGCGATCCTGCGCAGCTCTACTCCAGTGATTTTCACGCCTTCTCCACTACGTAGTACTTCTTGTCATGAAATCCGGTGACTTTCCGGCCTTCGGCAAGCATGCCGCCCAACACGTCACGTACGGCGTGCCGCCATGCCTTGGCCGTTCCCGGATCAACGCCGCGCAACCCCTCCACGTCGGCGGGGATCGCCACCAGCGCCACCGGCGCGTCGGCCTCGCCCGGCACCGGCCGGCCGCCGTCGTTGCGCAGGGCCACCGCCGTCTCCGGGGGAAGCTCCATCCGGTACGGCTCCCGCCGTACCGCGGCCTCGACGTGCGGCGCGGTCAGCTCCCAGACGGCGAGCACCCGGTCGGACTCGTCCCCCTGGTTGATCGCGTCCTCCATGACCCCGTAGAAGCTGGGCAGGTACTCCTGCGGCCTGGCTCCCAGCTTGGCGAGGTTGAAGTGCGCGTTGCGGCGCACCAGGGGGTCGTAGGTCCAGGAGATGCGCTCCAGCCCGCGCTCCAGCGCCCAGCGGCGCTGGTGCATCTTGAGCTCGAACCCGATGCCGCGCCCGACGGCCGCTCCGGTGATGTGCGAGTGCAGCGTGCCGCCCGCGGCCATGAAGCCCACCGACGCGCCGACCAGCGTGGGGCCGTCGTAGGCGCCGGTGATGTAGTTGCCGGCGTGCGAGAAGGCCCGCATCAGCTCGACCGAGATCGGCTCGCCGCCCGGGTCGAAATGCCAGATGTCGCCGAACAGCGCGTGGACCTCTTCCAGGTCCGCGATCTCGTGAAGCTCTCTGATCGCGATCACGCATGCCCTCCGAGTCGTCCGTTGTCACGGCGACGGTAAACCATGGCGAGGACGCCTCGATTCGTGCCAATCCACCAAGCACTCCGGGACCCTTGGTGCTCTTGCCCAATCCGCCCGATGCACCTCGGACGGCGGCACACTGGAACATCGGCATCTCCGTGACGTCCCTGGTCACCGCGCTCGGCGGCCGCGCATGACCGAACCGCGTGCCGGGATGCCGAGGTGCCGCCCCGGTGGTCGCGCGCAGGCCAAGGTGACGCGCCGGGCAGGAAGGGCGCATGGCCGATGGTGGCGGGCCGGGCAGGGAAGCGCGCATGGCCGAAGGCCGCGGGCCGGGCAGGGAAGCGCGCATGGCCGAAGGCGGCGGGCCGGGCCGATGAGGGCGTGCCGGAGCCCGGGAAGGGCCGGGCACGAAGCGCGTGGCCGGGGTGACATGCCGGGCAGCCAAAGCGCGCGTCGCCGGTGGTGGGTGACGCGCCAGGACGGTGGTGAGCCGCGCCGGTGAGGGCGTGCCGGGGTGGTGGCGCGCCAGGACGGTGGCGGCGTGTGGGTGGGCTCCGGGGGCGGGTGGGGCCGCCGGAGCCGCTCTCAGTGTTGCAGGCGGGGGACGGCCTCCAGCAGGGTGCGGGTGTAGTCGTGCTCAGGACTGCCCACCACGGCCTCGGTCGGCCCGTGCTCCACGATGCGGCCCCGGTGCATGACCGCGACCGTGTCGCAGACGTACCGGACCACGGCGAGGTTGTGGGAGATGAACAGGATCGACAGCCCCAGCGTGTCGCGCAGCGAGCGGATGAGGTTGAGCACGGCGCCCTGGACCGAGACGTCCAGGGCGCTGGTGATCTCGTCGGCGACCAGCAGGTCGGGCCGGGCGCCGAGCGCGCGGGCGATGGCCACGCGCTGGCGCATCCCGCCCGACAGCTCGCGCGGGTAGCGGGCGGCGAGGTCGGCGGACAGGGAGACGAGGCCGAGCAGGCGGCTCACCTCCTCGGCGCGGGCCGCCCTGGGCAGTTCCAGCAGGCCCTCGGCCACCGACTCGCCGACCTTCATGCGGGGGTCGAGGGAGGCGTAGGGGTCCTGGAAGACCATCTGGACGCGGGAGGCACCGGTGATGCTCCCGGAGTACCGCACGAGCCCGCTGACCGCCTTGGCCAGCGACGACTTGCCGGAGCCCGACTCCCCCACGAGCCCGACGATGCCGCCGGGCGGCACCTCCAGGCTCACGGAGTCGACCGCGGTGAACGACCCGAATCGCACCGTCACGTCAGTAAATTTCATGAAACCTCCCAGCAGGCCACCCGGTGCGCGATGCCGTACTCGGTCACCGGCGGCAACGTCGTCGAGCACCGCTCGGTCGCCAGCGCGCACCGCCCCGCGAACGCGCACCCCGCCCCCACCAGCGCGGGCGCCGGCTGCGTGCCGGGGATGCTGGCCAGCGGCAGCGAGCGGTCGGTCTCCATGTCGGGCAGCGAGTCCACCAGGGCCTTGGTGTACGGATGCGCCGCCCCCTTGGCCAGCGAGGTCACGGGCAGTTCCTCGACCACGCGCCCCGCGTACATGACCACGACCCGGTCGCACAGCTCCCCCACGACCGCGATGTCGTGCGAGATGAACAGCGCCGCCGCCCCGCTCCCGTCGACCACCTCGCGCAGGAGCTTGAGGATCTGCCGCTGCACGGTGACGTCGAGCGCGGTCGTCGGCTCGTCGGCGATGATCAGCTTGGGCATGGCCATGAGCCCCATCGCGATCACCGCGCGCTGGCGCATGCCGCCGGACAGCTCGTGCGGATGGCGTCTGGCCTGCTTCTCCGGATCAGGCAGGTGAACGTGGCCGAGCCGGTCCACGGCCCGCCGCGCGGCCTCGGCGCGGGTGGCGCCCTGGTGCACGAGCGCCACCTCGGCCAGTTGCCCGCCGACGCGCAGCGCCGGGTTGAGCGAGGCCATCGGGTCCTGGAAGACCATGGCGAGGCTCGTGCCGAGCTCCTTCTGGCTGAGCTCGGCGGTCTCGCGCCCGTCCAGGCGCAGCGCGGCGTGCGTGACCGTGCCCGGATAGGGCACCAGGCCGCCGATCGCCGCCGCGGTCAGGCTCTTGCCGCTGCCGGACTCGCCGACGATGCCGACGATCTCGCCGGGCCGTACCGTCAAGGAGACGCCGCGCACGGGGGTGACGCCGCCGGGGAAGGTGACGGTCAGGTCCCGTACCTCCAGCACGGCCTCGGGGTCGGGCGCGCCCGCGGGCTCGGGCGCGGCGAGGTCCTCCTTCCTCGCCGGTACGGCGGTGCGCGCCGCCCGCTTGGCCAGCGTGTCGCCCAGCAGGTTGAACCCGATCCCGGCCAGCGCGACCGCCACCGCGGGCCCGATCGCCACCTCGGGCGTGACGTAGATGCGGGCGAACCCGTCGAACAGCAGCCGGCCCCAGTCGAAGTCCGGCGGCTGCACGCCCAGCCCGAGGAAGGACATGCCGGCCAGGCCCAGCAGCGCGCCGCCGAGCGCCTGGGCGAGGTTGAGGATGAGCGGCTCGGCGATGTTGGGCAGCACGTGCCTGCCCAGCACGCGCCGGCGCGGGACGCCGAGCATGCGGGCGGCCAGCACGTAGTCGGCCCCGGCGACGGAGGCGGCCAGCGTCTGGGTGAGCCGCGCGAAGCCCGGCGCGATGGCCACGCCGATGCCGAGGACGGCGCCGCGCGCCCCCATGCCGGACACGACGGCGGTGAACATGGCCAGCAGCAGCCCGGGGAAGGCGACCAGCGCGTTGACGGTGCCGGTGACCAGGCGGGCGCCGCGCCGCGGCAGCACCGACGGCAGCGCGCCGAGCACGATGCCGATGACCGCGCCGATGAGCGTCGCGGCCAGGGCCAGCGCCAGCGAGTAGCGCCCGGCCACGAGCACGCGGGCCAGCAGGTCGCGGCCCAGGTTGTCGGTGCCGAGCGGGTGGGCGGCGGAGGCGCCCTGGAGGATGGCGCCGGCGTCGATCTTCTCCGCGGCCTCGCCCCAGATCGGCGGGCCGATGATCGCCAGCACCACCATGAGGGTGACCAGCACCGCCGAGACGACGGCGGCGGGAGTGCGCGGCATCAGGTCTCCTTGATGGAGGAGGTCGGGTCGAGCTTGCCGAGGACCAGGTCGACGGCGAAGTTGACGACCAGGACGATGGCGCCGTAGACGAGGATCACGCCCTGGGCCACGGGATAGTCCTTCTGGGTGATCGACTCGACGATCTTCATGCCGAGGCCGGGCCAGGCGAAGACGTACTCCACCAGGACGCTTCCCGCGATCAGCGCGGTGAGCAGCAGGCCGCCGATGGTGAGGGTGGCGGTGAGCGTGTTCGGCAGCACGTGGCGCAGGTAGAGGCGGGCGGCGGGCAGGCGTTTGGCGCGGGCCAGCCGTACGTAGTCGGTGCCGAGCTCGCGCAGCGTCTCCACGCGGGAGATGCGGGAGATCATCGCGATCGGGCCGATCGCGAGCGCGAGGATGGGCAGCACGTACGAGGAGGGGCCCGACTTGCCCGCGGGCGGGAACAGGCCGAGTCCGATGGCGAAGACGGTGACCAGGCCGATGGCGTAGAGGAACTCCGGCACGGCCACGGCGGTGCCGGTGACCGAGGTGAAGGTGGCCTCGGTGCCGCGGTTGCGGCCGTTCTCGGTCCTGATGGCGGCCCACATGCCGATGGGCACGGCCGCGAGCATCGCGACGACCGTGGCCAGCAGCGCCAGTCCGAGCGTGTTGGGCAGCCGGGTGACGATCACCTGGGCGACGGGCTCGCCGGTCAGGAAGGAGACGCCCATGTTGCCGGAGAACAGGTTCGCGACGTAGGTGGTGAACTGCTCCAGCAGCGGGCGGTCCAGCCCTAGCGCGGCCGTCCTGGCCTGCACCAGCTCGATCGGGGCGGCGGGGCCCAGCGAGGCGCGTACCGGGTCGCCGGGGATGAGGTGGATCATCGCGAACGACGCCACCAGCAGCACCCCCAGCGACACGACGAAGCGCACCAGATGCCGCAGCACTCAGCCTCCTTCGGTCAGGCGGATCGACACGGGGTCGATGACGGTGGCGGTCATCTCGAACGTCGCGCCCTTGGCGGCCATCAGCACGGTGTTCTCCACGACCGGGACCAGGTCGGAGTTGTCGAACAGCGCGGACTCGGCCTGCAGCCAGAGCTTGCAGCCCTCCTCGCCCGGCTTGAGCTTGGCCTCGGCGATCAGCTCGGAGTAGCGGGCGTTGTCCAGGTGGGCGAAGTTGGCGCCCTTGGGCGCGGCGGGGCCGGACAGGAAGCCTTCGAGCTGCGAGGGCAGCAGGACGCCGATGGGCAGCCAGACCACGTCCCAGTCCTGGGTGGCGTTGAGCGACTCCGAGATCTTGGTGTCGAGCACGCCGTTGAGCTTGACCTCGGCGCCGGCGGCCTTCCAGGCGGCGGCCACGTACTCGGCGGCGGCCTGGACTCCGGCGCCCCTGGTGGTGGCGTAGAGGTAGCGCAGCGTGAGCCGCTTGCCGTCCTTGACCCGGACGCCGTCGGGGCCGGGCTTCCAGCCCGCGGCCTCCAGCCCCGCGGCGGCCGCGGCGGCGTCGAAGGCGGGCACGTGCCCGGTGACGGTGTCGCCCTTGCACGGCCGGGGTTCCGTGACCAGGCCGGTGGCGGGCCGGCCGGTCCCGCTGGAGGCGATCCCGCCCAGTTCCTTGAGGTTGAGCGCCTGGGTGAGCGCCTTGCGCACGGCGGGGTCCTTGGTGGGCCGGTCCTCGCCCTGATGGTAGAAGAACTGGCCGTTGCCGGCCATCGGGGTCTTCTTGATCAGACCGGGCGTGGCCTCCAGGCGGGTGCGGTCGGGGCCGTAGAAGATGGCGGCGTTGATGCCGCCGGAGATCAGCAGGTTGGCGGAGGTCTGCTCGTTCGGCACGACCTTGAGCACGAGTGTGTCGGGCATGCCCTGGGTGCTCGCGCCGCCGGGCGCCCACGCGTAGTCCTTGCGGCGGGTGAAGGTGTAGTGGTCGCCCGGCATCGCCTCGCTCAGCACGTACGGGCCGCTGCCCGAGGTGGCGCGGGCGATGATCGAGCGGTCCTTGACCGCCTTGCCGCAGACGATGTACAGGTCACGGGCGCTCTCCAGGATGAAGGAGAACGGCTTGGGCGTCGTGAACGTCACCGTGCCCGCGGCGTCGTCGGCGGTGGCCTTCATCCCGGCAGGGAGGAGCACGCCGTAGATGGGCGACTTGGTGGCCGGGTCGGCGATGTGGTTGACGTTCTGGGCCACGTCGGCGGGGGTGAGCTTGGCGCCGTCGGAGCAGGTGACGTCCTTGCGCAGCGTGAACGTGACCGAGTCCGGCTTGACCTCCCACTTCTCGGCGAGGCCCGGAACGGTGTTCCCGTCGCGGCCGGTGGTGACCAGCGTGTCATAGGCGAACCCGAGCACGGTGTTGGTGACGTTCAGGACGGCCGTCGCGGGGTCGAGCACGCCGGGGTCGGCGGGGATGGCGTAGGTGAAGGTGCCGCCGGCGACGGGCCGGCCGGAGGGCGCTTGGGCCGCTCCGCCGCCGCACGCGGAGGCGAACATGGCCACGCAGGCGAGCGCCGCGACTTTCTTCATACGGGACTCCGAGTCAGCGGTGTGGGGGGTTGGTCACCCACCTTCGTCGCTGCCCGGCGCGGCTTCTTCGTGCCGTGTGACGAAAACTACAGCGGCCCTAGTCCTAGCCGCCGAAGATCCTCATCTGGAGCATCACGGTGAGCCGGGCGTCGGGGTCGGCCAGGTCGAGGCCGCTGATCTCCACCAGCCGCTTGAGCCGGTAGCGGAAGGTGTTGGCGTGCACGTGGACCTGGGCGCTGGCCAGGTTGACGTCGCCGAAGGCGTCGAGGTAGGCGCGCAGGGTGGCCACGAGGTCGCTGCCGTGCTCGGCGTCGTGCTCCAGCAGCCGCTGGTACGGCCCGGTGGGCGTCTGTTCCTCCGCCGTCACCACGTCGGCCACCTGCATGAGCAGCGACTCGAAGTGCACGGTGGTGTAGCCGGCCGCCTGGCCGGAGGTGGCGCGGGCGCGCAGCACGCGCAGGGCCCGGTCGGCGTCGGCGCGCGACCTGGCCACCTGGGCGAGGTTGGCGGCCAGCCGGCCGACGCCGACGTTGGCCTCGTAGCGCGGGCCGACCCGCGACAGGAAGCTCTGGGCGACCCGGACGGCCCGCTCCTCCTCCTCGCCGCCGGGGCTGAGCGGCAGCACCGCGTAGGCGACCGAGCCGACCAGCGCGGCGGCGGCCCGCGGGTGGATGGCGCCCACGTGCAGGGCGAAGGCGTCGCAGAAGCGCTGGCGGTCGCTCTCGCCGCGCGCGGGGTCGGCGTCGGTCAGGTCGGTGAGCTGGGCGGCCAGCACGCACAACCGTTCCGTGGCGACGCCCAGCCGGCCCGCCGCCTCGGCCGCGTCGGCGCCGCCGGCGAGCACGGTCGACAGCAGGTCGGCGCGCAGCCGCCGCTGGGTGTCGGCGCCGGCCCGCTGGCGCAGCAGTTGCAGCGCGACGATCTTCGCGGCGTCGGCGAAGGCGCGCTGGCGCTGTTCGCTGAGCGGTTCGCGCACCGCCGCCCAGATCGAGCCGAGGATCTCGTCGCCCGACCGTACGGCGACCGCCGTCCTGTTGATGCTGGACCCGTCGTCCAGCTCGATGTAGACCGGCTCGCGGCTCTGGTAGAGCCGTTTGAAGAAGCCGCGCTCGTCGAGCATGCGCTGGTAGCGCTCGGGCACCTGGAGGCCGAGCACGGTCTCGACGCGGCCGGGGTCGGCCTCGTCCTGCCGCCCGGAGTAGGCCAGCACCCGCGAGGAGCGGTCCTCGATGGTGACCGGGGCGTCGAGCAGCGCGCAGACCGCGTTGGCCAGCGCGAACAGGTCGCCCTGCGGCTCCTCGCCCGGCTCGTCGAGGTCGCCCTCGGCCAGCAGGGAGCGCAGCAGCGCCGCCACCTGCGACCAGGACGCCGCCCTGGTCAGCCCGAGCACGGCGATCCCGGTCTCCAGTACGGCCGCGCGTACCTGCTCGTCCACCTCGACCGGGACCTTGACCACGATCGCCGCGGCGGTGCGCGCCCGGTGGAGCAGGTCGGTGATGTCGCCGGCGGCGTGGACGCCCACGGCCAGCAGGATGCCGCCCGGCGGGACGAGCAGTTCGTCGAGCGGGTCGTAGATGTGCACGCCGGTGACCTCGGTGCCGAGGTCGCCCGGCGAGGCGGCCACACCCATCACGGTCGTGCCGAGGTCGAGCAGGATGCGACCGAGGCTGGCGAGCGGGCGGTCGATCACCCGCTCACCATACGTCACCTCGGACATCACACTCGCAACCGGTCCACCGCGACCCGTGCCGCGCGGCCGATGGCGGCGTCGGCGGCCGGGTCGCGCAGGCCGAGCCCGACGGTGCGCAGGAAGACCGCGACGGCGTAGCGGCGGCCGTCGGGGAACTCCACCACGCCCGCCTCGTTGCGCACGCCCCAGAGCGTGCCGGTCTTGCCGGAGACCTTGACCTCGCCGCCGAAGCCGGAGCTGAGCCGGTGCGGCCACACCTGGTTGCCCATGATGCGCCGCACCTCCTCGCAGGCCGTCGCGGGACCGGCCTCGTCGCGCCAGATCAGGCTGAGCAGCGTGGTGATCTCGCGTGGCGTGCTGGAGGTCGTCCGCTCGGGGTCGCGCACGGCCAGCGGCCTGATCTGCTCCTCGGTCAGCTTCTCCAGGTCCACCGGACCAAGCTCCTGCCTGACCTGGTCGAACAGGTCGGCGCAGCCGCCCACGAGCCGGGTGCGCGGCAGGCCCAGCGACGCGAGCGTGGCGTGCACCCGATCCAGCCCCACGCGGCGCAGCAGCACGTCGGTGGCGGCGTTGTCGCTCATGGTCATCATGAAGTGGGCCAGGTCGCGCAGCGTCAGCGAGACGTCGTCGGCGCAGCCCGAGGTGCCGATGCCGCCGTCCTTGTCGGCCACGCTGACGGTGCGGCGCTCGGTGCGCTCCAGCTCACCGGCCGCGGCCTGAAGGGCGTACTCCAGCACGATCGGGATCTTGAACACCGAGGCCAGCACCACGGGGTCGTCGGCCCCGAAGGCCACCTCGGCCTCGCCGTCCACCTCCCGCGCGTGGACGAACCCGATCGCGCCGGCGGCGTCGAAGATCTCACGCACGCGGGACCGCCCGGCTGTTGTGCAGGTAGGCGGCGGTGCCGTCGCGCATCACGAACGTGACGGTGGCGTGCATCCCGCCGTCGGCCTCGGCGGCGACGAAGTGGTCGTCGCTCAGGTGGACGTAGCGGGTGGTCTTGCGGGTGGCGCCCATGCTCGCCATGAAGTCGCCGGGGATCTCGGTGATGTCCAGGCCGCCGCCGGCTCCGGCGACCTCCAGCGACAGCACCGGCCCGGTGTAGGTCCCGGCGTACGGCGCGGCGTCCACGGCGGCCGGCTCGGCCGGGGGAAGCGGCAGTCCCGGCACGTCGAGCCCGGTCGTCTCGCGCAGCACCGGAAGCACCACGTCCTCGAGGAGGCCGGCCAAGGCGCCGCCGTTCGCGCTCATCGCGAGCACGACGTCGCTGCCCGGCACGATCCGCCAGAGCGTGCTCTGCCCGGGGGTGCCGCCGTCGTGGCCGAAGGCGCCCCAGTCGAACAGCTCGAAGCCGAGGCCCCACGCGGTGGCCAGCAGCCCCGGCACGGTCGGCACCGAGATCTGGGGCCGGCGCATCTCGGCCAGGGTCTGCTCCTCCAGCACGCGGGTGCCGTCCTCGGCCACACCGCCGGCCAGGACCATGCGGCCGAAGCGGACCAGCTCGCGCGGGGCCAGGCACATGGTGGACCCGGCCGGGCCGTTCGAGCGCGGCAACTGCCACTTGGGGTAGACGACCTGGTCGGGACCGATGTGCCCGGCCGAGGCGCGGAACAGCACGGCCTCCTCGCCGAGCAGCGCCGTCTGGGTGGCGCCGAGCGGCTTGAACAGGTGCTCGGCCATCGCCTCCTCCCACGTGGTGCCGCGCAGCCTGGCCACGATCGCGCCGAGCACCGCGAACCCGGAGTTGCAGTAGGAGAACAGCGCGCCGGGATCGTGCACCTTCGTGGTGCCGTGCAGGTAGGTGACGTACTTGTCGAGGCAGTCGTCGCCGCGGCCGGTGTCCTCGAACAGGTCGCCGTCGAAGCCGCCGGTGTGCGTCAGCAGGTGCCGCACGGTGATCTCGGCCTCGTAGGCGAGGCCGAACTCGGGCAGGTAGTCGGTGACCGGCCGGTCGAGCTCGACCTTGCCCTCCTCGACGAGCTGCATGATCAGGGCCGCGGTCCACACCTTGGTCGTGGAGCCGACCTGGAAGACGCTGTCGGGCGTGGTCTCCACGCCGGTGTTCTTGTTGACGACGCCGGTGGCGGCCTCGTGCAGCTCGCCGCCCGCCCAGACCGCGATCGCGGCGCCGGGCACGCCGTGCTTGGCCGCCGCCTCGTCCAGACGCTTCTGCAGGTCCATGGTCAGCTCACCTTCGGAGTCGCGCGGGCGCCGGCGTGCACGTACAGGGTGCCGTCGGGCAGTTCGAAGAAGACGGCCGACAGCCAGTCGGGGTCGCCGGGGCGGCGGCCGACGAACGTGACGTCGTCCACGGCGACCAGCGGGATCTCCTCCGGCTCCTGAAGGCCGGCCAGCGCGCCGGTCGACTCCATGAGCAGCGAGGGCCCGCCGTCCTTGAGGCTGATCGTCAGGCGGGCGCCGGCCCGCTCGTAGACGCCGAGGTAGCGGGTGACGTCGGCCTCGACCGGCTGCGCGGGCGGCCCGAGCGTGGGCGGCACCTCCAGCCCGTCGAGCTCGGCGAACAGCTCGGTCGCCACGGCGTGGGTGAACGCGCCGCTGTGGCCGCCGTTGGCCACCACGCACACGACCGTGCCGGTGCCGGGCACCGCCCAGAGCATGGCGTGCTGGCCGATGGTGTTGCCGCCGTGGGAGATGACCTTCTGGCCGCTCCACTCGTCGAGGATCCAGCCGACGCCCCAGTGGGCGCCGAGCGTGTGCGGGTTGGGGATGGCCACCTGCGGCTCCCACATCGCCTGCGGGTTCTCCAGCAGCCCGCCTTCGAGGTGGGCGCGGCCGAAGGCGACCACGTCCGCGGGGCGGGCGCTGATGAGCCCGGCGGGGCCGCACGATCGCATGAGGCCCCAGACGGGCGCCGGCTCGCCGCCGTCCATGTGGCCCAGGGCCGCGCGGAAGCGCAGCGCCTCCTCGGGCAGCGTGACCGCGTGGGTCAGGCCGAGGGGCTCGAAGATCTGCTCGCGCAGCGCCTCGTCCCAGGTCTTTCCGGTCAGCTTCTCCACGATGCGCCCGGCCACGATGAAGCCGGAGTTGCAGTAGGACTGGGTGGCGCCGAGCGGGTGGTTCTGCGGCAGGTCGGCGCAGGCCGCCACGTACTTCTCCACGCAGTCGTCGCCGCGCCCGGTGTCCAGGAACAGGTCGCCGTCGATGCCGCTGGTGTGCGAGAGCAGGTGGCGCACGGTGACCGTCGCGCTCACCTCGGGGTCGGCCACCCTGAACTCCGGCAGCAGCTCGGCCACCGGCGTGTCCAGCGTCAGCAGGCCGCGTTCGGCTAGCTGCATGAGCAGCGTCGCCGTCCAGACCTTGGTGACGGAGCCGATCTGGAAGAGCGAGTCGGTCGTGGTCTCTACGCCGGTGCCGCGGTGGAGCACGCCCGCGGCGTACTCGTGCAGCTCGCCGTCGTGGAAGTAGGCCAGGGCGGCGCCCGGCACCTCGTACTTCGCGATCAGTTCGGCGAGCCGCTGACCCATTGCTCCAGCCACGCGATGATCCTCTCGTTGTAGTCGTAACGGTGGGAGGGACGCCCCTGGACGATGAACAGGTGGGAGCCGCCCGGATAACGCACCAGCCGGACCGGCACCTCCCGCTCGCGCAGGGCTTCGAACCACTGCTCGGCCTGACCGACCGGGCAGCGCTCGTCGGCGTCGCCGTGCAGGATGAGCGTGGGCGTGGTGACCTCGCCCGCGCGGGTGAGCGGCGACTGCGGCGCGAGGTCGCCCGAGCACTCCCACGTCTTGAGGTAGTACCCCGCGTCGGAGGTTCCGGCCATGCTGGTCAGGTCGCTGACGCAGCCGCCCGGGATCGCCGCCTTGAACCTGCCGGTGTGCCCGGTCAGGTAGCAGGTCATGTAGCCGCCGTAGCTGTAGCCGGTGACGGCGAGGCGGGCGGGGTCGGCGGTGCCGTCGGCCACCAGCTCGTCCACGGCCGACAGGAAGTCCTGGGCGTCGGACACGCCCCACGCGCCGAGGGCCGCGGTGTAGAAGGCCTCGCCGTACCCGTCGCTGGCGCGCGGGTTGAGGGTGAGGACGGTCCAGCCGCGGGCGGCGAGCACCTGGTGGTAGAGGTGGACTCCGTCGAAGACGGGGGCCCAGGCGTTGTGCGGGCCGCCGTGGATGTCGAGCAGCAGCGGGCCGCCGCCGCCCTCGCCGGTCAGGAAGCCCTCGACGCGGGTGCCGTCGGGCGCGGTGAAGACGCGGGCGCGCGGCGGGTAGAGCTCGAGGTCGGCGGGCGCGAGCGCGGTCAGCTTCTCGCCGTCGAGGTAGACCTCCCCCGCGCTGTACGGCGAGGCCGCCACGTAGGCCAGCCGACCGCCCGCGGCGCAGGCCCCGGCGACGCTGAGCTCGCCGCCCACGATCTTCTCCGCGACCCCCGAGCCCCCGAGCCGGTACAGATGGGTGGAGCCCGCGTCGCGCGCGCAGAACAGCAGGTCGCCGCCGTCCAGCGCGGGCGGCGCGCCCGGGTAGCCCGGCGCCCCGACCATGACGTTCCGGTCCAGGCCGGTGACGATCTCCTCCTGGCCGTCCTCGCCGACGGCGAACAGCCGCGTGTGCCCGGACGGCCCGTCCTTGAAGGCCGCCGCGACCAGCCGCTCCCCCAGCCACCACACGCCGGTGCAGAGCACGTCGTCGGTGGTCAGCCGCTTGGGCTGGCCGCCGGTGGCGTCGACGACGTGGACGGCGCCGCTGGGGACGAGGTCGCGGTCGTGCTCCATGGACGTGGTGAACGCCAGCCGCCGGCCGTCGGGCGACCAGGCCGGCTGGCCGGTGTGGAAGTCGCCCTCGGTGACCTGGGTGAGCTCGCCCGAGCCCACGTCCACGACGAAGACGTGCGAGGTCAGGCCGCGCAGCAGCCCGGGGCCGTCGGCCTTGTAGTCGAGCCGGTCGGCGACGACGGGGGCGTTCGGGTCGGGACCGTCAGCCGAGGGGGCGAAGTGCGGCCCGCCGTACGCGATCCTGGTGCCGTCGGGCGACCAGACCGGCGCTCCGGCGCCGAGCGGCGCGGTGGTGAGCGCGCGCGGCTCGCCGCCGTCCATGGGCAGCAGGTGGATCTGCGGCTTGCCGTCCACGGGGCGGACGAAGGCGAGCGTGCCGCCGTCCGGCGACCAGCGAGGGAGGCTGCCGGTCGCCAGACGGCGTGGCTCGGTGCCGGGGGCGGCGAGCCAGATCTGGGTGGTGTTCTCGTCGGTGTCGCGCTCGGCGGTGGTGACCGTGTACGCCACGGCGGCCCCGCCGGGACGCACCTGCGGATCAGACGGTACGGCCAGGCGGTAGAGGTCGTCCAAGGAGAGACGGGGCATGGCCGAACGCTAAGCGACGCCCGCGGCGCCCTGCTTCGGCCCCTGCGACGAACCACCGCCCTTGTGTTGTGCGCCACACCAACGCCGCGGGAATAACCGTTTGCCACACGTTGCTCTGGTACGTCACTATGACGCTCATGTTCCGGCACGTTCACCCGATGACTCCCGCGATCGCCGCGGGTGTCTTCGAGCGTGCCTGCGACGGCCTGGAGCGCTGACCTCTCCCCGTAAGTCCTGACGGTGACCCGGCGGGGGGAGGTTGACCGACCCGAGGACGGGTCACACATCCAGGCACTCGCGAAGAGGAACACGATCATGGCCAAGCAGGCATACGTCCGCAACAAGCCGCATCTCAACATCGGCACGATGGGACACGTCGACCACGGCAAGACGACGCTGACCGCCGCGATCACGAAGGTGCTCGCCGAGCGGGGCGGCGCCACGTACACGCCGTTCGAGAGGATCGACCGCACGCCCGAGGAGGCGCAGCGGGGCATCACGATCAACATCTCGCACGTCGAGTACGAGACGGCCACCCGCCACTACGCGCACGTCGACATGCCGGGCCACGCCGACTACGTGAAGAACATGATCACGGGGGCGGCGCAGCTCGACGGGGCCATCCTGGTGGTCTCCGCGCAGGACGGGATCATGCCGCAGACCCGCGAGCACGTGCTGCTCGCCAAGCGGGTCGGCGTCGAGCACCTCGTCGTCGCGCTCAACAAGGCCGACGGCGCCGACCCCGAGCTGGCCGACCTGGTCGAGCTGGAACTGTCGGAGCTGCTGGCCGAGCACGGCTACGCCGACGTGCCCATGGTCCGGGTCTCCGGGCTGCGGGCGCTGGAGGGCGACCCCGAGTGGACGGCGTCGGTCGAGGCGCTGCTCCAGGCGGTGGACGACCACATCCCGGTGCCGGTGCGCTACGTCGACGCGCCGTTCCTGATGCCGGTGGAGAACGTGCTCACGGTCACCGGCCGCGGCACGGTCGTCACCGGGGCGATCGAGCGCGGCGTCGTGCGGATCGGCGACACCGTCGAGGTCGTCGGCTTCGGCGAGACGTTCTCCGCCGTCGTGACGGGGGTGGAGACGTTCGGCAAGACGATGGAGCGGGGCGAGGCCGGGGACAACGCCGCGGTCCTGCTGCGGGGCGTGCGCCGCGAGCAGGTACGGCGGGGCATGGTCCTGGCCGCGCCCGGCACGCAGCAGGCGCGCAGCTCCTTCACCGCCCGCGTCTACCTCCTCACGGCCGAGGAGGGCGGCCGCCGCAAGCCGGTCGCCGACGGGTACCGTCCGCAGTTCTACCTGCGCACGACCGACGTGCCGGGCAGGATCGACCTGCCCGCCCCGGCCCAGCCGGGTGACACGGTCGAGGTCGAGGTGGAGCTCGGCAAGGCCGTCGCGCTGGAGGAGGGGCTCGGCTTCGCGATCCGCGAGGGCGGCCTGACCGTCGGCGCGGGCACGGTGATCGCCATGACCGGTTGAAACGCGGGTCGCGTCCCGTTCGGAGGACGCGGCCCGTGGCGCTCAAGCACGGGACCCGTGGCGCCCCCTCACAGGCGTCGCGGGTCCCGTGCGCATGTAGGGGGCTAGGGCCGGGATCTGAGGAGGGGGCCCGGCCGTACCGCCGTGGCGAAGCGGACGGTGCGCGGCAGCACGTACACCTCCTCGGGCAGCGACGACTCCAGGGCGGCGCGCGCGTCGGCGTGCCGTTCCTGCGGGATGCTCTCCAGTGAGGCGCGGCGCGCGGCCGACCACAGCCAGTCCCAGACCTGGCCGCGCTCGACGCTCACCTCGAAGACGACCTCCTCGCAGCGCACCCCGGCCAGGCCGTTGCCGGACAGCAGGTCGGCCAGCTCGCGTTCGGAGTTGAGCCGGTGGGTGAACGGCGCGCCACCCGCCCCGGTGGTGAAGGGGGCCAGGGCGAGAGCCACCTGGCCGAGCAGGTCGGCCTCCGCGGGGCTGGGCTGGGCCAGGAGGCTGGCGGCCAGCCGGCCGCCGGGGCGCAGAAGACCGGACATCGCGCGTACGGCGGCGGCGGGGTCGGGCAGGAAGTACAGCATCATGCCGGCCAGCACGGCGTCGAAGCGGGCGGCGGGCAGGAGCATCGACGCGTGCTCGATGTCGCCGGACAGCACGGTGGCGTTGGACAGGCGCAGCCGTTCGATCTCGGCGGCGGCGACGGCGAGCATGCCGGGTGCGAGGTCCAGCCCGACGACCAGGCCGAGCGGCCCGACGGCGCGGGCGGCGGGGATGAGGCTGGCCCCGGTGCCGCAGCCGGCGTCCAGGACGCTCTCCCCCGGCCGCAGACCCGCCTGGCGCGCGAGCTCGGCACCGACCGGTCCGAAGAACGGCACGCCGATCCGCTCATAGGTCCCGGACGCCCGGTCGAAAACCCCGGCCATGTAGGTCTTGGCGTCCACGCAGCAACTCCCCGTTCAGCCGATGATCCACCTAACTCGGCACTTTTCAATGCTTGAGGTGGTTTGTCAACGGGTGATTCTGGCAGAACGCGGTGCCGCCTGCCGTGGCCGCCCCGCGCGGGCCAGGTGCAGGAGACTCGCCGGGTCGTCCACGCCCAGGTGGGCGGCCAGAAGCCCGCGCGTGGGCGGGCTGTCGATGATCTGGCTGAGCGGGTGGGTGGAGTAGCCGCGCCTGGACAGGCTCAGCCACAGCCGCATGAGCGCCCGCCCCGCCTCGACCTCCTCGCCGGGCGTCCCGACCAGCACCAGCACCTCGCCGTCGTAGTCGAGCAGCCCCCTGCCCGCCGCCGCCAGGACCCTGGGCAGCCCGGCGCGGCGCAGGACGGGGTGGAGCGCCAGCGCCGCCCGCAGCCCGAGCGCCTCGGCCCTGGACAGCGCCAGCGCCCGGTCGGTGAGCCCGTCGAGGTGGTAGCGCGGATGTCCGGGCGCCAGCCGCAACCACGCGCGCAGCTCGGCGGTGACCGCGGCGTCGCCGAACTGGTGCAGGTCGGCCGCGTACAGCAGCGCCGCCAGTTCCCGGCAGCCCACCCGGCGTGCCTCAGGCGCGAGGTCGCGGGGCAGCGGTTCCGGGTGGTAGGGCCCGCGGTTGGTGCCGCGCTCGCGCACGTCCCGCGTCGTGAACTCCGTCCGGTACGGCCGCGCCGTCTCGTGCAGCACCCCCACCCGCAGCGGCCCGGCCTCCGCGCGGAACCCCACCCGCAGCCCGGCGGAGGCGCAGACGATCAGGCACGTCTCCACGAACGCCCCGAGCCCGAGCCGCAGGTCGCGCCCGGTGGGGTCGCTCACCGGCAGCGCCCGCGCCGGGTCCCAGCCGACGACCGCCTCCTGGCCGGTGTAGGTGAGCGTCCAGGGCTGGGTGTTGTGCGCGCTGGGCGCCCGCCAGAAGTCGGGCTCCAGCTCCCGCAGCGCCTTCACAGGGCCTTCTCGTAGAAGGTGTAGCCGTGCAGCGGCCGCCCGCCCATGGCCTGGAACTGGGCGGCGGAGCCGGGGTTGCTCCGCTCGACGTAGGTGCTGCGCAGGGTGTGGTAGCCGCCCTCGCGCAGGCCCCGGTGCAGCTCCCGTGACAGCAGCCGCATGTAGCCGTGTCCCTGCTCGGAGGGGATCGTGCCCTTGATGATCAGCACGGCCTCGTTCCGATAGCGTCCCCGGGTGGCCAGGAGCCGGAGCTGGTTGAGCGGGTGGAGGTTTCCTCGGATCCGCGCCACGAACGCCGAGATGTCCGGTACGCACAGCACGAACGCCACCGGCCGCCCCGCCTTGGTCAGGTACAGCAGCAGCGACTCCTCCAGCAGGAACGCCAGCCCGTCGGTCTGCTCGGCCAGTTGCCGGGCGGAGATCTCGGTGTAGTAGCCGAGCTGGGCGAAGGCGGCGTTGAGCATCTCGCGCAGGATCGGCAACTGCTCACCCAGCCGCCGCCGCTGCCCCCGGTGGACCTCCAGCCCCTCCGCGGCCAGGCGGGCGTCGTCGAAGGCGAAGACCTCCTCCCCCGGCACCGGGCAGATCCAGGTGTCGGCCTCGAACCGGCGGCCGAAGCCGTGCCGTTCGTAGGCCACCGGGTAGTAGGGGTGGTTCCAGGCGCTGTCGATGAACCCGCGCTCGCCGAACCCCGAGGTGATCACGCCGCCGCTCTGGTTGGGCAGCAGCGAGACGGGGCCGAAGGCGCTCTGCCGTCCCGCCGCGCGGCCCTCGGCCTCGATCGCCGCGAACAGCTCCTGCGCCGCGTCCTGCTCGAACTCGGTCAGCCCGAAGAGCTGCGCCTTCCTGCCCAGCTTGGCGTCGAAGGCGGCGTCGGCGTGCAGGGTGGTCCTGGCCACGACCCGGCCGCCGCGGCGCAGGACGGCCAGCCGTACCCCTTGGCGGTGCCAGGCGCGGACCTGGGCGCGCAGCGGCGGCACGTGCCCCGAGCCGGGCGGGTAGAGGCGGTCGGTGAGCGCCAGGAAATCGGCCAGGTCGCGGCGCGACTCGACGGTGCGCAGGCTCACGCGCGGGTCACCGCCGGGCCCTCGCCGTCCTCGCCGGACAGCGGGGTGAAGGTCGGGATGTGCGCCATGGGGCCGCCCTCTGCTCGCCAGACGCCGTTGGAGTAGCCCTCGGGCTCGGCGTTGTAGAGGCGGATGTAGCCGCCGGTGGCGTTCTTGGTGCCGTCGGTCACCCAGCGCATGAGCTCGCGGTGGTGACGGCTGCGCGCGAACAGCAGCAGCGCGTCCCGGTCCTCGAAGAAGGCCAGGGTGCCGAGCGTGAACGGGAACTCCCAGTAGACCTTGTGCCAGCGGTAGCCCCGCATGCGCTTCATGTCGCGCACCATGCGCACCCACGTGAAGGAGAGCGTGACGATCGACCAGGGCCCCCGGTACCGCGTCGCCCCCACGAACATCGCCCCCGCCTGCCCCTGGGGCGGCGCCTTGCTGAAGTCGGTGGTCCTCATGAGTCCTTCACCAGCTCGCGAGATTGCCTGCGAGAACGATAGCCCCGGACACAACGCTCGATAACCGATCGAAAGTGCCGCGGACTAGCCTCCGGACCGCATCAGCCGATCATCCTCGGAGGGGATCCCCATGATCAAGTCGTACCTCAGGGCCGCCGCCGTCGGCCTGCTCGCCGCGGCGGGACTGGGCCTGACGGCCACGGCCGTGCCCGCGAACGCCTCCACGGCCGCCACCTACTACTACCTCGTCGGCGGCGGCCGGTGCCTGGACGGCAACGGGTCGTCCGCGTACATGAGCACGTGCGGTAACGGCAACCAGTACCAGCAGTGGCAGATCGTCGGCTCCGGCACCCTGAAGGCGTTCAAGCAGCGCGCCACCGGCAAGTGCCTGGACGCCAGCGGCAGCAGGGTCTACATGGGTTCGTGCAACAACAGCAACTACCAGGCGTGGACGGCGCTGACCCAGGGCCGCTGGCAGCACAAGCAGTCCGGCAAGTGCCTGGGCCACGGCCCCAACGTCAAGCTCTCGGTGACGTGCGGGACCGCCGTCGGCACCCCGGTCATCTGGAGCCTGCGGACCAGCGTCTGACCGGCGGGCGAGGGCCTCACACCAGGTAGACGTTCTTCATCTTGGTGAAGGCGGCGAAGGGGCCCTCGCCCGGTCCGAACAGTCTCACCCGGAGGTCGGCCGCCGTCGGGTCCTCCTTGAGTGACTCGGCGAAGTCGCGGGAGACGCTGGTCAGGTGGGCCACCACGCCCTCGCGGCAGATGCCGGCGAGCGCCTCCCGGTCGCAGGCGGCGCCCTCGCGCAGCTCGATGTTGATCACCGGGCGGTACTCCAGGCCGGGCAGCTCCTCCAGGGACAGGCAGAAGCGAGCGATCGAGGCGGCGTACGGATTGCCCTGGTAGAGGCCGTACTCGACGTCCTGCGGGTACAGGTTGGCGCCCATGTAGGAGATGGTCGAGTCCTTGCGGCCGAACAGGAACAGCAGGGGCAGGTTCATGCGCTCGTCGGTCCACATGGCGGCGTAGTCGGCGCCCAGGGCCCGCTTCACCTCGGGCAGGGTACGCAGCAGGGCCTCGTCGCCGACGTTGTAGCGGAGCTTGGGCTGCAGGCAGCTCTTGGTGTTGATCGTGCACAGCAGCTCACCGGAGCCGTTGACCTCCAGGAACGTCTCCAGCGGGTTGTAGTGGAAGATCATCGGCAGGCGTTGCTCGCCGGGGCCCAGCAGCGCCTCGCGCAGGCGGCCGTCGGTGGCCAGGCGTTTGCGCAGCCGTACCGTGAAGCCGGTCTCCGCGCCCATCCCGATCGTGAGGTCGCTGGCGCCGTAGCCCGAGCGGACCTCCTCGAAGCGCTCCTCCAGGTAGTCGCGCAGCGCCTCGGTCATGCCCTCGCCGCCGACCATGCCGCGGATGCGGTAGTCCGCCCAGGGGAAGCCGCTCTCGTCCAGGCGGTCGCGCAGGTGCTTGAGGAAGGGCGGGTAGGCGGCCACCACGTAGTCGTAGCCGGGGCCGAAGTGTTCGAGGGTGTCGGCGATCTTCTCCAGGTCGGGGCCGGTGTTCTTCACCATGGCGATGCGCGCCATGGCGGTGCCGGTCGTGGTGCCGGTGGCCCAGGCGCCCATCGAGTACGCGTTGATCACGAACAGCCGTCGGCCGGGGAAGACCAGTTCGATGTACCCGGCGGCGTTGCGGTAGATGCCCTTCAGCTCGCGCGGCCCGCGCACCCAGTTGTACGGCTTGCCGCTCGACCCCGACGACTCGTCCACGATCACCCCGGCCCGGTGCAGCCTGCCCTCCTGGCACCGGCTGCTCTCGTCGTAGGCGCCGGCGTAGTTCTGCTTCGTGGTCTCGGGGAAGTCGGCCAGCCGCCTGGCCCCCGCGGCACCGCGCTCGCGCAGGAAGTCGCGGTAGGCGGGCACGTCCACGGCGGCGAACTGGCAGGCCACGCGGGCGTGCCGGGCGGCCAGCCGGTCGAGGGACGGGTGGTAGGAGCGTGCCACGAACCTCCACACCGCCGGGTGCATGGCGCCGAGCCGGTAGGCGCCGGTCAGCAGCCACGAGTAGGTCTGGAGCCGGGCTCTGCGCCAGTGCTGGCGGGGGGTGAGCGGCCCCAGACGCGGGCTCAGTCGGGTCATGGCCGGTCAACCTAGCGAATCCCGATTGATGATCGCTTAACGGTCGCTGTCATGAAACGCCCGGCGGTGCGCGACCGCCGGGCGTCTCACGAGGTCGGTCAGGCGGCGGCCCTGGCGGTCAGGGCGACCGTGGCCTCCCGCCGGACGCCGTTGACCGTCACGGCCACCACGATCGAGCCCTCACGCAGCGCGGTCAGGGTCCCGGTCGCGGGGTCGAGCACGGCCTTGTGCCATGGCCTGAGGCCCGAGCGCGACCCGATGTGCAGCGCGGGCGAGCCGCTCCACTCCGCCGAGACCGGATAGGCCACCGGCACCTGGCGGGCGCCCTGCTTCGCGGCCGCGGTGAGCGTCGCGGGACGGCCGAGCGCGACCGTGGCGGGCGCGGTGAGCGTGAGCTCGTCCACGTGCGGGCGTACCTGGGTCCCGATCCACGCGGGGGCGTCCACGAACCAGTTGCGCCGCACGTGCTCGGCCTCGCGCGCGGTGACGGGGTCGACGCCCCACAGCGACCAGCCGGTGAAGCCGCCGTCGCCGGGCGCGGTGGCCGGGTTCTTGCCGGAGTTGCCGTTGATGAAGTACGGCACCGCGTCCACCCGGGAGGCGTGGAAGGTGCCGACGTGGGCCCCGATGTAGGCGGCGCCCTTGCCGGTCTCGCGCTGGAAGTCGGCCAGCCACTGCTCCACCAGCGCCGCCTCCTTGCGGTCGCCGAGCTGGCTGCCCTTGCCCGGCGTGGGGTCGCGCGGCGGCACGTGGAACAGCACCGCCACCGACCCGATCGCCGGGTCCTTCGCGGCGGCGTCGAGCCGCTCGCGCAGCAGGGCGACCTGGTCGAACCCGCCGCCGCGCACGTTCAGCCGCGAGGTGTCCAGCGTGACGAAGCGGGTGCCCTTGTGGTCGAAGCTGCGGTAGGTGTCGCCGAAGACGGCCCGGAAGTTGTCGATCTTCCCGCCCATCACCTCATGGTTGCCCGGGATGTACTGATATTTCAGCTCACCGCCCAGCTCCTCGTCGAGGATCTTCTTGGCCAGCGCGAAGTCCGCCGGCGACGCCTCGTCCACGAGGTCGCCGTTGATCAGCAGGAAGTCCGGCTTGGCCGCCTTGATCTCTCGTAGCGTACGGCGGGCGTTGCGCACGATGTCGCTGTCCGGATCCCGCGCCACGAACTGCGCGTCCGACATGACCGCGAACCGCCACGGCATCGCCTCGACCGACGCCTTCACCACCGGATCGGCGATCTTCTCCGCCGGCGGCGCCTGCACCGGCGGCGGCACCTTGGCCACGAGCCCGTCGATGAGGATCTCGTTGGTGTACGAGGCGTCCGCCTTCGTCTCGGCCACGTAGAACCGGCGCAGCTTCAGCGGGTAGGACACCCCGGGCGGCACCTGGAACTCCACGTACTTCCATCCGGTCCAGGTCAGGTAGGGACCACGCAGGATCTGCGACTGCCCCTGGGCGTCGTAGAACTCCAGCGAGGGCCACTCGCCCTTGCCGGTGGAGTTGATCCAGAGCCCGAACGCCTGCGGCTGGCCCGGCACCACGATCTGCTGCGGCGGGCTGGCGTACGCCGCCCTGGTGGCCGTCGACTGGGTGAAGTCGTAGGCCAGCTTGAGCCCGCCGCCGCTCTGGCCGGGCGCGGCCGACAGCGAGCCGGTGGCCCGCGCGGCGGCGAAGGCCCAGGAGCCGGCGTCCTCGAAGTCGGAGACCTTCTGCTCCTCGGTGCCCACGGTCACGGGCACGGCGGTGGTGACGCGGCCGACCTTGGCGTTGATGAGCCCGGCACCCTTGTCCTGCCTGGCCTTCACGGTGAAGAAGCCGTTGGGGCTGGGCGTGACCTCGAACAGCGCGCGGTCGTAGTCGAGCGACAGGTCGCCCGGCTCGATGGGCGCGGAGTTGCCGTTGCGGTCGTAGCCGACGACGCCGAAGGTGGCGGTGGCCTGCGCGGAGGCCAGGCCGACCCGGTCGGTGGTGGCGCCCAGGCGGGTCAGCGGCTGGAGCACGGTCAGCTCCATCGTGCCCTTGGCGCCGCCGCGCGAGGCGGTGACGGTGGTCTGGCCGGGGATGAGGGCGCGGAAGACGCCCTTGTGGTCCACGACGCCGTGCACGGCCGGGTTGGAACGCCAGCTCGGGGTGCCGGCGGCGGGGCCGTACGTCTCGTCGAATCCGGCGGCGCTCAGCCGCCGCGAGAGCCCGGGGAAGACGCGCTCGGGGCGGCCACCGGCGACGGGGCCGACGCCGGGCGCCTTGGCGGGGTCGCTCGCGGTCTCCAGCCAGAAGCCCTTCAGCCTGCCGCTGCCCTCGGGGGCGTAGAGCGCCAGGCCGTTGGGGACGGGGCGCTCGCCGCCGTCGGAGGGGCTGTTCTCGACCTGCGGCTCGGCGGCGCCGGGCTCGCGGGCGAGCATGGTGGAGGAGCCGCCGCCGTCGAGGTTGAGCGCGTTGTGGGCGCCGAGCTCGATCATCATGGCGGCCAGCTCGTTGAGCGTGACGCCGCGGCTGTCGGCCTGGCGGCCGTCGACGGTCAGCAGGTACATCTTCCTGCCGTCGGCGGAGAAGCCGACCGCGGTGCGCGGGTGGGCCGCCTGGTCGGTGGAGCTCTGGACGGCGCCGTCCTTGACCAGGACGTAGTTGCCGCCGATGGCGGTCTCGACCTGGCCGCCGTCGGACGGCTTGGGCTCGTACCTCACGTCCACCCTGTCGCCGGGCTTGAGCGCGGCGAGGGCGTCGGCCCCGGCGTCCCTGCCGAGCAGGATCGTGGTGCCCGCCGGGATCGGGCCGCTGCCCGCGGCGGTCCTGACCTCGGTGACGGCGCCGCCGGTGAGCACGACCTCGGTGACCTTGGTGGCGCCCTCGACCGCGCGGGCGCGCGTGTAGCTGCCCCACAGCGGGGTGAACAGGCCGACGCCGCCGTTCTGGACGAGCTGGTTGAACTGGGTCAGGGCGATCGGGGCGCCGCCCTGCGGGGTGGCGCTGCCCTCGAAGTACATCTTGAGCACGCGGCCGACGCCCTCGCCGGTGAGGGCGACCGCGTTGTTCCAGCCGCTGCTGGGCGACTGGACGAGCGCGCCCTTCTGGACGCCGACGCCGAGCGCCGCGCCCGAGCGGTTGATGTCGAAGAAGTCGCCGTTGACCGCCGCGACCGCGCGGGCGCGCGTGGCGGGGCCGGACAGCGGCTCGGTCTTGGAGACCTCGCCCGAGTTGAGGTAGCCGGCCTTGACGCCGCCGGACAGGTCCGCCGACAGCGCGTCGGCGCGCAGCCAGCCCGCCGCGTCGTAGCGGTCGAAGGCGGTGAAGGTGATGCCGGGCGCCACCGGCCTGCTCTTCTTGGCCGTCTCCAGGTGCTTGGGGGCGGGAGCGGCGAGGAGGGTGGAGGGGGGCGGGTAGGACGACGCCTTGGGCGCGTCCTCGACGGGGACCTGCGGATCGACCGCCGCTGTTAACACCAAGGCCGCGGCGGCCAAGAGTTTGAGGGTGATCACGCCCCGAACTCAATCGCTCGCGGATATAACTTTCAAGACCCAGGGGTGAACTAAAAGAAAATTTCATCGTCCGAGATAGGTAGGTCTGGGCGAAGATGGGCCGTGTGGATCTCCAAGCCCTCTATCGCGACCCGTTCCCCACCTACGAGGCCGCCCGGCGCGAACCCGGCCTCACCTTCGTACCGGAACTGCGGGCATGGCTGGTCTCCAGGTACGAGGACGTGCGCGAGGTGCTCGGCCGCCCCGAGGACTTCTCCTCCGAGGGCGCGCTGCGCCCCGACCACCTGCCGCGCCGCGCCGCGCTGAGCGAGCTGGTCAAGGGCTTCGGCGGGCGGCCGGCCGTACTGAGCAGGGACGGGGAGGAGCACCGCCGCCTGCGCAAGCCGCTGGTGCGCGGCCTGTCGCCGGCGCGTGTGGCCGGGGCCCTGCCGTTCGTCGCCCGCCGCGCCGCCGAGCTCGTCGACGCCTTCGCCGCCGACGGCCGCGTGGAGTGGATGTCGGCGTACGCGCGCCCGCTGGCCGCCGACGTCATCGGCCACCTCATGGGCCTCGACCCCGCCGACGTACGGCCCGCCGTCGAGGCCGGCAACCGCGCCGAGGATCTGCTGTTCCAGCCCATGACCGACGACGAGCAGGCCGCGGCGGCCCGCGACGTCGTGCGCCTCCAGCACCTGCTCGACGGCTACGCCAGGATGCGCAGGAAGGAGCCGCGCGACGACCTGACGACCGAGATGGTGCGGGCGCTGGCTCCGGGCACCGCCCTGCTGACCACCGAGCAGCGCAACGAGATCGTCTCCAACCTGCAGAACCTCCTGCTGGCCGGGCACCTGACCACGACCGCGCTGATCGGCTCCGCCGTACACCATCTGCTGCGCGATCGCGCGCAGTGGGAGACGCTGTGCGCGCGCCCCGAGCTCATCCCGGCCGCGATCGAGGAGACGGCCCGCTTCGAGGCCCCCGTGCAGGGCTTCCGCCGCACGGTCACCCGCCCGCTCACCTTCGCCGGCATGGAGCTCTCGGCCGGTGACTCGGTCTTCGTCTCCTACGGCTCCGCCGGCCGCGACGGCACGGGCGGTTTCGACATCACCCGGCCGCCCGCCCGCCATCTCGGGTTCGGGCACGGCGTGCACGGCTGCCCCGGCTCGCACCTGGCCCGCGAGCAGCTCCGGATCACGCTGGAGGAGCTGATCCGCAGGCTGCCGGGCATCCGGCTGGAGAGCTCCGAGGTCACGATGGCGGCGACGCTGATCCACCGCGCCCCGGAGGCGCTCCACCTGGTCTGGTGATCAGCGGGTGCCGGTCACCTTCCAGATCTTGCCGTTGGCCTTGGACAGCACGAACAGGTCCCCGGCCCGGTCCATGCCGAAGCGCAGGTCCACGCGGGAGCTGCCGGCCAGCGTCTGCATGGTGACCTGGTTGCCCGCCGCGTTGTAGACCTTGAGCTGGTGCAGCGGGGCCAGGTCGGTGCCGCCGCGGGTCATCTCCGCCTCGTCGGTGGCGAAGATCCAGCCCTGCACGAGGTCGCCGAACAGGTACTTGCCCCGCAGGGCGGGCAGCGCGGCGCCCCGGTAGACGAAGCCGCCGGCGATGGCCCTGCCCAGGTCGCCGGTGCAGCCGGGCGGGCCGTTGTGGTCGTAGGCGGCGACCGGGTAGGTGTAGCCGTGGCGGCTGTCGTCGGCGGGCAGCGGGTAGAGGTAGCAGGGTTCGTTCCGGTCGAAGCGGAAGGCGCCCTCGCGCTCGCTCCAGCCGAAGTTGTCGCCCGCCCGCACGTCGTAGACGGCCTCGATGTCGTGCTCGCCGATGTGGCCGAGGAACATCCGGCCGCTGCCGCCGGAGTCCCAGCTGAAGCGGTGCGGGTCGCGCATGCCCAGGGCGTAGATCTCGCCGAGCGTGCCCGGCTGGCCGGTGAACGGGTTGCCGGGCGGGATGCCGTAGCGGCCGTTGGCGCTGTCGGTCCCCCGCGGGTCGATGCGCAGGATCTTGCCGAACGGCTGGTTGCGGGCCTGCGGCACGGTGCCGCTGGTACCCCTGCCGCCGTCGCCGACGGCCACGTAGAGCAGGCCGTGGTCGGGGCTGCCCGGGGTGGCGTTGGGGTTGAAGTCGATCTGCTGGACCGCGTGGATCGTGGTGCCGAAGCCGAGGCGGAGCAGTTGCCTGCGGGTGCCGCTGAAGAGCGCCGCCGCCGGGTTGCTCGCCGTCCACTCGGTGACCACGCTCTGCACGACCGCGCCGGACTGCGTCCAGTCGGCGCGCTGGGTGCTCAGGGCCTGGAACGCCTCGCTGTGCACCGTGTAGAAGCGGCCGTTGGCCGCGAAGTCCGGATGGAAGGCGACGAAGCCGAACCCGCTGCCCAGGCCGCGCCCGGAGAAGAAGTTGGCGCCCACGGCGGCCCTGACGTCCAGGTAGACGCCCGGCGTGCCGCCGCCTGCGGGCAGCGTGTAGAGCCTGCCGTTGAGGTCGGGGACGAACCTGCGGCCGTCGGCGAGCTGGCCCAGGTGGTTGATCCTGGCATGGCGGCGCAGCCGGGAGTCGGTGGGCGTGGGCACGGGCTCGGACCTGGGGAACTGGGCGTACTCGGTCAGGACCAGCCCGAGGTTGGACTGGATGGGGTTCTGCGGGATCGGGTCGGCGATGGGGCCGCTGGGTTGCGCGCCCTCGGTGAGGGCGTCGAGGTTGGGCAGGCCGCCCGCGGTGGTGGCGGTGAGGCGGACGGTGTTGGCGCCCTGGGCGAGATCGGCGGCGACCGTCTCGTTGTTCCACGTCGTCCACGCGCCGGTGCCGGCGAACTGCAGCGTCCCGGCGGTGGATCCGTTGACCGTGACCGTGGCCGGGCGTGCCGCGGTCGTCCCGTTGGCGTACCTGAAGGCCAGGTCCGTGTCTCCGGTGCCGGTCACGGTGAACTCCACGTACGCGCCGGCCGCGTTGGCGCTGTTGACGAACCCGGTGCCGGAGAAACCGGCGTGGTTGCTCTCCACCACGCCGTTGCCGATGGCCGCGCTCTCGGCCTCGTAGACGACCGAGGCGGCCGACGCCGCCTGGGCAGGCCAGACGAGCAGGCCGGCCACTAAGGTCATGGCCAGCGTCGTTCTGTGCATGGGGACCCTTTCCCGCGAAAGATGGGATCTCTGATGGGGGATCGCTTCCCACTCCTCCGATGTTTCGAGGGGCCGGAGGCGGTTGCCTCCGGCCCCTCCTGTCACTCAGGTCAGCGGGTGGACGCGTTCGAGTTGCCCGCCAGCTTGGTCGAGGCCAGGTCACGGGCCAGGATCGCGGTCTCCACCGCGGCCACCGACGAGCCGGAGCTCACGCCCGGCAGCGTAGCGGTGTCCAGCGCGTAGAGCGTGAACTCGTACTTGTGGGTCGAGCCGCCCGGGCACGGGCCGAAGTACTGCAGCGCCTTGTTGCCGCTGCTCATCGCCTTCTGCTTGGCCGGAGCCTGGTTCGGCACCTCGTACCCGAGACCGAGCCCCTCCGGCAGCGACGCCTTGGCGGCGGGGATGTCCCACATCGCCCAGTGCTTGCCGCCGTTGGCCGTGTCGATGAAGGTGATCGCGTAGCTCTGCGTGCCGGCCGGTGCGCCGGACCAGGCCAGTTGCGGCGAGATGTCGTTGCCCGACACCCCGTCCTGCGCGCAGGTGAAGCGCGCCGGGATGTTGCCGTTGTGCGCGAAGGCCGTGCTGGTCAGCGCAAACGGCGGGCCGGCGAACTTCAGCCTGACGATGTCGTTGTCGATCGTGGTGGGGGTGCCGCCGTTCTTGTCGTTGTTGGTCGAGGTCAGCCAGAGGCCGCCGTCGGGGGTCTTGACCACGGTGCGCAGCCGTCCCCAGTTGCCGTTGAAGAAGGCGCGCGGGGTGTCGGTCGTGTTGCCGGTGATCTTCATGACCCACAGGCGCGAGCCGCGCACCGCCGCCATGTAGATCCAGTCGTTGACGATCTCCAGGCCGCTCGGGGAGGCGCTGGAGACGCTCCACGTCCTGACCGGGTTCACGTACCGGCTGTCGCTGCAGGTGCCCTCGCAGGTCGGCCAGCCGTAGTTCTTGCCCGACTGGATGATGTTGAGCTCGTCCCAGGTGCCGTCGCCGAACTCCGAGGACCACAGCCTGCCCTGGGAGTCCCAGGCGATGCCCTGCGGGTTGCGGTGGCCCAGGCTGTAGACGCGCGGGGCGTTGGGGAACGGGTTGCCCGGGGCGCCGGCGCCGGTCGGCGTGACCCTGAGGATCTTGCCGTTGAGCGAGTTGAGGTCCTGCGCCCGGCTGCTGGTCTGGGCGTCGCCGGTGGTGATGTACAGCATCCCGTCGGGGCCGAACTTGATCCGGCCGCCGTTGTGGAACTTGGCCTTGCTGATGCCGGTCACGACCGGCTCGCGGGCGCCGATGGCGTTGTTCTGGTACGTGAACCGGACGACCCGGTTGTCGCTTGAAGACGTGTGGTAGGCGTACACGTAGTGGTCGGTGGCGAAGTTCGGCGACAGCGCGAGCCCGAGCAGGCCGCCCTCGCCGACGGTGCCGACCGCCTCGGTGATCTTGCCGACCACGGTCTTCTGGCCGGTGGCCGTCACCCGGACGATCTCGAACCGGTCGCGCTCGGCGACCAGCGCGCTGCCGTCGGGCAGGAACGCGATGCCCCACGGCAGGTCGAGCTGGGTGACGTCGCGGTCGAAGACCGGGTCGCCGCCGGTGGCCTGCGTCGAGGTCCGCACGGTCAGGGCGGGGCTCTTGGCCGAGACGTTGCCGTTGGCGTCGAACGCCTCCACCTGGAAGGAGTACTGCGTGTTCTGCGTGAGCCCGTCCGCGGTGGCGGTCAGGTCGGGCACGGTCGCGAACTTGGTGCCGTCGCGGTAGACGTTGTAGCCGGTGACCTCGACGTTGTCGGTCGAGGCGGTCCACGCGAGCGTGATGCTGGTGGCGGCCACGTTGGTGGCGCGCAGGCCGCCCGGCACCGTCGGCGCCTCGTGGTCGTCGCTCGGCGGCGTCGTGAACGAGACGTTGTTGCTGGCGGGCGAGCCGTTCCCGGCCGCGTCGTAGGCCAGCACGCTCAGCACGTAGCCGGTGTTCGGCGTCAGTCCGGTGACCGTCGCCGTGGTCTGGTTGCCGCCCACGGTCTTGATCACGTTGCCGCCGTTGTAGATGACGTAGCTGGAGACGCCCACGTTGTCGGTGGCGGCGTCCCAGGCCAGGTCCACGGCGTTCGGCCGGACCTCGCCGACGATGCGCAGGTTGCCGGGCGCGGTCGGCGGCTCGGGGTCGGGCGGCACGGTGGTGCTGATGCGGTCGAGGTTCGGCCCGCCGTTCGCGGTGGTGGCGGTGGCCCGGATCTTGTTCGCGCCCGCGATCAGCGAGGCGGTCACCGACTTCTCCACCCAGGTGGTCCAGGCGCCGGTGCCGGGGAAGCTCACGTTCTGGGCGGCGCCGCCGTTGGCGGTGACGGCCATGGCTCGGTCGGCCGCGGTGCCGTTGGCGAAGCGGAACTTCACCTCGTAGTTACCCGCGGTGGGCGCGTTGACCGTGAACTCCACGTAGGAGCCGACGACGTTGTCGTAGTTGACGAACCCGGTGCCGGTGAACCCGGCGTGGTTCGACTCCACCACGCCCTGGACGATCGTGGCGTCCTCCGCCTGCAGGTCCGAACTGGGCGCGGCCACCTCGACGTCGAGGTAGTCCAGGTTGGGGTTGCCGTTGGCCGTGGTGGCGGTGATCCGGATCTTGTTGGCGCCCGCGGTGACGGGGGCGGTGAGCGTGGAGGTCACCCACGTGGACCATGCGCCGGTGCCGTTGAAGGCGCGGGCGGCGGAGACGACGGCGCCGTTCACCGCGATGTCGGCGGCCCGGTTGACCGCGGTGCCGTTGGCGTAGCGGATGGCGATCTCGGCCTGGCCCGCCGCCGCGGCGTTGACGGTGAACTCGGTGTAGCTGCCCGCCACGTTGTCGCCGTTGACGAACCCGGTGCCCGAGTAGCCCGCGTGGTTGGACTCCACGAGGCCCTGGGAGACGGTGGCGTTCTCCGCTTCGTGGCGGGTCGGCGCGGCCGAGGCGGACCCTGCCGTCACCACGCTTGTCTGCGCGGCCGAGACAGCCGCAACCGCGTTCGTCGGCGCGGCCGAGACAGCCGTCACCACACTCGTCGGCGCGGCCGTTCCGGCCGTCACCACGCTCGGCGTGGCTGAGGCCGGAACGGCCGCAACCACGCTCATCAGTAACGCCGCCACAAGCGCGCCGGCTAACACGCGCATGGAGTCCTCCTTGGTGGGGGGTGATAGTTAGGAAAACTTCCTAACTCGTATTGATGGGATCACTCCCCACCATCACTGTCAAGCGAGTTGACTACCTTCCCAAGACCTCCCACCACTGGCATCTCGCGCGACAGGAGCGCAGACTGGAAAGACAGGCGAACGTGGAGTAGTGGAGCATCCGTGGACAACCACCTCGACCACATGCCGGTTCTGTCGCGAGGCAGGCACCGCAACCCCAAACGCGGCGCGTGCTTCATGGAGCTGGCGTCCTACCTGGCAGGAGAGCGCTGGAGCGACCATCCGGCCTGCACGCACCCGCTGCTGGCCGCGCTCGCCCGGCTCGTCAACGACAACACCGGAGACGAGAACCGCAACGGCCTGGCCGAACTCGTCCCGTCCATCATCGGGCTGTCGAGCGACGACCTGAAGATCGACGCCACGATCGCGCTGCGCTGCGCGAGCACCGCCCTGCCGGTGGCCGCCGCCGAGCGCCAGCTCGCGCTGGCCGTGTCCGTGCTGGCGGCGGAGGAGATGCTGGCCAGGCTGGAAGGCCGGCCCACGGACCTGTCACCGATGAGCCGCAGGGCCATGGAACAGGTGCCGCAGACGGCCAGGGAGGCGCGCAGGTTCAGCAGGGCGGCGCGGATCACCGAGAAGGGCTTCCGCCGGTACGCGGCGCCGAACGCGGTGCAGTTGTCGGTGGTGGGGATCGTGCAGGCGTGCATCCCCGACCCGGACCAGGTGCTCCGGTCGCTGCTGGAGTCGGCCATCGCGGACTGCCGCCGCCTCATCCCCCTCCCCGACCCCCTCCCTCAGCCCACCCCAGCCCCGGTCTGACCCTCCCCCGAGACCACCTTGCCCTCATCCGCGCAGCGCCGGGTGAGGGCAAGCCCATGTCCGCCCTTGCTTGCCAGCTCGCGCCACATGACACCTCGACACCTCGGCCGCTCGACACCTCGGTCGCTCGACACCTCGGTCGCTCAGCAACTTGGCAGCTCGGCAACATGGCAGATCATGAGGCCAGGCACCTTGACCGGCCACGGGGCCAGGCAACTTGACAGGCGGCGGAGCCCGGCAGCTTGGCCCAGCGCAAGGCTTGGCAGCGTGACAGGGTGCCAGGCTCACCTCCCAGAAAGGCGCATGATGCCTGGCACCTCGGCAGTTTGACAAGGCGCAACACTTGGCAACCTGGCAGGCGAAGTGGCTTGGCAGCCTGACTGGACAAGGCACTTGGCAGATTGGACCCGGCACGCGGCTTGGCAGCCGACAGGGCGCGGCACTTGGCGGCGTGGTGGGCGGAGCGGCTTGGCAGCTTGGCACGGCCTGGTGGCTTGGCAGCTTGGCCTGACGCGAGGGTTGGCAGCTTGGTTCGTGGGGTGGCTGGGTAGCTTGGCCTGGCGTCGCGCTTGGCGTGGAATTGAGGTCTTCCAGGTTTCCTGGTTTTCCGTAAGATGTTCGAAACGTGGTGTCACC
This sequence comes from Nonomuraea sp. NPDC050790, assembly GCF_044456745.1. Taxonomy (NCBI): domain Bacteria; kingdom Bacillati; phylum Actinomycetota; class Actinomycetes; order Streptosporangiales; family Streptosporangiaceae; genus Nonomuraea; species Nonomuraea sp. NPDC050790. Next base: position 711,812 of record NZ_JBITGF010000001.1, on the reverse strand, counting down.
ATCGGGTCTTGTCGCAGGTCAGGCTAGCCTCCCCTTCGTTGCGGATCTTCCCGGAATATGCCTAAATTTGGCGACAAGGTGTCATCATGTGGAGGAAGTCATGACTGTCGAGCTGGCCGCGCCGTACTCACCGGAGAGACATCGCCACCACCGTGATGTCACCGGCGGGTGGCTGCGACCGGCGGTGTTCGGGGCGATGGACGGGCTGGTGTCCAACTTCGCGCTGATCGCCGGAGTGGTCGGAGCGGCGGGGGCCGGGCGTGGGGCGGTGCTGGCCGGGTTCGCGGGGCTGGTCGCGGGGGCGTGCTCGATGGCGGCGGGCGAGTACACGTCGGTGAAGTCCCAGACCGAGCTGATGCGTGCCGAGATCGCCGTGGAGCGCCGTGAGCTGGCCCGCGACCCAGAAGGCGAGCAGGCCGAGCTCGCCGCCCTCTACCGTGCCCGCGGGCTCGAACCCGAACTGGCCGCCAAAGTCGCCGCCGGACTGTCTGTCAACCCGGAGCAGGCGCTGCGCGTCCATGTCCGTGAGGAACTGGGCGTGGATCCCGACGATCTCCCCTCGCCCTACCTGGCCGCGGCCTCGTCGTTCGGCGCGTTCGCGGCTGGGGCTCTGGTGCCGCTGGCGCCGTTCCTGTTCGGAGCGTCCGGGATGGTGGTGGCGGTGGTGTTGAGTTTGCTGGGTTTGTTCGGGTTCGGGGCGGTGGTGGCGCGGATGACCGCACGTCCGTGGTGGCTCGGCGGCCTGCGCCAGCTCGCGCTGGGCGTCGCAGCGGCCTCGGTCACGTTCGGCCTCGGCCATCTCCTCGGCGTCACCGTCTCCTAGCCGCCACACCTCCGCCATCACACCTTCGTTCCTCTCCGGTACGGCTCCCGCACCGACCCGGTCCCCGGGACATGGCGACCCCCACGCACCATGTCCCGGGGACCACCTCCCAACACCCCGGCCCCACCGAGGGCTACGTGGCACAGCATCGCGGTCCTGTAGGCGCGAGCGGCCGGAGGAGAGCGCGGGTCGCTCGGGTCCAGCGTGACGCGCCCCGAGGGTGGGGCAACGCAGGCTTGGCCGGAGCAGGGCACGGGACGCTCGGGCCCGGCGTGACGCGCGCCGGAGTGGGGCAACGCGGGTTGGACACGGCACGTCCCAAGGGTGGGCGCGTGGGCGGCTTGGGTGGGTGCTGCGGGGATCTGGGGCAATGAGTCGTCGGGTCTGGGGTGGCGTGGGGTTGGGGGTGTGGGTTAGTTGGGGGCGGGGGTGTGGCGGAGGGTTGGGGAGAGGGCGGCCACGGCGCAGCAGATCGCCAGGTAACCACTGATCACCACGATGGCGGTGACCGCGCCGCCGTACTGGGTGAGGACTCCGCCGACCAGCGGTGCCAGCGGCGTGATGCCCATCGTGGCGACGTTGAGCAGCGACTGCACGCGGCCCTGCATGTGGTCGGGAACGGTCCTGGCGACCTCGACGACCAGTGCGATGTTCAGGGCGGGCGCGACCAGGCCGGCGACGAACAGGACGGTCGCGGGCCAGTACCAGCCGAGCGGCAGCGCCATCAGCGGCAGGACCACCGTGAGGAACCAGCAGCCCGCCAGCATGAGCCCGCCGGTGGGCAGCAGCCTGATGAGCCGGCCGGAGATGGCCGCGCCGATCAGGCCGCCGACGCCGAGGGCGGCCATGACGAGGCCGACCTGTTCCGGCGCGCCGACCAGGACGATCAGCGGGATCGTGGTCGCGTTGAACGCCAGGTTGGCCGCCAGCACCAGCCCGCAGATCGCGCGCAGCAGGCGGCGGCCCCACATCCAGCGGACGGCTTCGGCGATCCCCTCGTACATGCTCTGCCGGGCCGCGGGCTCCTCCGGACGACGGGGTACGCGGGCCAGGGCCACGCAGACGAAGGAGACCAGGTAGGTGAGCGTGTCGACGACGAACGGCAACGCCCGCCCCGCGGCGAACAACAGGCCGCCGAGCGGTGGGCCGGCCAGCCCGGCGGCGTGCTCGCGGGTCTGTTCCTGGGCGTAGGCGGCGGGTAACTGCTCCTTGTGGACCAGGGTCCGCAGGGAGGCGGCGTGGGCGGGTTCGAAGATCGCGCCGGCGGCGCCGTTCACGATGGCGACCGCGACCAGGTGCGGCAGGACCAGTACGTCGGTGACGACGGCCACCGCGACGCTCGCCATCGTGGCGGCGCGGACGAGGTCGGCGCCCAGCAGGACGCGGCGGCGGTCCCAGCGATCGACGAGCACCCCCGCGGGCAGGGCGAAGAGCATCCCGCTGGCCAGGCTGACCGCGCTGATGAGCCCGGCCTGGCCGGGCGAGCCGGTCAGCGCGAGTACGAGCAGGGGGTAGGCCAGCAGGGTCAGGGTCGAGCCCAGTCCCGAGGCCGCCGAGCCCAGCCAGAAGAGCTGGAAGCGGAGGTTCTTTCGCAACGGCTGCACAGTCGACGACGATAGTTGTACAAGAATCCTTGTACAACCTTTCCGGTAGGATCATCGGCATGGAACAGGCTCATCGCCACCTCGGTCCCGAGGACGCCGGCACGCTCAAGGCGCTCAGCCATCCGCTCAGGATGCGGCTGCTCCTGCTGGTCCACGAGGCGGGCCCGGCCACGGTCGGCATGCTCGCCGAGCGGCTGGACCAGCCCGTGGGCGTGGTCAGCTACCACATGCGCCAGCTCGCCAGGCACGGGATGGTGGCGGAGGTTCCCGAGCTGGCCAGAGACCGGCGCGAGCGCTGGTGGCGGCTCGTGCCGACGGAGAGCCTGTCGATGACGCCGTCGGAGTTCGCCGGCGACCCGGTCGGCAGCGTCGCCTCGCGGGCCACGATGCTCCAGCTCATCGACGCCACGGCCGAGCGGATGCGGGAGTGGGTGAACGGCATGCACGCCTGGCCCCCGGAATGGCAGGACGCCGCCACCCTCGCCCGCAAGGGCCCGATGCGGCTGACCGCGGAAGAGCTGAGCCGCTTCGACCGGGAGCTCGACGACCTGGTGCTCCGCTATCAAGCACTGGGCGAGGACCATCAAGCGCTGGGCGAGGACGGCGGCGACGACCGCCGCCCGGTCGTCTTCTTCTGCCATACCGAGCCGGTGGGGCCGCCGCCGGTCAGCGAGTGACGCGTACGGCCAGCGGCGTGCGGACGTAGTCACTGGTCGGCCAGTTGTCCACCGAACACGAGGTGAGCACGAACCACAGGTCCCGCAGGGCACGAAAGGTGATCACGTCACCGGCCCGCGAGGCCGCGTGCCGTCCGGGCGCGGCGGCGAGTTCTGGAACAGGTTGACCGGATCGGGGCCCACCGGCAGCGACACCCCGGCCGACGCGACCGCCCCGAGGAAGTTGGGGTGCCCGGACAGGGAGCCGCTCTACGCGAAATTGTTGTACACTCGTTCAATTATTGGTGGCGGGAGGGACGGCCTTGAGCGAGGCGGGGACGGACGGGCGTAAGGCCAGAGGAGAGCGGCGGCGGCGGGAGATCATCGAGGCCACGCTGCGGGTGATCGAGCGCGAGGGCGTGGCCGGGGTGACGCACCGCTCGGTCGCGGCCGAGGCGGGCGCGCCGCCGAGCCTGGCGCTCTACTACTTCGCCACGCTCGACGACCTGCTGGTCGGGGCGCTGACCGCCGCCTCCGACGAGTATGCGCGCCAGCTCCGCGCCATCATCGACGACGGCCGCGACGGCGTGGACGGCCTGGCCCAGCTCATCACCGAGGCCACCGGTCCGGGCCGCGCCCGCGCGCTGGCCGAACGCGAGCTGACCCTGCTGGCCACCCGCCGCCCCGCGCTGCGCCCCATCGCCGGCCGCTGGCGCGCGACGGTCGCCGAGGTGGCCCGCCAGTACACCGACGACCCGATCCTCATCCGCTCCCTGGTCGCCGCGTCGGACGGCGTCTGCGCCGGCATCCTGCTGGAGGACAATCCGCTCCCCTACTCCGAGGTCCGCACGCTGTTGCGCCACTCGCTGGGGCTCGGCTGAGCGTCAGGGCCTGGCGGTCACGGCGAGGTTGACGCCGAGCGCGATGAGCGCCGCGCCGGTCAGGCCGTCGACGGTCCTGCGTACGGCGGGCCGCGCGAAGATCCTCCGCAACGCGCTCACCAGGTTCGCCACCACCAGGAACCACGCGATCGTCGCGAACAGCGCCACCAGCGACAGCGTCACCGTATCCATGACCGGCGCCCCCGCCGACAGGAACTGCGGCATCAGCGCCACGAAGAAAAACGCGGCCTTGGGGTTGAGCACGTTGGTGAGCAGACCTTCCAGGAAGGCGGCCGCCGAGCTCTTCCTGCCCGGATCCGGCAGGTCCAGCTCAAGCGCGCCACCCCTGCGCGCCGCCGCCCTGACCGCCTTCACCCCCAGCCACAGCAGGTACGCCGCGCCGACGACCTTGACCACCGTGAACGCCACCGAGGAGGCCGCCAGCAGCGCCGCGACGCCGGAGGTGGCGGCCACCACCCACACGAACACCCCCAGCCCGACTCCGGCCGCCGTCGCCATGCCGTAGCCGCGCCCGGAGAGCGCGGAGCGACGCACCACCACCGCGAAGTCGGGGCCGGGCGACATCGCGCCCAGCATCACCACACCACCGAATGCCACCATTTCCGCCACGGAGATCATGCACCACACCCTAAACAACCACCCACCCCCGGACGCACCGGACCGCACGCCGTTTCCGGCGCGCGGCCTCTCACGCCTTCGGACGCGGGTGGAAAGGGGCGTGACGTCTCACGCCCCCTTGGGGCCCGGTCTCATGCCTCCTCCGAGCGTTGGTCTCACGCCCCTTCCTGTACGGCAGGCCGCGCCCGCAGAGCGGCGGGCAGGAAGGCTGCGCAGGCGACCAGCAGCACGACCCCCGAGGCCACCAGCGACCCGGCCACCCCGAAGGCGTTCGCCGCGGGCCCGCCCAGCGCCACCCCCGCCAGCGTGAAGTTGACCATGACGGTGTTGAGCAGCCCGACTCCCCTGCCCCGCAGTTCCTCGGGCAGGTCGCTGAGCATGGTGTTGGCCAGCGGCACCTGGAACAGGCTGGCGAACAGCCCGACGACCAGGCACCAGCCGACGATCACGGCCAGCCCCGGGTTCCCGCTGAGGAAGGCGGGGGTGAGCAGGGCCAGGCCGAACAGGGTGACGGTGCCCACCAGCACCCGGGGCGTCGAGCCGTGGCGGCGGATCAGGGCGGGACCCAGCAGGGCTCCGGCGATCGAGCCGCCGGCGAACAGGGCCTGGGCGGTGCCGTACTCGAAGGCTTGAAGGTCGAACACGGTCAGGAGCTGGGCGTTGAAGCCCGTGGTGAACAGGCCGGTCACCAGCGTGACGGGCACGAGGAAGGCCAGCAGGAAGCGCAGGGACGGGACGGCGAGCACGCCGCGCACCCCGGTCCGCAGCGACTGCCAGTACGGCTCCGCCGCCGCCCGCGCCGCCGGCCCGTGGCGCAGCACGCCGAGGCTGCCGAGCAGCACGGCGGAGACCACGAAGGTGGCGGCGTTGAGCCCCAGCACGACCGGCACGCTGCCGAGGGCGACGAGCAGGCCGCCGAGCGCGGGGCCGATCATGTTGACGGTCTGGTTGGTGCTCTGGAACAGCGCGACCGCCGAGGCGATGTCGTGGCCGCCGACGACGCGCGGGATGGCGGTGATCCTGGCGGTCTCGAAGACGGCCTTGCCCACGCCTTCGAGCAGGATGAGCGCGATGAGCAGTCCCATGGAGTCGAGCGCGGGGATCATGGCCAGCACGATCGGAACCCTGACCAAGTCGGCGCCGATGAGCAGCGTGCGGGTGGGCAGCCGGTCGGCGAGCGGGCCGACGAAGGCGCCGAGCACGCCCGAGGGCAGGAGCTGCGAGAGCACGACCAGCGAGATGACCACCGGGCTGTCGGTGAGCCGCCCGGCCAGGAAGATCAGCGTGACGCGGGTCATCGCGTCACCGAGGAAGGAGATGACGACCGCCAGCCAGTAGCGCAGGTAGGTGCCGTCTTTCAATAGCTCGATCATGGTGCGCTCGACGCTACTGGGCCGGCCGGCGGTCGTGACACGGCTTACGCCGGACGCGGATCCGCCGTGAGCGTAGTGATGACGGTCAGCGTGAACAGGTCGAGCGCCAGGTTCTCCGTGGTCTGGGCGAGCACGGTGAGCTGGAACGGCCGCTCGGACGAGGTCGCGCCGGGCTCGTGCGTGAGCGTGAGGTCGGCGGGCTCGCCCGGCCGCACGTCGGGCGGCTCGAAGGTGGCGGTGACCTGCGGCGGCAGGCCGGTCACCGCGAGGTGGACGGGGCCGGCGAAGCCGGCTACGGGCTCGGTCCGCACCCGCACGGTGATGAAGCCGCCGGGCGGCAGCTTGGCCTCCGAGGGGTCGGCGATGACCACGACGCCCGGCCGGTCGGGTGGCACGGCGGCGCCGAGGTCGCGCAGGGCCAGGACGTGGCGCGAGGTCGCCGAGGCGGCGAAGGAGGTGAACCCGGGCTGCGCGATCGCCTTCGGCAGGGTGCGCGTGGTGAGCGTGGCGTCGCCCGCCTCGCCCATGCCGTTGTTCCCCCACGCGAACGCGGTTCCGGCGGCGCTCTGGGCGTACCCCGACTGGCTGCCGGCGGCGATGCGGGCGATCCCGCTCAGACCCGGCACCTGCTGAGCGAGCAGGCGCTTCTGCTGGGTGCCGTCCCCGAGCTGGCCCGCCTCGTTGGCGCCCCACGCCCACACCCGGCCGAGGGTGTCGCGGGCCATGCTGTGCGCGCCGCCGGCGTCGACCGAGGTCACGCCGCTCATGCCGAGGCTGTGCGGGGTGGTCCGCCGGACCAGGGTGCCGTCGCCGAGCTGGCCGCTGTTGTTGTGGCCCCAGGTGATCACGTTGCCGTTGGACAGCGCCGCCATGCCGTGGACGCCGCCCGCGGCCAGGTCGGTGACGCCGCCGACGTTCGGCATCTGGATCGGCAGCGGGCGGGAGACGAGGGTGCCGTCGCCGAGCTGGCCCAGGTTGTTGGCGCCCCAGCCGTAGGCGTTGCCGGTGGCGCCCCTGGCCAGGCTGAACGCGCCGCCGGCCTCCAGCTCGACGATGTCCTGCGGGGCGGCGATGCGGCGCGGGCTGAGCCGTTCGGTGGTGGTGCCGTCGCCGAGCTGGAAGGAGGAGTTCAGGCCCCAGGCCCAGACCAGGCCGCCGCCGTCCACGGCGAGGCTGAAGCGCTGGCCGGCGGCGACGTCCACGATGTTCGCCAGGCCCGGCACCTGGACCGGGGTGAGGCTGGGCGTGCGCGTGCCGGTGCCGAGCTGGCCGTTGGAGTTGTCGCCCCAGGCCCAGACGGTGCCGTCGTCGGCGATGGCCAGGCTGTGCGTGAAGCCGGGCTCGACCTGCTTGAAGCGCGAGTTCCCGGCCGAGGCGACGGGCTGGTTGACCGCGGGACGGGCATGGCCGACCCCGAGCTGCCCGAACTGGTTCCACCCCCAGCCCCAGGTCTGCGAAGGCGCGAAAGCCCCGAAGCCTCGGATCTGCGAAGCCTCAACGCCTCGGGTCTGCGCGACGGCCGCCGAGGGTGAGAAGGCCAAGGGCGATAACGCGGTGACGGCGGCGGTGAGCGCCGCGGTGATGGTGTGCACGGGTTGCCTCCCGGGTCTGGTCCCTCACGTAGAGGCGTTCCATCCCGTTCCAGCCCGTTCCGAACGCTCAGCCGCCCCAGCCCGGCACCCTGAAGTCCGCCGTCAGCGACCCCGGCTCGACGCTCTCCCCGCAGCAACGGCACGTCACCACGGGGTCAAGCTCCTGCCCGCAGGTGTGGGTGAAGACGACCGGCGGCGCGTCGGTGAGGTGCCGGTCGCCCCACCGGCGCAGCAGGTGCAGCACGCCCTGCAGCTCGATCCCCGCGGCCGTCGGCCGGTACTCGTGCCGCGGCGGCCGCTCGCTGTAGGCGACCTTCTCCAGCACCCCCGCCTCGACCAGCCGTTTGAGCCGCGTGGCCAGGATGTCGCGGGGCGCGCCGATGTTGCGCGCCATCGCGTCGAAGCGGCGCACGCCGAAGAACACCTCGCGCAGGATCAGCAGGGAGTACTTCTCCCCGACCACGGCGAGGGTGTCGGCGATCGTGCAGGGCCGTGCGCTCGTCATCACCCCAGGGTACGGCAGTGCGTTGGAAAACCGGACGATCCAGGGCTACAGTGAATCCAGTTTTCCAACTAACTGCTTTCAACCAGGAGGGACGGACTCCATGCGTGACGCCGTCATCGTGCAGGCCGTGCGCACCCCCATCGGCAAGGGCAAGCCGGACGGCGCCCTGGCAGGGGTCCATCCGGTCGAGCTGCTCGCCCACACCCTGCGTACCCTCGTCGAACGCTCGGGCGTGGACCCCGCGCAGATCGACGACGTGATCGGCGGAACCGTCGACCAGGTCGGCGAGCAGGCCATGAACACCACCCGCTACGCCTGGCTGTCGGCCGGCTTCCCCGACTCGGTGCCCGCGGTGACCGTGGACCGCCAGTGCGGCTCCTCCCAGCAGGCCGTGCACTTCGCCGCCCAGGGCGTCATCTCCGGCGCCTACGACCTGGTGGTGGCCTGCGGCGTGGAGTCGATGAGCCGGGTGCCGATGTGGTCGAACGTGCCCCCGGGCAAGGACCCGTTCGGCCCCGGCATGGCCGAGCGCTTCCCCGGCGGCCTGGTCCCCCAGGGCGTCAGCGCGGAGCTGATCGCCGCCAAGTGGTCGCTCGGCCGCGAGCAGATGGACGCCTTCTCCGCCGCCTCCCACGCCAAGGCCGCCGCTGCCGACTTCGGCGCGGAACTGGCCCCGATCGCCGGTCTCGACCGCGACGAGTCGGTGCGCCCGGCCACCACGACCGAGATCCTGGCCGGCCTGAAGCCCGCCTTCGCCGACCCGGTCTACGCCGAGCGCTTCCCGCAGATCGAGTGGTCGGTCACCGCGGGCAACTCCAGCCCGGTCAACGACGGCGCCGCCGCGCTGCTGGTCACCACGAGCGAGAACGCCGCCCGGCTGGGCCTGCGCCCGCTGGCCAGGCTGCACTCCTTCGCCGTGACCGGCTCCGACCCGCTGCTCATGCTCACGGGCGTCATCCCGGCCACGGAGAAGGTGCTGCGCAGGGCCGGGCTGCGCCTGGACGACATCGACCTGTTCGAGGTCAACGAGGCGTTCGCCGGCGTGGTGCTGGCCTGGCAGCAGGAGACGGGCGCCGACCCGGCCAAGGTCAACGTCAAGGGCGGCGCGATCGCGCTGGGCCACCCCCTCGGGGCCAGCGGCGCCCGCATCATGACCACCCTGGTCGGCGCCATGCGCGAGCGCGGCGCGCGCTACGCCCTGCAGACGATGTGCGAGGCGGGCGGCCTGGCCAACGCGACCGTCCTGGAGGCCCTTCAGTAGAAGACCTGCTCCAGGTAGGGGCCGTAGGCCCAGCCCTCGGCGTCACCCGTCCACACCCGCATCCAGGTGCCGCGGCCCCCGCAGGAGCCCTCGACGGTCTCGCCGTATCCGGCCGCGCCCACGCGTTCGTACTGGGTGCCGGGCCCCGACCTGATCCACAGGTTCGCCGGGAACGGCGGCGCCACCTCGTACACGCACGACGAGGCCGCGGCGGCGGGTGTCAGGACGAACAGCGACAGCGGCGCGGCGGCGGCCAGCGAGGCCACGAGCAGGATGAAGCGACGCATCACATACCTCCCCTAAAGGGGGGATATGTCTTATATATCCAGATAAGCTGAGCGCTAAGCTGCCGGGATGCCTCTCCGCAGTGCTCAGTGGTACTCCGGCAACGACAGGAACTCCTACATCCACCGTGCCTGGATGCGGCGCGGCGCCCCGGCCGACGCCTTCGAGCGCCCCCAGATCGCCATCGCCGACACCGCCTCCGACCTGACCCCGTGCAACGCCCACTTCGCCGAGGTCGCGAGGAGCGTCGCCGCGGGCGTCTGGGCGGCCGGCGGGGTGCCGCTGCACCTGCCCGTCGTCTCCCTCGGCGAGACCAACGTCCGGCCCACCGCGATGCTCTGGCGCAACCTGGCCGCCATGGCCACCGAGGAGATGCTGCGCGCCAACCCCGTGGACGGCGTCGTACTGCTCGGCGGCTGCGACAAGACGATCCCGTCGCTGCTCATGGCCGCCGCATCCGTGGACCTGCCCGCGCTGGTCGTGCCCGGCGGGCCGATGCTGACCGGCCACTTCCAGGGCATGCCGCTGGGCTGCGGCACCGACGTGTGGCGGCTCAGCGAGGAGGTGCGGGCCGGCACGCTGACCCGCGAGTCGTTCCTGGAGTCGGAGTCCTCCATGATCCGCAGCCGCGGGCACTGCAACACCATGGGCACCGCCTCGACGATGGCCTGCATGGCCGAGGCACTCGGCATGACCATCCCGGGAACCGCGGGCACCCCCGCCGCCGACAGCCGCCTGCACGAACGCGCGCACGCGAGCGGCGCGCTGGCCGTCGAGCTGGTCGGCGCGGACCGGCGGCCCAGCACGGTCATGACCCGCGCCTCCTTCCTCAACGCGATCGTCACGCTGGCCGCGATCGGCGGCTCCACCAACGCGGTCGTCCATCTGCTGGCGATCGCCGGGCGGCTGGGCGTGGAGCTGAGCCTGGACGACTTCGACCGGACCGGCGCCGGGGTCCCGCTGCTGGCCGACCTGCAGCCGGCCGGGCGGCACCTCATGGACGACCTGTTCAGGGCGGGCGGGCTGCGGGCCGTACTGCATCAGGTGGAGGACCTGCTCGACCCCGCGGCGGGCACCGTCACGGGGCGCCCGCTCACCGAGCACCTCGGCGACGCGCCCATCTGGGACGCGGGCGTGATCCGGCCGCGCACCGACCCGCTGCTGCCCGACGCGGGCATCGCCGTGCTGCGCGGCAACCTGGCCCCCGACGGCGCGGTGATCAAGCCCGCGGCCGCCTCGCCGGAGCTGCTGCGCCACCGCGGCCGGGCGATCGTCTTCGACAGCGTCGAGGACCTGCACGCCCGCCTGGACACCGTGGACGCCGACGCGAGCTCCGTGCTGGTGCTGCGCGGCTGCGGGCCCAAGGGCTACCCCGGCATGCCGGAGGTCGGCAACCTGCCGCTGCCGGCCAAGCTGCTGGCCAAGGGGGTGCGCGACATGGTGCGGATCAGCGACGCGCGGATGAGCGGCACCGCCTACGGCACCGTCGTGCTGCACGCCGCCCCCGAGGCCGCCGCGGGCGGGCCGCTGGCCAGGGTCAGGACCGGCGACCCGATCGTGCTCGACGTGCCGGGCAGGACGCTGCGCGTGGACGTGCCCGACCCCGACCTGAACGCCCGCGAGCCGGTCACGACCGGTTTCGCCCGCCCGGTCAGGGGCTGGGAGAAGCTCTACGTGGAGCACGTCCTTCAGGCCGACCGGGGCTGCGACCTGGATTTCCTCACCGGTTCGAGCGGCTCGGCGGTGGCCAGGGAGTCGCACTGAGCACGGCAAAGAGTCTGCTGCGCCATGCGCGGAAATGGTCAGGTTGGGTACTGCGTTACGGGACGATGTGATCGGTTTGACGGCCCGAGGAGGACACATGAACAGCGGCGACATCACCCAGAGCCAGGAATGGACGGCACTGGCCAAGCACCAGGAGGAGATCGCGGGCACGACCCTGCGTGAGCTGTTCGAGGCCGACCCGGGCCGGGCCGAGCGGCTGAGCGTGCGCGCGGGCGACCTCTACCTCGACTACTCCAAGCACCGCGCCACCGACGAGACCTTCGACCTCCTGGTACGGCTGGCCGAGCGCGCCGGGCTGGGCGACCGGATCGAGGCGATGTTCCGCGGCGACCACATCAACGTCAGCGAGGACCGGGCGGTGCTGCACACGGCGCTGCGCCTGCCCGCCCAGGCCGAGCTGGTGGTCGACGGCCAGGACGTGGTGTCCGACGTGCACGCCGTCCTGGACAAGATGAGCGCGTTCGCGCAAAGGGTGCGCACCCAGGAGTGGCGGGGCGCGACCGGCCAGCCCATCGCCACCGTGGTCAACATCGGCATCGGCGGCTCCGACCTGGGCCCGGCGATGGCCTACGAGGCGCTGAAGGACTACGCCGACGCCGGGATCACGGCCCGTTTCGTCTCCAACATCGACCCCGCCGACATCCACGGCAACCTGCGCGGACTGGACCCGGCCACGACGCTGTTCGTGATCAGCTCGAAGACGTTCACCACGCTGGAGACGCTGACCAACGCCCGGGTGGCCCGCGACTGGCTGGTCGCCGCGCTGGGTGAGGACGCGGTCGGGAAGCACTTCGTGGCCGTCTCCACCAACGCGGAGAAGGTGGCCGAGTTCGGCATCGACACCGCGAACATGTTCGGCTTCTGGGACTGGGTCGGCGGCCGTTACTCCTACGACGGCGCGATCGGCCTGTCGCTGATGGTCGCGGTCGGGCCGGAGCGCTTCCGCGAGATGCTGGCCGGCTTCCACGCGATCGACGAGCACTTCCGCACGACGCCGTTCGAGCGGAACATGCCGGTGCTCATGGGGCTGCTCGGCATCTGGTACAACGACTTCTTCGGCGCCCAGACCCGGGCCGTGCTGCCCTACAGCCAGCGGCTGCACCGCTTCCCCGCCTATCTGCAGCAGCTCACGATGGAGTCCAACGGCAAGTCGGTGCGCGCCGACGGCACGCCGGTCACCACCGACACCGGCGAGATCTTCTGGGGCGAGCCGGGCACCAACGGCCAGCACGCCTTCTACCAGCTCCTGCACCAGGGCACCCGGCTCGTGCCCGCCGACTTCATCGGCTTCGCCGAGCCGCACGAGGACTCCGCGGGCATGCACGACATCCTCACCGCCAACCTGCTGGCCCAGACCAGCGCGCTGGCCTTCGGCAAGACCGCCGGGGAGATCGCCGCCGAGGGCACGGCGGCCGAGGTCGTGCCGCACAAGGTGATGCCGGGCAACCGGCCCACCTCGACGATCCTGGTGCCGAAGCTCACCCCGTACACCCTGGGCCAGCTCGTCGCGCTCTACGAGCACATCGTCTTCGTGGAGGGCGTCATCTGGGGCGTCGACTCCTTCGACCAGTGGGGCGTCGAGCTGGGCAAGAAGATGGCCCTCGACCTGGAGCCCACGCTGACCTCGGAAGACCCGCCTGTGGCGTTCCCCGACGCGTCCACCGCCCAACTGGTAAAGAAGTACAGGGAGCTCAGAGGAAGGCGCATTTGACATGACGCGTGCGGGCGCGATGGTCCTGTTCGGGATCACCGGTGATCTGGCCTACAAGATGTTGCTGCCCGCGCTCTACCGGCTGACCGCCGACGGGGTGCTCGACCTGCCCATCATCGGCGTCGCCAAGACCGACCTCGACCTGGCGGGCCTGCGCGAGCGGGCCCGCCAGGCGTGCGGCGGGGCGAGCGACGCGGCCTTCGAGAAGTTCGCGGGGAACCTGCGCCTGGTGGCCGGCGACTACCGCGACGAGTCCACGTTCGCGGCCATCCGCGAGCAGGCGGCGGGGGCGGGGCCGCTCGTGCACTACCTGGCGGTGCCGCCGTCGCTGTTCGGCGTCGTCGCCCAGGGCCTGGCCGGCGCCGGGCTGCACCACGACGCGCGGCTGGTGGTGGAGAAGCCGTTCGGCCACGACCAGGCCTCGGCCTGCGCGCTCAACGCCGAGCTGCTCAAGTACTTCGACGAGGACCACCTGCGCCGCGTCGACCACTTCCTCGGCAAGGAGCCGGTGGAGGACCTGCTCGTCTTCCGGCTCGGCAACATGCTGCTGGAGCCCATCTGGAACCGCAACTACGTGCGCAACGTCCAGATCACCATGGCCGAGAGCTTCGACGTGGCCGACCGCGGCGCCTTCTACGACGCCAACGGCACCATCCGCGACGTCGTCCAGAACCACCTGATGCAGTTGCTGGCCATCATGGCGATGGACGCGCCGCCGTCGAAGGACGCCCGCGCGCTCATCGACGAGAAGTGGCGGGTGCTGCGCGCCGTGCAGGACATCCGCCCCGCCGACGTCGTACGCGGCCAGTACGTGGGCTACCAGGAGACCGAGGGCGTGCGCCCCGGCTCGACCACCGAGACGTTCGTGGCCATGCGCGCCTCCATCGACAACTGGCGCTGGGCGGGCGTGCCCTTCTACATCCGCTCGGGCAAGGCTTTGCCCACCACCGACCTGGAGGTCGTGGCCGAGCTGCGGATGCCGCCCGTCACGCTGTTCCACGGCGAGGTCAAGCCCAACCTGATCAGGTTCCGGCTGCAGCCGGACGCGGGCGTCACCTTCGACGTGCTGGCCAAGGAGCCCGGCCGCGACACCACCCGGCAGGTGCCGGTGAGCGTCGACTTCACCAAGGTGCTCGGGCCCATGGAGGCCGCCTACCAGCGCATCCTCACCGACGCGGTGACCGGCGACGCGCGGCGTTTCGTCAGGTTCGACCTGGCCGAGGAGTCGTGGCGGATCGTGCAGCCGGTGCTCGACCTGCCGGAGGCGCCGCTGCCGTACGAGAAGGGGACGTGGGGTCCCGAGGCGGCGGCGGAGATGGTGCGCTGGCACGAGATCTCCACCACCTTCGACTGACGCGCGCACGTCCGTCGCCCGCCGCACTCCCGGGTGAGAGTGTGGAGGGATGGACATCATGGAACTGGTGGAGAAGACGAAGGACGCGGCGACCGTCAGGCGGGTCTTCGGCGAGCCGATCGAGCGCGGCGACGTCACGGTCATCCCCGTGGCCAAGATCGGCCAGGGCGGGGGCGGCGGTTCCGGCACCTCCGAGGGCGGCGACCACCCCGGTCAGGGGTCGGGCGGCGGCTTCGGCTTCGGGGCGGCGCCCTCGGGCGTCTTCGTGATCAAGGACGGCGAGGTGCGCTGGCAGCCGGTCGTCGACGTCAACCGGATCGTGCTCGGCGGCCAGATCGTGGCCGTGGTGCTGCTGCTGACCATCCGGGCCATCGTCAGGCGCCGCCGTAAGCGCTGAACCGTCCCTCCCCGGACGGGGCCGGGGAGGGCTTCCCGGTCAGTGGCGGCCCCAGGCGCCGCGGTGCACCACCTCGCCGGTCGGCTTGCGGCCGCGCTTGAGGGACGGCGAGGCCTTGTCCTGGGCCCGGTAGCCGACGCTGATCACGCCGATCGGGGTGTAGGCGGCGGGCACGCCGAACGACTCCTTCAGCGCGGCGCTCCGCTCCCCCGGCGGCACGCCGAAGAAGCAGGCGCCGAGGCCCTCGTCCACGGCGGTCAGGAGCATGAGGAGGGAGGCCATGCCGGTGTCGATGTCCCAGTACGGCACCGGCCAGCGGGCCTCGTCCTTGTCCGTCCAGCCCTTGTCGGGGGCGGCGTAACGGTCGAGGTATGCCTGCTTGTGCGAGAACGGGATGATCAGGAGCGGGGCGCGGCGCAGCCCCTTGCCCCACTCGTCGGCCTCGTCGCCGGACAGCTTCCAGAACCGCTCGACGTCCTGGGGCTCGTCCAGCACCAGGAACGCCCAGCCCTGGCTGAAACCGGCGGAGGGGGCGTGCAGCGCGTTGGCCAGGATGCGCTCGCGGATCTCGGCCGGAACGGGGCGGTCGGGGTCGTAGTTGCGGACCATGCGGCGGCGTCGTACCACTTCCTGGAATTCCGTCATGTGGCCAGCTTCGCAGACCGCACCCCGCGGCGGCCTCGGGGCGGCGGGCTGCGACCATGTCGGGGTGAAGGTCTTGATGATCGCGCCGGCCGCCTGGTCCCCCGACGGGCACGAGAACTTCGACGCCGCCGAGCGGCTGCTGGAGGAGGCCGATCTGGTGGTCCTGCCGGAGCTGGCCGGCTCCGAGCTGCCCCGGGCGGAGTATCTGGAGCGGGTGGGCGGGCTGGCGCGGCGCTCGGGGGCGTACGTGGTGGGCGGCTCGCACTACGACGCGGTCGAGGGCGGGAGCGTCAACCGGGGCGTGGTGGCCGGTCCGGACGGGCGGGTCGTGGCCGAGTACGAGAAGGCGCATCCCTACGGCGTCGAGCACCGGACCGGGGTGCTTCCCGGGCGTCCTTCGCAGACGTTCGAGCTGGCGGGGCGGCGGGTGCTGGTGCTGGTGTGCGCGGACCTGTGGTATTCGGCGCGGGTGGCCACGCCGGTGGACGCGGTGCTGGTGCCGGCGTTCTCGGTGACGCGGTGGGACACGCCCGTGCCCTCGCGGGCGCTGTGGCAGCACATGAGCGTGGCCAGGGCGTACGAGTTCATGACGTACGTGGCGGTGAGCGACTGGCGGCACGGGGCCGACTACCACGGGGCGCCGTGCGCGGGGGTGACCGGGTTCGCCGATCCCTATCCGGCGCGGCCCGGGGAGTACCACGTCAGGGGCTCCGGCGTGCACGTCATGGACTTCGAGCGGCTGGACGCGCTGCGGGCCGACCGGGCCGGGCGCGGGTTCGTGTCTTGACCGCGCACCCGCGGGGAAGTAAAGCTTACTAACAATTATCCGGGAGCATCCGCGGAGGACCGTCATGGGCCGTTCCAGGATCGGCACGCTGGCCACCCGAGCGCTGACGGCGGTGGTGCTGCTGGCCGCGCTGGCGACGTTGCCGACCGGGGCGGCGGGCGCGGGCAGCCTGGCCGCCTCGGCGAGCGCCGCCCAGGCGCTCGGGGACGTGATCCCGGCGCCGGTGTCGGTCCAGGCGGCGGCCACGCCGTACACGCTGGCCGCGGACGCGACGATCGCCAGCGACGACCCGGGCGTGGGCGCCTACCTCGCCGGACTCCTGCGGCCCGCCACGGGGTACGCGCTGCCGCTGCGCGCCGGCGGCACGGGCAGCGTGTCGCTGCTGCTGTCCGGCGCGGACCCGGGCGTCGGCGACCAGGGCTACCAGCTCGACGTCGTCACCTCAGGCGTCACGATCCGGGCGCGCAGCGCGGCGGGGCTGTTCAACGGCGTGCAGACGCTGCGGCAACTGCTGCCGCCCCAGGTGGAGAGCACCAGCGTGCAGCCTGGGCCGTGGACGGTGCCGGGCGGGCGCATCGTGGACCACCCGCGCTTCCCCTACCGGGGCACCATGCTCGACGTCTCCCGGCACTTCCACCCGGTCGCCACCGTCAAGCGGCACATCGACAGGATCGCGCTCTACAAGATCAACCACCTGCACCTGCACCTGTCCGACGACCAGGGCTGGCGCATCGTCGTCGACTCCTGGCCGCGCCTGGCGACGTACGGCGGCAGCACCCAGGTCGGCGGCGGCCCCGGCGGCTACTACACCAAGGCCCAGTACCAGGAGATCGTCGCCTACGCCGCCCAGCGGCACATCACGATCGTGCCGGAGATCGACCTGCCCGGCCACACCAACGCCGCCCTGGCCTCCTACGCCGAGCTCAACTGCAACGGGGTCGCGCCGCCGCTGTACACGGGGACGTCGGTGGGCTTCAGCTCGCTGTGCGCCACCAAGGAGGTCACCTACACCTTCGTGGCCGACGTCCTGCGGGAACTGGCCGAGCTGACGCCGGGGCCGTACCTGCACATCGGGGGCGACGAGGCGGACGCGACGCCCGCCCCGCAGTACGCGACGTTCATGAACCGCGTGCAGCCGATGGTGGCCGCGCGCGGCAAGGCGGTCGTGGGCTGGCACCAGATCGCCGCGTCGGCGGTGCAGCACTCGCCGGGCCGGGTGGCGCAGTACTGGGGGACGACGACGTCGGACTCGCTGGTGGCTGGCGCGGTGGCCAGGGGCGCCAAGGTGATCATGTCGCCGGCGAACAAGGCGTACCTGGACATGAAGTACACCTCCTCGACGCCGCTCGGCCAGACCTGGGCCGGGCTCATCGAGGTGCGGACCGCCTACGACTGGAATCCGGGCAGCCACCTCAACGGGGTGCCGGCGAGCGCGGTGCTCGGCGTCGAGGCGCCGCTGTGGACCGAGACGCTATCCACCGAGGACCACCTCGAGTTCATGGCCTTCCCGCGGCTGCCCGCCATCGCCGAACTGGGCTGGTCCCCGTGGTCGACCCACGACTGGACCGCCTTCCGCGCCCGGCTGGGCGCGCAGGCGCCGCGCTGGGCGGTGATGGGCATCGGCTTCTACCGCTCGCCGCAGGTCTCCTGGGCCACGACGCCGCCGCAGGGCCGCCACGAGGCCGAGAACGCGGTG
Organism: Nonomuraea sp. NPDC050790; assembly: GCF_044456745.1. Lineage (NCBI taxonomy): Bacteria > Bacillati > Actinomycetota > Actinomycetes > Streptosporangiales > Streptosporangiaceae > Nonomuraea > Nonomuraea sp. NPDC050790. The sequence continues at coordinate 693,818 of NZ_JBITGF010000001.1, read as the reverse complement.
ATCTCGCGCGGCGTGGTCGAGTCCAACCACGCCGGGTACTCGGGCACCGGGTTCGTCAACTACGACAACGTCACGGGCGGCTATGTGGAGTTCACCGTCACCGCCGCCGCGGCGGGCCCGGCCACGATCCGCCTGCGCTACGCCAACGGCACCACGGCCAACCGCCGCATGAACGTGGCCGGCACGATGGTCGACTTCCCCGGCACCGGCGCGTGGACCACCTGGCAGACCAGGACGCTCACGCTGCCGCTGGCCGCGGGCGCCAACGTCGTCAGGGCCACCGCGACCACCGCCAACGGCGGCCCCAACCTCGACTACCTCGAAGTGGCGCCCTAGCCGCCGGTCCTGAGCACGAGGCGTCTGGCCCGGCGTTCGGCGGCGGCCCGACCGCCCACGCCGAACGCCTCGGCGAGCCTGCGCCAGGTGACGCGCCGCGCCCTGGCCTCGACGACGAGTTCGGCCTCGATCTCGTCGAGGCCGGCGCGCACCCGCCGGACGAGGTGGAGGGCGTCGAGCACGGGCTCGGCGACGTCGTCGGACATGCGGCGCATCAGGCAGGTCTCGCTGACCACCATCGTCATCATGCGCTGCAGCAGGTAGAGGTCCTCGTCCACGGGACCTGGCGGGGGAATGGTATAGAGCGTGTGTATATGCCGCGTTTCCAGATTATCGAGGGAATTAAGCGTATCCACGACGTCCATAATGAATCAACGTTCAAGCATGCGTCACGAAAAAACGACATGATCAAGAAAGTGACGTCATTGGGGTGGATTAATCCTCACCCGAGAGGCATTCAAACCTGCCTAGATGGCATTACCATCTACCTTGAGCGTCGTTGAGAGGTATTTCCACGTCTCCCGGATGCTCTTATCCTGATACCCCGGCGCACCCCTCGAACACCTGCCGCGTCGGAGAAAGGAGGAAAAATGGGACGTCACGGTCGACCGTCGAGATATAAGGACATTCTCGCAATTGGCCGGATTACCTGGTCTGCTGCCCGAGCGGTGATCTGGATCGTCTGGATGATCCACACCGCCTGACGATGGTCGGGCCTCCTGTCGGCCGAGCCCTAGACAAGCCTGCGGGCAGGAGGCCCTTCCAACGGCAATAGTACGCAGCGACGGCAAAACCCGAAAACCACTTACATTCTTTTTTGTGCACCGGGGCGATAATCTCCCCCCAGGGTGTAATCTTTGCTACCCCGCGTTCGTGGTCGTCTCCAGCGACATCAGCCGCCACGGCAGGCTGGGCAGGGGGTCGCCGCCGGTCATCGCGAGCAGCGAGCCCGAGGGGCGGCGTGGGGAGTTGGCGGCCACGACCCGGCCCTCGGCGTTGACCAGCGCCACCTCGGCCGAGCAGGCGCTCAGGACGCCCAGCAGCAGTTCCTCGAAGCGGGCCGCGCGCACGTCGGCGCCGACCACGCCCAGGAAACGCCGCTCGACCTCGACCGGCGTGGTGAGCGTGAGCATGTAGGTGTCGGTGCCGCCGTAGTCGACGTACGGGCCGACGACGTGGCGGCGGCGGGTGCGCTCGGGCACCGCGAACCACTCGGCGGCGGTGTAGTCGTAGAAGTCGAGGCTGTCCGGGTTGAGGTCCACGTCGAGGAAGGTCGGGTCGGGCGCCTGCCACCATTCCAGCCAGCGCGGCCGGTCGGCCAGCACGCCCGGGGCGAGGATGAGCCCTGCGCCGGCCAGCACGTCGGGTGAGCGGCGCAGGCAGCCGAAGATCTGCGGCCGGATCGCCACCAGGTCGGCGGTGGACAGCTCCGGCCGGTAGCAGGCGACGGCGGCCGCCCTGATCTCCTCCAGGGAGCTGAAGACGCCCTCGATGATCGTGTGAATCCGGTCGGCCACCCGGTCAAGGCGTGGATCGGCCATCGTCACCTCCCGCTGTCGCGACGAGCCGCCAATGGAACTCCATCAGACGCTGGACGCCCTTGTCGATGTGCGCTTCGGTGAGGCGTCTGGCGCTCTCGGCGTCGCGGGCGGCGACGGCGTCGATGACCGCGGTGTGGCTGTGCACGACCTCGGCGGGGTCGACGGCCTCGCCGTACGGGAGCCAGAGCAGGTCGCCGGCCTCGGCCTGGATGTCGATCTCGGCGCGGGTGAGGCGGACGGACTGGGCGGCGGCGGCCAGTTCGATGTGGAAGCGGCCGTCGGCGCGGCGGCGCTCGCCCATCGTGGTGGCCTTCTCCAGCTTGGCGACGACCTGGCGCAGGCGCTGGACGTTCTCGCCCGAGGCGCGCAGCGCGGCCAGGCGGGCGGCGGTGCCGGCGATGGCGGCGCGGTAGTCGCCGATCTCGCGCAGTTCGGAGCTGCTCAGCTCGCGCAGGCGCTGGCGCAGCCGGGTCGCGGACGGGTCGGCGGGCCCGCGCACGAACGTGCCGCCGCCCCTGCCCCGCCGCGTCTCGACGAGGCCGCGCTCGCGCAGGGCGGCCAGGGCCGCGCGCAGGGTGACGGTGGAGACGTTGAGCGCTCCGGCCAGCTCCAGCTCCGAGGGGAGCTGGTCGCCGTCGGCGACCAGGCCGAGTGCGATGGCCTCGGCCAGGCGGCGCACGACGACCTCCACGCGGCCTGCGCCGTCGTCGAGCGGGGCGAAGACGGCCGACACCGGCAGCGGGTTCACGGGCACCAGCATATTGCCTTTTGAAATATGAACTCATAGTTTTAAGCGCAACCCTGAAACGTTGGGAGGCCCCCGTGCCCGACGCCGACGAGAGGTTCGCCGAGGAGTGGCGCAACGCCGCCTACAACTGCTTCTCCTCCGGCCACAAGTTCTGCCGCGAGGTCTGCCCGGTCATGCAGGTCACGCGGAACGAGTCCTGGAGCCCCACCGCCTTCCACGCCAACGTGGTCGCGATGGACAAGGGCGAGCTGGAGATCTCCGACGTGGCGGCGGACTACGTCAACTGCACCGGCTGCGGAGCCTGCGAGCTGCGCTGCCCCAACTCCCTGTTCACCGGCGACTTCTACCGCTTCCGCACCCGTACCGTGGACCTGGTCAAGGCGGCGCGGGCGCTGGCCGTCTCGCAGGACGTGCACCAGGACGGCTGGCGGCGCTGGAACGCCGAGACCGACGCGCGCTCGCACGAGCCCGTCACCGAGGCCGCCGGTCAGGCGCGGGTGCGCGACTGGGCCGAGGGCCTGGAGCTGGCCGTCGGCGGCGAGACGATCCTGTTCGTCGACTGCGAGGCCGCCTTCCACCGCACGAGCGTGCCGCGCGCCGTGGCCCGCATGCTCAACCTGGCCGGATACACGTTCGGGCTGATGAACGAGCAGTGGTGCTGCGGCGGCCCGGCCGCCGAGATGGGCTACGAGGAGCAGGCCAGGCGCTTCGCCCGGCACAACCTCGACGACTGGCGGGCCTCGGGCGTGCGGCGGGTGCTGGTGCTCGACCCGCACGACTACGTCACCTTCACCGAGGACTATCCCCGCTACTTCGGCGACGAGTACGACATCGAGATCGTGCTGGTCGTGGAGCTGCTCGCGGAGCTGGTGCGCGAGGGACGGCTCACGCCGCACGTCGCCGTCGAGCGCAGCGTCACCTACCACGACCCGTGCCGGCTCAACAAGCGCAAGGGCGTCTGGCGGGAGCCGCGCGAGCTGCTGCGCGCCATACCCGGGCTGAGCTTCACCGACGTGGACCGGGTCACGCAGTGGTCGTACTGCTCCGGCGCGGGCGGCGGGCTGCCGATCGAGAAGCCCGAGCTGACCGCGAAGATCAGCGCGAACCGCGTCGAGCGGGCCGCCGAGCTGGGGGTGGACACGCTGGTCAGCGCCTGCCCGTGGTCGGAGCGCCCGCTGTCGGAGGCGGGAAAGGCCCGCTCGATCGACGTGGTGGACCTGTTCGAGTTGCTCGCGACCTCGCTGGGGGTGGCGCCGTGACCCCCCTTCTTCCGGTACGGCGGGCGGTGTCGCCATGACCGTCACCGCGCTCAGCGACCCGGTGCTCGGCGAGCTGCGCCAGATCCTCGGCGATGAGCACGTGCTCACCGGCCGGGCCGACCGGCTGAACCGGGCCAGGGTGCCCGCGCCCTTCCCCGTGCACCGCTGGTCGGAGCGGCTGCCCGACCTGGTCGTCCTGCCCGGCAGCACCGAGGAGGTGGCCGAGGTGCTCAGGCTGGCCGACCGGCTGCGCATCCCGGTGGTGCCACGCGACGGCGGCACCGGGCTGACGGACGGGGCGGTGCCGCTCCGGGGCGGCATCCTCGTGGACGTGAAGCGGATCAACCACATCAAGGAGGTTGATCTGGACAACCGCACCTGCACGGTCGGCACCGGCATCAACGCGCTCAAGCTCAACGAGCGGCTGGCCGTCCACGACCTGATCTACCCCGACGACCCGGCCTCCTACCCATGCTCGCTGGTCGGCGGCCGGATCGGCACGAGCGGCTGGTCGCTCATCGGCTCCCGCTACGGCCACACGCGCGACCTGGTCCTGAGCTTCGACCACGTGCTGCCCAGCGGGCAGATCATCCACGTAGGAGACGGCATAGGCCGAAAAATCACGAAATCGTCGAGCGGATACCAGCTCAAACACCTCTTCATGGGCCATCAGGGCACGCTCGGCATCGCCACCGAGGCCACGCTGAAGCTCTTCCCCAAGCCGGAGGCCGAGTTCTCCCCCTTCTGGGCCTTCGAGGACTACGCCGACGCCTACCGCTGCGTCGGCCTGCTGGCCCGCGCCGGGGTGGCCACGTTCGCCGGGGCGGTCCTGTTCGACGAGTGGAAGGTCGCCTACCTGCGCCGCGACGACGAGGCGTACATCCCGCAGCCGTCGTCGGTGAAGGCCCTGGTCTGCGCCGCCCTGTACGGCTACGCCGACGAGGTGGAGGCGGGCGGCAGGCGGCTCATGCGCATCGCCCGCGACGCCGGCGCCCGCTACCTCGGCGACGAGATTTCCCAGGGCGACTGGGCGGCCCGCCACGACCGCTACGCCACCCCGCTGCACGGCCGCACACGCTCCGGCCAGGTCGCGCCGATGAGCTGGCACTGCGAGGACGCCTCGATCAACTACACGAATCTGCCCTCGGTCCGGCTGGCCTGGCACGAGATCGCCGACCGGCTGCGCCGCGAGAGCGACGTCTTCGACGACTGGGGCATGTTCGCCTACACCAACGGCGCGACCGGCGCCGACTACCTGACCGAGATCGACATCGGCATCTGGGAGCAGCGCCTGGACGACCGGGCGTGGGCGGCGTGGGTGCGCGCCAAGCGGGACCTGGCGGCGGTGGCGCTGGCCCACGGCGGTTCGATCAGTGCCTGCCACGGGTCGTGCCGCGAGGGCGAGGTGGACCTGGTGCCGCAGGAGCTGGGCGGGGGCTTCGAGGTGATGCTGAAGATCAAACGGGCGCTGGACCCCAACAACATCATGAACCCGGGCAAGTACCTGCTCGATTCGGCATACGGAGCGCCATCATGAAATATCGCCGGTCGGAGGAGATGTCGCCTCCGCCTGCCGTACCCGTGACGGACGTGGCGATCACCCGGTTCGAGCACGTCTACGAGGTCGCGCCGGAGCTGATGACCGAGCACGTCCTCCAGCAGGAGTTCCCCAACTGGGACACCCTGCGGCTGGTCCGCTCCCGGGCCGACCACCTGGCCTGGATGCACCGCCACTTCGCGCACACGGTGGTCTCGGGCGAGGAGCTCCTCCATGACCTCGACGGATGACCGGCGCCTGGCCGATCTCGGCTACACCTCGGAGTTCCGCAGGGAGATGAGCCTGTGGGCGAACTTCTCGCTCGGGTTCACCTACCTGTCCCCCGTCGTCGGGATCTACACGCTCTTCGCCACCTCGCTGGCGGCGGGCGGGCCGCCGATGATCTGGAGCCTGGTGCTCGTGGGCGCCGGGCAGTTCCTGGTCGCGCTCGTCTTCGGCGAGATCGTCTCGCAGTACCCGCTGACCGGCGGCATCTACCCCTGGGCGCGGCGGCTGTGGGGGCGGCGGTGGGCCTGGATGACCGGGTGGGTCTACCTCGTGGCGCTCCTGGTGACGATCGCCAGCGTGGCCTACGGGGCTGGGCCGTACCTGTCGGCGTTCCTCGGCGTCGAGGTGGGCACGTGGAACACGATCCTGGGCGCGCTGGTGATCATCGGGCTGGCGCTGGCGGTCAACCTGGCCGGGACCCGGGCGCTGGCGGTCGCGGCCCTCGTCGGCTTCGCGGCGGAGCTGGCGGGGGCGCTGGCCGTGGGCGGCTGGCTGCTGCTGACGCAGCGCCACCACGGGCTGGGCGTGCTGTTCGACACCTTCGGGGCGGGCAGCGAATCCGGATACTTCACCGCCTTCCTGGCTGCGGGGCTGATCGGGATCTTCCAGTACTACGGGTTCGAGGCGTGCGGCGACGTCGCCGAGGAGGTGCCGGACCCGACCCGGCGCATCCCCAAGGCCATGCGCATGACCATCTACGTCGGCGGCGCCGCGGCCACCTTCGTCTGCCTCGCGCTGCTGCTGGCGGTGCCGGACTTCGCCGCGGTCATCGGCGGCCGTGACGCCGACCCGGTGACCGGCGTGCTGACCGCCGCGTTCGGCGAGGGCGGGCTGCGCGTGGTGCTCGGCGTGGTGCTGCTGTCGTTCCTGTCGTGCGTGCTCAGCCTCCAGGCCGCCGCCGGCCGCCTGCTCTACTCCTACGCCCGCGACGACATGATCGCCGGCAGCCGGCTCTTCCGGCGCTTCTCCCCCGTGCGCCACATACCGCCCTACGCGCTGCTGGTGGGGGCGGTGGTGCCCGCGCTGGTGGTGCTCGGCTCCGTCGTCTCGGCGGACGCGCTCGTGAAGATCATCTCCTTCGCGGCGCTCGGCATCTACCTGGGCTTCCAGATGGTCGTGCTGGCCGCGCTGCGGGCGCGGCTGCGCGGCTGGCGGCCGTCCGGGCCCATCACGCTGGGCGCCGCCGGGCTCGCGGTCAACATCGCCGCCCTCGTGTACGGCGTGCTCGCCATCCTCAACATGGTCTGGCCACGCACCCCGCAGGCGCCCTGGTACGACGACTACCTCGTGCTGCTGTCCGGCGTGGCGGTCGTCGCCGCCGGGCTGGTCTATCTGGTGATCGCCCGGCCGTACGAGCACGGCGCCGCCCCCGCCGGCGACGCCATCCCCCAGAAGGCAGGTTCCCCATGAAGTTCAGCTACGTGATGCTCCCCGACTACCCGCTGACCGAGTCGCTGCGGTCGATCAAGCTCGCCGACGAGCTGGGCTTCCACGCCTGCTACGCGGCCGACGAGACCTGGCACAAGGACCTGTGGCTGCTGTTCGCCGCCGCCTCGCAGCAGACCTCGCGCATCCGGTTCGGCCCGAGCGTGTCCTCGGTCGTGCTGCGCGAGCCGTCCCTCATCGCCCAGGCCGCCGCCACGCTCGACGAGCTCAGCGGCGGGTGCGCGGAAGTGGTGCTGAGCTGCGGAAACTTCGGACTCCTGGCCCAGTACGGCATCGACTGGACCGTCTCCAAGCCCCTGTCGCGGGTCAAGGAGGCGGCGTACGTGGTCCGTACCCTGCTCGACACCGGCGCCATCACCCACAGGGGCGAGTTCTTCACCTACGACGGCCTGTTCACCTTCGCCAGGCCGGTGCAGGAGCGGGTGCCGGTCAAGTTCGGCGCCATGCGCGGCCCGCGTTCCTTCCAGGCGGCCGGCGAGCTGTCCGACGGCGTCCACCACGCGCTCAGCTACACCCGCGAGGCCTACGACTACCTGGTCGAGCAGTTCGGCGCGGGCGCGGCGAAGGCGGGCAAGGACCCGGCCACGCTGGACATCGGCGCCTGGGTCGTCTTCGCCACCGGCCCCGACTCGGCCGTCGCCAAGGAGGCCGCCCGCAGCATGGTCGGCCTGTACGCCTCGTCGATGCCCGCCGAGCAACTGGAGCGCAACGGCGTCAACCCCAACGCCATGAAGCCCGTGGTGGAGGCGCTCGGCGCCGGGGACCTGGCCCGCGCCATCGAGCTCACCACGCCCGAGATCGGCGAACGCCTGTCGATCGCCGGTACGCCGGAGGAGTGCGTGGCCAAGATCAAGCGGGAGATCGAGCCGGCCGGGGTCAACCACATGATCCTCGCGGTGACCGACGCGACGCTGGTCAAGCAGTTCATGGGCCGCGACCTGCCGGACGTGGCCGACGTGGACACCCAGCTCCGGCTGATCCACGACCGCATCATGCCCGCCTTCACGACCTGAGCCCCGCGCCCCGCCGTACCGCGGAGGGCGGGGTACGGCGGGGCCCCACAGCCCGCAGGCAGCCCAGCCAGGAACCCAACGGACGCGGGAGTCCGGCCGGGAACCCAACGGACGCGGGAGTCCGGCCGGGAACCCAACGGACGCGGGAGTCCGGCCGGGAACCCAACGGACGCGGGGAGTCCAGCGCCAAGGGCCCCTACGGCTGTAGGGAGTCCAGCCAGGTCAGCAGGCGGGCGCCCTCGCGGTCCATGATCTTGGGGTCGCGCAGGGCTTCGGCCAGGAGCGACATGCCCTGGTAGGCGCCGACCAGGGTGAGGGCGAGGCCGTCGGGCTCGGGCAGGCCGAGCGCGCGGAACTGGCGCTCGGCCCAGCCGAGCAGCAGCCCGATCACCCGTCCCGCCTCTGCGTCGAGCCCGGCGTCGGCGCGCTTGCCGAGCTCGGCGGCGAGGGTACCGGTCGGGCAGCCGTAGCGCGCGGCGGTCTCGCGCTGGCTCACCCACGCCTCGACCAGCCCCTTGAGCCTGGCGCGCGGGTCGGGCAGCTCGTCCAGGCGGCCGGTGAGCTCGCCCAGGCGCCGCTCGTGCTCCGACAGCGCGGCGGCGACGAGTTCGTCCTTGGTCTTGAAGTAGTAGTAGACGTTGCCCACGGGCACGTCGGCGGCGCGGGCGATGTCGGCGATCGTGGTCCGCTCCGCGCCCTGCCGGTGGACGACCTCGGCGGCGGCGCTCATGAGCCGCCGCCGCTTGGCGCCGGCCGCGCGCACCCGCGCGGAACCCTTCAAGTCAGTCACCTGACTCACTATAGCCGCGAACCTGTGCTACGGTCTTTCTCAGTCAGCCAACTAACTAACTTGCTGGAGAGACCCATGTACGTTGTCACCGGAGCCACGGGGAACGTCGGCCGCGCCCTCGTCCACTCGCTGCACGCCGCCGGCGAGCCGGTCACGGCCGTCGCCCGCCGGATCGACGCCGCCGGCCTGCCCGAAGGCGTCCGCACCACCGCCGCCGACCTGACCGACCCCGCGACGCTCGGCCCGGCGCTGCGTGGCGCCGAGGCGGTCTTCCTCATGGTGCCGCCCACGCTGGCGCCCGAGGCGGACGCCGCGGTCATGGCGGCGGTCAAGGAGGCGGGCGTGGGCCGGGTCGTGGTGCTGAGCTCGCAGTCGGCCGCCACCCGTCCCGACTCCGCCGGTCACGGGCTGCGGATGCGGCACTTCGAGGACGAGGCCAAGGCCGCCGGACTCGGCTGGACGGTGATCAGGCCCGGCGGGTTCGCCTCCAACGCCTACGCCTGGGCCGAGTCGGTGCGTACGCGGCGGGCGGTCTTCGCGCCGTTCGCCGACGTGCCGCTGCCGGTCATCCATCCCGACGACATCGCCGAGGTGGGGGCAGCCGCGCTGCGCGAGCCCGCGCACGACGGGCGGACGTACGTGCTCACCGGGCCGGAGCTGATCACGGTCAGGCGGATGGCCGCGGAGCTCGGCCAGGCGCTCGGCGAGGAGATCGCCTTCACCGAGCTGACCCGCGCCGAGGCCAAGGCCGGGATGCTCGCGTTCATGCCCGAGGCGGTGGCCGAGGGCACCCTGAACATCCTCGGCACGCCGACGGCGGAGGAGCAGAGGATCAGCCCGGACGTGCGGCGGGTGCTCGGCCGCGAGCCGCGCTCGTTCGCCGCCTGGGCCGGGCAGAACGCCGCCGCGTTCGGGCTCAGCGCAGTTCGTTCGCCAGCAGCCCCATGAGGATCTGGTCGTGCCATTTCCCGTCGCGGCGGAACGACTCGCGGCGCCGTCCCTCCTCGACGAAGCCCACCTTCTCGTAGACGCGGCGGGCCGCGGCGTTCTCGGCGACGACGCTGAGGCTGATGCGGTGCAGGCGCATCTTCTGGAAGCCGTAGCGGCAGATCACCCGCATCGCGTCGGTCGCGAAGCCCTGCCCCCAGGTGTCCTTCTCGCCCAGGTAGATGTCGAGGGTGGCGTCGCCGGTCTCCGGCTCGGCGCCGCGCAGCGCGCAGATGCCGACCGTGCGCCCGTCCAGGCCGTCGATCATGAGCGTGAGGCTCTCGTAGGAGTCGGGCTTGCGCTCCTCCAACTGCCGGGTCAGCGCGGCCAGCGACGGCGGGTACGGGTCCTCCAGCCAGCGCATCACCTCGGGGTCGGTGTGCCAGCGCAGCAGGTGGACGGCATCCGACGGTTCGATGGCGCGCATGCGCACGCGGTCTCCGTTAAGCACGTGCGCATTCCTAGCAGAAGGGCGGACAGGCGTGATAATCAACCCATGAAGCAGGCGCGCGAGGCCATGGTCCGGCAGTTGCTGCAGCAGGCCGGGATGAGCGAGCGGGTGGCCGAGGCGCTGCGCACGGTGCCGCGGCACCTGTTCCTGCCGGAGGTGGACCCGCGCGAGGCCTACCGCGACGAGCCCATCGTCACCAAGCGCGACGAGCACGGCCAGCCGATCAGTTCCTCCTCCCAGCCGGCCATCATGGCCACGATGCTCGACCAGCTCGCCCTGGAGCCGGGCCACCGGGTGCTGGAGATCGGCGCCGGCACCGGCTACAACGCGGCCCTGCTGTGGTCGCTGACCGCGCCCGGCGGCCGGGTGACCACCGTCGACATCGACGACGATCTGGTACGGCAGGCCCGCGACCACCTGGCGGCGGCCGGATACCCCGAGGTCCGCGTGGAGTGCGTGGACGGGGCGGCCGGTTTCCCGGGCGGCGCGCCGTACGACCGGATCATCGCCACCGTGGGCGTCTGGGACCTCGCGCCCGCCTGGGCCGCGCAACTGGCACCGGACGGGCGGCTGGTCGCCCCGCTCGACCTGCGCGGGGTGCAGGTCTCGGCGGCCTTCGAGCGCCTGCCGGGACGCTGGAGCAGCGTCTCGGTGGTACCGGCCGGGTTCATGCGGATGCGCGGCACGGCGGCGGGGCCGGAGCGGTTGTGGCAGGTCGCCGAGGGGCTCACGATGTTCCTGCCCAGGCCGCGCGAGGTGGGCGACGTGGCGCTGGCGCTTTCGCGGGAGCCCTCGGCCGGGGTGGCGACCGGCGTGCGGGCCGGGATGGGCGAGGTCAGCGTGGGACTGAGCCTCTGGCTGGCGGTTCACGATCCGCGCTGGTTCACGCTCTACGGCGGCTCCGGACTGCTGCCGCCCGCGCCGGTGGCCCACGGCGGCGTGCGGATGACCGCCGGTCTGGCCGTGCAGGACGGGCTGGCGGTGCTCGACGACGAACTGGCCGCGCTCGGCTTCGGCCCGCGCGGCCCGGAGCTCGCCGCGGCCCTGGCCGGGCACGTGGCCGCCTGGGAGGCGGCCGGTCGCCCGGCCACGACGGGCGTGCGCGTCGAGGCGCAGGACCTGCCGTGCGCCGCCAGTCCGCCCGCCGGCGCGCTGGTGATCGACAAGCGCGACACCCGGCTCGTGGTCTCCTTCGAGGCCGCCGACCGGCCATGATCCCGCCGGTCACGGCGGGCAAAGAATTTTCGTCAGGATGGTTGGGCCGCCCGATAGCGGGAAGGGCAGGCAACTCATGCACGCCGAGAACGAGGAGGAGCCGTCGTGCTCACCCTGACACCTACCGCAGCCCAGGCCATCCGGGATCTCACCGCGACCACGCCCGAGCCGGAGCAGAGCGGCGTCCGCATCTCGTCGAAGGGCGAGAGCGCGGGTTCGCTGACCCTGACGCTGGCCTCGGCGCCCGAGCCGCTGGACGAGGTCGTCGAGACCGAGGGCGCCCGCGTCTACCTCGACCCGGTGGCCGCGAGCGTCCTGGAGGACAAGTCCCTGGACGCCGGCGCCGACGACCAGGGCGGAGTCTCCTTCGTCGTGATGGAGAAGCCCGCGTGACCCGCGGGCGGGGCCCCGCTGGCCGGGGCCCCGCCCGTCCTCACGACGTGAACAGCTTGGACAGGTAGCGCACCTGCTCCTCGCGCTGGAAGCCGCCGCCGCCCTCGTGCTGGTTCCAGGGCCAGACGGTGATCTCCTTGGGTCCGGCCCAGTGGTTGTAGGCGGCGAAGACGGTGGAGGGCGGGCAGACGTCGTCCATGAGCGCCACCGAGTACAGAGCGGGGGCCTCGCCCCGGGCGGCGAAGTTGAGCCCGTCGAAGTACGACAACGTGTGGAAGACCCGGTCGGCGTCGCCGCGCAGGCTGGCCAGAAAGCGGACGATCTCCTGGTACGGATCGCGGCCGGTGATCTCCAGCGCGCGCCGGAAGTGGGTCAGGAAGGGCACGTCGATCAGCGCCGCCGCCACGTCCTCGCGCAGCCCGGTGACCGCCTGCGCGATGCCGCCGCCCTGGCTGCCGCCCGAGGCGACGACGCGGGCGGCGTCCACGAGGGGATGGGCGAGCGCCACGTCCACGGCCCGGACGGCGTCGGTGAAGACGCGGCGGTAGTAGTACTCCTCCGGGTCGAGGATGCCGCGGGTCATCATGCCCGGCGCCTGCGCGGAGGAGCCGCCGCGCGGGTCGGCGGTCGCGCCGGGGCTGCCCACGCTCGCGCCGCCCTGGCCGCGGGTCTCCACGACGAACACCGCGTAGCCCGCGTTCGGCCACAGAAGGTGGTCGTGGGGGAAACCGCGCCCGCCGCTGTAGCCGATGTAGTGCATGACGCACGGCAGCGGCCCCTCGGCGCCGCGCGGCACGATGAACCAGCCGTTGATCCGGTCGCCGCCCCAGCCGGAGAACTGGACGTCGAACACCTCGACCCCGGCGAGCGGGAGGTCGTAGGGGGTGTAGACGGGGTCGGCGGGGAAGTCGCGGGCCTCGGCCAGGGTGCGGTCCCAGAAGGCGGCGAAGTCGGCGGGCTCGTCGCGCTCGGGCCGGTACGCGCGCAGGCGTTCCAGCGGCAGGTCGAACAGCGGCACGGGGGATCACCAAACCTCTCGTAGAGTTCCCGGATATTTCACCGCATTCACCCCGGAAACCGCTATCCCACCCCCCTCAGTGGCCGCGAGTCGGTAGTTTCGGCCGGTGTGAGGCGTTTCTTACGTGTGGCGGGGCGGCTGGTCTGCGGGCTGGCCGTGCTGGCGCTGTCACCGGTCCTCGGCCTGGCCACGGTGGCCGGGATGGCGACGGTGATGGCGGGGCCGCAGGTGTTCAGCGTCGCGGGCCTGGCCGTCTTCGCCTCGGTCTTCTACCTCGGGCTGCTGCTGTGCGTGCCGCGCCCCGGCATCGCGTGGGCGCGCTGGGTGCGGGCGGCGGCGCTGCTCGGGGTGGAGGCGGTGGTCGTCTGGCACGTGTGCGGGCAGGTGCTGACCGAGCCCGCGGGCACGCCGCCGCCGGCCGCCCGGGTCGAGGGCCAGCGGGAGTGGGAGCTGCCGACCGGCTCGCGGCTGGCGTACGTGCGGGTGGCGGCGGAGAAGGCGGGCGCGGCCCCGGTGGTCGTGCTGGAGGGCCACGGCGACCTGGCCGGGGACGCGGCGTTCTTCGGGCGGCTGGCCGGCGGCGGGCGCGACGTCTACGTCTACGACGCGCTCGGCACCGGGCGCTCGGAGCGCCTGGAGGACCCCAGAGGGTACGGCCTGCCCCGCGACGTCTCCGACCTGGAGGCGATCCGCGAGGAACTGGGCGCCGAGCGCCTCGTCCTGGTGGGCCACGGCGAGGGCGCCCGGCTGGCCGCCGCCTACCTGGGCGCCTTCCCCGGCAAGGTGGAGCGGGTGGTCTTCTCCTCCCCCGCGCCGCTGCGCCCCCCGCCGACCCTGCTGGGCTTCCCCGCTCCCGGCGAGACGCTCCGGGGCCCGGCCGTCGACGCCCGCATGCTGGTCACCCACGCGCTGCTGCGCGTGGAGCCCCGGGCGGCGCGCGCCTTCGCCGGGGACGGCGAGCTGGACGCCCGCCTCGACCGCGCCAGGTCCGCCGCCTCCTACCACTGCCCGGGGGCCGGGCGCGCGGCGCGGCCCGGAGGGGCGGGCGGCTACGCGAGCCTGGCGCCGCGCGACGTCGAGCCGCCCGGTAACCGCGACGTGCCGGTGCTGGTGGTCAAGGGGTCGTGCGACTTCCAGACGTGGTCGTCGATCCGGGACTATCCGCCGGGCGGGCTGGTCTACGTCGAGGGCGCCGGGCACGCGGTCTACGCGGATCGGCCGGGGCCGTACCTGAAGGCGTTGCGCTCGTTCCTGGCCGGGCGCGAGACCGGCACGCCCGCGGGTGTCCGGCCGCCGCCCGGCTACCTCGGCCCGGCTTGAGCTCAACCGCGCTTGAGGTTGCAGGATGCCGGTCATGCGACTGGAGATCTACGCCGACATCCTCTGCCCCTGGTGCTACATCGGCAAGCGCCGCCTGTCTCGCGCGCTCGACGGCCTGGCCGAGCCGCCGGAGATCGTGTGGCGTAGTTTCGAGCTCGACCCGGAGGCCGACCGTACGCCGGGGCCCACGGCGGAGGAGGCGATGCGGCGGTGGTGGGGCGAGCGCGCCCCGGCCCGCACCGAGCTGATCAGGACGACCGGCGCGGCCGACGGACTGGAGCTCAACCTGCACCTGGCCAGGCCCGTGAGCACCTTCGACGCCCACCGCCTCTGGAAGCTCGGCCAGGAGCACGGTAAGGGCGAGGAGACGATGGAGCGGCTGCTGCGCGCCTACCACACCGAGGGCGCGAACATCGCCGACCCCGAGGTCCTGGACGCGCTGCGCGAGGAGGTCCTGCCCGGCCGCGCGCTGCCCGCCGGCGCCTACGCCGAGCGGGTGCGCGAGGACGAGCGGCGGGCCGCCGCCCAGGGCGTCGCGGGCGTGCCGTCCCTGGTGATCGACGGCGGCCGGCCGGTCTCCGGCGTGCAGCCGCCCGAGGCGATCAGGCGGTTGCTGGACGAAGGCGCCCGTCGCGGCGGGTAGCCCACGGGCCCTGCCGGTCAGCCGACGTGGATCGGCGCCCGGGCAGCCATCGGACGGTGACGAGACACGGTTCCGTCCGGTTCAGGTGGTAGGTGGGGAGGGGATCGACGCTACGCGGCGGGCGGGCGCGGCGCCACCGATTTAATCCCCTTATATAAGAGTTGACTAATATAAGCAGAGCCTGCCATAGTGAGGCCGTGCACGCCTTCGACGTCCTCGGCGACCCTGTCAGGCGCCGGATCCTGGAGCTGCTCGCCGGCGGCGAGCAGACCTCCGGTTCGCTGACCGCCGCCATCCAGGCGGAGTTCGGCATCTCTCAGCCGGCCGTGTCCCAGCATCTGCGCGTCCTGAGGGAGTCGGGGTTCGCCAGCGTGCGGGCTGAAGGCGTGCGGCGGCTCTACACCGTCAACGCCGCCCCGCTCCAGGAGGTCGACGTGTGGTTGCAGCCGTTTCGCAGGTTCTGGGCCCAGCACCTCGACGCCCTGGCCACCGAACTCGCCCGCGGAAAGCGCGAGCGCCGCAAGACCGCGGAAGAATCCGACGAGAAGAGAGAACCATGATCGACATCGCCGCCCACATCAACGCCACCCGCCGCGAGGTCACCCGCGACGAGGAGAGCGTCTGCGTCGTCATGAGCCGCAGCTACGACGCCGCCCTCGACGACGTCTGGGACGCCCTGACCGACCCCGACCGCATCAAGCGCTGGCTCATGCCGATCAGCGGCGACCTGCGCGTCGGCGGAACGTTCCAGCTCGAAGGCAACGCGGGGGGCGAGATCCTGGAGTGCGAGCCGCCCGCCCGCTACAAGGTCAGCTTCGGCGGCCCCGACAGCCTCGTCGAGGTACGGCTGAGCGCCGCCGGCGACGAGCGCACCGACTTCGTCCTGGAGCACACCGTCCCGCTGGCGATGGCCCAGAGCGGCGCCGGCGCGTTCACCGTCGGCCCCGGCTGGGACGGCGCCCTGCTCGGCCTCGCCCTGTTCCTGGCCGGCGAGGTCAAGGAGAGCGACGACCCGGTCGAGGCGGCGGGGTCGGAGGAGGCCCAGCGCTACTCCCTCGCGTCGGTGATCGCCTGGGAGGCGGCCATCACGGCGTCCGGCACGGCCACGCCCGAGGAGGTCGCCGCGGGCAAGGAGATGTCGATGGGCTTCTTCGCCCCCGGAGTCGACTGACCAGGCCGCCTTCACCGGCGTCAAGGGCCTTTGTGATGGGTCACAGGAAACCCGGCGCAGGTTTGCCGCCCCACCCAATTCACAGATCCGCGAGCCCGCCTCATGGTGTGTGCCATGCAGCGACGCACCTTCCTCCTCGCCGTCTCCGCCGCCGCCTTCTCCGGTTCACTCTGGCAACAGGCCGCCCACGCCTCCTCGGGCCTGAGCCCTTACGGCCCGCTGGGCCCGCCCGACGCCAACGGCATGGCGTTACCGGCCGGGTTCACCGGACGGATCATCGCCCGCTCCGGCCAGACCGTCGGCGGCACCCGGTGGCATCCGGCGCCCGACGGCGGCGCCTGCTTCCCTGACGCCACCGGCTGGATCTACGTCTCCAACTCCGAGATCCCGCTCGCCGGCGGCGCCTCGGCCATCAAGTTCAGAGCCGACGGGTCGGTGGAGCGCGCCTACCGGATCCTGTCCGGCACCAACCTCAACTGCGCGGGCGGAGCCACGCCGTGGAACACGTGGCTGTCGTGTGAGGAGATCTTCCGCGGCAGGGTCTACGAGACCGACCCGTACGGCGTGCGTTCCGCCCAGCCACGCAACGCCATGGGCCGCTTCAAGCACGAGGCGGCCGCCTGCGACCCCGACCACGGGGTCATCTACCTGACCGAAGACGAGTCGGACGGCTGCTTCTACCGGTTCGTCCCCAACACCTGGGGCGACCTGTCGAGCGGCCGTCTCGACGTGCTCTGCGCCGGGCCCACCTGGAAGCGGGTGCCCGATCCCGGCCCCGCCGTACTGGAACGCCAGACCAGGCACCAGGTGAGCGACGCGCTGCACTTCAACGGCGGCGAGGGCTGCCACTACGCCGGCGGCGTCTGCTACTTCACCGCCAAGGGCGACCGCAAGGTGTGGTTCTACGACGCCGGCCGCAACGTGCTCGGCACCGTCTACGAGGGCGGCGGCTCGCTCGACGGCGTCGACAACATCACCGGCAGCCGCTCCGGCGACCTTTACGTCGCCGAGGACGGTGGCAACATGGAGATCAACGTCATCACGCCCGACCGGGTCGTGGCCCCGATCATGCGCCTGGACGGCCAGTCGCGCTCGGAGATCACCGGCCCGGCCTTCTCGCCCGACGGCAGCCGCCTGTACTTCTCCTCCCAGCGCGGCACCAGCGGCGAGGCGGCCGGCACGGGCGGTATCACCTACGAAGTCACCGGTCCGTTCCGACGCTAGGGAGTGCATGATGATCCGTCGATTACTTACCCTGTGCGCGTCCGCCGCCCTCGTCCTGACCCTGGCGCCGCCCGCGCACGCCGCGGCCGAGGTGTACGTGGCGCTCGGCGACTCGGCCGCCTCCGGCCCGCTCATCCCCAACCAGATCCTGCCGCAGCTCGGCTGCTTCCGCTCCGACCGCAACTACGCGCACCTGTCGGCCAGGGATCTCGGCGCGTCCCTGCGTGACGTCACGTGCTCCGGCGCCGATATCCAGGACATGTACGAGTCGCAGCGCACCGACCTGGGCAGCGTGCCGCCCCAGCTCGACGCCGTCGGCCCGGACGCCACCCTGGTCACGGTCCAGATCGGCGCCAACGACCTCGACCTGACCGGCTTCATCGAGGACTGCCTGAGCCTGCTGCCGGGCGACCCGTGCCACGACGAGTACCAGGACAACGGCCGCGACCGCTTCCGCGACGGCACCGACGCCCTGCGCCCCCGCCTCGACCAGCTCATCCGCGACATCCGCGGCCGCGCGCCGCAGGCCAGGATATTCGTCGTAGGCTACGGCACCTACGCCCCCAGAAACGGCTGCTGGCCCCGGGTCCCGGTGCTGGCCGTCGACGCCAACTACATCCGCGCCACCCTCGCCTACTTCAACCAGGCCCTCCGGGAGCAGGCGGCGGCACAGGGAGTCGGCTTCGTCGACTTCCAGACCCCCAGCGAGGGCCACGACCCCTGCAAGTCCCCCAGCGTCCGCTGGATCGAGCCCTACGTCCCCGCGTCGGCGGCCACGCCGTTCCATCCGAACGCCCTCGGCATGCGGAACTTCGCGGCCATCGTCACCCGTACAGTCAGGACCCCCCTTCTATGAGCCTTGCCAGCGTCCTCCTGCCCATCGCCCTGGCCATCATCATGCTCGGCCTGGGGCTCGGCCTGACCGTGGCGGACTTCCGCCGCGTGCTGGCCTACCCGAAGGCGAGCGTGATCGCGCTCGTCTGCCAGATCCTCGTGCTCCCGGCACTGTGCCTCGGCCTGGTGCTGCTGTTCGACCTGCCGCCCGTGCTGGCGGTGGGCATGATGCTGCTGGCCGCTTCCCCCGGCGGGACCACCGCCAACCTCTACAGCCATCTGTTCGGCGGCGACGTCGCGCTCAACGTGACGCTGACCGCCATCAACTCGGTGCTCGCGGTGTTCACGATGCCGCTGGTGACGAACCTGGCCATCGGCTACTTCGGCGCCGAGGCGGGCGCGCTGGGCCTGCAGTTCGACAAGAGCCTGCAGGTCTTCGCGCTCGTGCTGGTGCCGGTGGCGATCGGCATGTTCGTGCGGGCGCGGTTCACGGCGTTCGCCGAGCGCATGCACAAGCCCGTCAAGATCGCCTCGGCGGTCATCCTCTTCCTGGTCGTCGTCGGCGTGGTGCTCCAGGAGCGCGCCAACATCGGCGGCTACATCCGCGACGTCGGGCTGATCACCCTGGTCTTCAGCGTGCTCAGCCTGGCGGTCGGCTACTACGCGCCGCGCCTGTTCCAGGTGGGGCGCGAGCAGGCGATCGCCTCCTGCATGGAGATCGGCATCCACAACGCCACCCTGTCGATCACGGTGGCGATGGGGCTGCTGGCCATCCCGCAGATGGCCGTACCGTCGGCCACCTACGGCGTGATCATGTTCTTCACCGCGGCCGTGGCAGGCTTCCTGCTCAGGCGGCGGAGCCCGGCAGAGGTCCCGGCCGGTTCGTGACCCGCCGGGCGGCCAGCGCCGCCCCGATGCTCTGCAACTGCGCCGGGTCCACCGGGTCCAGCCCGGTCAGGCTGACCGCCCGGCGCAGCCGGTAGTCGACGGTGTTGGGGTGGACGTGCAGCCGCTCGGCCGTACGCCGGCGGTCGAGGCCGGTCTCCAGGTAGACGGTGAGCGTCTGCAGGAGGTCGGGGTTGTCGGTGAGCGGGTCGAGCAGTGTGGCCAGCCCGCTCATCGCCTCGCTCGGCCGGGTGAGCTGGTACTCCAGCAGCACGTCGGCCAGCCGGTAGAGGCCGGGCGGGTGGTGGAACAGGTGGACCACGTCCAGCACCTCCTGCGCCAGCCGCGCCGCGGCGGCCACCCCCTCCGGCGCCGCGACCTCGGCCGCCGCCCGCACCTCGACCCCCGCCGCCCGCGCCATCTCCGCCACCAGCGGGGACGCGGCGCACCAGTCGAGGTCGGGCACCAGGATGAGCCCGCCGGCCGGTTCGAGCAGCGACAGCACCGGCTCGGCCGTGCGCTTCTGCACGGCGTCGCGCACCCGGTGGAGCTTGCGCCGCCCGGCGACCGCGCCGAAGCGCTCGTCGGGGTGCGCGCCCAGCGTCACCGCCAGCACCAGGTAGCGGGCGGCCAGCCGGATGCCCGCCCCCGCCTGCGTCTCGCCGCTGAGCAGCGCGGTGATGGCGGCGTGCCTGGCGTGCTGGTCCTGGCTCACCATGCTCTCGCGTTCCTGCTGGTAGGCGGCACAGACGGCGGTGGTCACGGCCTCGGTGTAGCCGAGCATGATCCGGCCCGCGGCCAGCGCGTCCGCCACCTCCTCAGGCCGGGCGCCGGTCGTCACGAGGTCCCAGATACGGCCCGCGCCCAGGTGGTAGGCGGCCAGGATCGCCTCCAGCGGCACCCCCTCCTGGGCCCGGCGGGCGGCCGAGGCGCAGGACGGCTCCAGCTCCTCTGGCCTGGGCGGGCGCCGCTCGCGAAACAGCCTCGACACCAGGCGCAGGTTCTCCTCGGTGATGCGGAAGATGTCGTCGCTGAGCTCCTCGGCGGGCAGCTCACGGTAGAAGGGGATCTCGGCCACGAAGCCGGAGACGAGCTCGCCCGCCAGCCGTACCCTCTGCCTGTCCAGGAGCTCGTGCACGGCCCGTCCGGCCACGCGCAGCGGCTCGCCCATCGGTCAGCTCCCGCGACTCAGCGACACGTCCTCCTCTAGTAAGTCAGATACCGGCGTTCCTCAGCCACACTTCCCGGCTTTCACCCCGGCCACCTGCCAGTCCGCGCCGGGGAACGGCGACATGAAGTGCGTGAGCAGGTCCACCGCGTAGTCGGGGGTGCGGCCGCCGGGGTCGAGCAGCGAGACCATCTGCTGGCCGTCGGCGCCGCGCAGCGTGATCGCGTTGGCGCCGCCCGCGGCGAAGCCCGGCTTGGCGTCCAGCGTCAGGCAGGCCAGTTGCACCCCGGCGGTGCTGATGCGCTGCTTGGCGCCGATGCGGCGCATGCGCTGGTCGTAGCGGCGCAGCGCCAGGTCGCCGGTCGGGGCCAGGCGGACGCTCTCCTTGAACAGGTCCTCGCCGATCTTCCTGCTCAGCCTGACGTCCAGCCGTACGTCCGGGCGCAGGTCGACGCCTTTCGCGCGCAGGTCGAGGCGGGCGTACCGGCCCTCGAACCCCGGGGCCACGTACCCGAGCGCGGGCGGCGCCTTCAGCCCGAACGGGACCTTCCCCGGCCTGATCTTCAGCCACGTCAGGCCCTTGATGGCCAGCGAGAGGTCCTCGACTGTGCTGCGCCCCAGCCCGAACGCGCCGCCGACGTGGTAGCTCAGGAACCCGGCCGCGTGCGGCACCTCCTTGCTCACGGCGATCCGCTGCGGCGCCACGGCCTCGACGGTCAGCCCCGCGTGCACCTCCAGCAGGCCGGTCGGCTTGGGCCGCGAGACCAGGTCCAGCGAGTGGTCGGGGTTCAGCCGCACGGTCGTCTCCGCCGCCAGGTCCCGTACGGCCAGCGACACGTCCCCCAGCCTCCCGCTCGGATCGGCCAGCCCGCGCTCGACGCCGATGAACCCGTCCAGCGTCCCCGCGTCGGCCTTGTAGGTCACCGCGGGCACCTTGAGCCCGGCGGCCGAGGCGTCGGCGTCCACGGCGAACGTCTTGGGCACGTCCCCCAGCCGCAGCTCGCCGCTCCCCTTCCCCTTCACGGTCACCTTCGCCGCCAGCCGCCGCACGGCCGCGGAGTTCCGCACCCGGACGCGGGTCTGCGCCCCATAGCTCCCCTGTACGGCTACCGCCGCGGGCACCGGGTCGATCGACAGGCTGCCCCTGACGTCACCCGACTCGGCCCGCAGGTCGAGCGAGCCCAGGGTGGCGGCGGGCTCGATCCGGTAGGCGGCGTTGCCCGCCTCGAACGGGCCCAGGTCCATCCTGGTGATCCGCTCCGGCAGGCCGCGCAGGGTGGCCGACGCCTTGACCTGCGCCAGGGCGGTGCTGTGGAGGTAGAGGCGCAGGGTTCTGGTCTTGGGCCGGTAGCCGGAAAAGGTGAACGTCTTGGCGGCGGTGTCCACGGTGACCCGCTCGGGCAGCCCGGTCAGATCCACATGCGCCCGCACCCCGAAGCACCCCTTGCCCACCACGCAGAACGCCCCGTTCCCGGCCCCGGAGGCGGCCGGGGCGGGGGCGGTGGTCAGGGAGAGGCCGTGCTTGAGGGCGGGGGCGGGGCGGAGGGCGCCCAAGGCGGTGGTCCTGCCCAGCCAGATCTGGCCCTTCACGTCCAGGCGGGTGCCCTCGTAGACGACCTTGCCGCCGCCCGCCGAGACCGCCAGGCGGCCGGGGAACGGGCCCACGGTGCCCAGGGCGCCGTAGCGGAGGTCGGCCAGCGTCAGGTCGGCGTCCAGGGCCAGGGTCTGGGCGGTGCCGCGTACCTCGGCCGCGAAGCCCTCGCCCGCCGGGGCGAAGGCGGCCTTGCGCAGGCCCCGCACCCGGACGCTGGCGTCGAGGTCGCCCGTCGCCTGGTCGTAGTGGGCGGCCAGGTGGGGGCCCGTGGGCGCCTGGGCGGCGTCGTGGTTGGTGACCGAGAGGGCGGCTTCGCCGACCTTGCCGCCGGGGGCGTCGAAGCGGTAGCCCTCCGGGCCCCAGGACGTCTCGAAGCGGGCGGGCACGTCCTTGACCTCGGCGGCGGCGCGGAGGTCCCGGCCGCCGACCTCGGCCCTGGCCGTGGCGGAGACGGATCGGACGGGGGCGTCGGCGTCCCAGGTGAGCGAGCGCGGGCCGGTGGTCAGCGTCACCCGCTTGCGCAGCCCGGTCAGGGTCGCGCGCAGTTCGGCGCCGGGCTTGCGGGAGGGGGTCTCGGTGACGTGCGCCCGGTTGGCGTACAGGGTGATCTCGCGCAGGCTGGAGGCGGTGCCGACCTTGACGGTGGAGCGCTCGCCCAGCTCCCACGACGCCTTGACGTGGTCCTTGATGCCGCGCACGGTGCCCTCGACGGTCGGGCCGCTCCTGGTGTTGGTGTACGCGGCCCGCAGCGTGTCGATGACCCCCTTCGCGGTGTACTCGGCCGTCCTGGCGGCGGGGTCCAGACTCACGTCCACCTCGGCGGGCGTGTTGGAGATCTCCAGGCGGGCCAGGTGCGTGCCGTCGATGCTGGCGGCGCCGGTGAAGGAGTTGCCGCCCGCGCCGGTCTTCAGGTGGGCGCGGGGCGCGGCGCCGTAGGTGACGTCGAAGCCTGACAGGCCGCTCATGAGGGCGGACACGCCGACGGCGGCGCCGTTCTTGATCATGGTGACGTGGCCGCCGCGCGGGCTGGCGATCGCCCCCTCGTCGCGCTGCAGCAGGATCTCGAAGCGGCCGAGCGCCGAGCTGGAGGTGTGCGTGACGCGCTGCGTGGCGAGGTCGTGCTGGAGCGTGACGCGGGCGGGCAGCCCGCGCAGCGCGGCTTTCAGGACGGTCTTGTCGGCGGCGCGGTCGAAGTAGGTGATCGTCGCCGACCGGGCCCGAGGGGCGCCGGACTCGACGGACAGGCGCTGCCTGCCGTAGCGGGCGGTGAAGGAGGGCGGCACGCGGTCCACGGCGACCTCGGCGAGGCGGGCCAGGCGGCCGTCGCGGTAGGCGTAGGTGCGCAGCTCGGCGCGGCCGATGGCGGCGCCGGAGCGGAAGCGCGCCTCGGTGGCGGCGCCCCTGACGAGCTCGACGGTGGTGCGGGCGCGCAGCTTGTCCAGCACGACCTGCGTGGTCTGTCCGCCGGTGACGGCCAGCGCCTCCAGCTTGGCGGGGGACGAGCTGGTCACCTCCAGGCGCGGGCGGTCGAGCCGCGCGGTGGCGGTGAAGCGGGTGGCGGCGGGCGTCTGGGTCAGGCTGACCGCGCTCTTGCCCGGCAGCCCGGCGATGGTGGCGAGGCGGTCGCCGGGTTCGGTGCGCTTGACGCTCGCCTTCACGCTCTTGCCGTCCAGGTCGACGCTGAACGTGCCCTCGTCGGCGCGCGACAGCTCGCCGGAGAAGCCGATGGCGACGCGGCCGTCGTACTCGGCCCAGACCGTCGCCTCCAGCGGCTCCTCGCCCAGGCGGCGGGTGGCGAAGCCGAGACCGACCGCGCCCTCGGCGCCCGCGGTGGGCACCAGGTTGGCGGCCAGGTCGGGCGAACCGTCGCCGGTGACGTCCGCGACCACGGGCTTGACCAGCGGCTGCGTGGCCGAGCAGGCGATCTCGCCGGTCTTCACGCACAGCCGGTAGGTCAGCAGCGGGACGCCCTTGAGCGGGTCGAGCCCGTCGAACAGCTTGGTGACCGAGGCCAGCGGGCGCGACAGCGCGAGCCTGCCCGCCTGGCGGGTGTCCGGAATCAGATCCGGTACGGCCCGGCGGCGCCGATCGGCGGCGGCACTCAGCTCGTCGACGAGCGCGGGCCCCGCGGGCGTGGTCACCTCGGGGGCCGACGGGCCCACGGGACGTTCCGGCACCGCCGCGACCGCCGGAGACGGCCCTCTCCGCACGGCGCTCCCGGCCGTGTCCTGTGGCGGCGCGGCCACCTCGGGCACCGGTGTGATGACCGGTTTGACCTGCGCGGAAGCCGGTGAAGGAACCGGCACGACGACCAGCGCGCAGACGGCCAGGAACGCGGTGGTGGTGTGGACACGCCACGACATCGAAGAGCTATCCCCCGGAAGCGGTTCTTATCAACCCATCAGAAACATAAGTAACGAGCCGACCACAGGTCCCAACTCATCGTCAATTCGTCCCCGACATGGGGTCCCAACTACCCGGCCATCACGCGGCAGAATGTGCCGCCGCTGGGCCTTTACGTGAAGAAAATTTTCGCATTGGATACGCGCATGGCACCCGAGATCACCCGCCGATCCGCCATCGCGGCCGGTGCGGCAAGCGCCTTGCTGGTCCCCCACCTCCCCCATCTCCCCGCCTCCGCCCAGGCCGCCACCGCCGGGCTCCAGGACCTGGAGCAGCGCGCCCTGGCCATGGACCCGCCGGTGTTCCTGCTGGAGTCGGCGGTGCCGCCCCAGGTGTCCGGCGCCGGGCTCGGCCTGTCGGGCGAGGTGGCGGTCTGCGGCACGCGTTCCCTGCGCTGGGAGCACGGCAGCCGCGACGTGATCACGGTCCGGGCTCCGCTGCGCTGGCGGCCCGACCCCTACCGGCTCGGCGACGACCAGGCCTGGCAGGGCCTCGTGGACGCCTTCTGCGTCTGGATCCACAACACCGAACCGGCCGACGACGTGGTGCGCTTCGAGTTCGGGCGCGGGGCGCGTACCGACGTGTGGTTCGAGTTCCGGCTCGGGTTCACCGGGTGGCGTACCGCCTGGGTGCGCTACGCCTACGACATGCGCGGGCGCCCGCACCCGGACATGGACACGCTGCGGATCATCGCGCCCCGGCGCGGCGGGGTGCTGCACCTGGACCAGCTCATGCTCAACGTGCCGCTGCGCCCTGACGCGCCGTGCCGCGACCACCAGTTGCCGGACATCGCCCCCGAAGGTGACGAGTACGACAACCAGCACTGGCAGGCGCTCTATCGCTTCGACCACCTGCTTAAGACGAAAAAGCCGGACATGTCGCCGCCCTCGGCGGCCGAGATCACCGACCTCCACACCCTGCGCGAGCGCTACCTCGCCGAGTACCTGAGCGCCCCGGTCACGGTCGACGTGCCCGGACTGACCGCCCAGGCCGAGTCCCTGCTCGGCCGACCCGTCCACGCCTACCAGGCGCAGATCTACCCGGCCGAGATCGCCGCCGAGCTGAAGGCGTTCGTCAACCCGGCGACCCTGCGCGCCGTCACCGACCTGCTGCGCGCCGTCGCCCTGGCCCACCACGCGAGCCCGCCCGACCGTCCCGCGCTGGCCGCCCTGTACGTGCGGCTGCTGCGCCACCTGCGCGAGCAGGGCTGGACGCTGGGCAGTTGCCAGGGCACCATCCACCACCTCGGCTTCGACGTGCGCGGCTACTACGACTCCGTCTACCTCATGCGCGCGGCCCTTCGCGAGGCGGGGCTGCTGGAGGAGATCCGGGCCGACCTCGACTGGCTGACCGGGCTCGGCCGGATGTTTCGCGGGTTCGGCTTCCGCATGGCCCGCGGCAGCATGATGGACCTCTACAACACGACCGTGCGCGGCATGCTCGCCACGATCCTGCTGCGCGACGGCGACGCCGAGCAGGTCGCCTACCTGCGCGCCCTGCGCGACTGGCTCGACGCCACCCTCCTGCCCACCGACGGCATCCAGGACGGCATCAAGGTCGACGGCACCGCCTTCCACCACGTCGGCTTCTTCCCCGACTACGTCCGCGACGGCTTCGCGGGCCTGGCGCCCGTCGTCTACCTGCTGCACGGCGGCAGCTTCGGCCTGTCGGCGCGCTCCTACGGCTGGCTCAGGAAGGCCCTGCTGGCCCAGCGGGTCTACGCGGGCAGGACCCAGTGGCCCATCTCCTGCAGCGGCCGCAACCCCAGCGGGCTGACCGCGCTGTCGGTGGTGCCCTTCCAGTGGCTGGCCCAGGTGGACGACGAGATCGGCGCCGCGTTCCTGCGGCTGTTGCCGGCCGTACCGACGCCGCAGCAGAAGGCGATCGCCGAGCGGCTGGCCGCGCGCGGCGTCAGGCCCGAGGCGGCGCCCACGGGAACGTGGGCGCTCAACTACGCCGCGCTGGCCGTGCACCGCCGCGCGGAGTGGCAGGTGACGGTACGCGGCCACAACCGCTACCTGTGGAGCACCGAGATCTACGTCGGCGCGAACTGGTACGGCCGCTACAACACCTACGGCCAGATCCAGGTGGTGAACAGGGGCACCAACCTCGACAGCGGCTACGCGCACAACGGCTACGACTGGAACCGCCGCCCCGGCACCACGACGATCCACCGCTCCTGGGACGACCTGAAGGGCGACCTGACCGGCGCGATCGAGGAGATGCTGCTCACCGACGCCCGCTTCGCCGGGGCGCACAGCATCGACGACCGCAACGGGATGTTCGCGATGGACCTGCGCGAGCATCCGAAGTACGAGGGCTCGCACCGGGCCAGGAAGTCCGTCTTCCTGTTCGACGACCGGATCGTGGCGATCGGGACCGGCATCGGCAACGACGAGACCCGCGACGAGACCGAGACCACGCTGTTCCAGACCACGCGCACCGGCGGCGCCCTGCTCATGGACGGGGCCGAGGTGCCCTGGGGCCACGACGCCCGGGAGCTGTCACCGCGCTGGCTGCTCGACGACAAGGCCGTCGGCTACTACCTCGCCCCCGGCCAGCGGGTCGCGCTCACCCGCACCACGCAGTCCTCCCGGCACAACGCCACCGAGGCGCCGACCACCGGGGACTTCTCCACCGCCTGGATCAGGCACGGCACAGCGCCCACGGGCGGCCGGTACGAGTACGCGATGGTCGTCGACACCACGGCCGGCCGCATGGCCGCCTTCGCCGCCGAGATGGCCGAGCCGGGGCGCGCGCCGTACACGGTGCACCGGGCCGACGAGGCCGCCCACATCGTGACCGACCGCGCGAGCGGCATCACCGGGTACGCCCTGTTCGAGCGCCTTTCCGCCGGGGAGGGCCTGGTGCGCGCGGTGGACACGCCGTCGATGCTGCTGACCCGCAGGGAGGCGGGCGGCGCCCTCGTCCTCGCCGTCTGCGACCCCGACCTGCGGCTGTACGGCGGCATCGACCCCGACCAGTACGAGCGGGGCCGCTACGTCGGCCACTACAGCCCGTGGTCGCGCAGATGGCTGGACGACCCGAGCCATCCGCACCTGCTGCGGGTGACCCTGTCGGGCCGCTGGCGCGCCTCGGGCGAGCAGCCCTGCCGCGTACGCCCGGCGGGCACGCGCACGGTGGTCGAGTTCGAAACCGTCCACGGCCGGCCACTCCAGGCCCGGCTGGAACCGGCCTGAGCAGGTCAGTTGGGCGGGTCGAAGCGGCCGTCCACGGCGGTCCAGCCGCCGTCCACGTACAGGACGGAGCCGGTGACGAAGCTGGCGGCGTCACCGGCCAGGTAGACGACGGCGCCGGCCATCTCCTCCGGGCGGGCCCACCGGCCCAGGGCGGACTTGGCGGCGTAGGCGGCGTACCAGTCGGGATTGTCCTTGATCTGGCGGGTCAGCGGGGTCTCGACCACGCCGGGCGCGACCGCGTTGACCCGAACCCCCGAGGGCCCGAACTCGGCCGCCGCGGTGCGCAGGAGCTGGACGAGCCCGGCCTTCGTCGCCGAATACACACCCTGGCCCGGCTCGGTCACCGCGGCGCGGATGGAGGCGAAGCCGATGATCGAGCCGCGCCCGCGCTCCACCATGCCCGCGCCGAAGGCCCGCACGATCTCGAAGGAGGCGCGCAGGTTGAGGTCCACCACGCGGGAGAACTCCTCGCCGGAGTAGTCGAGCAGGCGCTTGCGCACGTTGGTGGCGGCGGTGAAGACGAGCACGTCGGCGGGCGCCTGCGCGGCCAGCTCGCGCACGGCCCCGGCGTCGAGGACGTCCACCCGGTACGCGCTCGCGCCGCACCGCCCGGCCGTCTCCGTGGCGGCGTCCAGGTCACGGTCCGCGCAGACCACCTCGGCGCCCTGGGCGGCCAGGGCCAGCGCCGACTCCCGGCCGATGCCGCTGCCGGCGCCGATCACGACCGCCCGCCGCCCGTCCAGGCGGAACAACCCCTCGTAGCTCGTCATGTTCAGCACTCTAGTGACTGGTCCGACCAGTGCACCAGGTAACCACGTTCGGCCAGGACAGGAAATCCTTACCGGACCTTCCACAAGCAAGATCGCAGCCGGTAAGGTGCAAGAAAATTTCAGAAGTGGAGGGACAGTGGGCAAGAAGTTTCACTTGTTGGCGCTCCCGATCGCGGCCGTGGCCATGGCCGCCCTGACCAGCACCCCCGCCCAGGCGGCCGACGGCTATGACCGCTGCCGCGACGGCTACTACTGCATGTTCTCCGGCCTCGACGGCACCGGCGACATCATCGAGATCCAGGGCGACACCCCCAACCTCGCCGCCCTCGGCATGGGCAGCAGGGGCAAGTCCGACTGGAATCGCACCGACTCGTGGATCCACCTCTACTCCGAAGCCGACTACGGCGGCTGCTCCGCGGTCACCAGCCCCCGGGACAAGGGGAACTTCTTCATCACCTTCCGCGACTTCTTCAACTCCGTCAGGTTCGACGGACCCAACGGGCCCTCCTGCTTCACCACGCTGTCGCGCGGCGGTCCCGCCGACTCCCACGGCTGAGGAAAACCGTGCGGGCCGGGACCCGGCCCGCACGTCTCAGGGGCGGATGATCGCCATCCTGGTGACGGTGAACTCCTCGATCGCGAAGCGCGGGCCCTCCCGGCCGATGCCGGAGTCCTTGACGCCGCCGTAGGGCATGTTGTCGGCCCGGAACCCGGGCACCTCGTTGACCACGACGCCGCCCGCCTCGATGCGGTCGATCGCGGCGAACGCCGTGGCCAGGGAGGTGGTGAAGACGGAGGCGTGCAGGCCGTACCGGGATCGGTTGACGGTGGCGAAGGCGGCGTCCAGGTCCGCGACGGCGCGTACGCACACGACCGGCCCGAAGATCTCCTCCTCCCAGGCGGCCACGCCGTCCGGGACGCCGGCCAGCAGCGTCGGGACGATCTCCCTGCCCTCGCGCCGCCCGCCGGTCACCACCCGGGCGCCCGCGTCCACGGCGGCCGCCACCCACTCCAGCACGCGCGCCGTCGACCGCTCGTCGACGAGCGGCGCCACGCGGGTCTCCGGCTCGCGGGGATCGCCCGTGACCACGCTCTTCATGCGCGCGGCGAGCAGCGGCAGGAATTGTTCCTCGACCGCCTTCTCGACGAGCACGCGCTGCACGGAGATGCACGCCTGCCCGGAGGCGTAGTAGCCGCCGCGCACCACCGCGTCGGCCGCGGCCGCCAAATCGGCGTCGGCGGCGACCACCAGGGCGGCGTTGGAGCCGAGTTCGAGCACGACCTTGGTCGGGGCGGCGTTGCGGGCGATGGCGTGCCCGGCCGAGGCCGAGCCGGTGAAGGAGACCGCGCCGATCCTGCGGTCCTCGACGAGCGTACGGCCGACCTCGACGTCACCCGTGACGAGCTGGACGGCGGCCGGAGGCAGCGCGCCGGTCTCCCGCAGCAGGTGGACGAGCCAGAGCGTGGCCAGCGGCGTGGCCGGCGCCGGTTTGACGATCACCGGGCAGCCCGCCGCGACCGCCGGTGCGATCTTGTGCGCGGCCAGCAGCAGCGGATAGTTGAAGCCGGTGATGCCGACGACGACGCCGATCGGCCGCCGGGTCCAGAAGCCCGTCAGCCCCTCGCCGGAGGGCAGCAGGTCCAGCGGGACGGTCTCGCCGTGCAGCCTGGCGACCTCCTCGGCCGCGGTGGCCAGCGTGACGATCGTCCGCGCCACCTCGACCCGGCAGTCGACCAGCGGCTTGCCGGTCTCCAGGACGAGCAGCCGCTCGAACTCCGCGCGCCGCGCCACCAGCGCGTCGTGCGCCCCCGTCAGCGCGGTACGGCGGGCGTGCGAGGGCACCCGCGCCATGACGGGCGCCACGGCCAGCGCCTCCTCCACCGCGCGCGCGGCCAGCTCGGGGGTGCCCAGCGGCGCGGCGGCCACCACGCTGCCGTCGTAGGGGAAGACGATCTCGGTGGTGTCCCGGACGGGCGCCCAGCCCTCCCCCACCGGCAGTCCGCTCGGCCAGTTCACGGAAGTTCCTCCTGCGGGAGTCGGGCGCTGGGAAAGACGTCGAGGTAGGCCGGGGCCTCCGGACGGCCGGCGGCGGCCAGCACGGCGTGGGCCACGGCGCGGCTGAAGACGTCGGCCCCCGCGGCCAGCACGTCCTGCAGCTCCTCGCTCGACGGCCCCGGGCCGGTGGCGGTGGACAGGCCGAAGATGGTGTCGCCGTCGACCATGGTGTGGGCCGGGCGGATCGCGCGGGCCAGCCCGTCGTGGGCCACCCCGGCGAGCTTGCCGCACTGCGCCTTCGACAGCGCGGTGTCGGTGGCCACGACGCCGATGGTGGTGTTGAAGCTGGTGACCTTCTCCGGCCGCCAGGCGTCGGCCTCCCGCGCGGACGGCGGCCCGAGCCGGCCGAACTCGCCGGGCAGCCCGTAGCGGGCGCCGGCCAGCAGGCCGCCGGCCGGGTCGAGGACCGATCCCGCGGCGTTCACCACGGCCAGGGCGGCCACGGTGACGCCGGAGGCGAGGACGGCGCTGGCGGTGCCCACGCCTCCGGCCAGGCCGCCGGCCACCGCGCCGGTGCCCGCGCCGATGGAGCCGCTGCGCGCCTCCCGCGCCGAGGCCGCGTCGTAGGCGGCGGCGCCCAGCTCGGCGGCGGGGGTGGCGCGGAAGCTGCCGCCCCTGCCCAGGTCGTAGATGACGGCGGAGGGGACGATCGGCACGACGCCGCCCTCCACCGGGAAGCCG
Organism: Nonomuraea sp. NPDC050790; assembly: GCF_044456745.1. Classification (NCBI taxonomy): domain Bacteria; kingdom Bacillati; phylum Actinomycetota; class Actinomycetes; order Streptosporangiales; family Streptosporangiaceae; genus Nonomuraea; species Nonomuraea sp. NPDC050790. The sequence goes on along the minus strand of NZ_JBITGF010000001.1, from coordinate 662,847 downwards.
GTGCCCGCGTCGGCCAGGCGGTCCATGACGCCGCAGGCGGCGCTGAGGCCGTACGCGCTGCCGCCGGTCAGGACGACGGCGTGGACCCGCTCGACCAGGTTGCGCGGGTCGAGCAGCTCGGTCTCGCGGGTGCCGGGAGCCGCGCCGCGTACGTCCACTCCGGCCACCGCGCCCTCGCCGGGCGGCAGGATCACGGTGGTCCCGGTGCGGTAGCCGCCGCCGACCCGCTGCGCGTGCCCGACCCGGATGCCCGGCACGTCGGTGAGCGCGTTGAGCCGGCCCGCCCTCACGCGTGCTCCCGGGTGAGGAAGCGGCGGGCGGCCTCGGCGAACACGCGGGCGCACTGGACGATCTCCGCCACCTCGACGTACTCGTCGGCCTGGTGGGCGATCCACTTGCCGCCGGGGCCGTACACGACGGAGGGGACGCCGCCCCAGTGGGTCAGGACGGTGCCGTCGGTGGAGCCGGGCACGCCGCCGTAGACCGGCTCCCGCCCGGTGACGGCGCGGTGGGCCGCGGCCAGCGCGGCCACGACCGGGTCGTCGGCGGGGACCTCGACGGCGGGCCGGTCCACCAGGACGGAGACCTGCGCGGCGATCCCGGTGAACGCGGCCAGCTCGCCGACCCGGGCGGTGATCTCGGCGTGCGACATGCCGGGCAGGGTGCGGACGTCCACGAAGACCGAGGCGGCCACCGGGATGACGTTGACCTGCTCCTCGGTGCCCGCGCGGGCCACGGTGGGCGTGACGTACACCTCGCCCAGGTGCTCGTGCCCGGGGAAGCGCTTCTGCAGTTCCTCCTGGTAGGCGCCGAGCGCGACGATGAGCGCGCCGGCGGCCGGGATCGGGTTGCGGCCGTGCTGCGGCATCGCGCCGTGCGCCATCTTGCCGGTGAAGTCGGCCCGCAGGCGCAGCGCGCCCTTGGCCACGGCGCAGATCTCGCCCGCCTCGGGCTCGGCCACGATCGCCCCGTCCACGTCGGCGGCCAGCCCCGAGTCCACGAAGTGGTGGGCGCCGAGCATCAGCCCCTCCTCGTCGGCCAGCGCGCACACCTTGACCCGGCCAGGGAACGGTCCAGCCAGTTGCAGCGCGCGTACCGCGTAGAGGGTGGCGGCCAGGCCGGACTTCATGTCGGCGCTGCCGCGCCCCCACAGCCGGCCGTCGCGGATCTCCCCGCCGAACGGGTCGACGGTCCACTCCGACAGGTCGCCCTCGGTCACCACGTCCGTGTGGCCCTCGAACATCAGCGTGGGCCCGGGCAGGCCGCCCTCGACCACCGCGACCACGTTGGGACGGCCGGGCGCCGCCTCGGAGATCAGCGGCTCCCAGCCCCACGAGCGCATCTTCTGCGCGACGAGTTCGGCGGCGGGCAGCTCGTTGCGCCCGCGCGCCGGGTCGTTGGTGCTGGGCACGCGGACCAGCGCCTGGGTGAACTCCACCACGCCCGCGGCGTCGATCTCGATCACAGAAGTCCCTCCAAAGTGGGTACGGCCCGCAGCAACGTGCGCGTGTAGGGGTGCCGGGGTTCGGCCCAGACCTCGTCCACGGCCCCGCTCTCCACGATCTCCCCCTCGCTCATGACCGCGACGCTCTCGCAGACGTGCCGGACCACGGACAGGTCGTGGGAGACGAAGACCAGCGTGAGGCCGTGGGCGTCGACGAGGTCGGCGAGCAGGTTGAGGATCTGGCCGCGGACCGAGACGTCGAGGGCGCTGACCGCCTCGTCGGCCACCAGCACCTTCGGGGCGGGCGCGAGCGCGCGGGCGATGGCGATGCGCTGGCGCTGGCCGCCGGAGAACTGGTGCGGGTAACGCTCGGCGGCCGAGGCGGGCAGCCCGACCTCCTCCAGCAGCTCCGCGACGCGGGTGCCGACCGGCAGGCCCTGCGCGACCAGCGGCTCGGCGACGATGTCGCGCACCCGCATGCGCGGGTCGAGCGAGCTCATCGGGTCCTGGAAGACGATCTGCAGGTCGTTGCGCAGGAAGCGCAGGTCGCGGCGGCCCACGATCTCCTGCCCGGCGAACCTGATCGAGCCGCTGGTCGGCCGGTCGAGCCCGCACAGCAGCCGCAGCAGCGTCGACTTGCCGGATCCCGACTCGCCGACGATCCCGTAGCGCTCGCCGCGGGCCACGCTGAGCGAGACGCCCTTCAGCGCGTGCACGGCCGCGCCGGGCCTGGTGAGCGAGGTCCGCGGGCGGCGGTAGACGCGGGTGAGGTCGCGGGCCTCAATCACCGGGGTGCCAGCAGGCATAGCCATGGGCCTCTCCTGTCAACGCCGGTTCTGTCTCGCACTGGGGGCTGGCGAAGGGGCAGCGGTTGCGGAAGACGCAGCCGTCGGGGAACGCTCCGGCCGGCGGCACGCTGCCCTTGATCGTGGGCAGCCGGGTGCCGCGCGGGGTCAGGCGGGAGGCGGCCAGCAGGCCCTCGGTGTAGCGGTGACGGGGGCGGGTGAAGACCTCGCGCATCGGGCCGGACTCGACGACGCGCCCGCCGTACATGACCAGGACGCGCTCGCACATCGCCGCCACCACCGCCAGGTCGTGGGTGATGAACAGCAGCGCGGGCGCCACCTCGGCGATCAGCTCCAGCATCTGCTTCTGGACCGTCACGTCCAGGGCGGTGGTCGGCTCGTCGCAGATGAGCAGATCGGGCTCGTTGGCGAGGGCGATGGCCAGCATGACGCGCTGGCGCTGGCCGCCGGAGAGCTGGTGGGGGTAGGCGCGGGCGATCTGGGCGGGGTGCGGGAGCCGTACCCGGTCCAGGAGGTCGAGCGTGCGGGCGCGGGCGGCCGCGCGGTCGCGGCCGTGCAGCGTCATCACCTCCGCCACCTGCGCGCCGACCCTCATGAGCGGGTTGAGCGCGGTCATCGGCTCCTGGAAGACCATCGACACGGTACGGCCACGCAGCCCCTTGAGCCGCTTCTCGGGCACGCCGAGCAGCCGGTGCTCCCCCAGGACGGCCTGGCCGGAGGCGGTGACGCCCTCGGGGAGCAGTCCCATGAGCGACAGCGCGGTGAGCGACTTGCCCGAGCCCGACTCGCCGATGAGCCCGACGCGTTCGCCCGGCGCGATGCCGAACGAGACCTCGCGCACGAGTTCGAGGTCCCCGGCCCGGACGGAGAGCCCGTCAACCCTGAGCAGTGTCACTGGGTCGCTCACCGCTCCTCACTCACTCCGCGGAGTCCCTCCTTCGTCGGGCCTCCACTCCGCTCGCTGCGTCGGGTTCGCTCCCTGACCCTCCTCAGCTTGGGGTCGAGGTAGTCGCGCAGGCCGTCGCCGAGGAGGTTGAAGCCGAGGACGGCCAGCGCGATCGCCAGGCCGGGCCACAGGGCCAGGCGGGGCGTGGAGAAGAGGAGTTCCTGCGACTCCTGCAGCATGCGCCCCCACGACGGGGTCGGCGGGCGGGTGCCGAACCCGAGGAAGGACAGCGCCGCCTCGGCCAGGATCGCGATGGCGAACGACACCGACGCCTGCACGATGAGCATGGAGGCGATGTTCGGCAGCACGTGCCGCCCGGCGATCGCCAGCCCGCCGCGCCCGGCCGCGCGCGCCGCCAGGATGTAGTCGGTGACCATGACCTGCATGGTCGCCGCGCGGGCGACGCGGGCGAAGGCGGGCACGGTGGCCACGCCGATGGCGATCATCGCGGTGAGCGTGCCGGCCCCGTAGACGGCGCCGAGCATGACCGCGAGCAACAGCGCGGGGAAGGCGAAGACGAGGTCGTTGACCCGCATGACCAGCTCCGACAGCCAGCCGTGCGGGGTCATCCCGGCGACCAGGCCGAGCGGGGTGCCGATCAGCGCGGCGATGCCGACGGCCACGATGCCGACGTAAAGGGTGGTGCGGGCGCCGACCATGAGCTGGCTGAAGGTGTCGCGGCCGAACTTGTCGGCGCCGAGCGGGTAGCCGCCGCCGGGTTCCTGGAGCTTCCTGGCCGCGTCGACCAGGGTCGGGTCGTGCGGCGTCCAGACGAACGAGGCGAGCGCGGCCACCACCACGAGGGCGACCAGCGCGCCGCCGGCGACGAGCCCGGCGTTCATCCTGCCCCTCATCGCGCACCTCGCAGCCGGGGGTCGAGCGCGGCGTAGGCCACGTCGACGACGAAGTTGACCAGCAGCACCGCGACCACGAGGACCATGACCACGCCCTGCACGAGCAGCAGGTCGCGGCCGGCGACGCCGTTCAGGAGCAGGTCGCCGAGGCCGGGGATCACGAAGACGCGCTCGACGACCACGGCGCCGATGAGCAGCGTCGCCAACTGGAGTCCGAGCACGGTGACGACGGGGATGGCGGCGTTGCGCAGGCCGTGCCGCCACAGGGCGCCCATCCGGCCGCGGCCCTTGGCGCGGGCGGTGCGCAGGTAGTCCTCGCGCATGACGTCGAGCACCGCCGAGCGGACGTAGCGGGTCAGGACGGCGCCCTGCACCAGGCCGAGCGACAGCCATGGCAGCAGCAGGCTCAGCAGCCACTGGGCCGGGTCCTCCGCCGGCGGCACGTAGCCGCCCGAGGGCAGGGCCTGTGCCTGCACCGCGAAGACGAACACGAGCAGGATGCCGGCCAGGAACGCCGGGATGGCGATGCCGACCTGGCTGACGGCGCTGATCGCGGCACCGAGCGGGTTGCGGTGGTGGACGGCGGCGAAGGCGCCGGCCGGGATCGCCACCAGCAGCGCGATGACCATGCCGCCGGTCACGAGCACCGCGGTGACCGCCAGCCGTTCGCCGATCTGCGGGCCAATGGGCGAACTGGTCACGTAGGAGGTGCCGAAGTCGCCGGTGACCAGGCCGCCGAACCAGTCGAGGAACTGGGTGACGGGCGGGCGGTCGGTGCCGTACTGCCTGCGCAGCTCGGCGACGGCCTCCGGGGTCGCGTTCACGCCGAGCGCGATCTCCGCCGGGTCGCCGGGCAGCAACGCCATGAAGGCGAAGACGGCCACACCGGCGACGGCGGTGCTCGCCAGGAGCACCGCCAGCCGCTTGACCAGGTAGACGATCACTGCTTGGCGAGTCCGGTGAAGTCGAAGGACTCGGCGATGGCGTTCTTCGGCAGGCCGGTGACGTCCTTCTTCGCGACGATGAGGTTCGGGAAGAGGAAGAGCCAGTCGGCGGCGGCGTCGTCGGACAGCAGCTTGGCCGCCTGCCGGAGCTTGTCGGTCTGCTCCTGCTCGGTGCCTTTGTCGGCGTCGGCGAGGAGCTTGCCGAACTCGGGGTTGTCGTAACGGAAGTAGTACGACTTATCCGCAAATATGCCTATGTCGCGGGGTTCGACGTGGTTGATGATGGACAGGTCGTAGTCCCCCTGCTTGAACACCACGTCCAGCCAGCGGGCGGGGAACTCCAGCGGCTCGATGTCGGCGGTGATGCCCACCTGCGCGAGCTGCGACTTGACCACCTGGGCGCCGGCCACGGCGTAGGGCAGGTTCGGGATGCGCATCTTGACGTTGTACGTCTTGCCGCCGAGCAACTGCTTGGCCTTGTTCACGTCGTGGGGGTAGTCACCGGTGCGGTCCTCGTACCACGGGTCCGTGGGCGGGACCATGCTGCCGATGAGCTCGCCCCGTCCCGCCCAGGCGGTGTCCAGGAGCGCCTTGTGGTCGATGGCGTGGCGTACGGCCTGCCGTACCTTCTTGTCGTTGAACGGCGGGCGGCCGTTGTTGAGGGAGAGCACCACCTCCCCGTTGGTGGTGCCCTCGACCGTCTGGAAGCGGTTGGGGTCGGAGAACTGCTCCAGCGACTCGGGGGCCTGGACGCTGGAGATGACGTCGATGCCGCCGGTCAGCAGGGCGTTGTTCATGGCCGTGGCGTCCTTGAAGTACTTCAGCGTGACGCCGGCGATGGCGGGCTTCGTGCCCCAGTACTTGCCGTTGGCGGTGAGCTGGATGGAGTCGCCGCGCTTCCAGCCGCCGAGCTGGTAGGGGCCGGTGCCGACGGGCTTGTTGGCCAGGTCGGCGACGCCGGTCCTGCTGAACATGGCGCCGAGGCGGGTGGCCATCGCGTACAGGAAGCCGTTGCTCGGCTGCTTGAGCGTGACGACGGCGGTGGTGTCGCCCTGCTTCTCGACCTTGTCGATGACGTCGAGCTGGGCCTTGATCTTCAGCTTCCAGTCCGACTTCACGCGGTCGAGCGAGAAGACGACGTCGTCGGCGGTGAAGGGGGCGCCGCTGGTGAACGTGACACCCTTGCGCAGGGTGAAGGTGTAGGTCTTGCGGTCCTCGGAGATCTCCCACTTCTCCGCCAGGAGCGGGACGATCTTGCCCTCCTGGTCCAGCTTGACCAGGCCCTCGTAGACGTTGACCAGCAGGGCCTGCGGGATCGCGGCGCCCTCGGTCGCGGTGAAGTCGAGGTTGGCCGGCTCGGCCACGAACCCGACCGACAGCGACTCCGCCTTCGACGCCCCGCCCGGCTGCGCGCCGCCGCCCCCGCCACCGCCGCACGCCGTGGCCAGCAGGAGACCGCCGGCGGCGATCATGGTCCCGATTCGCCTCATGTTCAACAGCCTCCTGGCTAGTGCACTGGTCGGACCAGTAGGCTACGCACACTGCCAGTCCTCAACTGCTCGGGTCAAGGGGGCTCTTCCATGGACGGACCGCGGTTTGAACCGGTGCGCACCGTCCGCGCGTACGAGCGCATCGTCGAGCAGATCGAGGAGGCCGTCGAGAGCGGCGCGCTCGCCCCCGGCGGGCGGCTGCCCAGCGAGCGGGAGCTGATGGCGCAGTTCTCCGTCAGCCGCTCGACCGTGCGCGAGGCGCTGCGCGTGCTGCAGGCCCGCGGACTGGTCCGATCCCGGCCGGGCGACCCGAACGGGGCCGAGGTGCTGCCGTTCACGCCGGCCGCGCTGCACAAGTCGATGACGACGCTGGCGCGGGTGGACCAGTTGTCGCTGGGCGAGCTGGTCGGCTTCCGCATGACGCTCGACTCGGCGGCCAACCTGCTGGCGGCGCGGCTGCGTACCGAGGGGCAACTCGCGGAGATGGACGCGGCGATCACCGCGATGCGCGCCGCGGCCGAGACCGGGTACGACGCGTTCAGCGCGGCGGACGTCGCCTTCCACGACGCGGTGGCCAGGGCCAGCGGCAACAAGCTGATCCAGATCTGCACCGACGTGGTGCGCTCCATCGTCCTCAACCTGGTCGCCGAGAAGATCGCCGCCGCGCCGGACCAGGACGGGCTGATGCGGCAGAGCATCCGCCACCACGAGGAGGTATTGGCGGCGGTACGAGCGGGCGACGGCCCCCTCGCCGCCCGCCTGTCCCGCCAGACCATGTACGACTACTACGTGGGCTACGTCCCCACCCCCGAACAGGCCGCCCTCCGCGCCCTCCTCGACTGACCCCGACCAGGACGTCGGGTTCCAGGCGTGCCGCGGTCTCGGCGGCGCGCCGCCTTGCCCAGGGCGCCACCCCTTGGCCAGAGCGGTGATCGACACGCGCCGCTCACCCGAGCCGCGGTGGCACGGGCGCACCACCTCGACCGGCCTCGCCCCGCAGCACAGGCGGGGCGCCATCGCGCGAGACCACGGAGGGGCGTGCTACCGGGTGGCGGTCCGCCCCTGGCCGAGGTTGGTGAAGAACTTCTGGATGTCGGTCACCAGGGGGTCAGGGGCGGCCATCGCGAGCATGTGGCTCGGGTGGTCGTTGTCGGCCCAGTGGGCGATGTCGTTGCCCCGCTCGGCGATCCGGCGGAACGCCTCCGGTCCGCCGTGGGAGACGCCCGTCGGCACCACGTTCTGGTCGATGGGCATGCCCGCCGCCCCCTCGTAATAGGTCCAGGACGACGATCCGCCCGTTCCGGTCAGCCAGTACAGGCTCGCGTTGGTCAGCAGCAGGTCGCGGTCGATGGGCTCGGCGGGCGCGGACCCTTCCGGCCAGCCGTCGAACTCCTTGAACCGCTCCACCAGGTACGCGAGCTGGGCGACCGGCGAGTCGGCCCAGCCGTAGCTGAGCGTCTGGGGCCGGGCGGCGAGGTAGGGGGCGTAGCCGCTGCCTCCGGTGCCGGACAGCATGCCCGCCACGTGCTCGATCATCGCCCTGTCCTCGGGCGACAGGCCGTCGAGCTCGGCCGGGTCGCCCGTGGGCATGCCGACCCCGCCGGTGATGTGCACGCCCACCACGTGCTCGGGCGCGATCGCCGCGAGCTGCGGGGAGACCAGCGCCCCGGCGTCGTTGCCGTGCGCGCCGTAACGCTCGTAGCCGAGCCTGCTCATCAGCTCCGCCCACGTACGGGCCACGCGCTCGACGCTCCAGGGCCGCTCGTCGGCGGGCTCGGGGAACGGCGAGAACCCGAACCCGGGCAGCGACGGCGCGACCACGTGGAACCTCTCCGACAGCGGCCCGAGGACGTTCATGAACTCGGCGACCGAGTTCGGCCAGCTATGGGTGATGATCAGCGGCAGCGCGTCCGGAGCGGACGAGCGCACGTGGAAGAAGTGCACCGTCTGCCCGTCGATCTCGGTGGTGTACTGCGGGAAGCTGTTCAGCCTCGCCTCGTGGGCCCGCCAGTCGTAGCCGTCCGTCCAGTACGCCACCAAATCCCTGAGGTAGGCCACCGGCACACCCCTGCTCCACTCGGCCCCGGGCAGCCGGGCTGGCCACCGGGTGTTCGTCAGGCGGGAGCGCAGATCGTCCAGGTCGGACTGCGGGACGTCGATGCGGAACGGGCGGATGTTCGTTTCCATGCGAGCCACGTTACGAGCTATTACGGAAAGGTTCGTTCCTCAATCGACGGGAGGTCTGGGGCGGGTGTTAGGTTGCAGCCGTGACGAGCGAGGACGGGCTGACGGAGGCGTTCCTCCGCGAGCACCGTCGGTACACCAGCCACCAGGTCGCCGAGATGGCCGGGGTGCCGGTCTACCGCGCGCGCAGGTTCTGGCGCGCGCTCGGCTTCGCCAACGTCGCCGACGACGCGGTGGAGTTCACCGACTCCGACGTCGAGGCCCTGCGCACGCTGCTCGGCATGGTGAGCAGGGGCCTGTACGACGAGGGCCACGTGCTGCTCATGGCCCGTTCGCTGGGCCGGGCGACCGCGCGGCTGGCCGAGTCGCAGGCCGAGCTGGGCGCCGAGGCGCTCGACCAGGCGGGCGTGCCGCTCGCCGACCGGCCGCGGGCGTGGACGCGCCGGGCCAGGCGGGTGGTGCCCGATCTGGAGAAGCTGCTGGTCTACGCGTGGCGGCGGCAGCTCGCCGCCGCGGCCGGCCGGATGGCCGAGCAGGAGAAGACCGCGGTACGGCTGGCCGTCGGCTTCGCCGACCTGGTCGGGTTCACCAGGCTGAGCAGGCAGATCTCCGAGATCGAGCTGGCCGCGCTGGTGGACGAGTTCGAGGGCAGGTCGGCCGACGTGGTCACCTCGACCGGCGGCCGGGTGATCAAGACGCTGGGCGACTCGGTGCTGTTCGTCTCGGGCAAGGCGCACGACGCGACGGAGATCGCGCTGCGGCTGCTGACCACGCACGCCAAGGTGCGCGGCATGCCGGAGCTGCGCGTGGGCCTGGCGGTGGGGCCGGTGATCGGCCGCATGGGCGACGTGTTCGGCACCACGGTCAACCTCGCCAGCAGGCTGACCGCCCTGGCGCACCCCGGGACGATCCTGGTCGACCCGGACATGGCCGAGGAACTGACCGGCGACCGCGCGTTCCGCCTGGTCCCGGTCGACCGGCTCACGGTCCGCGGGCTCGGCGAACTGGTGCCGTTCACGGTCAAACGAGCCCTCTGACCGCCCACGAGCGAGAGCACAGACGGGCGTTCAACCGCGAGAGGCCGAGCGGACGCCGTGACCGTGAGAGGTCAGGCGGGTGCCGTGACCTCGCCCTTGACGCACAGCAGGTTGCCCTCGCGCAGCGTCGTGACGTGGAAGCCGCCTTCGGCGAGCGCGCCGCCCACCTTCGCCGCCAGCTCGTCCGCGCGCCCCGGCGGCTCGTAGAAGACGTGGAGCGCGCCGGACCCGGTGAGGGCGGCGCGGATGAGGCCGAGCTCCGCGGCGGGAGACCGGGTCCAGAAGAGGTTGACGTTCACGGCGAACACCTTGTCGTACCCGCCGTCGCCGATGCCGTCCTCCAGCGCCCCGAGGCGGAAGTCGGCGAGCCCCGCGTCGAGGTGGCGCCGGTTGCGCACCCGGGCCGCCTTGATCGCGCTCTCGGAGCGGTCGAGCCCGGTCAGCCGCCCGCCCCGGTCGCAGACCAGCTCGGCGGCCACGCCGCGCCCGCACCCGATCTCGAGGAAGCGCTCACCCGGGCGCACGCCCAGGACGTCCACCGCCCATGCCAGCCGTGCCGGAATCGCCATGGCTGACATCCTGCCCCAGGGCAACCGGGCCCGTCCTTCGATGCGTCAGTACGGTCGACTGGCGACAACCGAGAGGCCCACCTGGTGGCAGACAGATCGATTTTCCCTGAGTTCGTGAACGCGCGCTCGGACCACCTCCTCCGCACCGCCTACCTGCTGACGAGTGACTGGGCCCTGGCCGAGGACCTGCTGCAGGAAGCGCTGGCCAAGGCGTGGTTCGCCTGGCCGAGGGTGGAGGAGCCGGAACCGTACGTGCGCCGCGTCATCGTCACCACGTACACCTCCTGGTGGCGGCGGCGCTGGAGGCGTGAGCTGCCGAGCCACGACCTGCCCGAGACCGGGCACCCCGACGCCACCGGCGGCGTCGACGAGCACGACTCGCTGTGGCGGGCGATCGGCCGGCTGCCCGCCAGGCAGCGGGCGGTGATCGTGCTGCGCTTCTACGAGGACCTGTCGGTCGCCGAGACGGCGCAGGCGCTCGGCTGCGAGGCGGGCACGGTGAAGAGCCAGACGGCCAAGGCCCTGGCCAAGTTGCGGGTGGACGAATCGATCGTGAAGGAGTTGCAGCGATGACCGTGCAGGACCTGCGGGAGGTGCTCCGCGAGCACGGTTCGGCCGCGCCGCCGCCCAACCCGGCCCGCCGTACCCAGATCGAGGCCCGCATCCGCCGCAGGCGGCTGCGCAGGACCGCGGTGGCGGGCGGCGCGATCGCGGCAGCCGTCGCGCTCGCCGCGGCCCTCATCCCCGGTACGGCGGAGCGGCCCGCCCCACCGGTGGCCGTCAAGCCGGCGCCGCTGCCGGAGACCTTCACCTCACCGGACGGCACCCAGTACCGCAGGCTGGCCGCCACGACCGTGGTCACGCCGGGCAGGACGAACATCACCCTGACCCTCCCGCTGACCGGCAACCCCGTGGACCTGGCCGCCACGTGCGAGGGTCCCACCCGGAACATCGTCACACCCACCGTGGCGGTGGGCGGCCTGATGAGGCAGGGCGACCTGGGAGGCTGCACCAAGGAGACGCAACTCCTCGGCCTGGAGGTCCCGAAGGGCGCGGGCAAGGCCGAGGTCGTCATCGACATCGTGCGGCCCGGTTCGGCCTGCTGGCAGGACAAGCCGGGCGGGCGGTGCGTGGAGCGGAAGCCCGAGCGGGCCGTCTGGTCGCTGGCCTTCTACGAGTGGATCCCGCCCGCGCAGCCGGTGTCGCCCGCGGCGCCGCGCCCCCTGCCGAAGGCGCTGGGCACGATGAAGCTCAGCAGGACCGAGTCGGGGACCTGGCCGGAGCAGGACACCGTCACCTTCCGTACGAACGGCGGCAAGATCGGCATCGAGAAGATCTGCACCGGCGACCTGGCCGGGCGGCTCACGTTCACGGTGGCCGTCAACGGCGAGGACACCGGCACCGGCGGCACCTGCGCGGTCTGGAAGCGGGACCCCTTCCCGTGGGGGATGGCGCTGCACACGCTGCCGAAGGGCAGAACCTCGACCGTCACGCTCAAGCTGCGCATGAAGGGCGCCCACCATGACCGGCCGGTGCGCTGGTCGGCGGGGCTGTACCGGTAGGCGGAAATCTTTCCCGCGGTCAGGTGTTGCACCAAGGGTGACTCGTTACTCGATCCTCGACCGCTCGCTCGTCCGCGCCGGACAGGATCCGGCGCGGGCGCTGCGGGACACCGTTAGCTTCGCCCAGCAGGCCGAGGAGCTGGGCTACCACCGCTTCTGGGTCTCCGAGCACCACAGCGTGCCCGGCGTGGCCGGATCCGCGCCGACCGTGCTGGCCGCCGCCGTGTCGGCGGCGACCTCGCGCATCAGGGTCGGCACCGGCGGCGTCATGCTGCCCAACCACCGCGCGCTCGTGGTGGCCGAGCAGTTCGGCGTGCTGGAGTCGCTGTACCCGGGGCGCGTCGACATGGGACTCGGCCGCTCGGTGGGGTTCACCGGCGGCATCCGCAGGGCGCTCGGGCACGGGCTGGCCGACGCCGACGACTTCGGCGAGCGGCTGGAGGAACTGCTCGGCTTCTTCACCGGCAAGCAGCAGACCTACCCGGGCGTCCACGCGATTCCGGCGGAGGGGCTGCGGCCGGAGGTGTTCGTGCTGGCGATGGGGGCCGGGGCGGACATCGCCGCCGCGCACGGGCTGCCGATGGTGATCGGGAACGGCGCCCGGATGGCGGAGGCGGTCGCGCGCTACCGGGCCGGGTTCCGGCCAGGTGAGTGGGCGGCGCGGCCGTACGTGATGGTGGCGGCGAACGTGGCGGTCGGCGAGACGGCGGCCGCGGCGGCGTACCTGCAGGTGCCGGAGGCCTGGGCGACGGCGGTGTCACGGACGCGTGGCGCGTTCCCGCCCCTGTCGCCCGCGGCGGAGATCCTCGCCGCGCAGATGAGCGAGCGTGAGCGGGGCTACCTGGAGGAGGCGCGGGCCGGGCAGATCCACGGCACCGCGGGAGAGGTGGCACTGGCCCTGGAGGACCTGGTGGAGCGGTCGGGGGCCGATGAGGTGCTGGTCACGATGAACACCTACGACCTGGACGAGCGTCTGGACTCCTATACGCGGCTGGCGCGGCTGTAGCCGCCACCCGAGATGGGCGCTGCGGGGTTGCGCCCATCTGCGCGGTCACGGCCCGAGGGCCAGGGCCACCTGCGCGAGGAGCGCCACGGCCAGCGCGCTCAGCGCGACGGCGGCGATCAGGACGAGAACGATGCGCAGGAGGAGGGAGACGGCCTTCGCCACCTGGCGGACGGCGAAGAGCATCGCCCAGACGGACGCTACGGCGAGGAGCGAGAGCAGACCGCGGGCCGCTGCCACTCCTTCTGGGCTGGCGGTGGTGAGGAGGATTACGGTTGTCATGGAGTTCCCCGGTGTTCGAGGCGCCGATGGGACCTTACGAGTGCGGGCACTCCTGGCGATCGTCTGCCGCGACCCGGGAGTGCCTGCGTGTTCGCAGGGGGTGCTGCGCCCGCGTCTGGCCGGGCGGGCGGTGCGCGTGTCTGCTTCATGGTTAACCTTTACCTAATCTTCACTTCTTCTCCTGAAGAGAGAATTCCCACGCTGACCGCGCGAAAAACCTGCGCCTGCGGGGCTCCTGGTCCTACGATGACGCGCATGCCAGTGAACTGGCCAAACGAACTACTCGCATCTGGACGCCAGTAGATGTTTACTTGGAGACTGAAGTTCAGATGAAGGGTGTTTGCTGATGGAGCCGAAGGACGACGCCGTCCGGGTCCTGGCGCAACGGCTGAAGTCGCTCCGCACCCGGCGCTGGCCGGGGGTGAAGATCACGCAGCCGATGCTGGGCGAGGCCCTGGCCCGAGGTGGCCGCCCGCTCAGCTCCGGCCTGATCAGCTCCTGGGAGTCGGCCACGACGCCGAAGGCGCCGCCGCTGGCGCGCCTCGACGACTACGCCACCCTGTTCTGCACTCAGCGCTCGATCCAGGACGGCGAGCTGCGCCTGCTGCCGGTCTCCGAGCTGACCGGCGAGGAGCTCGCCGAGCGCGGGCGCATCCGAGCCGACCTGGTCAGCCTGCGCAACGACACGCTGCACGAGCCGGCCAGCCCCACGGCCAACCCGTGGGACTTCCGCGACGACCGGCCGATCACCATCATCTGCGGCAGCCTGCCCGCCGACCTCACCGAGAGCCTCAAGAAGTACGTCGACCCCGACGACCCCGACTACATGGAGCTCTACACCTACGCCGACATCGACGCCCTCTTCGAGCTCCACGGCCACCTGCGCGCGCTCAACCCGGCGAGCACGGTCCGCGCCCGCCGGGTCGACACGGTCTCGCCGACCGAGGACTTCGCCGGCCACGTCGTGCTGCTGGGCGGGGTCGACTTCAACCCGCGCACCGCCGACGTGCTGGCCGACCCCGAGATGCCGGTCAAGCAGGTGGCCGAGTGGCGGGCGGGCCGGGTCTACTTCGAGGTCGGCGACGAGCACTACCCGCCGACGCTGGAGACCGGGGCCGACGGGCGGGAGATCCTGGTCGAGGACGTGGCCCACTTCTACCGAGGGCCCAACCCGCTCTACCAGAGCGGCACGCTGACCATGTGCAACGGGATGTTCGGGCGCGGTACGCTCGGCGCCGTGCGCGCGCTGACCGACCCGGCGCTGGCCGACGCCAACAGCGAGTACCTCAACACCCGCTTCGCGGGCGAGGAGAGCTTCAGCCTGATCACCCGGGTCCTCGTCATGGGCGGCGCCGTGCTCACGCCCGACTGGCGGCTGGCCCGCAACGTGCTCCACGAGTGGCCGGAGGCGGCGGGGTGACCCGTCACCACCACGCTTGCCACCGGCACCTCCTGGCGACCGACCCCCGGCCCGCCGGGACCGCGCGGGTCGACGCGATCATCGTGCCCACGGTGCGGCCGCCGGCGTACCTGCGGGACGCGGCGGCGGTGGCGGAGCGGCTGGACTGCCCGCTGGTCACGTTGTCGAGCGGGCGCTACACCTCGGCGGCACGGATCGCGCGCGGGCTGGGCGAGCTGGGCGTGGAGCTGGTCGCCGTGGACCTGTCGCGGCACAAGCCGCTGCCCTCGCCCGTCCACGGCCCGGAGATCCTGCGCTCCACCCCGCTCGACGGCCGTGCCGACACCGCGGCCAAGCGCAACGTCGGCATGCTGCTGGCCACCATGGCCGGCTGGGAGAACGTCGTCTTCCTCGACGACGACGTCGTGGTGCCCGACCCGGCCGACCTGTCCAGGGCGGCGGCGCTGCTGGGCTCCTACGACCGGGTGGCGCTCACGCTCGGCGGCTTCCCCGACAACTCGGTGCTCTGCCACGCCCACCGCGACAACGGCGGCGCCGGCCAGACCTCCTTCGCCGGGGCGGGCGCGATGGCGGTGGCGGCGGCCAGGGCTCCCGCCTACTACCCGGCCGTCTACAACGAGGACTGGTTCGACCTGCTCGGCGACGACGGCGGGCTGCGGCCGACGGCCAGCACCGGCGCGGCCCTGCAGCGGGAGTACGACCCCTACGGCACGCCCGAGCGGGCCAGGCGCGAGGAGTTCGGCGACGTGCTCGGCGAGGGCCTGATGTGGCTGCTCGACTCGGGCGTGTCCTGGCAGGCCGCGGACCTCGACCACTGGCGCGAGGTGCTGCGCCGGCGGCGCAGGTTCGTGGAGGACCTGCTGCTCAGGGAGCGCAGGGCGGCGGCGCGGGCCGCGCTGCTGGCCGCCCGCGAGCAGCTCAAGCTGATCAAGGCCCGCGCCTGCCACCGCTTCGTGGAGGAGTGGGCCGTGGCCAGGAAGACCTGGCAGGCCGGCCTCGACGCGCTGCCGACCGGGCTGACGACCGCGCGGGCCTGCGCCGAGCTGCGGGAGCGGCATCCGGAGCTGGCCGTGCACCACCACGAGCGGCGTCCTGCCCGCTTCACGCTCGGCGACCCGCCCGGTACGGCGGCGCCGTACGCGGTGCGCATCCCCCGTCCCGAGGGCGGGCTGGTCAGGTTCGAGCGGCTCACCGAGGCGGACATCCCCGCGCTGGTGGAGTCCTTCGGGCAGCGGCCCTACTTCGTGCGGGCGCTTGCCAGGCAGGACAGCGGCCACGGCATCCTGATGATCGCCTGGGACCGCGAGCGGGCCGTGGGCACCGTCTACATCTGGCTGGAGAAGGCGGAGGAGAAGCGGCTGCGCCGCCGGCTGCCCGGCACTCCCCTGCTCATGCACCTCGACCTGCTGCCCGAGTACCGCGACACCGGGTTCGGCACGATGCTGGTCTACGTGGCCGAGCAGAAGCTCATCGAACGCGGCCACTCGACGGTGGCGCTGGGCGTCGATCCGGACAACACGCAGGCGTACCGGCTGTATCTGCGCCTGGGTTACCGCAAGTGGAAGCACTCGCCGCTGCCGACGACGGAGGAGATCCTCCACGAGGACGGGACAAGCGAGCGCAAACCAGACAGATGTCACATTCTTTACAAGACTCTTTCTCCGTTCCCGTCATCATTGCGATGATGGGAGCTTCGTGGGAAAGAGGCTTCTTTGTCACCTGACCATCACGGCTCACATCGCAAGCTGCTCTCCTCCCGAACCGCTCCCGCGCGTACGGGGCGGATCGACGCCATCGTCATCCCGACGGCGCGCCCGCCCGCCTTCCTCGACCACGCCGCCGACCTGGCCAGGCAGCTCGGCTGTCCCGTGGTCGCCCTGTGCAGCGGTTCCCGCACCGCCGCGGCCCAGGTACGGCGGCGCCTGCCCTGGGTGATCGCCGCCGACTTCCCCGGGCCGGGGCAGCTCCGGTTACCCGGCTTCGCCACCTCGCGCGTGCTGCCCCACTCCTTCCAGCGACCCGGCGACCTGGCGGCCAAGCGGAACGCCGGGCTGCTGCTGGCCAGGATGATGGGCTGGCGCAACCTGGCCTTCCTGGACGACGACATCGTGGTCTCCTCCCCCGGCGACCTGCGCTCGGCCGCCGCCCTGCTGGAGGAGCACGGCGCGGTGGCCCTGGCGGTCTCCGGATACCCGGACAACTCGGTGGTCTGCCACGCCTACCGGGACGTGGGCGGCGACCAGGACACCTTCGTGGGCAGCGGCGCGCTGGTCGTCGACACGGAGCAGGCGCGCTCGTTCTTCCCCGACGTCTACAACGAGGACTGGTTCTTCGTCCTCGAGGTGCCCCGGCTGGCGGTGACGGGCCAGATGTGGCAGGCGCCGTACGACCCCTACGAGAGCCCGGAGCGCGCCCGCGACGAGGAGTTCGGCGACGTGCTGGCGGAGGGCATCTTCTGGCTCCTGGACGACCGGCGGCCGGTGAGCGAGGCGGATCTGGCGCACTGGCGGACGTTCCTGCGCCGGCGCCGCAGCTTCATCGAGCACATCCACGCGCGCCTCGGCCAGGCGGACCCGGGTAGGCGGGCGGCGATGGAGGAGTCGCTGCGCGCGGCGCTGGGACGGCTGACGCGCATCACGCCGGAGCTGTGCGTGCGCTACCTGGACGCGTGGCGCGAGGACCTGCTGGTCTGGCGCGAGCATCTGCGGGAGCTGCGCCCGGCCGGTTCCGTGGAGGAGGCGCTCGGCGCCCTGGGCGTGACGGACCTGGTCACGCGCTGAGCGCTGAGTAGGGCCTACTCATGCGGTGCCCGCCGTCCTCGCCCACGCTTGGCCCATACCTTCGGAAAGGCGGAAGTGATGGGCGACAGATACGTCGTGCTGCGGGACCTGGCCAGGACGTTCACCGCGGGCCCGCTGGAGGCGCGGCGCGAGGCCGGCGGGCCGGGTGAGCCGCATCTGGAGACGCTCGACCTGACCAAGGGGGAGGCCCGCGCGCTGGCCGCGGAGCCGGACGTGGCGGCCGTGGCCAGGTCGATGCCGACGGCGCTGCCGGTCGACGTGGACGGCGCGGCGCCCGCGGCGCCGACCGACGTGACGTGGGGTGTCGCGGCGGTGGGGGCGCCGGGATCCACCAGGACCGGCGAGGGGTCGCTGGTCGCGGTGCTGGACTCCGGCATCGACGCCGAGCACGCGGCGTTCGCCGGGATGGAGTTCGTGCAGAAGGACTTCACCGGCGACGGCAACGGCGACAAGCGCGGCCACGGCACGCACGTCGCGGGCACCGTGTTCGGACGGCCGGTGGAGGGCATCAGGATCGGCGTGGCCCCGGGGATCGGCCGGGCGCTCATCGGCAAGGTCATCAGGGACGCCGGGGGCGGCACCACCGACGCGCTGCTCCAGGCCATCCTGTGGGCGGCGCAGGAGGGCGCGGACGTGATCACGATGTCGGTGTCGTTCGCGTTCACCAAGGCCGTCGAGGAGGACGTCGCCGAGGGGGTGCCGGTCTTCCTGGCCACGGCGCGGGCGCTGGAGGGCTACCGCGCCAACCTGCGGCTGTTCGACTCGCTGATGCGGATGCTCGCCGAGCGTTCCGCGGTGGACAAGGGCACGGTCGTCGTGGCGGCCACGGGCAACTCCAGCATGCGGGAGGTGAACCCGGCGTTCGAGGTGGGCGCCGAGCTGCCCGCGGCGGCCGACGGGGTGCTGGCCGTGGGCGCGCTGCGGCAGGTGGAGGGGCTACTGGACGTGACGCTGTTCTCCAACACGTTCGCGGACGTGTGCGCGCCGGGCAAGGACGTGTTCTCGGCCAGGCTGGGCGGCGGGCTGGCCGCCAAGAACGGGACGAGCATGGCGGCGCCGCACGTGGCGGGGGTGGCGGCGCTGTGGTGGCAGGCGTTGCGCGAGACGCTGCCCGCCACCTCCGTGACGCGCGCGTCGATGGTCACCAACCGGCTGCTGGCCGCGGCCACCCTCGCCGGTTTCGTGCCGGAGTCCGACCTGGCCGACGTCGGCGCGGGCCTGGCGCTCTGCCCGCCGTAGTTTGGAGTCATGACCACCGACCAGCACGGACTCGCGACCACCGGCTCCGCCGCCGCCGTACGGCACTACGACCGGGCCGTCGACGCGCTGCTGCACTTCCGCGTCGAGGTGGACGCGCACGCGGCGGACGCCGTGGCGGAGCGGCCCGGGTTCGCGATGGGCCAGGTGCTCTCGGCCTACCTCGGGCTGCTCACCACCGAGCCCGACGACGCCAGGGCGGCCCGCGAGCGCTTCGCCCGCTTCCGCGCCGGCGCCGACGAGAGCCTCCTGCTGCCCAGGGAACGGGCCCACGTGGCGGCGGTGCAGTCCTTGCTGGACGGCGACTTCCGCACCTGCGGCAGGCGGCTGCAGGCGATCACCGAGGAGCACCCGCGCGACGCGCTCGCCCTGGCCACCGGCCATCAGGTCGACTTCTTCACCGGCGACGCCCGCTCGCTGCGCGACAGGATCGGCGGCGCGCTGACCGCCTGGACGGCCGACGACCCGCACTACGGCCACGTGCTGGGCATGTACGCCTTCGGGCTGGAGGAGGCCGGCCACTACGACCGCTCGGAGGAGGTGGGCCTGCGCGCGGTCGAGCTCAACGCCCGCGACGTCTGGGGCATCCACGCGGTCGTGCACACCTACGAGATGCAGGGCCGCTTCGGCCAGGGCGTGCGCTACCTGGACGCCCGGCTGGACGACTGGTCCACCGGCACGTTCTTCAACGTGCACAACTGGTGGCACTACTCCCTGTACGCGCTCGAAGCCGGAGACACCGGGCGGGCGCTGGAGATCTACGACGCCGTGCTGGCCGGCGGCCAGGGCGTGATGGAGCTGCTCGACGCCGCGGCGCTGCTGTGGCGGCTCTACCTCGAAGGCGACGTACGCCACGAGCGCTGGCGGGCCCTGGCCGACGCCTGGGCGCCCAAGACGGGCGAGGCGTTCTACGCGTTCAACGACATGCACGCCGTCATGGCCTACACCGGCTCGGGCCGCCTCGCGGAGGCGGACCGGCTGATCGCCGACCGGGAGCGTTACCTGGCCGGGCCGTGCCCGGGCGTCACCAACCAGGAGATGACCGCCCGGGTGGGCCTGCCGGTCTGCCGGGCGATCGCCGCCTTCGGCCGCGGCGCGTACGACACGGTGGTGGACCTGCTGTATCCGATCCGGCACCGGATCAACGAGTTCGGCGGCAGCCACGCCCAGCGCGACGCCGTGCAGAAGACGCTGCTGGAGGCGGCGCTGCGCGGCGGCCGTGGAGACGTGGCCAGGGTGCTGCTGAGCGAGCGCATCGGGGTGCGCCCGTGCAGCCCGTTCAACTGGCTCAAGCAGGGCGCGCTGGCCGACCAGCTCGGCGAGCGGGCCGCCGCTGCCGCCGCCCGCCTCAAGGCCGGCGAGCTGGTACGGCAGGCGTGAGGTCAGGGCGCCCGCAGGGCGAGGACGGCGGCCGGCAGCCCGCGCAGTCCCTCGGGAATCTCGACGTTGCCCGAGGCGTCGACCAGGGCCGCCTCCCCCTGCTCCCACGAGCCCGTCGCCCGCGCCGCCTCGACCAGGTCCCCGGCCAGCGTCAGCGCCCCGGCGCCCGGGTCCAGCGCGATGACGTTGAGCGTGCCGTCGGGCCGTACCGTGTAGCGCACCGGCGGGCCGGCCGGTTCGGCGTGCCGTACCCAGGGGCGGGTGCCGTAGACGGCGGCCCCGAAGACCCGCAGCCACTCCCCCAGGAACCGCAGCCGCTCCACCTGCTCGGCCGGCAGCGACCCGTCGGCGTGCGGGCCGATGTTGAGCAGCAGGTTGCCGTTCTTGGCGACGGTGTCCACCAGCAGGTGCACCACCTCCTGCCGCCCCAGCAGGTGCCGCTCGTCCTCGGCCCGGTTGTAGCCGAACGACTGCCCGAGCCCGCGCGTGGCCTCCCACACCCACGGCGAGGTGCGCGACTCCGACTGGTACTCGCGGGTGCGGTAGCCGAGGTGCGCCACCCCCCACCGGTCGTTGACCACGCCGTCGGGCACGCGCGCGTAGTAGCGCGCGAACAGCTCGCTCAGCCCGTACGGCCCGCCCGCCTTGGCCGAGTCGGGCCAGTCGATGTCGTTCCACAGCAGGTCGGGGGCGTGCCGCTCGACCAGCTCGGCCACCTGCTCGAAGGAGTAGCGGGAGAACGCCTCGTCGTTGCGCCGCAGCGTGAACAGGTCGGTGAGCGAGCGGATGGGCGGGAAGTTCGACACGTGCCAGTCGAGCGCGCCGGAGAAGTAGAAGCCCAGCCGCAGCCCGGCCGCGCGCGCCTGCTCGGCCATGGCGCCCATGAGGTCGCGGCGGGGGCCGCGGCGGGCGCTGTTGAACGGGGTCGTGGCGGTGTCCCAGAGGCAGAAGCCGTCGTGGTGCTTGGCCGTGGGCACGACGTAGCGGGCGCCGCAGTCGGCGAACAGGCGCATCCATCCGGCCGGGTCGAACGCCTCGGTGGTCCAGACGTCGGCCAGGTCCTCGTAGGAGACGCCCACGCCGTACCTGCGCTCGTGGAACTCCTGCGCGGGCGAGCCGGGGACGCGGACGGTGTTGGCGTACCACTCGGCGTACTGGTGGTGGCTGTATTCGAGCTCCGCGGGCACGTTCTGGCCCGGCAGCCGGGGGCTGGCCCAGCCGGGCACCGAGTACAGGCCCCAGTGGACGAACACGCCGAACTTGGCGTCCCTGTACCACGCGGGAACCTCCCGCGACGGGTAGGTGACGCCCAGGTCGGGCCCGACGCGGCGGTCGAACTGCAGCAAGACCGATCCTTTCAGCGGCCGGCCAGGCCGGCGGTGGCGATGCCCTTGACCAGGTGCTTCTGCAGGGCGATGAGCAGCAGCAGGGTCGGCAGGATGGAGACGATGGAGGCGGCCATGACCAGGTGCCACTGGTTGCCGTTCTGGCCGAAGAACAGTTGCAGGCCGAGCGGGACGGTGCCCCGCGCGCTCACGTCGTTGATCATGATGAGCGGCCACAGGAAGCTGTTCCAGTAGTTGATGAAGGTGAAGACGGCCAGCACGCCGAGCGCGGGCCTGGCCAGCGGCAGCATGATCTGGCCGAAGATGCGCAGCTCGCCGGCGCTGTCGATGCGGGCGGCCTCCTGCATCTCGCGCGGCACCGAGCGGAAGAACTGGCGCAGCAGGAACGTGCCGAACGCGGTGAAGGCCCACGGGAAGATCAGCGCCTGGTAGGTGTCCACCCAGCCGAGCGACTGCATGAGGATGAACATGGGCACGACCAGCACTTCCTGCGGCACCATCAGCGTGGCCAGGAAGATCAGGAAGACGCCGTCGCGCCCGCGCCAGCGCAGCGCGGCGAAGGCGTAGGCCGACAGCGCCGAGGCGGTCAGCACGACGAGCGTGCCGACGCCGGCGACCAGCACGCCGTTGAGGATGTAGCGCTGGAAGGGCACGTAGGTGAAGACGTCGGCGAAGTTCTGCCAGCGGATCGAGGAGCCCACGAGCGCGCCGGGGTCGGAGAAGGTCTCCCCGGCCGGCTTCAGCGCGGTGGCCACCGCGAAGATCAGCGGGTAGAGGAAGGCCAGCGTGACCGCGGCCAGCAGGACGTGCGAGACGGTGCTCTTCAGCGGGCTCCTAGCTTTCATAGTGCACCCACCGCTTCTGCCCGAGGAACTGCACGAACGTGACGGCCAGGATGATCGCGAACAGCACCCACGCCGCCGCGGCGGCCAGGCCCAGGTCGCGGGACTGGAAGCCGGCCTGGTAGACGTTCATGACGAGGGTCTCGGTGGCGTTGCCGGGGCCGCCGGCCGTCAGGATGTACGGCTGCGTGAAGACCTGCAGCGCGGTGATCACCGTCATCGTGGCGGCGAAGAACAGCGCGGGCGAGATCAGCGGCAGTTGCACGCTGACCAGGCGGCGCAGGCCGGTGGCGCCGTCGAGGGCGGCCGCCTCCAGCACCGGCTTGGGCATCTCGTTGATCGCCGCGGAGAACACGATCATGTTGTAGCCGAAGCCCTGCCACACACTCATCGCCACCACCGACAGCAGCGCCGTGCGGCCGTCGGCGAGCAGGTTCGGCTCGGTGCCGACGAGCTGGAACAGCAGCTTCCAGATGACCGCGTTGGCCACCATCGGGGTGATCGCCGGGATGAAGAACAACACCCGCCACAGGTTCTGCCAGCGCGAGTTGCTGATCCAGAAGGCCAGGCCGAGCGCGAGCAGGATGTTCAGCGGCACGTACAGGCCGGTGAAGACGAACGTGTTGCGCAGCGCGGCCAGGAAGTCGGGGTCCTCGCCGAACAGGTAGCGGAAGTTGTCGAGCCCGATGAACTCGCTGCCGCCCAGCATCGGCCAGTCGAAGAAGCTCATGACCACGGCCATGCCGACGGGGAACAGCGTGAACAGCCCGAGGCCGAGCACGCTCGGGGTGGCGAACCCGAGCGCGCTCCACGTCTCGCGAGTCCTCACTGGCCGCGTGCTCCCTGCTGCTGGATCGTGGCCAGGGCGTCCTTGGGCGCCTGGGCCCCGGTGTAGACCTGCAGGAAGTACTGGGCCATGAGCTTGTTGACGTTGTCCCAGTTCTTCGTGGTGAACAGCGGGATGCCGCCCTCCAGCCCGTCCCTGACCGCCGCCATGCCGGCCTTGACGTCCTCGGCCTTGCCGGTGTTCTGCTTGACGAGGAAGTCCTCGTAGCCGGCCTGCTGCTCGGTGCGGGCGGGGAAGCCCCGTCCGACGCCCGCCAGGTACGCCTGGGCCTCCTTGCCGGTCAGCGTCTCGACCGCCTTGATCGCCTCGGCCTTGTACGGGCAGCTCTTGGCCACGCCGAAGCCGGAGCCCGCGACATAGGTCTTGGAGCCGCCGGAGCCGGCGGGCAGCGGCGCGAGGCCGACCTTGAACTTGGCGTCCTTGATGTGGGAGCCGAGGTTCCAGGAGCCGTCCACGGCCATCATGGCGTTGCCGTTGACGAACTGCGTCTCGCCCCAGCCGCCCTCGGCGGAGGAGGCGGGCACGCTGGCCGCCTTGTCCTTGGCCAGGCCCGCGTACCAGGTGAGCGCGTCGGTCATCGGCTGGCCGTCTATCTGCAGCTTGACGTCCTCGGTGACCGGCGCGGCGCCGTTGTAGGACAGCAGCAGCGACAGCGTGTGCAGGTCGGAGAAGGACATGCCGAACCCGGCCTTGCCGCCGGTCGCGAGCGTCTTGACGGCTTTCTCGAAGTCGGCGACGGTCCAGCCCGCCTTCGGCTCGGGCAGCCCGGCCTTCGCGAAGGCGTCCTTGTTGTAGTAGACGAGCATCGAGGCCAGGTCGTACGGCAGGGCGAGCTGCTTGCCGTCCACCGACAGCGCCTGCAGGGAGGCGGGCTCGAAGCCCTGAGGGGCGGTCAGCGGCTCCATGAGGTCGGCGTAGGCGCCCAGGCGCAGGCTCTGCATGGAGACGATGCACGCCTGCTTGCCCGCGGCGAACTCGGTCTGCAGCTTGGTGAAGTAGTCGTTGAACGGCGCGGTGCGCAGCGCGATCCTGATCTTGGGGTTCTGCTGGGTGACGAGCTGGGCGAGGTGGTCGAGCTGGGCCTTCTCGTCCTCGCTGCCCGCCCACATCTCCCAGTCGAGGGTGACCGTGCCGTCGTCCTGCTTGGCGCCGCCCGCCGTACCGGATGCGCCGCCACCGCCACAGGCGGTGGCCCCGAGGACGAGCGCGAGCCCCGCTGCAAGAAAGCCCTTCATGTGCGGTTTCCTTAATTTCGGCGACGAAATTATTATGGTCCGGGACCCTAGGCTTGGTCGGCCGAGGACGTCAAGGGGCAGGAGGAACATTGCGCGAAGATCTGGTCAGGGCGGAGATCCTGGCCATGCTCGGGCGGGAGCCGCTCAACCGCTCGGAGATCGCGGCCCGGCTGGGGCTCGGCGCGGCCACCGTCACCGAGCACACGCGGAGGCTCATCGACCTAGGCTACCTGCGGGAACTCGCACCCCAGGTGAGCGGGCGCGGCCGGCCGAGGGTGCCGCTGGAGGTGCTGCCCGACGCCGCCTACACGCTCGGCCTGCGCGTGCACCACACCCACGTGGTGGGCGTGCTCATGCGGCTCAACGGCAGCGAGGTGCGCCGTTTCACCCTGCCGTTCGACCCCCGCCACGAGCCCGTCGAGCAGCTCGCCAAGACCTGCCTGGAGGTGCTCGGCGAGCCGGGCACGGGCGAGCGGGTGCGCGGCGTCGGGCTCGCCGTGCCGGGCGTGATCGACCCCGCCAAGGGAGTGGTACGGCTCTCGCCGCACCTCGGCTGGTCGGACCTGGCGCTGCGCCCCCGCCTGGCCGAACTGCTGCCGGTGCCGGTGCTCATCGACAACGACACGCGGGCCAGCACCACGGCGGAGCTGCTGTTCGGCACCGGGCGCGACCACGACGACTTCCTCGTGCTGGCCGTCGGCGGCGGCGTCGGCATGGGCATCGTGCTCGGGCGGCGGGTGCACCGGGGGCCGGACGGCGTGGCCGGCGAGTTCGGGCACGTGCCCGTCGATCCGCACGGGCCGCCGTGCGTGTGCGGGCGGCGTGGCTGCGTGGAGACCTACGCCGCGGACTACGCGCTGGCCGCGCGGGCGCTGGAGCGCGGGCTGACCTCGCGGGCGGTGGCCGTGGACGAGCTGCACGCGCTCGCGCTGGCCGACCGGCCGGGGATCCGCGACCTGATGGCCGAGGCCGGCGCCACGCTGGGCCGGGCGGCGGCCGGGATCGTCAACGTGCTCGCGGTGCGGGCCCTCACGGTCATCGGTGAGAGCCACGTGCTGTGGCCCTACCTGGAGCCGGGATTCCGCCCCGCGGTGGAGGGCGGAGTCCTGTCGGGCCTGGAGATCTCGGTGCGGCCGTGGGACGACAGCGCCCACGCCAGGGGCGCGGCCAGCCTGGTGCTGGCGGCCACCGTCGCCGCCCGCTGACCTGGGCAAGGGCGGGGCCCCGTCGGCCGAGACCTGCGCCGGGGCCACGGGGGCCGCCTGCGCCGGGCCGGCGAGTCCCAGGAGTGCGGCGAAGGCGACGAGGGCCACCGCGAGGTCTCTTCATGGTCATGTCTGCTCGTTTCCGTTCGGTGTTCCGGCCGGTCTCAATCCGCTTTTCGCGAACGCCTCCTTTCTGCGTGGACCGCTCTGTATGGGAGTAAAGGCATTGTTCGCTCCCACGCCCTGGACACCGAACATCAAGCGCTGAACAATGAAC
This sequence comes from Nonomuraea sp. NPDC050790, assembly GCF_044456745.1. Taxonomy (NCBI): domain Bacteria; kingdom Bacillati; phylum Actinomycetota; class Actinomycetes; order Streptosporangiales; family Streptosporangiaceae; genus Nonomuraea; species Nonomuraea sp. NPDC050790. Next base: position 637,116 of record NZ_JBITGF010000001.1, on the reverse strand, counting down.
CCCGCGGCCAACCGACAAGGAGGGCGACGATACCTCGCCAGGAACGCCCGCTCGATCCGGCTGACGACGGGTTATCGCGGTTCGCGGCCGAACTGAGGAAACTCAGGGAAAAGGCCGGGACGCCGTCGTACCGGGAACTCGCCAAACGCGCTCATTACTCGGCCAGCACCCTTTCTGAGGCGGCCGGCGGCCGTAAACTTCCGAGTTTGTCGGTGGCGCTGGCTTATGTCGCCGCGTGCGGCGGGGACCTCCGGGAATGGGAGGCCCGATGGCACGCCCTGGCCGACGAACTGGCGCCGCCGGAGCCGGCCGAGGAGGTGGCGGCGCCGTACCTGGGGCTGGCCACCTTCGGGCGGCGGGACGCCGCGCGCTTCCACGGCCGCGAGCGGCTGGTGGAGCGGGTGCGCACGATGGTGGCGCAGCGCAGGTTCGTCGCGGTGCTGGGAGCCTCGGGCTCCGGCAAGTCGTCGTTGCTGCGCGCGGGGCTGCTGCCCGCCCTCGCCGGGCGGCCCTCGCTGGTGCTGACGCCCGGCGCCCATCCGCTGCGCGAGTACGCGACCGGGCTGGGCGCGATGCTCGGCGTCGCGCCCGGCGGCCTGCTCGGGGACCTGACCGCACGGCCGGCCGCGCTCGGCATGCTGACCGGGCAGATCGTGGCCAAGGAAGGTTCCGAGGACGACTTCGTGCTGGTCGCCGACCAGTTCGAGGAGGTCTTCACGCTCTGCCAGGACCCCGCCGAGCGGGCCGCGGCCATCGCCGCGCTGGTCACCGCGGCGGACGATCCCGGCAACCGCACCCGCGTGGTCATCGGGGTGCGCACCGACTTCTACCACCACTGCGCCCAGCACCCGGCGCTGGCCGAGGTCCTCCAGGACGCGCAGGTCCTGGTCGGCCCGATGACGGCCGAGGAACTCCACCAGGCGATCACCCAGCCCGCCGTCGACCTCGGCTACCGCGTCGAGACCGCGCTGGTCTCCCGGCTGGTCGCCGACGCCACCGGGCAGGCCGGCGTGCTGCCGCTGCTGTCCCACACGCTGCTGGAGACCTGGCGGCGGCGCCGCGGCAACACCGTCAGCCTGGCCGGATACGAGGCCACCGGCGGGATCGAGCGGGCCGTCGCGCAGACCTCCGAGGCCGTCTACGCCGCGCTCGGCCCCACCGGGCGGGCGCTGGTCCGGCAGATCTTCCTGCGGCTGACCGCGCTCGGCGAGGGCACCGAGGACACCAAGCGCCGCATCTCCCGCGACGAGCTCGACCACCCGCAGGCCGCCGAGGTGCTCGAGGCGCTGGCCCGCGCCCGGCTCATCACCCTGCACGGCGACGCCGTGGAGATCGCGCACGAGGCGCTGATCAGGTCCTGGCCCCGGCTGCGCGGCTGGCTGGCCGAGGACCGCGAGGGGCTGCGCGTGCACCGCCAGATCACCGAGGCCGCCGAAGCGTGGGAGGAGGAGTCCAGGGACCACGCCGCCCTGCACCGCGGCACCCGCCTGGCCCTGGCCCTGGAATGGGCCGCCGCGCACCGCACGCTGCTGTCACCGCGCGAGCGCGACTTCCTCGCGGCCAGCGCCGCCGCGGCGGCCGAGGACCAGGCCGCGGCCCGCCACCGCGCCAGACGGCTGCGGCGGCTCACGGCGCTGCTGGCCGTCCTGGTGTTGCTGACCACCGCCACCACGATCTACGCCGTCCGCTCCGAGCAGGCCGCCACCCGCCAGCGCGACCTCGCCCTGTCGCAGAAGGTCGCCGCCGGGGCCGACCGGCTCCGCCAGACCGATCCCGCCCTGTCGGCGCAGCTCAGCCTGGCCGCCTACCGCCTGTCGCCCACCGAGGACGCGCGCAACAGCCTGCTGCGCGTCTTCGCCACCCCCTACGCCGTCCGCATCACCGGGCATACCGACCGGGTCAACGCGGTGGCGGTGAGCCGGGACGGCCGCACGCTGATCAGCGCGAGCCGCGACCGGACCGCGCAGCTCTGGGACGTCACCCTGCCGCACCGGCCGCGCCGCACCGCCGTGCTGGCCGGTCACCGCGGCAACGTCAACGCCGCCGCCTTCAGCCCCGACGGCAGGCTGGCGGCCACGGCGAGCTGGGACCACACGGTCCGGCTGTGGAACGTGGCCGATCCCGGGCGGGCGGCGCCGGCCGTACTGCCGCACGACGCCAACGTGAACGCGCTCGCCTTCAGCCCCGACGGCCGGTTCCTGGCCACGGCGAGCGACGACCGCGTGGTGCGGGTGTGGGACGTCGCGGAGCGGCGCCTCGCGGCGGGCCTGCGCGGCCACGGCGCCGCCGTGGTGTCGGTGGCCTTCAGCCCGGACGGCCGCACGCTGGCCAGCGGCAGCTTCGACCACACCGCCCGGCTGTGGGACCTGTCCGGCCCCGGCCGGCCCGTCGCGGCATCGCGCGGCCAGGCCGGACAGGTCGCGCTGCGCGGGCACGCCGGGCCCGTGGCCTGGGTCGCCTACCGGCCGGACGGGCGACTGCTCGCCACGGCGGGCAACGACGGCGACGTCCGGCTCTGGCAGGTGGACGGGACCCGCGCGCCGCGCGGGCTCTCGCGCGTCGGCGACCACGAGGACATCGTGCGCGCGGTCGCCTTCAGCGCCGACGGCCGCACGCTCGCCAGCGCCGGGCACGACGACAACGTCCGCCTGACCGACGTCGCCGACCCGCGGCGGCCGAGGGCGCTGACCACGCTCGGCGGGCACACCGGCAACGCGGTCTCGGCCGTGTTCGCGCCCGGCGGGCGGATGCTGGCCTCGGCCAGCGACGACTACACCGTGCGCCTCTGGGACCTGCCCTATCCCGCGCTGACCGGCCACACCGACGGCGGCGTCTACTGGCTGGCCTTCAGCCCCGACGGCCGCACGCTCGCGACCGTCGGCGAGGACCGCGCGCTGCGCCTGTGGGACGTGGCCGAGCCCGGCCGAGCCCGGCAGCGCGCCGTCCTGACCGGCCACGAGGCGGCCGTGTGGGGCGTGGCCTTCAGCCCGGACGGCGCCGTCGCGGCCACCGCCGCCTACGACCGCACGGTCCGGCTCTGGGACGTCGCCGCCGCCCGCCCGTACGCGCTGGCGACGCTGACCGGCCACACCGCCAACGTCAACGCCGTCGCCTTCACCGCCGACGGCGCGATCCTGGCCAGCGCGAGCCTCGACACCACCGTGCGCTTCACCGACGTACGCGACCCGCGCGACCCCCGCCCCGCCGGAGGGTTCACGGCCGACGCGGAAGGCGTCAACACGCTCGCCTTCAGCCCCGACGGCCGTACCCTGGCCACCGCGGGCTGGGACCACGACGCCCGGCTGTGGAACGTCGCCGACCTGAGCCGCCCCGTCCCCCTGTCCACGCTGACCGGCCACGCCGACGGCATCAACGCCCTGGCCTACAGCCCCGACGGCCGCACGCTGGCCACCGCGAGCTTCGACCGCACCGCGCGCCTGTGGGACGTCTCCGACCCCGCCCACGCCCGCGCGCTGGCCACGCTCGCCGGGCACACCGGCAGCGTGTCCATGGTCGCCTTCAGCCCCGACGGCCGCCGCCTGGCCACCGCGGGCAACGACCGCTCGCTGCGCCTGTGGGACCTCACCGACCGGCGCCGCCCCGTGGAGATGGCCGCGCTCGGCGCGCACGCCGACGGGGTCTCCTCCGTCGCGTTCAGTCCCGACGGTCACACCCTGGCGACCGGCAGTCACGACCGCACGGCGCTGCTCTGGGAGACCAGCACGGTACGGCTGGCCGCCCGCCTGTGCGAGGCCGCCTTCCCCCGGATCACCGCGGCCCAGTGGGCGACGCACTTCCCCGGCCTGCCGTACCGGCCGCCCTGTTCTGTCACCCCCGCCGAGTAGGCTCCACCCCCATGGACCAACTGACGCTGATGGCCGTGCACGCCCACCCCGACGACGAGGTCCTGAGCACCGGCGGCGTCCTCGCCCGCTGTGCCGACGAGGGCATCCGCACCATCCTCGTGACCTGTACCAACGGGGAGCAGGGCGACGGTCCCGGCGGGGTGAAACCGGGCCAGGACGGCCACGACGCCGCCGCCGTGGCCAGGCAGCGGCTCGACGAGCTGCGCGAGTCGGCCGGGCACCTGGGCATCACCCACGTCGAGCTGCTCGGCTACCAGGACTCCGGCATGGACGGCTGGGACGCCAACCACGACACCTCGGCCTTCGCCAACGTGCCGGTCGCGGAGGCCGCCGCGAAGCTGAGCGCCCTGATCGAGAAGTACCGGCCGCAGGTCGTCGTCACCTACGACGAGAACGGCGGCTACGGCCACCCCGACCACATCCAGGCCCACCGCGTCGCCGTCGCCGCGGCGGAGAGCACCGGCATCCCGGCGAAGTTCTACTACACCGCCATCCCCCGGGCGCGCATGCGCGAGATGTTCGAGCACATGAAGGCGGCGGGCGTCGACTTCGGCGACGACTTCGACTTCGACGCCGACTTCGGCACCCCCGACGAGCTGATCACCACCGTCGTGGACGTCTCCCAGGGGATCGAGCGCAAGCTGAAGGCGCTGCGCGCGCACGCCAGCCAGGGCGACAGCATCTTCGTCCTGCAGATGCCCGAGGAGGCGCAGCGCATGGCGTTCTCGCACGAGGCGTTCATCCGGGTCAGCTCCACGGTCGAGGCCCCCGAGCACGAGGACGACCTGTTCGCGGGGCTGCGCTGATGGACGAGCGGCGGCTGGTGCGCGTCTCGAAGTACCTGTCCAGGCACCTGCGTCACGACCCCGGCCGGATCGGCCTGGAGCTCGACGCCAATGGCTGGACGGACGTCGAGGCGTTGCTGGCCGCCGCCGCGGCCCACGGCTTCTCCATCACCCGGCAGGAGCTCGACGAGGCCGTGGCGAAGAACGACAAGCGCCGCTTCACCGTCGAGGACGGCCGCATCCGCGCCAACCAGGGCCATTCGGTCCCCGTCGACCTGGACCTGCCGGTCGCGACGCCGCCGGACGTGCTCTTCCACGGGACGGTGTCCCGGGTGCTGCCGGCCATCAGGGCCGAGGGCCTGCGCCCGATGAACCGCCACCACGTGCACCTGTCCCCCGACCGCGAGACCGCCCGGCGCGTGGGCGCGCGCCGCGGCCGCCCGGTCATCCTGGTCGTGGACGCGGCCACCATGCACGCCGGCGGCCACGCCTTCCACCTGACCGCCAACGGCGTCTGGCTGGCGACGGCGGTGCCTCCGGCGTACATCAGCTTCCCCGCCTGAACCGGGACGGTTCGCAGCACCAAAACCCCTCCTGATTTTGCGCTGTGTCGGTTCTGGGGATCGGTTCGGTGTCAGCGGAGGAACTCGTGTGCGCCGCGCAGTCTGGTGCGCAGGCGGGCCTGGGTGCGGTGGCAGTCCAGGCGCACCTCCAGCGGTCCGCGCAGGTTCGTGTCGGTGCGGCGGCCGGACGGCAGGCACGCGGGGTCGAGCCCGTCGCGGCGGGCCACCAGCCGTCCCAGCTCGTGGCGGCTGACCGCGTCCGCACCGGCGGCGTGGTGGATCCCGGCCTGGTCGTACAGCTCCAGGAGGGCGGCGGCGAGGTCGGCGACGTGCACGGGGCAGCGCACGTCGTCGGTGAACAGGACGCCCTTCCCGCCCTCGGCCAGGGTGTGGACGAACGCCTCGTGTGAGGAGTCACCGTCCCCGACGATCAGGGAGGTGCGCACGATGGCCGCCGCCGGGACGATCGCGCGCACCGCCACCTCGGCCGCCGCCTTCGCCGCGCCGTACGGGCTGATCGGATCGGGAACGGCGTCCTCGGCGTAGCCGGCCGCCTCGCCGGAGAAGACGGCGTCGCTGGACACGTGGACCAGCAGTCCCCCGGAGGCGGCCACCGCGGTGGCCACGTGCGCGGCGCCCACCGCCGTCACCTTCCAGTCGGCCGGACGGTAGGCGGCGTTGACCACCACGTCGGGGCCGTACCCGCCGATCCGCCGGGCCACGGCGTCCGGGTCGCGCACGTCAAGCTCCAGCCACTCGACCCCCGGCACCTGTCCCGGCCGGGTCATACAGGTGGCGGCCACCTGGTGGCCGCCCGCCACGGCCTGGCGGGCCACCTCCCTGCCGAGAAAGCCGCTGCCGCCGACCACGATGATTTTCATGGTTGGCCACCGTAGCCGCCGGGCGCGGACGGATCAGTGCCGCACGACCTCGTCCACGCCGGGAAGGCCCTTGAGCGCCGAGACGACCGGGGCGAGGTCCACCGGATCGGCCAGCACGAGGTGGAAGCTCTCCCCGATGGCGGGCGTGACGATCTTCTGCTCGACCGTGGTGCTGGTGTAGGCATTCCCCCAGTCCCTGATCGCGTGCTCCCGCGGCTCGAGGTAGATCCTCCGCACGCTCTGGAGGGTGCGGAATGCCTCGAAGACGGCGTCGCGCTCACGGTCGGTCGCCTGCCCGCGCCCTTCGCAGCCGCCCACGTCGTTCCGCGGGGGGCAGAGCCGGACGCGCGCGTGAGCTTTGCCGGGCCAGAAGCCGGTCCTCAGCATGGCGACCATGGAGACCCCGGGCAGCTTCTCCACGCGGGCGGCGTACTCCTGCTTCAGGACCCGGATCTCGACCTCGAAGGATTCCGGCATGTCGGCCCTCCTGGCGGCCGACCTCAGCGCTTCGTTGTGGCGGTAGTCCTCGCGAAACTGGCGCAGCGCTTCGTCCTGGTCCACGAACCGCACCATGGAAGCTTCGGGCAGCCGCTTGAGGGCCGCCGCGATCGTCCGCTTCTGCTCCGCGGTCACCGCCCTGCCACGGCATCTCTCATGGGCATCGTCGTCCATGCACAGGAACACCATCATGGTCCCGGACCTCGGCCACTCGGCCTTGGGCGGAGGCAAAGGCGCCGCACATGATCCCGATCCCGCACAATCCCGGTCAAACGCGATTTTTCGTGTTCAATCGTGAAGAGCGATGATTTATCCCGAGATCAATCGCCTGGGGCTATGGTAGGTGGCATGTCCGAGGTTGAGTTGCGGCATCTGGCGGCGATGGCCGCCGTCGCCGAGGAGGGTACGTTCGGCCGGGCGGCCACGCGGCTCGGCTACACCCAGTCCACGGTCAGCCAGCAGATCGCCGCCCTGGAGAAGGCGGTCGGCGGCCTGGTGTTCGACCGTCCCGGCGGTCCCAAGCCGGTGCGTCTCACCCCGCTCGGGTCCGTCGTCCTCGACCACGGCCGCGCGCTGCTGGCCAGGGCGCGGGCGCTGACCGAGGCCGTGGAGCGGTTCCAGGCGGGTGACGGCCGGATCGACATCGGCACCTTCCAGAGCGTGTCGAGCGTGATCCTGCCCTCCGTCGTACGGCGGCTGCGTGCCGAGCACCCCGGCTGCGACATCCGGCTGTCGGAGGCGGAGCCGGACCAGCCACGCATCGGCGACCTCGACCTGCTCTTCTACGACGGCCGCATCGACGGCGACCTGGAGCACCTCAAGCTGCTCGACGACCCCTACCTGCTGGTGGCCGCCGCCGGAACGTTCCCCGACGGCCCGGTCCCCCTGGAACGGCTGGACGGCGCCCCGATGGTGGCCTGGCCGCTGACCTGCGACCAGCCCTCGATGGAGCAGGCCCTCGCGCGTAGCGGCGCCCGGCCGCAGGTCGTGTTCCGCACCGCGGTCAACGACACGCTGCTGTCGATGGTGCGGGCCGACCTGGGCTCGGCGGTGCTGCCGTGGCTGGCCGTCCACGGCGCCGGAGTCCAGTCCGACGAACGGCTGCGCGTCCACGAACTGCTGCCGTCCCCGCCGCCAAGAGAGATCTACCTGCACTGGCGGGCCGGGCGCAGCCACTCGCCGCTGGCGCTGCGGGCCATCGAGATCGCGGCCGAGGTAGCGGCCGGACTGGCCCCGGCACCCGCCTAGGCGCCGGTGGCGGCCCCGCCGTCCGCGAAGCCCGTGGCGGACCCACCCTCCTCGGAGCCCGTGGTGACCCCGCCGAACTTGGCCGGGTTCATGATCCACAGGATCCGGTCGATGCCGTCGGGCGCGGCGTCGACCGTCAGCACCGTGTACACCTGGCCGTCGCGCATCAGCACGGCCGAGGTCTGACCGTTCGTCTGCGCCCATACCACCTCCAGCCCCACCCAGAAGTGCCCCGAGAACGCCTTGACGTACTTCGCCACCCGCACAGCACCCTCCACCGGAAACCGGGCCGCCCGCACGGCCCCGCCCCCGTCGGCGTAGCTGATCACGTCGGCGGCCAGCAGCTTCTCCAGCGCCTCCAGGTCGCCGGAGCGGGCGGCGGCCATGAAGGCCGTCAGCAGCCTGCGCCGCTCGTCGTCGGTGACCGTGGCCCGCCGCCCGGCGCGCAGGTGTTTGCGGGCCCGGCTGACGAGCTGGCGCGCGGCGGGCTCGCTGACCTCGACGATCTCGGCGATCTCCCGGTAGGGGTAGTCGAACGCCTCGCGCAGCACGTAGGCGGCGCGCTCCGGCGGCGAGAGCCGTTCCAGAAGCATGAGGACCGCGAACTCCATGGCCTCGCCGCGCTCGGCGCCCAGGTAGGGGTCGGCGGTGGTGTCGACGGGCTCCGGCAGCCAGGGCCCGAGGTAGGTCTCGCGGCGGGCGCGGGCCGAGGTGGCGGCATTGAGCGCCAGACGGGTGGTGATCGTCGCCAGGAACCCCGCGGGGTGCTCCACCCTGGCGCGGTCGTAGGTCTGCCAGCGCAGCCATACGTCCTGGACCAGGTCCTCGGCCTCGGTGACGCTGGCCAGCATCCGGTAGGCGATTCCGAACAGGCGCGAGCGCAGCCGGTCGAACACCGCCGCCGCCTCGTCCAGATCCTCCAGTTCGTCCGAGTCGGTGTGCAGCACCACGTTGTGCCCCCTCCTTGGCGCGATCGGCCGAATGTGACCGTTCTCACCTGGACCAATGTCACAAACCGCCCGGCTGCCGGGTCCTTCTTACATTAGGAACTGTTTTTCGCGGATGCGGTTAAAGGAGCGCCATGTACTCGCCAGAGAACCGGATCGCCACGTCAGTCCTGGTGATCGGCACGGGAGGTGCCGGGCTGCGGGCCGCCATCGAACTCGCCGAGCGGGGTGTCAGCGTCCTGGCGGTGGGCAAACGGCCCAAGGCGGACGCGCACACCGCGCTCGCCGCCGGTGGCATCAACGCGGCGCTGGCCACGATGGACCCGGAGGACACCTGGCAGCAACACGCCGCGGACACCCTCAAGGAAAGCTATCTTCTCGCCAACCCCAAAACCGTGCAGATCGTTACTGAAGGCGCGGCGCGCGGCATCGAAGATCTTCAGCGGTACGGCATGCCGTTCGCCCAGGAACAGGACGGGCGCATCTCGCAGCGTTTCTTCGGCGCCCACACCTACCGGCGCACCGCCTACGCCGGCGACTACACCGGACTGGAGATCCAGCGCACCCTGATCAACCGGGCGCAGGAGCTGGACGTGCCGATCCTCGACACCGCCTACATCACCCGCATCCTGGTCAAGGACAACGCGGTCTTCGGCGCCTACGGCTTCGACCTGACCGACGGCCGCCGCTACGTGATCCACGCCGACGCGGTCATCCTGGCGGCCGGCGGCCACACCCGCATCTGGCGGCGCACCTCCTCGCGCCGCGACGAGAACACCGGCGACTCCTTCCGCCTGGCCAGCCTCGCGGGCTGCCGGATCCGCGACCCCGAACTGGTGCAGTTCCACCCGTCCGGCCTCATCTCCCCCGAGAACGCGGCCGGCACCCTCGTCTCGGAGGCGGCCCGCGGCGAGGGCGGCATCCTGCGCAACAACCTCGGTGAACGCTTCATGTCCCGGTACGACCCGGAGCGCATGGAGCTGTCCACGCGTGACCGGGTGGCTCTGGCCGCGTACACCGAGATCAAGGAAGGGCGCGGCACCCCGGACGGCGGGGTGTGGCTCGACGTGTCGCACCTCCCCCGGCAGACGATCATGGAGAAGCTGCCACGCGTCTACCAGACGCTCATGGAGCTGCAGATGCTCGACATCACCAAGGACCCGATCGAGATCGCGCCGACCGCGCACTACTCGATGGGCGGCGTCTGGGTGCGGCCCGAGGACCACGGCACCGGCGTCGACGGCCTGTACGCGATCGGCGAGGCGGCCAGCGGCCTGCACGGCGCCAACCGGCTGGGCGGCAACTCGCTCATCGAGCTGCTCGTGTTCGGCCGCATCGTGGGCCAGGAGGCCGCGGACTACTCCGCCGGACTGGAGGCGCAGCGCCGTTCCGCCGAGGCGCTCGACGAGGCGCGGGCGGAGGTGGACGGGCTGCTGGCCGCCGACGGACCGGAGAACGTGCGGGCCCTGCAGCGCACCCTGCGCAACATCATGACCGAGCACGCCGGCGTGGTACGCGACGAGAGCGGCCTGAAGAAGGGCCTGGACGAGCTCACCGCGCTGGACGCGCGCATCGGCGAGGTCGGCGTGCACCCGGACATCGCGGGCTTCCAGGACCTGGCCCACGCCTTCGACCTGAAGTCGGCCGCGCTCGCCGCCCGCGCGACCATCGAGACCGCCGTGGAACGCCGCGAGACCCGCGGCTGCCACAACCGCTCCGACTACCCCGACCTCGACCCGGCGCTCCAGGTCAACTTCGTGTGGTCCGGGCCCGGATCGGTGGAGAAGGAGTCCATCCCCCCGATCCCGGCGGAAATCGCGGCGCTCATGCGTGACGTCTCCAGCGAGGGGAAGCTCGTGGAGTAGAACAAGATTCTTCGAGGGCCGCTGTCACAATGCCCGCGGCTGCCCGGTCTTAGCTGACGCCGGGGCAACGGGTGCCGCCGGCGTACAGGAGGCGAGCCATGAAGATCGTGGTGATCGGCGGGACCGGGCTGATCGGGTCCAAGGTCGTGACGAAGCTGACGGAGCACGGCCACGAGGCGGTGGCGGCGGCGCCGAACACCGGGGTCAACACGCTCACCGGGGAAGGGCTGGCCGAGGCGCTGGCCGGTGCGCAGGTGGTGGTCGACGTCTCGAACTCGCCGTCGTTCGAGCGGGAGGCGGTGATGAAGTTCTTCCAGACCTCCACCGGCAACCTGCTCGCCGCGGAGGCGGAGGCGGGCGTCGGCCACCACGTCGCGCTGTCGGTGGTCGGCACCGAGAAGATGGCGGACAACGGCTACTTCGCGGCGAAGATCGCCCAGGAGCAGCTCATCGAGAAGTCCGGCATTCCGTTCTCGCTGGTCCACGCGACCCAGTTCTTCGAGTTCGTGAAGAGCATCGCCGACGCCGCCACCCAGGACGGCACGGTGCGGATCGCGCCGGTGCGGTTCCAGCCGATGGCGGGCGAGGAGGTCGCCCAGGCGGTGGGCAGGGCCGCGGTCGGGACGCCGCTGAACGGGCGGACCGAGGTGGCCGGGCCGGACCAGTCGCAGATGGACGACTTCTTCCGCGCCGCCCTCGCCGCCTGGGGCGACCCGCGCGAGGTGGTCACCGACCCGCAGGCGCAGTACTTCGGCAGCGTTCCCGGTGAGCGCACACTCGTACCCGGCGACGGCGCCACCCTCGGACAGATCCACTACCGCGACTGGCTCGCGGCCCAGGGCCAGGAGAAGAAGTGAAGGACAACGAGGCGTTCCTGCGCGCGCTCGAGGCCGAGGTCGAGGTCGAGCTGAACGCGTCCGTGGCCAGCCACCCCGAGGAGGCGCTCGAACTGCCGGTCACCGAGTGGCTGTTCGACCCGATGGACGCCGAGCGCGAGCAGGTCGGCCTGCGCGGCGTGCTCGACGCGATCGAGGTGCTGGAACACGGGGAACGTCCGGGAGGCGACATTGCCTGATTCCCGGATCGGCACACTCGACAGCCTGCGCGAGCACCTGCAATGGGCCATCGAGCTGGAGCACGCGACGCTGCCGCCGTACCTGTGCGCGCTGTACTCGCTCGACCCGGAGCGCAACCCCGAGGCCGCCCAGGTGGTGGCCGGGGTCTTCACCGAGGAGATGCTCCACCTGGCCCTCGTGGCCAACCTCCTCAACGCGGTCGGCGGCAGCCCTCGCCTGGACACCCCGGAGATGCTGCCGCCGCACCCTCGGCCGCTGCCGCACAGCGACCTGCGTCTGGACCTGCTCCCGTTCGGTCGGGAGGCGCTGGAGATGTTCCTGCGCCTGGAACGGCCGGCCGCACCCGGGGCGCCGCCGGAAGGCGACGCCTACGAGACGATCGGCCAGTTCTACGACGCCGTCGAGCAGGGCCTGCGCTACCTGTGCGAGGAGCTGGGCGAGCCGGCGGTCTTCACCGGCGACCCCGCCCGCCAGCTCACCGACGCCCACTTCCGGCACACCGCGGGCCGGCTGATCGCCGTCGAGGGATTGGACTCCGCGCTGGCCGCGCTGGAGGAGATCGTCGAGCAGGGCGAGGGCACCGCCCGGGGCGAGGTCTGGGACGGCGACCCCGACATGTTCCACCCGGAACGTGACGAGGTGGCGCACTACTACCGTTTCCTGGAGCTCAAACACGGCCGCCGCTACCAGCGCGGCGACACCCCCGAGTCGGGCCCCACCGGCGAGCCGATCACCCTGGATCCCGCCGGCGTCCACCCGATGCGCCCCAACCCGCAGCCCGCCGAACCGGGCAGCGCGCTGCGTACCGCGCAGGAGGAGTTCAACAACACCTACTGCGCCATCCTGCACCTGCTCGAACAAGCGTTCAACGGCAACCCCCGGCTCCTCGCGGTCGCCACCGGCACCATGTACGCGCTGAAGGAGCAGGCCCTGGCCCTCATGCGCACCCCCGACGGCGGCGGCCCGACCTTCGAGTACGTGCCGCCCGCCCGACGCCACTGGATCACCGGCGACCGCCGGCGGATCGTCGTCCTGCGCGACGGCCCGTACGTCGTGTACGGCGGCATCCCGCTCCGCCGCAAGCGCAAGGTCGTCTCCGCCGACTACGACGCGCTGACCTGGCAGACCGGCGAACCCCTGGAGACCGAGGACACCTACGCCCTGTGCCGCTGCGGCCGGTCGCGTTCCAAACCGTTCTGCGATGGTACGCACGCCCTGATCGGCTTCGACGGGAAGGAGACCGCGGGCACGCGCCTCTACCGCGAGATGCAGCACGTCCACGACGGCGTCGGCATCTCCGCCCAGCGGGTCGGCGAACTGTGCATCCACGCCGCCTTCTGCATCGGACACACCAGGCCGATCGCCAAGATGCTCGACGACACCGAGGACAGCGACGTGCGTTCCAACATCATGGGGCGCATCGATCACTGCCCTTCCGGTTCCTACAGCTATGCCCTGGAACGCGGCGGGACCACGATCGAAGTCGATCTCCCTGTGGCGATCTCGGTCCTGGAGGAGGAGCACGACCAGGCCAGCGCGCTGTGGGTGACCGGCGGGATCCCGGTCGTCCGATCGGACGGGCTGCCCCTGGAGACGCGCAACCGGATGACGCTGTGCCGTTGCGGCCACTCGGCCAGCAAGCCGCTGTGCGACGGCACGCATCGGGCGATCGGCTTCCGCGAGGAGACCTGAAACCCCGGGGCCTGAGGGGCAGCCGGTCCCGCACACCCAGCGGGACCATCGCCACGTCCTCGCCAGAGGCTGAGGTCAGCCGTTCTGCCGATGCCAGCGGTCCAGCAGGGCGGGGAGTTCGGCGAGCAGGAAGGTGTAGAAGGCGTGCATGCGGTCCAGCCGCCTGCGGGCGGGGCCGCCTTCCTCGGTGGCGGCGATCCCGGTGGCCGCGGCCTGGAGCATGGCCTGGATGACGGTGTTCTGGCCGGTGAACAGGGTGGCCCAGGCGTCGTCGCGGAGCCGGTAGTGCTCGCGGCGGCTGCCAGGCGAGGGCACACGCTCGATCAGGCCGACCGTCGCCAGGGATTTGATCGCGCCGGAGACCGATCCCGCGCCGGCCTCCAGCCGTCCGGCGATCTCGCCGGCGGTGACGCTGTCCTGGTCGGTGAACAGGAAGACGGCCAGGGTGCGCGCGGCCATGCGCTGCAGCCCGCCCTCTGTCAACGTCAGGGCCAGCCGTTCGGCGGCCTGCCACTGCTCGTGCCGGTCGTTCACGCGTACGCCTCCTTCGATGGGCAACCAGACTACCGACCCTTCAGAAATTTCTGAAATATCGGTATAGTCCTGGCATCGGCCTTCCACGAGGTCCGATGGTGTGCCGGGAAGCCTGGTCGGCGATGTGACATTGCTCGTCCTGCTTGTCCCAATCTCCCGCTGAGGAAGCCATGCGCGCCATCATCATCGGAGCCGGCATCGCCGGCCTGGCCACCGCCCTACGCCTGCACCAGATCGGCTGGGACACCCTCACCCTCGAACGCGCCCCCGCCCGCCGCGACGGCGGCTACGCCCTCACCTTCGGCGGCATCGGCTACGACGCCGCCGAACGCATGGGCATCCTGCAAGACCTGCTCAAAAAGGGCTTCGACACCACCGAACTCGTCTACCACAAACCCAACGGCCAACGCCGCTTCTCCCTAGACCGCGCCACCATCGCCGCCACCACCGGCCCCCGCTCGATCACCATCCTGCGCGGCGACCTCGAAGCCGTCCTGCACGAGAAGGCCGACGCCGAGATCCGCTTCGGCACCACCCTGACCGCCGTCGACCAGGACGAGCACGCCGTCCGCGTCACACTGAGCGACGGCAGCACCGAGGAGGCCGACCTGCTCGTCGGCGCCGACGGCCTGCACTCGGCCACCCGCGCCCTGCTGTTCGGCCCGGAAGAGGACTTCCTGCTCGACCTGGAGCACAAGGTCGCCGTCTTCATGCTCGACCAGCGCCCGGAATCCATCGCCCCCGGCGCGACCGGCACCCTGTCCTCGCGCGGCCGTACCGCGGCGATCATCAGCGTCGGCGACGGCCGCAACGTCGCCTTCTTCGGCTACCGCGCCGACCACGCCCGCCCCGGCGAAGACGCCGCCACCCAGCTGGAACGCGTCTACGGCGATCTCGGCTGGATCATCCCCGAAGCCCTCGCCGGACTCACCCGGGCCGATTCGGTCTACTTCGACACCATCAGCCAGGTCATCGCCCCGTCCTGGAGCAGCGGCCGCGTCGTGCTGCTGGGCGACGCCGCCTGGTGCGTCACCCTGTTCGCCGGGTACGGCTCCGCCCTGGCCGTCGGCGGCGCCGACCGGCTCGGCACCGAGCTGGCCGCCCATCCCGGCGACATCCCCGCCGCGCTCACCGCGTGGGAAGCCGCCATCCGCCCAGAAGCCGAACGCAAACAGCGGCTCGGCCGCCGCGTCAAAGGCGTCTACGCCCCCACCAGTCCCCTGCTGCTGTGGCTGACCCAGCTCCCGCTGCGGCTGACCGCCCTCCCACCGGTACGCCGCTATCTGCTCCGCCGCTTCATCAAGGGCTGAGGCTCGCGCGCCGCGCCAACATGCCGTCATGCGATAGCTATTTTAGTACATAATGAAATAGCTGGCACATTCCAGGCTGACGGTCGCGAGCGCATCACCGCCGGCCCGAACTCCGGAGGAGATCGCCATGACGAAGCGGCGACCGGCCGCGCAGACGGCGCTCGGCCCCATGGTCATCGCGGCCGTCGAGCAGTTGCTGCCCGCCGAGCGGCGGGTGATCGACGACGACCTCGCCCAAGGCTTCCTGCCGCCCGGCACGCGGCTCGTCGTACGAGCCTGCAAGTGGCGCGTCATCCGCGACCTCGTGATCGGCGCCACGGACAAGCAGGCCCACGGTCTGTGGGCGAGCATGCTGTGCCGTAAACGGTATGCCGACGACAAGGTCGCCGAGGCTCTCGGCGACGGGATCGAGCAGGTGGTGATCCTCGGCGCGGGGCTGGACACCCGGGCCTACCGGCTGGTGGTGCCCGCCGGCGCACGCGCGTTCGAGGTGGATCTGCCGGAGAACATCGAGGACAAGCGGGCGCGGCTCGGTTCCGTCCCCGACGGGGTCGCCCTGATCGCGGTCGACTTCCAGCGTGATGATCTGGGCGCGTCGCTGGCGGCGGCGGGATTCCGCCTCGACGAGCCGGCGATGTTCGTGTGGGAGGCGGTGACACAGTATCTGAGTCAGGACGCCGTCCGGGCGACGCTCGCGTTCCTGGGCAGGGCGGCTCCCGGCAGCCGTCTGATCTTCACCTTCGTCCGGCAGGACTTCCTCGACGGTACCGACTTCTACGGCGCGAAAGGCGCGCACCGGCAGTTCGTCACCAGGCGCCGGGTCTGGCACTTCGGCTTGGCGCCCGGCGCGGTGCGGGATCTGCTGGCGGAGTACGGGTGGGCCGAGCGCGAGCAGGTCGGGCCTGAGGAGTATCGCGCCCGCTATCTCGTGCCAGCCGGGCGTGACCTGCCGGTGTCGCAGATCGAGCGGTTCGTCTACGCCGCCAAGCCGTGAGGCACCGGCGCGCTACGGCGCCCGCCCGTCGGAGGCGCGCGGAGGTGGCGCCTGGTCGAACACCTTGGCCATCCACTCGAACGTCATGTGCGCCTGGCGGATGCGCGCGGCCCGCTCGTCATCCGATCCGACCAGGTCCAGGCCTTCGCGGGTGATGTCCAGGAAGGACGTGATGCCGGCGATCTGCTTGCGGACCACCACGGCCCAGGCGTCCTCGGCCATCCGGTAGAAGATGGTCCGCTCGCCCGGCCGGGTACGCCACCGCAGGAAGCCCATGCCGGTCAGCAGCCGCAGGTTGGACGTCAGCGAGGCGCGGCTGGCTCCGATGGCCGCGCTGATCTGCCCGGCGGACTGCTCCGGGGGATCACACACCATCAGCCAGCCCAGCACCCGGCCGGCGATGGGCGGCACCCCGTCGCGCGCCAGGTACATGGCGACCCGCTCGACCCATTCCATCATCGCCTGGTCGGTCATCGGCCCTCCCCTTGCAGTTGTTTCAGCATAAGCTAAATATCATCATTCATGCGCTGGGCAGGCCGGGCTGCCAAATCGGCCGCTACACGGTCTTGAGGAAGCGGAGCATCTCGGCGGCGTCGGGCAGGCCGGGCCGCAGGACGCGCCAGGCGCGCCGACCCAGGAACGTAGGTCTCCCCGCATGCGGCGTTTGACGCGCCCTACAGCTAACGGCTATCTATTAGCTAACCGTTAGGGGGACATGGTGCAGGACGCAGTGCTGGCGATGCTCGCCAAAGAGCCGTCGCACGGGTACGGCCTGCGCGCCCAACTGCGCCAGAGCCTGGGCCCGCTGGGCGAGTCGATGAACCCCGGTCAGATCTACGTAACCCTGTCCCGGCTGGAGAAGGCCGGGCTCGTCGTCTGCGAGCGGGAGGACGGCCTGCCCGAGCGGCCCGATCGCAAGGTCTACGCGCTGACACCGGCCGGGCAGCGACGGGTGGCGGCATGGCTGGCCGAGGTGGGCTGGCCCAAGCCGGACCAGGCGGAGTTTCATCTCAAGCTCGCCGCGGCGGCCGCGTCCCGGCTCGCCGACCCGATCGAACTGGTGGCGGCGCAGCGCCGTGAGCTGCTGCGCCGCCTGCGCGAGGCGCAACAGGCGATCTTGGCCGAGCCGGCGGGTTCGAAGGCCGTGCTGCTGCTGGAGGGGGTCGCGCTGCGGCTGCAGGCGGACCTGCGGTGGCTGGACGCCTGCGAACGGGCCTGGTCCAGGGCCGATGACAGAGTCGAGGATGGTGCGTGAACAAGTCGGGTGCCGTGGTCCAGGTCCATGACCTGGTGAAGGAACACGGTCAAGGGGACAGCCGGGTACGGGCGGTCGACGAGGTCGGCCTGCAGGTGCCCGAGGGGCAGACGCTGGCGGTGATGGGGCCGAGCGGCTGCGGGAAGTCAACTCTGCTGCACCTGCTCGGCGGCCTGGAACGACCGTCCCGCGGGGAGGTGTGGCTGGCCGGGCAGCGCATCGACACCTTGAGCGAGAGGGCTCTGGCGCGTATGCGGCGCCGGTCGGTGGGGTTCATCTTCCAGGCCTTCCACCTGGTGGAGGAGTTGTCGGCGACGGAGAACGTGGAACTGCCCGCGCTGCTGGCCGGGCACTCGCCGCGCCAGGCCAGGCGGCGCGCGAGCGCCCTGCTCGAACGGGTCGGGCTCACGGCGCGCGCCCGGCACCTGCCTTCCGAGCTGTCGGGCGGGCAGCGTCAGCGGGTCGCCATCGCCCGCGCACTGGCCAACCAGCCTCTCGTCGTCATGGCCGACGAGCCGACCGGCAACCTCGACAGCGCGGCCACCCTCGACGTACTGCGGATCTTCGCGGAACTGCGTTCGGCGGGACAGACACTGCTGATCGTCACGCATGACGAGCGCGTCGCCGCCGGCGCGGACCGGCTGATCTCGATGCGCGACGGAATGTTCGTCGACGACACCAGCATGGCCGGCTCCCACCCGCGCGGGCTCGGCGGCCTGATCGGGCTGGAGGGCTGAACGGCATGGGCTCCATCGTGCTCGTCGTGCGCCTGGCGCTCGCCGACGTGCGCAGGCACCCGTCCCAGGTCGCGATGCTCGTGTTCGCGGTGACCGCCGCGACCGCCACCCTGGCTCTTGGCCTGTCCCTGAGCGGGACCAGCCAGAGGCTGTACGAGCAGACCCGCGCAGCCACCGCCGGGCCGGATGTGGTTGCGCTCGCCGGCGAAACAGGCCGCGCCGCGACCTCGGCCCTGGCCGGGCTGGCGGACGCACCCGGCGTGACCGGCCACCACGGCCCCTATCGCATCGTCTACGCCGACCTCACCACGCGCGACGCCACGGCGTCCCCGGTGGTGGTGCACGGCTTCGCCGAGAAGCCCGGCGCGCTCAACCGGCCACTGGTGACCTCCGGCAAGTGGGTGCGTCCCGGCGGCACGGTCCTCGAGCGCGGCTTCGCCACCGCACTGGGTGTCGCCGTCGGCGACCACGTCACCATCGCCGGCCGGCCGTACCCCGTCGTCGGGATCGCCGTGACCGCGGCCACCTCCATCTACCCGTGGGCGGCGCAGATCGGCCCGTACGGCGGCGCCAGCGACTACACCGGCCTGGCCTGGATGACCCGGTCCGATGCCCGGACCCTGGCGTCGTCCCACGATCTCCCGGTGACCATGGCCCTGGACCTCAAGCTGCGCGACCCCGCCGCGACCGAGGCGTTCCGGAAGGCCCACCGCGACCCCGCCACCAGGATCAACTTCCACTCCTGGCAGTTCAAGGCCGAGCAGGACGCCGTCATTCTCAGGGGCGCCCAGCCCATCCTCGTGCTCGGAAGCTGGCTGCTCAGCTTCCTGGCCGTCACCGGGGTCGCGGCGCTGGCCGCGGGCCGTGCCGTCCAGCAGACCCGGCGGGCGGGGCTTCTCAAGGCCGTCGGCGCCACCCCCGGCCTGATCGCCGCCGTCCTGCTCACGGAGTACCTGGCCGTGGCGCTGCTGGCCGACGTGTTGGGGCTGGTGATCGCGCGGCTGACGGTGCCCGTCATCGCCAGCCCCACCGCCAGCAGGATCGGCGACGTCGGCGGGCCGAGCGGCCCCGTCATCGCCACGACGACGGTCCTGGCCGTCGCGGTGGCGGTCCTGTCGGCGCTGCGTCCCACACTGCGGGCCCTGCGCACCGCGACCGTCGCCGCTCTGGCCGAGACCGCTCACCGGCCCCGCCACCGTCCCCGGCTGACCGCGCTGTCCGCGCTGTTGCCCACGGCGTTCCTGCTCGGGGTGCGGTTGACCGCCCGCCGCCCGGGCCGGATGGTGCTGCAGGCGTGCTCGACCGCCACCACGCTGATCGCGCTCACCGGCCTGCTGTCCCTGTCCGTCCAGTCGTCCAGGGGCTACGGCCTGAACGGTTCCACCGCCCTGCCGAACCTGCGGGCCGAGAACTCCGGCCATCTGCTGATCGTGGTCTCCGCCCTGCTGATCGCGCTGGCCGTGGTCAACATCCTCGCGTTCACCTGGACCACGGCGATGGAAGCACGGCCGAGCCTGGCCGTCGCCCGAGCGCTCGGCGCCACCCCCGGCCAGGTCTCCGCAGGCTTGTCCATCGCCCAGCTCCTGCCCAGCCTGCCCGGCGCCCTCATCGGCGTACCCCTGGGCAGTGCCGTATTCTCCGCCTTCAGCCCCCGGAACGCGAACCTCGCGCCGGGCTCCTGGATGCTCCTCGCCGCGCTCGCGACCCTCCTGGTGACGGTCGCACTCACCGCCCTGCCCGCCCACGTGGCCGCCCGCCGCCCCGTGGTACCGGTCCTCAGGGCCGACACAGCATGATCAACTGGCAGGTACGGCCGGCAACAAGGAGGGCCGCAGACCGGCCCGTCCCGGGCGACCGGGGACGGGCCGGCAGCAAGCACCACCTGATCACCGAGGCCACCGGCATCCCGCTCGCTGTCATCGTGACCGGCGCCAACCACAACGACGTCACCCAGCTCATCCCGCTTCTGCAGGCCGTCCCGAAGGCGCGGGGCAGGCGTGGACGCCCCCGCCGGCGGCCGGTAGTCATCCTCGCCGACCGCGACAAGTACCGCCGCCTGGTGCGCGACCTGCAGATCCGGCCACTGATCGCCCGCCGTGGCACCGAACACGGCTCCAGCCTGGGCAAACACCGCTAGGTCGTCGAACAGACCTTCGCCCTCCTGCACGCCTTCCGCCGACTCCGCATCCGCTGGGAGATCCGCGCCGACGTCCACGAAGCCTTCCTCAAGCTCGCCTGCGCACTCATCCGCTGGCGACGTTTGGCCTCATGGCGTTAGGACCTCTAAGTCGCGAGGTTCGACAGGATTGCGGCACACTCCAGGTCGCGGTAAAGCGCGGGGAGGTGGTCGCCCCCGCCCGCGGTGCGGAAGGCCGCGGGCTTGGCGGCGTCGACCCAGCGCGACCACTCCGACTCGGCCGGGATGCCGATCACCTCGGTCATGAAGTACCCGACGGCTTCGCTGCGCCTGCCCGCGGCGACCAGGGCGCTCTGGTGCTGGACGTAGCCGGCGGGCGCCGGGGGCTTGGAGCCGTCGACGATGAACGGCGGTTCGTACAGGTAGAGTCCCGTGATCTTGCCGCCCAGCGCGCCGGCGGTGTCCGGGGTCAGCCCGCCGTAGGGGCTGCCCGCCCAGCCGGGCGGCAGCGTCACCGGCCACGGGTGCTTCCCGCGAGCGGGAGCCGGCAAGGGAGCGAGCTCGGCCGTGGCCTACGCGGTGAGGTGGCTGGTACGGCGCGTCACGCGCAGCCGCCCGGTGCTGTCTTCTCGCTGCTTCCGCACTGCGGCCGATGAGTTTGTGGCTCCCGGCAGGTCCAAGCTCGTGACGCACTAAGAAAGGACACCGCCATGTCGGAGCTTCTCGTCGACTTCATCACCTCCCTCGACGGCCACGCATCGGGACAGGGGTGGCCCGGGTTCTGGGGCTTGGAGGGCCCTGAGTACCTCGCATGGCTCGGCGAGCAGCCCGAGGCCACCTACCTGATGGGGGCGAACACCTACCGCCAGATGTCGGGCTTCGCCGCAGGCGAGGTCCCGAGTGGCCAAGACGAGTTCAGGCCCGAAGAAGAGGCGTCCGTCGACGAGCTCACGCAAGCGTCCAAGGTGGTGTTCTCCTCCTCACTCGAAGAGCCGCTGACGTGGGCCAACTCCACGCTCGTCCGCGACGACGCCGTCGAGGCGGTCCGCGCCATGAAAGCGAGTGGCTCGGGGCTCCTCAGCACGATCGGCAGCCTCAGCCTGTCCCGGTCCCTGCTGCGAGCCGGACTCGTCGACCGCTTCCGGGTCGTGATGTTCCCGGTGATCACCGGAGCCACGGGCGAAGAACGCATCTACGACGGCTATCCGGACGTCGCCCTCGAGATGACCGAGCACCGCACCTTCGACGGCCGCATCCAACTGGTCGAGTACAAGCCCCGCGTGCTCGAGCACCCGCCGCTCGGCGCCCCTGCGTGAAGCCGCCCCGCCGGCCGGTCTGGGCGGACGCCAGACCGGCGCCGACGGGCGCAGAGCAAGAAGCCGATTCGGGCCACTATGTCCGATTCTCACGTTTGTCTGGCCGTTCCCTTCCTGCTGCGGTCATCTGCATCCGGCGGCATGCCCACCACGCGCAACCGCCCGGCGTGGTCGTAGCGGCCGAGCAGCAGTTCCCTCGGCCGCCGCGGCACTCGTACACCGGGCACGACAGACGATGCCGCTGTCAAGCACATCCGGCCCCCTTTCTCACCTCGCGGGGGTTGCCACAGGCCCCTTGCGAGGCCGGCGATCTTACGCAACCAGCCCGGGGACGCCGGGCGATCGCAATCACGCTGCCGACCGCGACGGCGAGGCCGTAAAAGCGCCGGGTGCAGCGCCAGCGGGTGCTCGGCGAGCGATGTCCCGGGCGGAGACGGTGAGAGGGGGGTGTTCGCCGAATGGCGGCAGGAACTGGCGAACTTCCTGACGTTCGCCCCGACCGCCTGCGCCTACATTGCCTGTCGCCTGATGTGCGAGGTCGGATTGCGCGTGTCCAAGGCGTGCAATCTGGACTTGGCTGGCATCAAGTGGGACCTGGGCCGCTTCAGAGCACTGCGTGTCCGCCATGGGTGGAGCGCCCGCGGGTCCGTGCTGTACGAGCGGATGGTGCCGCTGATCAACAACGCCGCAGCGATTGGCACGGACCCGGGTGGAGGGCTTGGCAAGCCGGGCTCATGGGCGGAGGAACGCCAGCAGCGACTGCGCCAGTTCGTCCGGGGCTTCCTCGGCCATGTGGTGGCCGCTGCTGATCGCGTGTCCGGTGACGTCGTCGGCCCACGTGCGCCAGATCGCCAGCGGATCGCCATACAGGTCCTCCATGTCGTCCTTGGACGACCACAGGAACAGGGTCGGGCTGGTGATGCGACGGCCTGCGTCGCGGTCGGCGTCGTCTGCCGCGCGGTCCACGGTCAGACCGGCGCGGTAGTCCTCGCACATGGCGTGGACGGTTTTCGGGTCGTGGATGGCCCGGCGGTAGTCCTCGTAAGCTTCCTGGCCCATTTGCTCGGCGGTCGCCGTGTACCAGGCGTCGGGGTCGGCGTTGATGATCCGCTCGGCGGGTTTGGCGCTCTGGCCGAGGAAAAACCAGTGCCACCAGGCCGCGGCGAACTTCGCATCAGCGCGAGCCAGCGCTTCTCCGATGGGGATGCCGTCCATCACGATCAGACGGGTCACGGCGTCGGGATGGTCGGCGGCAAGGCGGTGGGCGACGTACGCGCCGCGGTCGTGACCCGCCACGGCGAACTGGTCGTGGCCCAGTGTGCGCATGAGGGTGACCATGTCGCCGGCCATGGCACGTTTGGAGTAGGGCGCGTGATCCGGGGTGGTGGGCGGCTTGCCGGAGCGGCCGTAGCCACGCAGGTCGGGGCAGACCACCGTGTGGTGCGGGGCGAGATGCGGGACGAGGCGGTGCCAGGTCGCGTGCGTACGGGGATGACCGTGCAGGAGCAGGAGCGGGCTGCCGGAGCCGCCGTGCCGGACGAACAGCTCCGTTTCGCCCACGTCGATCACGGCGGTTGCGAAGTCGTCGAACATCTGCCGCTCCTACCCGGCCCCGGCGTCGATCAACGCCGGTGTCACTGGGATCCGCCGTGAGAGGCCAGGTAGGCGCCGAGCACCGCAACCATCAACCCAACGCCGATGAGGATGGCTCTCCACGATCCGACGACGGCTTGCAGGATCCCGAGACGTTTCCGACGCAGGCGCTGGCCCGGAAGCCGAACGCGGAGAGAAAGCCGGGAAGCTCGCCGAAGCCGTCTTTGCCTAGGCGTAGACACCCGCGTCGCGAACGGGCTTCCATAAGGCGAGCCGTTGAACGACGAAGGCCGGCAGGAGCATGCCAAGCCCAGCGATTGTCCAGGCGACGAGAGCGCCGGTTTACCTGGGCGAAGTTGCGTGGGAACGAAACACTCCAGCGCCGATCATCGAGCGATGACCATCGCCGTGAGGGCCGGCAACGACATCTTCCCGGAACCCGTCAGCTCCCTCGACGACTTACTCGACGCTTTGAGCTGCGCTACCCAAGACATCCAGCGCCGGCGGCAGCGGGCACCCCCGTCACGGCCACGTGCCTTCGCCGCCTCGATGGTCTCAACGAGGCCTGCCCGTCACCTTGTGATCAGCGCTGAAGCCAGCGTTCCGGCGTCTCCCTGAGCTGCCTGCGGACGATGGCCACCAGCATGATCGACATGCCGGTCGCGACGACCGCACCAATGACGATCATCGTGATGATGAACAAGATGTCCATGGCTTCCCTCCTCCCGCCGAGGTCTTCGCGGCAGGGTCGTCAAGGCGACGTCATACAGAACTAAAACAAGGCAGACCATCGCACAGAAGCCCGGATCGGGCGCGAAACAACAGGCGGTAGACGATGCGCGGCCCACCCGGCCGCCGATCATCCTTCAGCGATGCGCTCGCGCGTGAGTGTTGGGCATCGCCCGCGTTACTTGACGATCTCGGCGAAAGCCTCGATGAACGGGCGCTGTTCCTGGCCGACGTGATGCAGGTAGACCTCGTCGAACCCCTGCTCGCCGTACGCGTGGAGCACGTCGGCGTGACGGCCCAGGTCGGCGGAGACGTGCACGACCTCGGCGACCTTCTCGGGCGGCACGTCCTTGGAGACGACGTCGAACAGCTCCACACTGTCGAGGTCCCAGCACACCGGCGGCTCGAACACGTTGGAACGCCACTGGTCGTGGGCCAGCCGCAGCGCCTCCTCCTCGGTCGGCGCCCAGCTCAGGTGAACCTGTACCCGCAGCGGGCCATGCCCGCCCGCCTCTCGGTAGGCGCGCGCCACGTTCGCCGCGTTCGGCCCGCCGACGGTGATGAGGCCATCGGCCCACTCGGCGCACCAGCGTGCGGTCCGCTCACTCACCGCCGCGCCGATGAGCGGCGGCGGTTCGGCCGGGCGCGTCCACAGCCTGGCCCGATCCACGGTGACGAGGCCGTCGTGGGTCACCTCCTCTCCTGCCAGCAGGGCCCTGATCACGTCCACGCATTCGCGCAGCCGCGCGTTGCGCACCTGCTTGCGTGGCCACCGGTCGCCGGTGATGTGCTCGTTGGACGCCTCTCCGCTGCCGAGCGCGGCCCAGAACCTGCCGGGATACATGGCGGCCAACGTGGCGACGGCCTGGGCGATGATGGCCGGGTGGTAGCGCTGCCCCGGCGCGTTGACGATGCCGAACGGCAGCGACGTACGCTCCATCGCGGCGCCGAGCCAGGACCAGGCGAACCCGGACTCACCCTGACGCTCGCTCCATGGCGAGAAGTGGTCCGACGACATGGCCGCGCCGAAACCGGCCTCCTCCGCGGCCGCGACCGCGTCCAGAAGCGTCGCGGGTGGCACCTGCTCGTGGGACGCGTGGAATCCGAACATAGGCATGGCATCGCCGCTACCCCGTCTTCCCGGCCCCGAACTCGATACGGCGCATGCCCTTCCCCTGTACGACTGTGTCGTGTACAGGCAGATGAGTGTCGTCTCCGGGGCCAGGAAGGTACGAACAGCCAGGTGATTGCGGGGATCCGGCCCAGGGTTCGTGACGGATTATCGCGCCGCCGCAACGGATTATCCGGTGTGCGTCCGTACGTCACCCACCGGATCCGCCTGGGCTGGTACCACCTCGGAAAGGTCAGCGCTGGAGCCGGCGGAGCATGCTTCTTCCCGGATGTCAGCCGCATTTTCCAGAGCGATGTAAACCACGCAAAGCGCAGACCTGTCGCCGCGCACATTGGGAAGCATTCAAGAAGCCAGACGAGACTCATCCCTGAAAAGACAGATGCTCGGCATCCCCGCCAGCCGCTGCCCGCCGCCGAACACCTCACCGTCGAGCCGCTTCGTCGCCCCCTGGAACACCTCTCCCCCGGACATCGGCGTAGCTCGGTGAGGCCGTCCACCCGCGAGGAAGGTCGTGCGTCCGGCGACCGGTCAGCTGCTCAAGCGAGCCCTTCTTCGAAGCCGGCCACACCGATGCCCAGGCGGGCCGGCTCCACCGTGAGTGCTACATCCCACCGGGGCGGGGCCGACAGCCTCCCGGTCCCGGGCTTCAGGGAAAGATCAGATGCGGGTAAGGCATTTCGTCGGGATCCAGCCGAGGGCGTAGGACTTCCAAAGCGTTCCCGAGTTGCAGCTGGCGTAGGCGCCCCCCTCCTGATTTCCGCAGGGCAAGCCGTTGAGCCTGTCGTACTGGTGGAAATGCCGGAGAATTCTTGATCGTCTGTCCATATCGGCGTGGACGTTGACCCCTCCTGCCACCCACACCATGTAGTTGCAGGTCGCCTGCGGTGCGCCCGGCACGGAGCGGACCTGGGAGGGCGAGGCCTCCGCCGCCGTGGCGGCGAATGACGCGGCCAGGGTTCCGATCGCGAGAATGATGGCGGTGCGCTTGGACATGGTGCTGCCTCCTTGTCGATGAGCGCGGGCACTCAGCGCTCAGATCGTGAATTTCGATGGGCCGGCGCTCTCCGCGCTCGCCTAAATGCAGGCTGTGTCGTCCCTTGGGGGTTGCTGTGCTGCTCCTCTCCACTTTTCGTCTCCCCCGGACGCGGAACAGGGTTGCGCTTTTCGAGAGTTGAGATGATGGCCTTCGGCTTAGGCCGTAATCGCGGCTCGCGCCGGTGAGTAAACGGGGGCCTCGCAACCACCAGGGCCGTGGCCTCCGTCTCTCACTTAGAGGATGCAAGTCCGGTCCGATTCGCGTCTTCCGTGAGAGCGCACACCTCTTTAGTCAGCGCGCCCGATGGCACAGGCGCGGGGATAGCCCGAGGGCTCAGCCCGCCGGGTAGCGGCGGGCTGGAGAGAAAAGAAAAGCCGGTGTCAGTGCGCTCCGGGGTATTGCTGCCGGAACTGGCGTGGGGAGAGTCCGTAGGCGCTGCGGAAGGCCTGGCTGAAATGCGCCGGACTGGTGAACCCCCAGCGGGCGGCGATGGCGCCGATCGGGTGGGCGGCCAGCCTGGGGTCGGCTAGATCACGCCGGCACCGCTGCAGGCGGCGCTCACGGATCCAGGCGGCGACGGTGTGCCCTTCTGCGTGGAACAGCTTGTGCAGATAGCGCCGCGAGATGTGATGCGCGGCGGCGATCGTGTCCGGGCTCAGGCGCGTATCTCCGAGGTTGGCCAGGATGAAGGCGCGGATTTCGGTCAGCAGAGCGCTCTGCCGAGTGTGCGGCGGCACCATGCTGTGGGCATCCAACTCGCTGGCCAGCGCCGTGGTCAGCATGTCCAGCGTCAAGACCGATAACCGGGCCGTGTCGGCCGGGCTGAACGTGTGCAGGTGCCGTACCAGGCGCAGCAGGAACTGTGAGGACAGCGCGCCCACGCCCCGATCGCCCGGGATACGCAGGCCGATCAGATCCCGCAAGGCTCGCTGGGGAAAGGGCAGGAACGAGCGAGGAAACTGCAGGCACACCATCTGCGCCGCCCGCCGGCTGGGCGTGAGCCGGGTCAGGCAGGGCTGTGAGCTGTCACGCAGGGACAGGTCACCGACGTGGAGCTCGGCATGCCGATCGTCCTGCTCGGTCCATACGCGGCCATGCACGCTACAGGTCACCAGGAACGTCTCGGGATCGGATCGGCGGATCAGCTTGGGCGTGCGGTGAATCCACTGCGGCGTCGTGGTCATCACGACCACCTGCACGGGGCCGAGCTCGCTAAAGTCGGCCCGAACCTGGAACGTGTTCTCAAGATGCGGGTCACAGCCGGCCGCGACCGGCAGCCACCGTGTTGCGCTCACCTCACGCCAGACGGCGAACCGTTCCTTCGCCGGAAGCTCAGCCGTACTGACCGTCTCCACAACACCTCCCCGGTGTTGACAGCCGCCACGACCTTATCCTGGGCAATCGGCTCTGTGTCGTTACCATCCGCTTGCCGCACGCACCGTTCGCCGCTGCTGCGGCCCGGCGGCTGCATGAGAGCCGGTTGACGGCGCTGGAGGATCGGCTTGAGGCCGGGCTGCTGATGTGGGCGGACCTGCGGCCCAGCGGGACGCTGGCCGCTTTCGAGCGCTTCCGGGTACGGCGGGCCGACGAACTCGGCGCCGGATGCCGGGCGCGAACTCGCGGCGATTCACGAAGCTCTGCCCACCACCGAGCCGACTCCGCCCTCGCCGTAGCCGACGACCTCGGTATCACCGACCAGGTACGGCAGGCGCGGGCGCAAGCCGTACCAGAGCGATCTGAGAGCGCCGCCCGGCAAGGTCGTGCCCATGACGACCAGCGACGAGAACGCGACCAAAGACCTCGTACGCAGGCAGCTGACCGCCTGGGCCGACGGCCTGAAGCCCTCTCTCAGGCCGTCGGGTCCCATAGTCCATCGGTCTCGCCGCGGGCGAGGTGCTCGGCGTAGACGCCGACCTTCCAGGCGATGATGGAGCCGCACTCCTGCAGCGCCTCGATCTGTGCCTCGACACGTTGCTGGTGGGTATCGAGGAGTTGCAGGCGTTCGGACTCGTTGCCTGGGCCGAGCCGTACCAGCTCGGCGAATCTCTTGAGGTCGGTGAGCGGCATACCGGACTCACGGAGCTTGACGCAGATCAGCAGCCAGTCGACGTCGGCCGCGGCATATCGACGCCGGCCGCTGGCGGTGCGCTGGATCGGCCCGACCAGCAGCCCCTCGCGCTCGTAGAAGCGCAAGGCGTGTGTGCTGAGTCCGGTCCGCTGGGCCACCTCGCCGATGCTCAGTGGTTTCTCACGCGTCTCGAGGGTCACCATGTCCATCAGCATACGATTTGACTTAGACCTTGCTCTAACTTCTAGCGTCGCCGGTATGACCACTACCGATCAGCAGTCGCTCCACTCACCTTTTTCCACCGCCAGCACCGTCGAGGACGTCCTAGCCGGTCACGACCTTTCCGGCAAGACCGCCATCGTGACCGGCGGCTACTCCGGCCTCGGCCTGGAAACCACCCGGGGCCTGATGGCGGCCGGGGCTCATGTCATCGTCCCGGCGCGTCGGCCCGAGGTGGCGCGCGCCGCTCTGGACGGCATGGACAGCTGCGAGGTGATCCCCATGGACCTGGCAGACCTCGCCAGCGTGCGCGCCACCGCCTCGCACATCCGCGACACCGTCAACAGGCTCGATCTCCTCATGGCCGTCGCCGGTGTCATGGCCACACCCGAGCGACGCGTCGGCCCCGGCTGGGAAAGCCAGCTCGCCATCAACCACCTCGGGCACTTCACCCTCGCCTGCGAGCTGTATCCGCTGCTGGCCGCCGCCGGCGGTGCGCGCGTCATCGTCAACAGCTCCGCCGGGCACGCCCTGACCGACGTCCGCTGGCACGATCCTCATTTCCGCACCGGCTACGACAAGTGGCTGGCCTATGGCCAGGCCAAGACCGCAAACGTCCTGTTCGCAGTCCAGCTCGACGTCCTCGGGCGCCGCGATGGCGTCCGAGCGTTCGCCCTGCACCCGGGCAAGATCATCACTGGCCTCCAGCGCGAGATGAGCCTCCAGGAGCAGATCGAGCGCGGATGGGTGAACGAGGACGGCGACGTGATCGACCCCGGCTTCAAGACAGCCTCGCAAGGCGCCGCCACCGCTCTGTGGGCTGCCACCTCTCCACTCCTCGACGGCCGCGGCGGGCTCTACCTCGAAGACTGCGACATCGCGCGTGTCTCTGCCCCGGGCGAGTCCATGGATGACGGGGGCGTCCGCGAATACGCCATCGACCCAGATTCGGCTGCCCGGCTTTGGGGGTCGTCCGTCGCGGTGACCGGCGCTGCCCCGATCGCTCGGTGACCCACGGCGGTACTCGGCCAGCCTCATCGGAAGGGGGCGTTGCCCCGCAGGAGTCGCTAAACGGGCTCGATGGTAGAAGGGGGAGTTGTGACAATGGACAGATTCAAGGCGGTTTTCGAGGTACTCGACGAACGGTTCGCCTTCGACGGCGGCGACGAGTACGTCGAGGTGCTGCACCGGGGCAGCCGCAAGACCGAAGGGCCCGCCTACTTCGCCGCCGGCCGCTACCTGGTGTGGAGCGACATCCCCAACGACCGGCTGCTGCGCTGGGACGAGACGACCGGCGCCGTCGGCGTCTTCCGGCACGGCTCGGGCAACGCCAACGGCAACACGGTCGATCTCGAAGGCAGGCTGGTCACCTGCGAGCAGGGCGCCCGCCGGGTGACCAGGACCGAGCATGACGGGACGATCACCGTGCTCGCCGACAGCTTCGAGGGCAAACGCCTGAACAGTCCGAACGACGTGGTGGTGCGCTCGGACGGGACGATCTGGTTCACCGACCCGCGCTACGGCATCACCGGCTACTACGAGGGCAGTCCCGCCGAGAGCGAGATCGGCGGCGACCACGTCTACCGCCTCGACCCGGCGACGGGCGAGCTGCGGATCGCCGCCGCCGACTTCGTCCGGCCCAACGGGCTGGCCTTCTCGGCCGACGAGTCTCTCCTGTACGTCGTGGACACCCGCGAGCGCCACCTCCGTGTCTTCGACGTGGCCGGGGACGGCGTCCTGTCGGGTGGGAAGGTGTTCGCGGAGAGCTGGTTCGACGGCATCCGCGTGGACTGCCACGACCGGGTGTGGGCCGCCGCCCTCGACGGCGTACGCTGCTACGCCACCGACGGCACGCTGATCGGCAAGCTGCTGTTGCCCGAGTCCGCCTCGAACCTCGTCTTCGGCGGCCCCAAGCGCAACAACCTGTTCGTCACCAACTCGGCCGGCGACCTGTACTCCATCCGCCTGACGGTCGCCGGCGCCCGGCGTCCAGGCTCAGGCGGCTGAGGCCCCGGCCGGCGTGGCGAGCAGTTCCCAGCGCCAGGCGCGCTCCGGCCATCAGCGGCTTGAGCTGCTCCTGGTGCGGGCGCCGGTGATCGGGGCGGTGATCGTGGGCTGGGCGGCCACTCACGCCACGGCGACCAAGTACGGCACGCCCATCTAGCAGTCAACGCAGCCGTCGTGTGGTGCGAACTCATCCTCGAAACGCTGGCCGACCCCGAGGCTCCCTGACGACGTCCACTACGACATAACTCCTTCGTAGCCGCGCTGCCGAGCACCGCCGGCGAGGTGTAGCGCTGGCCGAGCGCCCAGTGGAGGTCGTCGAACTCGTCCTGCTCCGGGTTGTGGCCGGAGCGTCTGGCGTGCCGCAGTTCGGTGAGTTCGGCAAGGGTCTGGGCGATCGGCCGGCGTTCGGGCTCGTAGCTGTCCAGCAGGGCGGGCGCGGCCGAGCCGTTCAGCACCGCGGCGAGCTTCCAGGCGAGGTTGCGGCCAGCCTGGACGCCGGTGTTGGCGCCGATGCCGCCGACAGGCGACCAGGTGTGCGCGGCATCGCCGGCGAGGAAGACACGCCCCTGCCGGAACGCCTCGGCGACCGACACTTCCTGCGTCCACGGGGTCACTCCACGACGACGGGGATGTCATCGCGGCCGAGGGCACCGTGGACGATCTCGGCGCAGAGCTCCGCGGTGAAGTCGTCAGGCGGCTGCGTGGCCGGGTTGTAGCCGATGCCGAGCCCCCAGCGGCCGTGCTCGGCGGTCGTGGCGAGAAGGTGACGCCGATCTTCTCGTTCACGATGAGCCACAGGATCGCGCGCCGCTCGATGATCTGGTCGAGGTCGGCCTTGAAGATGACGCTGACGAAGTTCAGCGTCTGCCCTTGGAGAGGCTTGGCGATGTCGAGCTGTTCCCGGATCGGGCTCCGCCGCCCTTCCGGTCCCGGATCGTGGCGGTGACGCCGTCGTCGTCCTGCTCGAAGGCGGTCAGCTCGGTCTCGAAGCGCTGCTCGACGGCGTTCTGGTCGGCCAGGTTGAATGTTCCGGTCGTGTGCTCGGGCCATGCGCGCGGCAGCTCCGGCGGGAACAGCCAGTGCCACTCACCGGCCAGGGTCTCACAGCGCACGCCGCCGGCATGGTTTGCGAACGGCGTGCCCGCCTCGTTCACGGCGTCGGCGACTTCGGAGGCGCGGTAGATCTCCATCGTGCGTGGGTTGATGCCCCCCGCTCGGCCCTGCAACGTGACCTCGGGGTGCTTGTCGACGAGCAGATGGCGTACGCCGTGCTGGGACAGGAACATCGACGTGGCCAGGCCGACGAGACCGCCCCCGACGTGGCAGGTCAGCCGCGCCCGCGTCGCCGAGCTGAACCCGCGGGCCGAGGTGCTGCTGCGGCTGCTGTCCTGCTACGCCCCCGACCATTTGCCCGTCGACGTCCTGGCCGGTGCCGGTGATGATGAGCTGGCGGTCAACGAGGCCCTGGCTCTGCTGGCCTCCTACAGCCTCATCACCCTGACCACCCCCACCGCCGGCCCGGCCATCACCGGCGCAGGGCAGGTCCCCGATGGCCGGGAGAGCGTGAGCATTCACCGACTCACCCAAGTGGTCATCTGGCACCAGCTCTCCGCCAGGCAGCGCGAACAGACCCGCGCCCGCGCCGCCGAACTCCTGGACTGGGCACTGCCCGTTGACCCCCGCGCTCGCGCGAACTGGCCCCGCTACGCCCGGCTGCTCCCCCACGCCCGCGCCGTCACGCCCCCCGGCTCGGACACGATGGGCAAGGTCATCGATGCCGGTCGGCTACGCCCGCGCTTCTTACGGTGAACACCACTCCGGAGGGGTCGTAACTGCCCTGGAGTCCGACGGACGGTGAGGAACTGCATGCCGATGTCGGCCGCCTTGAGCTGTACGGCCAGCACCGTGGGCTCCAGACCGCGGCCGAGGCGGTTGTGCTGGTGCACCACGAGGGTGACCGTGACCCCAGTGGCGCGTAGCTCGCACGCGAGGGTGATGGCCTTATCGAGCTTGGGTCGGACGGTGGCGCGGGTGGAGATCTTTGGCCGCGCTGTCGTATGAGGAACACACGGGTGCAGGTGATGGACGCCTCTGGGCGGGACTCCCGCCGCGGTCTACCGTCCGGCGCAGGACCACGACTGAGGGAAGGGGCTTCACGTGATCACTGCCGTTAGAACCTTCGCCGCCGCTGCGCTGGCCACCGTCACCGTCGCGGCGACCGTCCCAGCCGCGAACGCGTCCTCCGACACCTGGCTGTGCGCCACCGGCTCGCGAACCGTCATCTCAGACACCTACTCCATCGTCGGCGGTCAGGGATGCACCGGGCAGGGGTCCGGTGACGCCGTCATCACGCTGCTGTCCGGTCCCGACGCTGGCTCGTACTACTGCTACAACACGGTCGTGAACGGTACGAATGTCGCCGGCTTCGGCTGCTGAAAGGGTGCCCGCGGCCACGTGGCGGGGTTCACCGGCCACCGTCGCACCAAGCTCGGTCAGATGTAGTAGAACCACCAGCCGTATCCCACTCGCAGTCGAACGTGAGGTAGCCCGCCTGCGTCATGTGGTGTCTGCTGCTGTCACACGCTTCCCCACGTGTCGTAGGGGGCTGCCAGCTCACAGAGTGGGGTCGCTGCGCGGCGTGGATCGGACGGACCGGGTTCGGCGCTCCCACCGACGGCTTCATCGAGGTCAAACGCTCGTGGCATCCGCTTGCCAGTCGATCGACACCAGTCAGTAGGCGGCCGTGACGACCTTTCCGGCGGTATCGGGCTGTTCGGCCAGTCGCAGAAGCACCTGTGCGGCATCGGCGCGGCCGATGCGCAGGGCGGCCCGCAGTGGGTGATCGCAGGCGGTCCGGAAACGCCCGGTGGCAGGGGCATCGACCACTCTGGGTACGCGCAGGACGGTCCAGTCCAGGTCGCAACTGCGCAGGAAGTCCTCCATCAGCGCGACGTCGACGAAATGCTGACCGAGCATGCGCCTGACCAGGGGAATGGTCAGGTATTGCATGACAGGCCCGGTGCCGGGTTCGCGCTTGGGCGGGTGCGGGCGGCTGGGGGTGGGGACAGTGGACACGCCGACGCCGCTCACGACGACGAGTCGCCGGGTGCCGGTGGCCTGCATGGCCGCGGCAATGGCCCGGGTTGCCGCGGGCACGATGCCGTGTTCGGCCCGCTTTCGTGGCCCCAGGCAGGACAGCACCGCGTCGGCGCCCCCGACTGCCGACTCCAGGACCTCCGGGTCGGGGGCGCTCATGTCGGCGGTGATGACACGGACGCCGGGGCTGAGTTTGGCTGGATTACGCGCCACCGCCGTGACGTCATGACCGGCGGCTTGGGCCAGGACGTGCTGCCCGATACGGCCGGTCGGTCCGAAAACGGTGAGCTTCATCGGGGGTTCCTTCGCGTGCGTGGTGCCCTGCAGGTAGGCGAACGTGGCCAGGAGGATGGTCCACGCCGTTCCTTTCGTATTGGGGGCTGACCTAGCCGAACGTGGGTCATCGGGCCGGCAGGATGTTGTAGTTGGCGCGAAAAACGTTCGCCGGGTCGTAGACGGTCTTGAGCGCGGCCAGCCGTTCATGATCGTGTGGCTCATAGGCAGTGCGGACCCGAGCGTGATCGGCGTTGTCACCGTGACCCATAATGTTGACGAACCGGCCCGCGGCCCAAGGCTCAAGATCGTGGAACAGGAGGTCGAGGAAGCGATGGGCCTGCGCGACATCGGTCCCGATCAGCGGGGTGAGAACCGCGAGCATGTACGCGGCGTCTCGATGTCCGACCGCGTTGAGGTGGGCGGGCGGTTCGGCCAGGGCGCCACCCAGATGACGCAGTTCCATGATCGCGGGCAGTGGTGCGTCCGGCCCGACGTGGCTGAGGAGGGTGTGGATCGCCTTGCCGTCCAGGTGGGTGAGCATGGCGCTGTCGGCGGCCCACGGCATGGCGATGGGCGGTCGTCGTGAATCGAGGAACTCCGGCTGTACGGCAGGTCCGCCGGCGTCTCCAGCAGCCGCGGCCCGATCAGGCGCAGCGGCTGGACGAGGCGTTCGCCCTCCTCGAGCGATCCGGTGAAGGCGATGCGTACGTGATAGACGTGGCGGCCGCGCATCGGCTCGGGCAGCGATGGGTCGTCGGGGAACGGGATCAGCGCCACGGAGCTGTTCATCTGCCCAGGTAGGGCGGCCGTCCACTCCACGTACGCCTCCAACAGTCCTGGGACCTGCTCGGCGTCGAAGAACAACCCGCCGCCATACAGCCGGCTCACCGGGACCAGGTCGAACTCCATGCCGGCGACGATGCCGAAGTTGTCACGTCCGCCGAGCAGCGCCCTATACAGGTCGGGCTCGCCGTCCGGGGTGACGTGACGCAGGCGCCCGTCCGCGGTCACCACATCCATGGCCCGCACCCGGTCGGCCGCCCAGCCATGGCTGCGCCCCAGCAGCGGCAGGCCGCCGCCGAGGGTGTAGGAGACGACGCCGACGTGCGGCGCCGACCCGCTCAGCGGGGCCAGTCCGTACGGCGCCGCCTCCCCGATCACCTGCTCGAATCGCACCCCTGCCTCGACCCAGGCGGTTCCGGCCCGCGGATCCACCCGCACCCCCGTCATGCGGCGGGTGGAGATCAGCATCCCGCCGTCGAGAGGTCTCGAGAATCCGTGCCCGGTGCTCTGGACCGCGACCGGCCACCCTCGTCCCCTCGCGAACTCCACCGCCGCCGCCACATCCTCGGCCCGAGTGGCTCCCACGATGACATCCGGGCTGTGCCGTACCGCCAGATTGAAGCCCGTCCGCTCCTCGTCGAACCCGTCCTGGCCGGGCAGCAGCACCGGTCCGTTGACGTGCAAGCCCTTCATGACATTTCCCTTCATCGGTTGGTCGCCATGAGCTTGCCGCCATAACTTGACATCTGCCGTCATATTATGAATCGGTGAAATTCGACCGGTTGCTCCCAATCGTGCTTCTGCTTCAGCACCGCGACCTGGTCCCCGCCAAAGAGCTGGCCGACCGGCTGGAGGTCTCGCAGCGCACCATCTATCGCGACGTCGAGGCGCTGTCCGCGGCGGGCGTCCCGGTGTACGCCGAGCGCGGCAAGCACGGCGGTATCGCGCTCCTAGCCGGGTTTTGCACCGACGTCACCGGCCTGACCAGCGACGAAGCACGTGCGCTGTTCGTGCTGGCCTCCCAGAGCGGCACTCGGCACTGGGTCTCGACCACGCTCTGAGCACCGCGCTGCGCAAGGTGATGGCCGCGCTGCCCGCCCCGCACCGCCCGGCCGCGGAACTGACCAGCCGGCGCATCCTGGTCGACCCCGACCGCTGGCTCGCGGCGCCGCGCCCGGACAGCGACCTGGCAGCCCTGCACACCGCGGTCTTCACCGACCTGCGGCTGCGCATCCGCTACCGGCACAGCGACCAGCCCGCACCGCACACCTACACCGTCGACCCCTACGGGCTGGTGGCCAAAGCCGGTACCTGGTATCTGGTCGCCGACCACAGGGGCAAGCCACGCCTGTACCGCGCCGACCGCGTCTCGGCCGTCACACTGGCAGCCGCGGAGGTACGGCGCCGCCCAGGCGTGGAACTGGACCAGGTCTGGCACGAACTGCGCCGCCAGGTGGAAGATCGCCGCGGCGGCATCACGGTCGATCTACGCGTACGCCGCCAACGGCTCGACATGGTGACCCGGATCGCCGGCGCCTTCTTCACCGGACCACCCACACCGGCGGACGGCGAGCCGGAATGGACGAACGCGCAAGTCTCCTACCCCGTCATCGAGGCCGTCCGCCACCTGCTTCAATTCGGCACCGCCGTAGAGGTCACCGGCCCCCCTGAGGCGCGCGCGGAGATGCACCGCGCATCCACCGAAATCTCCGCTCTGTACGACACCGACGCAGAACGCGCGCAGCGCCTGTAACCTCGATCATCTGGCTCCACACCTGGCGGCGGCCGGCCGCGCGGGCCGCGATGAGTGCTCTCGCGCTGCGCGTAGGTCTTCGAGCACGACGCATCAAGATTTTCAGCTGCTCGGCCAAGCAGTCCAGACTTCGGCCGGCACCCGTCCAGCGGGCCGGCCAGGAAGCGGCCCAAGTACCGCACGGTCGTGAGCTGGAGCGCGTAGCCCAGGCGATTATGTGCCTGCGGCACCCGGTCCGCGCGGGTGCCTGGTGCAACGACGCTCCACCCTGTGCGAACCGGCCGCCCGTTGCGGTCTGCTACCCGCTACGCATGCGGTAACCTGACCCACTCGCCGGGCCGGAGGCGCGGGGCTGCAGGCGTGGGGGGTCGCGTGAAAACCCCTCCCGCCCGGCCAGGCGGTCGGCTCGCGTAGCCAGCTCGCGGACGGCGGTGGGTCAGGACTGGTGTGGTGGTCCGGTGGGCAGGTCGCGTGCGGAGAAGGTGTCGATCAGGCGGCGCACGGGCAGGCCGGCTTCGGTGGGGTAGCGGAACTGCCGATCGGTGTTGAGGCTGTAATGGTTGCGGCGGCCGACGCGTTCGCTGGTGAGGTAGCCGGCCTCGTGCAGGTCGGCGACGATCGCGTGCACGGTGCGTTCGGTGATGCCGATGGCGTCGGCGATTTCGCGCTGGCGGATCTCTGGACTGCGGGCGATCTCCAGCAGCACCCGGGCGTGATGGGTGAGGAACGTCCAGCGGGGAGTCAGGCGACCGAGCTGCATGGCGTGCTCCCACCTTGCCGCCTCACGGCGTATGTTCACGGGCGATGCCGGGATTATTACCGCGAAGTTTATCGTGAAACGCCTTTCAGGTAAGCCTGTTCTGGGGTTACGGTCGAGATAGCCAGGAAACCCCGCAGCACCCACCCACCTGAGCGGGCCGCGATCATGGCTGATGGACGTGCGTGGCCGGCCACCCCGATGAAGGACCTGGCCGGAGACGAGGCCGAAAAGTGACACTGTTGCACCTGACCAGCAGGCACTTGGTCGGTGGCACGCTGATCGAGGTGACCGGCGAGCTGGACGCCGCCACCGCCGCCCAGCTGAGCACCTACATCGAGCACGAGCACCCGAAGAGCGAGCTGCCGCTGGTGCTGAACCTGGCCGAGCTGACCTTCATGGACAGCGCCGGCGTGCACCTGCTCATCGACCTGCACCACCGTCAAGCCGGCCACGGCGCCGCCCTCCATCTGGCCGCGCCGCACGAACGCGTCATCCGCGTCCTGGACATCACCCACGTCAGCCGGCTGCTGCACATCCACGCCACCCTCGGCCAGGCCGTGACAGCAGCCGACCTGATCGACCCTGAAGCGGTATCCCCCCGAGGCTGACCCGAACCGCGCCCCGCCGCGGTCTCGCGCCTACCGGCTGCCCGCAGGCGAGGTAGACGCCCGAGTAACCAGCCGCTGCACTGACGCGCGGCAACGGAGAGGGACAAGGCGACTCCTCACCTGCGATTCTCTGCGCCCGCACGGTGGAGGAAGCGGCGCAGCAGCGGGTGGAGTAGGCCGGGTTGCCCTGCGCACGGTACGAGCCACCTCCGTGCTTTCGACCCGATCTGGGCGTCGAAGACGACGGTGCGCCCGCTTGTGGAGACGCCGGGCACGAGGCTACAGGCCAGGCCGCACGACCTTCCCCGCGGCGAACGGGAGTGGACGGGCCCAATGACAGTGGTGACGGTCAAGGACTTTGATCAAGTTTGAGTGCTTGTGAGCGCGTCGGCACTCAGTCGGACGCAGAGATCCCATACGGCGCGCTGGTTGCGTTCGTCGAGAGCGCTGGCCGGCAGCGGCTTGCGGCGGCACTTGTCGTCGAAGTAGGCGCCGGTGAGGCCCTTCACCTCTGGGCTCGCGGCCAGATAGATGCTGGAGCGAGCCGATCGGGTCAGATCCGACAGGAAGAGCGGAGCGACGACCTTCAAGACCAGGGGTGCGATCGGCCGGTAGAGCTTCGGGAAGGCGGTGATCGGCGTTGATTTGTTCATCGGCGTATAGCCGTGCCCGGGGTAGACCACATTGGCCGTCACGCCCGTGTCGCGTAGTTCCCGGGCGAGCCGGGCCGTCAGCGCCATGGTCATGGTCTTCGTGTGGTTGTAGTGGCTGAAGGTCCATCCGAGGAAGCGGCGTTCGCCCAGAAGGTTGTCGTGCTCGATGGGGCCGCCGGGAATGCCGCCCGTCAGGTTGACGACTCGTGCGTGGCCGGCGCGCTTCAGCTGTGGCAGGAGCAGGTGAGTGAGGGTGAACGGCGTGAGAACGTGTGCGGCGAACATCTTCTCCACACCGTCGGCGGTCAACTCGCGGTGCGGCCGGTTCATGCCGACGTTGTTGACCAGGACGTCCAGCGTCTCGTAGCGCTCGGCGATCCGGGATCCGAGCTGGAGCAGCCCCTGGAGGCTGGTGAGGTCGGCGGCGAAGGCGCTCACCCGATCATGTCCCGCGCTGGTGCGGATGTCCTGTGCGGCTTGCTGCGCTCGGGTGTGGTCGACTCCTACCAGGA
The DNA here is from genome assembly GCF_044456745.1 of Nonomuraea sp. NPDC050790. Classification (NCBI taxonomy): domain Bacteria; kingdom Bacillati; phylum Actinomycetota; class Actinomycetes; order Streptosporangiales; family Streptosporangiaceae; genus Nonomuraea; species Nonomuraea sp. NPDC050790. Next base: position 598,187 of record NZ_JBITGF010000001.1, on the reverse strand, counting down.
TGACGGAGGCTCCCTGTTCGGCCAGGCCGCGTGCGGTCTCCATGCCGATCCCCGCAGTGCTGCCGGTGATCAGGGCGGTCTTGCTGGTCATGTCGCTCAAATACATCTGTAGTTCTCCAGGTGTGGTCGGGGGCACGGCCGCCTGGGCAGGTCGACCGGCCCATCGAAGGCCAGCCCGGGCGCCGCCGTCAGTACGCGATCAGTTCTCGCGTCAGGCCGTGGAGGCGTAGCCCCTGTCGAATACGCGGCGCTCCAGCGACAGTCGGCGCCGTTGCCAGTGGGCGGTGAAGGGCGGGGGTCGGCGGGTCGTTCGGGAGCGCGGTCATGGGTGCTATCGCCTTCGGTACCGATGTGGCGAACAGGGTGAAGAACGCCTTGGTCGCGGCCCGTAGCGGTTGCGGCAGGCTCTCGGGCATGGCGGTGGGTTGTAGCCGATGCAGGAGACGCCGCTGTCGGCATGCAGGGCGCCAAAGGCGACGCCAAGGAGATCGTTGGCCCGGATGGACTGCAGGGTATCGCCGGGCGCAGAGGATCAGTTTGTCTACGACCGGATGACCCCTGGTGAGGCGTTTTACGAGATCCTGGGTGGCGGCCACCGAGGTGAGATCGGAGCACACGAAGCCGGCCCGCCTGGCCGGCAGGTTCTTGGCCTCGGCGAGCAAAGCCTGTCCCTTTCCGGCGGTGCCGCCGATGGCGATGACGTGCGCGCCGTGCTGGAGGTAGTGGAGCGCCGGCCCCTTGCCGATCCGGTCGGCGCCTCCGGTGATGACGACGGTCTGCATTTTCCTCCCACCTAAGTGGATATGCCATATCCGCTTATGTCGGGCAGCCTAGCACGAAGCGGATATGCTGTATCCGGTTAGCCGGAGGAGTGGGGGGATGCCATGAGCGAAGAGACACCGGTGCTGCGCCGCGACGCCGAGCACAACCGGCAGCGCACACTGGCGGCGGCACGGGAGGTGTTCGCCACGCGCGGGCTGCAAGCCACGCTCAACGACATCGCCCACCACGCCGGACTCGGTGTCGGCACCGTCTATCGACGGTTTCCCCACAAAGAGGCCCTCGCCGAGGCCGTCTACGCCGGCAAGCTCGACGACATCCGCGCCACGGCACAGGCCGCGCTGACAGGGCAGGACGCCTGCGAATCCCTGCGGGCCTTCCTCGAACATGCCTTGGAACAAGCCGCGACCGACCGCGGGCTCCGCGAACTGATACGGCAGGGCGCGGGCGAGAGCAAGCAGATCGCGCGCACCCGGGAAGGCATCGTGGAGTCCTGCGGCCACCTCATCGCCCGCGCCCAGGAACAGGGAACGATCCGCGAGGACGTCACCGTGGACGACATCCCGCCCATCGTTGCGATGATCGACTCCGTGATGGATCTGCCGACCGCCGGCGCCGTGCAACCGTGGCGGCGCTACCTCGCACTCATCCTCGACGGCCTGCAGGTCAGACCGAACCAGCAAGGCCCGCACTCATCATGGAGTTCGACCCCGACGAGGTCGTGACGGCTCGCCCACTCCGTCCAAGACGGCCGCATCCAGCACGCGCGACAGGCTGGTGGTGAGGTCCTGCCTGCCGGAACGGAGAATCCCATGCCGGTCACGTCGAGCGGGGAGAGCCGGGCGATGTCTTCGTCCCGGATCTCGTGGCCCTCGGCCTGGAGTTGGGCGACGGCGGCGTCGATGTGCTGATCGACGCGTTCACCGGCCGATAGGACCGGCTCCGCTCAGCGTGCCCTTGCGCGCCGCCTTGAGCGCCGGGCTCGCAGGGCCAGACCGATCCCGGCGGCCAGCGCGAGGGCGGCACCGGCGGCGCGACCGGCCGGGCTGCGCCCGCCTGCCCCAGCGGGCCAGGATCAGGCGGGCGCGGTGGCGTAGGCGCTGGGTGTCGCTTCGCGGGCGGGCCGTGCCGCCGACATCGCCAGCGACCGCGTCGATGAAACTGGCTCCGAGCGCGCTACGCGCAGCTCCAGGAGCACTTGAACGAGCTCGCCGCCGGCCTAACCTGAACCTGCTCGGCCGCTAGAGCTTCACTGCCTCGACCCCGGCCGCCGGAGCGCTGCGCCCGCCGCGCGCCTCCGAGCTGGACGAGGACGAATCGGCGGCCGAATGAAGCGGGCTTGTCAGCCGGCGATCACCAGCGCGGCGTCGTACCGACGGGGCGGCCCAGTGCTTCTCCTCCTCGTGCTGACGGCTGCCCGCAGGCTCCTCCGCCCTGGATGCCGTCAGATGCGCACCCTGCCCAGAGGTCGAACCCTCCGTGCAGGGCCGGTCTCAGGCGCAGAAGGCGGCGTCGATCGCCTTCTCGAAGGGAGCCTGGTCGGTTTGCGGCTGCTTCTCGTTGACCGACAGGGCCAGCGTGGTGCGGCCGTCGGGGGTGGTGTAGGCGGCGGTGAGGTAGCCGGGGATGCCTCCGGTGTGGCCGATGATCTGCTTGCCGCAACTGGTGGACTGCACCCTCAGGCCCAGGCCGTACGCGCCGATCTGGGGGTTGACGAACAGGCCCTTCTTCATCTCGGCGAGTTGGGCGGGCTTGAGGACCTTGCCGGTGGCCAGGCTGTGGAGGAAGGTCGTCAGGTCCTTGGTGGTGGTGATCATCGCGCCACCGGCGCCGGCGATGCTCGGGTTGAGCCGGCTGATGTCGACGTAGTGGCCGGTGCTTTTCTTGATGTAGCCGTGGGCGTGCGGCCCGGGGATGGAGGTGGAGTAGGTGGGAGCGGAGGTGTCGCGCAGGCGCAGCGGCTTGATGATGCGCTTGGTGACCTCGCTCTGCCAGCTGTTGCCGGTCACCGCCTTGATCAGCATCCCGGCCACCAGATAGCCGGTGTTGGAGTAGGAAAAGCGCGTGCCGGGCTCGAAGTTCAGCGGCTTGGCCAGCGCGGCCGCCACCAGCTGCTCGTCGGTGAACCGGGTGAAACGCAGCTTCAGGTACGGCTCGCCGGCGGTGGGAAACTCCGGCATGTCGGTGTAGCTGTGGATCCCGGCGGTGTGCTGCAGGATCATCCGCACCGTGATGTCGTTCTCGCGTGGCAGTAGCCCGGACAGGTATGTGGCGATGGGCTCGTCCAACTTGATGCGTCCCTCGCCGGCCAGGTGCAGCACGGTCGCCGCGGTGAAGACCTTGGTGGCGCTGCCCATGCGGAACAGCCCGTCAGCCGGGACGGGGCGGCTGCCGCCGATCCGGGCGGTCCCGGCGCGCAGCACGCGCTGGCTGCCGGCCTCGGTGAGCCTGGCCTGCACTCCTGCCACGTTGCCGGTATCCACCAGTACGTCCATCGCCTTCTGCAGCGAGGCGGTTGTGCTCGGCGTCGTGGCCTGGGCGGCGTGCGCCGGGACGGTGGCAAGAACTGTGCCGGCGGTGGCGGCGGCGAGAGCGAGGGCGAGGGTCTTGGACGTGATGCGCATGAAGTGACTTCTCCCGAATGGTGATGCAGCGCCGTATCGGCGCTGGTCATCACGCTATGGGCGGCGATCACAGTGAGCGATCACGCCAGCTGCCCGATGCTCGGTGGTGCGGACGGGTCCACCCTGGTGGGGCCTGCCCCACCAGGATGCGCCGCGTGCCAGGGCGGGCAGCGCCGGGTGCCCCAGGCGCCGGGGCCGCGCACGCCCTGATCCTGGCGAGCACCGGATCCCGTCCGAGATCCGGGTCGGCACAAGCCCGCCACGCAGGTATGCGACGGTGCCAGGACAGGCTGCTGCTCGCCGGCGAGATCAGCGGAGGCGGACTTCACCGTGGCGGCCGCCTTACAGCGCGGTTCGCACCGGCTGCTCGCAGTGTTCCACCAGATGACCGCGTTCAGCGCCAGCCCGAACGCGCCGGGCTGGTCCTCCATGCCCTCGCGGTAGCGCTGGCGCAGCTGGCCGCGGTTCCCGAAAGCGATCTTGCGGGCCGGCCGGTGGCGGGCCTCCTGCACGTTCAGCTGGGCGCCGATCATGCGCCGGTAGCCGCCGGCATGCAGGAACTGCAGCACTATGTGGAATCTGTTCTGTCAAGCCGCGTCGATCGACCGCGCTCAGTTGGGTGCCGGATCTCCGAGCAGGACTACCTTGCTGACAACGGGGTCGAAGCCGAGGACCGAGTCTTGGCTTTCACCTTCCGGGGTCATCAGCACCGGCTTGCCGAGTTCGCTCCCGATCGCCCGCAGGAAGTCGCAGAGCGTGTCGACCCCTGCTTGACCTTGCAGTTCACGAAGGTCGACGTCGAAGTCGATCTCCGTCTCCGACATGAGCCGGAAGATCGCGAGCACGCCCGGAGCCGGCCAGACTCGCAGCGAAACCATCTCAGCCTCGGGTGGACGCGCGAGCACTTCGGCGGCATTGGGCAGCGGCAGCACCGTGTCGCCTTGCGAGTACTCCCACAGCCATCCACGCGCCCTGACAAGGTCCAGGACCCTCTGCCAGTCCTCGACGGTGGCATCCGGGACAAAGATGTCCGGCAATGCGCCCATCAAGTCGGGATCGAAGAACTCCCTGACCTCGTCCCACCGGAGATCCGTCATACCGTTATGCTGCCTGGCCACAGGGCTCTGCCGCAGCTCGATCACGTCCATGGCGCAGGCCATCCGGTGCGGGCACTGCTCGAAGAAGGTGTAGTCGCAGAACCCGTGCCCCAGGTCGTAGTACTGCCACGGCTCATCAGCGGCCGCAGCCCCGCTCTCGACCGCGTCCCGGTCGATGAGGACCTCGATGGTGCGGACGTTGCGTTCGAAGTAGCCGGCGTCCTCGCAGGCCTGGGCGAGGGTCTCGGGTGTGATCTTGGCGTAGTGCTGAGTAGTGTCCGGCGACCGATGCCCCAACCAGGCTTGCAGCTCGAACAGCGTCATCGGCGATGTTGGCGACCCGGCGTGCTCGGTAGGCGAACAGGAAGCCGGCGCGTTCGCCGGTCTTGCGGTCCAGCATCCTCGGTTACTCGGGGCGGATGGCTTGCCAGGCTTCGATGGCCTTGCCGAGGAGCGGGTCGACCGGCTTGGAGAACGCTGTCCCGGTCTTGTGCGTGAGGCTGTCCAGCCCGGACCAGCTCCATCGGGTAGCACAAGTCCGTAGGAGCTGATCGGGAAGTCCTCGGGTTCGATGTTGAGGCCGGCTGCGCGCCCTGGCCGCCGCCCGCCTGGTGGAGACCGACCGGATCGGGCGCGAGCCGTACGTGTGCCCCCTGGACTTCGCGCGGGTCGGTCCGCCGGAAAGGACAGCGCCACACGGCCCAAACGAGCAGCATCACCACAGGTCACGGTGTGCGACTGCGCCACTCTCCGAGGACCGGTTCAAAGCAAGTCTGTGCAGAGGCTGCCGACGGGCTCCCTTGTCTCGGCGCACGCCCATATACGCCTGCCCCTGTTTGTCGCGGAAAGGGTTTGAGCGGCGGTTCTTCCTGGCTCGACCCAGGCGGGTAGTCCCCGCTCACCGGTGTGAGGCCATTCGAGGTGTACCTCGGTGCCCACGGGAACTCCAAACACCCATCCCGAGTAGACGTCTGAGCCCTCCGGCAGCTTGAGCAGGCAGAGCCAGCCCGTCAGATAGCGTGACCACCTGACGGTTTCCCAGCCCCGGAGTTGGCACTCGACGGGTGATACCTGGGCATAGGAAGCGGACGCTTGGGCGGTGGGTGCGGCCACCGCTGTGCAGGACAAGATGCTGGCGGCGATGGCGGCGGTGACGAGCCGCTGGCGGATGTTCATGGATGACTCCTTCTTCGTGGTGCAGGGGTTGCTGCATCCGGTGTCACGACTTCGAGCACCAGCAAAGGTGTGCGGCAGAGGTGTCCAACAGAGCTGCGGACGGACTCGGACGGACTCGGACAGTGCGTCGGCGGCCCCGGCCGAGCCCCGGGCTGAAGGTCGGACTGGCCGCCCTTCCCGGTGAGGGCGATGGCCCCAGCAGAGCGTTTGACCGCGCTGGTGGATCAGGCGGCCGTCCCCGCACCGCTCGCAAGCCCGCGCCGAGCGTCGCCGCGCCGATTGGTGGGCGCTGGCTGACCCGCGCACCGAGCTTTCCGAGCCGTTGGATGAGTACGGCGAGGGCTTCCTGGGCCGGCCGCTCGGCGAGGTCGCCGAGACGCTGAACCGGCTGCTGGTCGACGCCTACTTGCCGGTCCACGACCGCCTCGACGTCGAGCAGGGCCTGGCCGCGCTGCTGGTCATCCGCCAGGTGCGCGAGGACCTGCTGGAGGGCGAGCCAATCTTGTGGGTACGGAGAGTGATGACAGTTGGGGAAGTACCACACCGGGGGACGCTCATGACCACGATCACCTTCGACCACGCCGCCACCGGCTACAGCGTGGCCCAGGCCCGTTGCCTGGCCCACGCCGCCGCTCTGGCCTACAAGGACGAGCACGAGATCCAGTCCACCGCCGGCCGTTGGGGCTTCGACCGCGTCAAGCACTTCCGGGTGCCGCACGCCGCGCCGTTCCCGCTGGAGGACACCCAGGCGTACGTCGCCGCCGGCGACCAGATGATCATCGTGGCGTTCCGCGGCACCCAGCCCGAGGAACTACGCGACTGGCTTTCGGACGCCAACGCGCTGCTCACCCCGTACACCGCCGCCGGCGGCAACATCCACGCCGGCTTCTACCGCGCTCTGGACGTCGTGCAGCCCACCCTGCTGCAGACGCTGGAGGACTGGCATACCGGCCAGTCGCTGTGGTTCACCGGGCATAGCCTCGGCGGGGCGCTGGCCATGCTCGCCGCCGCCCGTACCCACTTCGAGGACCCCACACTGCTGGCCGACGGCGTCTACACCTACGGCCAGCCCCGCACCTGCTGCCCTCAGCTCGCCGCCGCCTATGACGAGGCGTTCGCCGGGCGTACCTTCCGCTTCGTCAACAACAACGACATCGTCGCCCAGCTCCCGCCCGCCCCGCTGTTCGGCCACGTGGACGAGGAACGCTACTTCGACGCCGACGGCCGGCTGCACGAGAAGATGCCACCCGTGGCGGGCCTGCTCGACCGCCTCGGCGGGGCCACCGCCGACCCGCTGGCCCCCGGCACCGACGGCATCCGCGACCACTTCATCAACGCCTACCTGGCCCGCTTCGACGCCGCCCAGCAGGACGCGGCATCCGCCTCCGGCCGCAAGCCGAAGACCGGCCGCGGACCGGCCTCCGCCGTGACCGGCCTGCTGCCGAAGTAGGCCCCGGCATCCGAGGGCGACGGCCAGCGCACCGGAAGAAATGGCAACGGCCAGGGAGGTGGTGGCGGCGCGGAGAGACCGCGCCGCCCGCAGGCACGGGGGCGGTGCTGGGCGTCGGGGTTGACGCGGCCCTGCCGGACGACGGCCCGTGGTCCCTGTGTCGCGTGCGGGTTGACGACCTACGCCGACGGGAAAGGGATCCGGATGGCAGGTGGATTACGGGTTCAGCAGCGAGGGCGCCTGGTCATCGTGGCGTTGGGCCCGATGGCCGGCGTGGCGGCCGGAGGACTCACGAATCTGCTCACCGCAACCTGGAACTGGTGGCTGTTCGGCGGACTGGTCGTGATATCCAGCCTGGCTAGTGCCGGCGCACTGATCGCCCTGCCGCGCGGTAGCCCGCCGGACCTGGCGACGTCTCCGGCGGAAGATCGGCTGCGCGGTTCGGTGCTGCAGCCCCCATCCGGTACTCGGGTCTTCACCGGCCGCGGTAAAGAACTGCGTCGCTTGGCGACCCCTGTTCCGGAGGGAGACCGGCCTGGGCCGCTCATCCTGATGATCACCGGCATGCCTGGGACCGGAAAGACCGAACTGGCCATCAGTGCCGCCCGGGCCCTGGCAGGGCGCTACCCCGATGGAGTGTTCTGGCTGGGCCTGCGCACCTACGCCGCGACCGAGTCCCGGTTGACCAGCACCGCTGCGCTCCGCACGCTGCTCAACGCCCTCAACGTGCCGCCCGACCCGAACGCCACCAGCGTGAGCGCGCTCAGCCGTACCTGGAAGGCGGCGACCACAGGCAAGAACATGCTGATCATTTTGGACGACGCCGACACCGCCGAACAGATCCGCCCGCTGCTCCCCGTAGGTGAAGGGGCGGCGGTCCTGATCACCACCCGTCACGTACTGATCGGCATCGATCCCGACCGCAGCGTCACCTTGCAACCGTTCACCCGCAACCAGGCGGCCCAGTTGGCCGGGGCGATCCTGCGTCGTGCCGGCCTGAACGACCCCCAGGCCATCGCCGCGATCGCCGCCGCCTTCCGGCTTCCGCTCGCGATCCGTCAGATGAGCGATCTTAAAGCGGCGAATCCTGCCCACGAGATCTCCACCAGCCCGGCGGGGACGATCAGCGATGAGACCGCTGCCGCGTTCGCCCGTTCTCTTGCCGCACTGGCCAAACCGGCCCGCCTCGTGCTCCGCCGCGTTGCTCACCACCCCGGCTCGCTGATCACGGCGCCCATCGCGGCCGTCCTCGCCGACCAGCACATCGATGAGGCCGCCACCCTGCTGGCCACCCTCTACCAGCGCGGCTTGCTCGTCCCGGACAAGCGCACCGGCGACGGCGGCTACCGCATGCACGACGCTGTCCGCGCGGCCGCTTTGCTCGAATCCGGCAAGCACGACAGCGCCAAGCACCTAGCCGCCGCGGACAAACGACTCTTCCGGTACACGAACGGCACCATCGACGCCGCGGTTCTCCCGATCGATTCCAGCGCGTCCGTGATCTGTATGAGTACCGACGGAGACGATTGCCCGGTGCCACCTCCCCGGCACGAATCCGATGTGGCCGCGCTGCGATGGCTCGACCGGCATCACGCAGATCTTCTCGCCGTGACCCGCCGCTGTCTATCCACACGTTCCCCGCAAGCGTGGCGCCTGGTCCACAACCTGGAGACGTACCAGCGGATGCGCGGCTTCTACACCGAGATCATCGAACTGAGCAGCCAGGCGCTGACCCTGGCCCAGCACGCCGACGACCTGCTCGGCCAGGCAGCCATGCAGCAGAACCTCGGCCTGGTCGACATGCGTACAAGCAACTACCGCGCCGCGCTCGCACGCTTTCGGATCTCGCTCGAGTTGTACGCCCAAGCCGGCAACCAAGCCGGCCAAAGGGTGATCCATCACGAGCTCTGCAACGTCTACAAGTGGCTCGGTGACTTCGCCCAGGCTCGGGCCCATGCCACTTTCTTTTTCGAAGCCTCCTCCTCAGGAGACGACCTCAGTGAACGGGCATTCGCCCATTCCAGCCTCGGCATCCTTGACCGCTTGGAAGGCAGCTACACCACAGCACGCGAACACCTCACCCGGTCAATAGAACTGTTCGAGCAAACCGGGCACCGTCGTGGCGTCGGTATCTGTCACCGGCAACTCGGCATGCTGGACGAGCACCTGAGCCGATACCACGACGCTCAAGCCCACCTCGGCAAAGCCCTCTCCCTGTTCCAGGAACTGGGAGACCTCATGAACCAGGCCGACACCCACCACAACCTGGCCGTCGTCTACCGCGGGCTAGGCGCTCTGCCTGCCGCTCACGAGCACGCCACTACCGCCCTCTCCCTCGCCCGCCAGATCAGTCACTTCCAAGGACAAGCCGACGCACACACCGAACTCGCCCAGCTGGCCCAAACCGATGGCGACCACGCGACAGCACGCATCCACCTCCGCCACGCTCTCGACCTTCGCCAGCGCCTCCAGCAAGCCGAACAGCCCAGCCCCTCACCCGGGCACTCCAGAGACGGCCCCAACGCAGGCTAATAGGCGCTACCGCAGCTCAACCGCTCAGCCGTGTGGATTCACCTCCGACGTATCGCCACCGCCCTTCCGCAATGCCAATCCGGCTTCGGGCGGGTCCGGCTTGACCAACACGCTCTTCGGGGCCATGATCCGTCACGCCGCCGGCCCAGCCGCGCGCCGAAGAGCACTGCCCGAGCACCGACTCGACCATCGAAGAAATCCGTGACCTCGCTCCCATCGGAGATCCGTCCAGGGATTATTTGGCCGTGACTCAACATGCCCATCTCATCCAACCGCAACATGCCGGCTACCTCTCGGTGGACTGTGATCGCTTCGGTGCCCCGCGCGCCAGCGGTTGATCGGGGTTTGGGGCGGAGCCCCAAAGGAACACAGCCTGAGCCCCAGGCGCGAAGCGCCCCTCGCGAAGACCTTGCCTTTGGGGTCGCGGCCTGAGCCCTGAGGCGCGAAGCGCCCCTTTTGTGAAGACCTTGCCTTTTGCGCGGAGCACCCCTCTGCGAAGAGCTTGCCCTTTTGGCCAATCGCCGGAATTACCAGCCTGGGGCCCCTATCGTTCGTATCACTGTGGAGTCAACTCGCCACAGATTGTCACAACCAGGTAGGAGTGATGGTGGGGGAGGCGCGGCATCGCGGCGCCCAGGCTCCGCGGGGGTGGTACGCGGGCCTGGCGCAAGACCGGAGGTTCCGGTTACTACGGACGAGGTTCTATCGGCTGGCCATCGGGATCGTCGCCTCGTTCCTGGGCTGGTACTTCCTCTACATCTGGCTGTCGGCCTTCGCGCGGGAGTTCATGGCCCGCCCGGTCGTCGGCCACATCAACGTGGCCCTGCTGCTGGGCGTGCTGCAGTTCGTGTCCACGTTCGCCCTGGCCTGGCGGTACTCCCGCTACGCCCGCCGCATGCTCGACCCCCTGTCGGAGCAGCTCCGGGAAGAGGCCGCCGCCATGGAGGCGGAACGTGAGCACGCCGACCGACTGGCCGCCGAGCGGCGCCGGATCGAGAGCTGGGCGCCGCCGCGCCGTACCGCGGCCCATCGCAGGACCCGGGGAGGCCGCCCGTGATGGGACCGGCGCTGACGTTCACACTGTTCATCCTGTTCATCGCGATCACGTTGATCATCACGTTCTGGGCGAGGGCCAACACCCGCGGCACCGACGACTACTACGCCGGAGGCCGCGCCTTCTCCGGCGCCCAGAACGGCCTGGCGCTGGCGGGCGACTACATGTCGGCCGCCTCCTTCCTCGGCATCGCGGGCATCATCGCGCTGTCGGGCTACGACGGCTTCCTGTACTCGATCGGCTTCCTCGTCGCCTGGCTGCTCACGCTCCTGCTGGTGGAGCTGATGCGCAACGCGGGCCGCTTCACCATGGCCGACGTCCTGTCCTACCGGGTACGGCGCCAGCCCCGCGTGCGCACGGCGGCCGTGGCCTCGACCGTCACGGTGTCGGTCTTCTACCTGCTGGCCCAGATGGTCGGCGCGGGCGCGCTGGTGTCCCTGCTGCTCGGCGTCTCCACGGACACCGCGAAGATCGTGACGATCGTCGCGGTCGGCGCCATGATGATCGTCTACGTCATGTTCGGCGGCATGAAGGCCACCACCTGGGTCCAGATCATCAAGGCGGTGCTGCTCATGGGCGGCACCACGGTGCTGACGGTGATGGTGCTGAGCCGGTTCGGATTCAACCTCAGCGACATGCTCGGCGCCGCCGCCCGCAACAGCGGCCACGACGGGTTCCTGCAGCCCGGCGGCCGGTTCGGCAAGGAGGTGGCGGGCGACCCGCTGCGCACGCTGGTCAACAAGCTCGACTTCATCAGCCTGGCGCTGGCGCTGGTGCTGGGCACCGCCGGGCTCCCCCACATCGTCAGCCGCTTCTTCACGGTGCCGGACGCGCGGGCGGCGCGTACCTCGGTGAACTGGGCGATCGGCCTGGTCGGCGTCTTCTATCTGATGACGCTGGCGCTGGGGTTCGGGGCGACCGCGCTGGTGGGGCAGGACGCGATCGCCGCCCAGGACCCGGCGGGCAACGCCGCGGCGCTGCAGCTCGCGCGGGCGCTGGGCGGTGACGTGCTGCTGGCGTTCATCGGGGCGGTGGCGTTCGCGACGATTTTGGCGGTGGTGTCGGGGCTGGTGCTGGCCTCCTCGACCTCGCTGGCGCACGACTACTTCGGGCACGTGCTGATGTTCGGGCGGCCGAGGGAGTCGCAGGAGGTGGCGGTGGCCCGCTTCTCCTCGTGCGTGATCGGGCTGCTGGCGATCGGGCTGGCGGTGATCGCCCGCCACCAGAACGTGGCGTTCCTGGTGGCGCTGGCGTTCGCGATGGCCGCCTCGGCGAACCTTCCGGCGATCGTGCTGTCGCTGTTCTGGCGGCGGTTCAACTCCAGCGGCGTGGTGGCCGGGATCTACGGCGGCCTCGGGGCGTCGGTGCTGCTGGTCGTGCTGTCGCCGGTGGTCTCCGGCAAGCAGGACCCGGTGACCGGGCGGTCGCTGTCGCTGCTGCCGGCCGGGGTTGACTTCCACGTGTTCCCGTTGGAGAACCCGGGGCTGGTCTCGATCCCCTTCGGGTTCCTGTGCGCGGTGCTGGGGACGCTGCTCAGCGACGAGAAGGTGGATCCGGAGCGTTATCAGGAGCTGTCCGTGCGCTCGCTGACCGGCACCGGCTCCCACCGGGCCCCGGCACGCCGCAACAGACGCAGACGGAAGGAAAGCGGTAAGAAGTCGGTAACGGGCCTGCGCCATGGTGAAGGCACACAGACCGACACACCGCAGGGAGAGACCCCATGAAGTTCGCTCTGGTCTACCAGTACGACCCCGCCCAGACCTCCCCGACCGAGGCCGAGATCCCGGAGTGGATGGAGCTCGACAAGCAGCTCCGCGAGTCGGGTGAGCTCGTCTACGACTGCGGTTTCCACGCGGTCGACGCGGCCAGGACGTTGAGCCTGCGCGACGGCGCGGAGAACCTGTCCGACGGCGTGGCCGCCACCTCGGGCAACGTGGCGGCCGGGTTCGTCGTGGTGGACGTGCCCGACGTCGAGGCCGCCCTCACCTGGGCCAGGAAAATCCCGACGGCCCGCTACGGCGCGGTGGACGTGCGCCCGCTCGTCGAGTGGGAGGGCTGACCCTTACGGGCACGCAGCACCACGAACTTCGGGTCGGCGGCCATCACGTCGCAGTTGCCGAAGATCCGGCGCAGCTTGACGTGGTAGCCGAGGTGCCGGTTGCCGATCACCCACAGCTCTCCCCCGGGCCGCAGCGCCCGCCGCGCGCCGGTGAACATGCGCCAGGCCGTCGTGTCGCCGGTGGCCTGGTGGAGGTGGAAGGGCGGGTTGTTGAGCACGAGGTCGAGGGTGCCGGGCTCCACCCCGGCCAGCCCGTCGGCCAGCAGAAAGCGGGCGGCCCCCGGCGGGGCGTTGACCCGGGCGGAGGCGATGGCCTGGTGCGACTCGTCGGCGTAGACGATCGTGGCCTCGGGGTTGCCGAGGGCCGCGGACATGCCGACGACGCCGTTGCCGCAGCCCAGGTCGGCGATGGTCACCGCCCCCGTCGTACGCGGCAGGTGGGCCAGGAAGAAGCGGGTGCCGACGTCGAGCCGGTCGGCGCAGAACACCCCGGCGTGGTTGACCACGGTACGCCCGGAGGCGGGCCCGACGCCGTCCGGCAGGTCGTAGGCCAGTGGCCAGGGGTTCGCGCCGGGCGACGGTGACGCCGGCGTACTGAAGATCAGCCGGGCCTTCTGCTCGGCCAGCGACGTCCGCGTGGGCCCGACGATGGTCTCGAACAGCCGCAGCGTCGAGGTGTGGATCTCCTTGACCATCCCGGCCCCCACGACGACCGTGCCGGGGTGCAGGGACGGCGCCAGCCGGTGGAGCTGGTCCTCCAGCAGGGCCAGGCTCTTGGGCACCCGCACGAGCAGCGTGTCGACGCGCGGCGGCGGCTCGTCCTGAGTGGACAGCAGCCGGACCGCGTCGGCGTCGACGCCGTTGCGCTTGAGGTTGGCGCGCGTGGCCTCCTGGGCCAGGTGGGAGTCGGAGATCTGGACCGGCCGGTGGGGCGCCAGCGCGGTCGCCAGCGCGCCCCACCGGTCGAGGGCGATCACGACCTGGCCGGGGTCGGCCGGTTCGCCGAGGTGGCGCAGGAGGTAGGCGTCGGCGGCGTCCCACGCGCGCAGCGGGTCGCGGGGGTCCTCGGGGTGGCGGGTGAGCTCGAGCTCGCCGCGTGACGTGGTCAGACGGTTCATCGTGCGTTTCAGGCTAGCGTGGTGGCCGACAGAGGGGAGACGCGTGTGGACGTGGACGTGGTGGTGATCGGCGCCGGACCGGCCGGTGAGAACGTCGCCGGTCGGGCGGTGCGCGGCGGGCTGAGCGCCGCGGTCGTGGAGGAGCACCTGGCCGGAGGCGAGTGCTCCTACTATGCCTGCATCCCGAGCAAGGCGCTGCTGCGCCCGATGGAGCTGGCCGCCGAGGTGTCGCGGATGCCGGGCCTGAGCACGACGCCGGTGGACGCCGCGGCGGTGCTCGCGCGGCGCGACGAGGCGATCTCAGGGCTGGACGACGGCGGCCAGGTGGAGTGGGTGGAGAAGCTGCCCGCGACGCTGCTGCGCGGCCGCGGGCGGCTGACCGGCCCGCGCGAGGTCGAGGTCACCGCGCCCGACGGTACGGTGACCCGCCTGCGGGCCCGGCACGCGGTGGTCCTGGCGACCGGGAGCGTGCCGGTGATCCCGGATATCCCGGGCCTGGCGCAGGCGCGCCCGTGGACCAACCGGGAGGCGACCACGGTGCGTCAGGTGCCCGAGCGCCTGGCCGTGCTGGGCGGCGGCGTGGTGGCGTGCGAGATGGCGCAGGCCCTGCACGCTCTGGGCGCGCGGGAGACGACCCTCCTGGTGCGCGGTTCCGGGCTGCTGGGCAAGATGGAGCCGTTCGCCGGGGAGCTGCTGGCCGATTCCTTGCGGAAGTCGGGCATCGAGGTGCGTACCGGCGTCTCGGTGGAGCGGGTGGAGCGGGCCGAGGACGGGCCGGTCACCGTCCACCTGGCGGACGGCTCGTCGGTGGAGGCCGACGAACTGCTGGTGGCGACCGGGCGGCGGGCGGCCGTCGGCGACGTGGGGCTGGAGAGCGTGGGCCTGGCGGCCGAGGGGCCGGTCGAGGTGGACGACAGCATGCGGGTGCCGGGCTTCGACTGGCTGTACGCGGTCGGCGACGTCAACGGGCGCAACCTGCTCACGCACATGGGCAAGTACCAGGCGCGGGTGTGCGGTGACGTGATCGCGGCGCGCGCGGCGGGCGAGCCGGACGACGGCCTGGCGCTGCGGGACAGCGCGGACGGGCGCGGGGCGCCGCAGGTGGTGTTCACCGACCCGCAGGCCGCCTCGGTGGGGCTGACCGAGCGGGAGGCGCGGCGCCAGGGGATGGACGTGCGGGTGGTCGACTACGACATGGCCTCGGTGTCGGGGGCGTACCTGCTCGGCGACGGGTATGTCGGGCGGGCCAGGATGGTGGTGGACGAGTCGCGCCGGGTGCCGGTCGGCGTGACGTTCGTGGGCCCGGGCGTGGGCGAGCTGCTGCACGCGGCGACGATCGCGGTGACGGCGGAGGTGCCGCTGGAGAGGTTGTGGCACGCGGTCCCGTCCTTCCCTGCGGTCAGCGAGATCTGGCTGCGCCTGCTGGAGGAGTACGGGCTGTAGGGGAAGGGATCCGCGCCGCCCGCCTTGAAACCGCGCACCCTGGACGGCGACGTGGTCACGGGCTACCGCCCCCACGACCACCGCTGGCACAAGGGCCTGCAGATGACCGCCTCTCCCCCGGCACCGAGCGGCTGACCTGGTGGACGCGGGCCGGGGAGCGGTGGGTGGAGGAGACCCGCCGCTTCCGCGTCACCGTCGAGGGGTCGTGGTGGCGGCTCGACTTCGCGACCACCCTGCGCAACGTGCGCGGCGCGGACCTGATGTTCGGCAGCCCCACGACGCACGGCCGCCCGCTGGCCGGATACAGCGGCCTGTTCTGGCGCGGCCCCCGCGACCTCACCGGCGGCACGATCCTGTCCTCCGAGGGCAGGTCGGGCGAGGACATGATGGGCCAGGACGCCCCCTGGCTGGCCTACACGGGCCGGCACGACGAGGTGGACCGCGCCTCGACGCTGCTGTTCCTGAGCGGTCCCGGCCAGATGTGGTTCGCCAGGAACGCGTGGTTCCCCGCCGTCAACCCCTCGATCGCCTTCCACGAGGAGGTACGGCTGCCGCCCGGCGACACCCTCGACCTCGCCTACGCCCTGGTGGTCGGCAACGGCGCCTGGGATCGCGAACGGATCGAGGAACACGTGAGCCGAGCCGAGCCGCCACGCGTCTAAGGGGTATGAAGATCTGGCGCCTCATCCTGTTCCCCGCGCTGCTGCTGAGCCTGGTCGCCGGGCTCGGCCTGCCCGCCCGGGCGGAAGCCGTACAGCAGCGGAAACTGCTGGTGGAGCTGCGCAGGGAGGGCGGCTTCGCGGGGTTCGACGACCGCGTGAGGGTCTACACCAACTCCTGCGTACGGCTCAGCCGCCGCACCGGCCCGACCGTCGACAAGTGCCTGACCAGGGCGGAGTGGCGCACGCTCAGGGCACACCTGAAGCGGCTGAAGCTGGGCAGGTCGCAGGCCCGCCCGCAGGGGGCCGACTTCCTGAAGTACACGCTGACCTACCGCGGCCACCGCGTCAGCAAGTACCACCTCACCAAGACCTGGTCCCCGGTGGTCAGGGACCTGGAGAAGGCCCTGGAGAAGTACTGGGCGCCCGACTAGCTGCCCTGGCGGTGGGGGCGGGCCGGGTCGACCTTGGCGTCGCGCAGCGCGTTGTTGATCAGGTCGTAGAACTCCTGCGCGGTCTTGACCTGCGGGTTGGCGAGCATGGCGTTGGCGATGACGGCGCTGCGGGCCTCGGTGAAGCTGGGGTTGTCCTTCTTGAGGGACTTCAGGTAGCGGGCGGGCTCGTGGGACCAGCCGATGCCCGGGGCGAGGCGGCGGTAGAACGGCGAGAGCCGGTCGTCGAGGTCGTCGGGGCCGACGGAGTTCTCCAGCACCTCGACGATGCGGTCGCCGACGTGGTCGGTGGGCGAGTTGTTGTCGCGCATGGCGTAGTAGATGACGACCTTATCGTGCTTGGTGGAGACGCCCCGCTGGTCCTGGCCGGCGGCGTACATCTTGAACTGGCGGAAATACCGTGAGACGGCGGGGTCGGTGTAGAGCTGGGTGAGGTTGCGGGCGATGCGCAGCGCCGCGTCCTGGTTGTTGACGTTGACGACGATGCGCCGCGCCTTGCCGTCCAGGCTGGCGTCGTCGCGCGCGGCGTTGCGGTTCTCCACGCGGAAGTAGTTGCCGGTGGAGTCGAGCTCGGCCTCGAAGTCGCCGCCGCCCTGGGGCTCGACGCTGTAGACCCGGCCGCCGTCGGCTCTGAGCCTGCGCATCGCGGCCTTGTCGACGCTCCGGTTCAGGTAGCCGTTGTCGGCCTGCGCGACGAAGTTGTAGACCTTGGTCATGGTGACGCCGTCCTGCATGGAGAGCCTGCGGTCCTGGCCCTGGTAGAAGCGGTTGTACACGGCCCGCAGCGCCCGCTTGTCGGCGTCGGAGCTGAGCGTCTGGCGCTCGGCGTCGGTCCAGGCGGGCACCGAGGTCAGGCGCTTGGTCTTGGGCTTGGTCACGCCGCCGCCACGCGGGCGGCGCAGGTCGGCGCCGGTCGTCGTCCCGAGGCTGCGGCGGCGGGTGCGCGAGTTGGTGTTCTGCCGGTTTCTGGTGGTGTGGGCGGGCATGGCGTGCCTCCTAGAGTGCCCGGTAGGTCAGGACGAGGCCGAGGCCGGCGAGCGCGTTCTTGTCGCCCTCCACCACCAGCGCCCACGGGGCGCCGAGGCCGAGGCCGGGGGTGCGGGCCGGCTTGCCGTGCTCCAGCGCGAAGCGCGGATCGCCGTTCACCAGGAAGCGGGCGGCGCCGCCGTCGAGGTCGTAGCGGGCGTAGACGCCGGTGATCTGGCGTCCGCTCATGCCGGGGAACATCTCGGGAGACAGCGGCAGCGTCAGCCCGCGCGTCTCATCGTCGGCCAGGAAGTCCTCCCATTCGGCCGGGAAGTCGGCGGCCACGTCGAAGAACCGGGCGGCCGGATACGGGCGCAGCATGCCCTTGACCGCGTTGGCGAAGACCTCGCCGCCGGTCCGCGCCGTGTAGCGCAGGGTGACGACGACGTCGGCGAGGTCGGCGGGAGTCCGTCCGGACAGCTCCAGCCGCCACGTGGACACCGCGCCGCACCCCTCGAAGGGCAGGTAGCGGTCGTCGTCGTAGCGCAGCTCGAACAGGCCGTTGTTCTCCATGCCCGGCTCCACGTGCGACAGCGCGATCTGCTGGCCCGGCCGCCAGTCCGCCCGCAGCGCGGCCGGCGGCGCGCCCTTGGGGTCGAGCAGGTAGGCGACCGCCTTCGGGTCGGGCTCCAGCACCGTGCGCCCGGAGAGCTGGGTGAGGACGGCGTTGACCGGCTGGGCGGCGTCGAAGGCGAGCGCGATCGTGCGCACCCGCCGCCGGTAGTGGCCGGGGAAGTCGCGGTCGAACATCGCCTCGCCGAGCGAGAACTCGCACCTGCCCGTGTCGCGCAGGGTCAGCAGCGCGAGCGGGTCGAGGTCGAGCAGGGAGATCTGCCGGGTGATCTCCAGCTCGCGCGCGGAGCCCTCCAGGTGCGCCTTGCCGAGCCGGTCCAGGTCGAGGGCCAGGCGCTCGCCCGCCATCAGGCCGCCGCGCCTGCTCTCCCAGTAGACCGGCCCGATGTACGGCTCGCCCGCCCGGCCCGTCTCGTACTCGTAGGCGCGCTCGGCGGCACGGGCCAGCTCGTGGGCCAGGTGGTAGCACTGGAAGTACATGCCGGCCAGTTGCCCCGACATCCACTGGTAGAGCTGCGCCCCGGCGAACTTGCCGGTGAGGAACGCGGCCACGGCCTGCTGGTGGGCGAGGTCGTGCTCGAGGATCTCCAGTTCCCGCCTGGCCGTCCCGAGCCTGAGCTCGGCGGCGGCGATCTGGTGCCCGAGCTGGGTCAGGTCGCTCCTGGCCAGGGCGAGTTGCAGGCGCCATTCCTCGCTCGCGCTCTCGTGCTCGGCGCGGACCCCGAGCAGTTCGCCGACCACGCTGAGCCCCTCGGCCGTCGTCGTGGAGATCTCCGCGGTCTGGTCGAGGGCGTCGCCGAGCTGGTCGCCGCCGAACTCCACGCCCATGATGAACGGGCCCATGAGCGCCTGCGGCGTGCCCGAGGCCAGCGCCGAGGCGATCTTCAGCCCGCTGCCGACGAAGTGCATGGCCGCCGCCGCGGCCATGGAGTCGAGCTGGGCCCGCTGGGTGGCCGTGAGCCCGGTGGCGAGCAGCCGATCGTAGTGGGCGGCCCGATCCTTGGCCGCGGCCTTGGCCGCCTCCAGCTCGTTCAGGCCCTCGGCCGCGATGCCGACCTCCGCCTCCTTGATCGCGCGGGTGAGGTCGAGGATCGTGCCCTGCTGCCGGTTCTGCAGCAGCGCCAGCTCCTCCGCGTCGCGCCGCTCGAAGGCGCCGAGCAGCTCCGCGCCGAACTGGCGCAGCCTGTCGGCCAGCTCCTGCGCCTTCCTGAACACCACCGGGAAGCGGTGGTGCGGCACGGGCACGGTGAGCGCGCCGGCGCCGGCCCCGTCGGCGGCGCCGTTCATCGCGGTGCCGCGCACCAGCGCCATGACGTCGGCGGGCGGCTCGAACAGCGGCACCGGCTGAGCGATCCCGTGGATGTTCAGCGACTGCCTGATCTTGCGCAGCCGGTCCTCCACGCGCGACCAGTACGCCCCGAACTCGGCGTTGCCCGGCACGTGGAAGTACGGCTCCGCCACGCCCGCGTGCACCTCCCCCGCCGCCTCCAGCAGGCTGCCGCCCGCGGTCAGCTCGGCCGGCGCCGTGCCGTCACCCGCCACCGGCAGCCGCGCGTACGGCAGCGCCGGCGACGGCTGCCGTGGACCGTAGCCGAGGTCGCGCTCGCCGAGCAGGTCGTGGGCGAAGACGTAGAGCATCCTGGCCTCGTCGATGCTCTCGGCCGTGTGCTGGGCGAACAGCAGGTCGCCCCAGTCGAGCAGGTTGTCGACGTAGGCCATGACCACCCAGCGCCGGTAGGCGGACGGGCGCAGCTCGGCGATGGCGTGCGGGTCGCGCGGGTCGTCCATGTACGCCTTCATCAGCGCGCCCCGGTCGCCCATGAGGGCGTACTGGCGGCCGAGGCGGGCCATCATGCCGATCCGCTCGCGCAGCCGCCGCGCCGCCTCACGGGTGCGCGGCGTGGTCCCCTCCGGTACGGCCGGCCGTACCGTGGACAGGGAGGCGAGGAAGTCGAGCTCGCGGCCGTCGAGCTCGCGGTGCTGCAGGAACGCCTCGTGCAGCGGCTCCAGCCGGGCCAGGTGCGCCTCCAGCTCGGCGGCCACCGCCTGCGTGGGGGCGCCGAGCTCGCGCAGGTCGGTGCGGCAGCCGTCGACGAGCGCGCGCACGTCGGCGGCCAGGAACGGCACGAAGCGCCAGTGGCCGCCCGGCTCGGTGGGGTCGAAGACGTACTCGTACCAGCGGCGGGCCTCCTCGAAGCGCTGGGCGCCGTTGAGCGCCTGGGCGATGAGCAGCGGCGCGTGGAAGAAGATCTCCCAGTAGTACAGGCCGTTGGCGCTCTGGAAGTCCAGGTGCGTGCCGGCCGGCACGCCGGAGGGGAACACCTCGCCCTTGACCTTGATCATGATCGCGGTGGACGGGTCGGCCGCCTCCGCGCTGAAGGCGGGCAGCTCGTCGATCTCCTGCGTCTCGGGGTGGAGCAGCGCCGCGACGCCGCCGACCAGCAGCCGCCGGTTGAGCTCGTAGGCGGTGCTGGAGGTCAGCCGGACGATCTCGTGCGGCAGCGCCGCCCACTCGTAGGGGCGCGGGATCGGCACGCCCTTGGGGTAGGCGGCGTAGTTCTCGCCGGTGAAGACGTAGAGCAGGTTCTCGGCGTCGAGCACGCCGGAGATCGGGCCCGGCAGCGAGCGCCAGTTCTCGGCGACGGACAGCGTGAACCGGACCGTGCCGAGGTCCTGGCCGGGGCGGCGCCGGCCGTACAGCGCGCCGGAGAAGGCGTAGCGGCGGAAGACGGCGTTGACCCGCGACGGGATCGGCTTGGGGTAGCCGGCGTCGATGTAGTCGGGCACGCCGCCGCCCGCGGGAAGCGTGTAGCGGACGACCTGGAGCTGGGAGGTGAGGTAGAGGTGGTCGCCCTCGACGTGGGCGGACTCGACCGCGCCGCTGGTGACGATGGAGGTGGCCACGCGGCCGAGGTCGCGGGTCCGCCTGGTCTGCTCGCCGTCGGTGTAGGTGCCGGCGGCGTTGTCGAAGACGTACTCGTGGCCGCCGAAGGTGAAGGCGACGCGGTCGTCGGCGTCCTCGCGGCCGCCCACCGCGCGCAGGAAGCGCTTCACCGGCGACTCCGAGCGGCGTCCCGGCACGGCGAGCAGCGTGTCGAGCGCGCCGGAGCGGGCGTAGCCGTCCTGCGACAGGAAGTGCTCGACGTCGCCGGGGCCGCGGAAGGCCGCCTCGACCCTGCGCCACTGCGGGAGGTTCTCGGCGTTGCCCGCCAGCGGCAGCGGGTAGTCGGGGTCGAGGGTGCCGAACGTCCGGCCGGTGTAGCGGTAGTACTCGTCGCCGGAGAAGAGGTAGACCTGCTCGCCGCGGACCAGCACCGCGTCCACGACGCCGGTCCTGACCAGGTTCGTGTCGACGATGCCCCACCGGCCGGCCGTGGACTCCTCCGCGCCCTGCTCGCCGTCTGCCGACAGGACCGTGTAGCGCTTGGCGCCGTTGTCGAAGAAGTAGCGCGCGCCGGAGGAGGTCACGAAGGCCGCGTCGATCCGGTTCCAGGGGGGCAGCTCGCCGGAGGCCGAGGTGATCGGCCGCAGCTCCGGCTCGTCGCCCGGCACGGCGGTGATGGGCCGGCACAGGAAGCTGCCGCCCTTGTGGTCGACGCTCATCCACGGCCCGTCCGTGGACCCGACGGGCATGGTGAAGGGCACGACGCCCTCGGCGGCGACGGTCTCGTCGAAGATGTTCGCCGGCTCGGCCGCCCGCGGGGGCTGGGCGACCTCGACGGCGGCGCGGCTGGCGTACAGCTCGGGCGTGAGGACGAACGAGGAGCTCTCGCTCACGCCGCCGACCTGGTAGGAGCAGGTGACCACGATCGTGTCGTGCTCGCCCACCGCCTGCCCCGGCACCGTCCGCGAGGCCTGCACGGACAGGGTCACCGCGCTGATCGGCTGGTCCTGCAGCTCCTCGACCGGCAGCTCCTGCGCGGCGACCCACTCCTCGGTGAGGTTGGAGAAGGAGTAGCGGATCCTGATCCGGTAGGTCGGCGGCGGCGCGCTCACCTCCCGCTTGCCGTCCTTGGGCTTCTCGGAGATGGTGGTCGTCCCCGTGACCGGCGGGGAGACGGTCTCGACGACCGGCCAGAAGACGAAGATCCGGCCGAAGGCGTGCACGGGGAAGACCTTCTCGACGTCGATCTGCACGCCGACCTTCTGCCAGGGCTGCCAGGTGGCCGAGAGCCTGTCGCGGTCCCTGAACTCCGCGGCCCGGCAGTAGTAGCGCATCGGCGCGGTCCTCGTGCGGCCGAACAGCACCAGCCGCCGCTCGCCCGGCAGCGCGTCGTCGGCGGTGTAGACGTAGCCGCCGGCGATGGCCAGCCGCGAGACCTCCGTGTACTCGTCCAGGTACCGCTTGTAGGCGTGCTGCACCCCGTCCTCGGTGATCTCGCCCTGCAGCAGCTCGTCCTCCAGCGCGCGGAAGGCGGGGGTCTTGCCGCCGCGCAGCTCGGGCCGCAGGTAGTTCTCCGGGTGCAGGAAGACCTTGCGGTTGGCCTCCCAGAGCCGGTAGTTGCGCATCCAGGCCCACCACGTCCTGATCCGCCGCCTGACGGTCTCGGGCTCGCGCCCCTCAGGCAGGCTCACGCGCTCCAGGTCGAGCAGGTAGCGGTGCAAGAAGAGCTGGGTGGCCGCGATCGCCTCGCGCACGGGCGAGGTGCGTCCCGCCGCGCCCATCTCGACGTCGATGAGCAGCCGCTCGAACAGCTCCTTCGGGGTACGGCCGGCCGCGACGCAGGCCAGGAGCGCGTCGCGCCTGAGCACGTTGAGCTCGTCGCGCACGGTGCCCGACAACGTGGCCCAGTCGGGCCGCCCGGCCAGCAGCCGTTCCAGGGCGCCGGCCGCCGTGACCGGGCGGCCCGCGCGCAGCGGCGCCCAGATCTCGGCGTGCAGCCGCGAGGGGACCGTGCCCATGCGCCCGGCGACGGTGAACAGCGTGTCCAGGCGCAGCAGGAACTCGATCTCGAAGCGCGACTCCTCGGCCGTGGGCGTGTGCAGGAGCCCGGTGTTGCGCCGCGCCCAGCGCACCTCGTCGAGGTCCCAGCCGAACAGGCCGCACAGGAACGTGTACGGGTCGGCCTCGCCCTGGTCCAGGAAGCCGGCCAGGCCGGGGCGCGCGGCCGACAGCTTGGCGAAGGCGGCGATCGTCCGCAGGTCGCTCAGCCGGTAGTCGGCGGCCTCGGCCCAGCGGTGGCGTATCCGCTGGGGGAAGGTGCGGTCGATCCTGGCGAAGCCGGGACCGGAGTAGCGCACGAACAGGTCGTCCTTGAGCAGGTAGGTGCGCTCGTGGAGGGTGAAGGCGGCGTCGGGGCCGCGTTCGAAGGTTCCGGGCAGGTCGCCCCAGTCGTCCTGGACCGTGCGCGGGTAGCCCTCTTCCACCTGGTCGAGCGCTCCCGGGCGGTAGCGGACGTACTGGCCGGCGCGGAAGGCGTGGATCTCGCCCGCCGGGGTGGCGAAGGCGGCGTCGAGGGCGCCGGTGAAGTTGTTGCGCACCCGGCCCCAGGTGCCGGCGATCGGGCGGAGCCGGCCGTGGTCGAAGCAGTTCCCGCCCTTGAACAGGTGGACGGCGTCGGCGGTGGCGAAGGCGGCGTCGATCCCGTCCTGGAACTCCTGCGGCAGGCCGCGCGTGGCGGGCAGGTCGCGGGGCAGCCAGGCGGCGATCGTGCGCGGGTAGCCGTCGTCCACGTGGTCGAAGGCGGTGCCGGTGTAGCGGACGTACTGGTCGCCGGAGAACAGGTACGTGCGCCCGCCGCTGACCAGCGCGGCGTCGACGCGGCCCCGTGCGGCCAGCGTGTTGCGCACCCGGCCGAGCTGCTCCAGGCTGTCGGAGGCGCTCGCCGTCCTGGAGGCCACGTGGCAGGAACCGCCGGCGAAGACGTAGACGTTGCGCGGGTTGGCCAGCACCGCGTCCACGCGCTCGGTCTCGTCGAACGCCTCGGGCAGGGCGGCGAAGGGCTCCTCGGCCCGCAGGTTCCCGGCGATCTGCTTGGGATAGCCGGGGTCGGTGTAGCGGTACTCGGGGCCGGTGTAGCGGACGTAGCGGGGGCCGGAGAACAGGTAGGTGTGGCGGCCGATCACCGCGGCGGCGTCGATGGTGCCGCCCTCGGCCACGAACGGGTTGCGGGACCTGCCCCACCGCTCGCGGATGGGGGCGGGGGGCTCGCCGTACCTGGTGTAGTGCCGTTGGAAGAAGAAGTAGGTGGCGCCGTCGGCGGCGGTGAAGGCGGTGCGCAGGGCGTCGCCGGGTTCGAGGTCGCGGTCGTAGCCGGGCCAGATGCGCTCGACGGGGCGCGGGTAGGACCAGTGGGCGGCCCGCTCGTCGTACTGCAGGCAGTGCTCGCCGTAGAGCAGGAGCGTGGTCTGGCCCTGGGACAGGACGGCGGTGGGGATCGGGTGGCCCTCGGGGCGGTAGTGGGCGGGGACGTCCCAGAAGCCGGAGTCGGCGGTGACGGGGTGGCCGGGGTCGGGTTCGGCGTAGGAGGCGCCGGAGTAGGCCACGTAGCGTGTCTTGCCGCCGGGGTCGGGCTTCTCGAACAGGTAGGTGGTGCCGTTCCTGACGTAGGCGAGGGCGACGCTGGTCAGGCCGCCCCAGTGGGCGGCGATGGGCTGGGGGTCGGCGTCGGTGACGGTGGCGGCGCCGGTGTAGGAGACGAACTGGTCGCCGCTGAACAGGTACGTCTTCCCATCCCTACCGACAAAGGCGGCATCGACCGTGTTGTCGTGATAAATCCGGTTATGGGGGTGGCCCCACTCCTCCGCCAGCGGGTACTCCTTGCCCAGCCTGGCGTTCAGGCACGCGGCGCCCTTGAACAGGTACGTGGTGCCGTCCGCGCCGGTCAGCACCGCGTCCAGGCCGCCGCGGAAGGCGTCGGGGACCGTGCGCAGCGTTCTCGGGCGGGCCGGGTCGCCGCCTGAGGTGTCGGCCTCGACGGACGGGAGGTGGCGCCACGCGCCGTCCCGCTCGGCCATGATCGCGCCGTCCTCCAGGAAGGCGCAGGTGACCGGGACGCCGTCGTAGCGGCGGTAGAGGGAGTCGGAGACGACGTGGCAGCGGTCGCCGCGGAAGAGGTAGACGTTGCGCCGGTCGGCGAAGGCGGCGTCCAGGCCGTCGAGGGGCACCCGCAGCCCCGCCAGGCGCGGTTCGCCCGGCAGCGCCGACAGGGCGCGCGGGTAGCCGTGGTCCACGACGTCGAAGCGGTCGTCGGTGTAGCGGACGTACTGCCCGCCGGAGAACAGGTAGGTGTAGCGGCGCGGGATCTCCACGTCTCCGGCCTGTTCGACGGCCTGCGTGACCAGCGTCGCGTCCACCCGCCCGGTCCTGGCCAGGGTGCAGTCCACGTTGCCCCAGAAGGAGGTGACCTGCGCGGGGTAGCCGTCGTCCGCCTTGGTGTAGTCGGCGCCCGAGTAGCGCACGTACCGGCCGTCGTCGCCGAAGACGTAGGTGCGGCCGTCCATGCCGGCGAAGGCCGCCTGGACGCGGCGGAACGGCAGGCTGTCCCAGTGGTGCCCCAGCACGCGCGGCTCCGACCACCAGCGCCGCTTGTTGTCGTGGACCACGAACCACTCGCCGGAGAACAGGTAGGTGAGGTTGTCGCGGCCGGTGAAGACCGCGTCCACCTCCATCGGCTCGGGCAGGTTCCACCAGTTGTCGGAGACCGGCTTCGGGAAGCCCTCGTCGGGGACGGTGTAGTCGCGGCCGGAGTAGCGCACGTACCGGCCGTCGCCGAACAGGTAGGTCCTGCCGTCCAGGACGAATGCGGCGCCGACCCGGTCCAGGCCGCCCCAGTCGCCCGCGACGCGCCGGGGGTAGCCGAGGTCGGCCGTGGTGTAGTCGGCGCCGGAGTAGCGGATGTAGCGCTCGCCGCTGAACAGGTAGGTCCTGCCGTCCAGGCCGACGAAGGCGGCGTCGACCATGCCGCGGGGCAGCGGCTCGGGCAGCACGCCCCACACCCGCGCCGCCTCGACGGGCTCGCGCCCGCCCGAGACGGCCATGCCGTCCTTGAACCGGTGCAGGGTGCCGGAGGCGTCGGCGAAGGCGGCGTCGAAGCGCTCCTCCACGCGGCGCGGGTAGCCGTCGTCCACGTGGACGCCGTCGTTCTCGATGCTGTCGGTGTAGCGCACGACCTGGTCGCCGCGGAACAGGTGGACCTTGCCGCCGTCGACGTAGGCGGCGTCGAGGCCGGTGGCGCCGTCGAAGGCGTTGCGCACCCGCCCCCACGTGCGCGCCGTCGGACCGCCGTCCACCGCCTCCCCCTCGCCGGTGCTCACCTGCCAGGCGTCCGCGGTGAAGGTGTACGTGCGGCCGTCGCCGCCGTAGAACTGGGCGTCGATGCCGGGGGCGGCGGCGCGCGGGAAGCCCTCGTCGGCGAAGGCGTGCTCGCGGCCCGAGTAGCGCACCCGCTGGCCGCCCGCGACCAGGTGGATCCGGCCCGCGCCGTCCACGTGCGCGCTGTCGATCCTGGCCGGGTCGTCGAAGGCGTTGGCGACCCGCCCCCACTGCTGCTCCCTCGGCGCCCAGCGGGTGCCGCCGGGCGCGCGGGTGAAGGAGCGGGCCAGGCCGTCGGAGCCGTGGCCGACGATCCACTCCTCGCCGCCGGGCAGTGCGAAGGCGGCGTCCACCGCCTCCAGCCCGGCGAAACGGGGCGACAGCTCGCTCAGCGGGTGCGTCAGCTCGTCCGCCCTGGCCAGGGTGGCGGCGGAGTAGAGCAGGTAGTGGTCGCCGACGAAGACGTAGACGTGGCCGTCGGCGCTCTCCAGCAGCGCGTCGAAGCGGTCGGTGCCCGGCGGCAGCACCAGCGGCTCGGGGAACTTGCCGACCAGGTCCTGGTCGTGGAAGGCCACCGCCACCTCGGCCGGGTCCAGGCCGAGCTTGGCCGCCAGCAGCGCGAAGCGCCTGACGCGCCGGTGCGTCAGCCGGAAGCGGGTGTCGGCCGCGCCGTCCAGCGCGGGCGGCACCAGGACGGCGAGCGCCTCGTCCATGCCGCCCGCGACGGCCGCGCAGATGGCCTCCGCGGTGGCGGCCGAGACCCCGAGGGCGTCCTGGAGCACGTCCCCCAGCGCCGCCCGCTGCCGGCCCGCCTGCCGGGCGAGCGCCACGCCGATCTCGGCCATCGCCGCGCTCGTCTCGGTCGCCGCCGTGTGCAGCAGGAAGAACACGTCCTTGGCGTAGTCCTCCAGCCCGTCGAGCCGGAAGTCGAGCGCCCCCGCCACATTGCGGAAGAAGTCCAGCCGCTCCAGCGGTACGGCCAGCCCGTCGTCCAGGTCACCCCGCTCGACGAGCAGCCCGATCAGCCCGTCGCGCTCGTCCTCGTCGAACCCCAGCTCCGCCAGCGCCTCGGCGTCCAGCCGGTACGGCCGCTGCCCGGCCCTGATCTCCTCCAGCCGGGTCGCCGCCGTGGCCGCCTCGGCCGCCGTGAACCCCGGTAGCCCGTCCGCCGGGGCCGTGCCCGCGGCGTCCAGCGCCCACAGGGGCAGGCCGTCGCCGGGCTCCGGTGGCTCGTCCAGGGTCGCGGCCAGGGCGTCGAGGACGCGCTGGGCGGCGGCCTCGTCGGCGACGGGACCGAAGTCGTCGGCGGTGAAGGTGAGCAGGTCCGCCTTGAAGGCCGCGATCTGCCCCTGCGCGGCGTCGAGGATGGCCCGCCGGTGCGGATAGAACTCCAGCGCCAGCGTGAAGTCCGCGGGCCGCAGCCGGGCCAGCGCCGCCTTGTCCACGTAGGCGCCGTCCGCGTCCAGGTAGCCGTTGAAGCGCAGGCTCGGGATCGGGTCCTGCCCGCCGTACAGGCCGAGTTCGGCCACGAGGGGCTCGCCGGCGAACCGCGCGGCCCGCTCGCGCAGGACGCCGAGCACGGCGGCCGCCACGTCGCCGAGGTCGACGTTGACCTCGACCGGCCCCAGCACCGTGCCCTCGTCGTCGACGACGCCGTTGTAGAGCAGGTTGTCGTAGAACTCGGCGCGCTCGGCCTCCGACAGCCCGGTCAGGGCCGCCAGGTCCGACGGGTACAGCCGTCCCTCGCCCGCCTCGGCCAGTGCGGCGACGGCCTCGGCGTGGGCGGTGAAGTCGCGGGCCACGGGCCGGTCCTCGACGGGCTCGGCGAGCAGGCCGCCCTCGGCCAGGTGGCCGATCAGGACGAGGTTCGTGAAGATCTTCCCGGCCTGCCGCTCGCCCAGGCCGAGCCCGGTGAAGTCCTCCTTGGTGATCACCGCGAGGTCGTGGACGGCGTCGTAGGCGGCGACGCGCACCGTGGCCGGGTCGAGCTTGAGCAGGCGGGAGTCGTGGCGGGAGACCACGCCGTCGTCGTAGGCGGCCAGCACGTCGTGCACGACCTGCGCGGCCCGCGGGCCGAAGCGCTCTCCCGCGAAGACCCTGGGCTCCAGCGCGACCCGTCCGAAGCGCTCGGCGATCGTGCCGAGCAGCGCCTCCCGCTCGGCCGCCTCCTCCGGCGGGCCGTCGAGCACGGCCTTCAGCTCGCCGCCGCCGAACCCGGTCTCGCGCGTCCAGGCCGCCAGCGCGTGGAGCGTCTCGACCAGCCAGAGCGCGCCGCCCGGGTCCGCGCCCTCCAGGATTCGGTGGCAGTCCTGGGCGTCCGGCGCCGGGCCGCTCAGCACGGGGAAGGCGGCCTGCCGGTGGAGGGCGGGGTCGCTGTCGAGGGCGTCCAGCAGGTCGAACAGCTCGCTCACCGAGACGCCCAGCGTCCCGGCCAGCCGCCCGCCCCGCAGCAGCAGCGCCCGCGCCGGCCAGGTGTCCTCCGGCCGGTCGAACGGGCTGAGGGCGGCCGGGCTGGGGACGGTCGAACTGGGAGCGGCCGGGCTGCGGGCGGCCTCGCCGTACCTGGCGCGGTAGCGGGCGACGACCTCGGCGATCTCGCTCTCATCCAGGCCGGCCGCGTGCGCCAGGTCGTGCCGGTAGCGCTTGTTGTGCGCGCCCAGCAGATCCCCGGTCCAGGGCCCGAGCCCGGCCAGCGCCGCGTGCTCCTCCCCCGCTCCGGTGCGCAGCGCGGCGGGCGACACCAGCACGCACAGGTCCCCGACGCCGAGCCCGGAGGCCGCGCGCAGATGGGCGAGCGCCGCGACGACGCGCACCGCCGCCGCGTCCACCCGCGCCTCGTTGCAGGTCCGCAGCGCCAGGCAGAGCTCCGTCAGCGTCCACCCGGTACGGCGGGCCAGCCGCACGAACCGGTTGACCAGATCCAGCCACTCGACCGGCAGGGCCGCCTCGGCCCCGTCCCAGAGCAGCCTGGTGCGGGTGGCGTCGACCGAGGCCCGCACTCCGGGCAGCCCCAGCAGCTCCCCGAGTTCGGCGCTCCCGAGCCCGAGGGCCCGGCGGAAGCGCTCGGGCTCCTGCAGGTTCGCGATCGGGTCCCGGCTGCCCAGCCCGTACAGCGCCTTGACGCCGTTGGCGCCGGTGACCGGGGTGGTGATGACGCCGATGTCCTCCTCGGACAGGCCGAGGTGGAGCCGGGCGATCAGGTCGTGCCCGGCGGCGCCGGTGAACAGCCGCGCGAACTCGACCGGGTCCACCCCGAGGTGGCGCAGGTGGTTCTTGACCCGCTCGTGCCCGGCCGAGAACGGCAGCGCCAGCGGGTGGCGCCGCTCCAGCAGTTCCTCGTCCGGCGGCTTGCCCTCGACCAGGCGCTCCAGCACCCGGTTGACGATGTCGAGGTAGGGGACGGCGGTGAAGGTGTTGGCCGCGTCCAGCGGGATCTCCCCCAGGTCCGGACGCCGGTCCAGGACCGGCACGCGGCCGAACGCGCCCTCCATGAGCCGGAAGAGCTCGACCAGGTAGGCCGCGGGCGAGGAGACGGTCCGCGCCTCCTCCCCCTCCCTGAAGTCGAGCTGTCCGAAGAGCTGGGCATAGCTGGGCAGCGTTCCGTCTTCGCGCACGCGATCCCCCTACGTATGACGACCGGTAGTCGGCCGACTCATGTTCCGTCGTGACGGAGGGGAGCGATACTGGCGGCTACGGTAGTTCGGCGAACCGTTCGACGTCCTCGGTCCTGCCCGACACCAGGACCACGTCGCTGTAGACGAGTTCGGTGTCGGCGGTGGCGTAGGTGAACTCCTCGTTCTCGCTCTTGACCGCGACGATGGTCACGCCGTACTTCTTGCGCAGGCCGGAGCGGCCGAGCGGGATGCCGGTGTACTCCTTGGGCGGCCGGCTCTTGACGAGCGCGAAGTTCTCGTCGACCTGCATGTAGTCGAGCATCCGGCCGCTGACCAGGTGGGCGACGCGCTCGCCCATGTCGTGCTCGGGGAAGACCACGTGGTGGGCGCCGATGCGGCGCAGGATCTGGCCGTGCTGCTGGCTGATGGCCTTGGCCCAGATGTCGTCGATCTCCAGCTCGGCCAGCAGCGAGGTGGTGAGGATGCTGGCCTCCAGGTCGCCGCCGATGGCCACGACCGCCCGGTAGAAGTCGGGGACGCCGAGCTGGTTGAGCGTCTCCATGTCGGTGGCGTCGGCGGTGGCGATGTGCGTGATCCGCCCGGCCAGCGACTGCGCGTTCTTGGCGCGGTTGTCGATGGCCAGCACGTCGGTGCCGCGCCGGGTCAGCTCCAGCGCGATCGCGGTGCCGAAGCGGCCGAGGCCGATCACCACCACCGGGTCGCTGTTCTTCTCAGCCAACGAGGACCCTCTCCTCCGGGAGTTCGTAGCGGCGGGTGCGCTCTTTCATCGCCAGAGCGGTCCCCAGGGTGAGCGTGCCCGTTCTGCCCATGAACATGAGCAGGGTCAGGATGATCTGCCCGGCGGGCGGGAGCTGCGCGGTGATGCCCGTGGACAGGCCCGTCGTGGTGAACGCGGAGATCACCTCGAACAGCACCTGGTCGAGCGCGAACGGGCTGATCACCAGCAGCAGGTACGTGGCGACCACGACGACGGCGACGCTGATCAGGCTGATGGCGATGGCCTGGCGCTGCACGGAGTCGGGCACCCGGCGGTGGCCGATGTTGACCCTGGGCTCGCCGCGCAGCTCGGCCCAGATGACGAACGCGAGCACGCCGAACGTGGTGACCCTGATGCCGCCCGCGGTGCTGGCGCTGGCTCCGCCGATGAACATGAGCACGTCGGTGACCAGCCAGCTCGAGGTGTGCATCTGGCCGATGTCGACGGTGTTGAGCCCGGCCGAGCGGGTCATGGTGGAGGCGAAGAAGGCGGCCAGCAGCTTGCCGCCGTCGTCCAGCGGGCCGAACGTCTTCGGGTTGTCCCACTCGGCCACCAGCAGGAACAACGTCCCGACCGCCAGCAGGCCGATCGAGATCCAGACGGTCAGCCTGGTCATGATGGACCACGATCCCGGCCGCCGCCAGGTGCGCATGAGCTCGAAGACCACGGGGAAGCCGAGCCCGCCGACGATGACGGCGGCCGAGGCGGTCAGGCTGATCCACGGGTCGGTGACGAACCTGGTGAGGCTGTCGGGCCACAGGGCGAACCCGGCGTGGTTGAAGGCCATGATGCTGTGGAAGACGCCGTAGTAGGTGGCCTGGCCGAGCGGCTCGCCGTACCCGATCATCCAGCGGCCGGCCAGGACGGCGGCGAAGACGGCCTCGCAGGTCAGGCTGAACACGACCACGCGGCGCGCGATCGAGCGCACGTCGGCGACGCTCAGCATGCTGGTCTCGGCCTGGGCCAGCAGCCGGAAGCGCAGGCCGACGCGGCGGCCGACGAGCACCGCGAACAGGGTCGCGAACGTCATGATGCCGAGGCCGCCCACCTGGACGAGCCCGGCGATGACGATCTCGCCGAAGACCGACCAGTGGGTGCGGGTGTCCACGACGGCCAGGCCGGTGACGGTGACCGCGGAGGTGGCGGTGAACAGCGCCTGGACCACGCCGGCGTCGGGGCCGACGGTGGCGATCGGCTGCATGAGCAGGAACGTCCCGGCGAGCACGAGCAGGCCGAAGGAGGTGACCACGACCTGTGCCGGGTGGTGGAAGCGGGCGAGGATGGCGGCCGTCCAGCGGGCACGCCTGCTGAACGCCATCACGGCCGGCCGCGCTCCCCGCGTGCGCGTCCCAGGCCACCCGTCGCCACCATGGCGCCGATCCTAGCCATCTCCGCCGCCGCGCCCTACCTCTGGGTGAGGCTGTCCTCGGACTGCCGCGCGCCGTCGCCGCCCCTGCCGCCGCGGCGGCGCAGCAACCTGGTCAGGTACGGCCCGGCCAGCACGGCCAGCACGACGACCCCGGCTCCCCTGGCCAGGCCCGCGTACCCGATCCACGACACGACCGTCCCCGCGGCCAGTGCGCCGGCGGCGGCGGTGAGCTGCATGAGGAAGTCGGAGGCGCCCTGGGCCATCGGGCGGCGCGGCACCGGGATGGCCGTGGTCAGCACGATCGACCCGGCGAGGAACCCGGCCGACCAGCCCGCGCCCAGCAGCACGAGCCCGGTCCCGACGACCACGGGCCCGTCGCCCGACTGGAGTACCACGGCCGCGGCCGCCTGCAGGAGCAGGCCCGCCACCAGCAGCCGTCCGGGCCCGAGCCGGTCGGCCAGCAGCCCGACCAGCGGTCCCGGCAGGAACATGGCGGCCACGTGGAAGCTGATGACGACGCCGATCACCTGGAGGGTGGCGCCGTGGTGGTGCAGGTGGATGCCGGCCATGTTCATGAGCGCGATCATGACGGCGTGCACGGTGACCATGGCCACCAGTCCGCGCCGGGCGGCGGGGATGGAAAGGACCGTGCGCACCGCGCTGCGCAGCGGGACGCGCTCGGGCGCGGCGACCAGGCTCAGCGGGTCGGGACGCAGGCCCAGCGCCACGATCAGCGCGCCGAGGGCCAGCAGCGCGGCGGTGACGACGAACATCCCGGTCATCGGCGGCAGACCGGGGATGATCCGGTCGGCGAGCGGGATGAGCAGCGGGCCGGCCACTCCCCCGGCCAGCGAGGCCCACTGCAGCAGGCCGAGCGCCTGGCCGGGCCGTTCGGCCAGGTCGGTGGCGGCGAAGCGGGCCTGCAGCCCGGCGGCGATGCCGCCTCCGGCCAGCAGGCAGCCGAGGAGGACCAGCGCGAAGGAGTCGAGCCGCTGGCCGGGCACGATCAGCAGCACGCCGACTCCGCTCAGCAGGGAGCCGGTGGCGATGCCGGCGCGGCGGCCGTGCCGTACGGCGAGGGCGGCCAGCACGATCGTGAACGCCAGCGCGCCCGAGGTGATGAGCGCCTGGGAGAGTCCCGCGAGGGTCTGCGAGCCGGTCATGTCCTCGGCGAGCAGGGGCAGGACGGGGCTGAGGACGCCCATGACGACGGTGCCGATGACCTGGGAGAAGAGGAGGACGACGAGGGTTCGCCGCTGGACGAGCCTGATGTCGGTCATGTCGTCCATGCTGGGGTGCGGGGCGCCTGCGGCATAGATGGCCGGTTCACGTCTCCAGGACGGCGTTCAGCAGGCGCAGGCCCAGGGGCAGTTCGGCGACGTACTCGATGCTCAGCCCGGCCCGGTCGAGCAGGGCGCGGTACTCCGGCAGGGTGCGCTCGCGGCCGTCGGTCATGACCATCATGTGCAGGTCGAAGGCGGCGGGCAGCAGGGCGTCGGCGGTGGCCACGCGCTCGATGACGAGCAGCCTGGCGCCGGGCGGCATGGCCTTGGCGCAGTTGGCGAGGATGGCGGCGCACTGCTCGTCGTCCCAGTCGTGCAGGACGCGCGAGAG
Source organism: Nonomuraea sp. NPDC050790 (assembly GCF_044456745.1). Classification (NCBI taxonomy): domain Bacteria; kingdom Bacillati; phylum Actinomycetota; class Actinomycetes; order Streptosporangiales; family Streptosporangiaceae; genus Nonomuraea; species Nonomuraea sp. NPDC050790. The sequence goes on along the minus strand of NZ_JBITGF010000001.1, from coordinate 564,515 downwards.
CATGTAGACGTCGCCGCCCTCCGGCACGGCGGCGAACAGGTCGCCCGCCACCAGGTCGCAGCGGTCCAGCAGGCCCTCCAGGTGCGGGCCCGCCTCGGCGATCACCTCGGGCACGTCGAACAGCACCCCGCGGGCCCGCGGCGCGGCGCGCAGCACCTCGGCCAGCAGGGCGCCGGTGCCGCCCGCCAGGTCCACGACCATGCGGGCGGCGGAGAAGTCGTGCTTGCAGGGCACGCGGCGGAAGTAGTAGGTGCCGGCCGCCATGCCGGCGTTGAACTCGGCCGCCTTGTCCGGCTCGCCGGCCAGGTAGTCGAAGATGGGCAGGCCGTAGACGTGGCGGAAGCCCTGCTCGCCGGTGGTGACGGTGTGCTCCAGCGCGGCCCAGGAGGCGGTGAAGTGGTCGGAGCCGTACAGGGTGGCCAGCGGGCCGAGCCGGTCACCGCGCAGCAGGGCGCCCATCTCGGTCAGCGCGAACCGCGTGCCGCGCTCCTCCAGGATCCCGGCGGCGGCCAGCAGGCGCATCAGCCTGGCCAGCGCGCCCGGATGGACCTCCAGAGCCTCGGCCAGGTCCGCGGCGGTACGCGGGCCGCCGCTCAGCGCGTCGGGGAGCCCGATCCTGGCCGCGACGTTGGTCGCCTGCGCCACCCACCCCCCGGTGAGGATGCGCATGAGGTCGTTCTCGATCATGGTCCTGCTCCTCACGGTGTGGACGGCGGCACGGCGGCGAGCACGGCCCGCATGACGTCCTCCGCCCGGTCCTGCAGGTAGAAGTGGTCGCCGGGCAGCGTGCGCACGGTGCATTCGCCGCCGGTCAGCTCGGCCCAGCGCGCGGCCTGCTCCGCGCTCACCTCCGGGTCGTCGGCGCCGAGGAGGGCGAGGACGGGGCAGTCGAGCGGGGCGTCGTGGCGGTGCCGATAGGTCTCCTCCAGCCGGAAGTCGCCGCGGACGACGGGCAGCACCAGCTCCCTGATGGCCGGATCCTCCAGCAGCTCGGGGTCGGAGCCGCCGAGCCTGCCCAGTTCCTCGGCCAGCTCGTCGTCGGAGCCCAGGTGGGCGGTGACGGCCTGCCGTTCGTGGGCGGCGTGCCGCCCGGACACGACGAGGGCGGCGACGCCCTGGCCTCGGGCGCGCAGCTCGCGGGCGCTCTCGTAGGCGATCAGCGCGCCCAGGCTGTGCCCGAAGAGCACCGCGGGCCGGTCCAGCAGCGGCGTCATCGCCTCGGCCACCTGCTTGGCCAGCAGGGCGACGCTCTCGGCGAACGGCTCGCCGTACCGGTCGGCCCGGCCCGGGTACTGCACGGCGCGCACTTCGGCCTCGGGCGCGGCGCGGTGCCAGGAGCGGAAGAAGGCGGCGCTGCCTCCGGCGTGCGGGAAGCAGAAGACGCGCAGCGCGGCGCCGGGCCGGACCTCGTAGCAGTGGAAAGGGTTCATGCGATCTCCTCTGCGGCCGCGCTCTGTCCCCCTCCGCGCGGATGCCCCCTGAGCGTCACCCCCTGGAAAAAGCATGACACAGTACGGCCGGCCGCCCCCACCCGGCTCAACTGGCTCAGACGGCGTAGGCGGCGTGGTCCCGGGTGCTCAGCGCCGCCCGCACCGCCGTGATCCGGGCGAACAGGTAGGCGTCGTTGAGCCGGGCCGCGTAACCGCCGGCCGCGTGCGGGGTCAGGAAGTGGAGGCTGCGGCGGGAGGCGGCCACCTCGGCGGTCGGCCGTTCGCGCACCCCGGGCCGCGCGGCGGCGCGGGCGGAGGCGGGCAGCACCACCTCCTCGTCGCAGGTCCACGGCACCGCGCCCGGCTGGAAGGCGTCCAGCCAGCGCTCTCTGGCGTCCAGCAGTTCGAGCCCGAGGTCCATGGCCTCGGGCGAGGCCCAGTCGGCGGGGACGTGGCGGCTCCAGTAGGCCGCCCGGGTGCTGATGCGCGGCTGGGGCGCGCCGGGCGCGGTCCTGATCAGGCTGAGCGGCAGCAGGGAGCGTGCGGTCAGCTCCTCGCAGCGCAGCAGCGTGAGCACCGGCATCGTGAGACCGCGGGTCCGGCTCGGCCTCTCCACGACCGCCGTCTCGCGCAGCGGCGGCAGGGCGGGGCCGGCGGCGGCGCACCACCGGCACGGGACGAACGCGAACAGGATCTCCGGCTCCGGCCGGTCGGTCCGCACCCTCCGGTCGGGGATCAGCGTCAGGGCTCCGGCCTCCCGCCGGGCCATCCGTGACAGCAGGTCGAAGGGCAGCGTCGGATACATCTCACTTGACCTCCTTTGACGATCATTCCAGGGTGGCGACCAGGGTCGTCGCCGCGCATCCGGCGCGGAACCCGGCCACGCACGTGTCGGCCAGTTCCACCCGGCCGTAGAAGTCGAGGCGCGCCTCGTCCCGCCTGCTCAGCCCGCCGTCCAGCCAGGACGCCACGCAGGCGCGGAGGACCGGCGAGACCGGTCCCGGCGGGCCGCCGCCCGGCCGCGAGGAGGAGACGTCGAAGCCGAGGATGTAGCCCGCGGCCCACACCTCCAGCGCCGCGGCGTAGGGGAAGACGAGCCCGGCCACGCTGACCGGCGCGTAGAGCGAGGTCTCCTCCATGTACGCCGCCCACTCCTCGGCCACCTCGTCGGCGTCGACGCCGAGCAGGTCGCACCAGTCGTGCCAGTACCAGCCGAACGGGTTGTCCACGGGCTCACCGGTGGCGAACCTGATCAGGCACCGCGAGTCCCGCAGCTCCAGCGTGTACGGCAGGCCGGGCCACACCCCCTCCGCCGCCCCCGCGGCCCAGAAGGACGGGTCGATCCCGGCGTGGTCGGCGAAGGCGGCGGCGTGCCGTTCGCCGTGCCCGTCGTCGCCCGCGACACCCGGCAGGTCGCCTTGGTCGACGAGGCTGGGCACGAGCGCGACCACCCGCACGCCCCGCTCGCGGCAGAAGGCCGTCACCACCTCGTCGTCGCGGAACGCGTCGGGCACCCGGGCGAGGCGGGCGGCCAGCGCGCGGGCGTCGGCGGCGGGCAGCAGGAAGCCGGGCGCCGGGGTGTGCTCGAAACGCGACAGCGCCGCCCAGGGCGTCCCGAGCGCGGCGGCCCGGCGGAAGAGGTAGGAGTTGCGCGGGCTGTCGCGCTCCACGTAGAGGGCGAGGCCGTGGGCGGGGCGCTGCCGTACGGCCGCTTTCAGGTGCGCGGCGAAGTCCTTGGCGAGCACCACGTCGTCCTGCAGGACCAGGTGGTGGGTGGCCGCGTCGGGGCAGGCGGCCCAGGCGCGCCCGGCGGCGCGCAGCGGGCTGGGCGGACCGGCGGGGTCGGGGTCGGGGACGAGCAGGGGCGACAGCTCCGCGCACTGGGCGGCGAGCGCCTTGGCGGCCGGTTCCCTGCTCGGGTGATACCTGACCGCGACGCTCAGCTTCAGGTCAGCCAATTGTCCGTCCCTCTCGTGCCAACTCCATTTCGGCCGGCGCGCCGTACATCAGGTCGGCGGGCATTCCCGCGGCGGGGTGAACGGCCGCGGTGCGCATTCCGGCGGCGCGGACGGCCGAAATTCCAGCCGCCGAATCCTCGAAGACAACGATGTCTTCGGGGCTTAACCTCGGGACTATTTCGGCGAGGCGCTCCGGCGCTGTGATATATCCCTCAGGGTGTGGTTTTCCGTGCGTGACGTCCTCGCGTGTCAGCACGATGGCGAACAGGTGTGTGAATTCCGCGCGGGTCAGCACGGGCCCGGCCTCGGCGCGCGGCGCGCAGGCGACGAGCGCCGGCTGCGGATCAGGACGACCGTCTCAGGCCGGACCGGCGACACCGTGCCCCTGGCCTGGAAGAAAGGGCGGTCGAGCGTCACGGCCGGCTCGGCGGCGGCGGTTTCGGCGTGGACGCGATATTGCGGTTCGTCGTCGCCGGCGATGGTGCCGTTAAAGTCGAAGACGACCGCGCGTACTCCAGAAAGACCGCCAATCATCAGCGACGCCCCCGCTATCCCCGTGAGTGTCATGACTTACACATTTCCCGACATACCACCAACCCTCTAGCATCTGTGTGCGGCAGCTTGTACCCATTGCAGCGTGTTGCCAGGGTCACATCCCGTCATCAACGGCGACAGCACGTTGCCATTTCTGGCACAATGTGATTAGTTTCTGACACAATGCACACGCCTCATAACGCCTGCTGAGAGAAGGAATGCTCGCTCAACCGGCCTTCGGCCACCGCCTCAGGGCGCTCCGTCTCGAACGCGGACTGTCCCAGGCCGCGCTCGCCGCCGGTGGTCTGTCCACCGGCTATCTCTCCCGGCTGGAGTCCGGCGCCCGCCCGCCCACCGCCCGCGTCGTCGAGCACCTGGCCGAGCGTCTCGGCGTGCCGGTCTCCGCCTTCGACGCCGCGCACGAACCGCAGTCGCTGGCCCAGGTGCTGGCCTCGGTTACCTCAGCGGAGGAGACCGGCGACCCGGGCGAGGCCCTGGCCGACGCCCTGCGCGCCGACGACCGGGTCAACCCGGCCCTGACCTGGCAGGCGATGTGGCTGCTCGCCCGCATCCGCGGCGGCCAGGGCCGCCACGACGAGGAGCTGGAGCTCCTGGACGAGCTGGTCGCGCTCAGCGACAGCCTGGGCTCGCCCGAGCTGCGCGCCCGCTCGCGCGTCGAGCTGTCGCGCAGCGTGCAGGCCCTCGGCGACAGCACGCGGGCCCGCGACCACGCGCACGAGGCCTATGCGCTCTCCCCCGACCTGTCGGTGGCCGACCGGGCCGCCGCGCTGCAGGCGCTCGTCTCGGCCGAGGCGGAGGCCGGACGGCTGGCCGAGGCCAGGGCGCACGCCGACGAGCTGTGCGAGGTGACGGAGGCGGCCGGGGGGACGCTGTTCATCAAGGCGCTGTGGGCCTCGGCCACCGTCCGCCTGCGGCAGGGCGACTACTCCGGCGCCCAGGAGGCCCTGGAGCGCGCGTTGCAGGGTCTCGACAGCCGCGGCGACCTGCAGCTCTGGATGCGGCTGCGGCTGGCCGCAGCCTCGCTCTACCTGCAGATCACCCCGCCGCGGACCGACCGGGCCGCGGCCAGGCTCGACGAGGTCGGTCCCGTGCTCGACCTGGTCGGCACCGACCTGCACCAGCAGCAGTTGCTCACGCTCCGCGCCCACCTCGCCTTCGAGGAGGGCAGGATCGAGGAGGCCCGCGCCCTGGTCGAGCGGATCGGGGAGGCGGGCGAGTTGCTGCTGTCGTTCCGCGACCGGATCAGGTTCCAGGCGCTGCGCAGCCAGTTGCTCATCCTCGACGGCAAGGTCGAGGAGGGCAACACCGCGCTGCGCACCCTCGCCACCCAGGCGCAGGAGGCCCTCAACGTCGAGCTGGCGGCCGAGATCTGGAAGATCCTGGCCACCACGCTCTACAGCAAGGCGTGAGCGCCGGCCGTTGACACCGGTGCAGCGGGCCGACGCCCGGGCCAGGCCGTGGAGCCGGTCTCCGGCGGCGCGGAAGAAGCAGCGGCGGCCGGCGGGCGCATGATCGGCTCCTGCTCGCCCGGCGGGTGCCGGTGCGCGGGCGTGTGGTCGCGCATCCAGCGCCAGGGCCCGTGCGGGTCGCCCTCGGCGAACCGCGGCGGGTCGGTGAGCGCCGCGGGCTCGATCGTGGGTGCCGTCATGGCCGGGCTCCGGACGGGATGGTGTGGAGGCGGTCGGTGAAGCGCTTGGCGAACTCCTCCGCCGTGCTCTCCGCGACGGTCCTCGGCCGGTAGGACACGACCATCCGCAGGCCGCCGTCCTCGCGCGGCCACAGCTCCGTGTGCAGCTCAAGCGGCAGTTCCAGGTACGGCTGCCGCACGAACGCGGTCCGCAGCCCGCTCAGCGCGAGCTCGGCAGGGGCGTTGTCCTGCAGGGCGAAGAGCGTCTGGAAGATCGGCGGCCGGTCGGTGCGCGGCGGGTTGACCAGCCGCAGCACCTCGGGGAAGGGCACGTCCTGGGCGGCGAACGCCCTGGCCACACGCTTCCCGGTCTCCCTCACCGCGGCCGGGCCGCCGTCCAGCGCCCTGTCGCGCAGGCGCACGCAGAGCATGTTGATGTGGCAGCCGACGGCTCTGTCGAGGGCGGGGCCGTACCTCTGGGCCATGGGGACGCCGACGGCGAAGTCGCGCTGGCCGGTCACCTCGGCCAGGCTGCTCGCGCACAGCGCGAGCAGGGCGGCGAAGCGGGTGACGCCGAGCCGGGCGGCCAGCGCGTCCACCCCCGCCACGACGGCGGGGGCCAGCGGGCTCTCCAGGTGGCGCGGTCCGGTCGCGGCCGGGTCCAGCCCGTCGGCGGGCCAGCACAGGTCGGGGACTCCGGTGAGCTCTTCGAGCAGGTAGTCGCGGTGGTCGGCGAGGTCGGCGGCCACGGGGTGACGTCGGGGGCGGGGCGCGGGGGCGCAGCGTCCGTGGTTGTAGGCGTCGGCCAGGTCGGCGGCCAGCACGGACTCCGACCAGCCGTCGAAGGCGACGTGGTGGACGACGGCGCCGAAGACGGTCAGGTCCGGCGCCACGGGGACCAGCGCGGTGCGCCACACCTCGCCGCCGGTCAGCTCCAGCGGGTCGGCCAGGGCGGTACGCAGTTCGCGGATCGCGGCCTCGACGTCCGGCCTTGCCGGGAGCACCTCCAGCGGCGGGGGCGGGATGTCGGGCGAGGTCCAGGCGGCGGGCCTGGGGTCGGCCAGGTACACCGCGCGCAGCGGCTCGTGCCTGCGGTGCACGGCGGCCACGGCGGCCTCCAGGGCGGCGCGGTCCAGCTCGCCCTCGACGATCCAGGTGAGCAGGCAGTGGGCGCTGCGGTCGGCGGGCGCGACCAGGTGCCTGGTCAGGTAGACGACCTGCATCGGGGTCAGGGGGATGACGCCGCAGGAGGCCGGGGCGGTGTCCCGGCAGTCCTGTCCCTCGGTGGAACGCAGCCAGGCGGCCAGGCCGGCGGCGGTGGGGTGGCGGTAGAGGCGCGAGACGGGGACGGGGCGTTCCAGGCGGGCCGACAGCCGGGCGCAGACGCGGCCCGCGGCCAGCGAGTCTCCGCCCAGCTCGACCAGGGGGACGTCGCGGGGGACGTCCTGCCTGCCGAGGACCTCGCGGAAGGTGTCGGTGACGAGCGTCTCGACGGGGTCCGCGGGAGTCGGGTCCGCTTCGGGTGGCCCGGACCGGCCCGGGACGAGCGAGAGCAGGGCGTTCTCGTCGAGTTTGCCGCGTTCGGTCACCGGGAAGGCGGGCACGCTCACCACGGCGGCGGGGCGGTGGTAGGGGGCCAGGAGCAGGTTCAGGGCGCCGAGCGCCGCCTCCAGCGGGTCGCCCCTGGTCTCCGGCACGCAGAACGCCACCAGGTCGCGGGCGGCGCCGCCGGCGTCGGGGCGGGGAAGGACGCGGCAGTGCCGTACCGCGGGAAGGAGGCGCTCGATCTGGCGCTCGATCTCGGCGGGTTCGATGCGGTGGCCGCGGATCTTGACCTGGCGGTCGGCGCGCCCGCGGAAGTGCAGCAGCCCGTCCGGGCTCCAGACGCCGAGGTCGCCGGTGCGGTAGACGCGGGTACGGCGGCCGCCGATCCGCACGTGCGTGAACCTGGCCCGGGTCAGCTCCTCGTCGCCCAGGTAGCCGAGCGCCAGGCCCTCCCCGGCGATGCAGATCTCGCCGGTCTCGCCCACGGCGCAGGGGCGGGTGCCGTCCAGGACGTGGACCTGCGTGCCGGGGACCGGGCGGCCGAGCGGGATGCCGCCGGGGCGCTCGCAGTCGGCCGCGGTGACGCGATGGGTGGTGGCGAAGACGGTGCTCTCGACCGGGCCGTAGCCGTTGAGCAGCACGATCACCGGGTGCCTGGCGATGAACCTGGCCACGTGCCCGGCCGACAGCCGCTCGCCGCCGATCATGACCTGGCGCAGGCCGTGGAAGGCGTCGAGGTCCTCGTCGACGATCATGTTGAACAGGCTGCCGGTGAGCCAGATCGTGTCCGTGCCGTGGGTCTCGACGGCCGCGCGCAGGCAGCCGGCCGACAGGTAGGGCTCCTCGACGATCAGCGAGGTGCCGCCGTTGAGCAGCACCGACCACAGTTCCAGCGAGAAGGCGTCCCACGGGGTCGGCGCGGCCAGCGGCATCACGGTATGGGCGCCGAAGCGGGCGAACCCGTCGTGCTGGAAGAGCCTGGCCGTGGCCCAGTGCGGGGTGAGCACGCCTTTGGGCCGCCCGGTGGTGCCCGAGGTGAAGAAGACGCACGCGGGGTCGCCGCCGCTGACGGCGGCGGGCCGGTATCCCTCCGGCACGGTGACCGGCCCGTCCGGCGGCGACCACACCGGCAGCCCGAGGTCGGGGCAGCCGGCGTCCGTCCAGGACACCACCAGCCCGGCTTCCAGGTCCTCCATCACCTCGACCAGGCGGCGCCGCGGCCACGTGGGGTCGAGCAGCGCGTAGGCGGCCCCGGTCTTCAGTACGGCCAGCAGCGCGACCACCAGATCGACGCCTCTCGGCAGCAGGATGGGCACGCGGGCGCCCTTGGTCACCCCGGCCTGGGCCAGCCGGGCCGCCCATGCGTCGGCGGTCCGGTTGAGCTCGCCGTAGGTCACGGTGGTGTGTCCCGACACCAGGGCGGGCGCGTCCGGGCGTGACAGTGCCGTCCGCGCGAGCACCTCGTGCAGGCCTTCGCTGAGCGAGGCGCAAGGGCGCCCCGTCGTCCAGCTCGAATCTGGCTGCACGGCTTTCCCACTCCCCTCACCTGCCACCGCTTACCAACATTCTTGTCAAAAGGTTGCCATATGGTTGGCAAATCCGGCAAGCTGTTGGCCGACAGTTCCCCGGAGGTGTGCTCATGGCCCGCGACCGCTCGCACGACATCGCCGTGACGGGAATCTCCGCCAGGTTCCCCGGCTCGAAGGACCTCGGCTCCTGGTGGGCCGCGCTGACGTCGGGGCAGGTGCTCACCACGCGCTACGACAGGGCCGCCCTGCTGGCCGCCGGGGTGCCGGCCGCGCTGGCCGACGACCCCGACTACGTGCCCGTGCGCGGCCACCTCGACGACGCCGACCGCTTCGACAACACGCTCTTTCGCGTCAGCGCGCGCGAGGCGCAGCTCATGGACCCGCAGCACCGCCTCATGCTGGAGGCGGCGTGGGCGGCGCTCGAGGACGCCGGGGCGGGACGGACCGCCGAGGGCCCGCGCACCGGCGTCTACGCCTCCAGCAGCGGCAGCGGCTACCTGCGCGGCCTGGTCACCGGCGGCGCCCTCGACCCGGCCACGCTCGACCAGGTCATCCACGGCACCGAGCCCGACTTCATGGCCGGCCGCATCGCCTACAAGCTGGGGCTGACCGGGCCCGCGATGGCCGTGCAGACCGCCTGCTCGTCCTCGCTGGTCGGCGTCCACCTGGCCGTGCGGGCACTGGTGGCGGGCGAGTGCGACCAGGCCGTGGTGGTGGCGGCGGGGATCGGGTTCCCGCAGGCCGGGCACCTGTGCATGCCGGGCGGGATCCGGTCGGCCGCCGGTTCCTGCCGGCCCTTCGACGCGCGGGCCGACGGGGTGGTGGCGGGGTCCGGGGTGGTCTGCGTGGTGCTGCGGCGGCTGGCCGACGCCCTGGAGGACGGGCCTTCGCCGTACGGGGTCATCCTGGGGACGGCGATCAACAACGACGGCGCGGCCAAGGCCGGCTACCACGCGCCCTCGGTGGCCGGGCAGGAGGCCGTGATCAGGTCCGCGCTGCGGACCGCCGACGTCAGTGCCGCCTCGCTCGGCTACCTGGAGGCGCACGCCACCGGGACCCGGGTCGGCGACCCCATCGAGTGGTCGGCCGCCTCGGCGGCGCTCAAGGGCACGGGTGCCGGGGCCGGGCAGGTGGCGGTGGGGGCGCTGAAGGCCAACATCGGCCACCTCGACGCGGCCGCCGGGCTGGCGGCACTGGTCAAGGCGCTGCTGGTGGTGCGGGAGGGAGTGGTGCCGCCGGTGGCCGGGTTCACCCGGCTCAACCCGCTGCTGGAGACGGGCGACTCGCCACTGCGGGTGCCGGAGGAGGCCGGGGCGTGGGACGGGCCGGCGCCTCGGCGGGCGGGGGTGAGCGCGTTCGGCATCGGCGGCACCAACGCCCACATCATCATCGAACAACCCCCCACCTCGTCTGCCACCTCCGCGTTCACCCCTACCCCCGGCTCGGTTGCCGCCGTCACCCTGGACTCCCTCGGCCCTGATGCCGGATTCGGGGGTGGGGATCCCGGGCGGCTTGTGCTGGTGTCGGCGGCGGACCGGGAGGCGCTGGAGCGGTCGGCGCGGCGGTTGGCCGGGCACCTCACGGCCCATGGGCCCGATCTGGCCGACGTGTCGTTCACCCTGGCCACCGGACGGGCCGAGCTGCAGGAACGGCTGGCGGTCTGCGGCCGCACGGCCGCCGAGGTGGCCGCCGCCCTGACGTCGGACGGCACGGCCCGGGGGCGCCGTCCGGCCGACGGCCCCGCCCCGGTCGTCTTCATGTTCCCCGGCCAGGGCAGCCAGTACCCCGGCATGGCGGTGCCGTTCGCGTGGTCGCTGCCGGGCTTCCCCGCGGCGCTGGCCGCCTGCCTGGAGTGCTTCCAGCCGGAACTGGCCGAGCGCGTGGAGCGGGCTCTGCTCGACCCCGCCTTCCCCGCCGCCGACCTGCGGGAGACCGAGCTGGCGCAGCCGTCGCTGTTCGCGCTGGAGCACGCCGCCGCCACCGCCCTCATCGCCCTCGGGGTACGGCCGGCGTCCCTGATCGGCCACAGCCTGGGCGAGATCACCGCCGCCTGCCTGGCGGGGGTGTTCACGCTGCCCGACGCGGCCAGGTTCGTCGCCGTGCGGGGAAACGCGATGCAGGGCTGCCCCACCGGCGCCATGATCACGCTGGCCTGCCCGGAGGCACAGGCCATGAAGCTGGCCGCCGAGGCCGGCGTGGACCTGGAACTGGCCGCCGTCAACTCGGCCGACTCCTGCGTGCTGGGCGGTCCGGTCGCCGCCGTCGAACGCTTCGAGGCGGCGCTGGGCGAGAAGGTCCGCCACCACAGGCTGCGTATTAGCCACGCCTTCCACACCCGTCTGGTCCAGCCCGCCGTACCCGAGCTGGCGATGGAGCTCACCGACATCCGGCTGCGGCGCCCCGTGCTCCCGTACGCGGCCAACAGCACCGGCAGGGTGATCCCGGCGGGGGTGGTGGTGAGCCCGGAGACGTTCATCGAACAGGCCCGCCACACCGTGCGCTACGCCGAGGCCATGGCCTCGACCGCGCTCGCCCTGCCCGGCGCGGTGGCGGTCGAGATCGGCCCGGGCACCACGCTGTCCGCCCTGGCCGCGAACCTCACCACGGTCCCGCTGTCCCCCGGCCACGCCTCCTCCCGCCCGGCCGACGAGGTCCTGAACGCCCTGGGCCGCCTCTGGACCCTGGGCCAGCCCATCGACCCACGCGCCCTGTGCCGGACCGGGCACCGCGTCCACCTGCCCACCTACCCGTTCGCCGGACCCCGCTGGCTGGCCCCGGAATTGGCCCCCAAGACCCCGCCCGTCCCAGCCCCGGCCCTCGCGACATCGGTCCCCTACGGCCTGGACCTCGCGGGTCTGGACATCCCAGTGGCGGTCGAGGAGAGCCCATCCTGGAACGGCGGCTCGGTGGACCGGGTCTCCAACGCCCCGGCGGTGCTGGCCGGGCTGTGGACGGAGCTGCTGGGTCACTCCGATCTGACGGCCGAGTCCGACTTCTTCCAGCTCGGCGGCGACTCGCTGCTCATCACCAGCCTGGCCAGGAAGGTCAACCAGGAGTTCGGGATCCGGGTGCCGGTCCGGTCGATGCTGGCCGGCCGCACGCTGGGCCGCCAGACCACCATCGTCCTCGACCTGCTGGCCGAACCCGTGGCGGCGGCGGGCTCATGACGTGACAACCGCGGCGTCTGGTCCCGGGGTGGGCCAGGCGCCGCGGTGTTCGTGCTTGGCCAGGGTTCACGCGCCTGCCGTTCACAGGGGCTCGGCAGGTCGTTCAGAATCGCGGGCCGCGTAACTCCCCAGCCCTTGCCACACCGGCGCGATCTCAAGCCCTTGCCACGCGGGTTGCCACCATCCTTGCCATGCGGCCGACCTTCCTTCGGGCTCGCGGAGGTTCCGCGGCCTTGCCTTGCGATCTGGAAGGGCCTGGCCGTACCACCCGGAAGGGCCTGGCCGTACGAACTGGAAGGGTCTTGCCCGTACGAACTGGAAGGGCCTTGCCGTATGACCGGGAAGGGGCTGGGCGTATGACCGGGAAGGGGCTGGGCGTGGGAGCGCCCGCGCGGCCGGGGTGGCGGCGCGGGCGCTGGGTGGATGGCTTCGCGGGCCTGCCTGCGCGAGCGCGTGGGCGGGTCGACGCGGGCGTGCGGCGTCGGCCCGCGAGAGCGATCCAGGTTCGGCAACCGGCCGGAGAGGCACACGGCCGGGCTGGGCTACGGCCAGTCGATCTCCACGCCTTCCGGCAGCGTGGCGGTGACCCTGGAGAGGTCGGGTTGCGCGGTGGGCACCCTCGGGGGGCCCGGGTCCCGCGACGCGTCGGCGTGCGGGTCGGCCTGGGTGGTCCTGGTCTTCATGTCCCTGCTCCCTCGGGCGAGGACTCCTGTGAGGAGCGCCGTGAGGGCGGTTGCCATCGCGATACCTGAATATCCCCTGCGGACACGCGATGCTCCCGGGTACGGCTACCTGCCGCGGCGGCGAGGAAGGCGCTGGGGTCCTGGACACGGATCCCGGTCGCGGAGCGAGGCTTGTGCGGACCTTCCATCGGAACCCCCGAATGGCAACAGCACCCGAATTTCACAGGAAGAGTTCAGTTTGATCGCGCCCCCGGCGCGCGGGCCCGGGAACCGGTCGGCGACGCGCGCCGCCCCGGGCCTATTGGTGAATGTCACGGCTTTCCGCCGGCGATTCACAATGGTCAGCCCCAGCCGTTGGTGTCCTTACCGTAGGTGGTCGTGTTGGGGGGCGCGTCGGCATACGCGGCGGAGGACACGGCGGCGACAGAGGAGAAAGCGGCGGCGCTGATGATGATCGGAAGGGCGATTCGCTTGGCCATCGTGCTGATCATTGTTCTTCCTCCTTCGTGTATTTCCTGAAGCCCTTGCTTCGCTTCCGATTCTTGACCGCCGCAATACCGAAATCGAGGTTTTCCGGTGTCAGCACCCTGCAATGGCAGGACCGTGTCAAAGGGTTTAAAAAGAGGGCATGCGAATATCCCGGACCAATTGAACGCGCACTTAACGCGAGGCGAAAGCGCGCCCAATGGCCCGGGAACGTCCCGCCGGCCTGACCGGCCGGACGCCCGGCTAACCGAACATGGTTCGGAAACCGCTATCCACGACCGAGGTCGTCGAGTATGGAATTCCATGCGAGGTCGAAGCCCTCGGCCAGGCATCCGTCCAGGACGGCCCCGCCCTGCCCCGTGCCGACCTCCATCACAGGCGACATCCAGGCGGCCATGGCGGCCAGCTCGGCGCTCACCCGGTCGGGGAAGCCCGGCAGACCGGCCAGCCTGCCGATGAACACCACCAGCTCGGGCCGCGTGATCGCGGAGACCGCGACGAGGAGCCTGGCGGTCAGCACCGCCATCTCCGCCACGATCCGCAGCGCGACCTCGCTGCCCCGCTCGGCTCCGTCGACCAGCTCGTCCAGCGACAGTTCGTCCAGGCCACGGGTGGTGAGGAGGCGTTCCAGGTCGGTCTGGACGGGGCCGTCGGCCGGCCGTTCACACACCCGGGGCGCCGCGGCGCCCGACATCCGCGCCGCGAGCGTCAGCGCCTCGGGGACGCAGACGGGCACCGGCGGCGCCTGGAGCCGGCCGTCGGTGATCAGGCCGATCTCGATGGAACGCCCGACCGAGACGTAGGCCATGTCACGGGCCTCACGCCGGTCGCTGACGCGGTACTTGTAGAGCATCTCCATCTCCACCGCCCGCCTGGCCAGGTAGTTCGGCCCGAACAGGCGGCTGAGCCCACGGTCCACGGCGGCGTGGCAACTGGTGCCCTGCGGGCTGGGCGCCACCTCGCACGGCGGCGCGGAGAAGCCCGCCACCACCCAGGTGAGGTCCTCGCGGCCGATGCCGGCCTGCTTGCAGACCAGGTCCACGGTGCGGACGAGGTCCTCGAAGCACTCGGCCTCCCTCTCGCCGCGCAGGGCGGAGACGCGGGTGACGCGGGTGTCGCCGTCCAGCCGGGAGACCGCCCACTGCGCGACGCCGTCGCGGACGTCCACGCCCATGACCCAGCCGGCCTCGCTGCGCACGCGGAACAGGGTGGCGGCCCGTCCAGGCCCGCCCTCCTGCTTGCCGTAGCGCTCGACCAGGCCGTTGTTCTCCAGGTTCATGACCGCGGAGGAGACCATCGGCTTCGACAGCCCGGACACCCTGGCCAGCTCCGCCCGCGAGACCCGGCCGAGATGGCGGATCAGGTCGAGGACGTAGCGTTCGTTCATCTGGCCGATCATGCGGGGGCCGATGCCGCGCACCCGGGTCGAGGGACGCTCGACGGCCGCCTTTTCGGGGAACTGCGGGACCTCCGCGGCCGCCCAGCCGGAAACGATGATGTCCTCCGCCTGGTCCACGATCGTGGCCATGCACTGCGTTATGACCCAATCGCCGCGCCCGGCCCGATCGAGCGCCTGCTGGCAGATCTCGACGGCCTTCGCCTCCGCTTCCTGAAGCGTCGCCTGCAGGAGGAAAAAGACCACGTTCATGCCGCCGGGCTCAACTCTTACGTGGAAATGCTCCAGGCCGCTGGCGCGGCCGACGAAGCTCCGCAGGGAGAGTTCGATCCGTTCTGCGTTCGTTCCAGGTGACCGCCCGCTCAATCGGGCTGTGACGATATACACTATTCATCAATCCCTGATTAAAACCGCAGCACTTTCCCCCAGTCGATCTCCATAAGTATATGGCGGCGATATTCGAGGGGCAGCATCCTGCCGTGTCAGCATGCTGCGGTGGCAGGGTGCTGCCACCCCTCCCGGGGGCGGGCCCGCGTGCCGTACCCGAGTGGACACGGAGTGTGAGGACGGGCGGGTAGAGACCCGCGTGCGGCCCGGCGACGGCCGGCCGGGGTACGGCGGGCGGCCCGCGCGGAGGGCCGTGGATCAACGGCCAACCAGGGCAAACGGAGCCCGCGGCGGCCCGCCTATCTGGTCGGCGTATTTCTCACCGCGGTAAAGCACGAGCCGGGCTCGTCAAACTGAGAAAAAGTGGCCAAAGGAAAGGGCCATGTCAAGATTGCCAAAGTACAATCCCCACGGGAGACTCAACGTCCAACGATGCCCGTCTGGCAGCTTCGGGAGGCGGCGTGTTCGAGTCCATAGGTTTGGGCCCAGACGCAGCTACGTTGTACAGCGCAATCCTGGACAACCCTCAGTACGGCGTGAACGACCTGGCGAACCTCCTCGGCTGGCCGCCGAGGAGGGTTCGCCACATCCTCGACGAGCTCGCCGAGTTATCTCTGGTACGCCCGTCGTGGGAACATCCGGAAACCCTGCTGGCGGTGACCCCCGCGGTGGGGTTCTCCACTCTCCTGGCCCGCCAGGAGCAGGAGCTTCTCCAGCGCCAGCAAGAACTGGCCGCCAACCGGCGGGCGGTGATGGAGCTCATCGAGCAGCACTCGAGACAGCGTGCGGCACAGCACCCCGAGGTTGACCATTTGACCGGCCTCGACGAGATCCGCACCCGTATCGAAGAGCTCGCCAACACCTGCCGGACCGAGCTGATGGCCTTCGCGCCCCGCGGCGCGCAGACCAGGGAGGCGATGGAAGCCAGCCGCCCGCTCGATCAGGCCATCCTTGACCGCGGCGTCCTCATGCGGACGATCTACGTGCAGAGCATCTACAACGACAGCTTGACCCTCGAGTACGCCCACTGGCTGACCGAAGCCGGCGCGCTGGTGCGCACGTACGGGGCGCTCTCCCAGCGACTGCTCATCTACGACAGGGAGACCGCGCTGGTGCCGGTCAACCCCGAGGAGGAGACCATGGGCGCCGTCCTGATCAGGGGGACGGGGGTGGTCAACGCGCTGTGCGAGCACTTCGAGTCGGTGTGGGAGAACTCCGCCGAGCTCGGGGCCGGGCAGCCGCGCCGCCAAGGGGAAGAACTGACCGCGCAGCAGCTCGCCGTGCTGCGTCTGCTGGCCGACGGCCACACCGACGAGACCATCGCCCGCCGCCTCGGCGTGTCGATCCGGACCACGCGCCGGATCACGGCCGAGCTCATGCAACTCCTGGGGGCCCGTAGCCGCTTCCAGGCCGGCGTCCGCGCCACGGAACGCGGCGTCCTCCGCTCCGACCCCTAACCCCATCCCTCCGCCACAGCCCCTATCCGCACTCCACCCGGAACCCCGCTCTCCCGGTCTTCGCCTCACCGGGTCGGCGGCGGATTTCCTCCCTCTCCTGCCGGAACCTCGCCCGCGACCACCCCGGCGCCCGCCGCGTCGCCCGAGCCGCCGCACACCCACCGGCAACCCTTGCCAACCCTCACCTCCGCCGCCCGGCGTCCCTCCGCCACGCCCGGAAACACCCGGCCACCCGGTCCGGGAACACCCCACACAACCAACGCCGGGCAACACGGGCCCTCCAGGCCAGGAGGAGGGACGAGCAGGGCGGCCGGGAGGCCCGGGGTGGACCCCTGCGGGGAGACGTCCTTGATGCGGGCGGCCCATGCGGTGGACGGCGCGCATGACGGCCGCGGCGTCGTCGGCGGTGATCTCCCACAGGCCGGCGGCATGAGCCGGCGGGGACCCGGAGCCGGCCCACTTCGCGACTCCGCGCCCTCCGGCTACACCGACATGAACGCCTTCCGCGGCCACCGCCCCATCGAGGAGGGAGCGGCCGCCGTCGTCAGGCTCGCCACCCTGCCCGACGACGGACCGACCGGCGGCCGCTACGACGACCGCGGGCCCGCGCCCTGGTGGCGGCTCACAACCTCAGCTCCTCCAGCTCCCTGACCGCCTGGTCCATGTCGTCGGCGACGCCCTGGCTGAGCAGCCGCTTGTACAGGGCCTCGCCGCCGACGCCGAAGCGCCTGATCTCCCTGGCCCGCGCGCTCATCCTGGCGCGGATCTCCTCGACGATCGGGCCTGCCTCCCCGGCCCAGCCGTACGACTCCAGGAACATCCGCAGCCGGTGCGGGCGCGCGGCGAAGTCGGTGAAGCCCTCCGATGCGGCCACGCGGCGGGCGTGCAGCGGCACCCACCCCAGCGCCGTCCACGCCAGGTCCGACTGGACGGTGGACGGGCCGGCGAAGTCCCAGTCGAAGAACCCGACCAGCCGCCCCGCCGACCAGGCGGCGTTGAACGAGCTCGCGTCGTTGTGCGCGATGATCATGCCGGGCGACCAGCGCACGCCCGTACGCCATTCGGCGTCGGGTGGCGGCACGAAGTCGGCGACGGCCTCGTGGTAGTCACGCAGCCACCAGGCGACCTGGCGCAACGTGTCCTCGGTGCGCGTCCACTCGGGCCAGACCCGGCGCACGCCCAGCGTCTCGCCTTCCAGATACGTGAGGACCTCGCGGCCCTCGGAGTCGATTCCCAGGACGCGCGGCGCCCCCTCGAATCCCTTGCCTTCCAGATGTCTCAACAGCGCGTGGACCGTCCGGGTCCATCGCCTGACCGTCCTGCGCACCGTGCCCCCCACACGAACAGCACCACCGTCATTGCCGCCCTCCAACAGACCTCCCCTCAGGAACACCCAGACGATTGTCCGTTCCGTCACCGCGCGCGACAAGAGCGACGCGGCGCGCGTTCGCACGGGTGATCGCGGGCGAGGCCCAAGCGCCGGACCTGCGGCGTCCGCCGCGCCAAGATCCGGGCGGTGCTTTACGGGAGGGTGACGGGGGACTAGCGTCGAAAACGATCCTGCAACAGGAGTGAGGGATGTTCTCGATCACACTCACCGCCGCGGCGCGTGACGCGCTGCGCCCGGACGAGGTGATCTTCTTCGACTGGCATGGCATCGGCGTGTGCTGCGCGCACGACGGCGAGTTCTCGGTCCGGCCGGTACGCCGGGCCAAGCTGCCCCGCCGCGCGCGTCAACTCGGCGACGACCCCGCCTTCGCGCTACCCGTCGCCTGGATGCACCTCGCCGGGCAGGCGGTCACGATCGACTGCCGCACGTGGGGCCGCTGGCGGCGCTTCACGACCGACCTCCCCTGCCTAGGAGGGACCGTCCGGTGAAACTGCGATCCATTCTCATCTGGACAGCCGTCGCCGTCATCGGCGCCACCGGCTGGGCCGTGCTCGCCCTGTCGCGGGGCGAGAACGTCAACGCGATCTGGCTGCTGGCCGCGGCGCTGGGCTCCTACGCCATCGCCTACCGCTTCTACGCCCGCTTCATCCTGCGCCGCGTGCTCGGTGCGGACGCGCGGCGGGCCACTCCGGCCGAGCGGCTCGACAACGGCATCGACTTCCACCCGACCGACCGGCGCATCCTGTTCGGCCACCACTTCGCCGCGATCGCCGGGGCGGGGCCGCTGGTCGGGCCGGTGCTGGCCGCGCAGATGGGCTACCTGCCCGGCACGATCTGGATCATCGCGGGCGTCATCTTCGCCGGCGCCGTGCAGGACATGGTGATCCTGTTCTTCTCCATGCGCCGCAACGGCAAGAGCCTCGGCCAGATGGCCCGCGAGGAGATCGGCCCGATCGGCGGCGCCGCCGCGCTGATCGCGGTCTTCGCCATCATGATCATCTTGTTGGCGGTGCTCGCGCTGGTCGTGGTGGGCGCGCTGGCCCGCTCGCCGTGGGGCACGTTCTCGATCGCGATGACCATCCCGATCGCCTTCTTCATGGGCTTCTACCTGCGCAAGCTGCGGCCGGGCCGGGTCGTCGAGACAACGGTCATCGGCGTCGGCCTGCTGGTGCTGGCGATCGTCGCCGGCGGCTGGGTGCAGGAGTCGAGCTGGGCGGCGACGTTCACGCTCAGCCCGTCGGCGCTGTCGCTGTGGCTGATCGCCTACGGCTTCGTCGCGGCCGTGCTGCCCGTCTGGATGCTGCTGGCGCCCCGCGACTACCTGTCGACGTTCATGAAGATCGGCACGATCGTGCTGCTGGCGATCGGCGTCGCGATCACCATGCCGGTGATGAAGACGACCGCGTTCACCGACTTCGCCTTCAACGGCAAGGGCCCGGTCTTCGCCGGGTCGCTGTTCCCGTTCGTGTTCATCATCATCGCCTGCGGGGCGCTGTCCGGCTTCCACTCCCTGATCTCCTCGGGCACCACGCCCAAGATGATCCAGAAGGAGACCCAGGTCCGGATGATCGGCTACGGCTCCATGCTGATGGAGTCGTTCGTCGCCGTGATGGCCATCACCGCCGCCTGCATCCTGAGCCCGGGGCTGTACTTCGCCATGAACTCCCCCGCCGGGGTGGTCGGCGCCACGGTCCAGACGGCCGCCGAGGCGGTGTCCAACATGGGCTTCGTCATCACCCCGGAACAGCTCCAGGCGGCGGCGCAGGCCGTACAGGAGGAGACGCTTATCGCCCGCACGGGCGGGGCGCCGACGCTGGCGGTCGGGTTGTCGCAGATCTTCTCCGACTTCATCGGCGGGCCGGGGCTGCAGGCGTTCTGGTATCACTTCGCGATCATGTTCGAGGCGCTGTTCATCCTCACCACCGTCGACGCCGGCACCCGCGTCGGGCGCTTCATGCTCCAGGACACGCTCGGCAACGTGTGGAAGCCGATCGGCCGCGTGAGCTGGTGGCCCGGCCTCGTCGGCACCAGCGCGGTGGTCGTGGCGGCGTGGGGCTACTTCCTCTACCAGGGCGTCAACGACCCGCTCGGCGGCATCAACCAGCTCTTCCCGCTGTTCGGCATCGCCAACCAGTTGCTCGCGGCGGTGGCACTGACCGTGGCCACCACGCTGCTCATCAAGAGCGGGCGGCTGAAATGGGCGTGGGTGACCGGTGTGCCGCTGGCCTGGGACGTGGCGGTGACGCTGACGGCCAGCTACCAGAAGGTGTTCTCCGCCGACCCGGGGCTCGGCTTCTTCGCCCAGCGCAACCGCTTCCAGGCGGCCATCGACCAGGGGCAGATCCTGGCGCCGGCCAAGACGCCCGAGGCCATGCGGCAGATCGTCGTCAACTCGACCGTCGACGGCATCCTGGCGGCGCTGTTCGCGGTGCTCATCATCATCGTGCTGCTGGACGCGATCCGGGTCTGGGTGCGCGCCGTCCGCGCGACGGAGCCGCTGCCGAGCACCGAGGAGCCGTTCGTGGAGTCCAAGCTCGTCGAACCGGCCGGGCTGATCGCCACCCGCGAGGAGAAGGAGCTGATGGCCGCCTCAGCTTCGGAGAAGGGCTGAGACCCGCTCGCGGACCTCGGGGGTGTCCAGGCCGCGGATCGTCAGGGTGGTGCGGCGCCGTACGACGTCGTCGACGGTCGCCGCCCACTCCCGGTCGCGGGCGTAGAGCGCCTGCGCCCAGATGTCGGGCCCGTCCGGATGGATGCGCTCGCCGAGGCCCGGGTCACGCTGGATCAGCCTGGCCAGGTCGAAGGCGAGCGAGCCGTAGTGGGTGGCCAGGTGGCGGGCGATCAGCGGGTCCATCCGCGCGCCCGGCTCGCGGTCGGTGAACAGCCGCATCGCGACCGCGTCCGGGCTCGCCATCCCCGGCAGCGGTACGGCCGGCAGCACCTGGGCGTGGTCGCCGCCCAGCACCTTGGACAGGGTCTCGAACACGTGCCTGCCGATGTGCCGGTAGGTCGTCCACTTGCCGCCCGCCACCGACAGCATGCCGCCCCTGCCGTAGGTCAGGACGGTCTCCCGCTTGGCCGCCGTGACCCGCCCGGGGCCGCCGGGCAGCACGCGCAGGCCCGCGAAGGTGTAGGTGATGTCCTGCCTGGACAGCCCGGTGACGGCGTGGCCGGCCTCGTCGAGGATCTGGTCGACGTCGGCGTCGGTGGCGCGTACCTGGCCGGGGTCGCCGGTGTACTCCTCGTCGGTGGTGCCGAGCAGCAGGTGGTCCTCCCACGGGATGGCGAAGGAGACGCGGTACTTGTCGATCGGGGTGGTCAGCGCCGCCTTCCACGGCTCGCGCCTGCGCATGACCACGTGGGCGCCCTTCGACAGCCGGATGCTCGGCTCGGCGGCGGCGTCCTCCATGCGGCGCAGTTCGTCCACCCAGGGGCCGGTGGCGTTGAGCACCAGGTGGGCCTGGACGCCGAACTCCGTGCCGTCCAGCCGGTCGCGCAGGTCGGCCCCGCACACGCTGCCGCGGCTGAAGCGCAGCCCGGCCACCTCGGCGTGGTTGAGCACCACGGCGCCCGCCTCCACCGCCGCGCGCACGGTCATGACGGCGACCCGGCTGTCGTTCATCTGGTGGTCGCCGTAGACGGCCGCCGCGCGCAGGCCGTCCATGCGCAGCTCGGGCACCAGCTCCTGGGCGTGGCGCGGCCCGACGATCCTGCCGAGCGAGGCCGACAGCGCCGAGTACAGGAACACGCCCGCGCCCAGCTTGGCCGCTCCGTGCGGCCCGCCCTTGTACACGGGTACGACGAAGTCGAGCGGCTTGACCAGGTGCGGGGCGATGTCGGCGGCCAGCGCACGGCGCTCGCGGTGGTTCTCGGCGACGAGCTTGAGGTTGCCGGTCTGCAGGTAGCGCAGACCGCCGTGGACCAGCTTGGAGGAGGCGCTGGAGGTGGCGCCGGCGAAGTCGCCCGCGTCCACCATGGCCACGCGCAGCCCCGCCTGGGCGGCCATCCAGGCGACCGAGGTGCCGAGGATGCCGCCGCCGATGACGAGCAGGTCGAACACGGCCCTCGACAGCTCCTCGCGCGTCTGCCCGCGGTCGGCTCCTGTGACGATCATCATGACTTCTCCACCCAGTCGAGCGTGCGGGCGACGGCCTTGTTCCAGTCGCGGTACTCGCGCTCGCGCCTGCCGGGGTCGATGGCCGGCCGCCACTCGGCCGCCTTGTGCCAGTTGGCGCGCAGGCCGGCGAGGCCGTCCCAGTACCCGGTGGCCAGGCCCGCGGCGTACGCGGCGCCCAGCGCGGTGGTCTCGGCGACCACGGGCCTGATGACCGGCACGTCCAGCACGTCGGCGAGCGTCTGCATGAGCAGGTTGTCGGCGGTCATGCCGCCGTCCACGCGCAGGCTCGCCAGCGCGAGCCCGGCGTCGGCGTTCATCGCCTCGACGACCTCGCGGGTCTGGAAGGCCGTGGCCTCCAGTACGGCCCGCGCCAGGTGCCCCTTGTTGACGAACGCCGTCAGCCCGGCGATGACCCCGCGGGCGTCGCCGCGCCAGTGGGGCGCGAACAGGCCGGAGAAGGCGGGCACGAAGTAGCAGCCGCCGTTGTCGTCGACCGTCTTGGCGAGGGTCTCGATCTCGGCGGCGCTGGAGATCAGGCCGAGGTTGTCGCGCAGCCACTGCACGAGGGAGCCGGTGACGGCGATGGCGCCTTCGAGCGCGTAGGTGGCGGGGCCGTCGCCGAGTTGGTAGCCGACGGTGGTGAGCAGGCCGTGCCGGGAGACGACGGGCTTGTCGCCGGTGTTCATCAGCAGGAAGCTGCCTGAGCCGTAGGTGGACTTGGTCTCGCCGGGCTCGAAGCAGGTCTGCCCGAACAGGGCCGCCTGCTGGTCGCCGAGCGCGGCGGCCACCGGGATGCCGCGGAAGTGCCCGTACACCTCGGAGGACGGGCGGATCTCGGGCAGGATCGCGCGCGGCACGCCGAGCGCGGCGAGCAGTTCGTCGTCCCAGGCCAGCGTGTGGATGTTCATCATCAGCGTACGGCTGGCGTTGGTCACGTCGGTGACGTGGCGGCCGGTGAGCTTCCAGATGAGCCAGCTGTCCACGGTCCCGAACAGGATCTCGCCCCGCTCGGCCCGCTCGCGCAGCCCCCGGTCGAGCATCCAGCGCACCTTGGGACCGGAGAAGTACGTGGTCAGCGGCAGCCCGGCGCGCTCGCGGAAGATCTGGCCGTCCATCCCGTCGATGAGCTCGTCGGTGCGGGTGTCCTGCCAGACGATCGCCGGGCAGACGGGCTCGCCGGTGTGCCGGTCCCACAGCACGGCCGTCTCGCGCTGGTTGGTGATGCCGAGCGCCGCGATCTCCAGGCCGTCGACCGCCTCGTCGAGCACCTCGCGCACGGCCGCCCAGATCTCGGTGGCGTCGTGCTCCACCCAGCCGGGGCGGGGGAAGATCTGGCGGTGCTCGCGCTGGGCGACGGAGATGATGTTGCCGTCGTGGTCGAACACGATGCACCGGCTGGAGGTGGTGCCCTGGTCGATGGCGGCTACGTACACGGGGAAGCCTCTTTCCACGATGTTCGACAATGCCGAACGCTCGGGGGAATCGTATGGGGTGCGGGGCGCATGTTTCAACGGGCCAGGTCGCGGGTGATCGCCCTGGCGGCGTCGCGCACGTAGGAGACGTAGCGCATGTCGAGTTCGCCGTCCCTGGTCAGGCGCTCAACGGCGCCGCGGATGCCGATCGCGCCGACGACCACGCCGCTGGGGTCCTTGATGGGGGCGGCGACGGAGACCTCGCCCTCCTCCAGCTCCTCCAGGTCGGCGGCCCAGCCCCGGGACCTGACCTGGTCCAGCTCGTCCTCGCCCGGCTCCTCGTAGGGGTCGTGGGCCAGCAGGACCTTGCCGAGCGCGGTGGTGCGGGCCGGCAGGTGGGCGCCCACCTGGAGCACCTGCATGCTGTCGTCGGGGCGGAAGACGTGGTGGATGACCAGGACCTGGCCCTCGTGCAGGGTGCCGATCCACACGCTCTCCCTGCTGCGCCCGGCCAGGCCGTCAGCCCAGTTGAGCGAGCGGGCGCGCAGCTCGTTGACGTCGAGGTAGCTGCTGCCCAGGTGGAGCAGCGTGGCGCCGAGCCGGTACTTGCCGGTGGCGGCGTCCTGCTCGACGAAGCCGACGTGCACGAGCGTGCGCAGGATGCCGTGGAGCGTGCCCTTGGGCAGCGCCATGGCTCTGGCCAGCTCGGCCACGCCCAACTGGCGCGGGCCCGCGGCCAGGAGCCTGAGGATGGCCGCGGCCCGCTCCACTGACTGGATCGTCTCTCCCACGCAGCCGACGATAGCGCCTGTTCGGGATCGTCGAACAGCTAACCTGGGAGGTCTGTCGCGGCGTCCTGTTCGGCGTCCGCTGCGGCAGCCTCTTCGGTGTCCGCTTCGGCGGTCTTCAGGAAGACGATGCCTTCGGCGTCGTGGTCGGGCTCCAGCGGGATGTAGCGGTAGTCGGTGCTGATCCGGGGCTTCAGCCGTACGCCGGTGGCCGCCAGTGCCTTTGGATCGGCCACCAGGCGCTCGCCCGGCAGGGCGGACAGGACGCCTTCGAGCGTGTCCGGCGCGGGAGGCTCCAGGCCCGGCCAGTGGCCCACGCCGGTGGCGAAGAAGGCGTAGCGGTCGCCGAGGCGCGCATGGGTCATCGCCCCCGCGCTCCACCACTCCACGTACGTCTCCCCCAGCCGCATGGTGCTCAGCTCGCGCTGCAGGTGGCGGTTGTGGGCGTAGACGAGCGTGGCGCCGCGCCCGGTCTCGCGGGCCTCGATCGCCAGGAGGTTGGCGGCCATCATGGCGTCGCGCATTCCGCTCAGCCGGGCCAGCCGGTCGGGGGTGTCGTCGGCCATCGCCGCGTGGTAGCGCAGCAGGCCGGTGGCCGTCCTGCCGTAGAGGCGGGCTCGCCACCAGTCCCGCTCGCCCGCGCCGGCCAGCCGGGGCGCGTGGGCGTCGAGGTAGCCGGTGAGGTCATCGGCGAGCAGGCGCAGCCGTACCGCGTCGGCGGAGCGGCCGATCGAGCGCGCGGGGTCCATCATCGCGTCGAGGTTGTCCCAGCGCTCGTCGGCGCCGAACAGCCCCGCGAACTCCGGCACGTCCCACGCAAGCGGCACGTGGGCGGCCAGCGCCGCGTGCAGGCGCAGAACGGCCTCGCGCGGGCTCGCGGCGCCGCTCAGCTCCATGGGCGCGTCGAACCCGTAGAACCGCAGCCGCTCGTGCTCGGGCCGGCCGTGGTTGTGCTCCCGCATCCAGAGCACGAGCTCCCGCGCCGCGGCCGACGCGCCGAGCCCGTGGCTGAACCCCTCGCGCACGACCTCCTCGACGTCACCCTCGCCGCCCGCCACGTAGTCGTCGACGACCAGCCCCTTCAGGCAGTCGCTCTCGATCGCCACCGAGCGGAACCCCGCGTGCCCGGCCAGATACCGGAAGAGCTCGTTGCGCAGCCGGGGAAACGCCTCCACCCCGTGCGTCGGCTCCCCCAGCCCCAGCAGCCGCGTACGCTCACCCGCCAGCCTGAGCACCGCCGCGCCCAGTTCCTCCGCATCCGTCCGCATGCTTCGACGATATCGTTGAACTTTCTGTTGAGGGTCTGAAGATGCCATCCAGTACGGCGAGGCCGTAACCTTAAACCATGAGGCAGCTCCGCCCGATCGACCTGGCCCGTGAGCACGGCATCTCCTCGCAGGCCGTACGCAACTATGAGGAGGCGGGCATCCTCCCACGGGCGGCGCGCACCCCGAGCGGCTACCGCGCCTACACCCCGCTGCACGCGCAGGCGCTGCGCGCCTTCGTCGCCCTGATCCCCGCCCACGGGCACCACACGGCCACCGCGGTCCTGCGCGCGGTCAACGAGGACGCGCTGGAGGAGGCCCTGCGGCTCATCGACGAGAGCCACGCCCAGCTCCTGGAGGACCGCCGCACGCTGACCGCCGTCGAGAACGCGCTGCGCGACCTGGCCCCCACCCCGCCCGAACACGGCGTCACCCACATCGGCCCGCTCGCCCGTAGGCTCGGCGTGCGCCCCGCCACGCTGCGCAAGTGGGAGCAGGCGGGCATCCTGCGCCCCGGCCGCGACCGGCACACCGGCTACCGCGTCTACGCCTCGGGCGACGTCCGCGACGCCCAGCTCGCCCACCAGCTCAGGCGCGGCGGCTACCTGCTGGACCAGATCGCCCCCCTGCTCACCCAGGTCCGAACGGCCGGCGGCATCGCCCCGCTGGAGGCCGCGCTGTCGGGCTGGCGCGAACGGCTGTCGGCCCGCGGCCTGGCCATGCTGAGCGGCGCCGCCGCCCTCGACGCCTACCTGACCGCACGCGGCCAACCGTCACCGCCTCCCTAACCGCACGCCACCAACCGTCAGCACCTACCTGCGCGCCGCCGAGCCTCACCGCTCCTCGATCCAGCCCCGGTCGATGCCGGGGTTGTCGTCGTGGACGACGAACTCGCGCTCGGCCTCCAGTACGGCGAAGCCGTCCGCGCCCAGTGCCCGTACCAGGCCGTCGAGCCGGTGCCCCGCCACCGACAGGCCGACGCCGCGGCAGCGCTGCGTGACGTACCGCTCGGCCGAGCCGTCCGCCCGCACCCGCAGAGCGTCGCGCGACAGGTGCGCGGAGTGCCGCTGCGCGATCCCGGCCAGTTCCTCCGTCCTGGCGGGGTCGATCACCGTGACGTGGTGCTCGAAGTAGCATCCGTCCAGCTTCGCCGCCGCGGCGGCGGTCCATGGCACGTCACGGTTCCAGGGCGCCGCCTCGATCTTCACCCTGACCACGCGGAACCCGGCCTCCTCCAGCCCCTCCGCGCAGGTCGCGGCGGCCGCGCGCTGCTCGGGCAGGGTGCCGCGGCCGGCCAGCGTCACCGTCGGCTGGCACGGCACCGCGCCGCGCGCCAGCACGACATGGGCCAGCGTGGCCTGGTTGCCCGCCGCCCAGGCGTCCAGCCGGTCCACGTCGCCGCCGGGCGCGACGGTCAGATGGATGTCGAATACCCCCGCGAAGTCCACGAAGGCCATGATCCACCACATCGGAGGTTTATCCGCAGTCTGGCGGGTTTCGAGTGGATCCTTGCCTTTGCGCCTCGTGTTCCTGATGGCCGTGGCGGTCATCGTCGAGACGCCGGCCATGGTGGCGTCGCTACGATGGGGCCTACCGCCGAGGCCGATTGCGACCGGCATCTCGCACCACTGGGCTTTGGGCACCGGTCACCGGCTGGCCGGCCTGCCGGCTATCGCCGACCTGCTCGGCGCGGAGGTGACCGACGTGCGTTCCTGACACATGGTCCAGGCGCGTCAGGTCAGCACCGTCCCCGACGGAGCTCACTTGAGTGCGGCGGCGCCGAAAGAGACGCTGAAGCGTTTGCACCAGATCGTGACGCTGGTGAACACGTCGAGGTCGGTACCGGCCGGGATGACGTAGTTGGCGTTGCCCTTGTTGCCCTTGAGGTCGCCGAGCTCCACGTTCCGTCCCCGGCCGACGCTGAACCAGTCGTCGGTCACCGGCCGGTCGGTGAGCCACACGCGCAGGTCGGGCCCGTCGGAGGTGTCGAGCTTCTCGATCCGCAGGACCCGGCTGCCGTCGGCCAGGCGCAGGACCTTCGCGGTGCCCCTGGTCTTGTGCTCGTGACTGCGGAACTCGCCGCGCGCCAGCACCTGGACCTCGGGAACGGCCACCCGTGTGGGCGCCGCCGCCTGGGTGGCGGCGGGCGTCGTGGCGACGACCGGCAGCGCCTCGTCGACCGTGACGGTCGTGAACAGCCGCCAGGGCTGGAAGAGATACAGGCCGACCGCCGCGACCACCAGGGCCACGCCGGCGACCAGCCAGGTCACGGGCCGCCTGAAGATGCTCATGCCCCCAGGTAACCCCATCAGCCCCCGCCCGGGTCTTACGACGCGATTACGCCCGCGTCATCACCACACGGGCAGGCCCGGTGACGGCTCGACCGATGATCAAACCCTGGATCTCCGACGTGCCCTCGAAGATCGTGTAGAGCTACGGCACTCAAACCCCCACCTGTAGCTGGTCCGCAAGAGCAGTCCTGACCTGGGCGAATTCTTGTCCTCACACGTCGCCGTGCGGCTTGCGCGCCTCCAGTGGGTCGAGGCCGGTCTCCGTGCAGAACCGGAACCACCGCCGGATGTTCCGCTCGTACGCCTCGCGCGTGTTCGGCGAGTCGTACGAGCGCAGCCACGTCCGGGTCAGGTTAAGGATGATCGGGTGGCGCGAGGTCGCCACGCGGTGCCTTGACCAGCTCGGTACTCACGTCCGCCCACCGGCCTGCGCGAGTTCGCCGAGCAGCACCCGGAGCGTCTGGTTGTCGGCGGCGAGCGCTTCCAACTCGGGCGTACAGCTCGGGGAGGAGTGGAGGGCGGCGGCGATGAACTCGCCGGTCGCGTCGGGCCGGCGGAGGCGGACGCGGGTGATCAGGTCGTCGAGCGGAGCGGCGGGGTGGAGCCGGTCGCTGCTGTGGTTGCTCCTGAGAGCACCTTTCACGAGGGAAGTGGATCACTCGTGGCATTAGCACACGGAGCGGAACTCAACTTGGACAATGTTCCGCTCGTACCGATCTTCAACAGTCACATGGCGATCTGCCCAAACGCCGATGGGTACGGCCCAACCCGCGATGCAATAGGCACCGTGAACACGAGAATTCGCGCCGCGCTAGCTTCCCTACTTGCTTGGACCTTGGCAGGCGTCCTTGTGGGCCTTCCCTTGGCCATCGGAGGGTTCTGGGCGCTCGTCGGTCTCATGCGGCTCATCGACAGGCATCCCTGGGTGTCATGGCCGGTCTTGGTCGCCTTCGCTGCCATAGCGATCATCTCTTGGGTGATGTCCATGAGAGATGCCTGGGAGCGCAGGACCTCAAGGCGCACCGAACGGCAGCGCGAGGTTGAGATCTTCCCCCTGGAAGTACGCAGCGATCCAGGTGAACGGCTCCGAACCCGAATCAAGGCGGTAAACGACGCGTTCACCGAAGCCGCCATCCTGATGGACGAACTGCGACGCGACCTCGAAGCCCAGCAAACCGTGCGCGAAGCACTGCTAGCGGAAGCCGATAGTCAGCAGAAACTACTCGAGATCGACAAGGAACAGGCCGAGAAGATCAGACAGATTCTCGTTGGCGAGACGAAGGCAACCGTCCGCGCCGAACGGCGTCATCAGTGGATGTTCTTCGTACTCGGAATCAGCATGTCCGTGCCTATCGGCGTTTTCGTCAACTGGATCAGCTGACCGCAATCCGGCGAGCCGGCCTCTGGCTGCCGCCCGGCGACCTCAGCGGGGCCCCGCCTCCTGCAGCAGCCGGTGAACGAACCCGTACGAACGGCCCGTCGAGATCGACAGCCCCGGATCGACTCCTCCGCGAGGTACCGGCGCTTCAACTCCTCGCGCTCCGCGCCCGTCACCCGCTGGTACTTCCTTGCCATCACGGCCACCCCTGGTTGCCTCGCTTCACACTGTCGACGCCAGCCGAGCCCGCAACGCATCCCGGCCCTCCGGTGACTCGGGCGCCTCGTCCCCACGCCGGATCCGCGAAGTCGTGGACAACCTCACGGCCCCACTTCCGGATCGTCACCGCCTCCCGGCCAGCCGAACAGCAGCCGACGTCACTGTCACGGGGACACAAACACCCCCGAACCATGATCGGTCCGGGGGGCACACGTCTCTCCGTCGCCCGGGAGTGTCAAACAGCCCACCACCCGGACGCAGACTGGCAACACCTCCTCCAACGCGGGGAGCTGAGCAGCCTGGCGTTCTCGCGTCGCGACGCCTGCGGGTAGCGGACCCTGCTGGTACCGACTCGACCTTCGATACCGGTCGGTACGAATAGGGGCAATAGCGCCACTACCTGCAGTTTTGGCCGGAGTTGGACACTGACGGCCCCTTGATTCGCCCTCGCCCGATGAGAAGGTGAAATTCCCCGATGAAGGAGGTCGACGATGTCGCACAGTCACGCCCAGGGCCCTGACTTGCGAACCCAGGCGATCGTGCGGGAACTGGCCGTGATCCACGAACTCGCCGCAAAAGACCATCAGGTAGGAGAACCCGGCCTCTACTCCCGCATCATGGTGATCGTCGACGGCAACATCCCCGCCGAGGGCGACAGCGACAACTGCTACTTGACCCCGGTCGCGGCGCCCAGGTCCGGCCAGGGCTACTACACCCTCACAGCGACAGAAGGCGCCGAACGTCCCAGAGAGATCAGTCTGGACGAGGCCAAGCTCTCGCAGCAGGACAGCGAGGTCACCACTCTGCTCGATGCCTACGAGTGGATTGCCGATCAAGGATTCAAGGTCGCCGCTCAATCGATCCAGGTCATCCTGATCAGCAACATCGGGCCATGCACAGGGTGCAAGGCCCGCCTCCAGATTTTCTACCGCGACCTCCTCGCTGCGGCCGGACACTCCGGAAGCCAGGTCCCCATCACTGTCGAGAGCATCTACAACACCCCCGAAGCCTCTCTGGACAGGACACGGGGCGTCAACAAGGTCCCCACGACATACGGCTACCCGGACGCGGTGAACGCATCGCACACCATCTCAGGCCAGCAGGTAGCGCTCTGGATCTACAGACTGCCTACGAGGTCCTGACAGAAAGATCAGCGGACGAGGCTGATGGCCGCGTCCGCAGCGGGCCATGACGGGTTTGACCAGAGGCATGACGTGATGTTTCGAGCCCGGCTTGGCACGGTCGGCCGGGCTCGGGCCGGTTTCGGGCCGCCCTTGTACGCCCGACGCGCGAGCTGTCGATCACCGTTGACGACCTGTCGAGTCGGCCGGCGGCGTGCAGCACGCGGCCGGCGTCTGGGACCGGCTGCACCCGCTGTTACCCGCCGAGTGTCACCGCTCCACCTTCGGCCCCCTTCTGACGTACGAGGTTCCTATCGCACGGGCAGGCCGGTGACGGCGCGGCCGATGATCAATCTCTGGATCTCCGACGTGCCCTCGAAGATGGTGTAGATCTTGACTGCGCGTGATCGCGACTTGGGCAGGCTGTCGAATCACGGCGCTGACAAGGGCTGACACCTCGGAACGTCTGCCGTCCTCTTACGGCGGTTTTCTGAGTCTGACGGAACAGAGACGGAGCAAGATCAGTCCTGTGATCCGCGAAAGGACTCGACCCAGCTTTTCGCCGGTTGGATAGGTTCACGCCAGTCCTGACGCGAGGTCGGCTGGTCAATCGAGCCCAGATCTGTTCAGGCCGGTTCACCTGGTGTGGCTCCCGGATTGGCTCCCCTTCCGCCGCTCAGCCAATCACGGTCTTGAGACAGGCCAAACCGTTAGGATTTCGAGAGATTTGTGGGTAGCGGCGTCTACGCTTCCTGTTCATGAACAACGATGAGACTCGCACTGTACGGCTGACCGTCGATGTCTCTGACTATGGCATCGCTGGCCTACAGGACAGGGAACTTGAAGGATATGCAGATACACCAGCCCAGTCTGTTGGGTTCATCGAGGTCGAGCAGGGCTGGGTCACTCTTCACATTACACATCAGTATGGGCCCGCCGACTTCACCGTGACTATGGCTGACCAGGACCCCGGGGCAGATCTTTCCACCTATGAGGACATCGTAGACATTGGCTATGTGTCCATATCAGGCGAAGTAGAGATGGGCGGATTCGCCCATGATAATGCAGTGATGCATCCGCTTCCTCCTCTTCCGGCCGGACCCGGGACTTACCGCATTCGGTACCACGTCAAGAACATGGATTGGGAAGGCTCGAGGGATGATGGCGTCGATAACCACTACATTCAGATCTGGCCCGCCCCCCTTCAGGAACCCGTCGTTGTTAAGGCCACAAGTGAAATGGCTGAGCACTTTCTAGATCGAGAGAAGTTCAAACGCGATCGTGGACAGTGAGCCTGCGCCAGGCACATCCATCCCCTGGCTTGCCCGTCTGCCGTCGTCCCTCCTGGCGAGGTAGCGGGCCAGCCGCGGGGCTGCCCTACCATACGCCCGGTGTCACGGCTGTCATGGAGCGAAGGCGGCCCCGCGGCTGGCCTGCTAGGGCTTGTCCTGGGACGGCGGCAGGCGGGCAGGCTTCCACCTAAGCCACTCCACCGCCGTACGTCGCGATCTTGGCCAGCCCGGAGCCGGAGCGCCCCCGCCGGAGGCATGCCGTGACCCCGGCCCTGTGACTGGCTCCGCTTGCGCTTAGCGAGATCAACGCCGTGAGCAGGGCACCGCGCCCCAAAGCGGCCCTGTCCTCGTTCGCGCCAGCCGACCGGCGTTCGTGCGGGCCGGTGCGGGAGCTCAAGCGGGAGCAGTCGGCCCGCGCCGCGTGGGCGGCGCGTGCGGCCCGTCAGGGCCACTTAAGCATGAGAAGAAAGTTCTTACAGGATTATCCAGACCACTCGTCATTCAGCACAGAGTAGAGAACGCTATCTCTCCATGCACCGTTCGTGAACACATGATCTCTGATCCGGCCTTCGGGGACAAAGCCAAGCTTGGTAACCAAGAGCATGGAAACTCTAATTGTAGGGCCGATGGCTGCGCTAACTCGATGCAGATCGAGGCTGCGGAAGGCGAACGTGGTTAGTGTCCTGGCTGCGTCGGTTGCGTATCCATGCCCCCATGCGTCAGCAGTAATGGCGAATCCGAGCTTAGCCGCTTGGACACCAGAGAGCCCGAGACGCACGAACCCGATCAAGCTATCTGATTCATGGGTGGTGATCGCTAGGTAGTACTCGGTACGTGGTTGGTCCTGGGCACGCGCGACGATACCGGCCACCATGTCGGTAGCCTGCTCATGGGAGCGGGCATCGAAGGACAGCCAGTCAGTTACGCGAGAGTCACCAACGACGTGGAACGCAGCCTCCGCGTCATCTTGACGAAACTCGCGTAGGACTACTTTCTTACTGGGCAGATACACCGGATACATGATCCGAAATCTACATGGGAAGTGCCTTCAACGGCGTACGTGCGAAGAAACTCGATGTGCTCTTGCACTTCCTGGGCCTCGCCACTGGTGAGCGCCTTGGCGAGGACCTGATGAACGTGCTCCACGAACTTGATGATGCCGTTGATGCGCCGGTAAGACGGGAGATCGAGGACTGGCACGAGAGCTTCAGCGGCTCCTTCGATCTCCCCTTGTTGGATTCGGAGGGCAGCCATGCAAGAGCATCAGCAGCGTAGTAGACCCGGCGGGGACGGCTGAAGGTTGCGATGCCTCCCAGTTCGCCCATGTCGTCTGGTTCGACGTGACTCCAAGCGTCCTCGGCATACTGGATAACCCCGCTGGCCGGTCATCGGAGAGCATGGCCATGCCCGCACCTACAGCGAACAGATCTGAAAGTCCGCTCTCGTCAAGGTCGGCATCATCCCCGCCCCCTCACGAAAGCTCAAACCTGAGCAACCCGGCCTCGACGGCAAACGACGTACCCGTCTCTGCTACGCCACCACCCGCCGCGAGGGAACACACCAACTCCATCACTCTCGCTGGCGGCGTCTCCATTAACGAACTCGCCGAGTACCTTGGTCACACAGACCCGGCCTTCACCCTCCGCCGCTACGCCCACATGCTTCCGAGCTCACATCAACGCGCCCGAGACGCGATCCATGACCATTTCACCCGTTCCGAGTCCTAACAAGATCACGGAACAGGTACGGAACAGAGCTTGATCACTAGTGCTAATAGTCTCGTCTGCTAAGAACGCGCCCTCTGCCATTAGAACAGCAGAGGGCGCGTTTGTGCTGTTCAGAGCTACCGCACGGGCAATCCGGTCACCGCTCGACCGATGATCAGGCGCTGGATCTCCGACGTGCCCTCGAAGATGGTGTAGATCTTGGCGTCGCGGTGGAAGCGCTCCACTGGGTGCTCGCGCGTGTATCCCGCGCCGCCCAGGATCTGGATGGCCTGCTCGGTCACCCACACCGCCGTCTCGCCCGCCACCAGCTTCGACATCGACCCCTCTGCCTGCTCGAACTGGCGGCCGTTGCGCGCCATCCAGGCCGCCCGCCAGGTGAGCAGGCGGGCCATGTCCACGCGGGTCGCCATGTCGGCCAGGAGGAAGGCGATGGCCTGGTTCTCGCCGATCTTGCGGCCGAACTGCTCGCGTTCGACGGCGTAGTCGCGGGCGTACTCGTAGCCCGCGCGGGCGATGCCCACGGCCATCGCGGCCACTGACGGGCGGGTGGTCTCGAA
The DNA here is from genome assembly GCF_044456745.1 of Nonomuraea sp. NPDC050790. Lineage (NCBI taxonomy): Bacteria > Bacillati > Actinomycetota > Actinomycetes > Streptosporangiales > Streptosporangiaceae > Nonomuraea > Nonomuraea sp. NPDC050790. The sequence continues at coordinate 530,738 of NZ_JBITGF010000001.1, read as the reverse complement.
AGTGCGCATCGCGGCCTGCTCGCCGGAACGTTCGCCGTTGCGTACGCGGGCCAGGCGCGCGTCCAGCTTCTCCTGGCCGCCCAGGAGGCAGGCGGCGGGGACGCGTACCCGGTCGAGGACCACCTCGGCGGTGTGGGAGGCGCGGATGCCGTGCTTCCTGAACTTCTGGCCCATGGACAGGCCCGGTGTACCCGGCGGGATGACGAACGTGGCCTGGCCGCGGGTGCCGAGGGCCGGGTCGACGGAGGCGACGACGACGTGGACGTTGGCGATGCCGCCGTTGGTGGCCCAGGTCTTGACGCCGTTCAGGATCCAGTCGCCGGACGGGTCGCGTTCCGCGCGGGTGCGGATGGCGCCCACGTCGGAGCCGGCGTCGGGCTCCGAGGCGCAGAACGCGCCGACCTTGACGTCGTTCTCGGTGCCGAACATCTGGGGCAGCCACTCCCCCATCTGCTCGGGCGTGCCGCCGGCGGAGAGCGCGGCGGCGGCCAGGCCGGTTCCGACGATCGACAGGCCGATCCCGGCGTCACCCCAGAAGATCTCCTCGAACGCGACCGGCAGCGCCAGCCCGCTCTCCTCGAACCATTGGGTGGCGAAGAAGTCCAGCGAGTACAGCCCGATCTTGGCGGCCTCCTGGATGACGGGCCACGGGGTCTGCTCGCGTTCGTCCCATTCGGCGCCGGCGGGGCGGATGACGTCGCGGGCGAAGGTCCGCACCCAGTCACGCACTTCACGCACATCGTCACTGAGCTCTGGACAAAAGCCGGTCATCTCGCCGCTCCCTGAAGTTCCTGGGGTTACCGCCGGTAACACCCTACCGGTGAGTAGGCAGCGCCGAAAGCCCGCGAATGTCAGTCACCCTCGGTAGCCTTTCGCTCACCATCCCATCCCCGTCGGAAGACCCCCATGAACCGCTGGCTCGCCGCCCTGCTGGCCGCCCTTCTGGGCGCGGCCGGGTTCCTGCTGCTCCAGCCTGACTCCACCGTGCGCGTGAGCGTGCGCTTCGAGCGGGTGGTGGGCCTTTATCCCGGCTCCGACGTGCGGATCCTGGGCGTCAAGGTGGGCGAGGTGACGGCCGTGACGCCGATCGGCGACCAGGTCCGGGTGGATCTGGCCTACGACGCCGGGCTCAAAGTCCCCGCGCACGCGCAGGCCGTCATCGTGGCCAGGTCGGTGGTGGCCGATCGGTATGTGCAGCTCGCGCCGCCGTACACGGGGGGCGCGGTGCTGAGGGACGGCGGGACGCTCGCCGCCGGACAGACACCCGTCGAGATCGACGAGGCGCTGCGCAGCTTCAACACGCTGACCAGGGCGCTCGGCCCCGATGGCGCGAACGCGGACGGCTCGCTGTCGCGCCTGCTCAGGGTCTCCGCCGACACCTTCGGCGGCCAGGGCGCCACCGTCGGGGCGAGCGTGCGCGACCTGTCCGACGCCGCCGCCGCGCTGGCCGCCGACAAGGACGAGTTCTCCCAGACCATCCGCAACCTGGCCCTGATCACCGGCACGATGGCCGAGGACGACGCCCGGATCCGCGCGTTCATGCGCGACCTGGCCACGGCGTCGGGGCACCTCGCCGCCGAACGCGACGAGCTGCGCGCCGTCTTCAAGGGCCTGTCCGGCACGCTCACTCAGGTCGCCGACTTCGTCGACGACAACCGCACCGAGATCACCGCCAACACCCGCGACCTCGCCCACATCACCCGGCTTCTGGTACGGCAGCGCGCCTCGATCGAGACGTTCCTCCAGACCGCCCCGCTGGCCGTGAACAACGCGAGCAACGCCTACGACCCGCGCTCAGGGACGTTCCGCGCCCGCGTCGACCTCAACGGCCAGAGCGACGACCTGGCGATGTGGTTGTGTTCGCTGGCGTACTCGATGGGCACGCCCCCGTCCCAGTGCGAACCCCTGCTGGAGCCCCTGAACCCACTCGGCCGCGCCCTGAACCACGCCGGTCTGGACGCCTCCGCCCTCTTACCCGACGCCCACGTGGACCGCCCCGACGCGACCGTGGGCGGCCTACTCCCCCGCGGCCGCTGAGCCCGCGTGCTGACGTGGCCGCTGAGCCACGGGTTCTGATCGCGTGTTGTGGCCACGGGTTGTGATCGCCGGCCGTGGGCGCGGGCCGTGGGCGCGGGCCGTGGGCGCCGATGGTCGCGGGTTCCGGCTGCGGATGCTGGTCGCGGTTCCGGGTGCGGGGTTCCGGGTGCGGGTTCTGCGGGTGATGGTCGCGGATTCCGCAGGCGCGGGTTTCCACGGGCGCGGGTTTCCACGGGCGCGGGTTTCGGCCGCCGGGTTCCGCGGGTGCTGGGCGCGGGATTGAGGGCGCCTGGAGATCTGGGTAATCGCCAGGCGCTCGATCAGGCGGTCGTGGTGGTACGGCGGCGCTGCCACAGGCTGTCGAGAGCCAGCGCGCCACCACCGGTGAAGCCGACGGCGAGCGCGCCCGCCGCCAGGGCCAGGACGAACTCGAAGCCGCCCTTGTCGATGAAGAAACCATTGGCGAAGTGCACGAACACCGCCGCGCCGAGCATGTCCAGCGCGAGCAGCACGCTCACGATCGGCAGGCCGGCGCCGAGGATCAGCGCGGCGCCGCCGAGCGTCTCCACCACGGCGACCACGGGCGCGGCCAGCCCGGGCAGCGGAATGCCGATCTGCTCGAAGAAGGCCGTCGTCCCGCCTATGCCGCCGGTGAACTTGACCAACCCGTGGACGAGGAAGATCGCACCGATGGCTACGCGGGCGAGCAAGAGAACGATGGGACGGACCTGGTCGACCATGACTCCTCCTTCCCTCCTGTTTTGACAGTAGTAGTCCAGTCACAAGCGCACAATGTCGGGTCCCATCGAAGTTGACCTTTCCTCAACGCCTGCTGGAAGCCAGGACGGCCAGGGCGGCCAGGGTCATGGCGGCGGCCACGCCGTACAGGAGAGGAGGGAAGGCGGGGAAGGCGGCGGCCAGCGGGGGGCCGATGGCGCTGCCCACCGCCAGGGAGAAGGAGAACAGGGCCAGGGCGCCGCCGCGGGCGGGGCCCGCGGCGGCGGAGATCGACTCGTTCAGGCCGGGGAGGGCGCCGGCGACGGCGGCCACGTACAGAGCCAGGAGGACGGCCAGCCAGGTGGCGGACGGCGCGATGACGGCCACGGCGGTCACCGCCACCGCCGCCAGCGCCAGGAAGCCCGCGGCCCGGACGGGGGCGGACAGGCGGCTCAGCCAGGGCATGAGGAGCGGGATGGCGACGATCGCCGGCAGTCCGGCCGCGCGCAGGGCCAGGAGCTGGGAGGAGGTGGCGGTGACGCCGTGGAGCTGGAGGGCGGTGTAGACGGCCACGAAGCCGATCATGAGGATGAGCGTGGCCAGGTAGCGCGGCAGCAGGGTGCGGTGGAGCAGCAGGCCGGGCAGGGCGCGGTAGGCGCCGAGGAGTGAGGGCGTGGTGGCGCGCGGGGTGTCGGGGAGCATGATCACGCGGATGACCGGCATCGACAGGGCCAGCCCCGCGGCGGAGATGAGGAACGGGGCGCGCCAGCCGGTCAGGGGGACGAGGATCTGGGCGCCGACCTGCAGGAGTACGGCGGAGGCGAGGAAGGCGGCGGTCACCGCGGAGATAGCGACGGCCCGGCGCCTCGGGTCCACGCGTTCGGCCAGGTAGGCGAGGGCGGCCGGAGGGAAGGTGGCCACGGCCAGGCCCTGGACGAGGCGTAGTGCGACGGCGGCCTCGGGGGTCGGGCTCAGGGTGACGGCCGCGGTGGCCAGGGCGGCGAGCGGCAGGCCGTACAGGATAAGCCTGCGGCGGCCGAAACGGTCGGAGAGCGGGCCGGACAGCAGGAAGCCGACGCCGTAGCCGATGGCGAAGGCGGTGACCAGCCAGGCGAGGGACGCGGTGGTGGTCGTCCAGACGGCGGCCATGTCGTGGAGCAGGGGGATGACGATGTAGAGCTGGCCGCTGACCAGGATCGCGGCGAGGGTGAAGGCGGTCACGGTGGGGGTGAAGGAGGCGTACCGCTCGGCGGCCGGGCCGGGCGCCGCCTCTGGTGGGATGCCGACGAGAGTCATGAGGTCGGACCGTAGCCAACCAACTAGTTGGATGTCAACCAACTAGTTGGAAGCTGTAGGATGCGAGGCATGGCACCCAACGTCTCCACCGCCGCCACCCGGACCGCCCTGCTGGACGCGGCGCGGGAGGAGTTCGCCGCGCACGGCATCGCGGGGGCGCGCGTCGACCGCATCGCCGAGCGGGCCGGAGTCAACAAGGAGCGGATCTACGGACACTTCGGCAACAAGGAGAAGTTGTTCGACGCCGTCATCACCGAGGCGCTGGACGAGCTGACCGCCCAGATCGCCCTGCCCGGCGCGGACCCGGCCGCGTACGCGGACCGGCTGTCGGCCTACTACGCGAAACATCCGCAGCTCGTGCGGCTGCTGATGTGGGAGGCCCTCAACTACCGGGGGCAGGACCTGCTGCCCGGCCAGGAGGTCAGGGTCGAGCGGTGCGCCCGCAAGAACGCGTCCCTGGCCGAAGGGCTCGGCCAGGAGCCCTCGGCGAGCACGGCCAGGACGATGTTCCTGCTCACGGGGCTGGCGCTACTCCCGCACATGTTGCCGCAACTGGCCAGGATCATGCTGGGCGAGGACGCCGAGGCGCACGAGGACATGCGCGAGCACGTGACCGCCTTCGTCGCCGCCGCACTTCAGCGGCCGCCCGCCTGAACGGACCCGATCAGTCCCCGAGGATCCTCACCAGCAGCGTCAGCACGGCCACGCCGATCCCGACGGGCACCGCGAGCGCCGGATACAGCGCGACCACCACGCCGACCAGCACCGCGGTGAGGATGATGAGCAGCGCGCGCGAGCTCAATAAGGGGCGCTCAGCGGGTGGCTCCGCGCCCTTCTGTGGTGCGTCCATGATGAACCTCGCCCTTGTCGGTGGGAATCGCCATGCTCATCATGGCCGCGCGCAAATGCATATGCAAGTGCATCGCGATGCATATGCATTCTGGAAGATCGACCGGCTCAGCCCTTAGGATGCTGGTACACCGCGACGAGGACAGGAGCGTTCATGGGCGAATCGGCGGGCCGGGAGCCCGGCGTGACGCCGAACACGTACGTTCTCGGCAGCGGCTCCACGGTGCTGCGCATCCAGCTCGGTTCCCAGTTGCGCCGCCTGCGCCTGGACCGGGGCATCACCGCCGACGCGGCCGCGTACGCGATCAGGGGCAGCCAGTCGAAGATCAGCCGCATGGAGTCCGGGCGGATCGGGCTGAAGGAACGCGACGTCGCGGACCTGCTCACCCTGTACGCGGTGACCGATTCCGGCACACGCGAGACCCTGCTCGCGATGACCAGGCAGTCGAACGTCCCGAGCTGGTGGCACCGCTTCGCCGACGCCATCCCGCACTGGTTCCAGCCCTACCTCGGGCTCGAGGAGGCGGCCCACCTCATCCGCGGCTACGAACCCCTCGACATCCCGGATCTCCTGATGACCCGGGAGTACGCGGCGGGGCTCCTTCCTCCCGACCTCCCGGAGGAAGCCCGGCAGCGCCGGATCGACTACCACGTGCGGCGCCGGCAGCTCCTCGACGGGGCCGAGCCGCCGCGGCTCTGGTTCGTGATCGACGAAGCCGTCCTGCTGCGCCCGATCGGCGGCCCGGAGGTCATGCGCGCGCAGTTGCGGCACCTGCTTGAGGTGAGCAAAAGTCCGGAGGTCTGCGTCCAGATCCTCCCGTTCACGACTCCTCGCGACGTCAGCGAACCGTTCTCGATCCTCCGGTTCTCCGACGTGGAACTGCCCGACGCCGTGTTCGTCGAGCACCTGAACCAGGGCGCCTTCCTGGAAAGGAGGGTGGACCTGGACGCGTACACGAACGCCTTCGAGAGGCTCATCGCCACGGCCCACACCCCGGAGGACTCCAAGCGCGTCATCCTCGCCGCGATGCCGCGGTAATCCTAGGGGCGGTAGCCGTCCACGGTCAGGATGGGCGGGCGTTCGGCGATGGAGACGTCGCGGTCGGCGGTGTGGTGGCCGGCGAGGCCGCGGCGGAACTGGGTCAGGCGGGTCGACGGCTCGTGCGCCGCGTGGATCTTGTCCTGGCGTTCCAGGCGGGACCAGGCGGCGAGCATGATCTGCGCGGCCATCGCGCCGAGCGCCTCGGTCGACTGGTGGGAGTGCTCGCGGGCGCCGAGGTCCACCTGGGCGAGGCCGTCCAGACCGGCCAGGGAGAGCAGGTCGACGAGCAGGCCCAGCTCCACGCCGTACCCGGTGATGAACGGCACCCGCTCCAGCGCGCTCCTGCGCCCCGCGTACTCCCCCGCCAGCGGCTGCATGAACCCGGCCAGCTCGGGCCAGTGCAGGTTGATCAGCGGGCGGGCGACCAGCTCGGTGACGCGCCCGCCGCCGGTCGGCGCGCCGCGCAGGGGCCGGTCGTAGCAGCCCTTCACGTACGCGAGCCCGGGATCGTCGAGCAGCGGCCCGAGCAACCCCGTGACCAGCGACGACTGAAAGTTGCGGATGTCGGAGTCCACGAAGGCGACCAGCTCGCCCGAGGTCACCGCCAGCGACTTCCACAGCGCCTCGCCCTTGCCGTCGAGCGGCTTGAGCCCGGGAAGGATCTCGTCCTGCGCGTGTACGGCGGCGCCGGCCCGTCTGGCCACCGCGGCGGTGTCGTCGGTGGAGCGCGAGTCGATCACCACGACCTCGTCCACCAGGTCGGGCAGCTCGCGCAGCAGGACGCCGACGATCTCCCCGACGGTCTCCCGCTCGTCGCGCGCCGGAAGAACCACGCTGACCGACGTGCCGCCCTTGGCCTCGACCAGGCGCTCCAGGGGCCAGTCCACCGCGGAGAAGGTACGGCGACGCCACCAGGACTCCACCTCAGGCAGCACGCGACCCCTCCCCCGTCAACCAGACGCCTACCAGCTTAAGCTTTACGGCGCCGCGTGCCGTTCCAGGAAGGTGTAGACGTCGGCCTCGTCCACGCCGGGGAACGAGCCGGGCGGCAGCGCGGCCAGCACGTGCGAGTTTGCGCGCGCCGACGGCCAGGCGTAGCCCTCCCAGCGCTCGGCCAGCTCGGTCGGCGGCCGGCGGCAGCAGTCGCCGTTCGGGCAGTTGGACTTGGTGCGGTTGGTCGTCTCCCGGCCGCGGAACCACCGCGACTCCCGGTACGGCACGCCCAGCGTGATGGCGAAGTCCCGCTCCCGCGACGGGTCCACGTGCGCGACGCAGAAGTAGGTCCCGGTCGGCGAGTCCGAGTACTGGTAGAAGACCGAGAAGCGGTCGGGCGACAGGAACACCTGCCGGCCCGACCACCGCTGGCACATGCGCTGGCCCTCGATGGCGCCCTGCTCGTCGGCGGGGAAGACGATGCCGTCGTTCTCGTAGGCCTTGTAGATGATGCCGCCGGCGTCGTTGCGGACGAAGTGGCAGACCAGGTCGAGGTGGTGGGTGGCCAGGTTGGTGAAGCGGTGGGCGGCCATCTCGTAGGAGACGGCGAACACGTCGCGCAGGTCCTCCACCGACAGGGCCCGGTCCTGCTTGGCCTCGCGCAGGAACGGCGCCGCCGCCCGCTCGGGGACCAGGACGGCGGCGGCGAAGTAGTTGGCCTCGGTGCGCTGGCGCAGGAAGTCGGCGAAGTCGCGCGGCTTGTCGTGGCCCAGGGCGAGGTGGCCGATGGTCTGCAGCAGGATCGTGCGCGGGGTGTGCATGCCGAGCTGCTCGTGCTTGACGTAGATGCGGCGGTTGCGGAGGTCGGTGATGGAGCGTACCGATCGGGGCAGGTCCTGGGCGGTGTGGACCGTGTAGCCGAGATGAGCAACGAGGGCCTGGATGAGCGACTGCGACAGGGCGCCGGTGCGGTAGCCGACCGCCGACAGCGCCTCGGCCGCGGCCTTCTCGATCTCGGGGAAGTAGTTGCCCAGCTCCCGCTGCCTGCGCCGGAGCTCGGCGTTGGCGGCCCGGGCCTCCTCCGGGGTGGCCGTGCCCCTCGCCTGGCGGGCGCGCAGCTCGCCGTACAGGCCGAGAAGGTGTTCGAGCACGTCGTTGGGCACGCGCGCGGAGACCTTCAGCCGCGGCAGGCCCAGACCGGCGTAGATGGGGTCGCGCTGCGCCTCCTCCAACTGGATCTCCAGTTGGGCGCGGCGGTTGGGCGCCTGACGGCGCAGCAACTCCTCGACGGGGACGCCGAGCGCTCCGGCGAGGGACTTGAGCAGCGACAGCTTGGGCTCGCGCTTGCCGTTCTCCAGCAGGGAGAGCTGGCTGGGGGCGCGGCTGACCCGCTCCCCGAGGTCGGACAGGGTCAGGCCGCGCTGTTTGCGCAGGTGACGGAGCCGCTGCCCGAAAGCGATGAGATCGAGCTCCTGAGTCAAAGACAGCGGTTCTTCGCGCATCAGGGAGGCCATGAGCTGAGCTTAGACAGAAAAACGCCACTTCTTCTAGGGGTAGCCGCTGCCGATCCGGGCGCGCCGCGATTGGTCTAGGCCAACGGAAAACTTCGCGAACTTTTCTGCTTCGAATACGCTTCAGTATTTTCTCTAGCAGAAATCTGCGCGTTCTTCGCTCCGAAAAACCTCTAGGGAAGCGGTACGGCGGGGCACAGACTCAGCAGCAAGCACCCAGGGGACGACATAAGGAGCGAACATGAACGATCGCCTCAAGGGAGCGGCTGAGGAGCTGCGGCAGGACTGGGAGAGCAACCCCCGCTGGGCCGGCGTCGAGCGCACCTACAGCGCCGAGGACGTCATCCGGTTGCGCGGCTCGATCCAGGAGGAGCACACGCTGGCGCGGCTCGGCGCCGAACGGCTGTGGAACCTGCTGCACACCGAGGACTACGTCCACGCGCTCGGCGCGCTGACCGGCAACCAGGCCGTCCAGCAGGTGAAGGCCGGGCTGCAGGCGATCTACCTGTCCGGCTGGCAGGTCGCCGCCGACGCCAACCTGGGCGGGCAGACCTACCCCGACCAGTCGCTGTACCCGGCCAACTCCGTGCCTGCCGTCGTGCGCCGCATCAACAACGCGCTGCTGCGCGCCGACCAGATCACCTGGTCGGAGGGCATCGAGGCGCCCCACTGGCTGGCGCCGATCGTGGCCGACGCCGAGGCCGGCTTCGGCGGCGTGCTCAACGCCTTCGAGCTGATGAAGGGCATGATCGCCGCCGGCGCCGCGGGCGTGCACTGGGAGGACCAGCTCGCCTCCGAGAAGAAGTGCGGCCACCTGGGCGGCAAGGTCCTCATCCCGACCGGCCAGCACATCAAGACTCTCAACGCCGCGCGGCTGGCCGCCGACGTGGCCGGCGTCGCGTCCCTGATCATCGCGCGGACCGACGCCCAGGCCGCGACGCTCCTGACCAGTGACGTGGACCCGCGTGACCAGGCGTTCACCACCGGGGACCGTACCGCGGAGGGCTTCTACCGGGTCCGCAACGGCGTGCAGGCGTGCATCGCCCGCGGCCTGGCCTACGCGCCCCACTCCGACCTGCTCTGGATGGAGACCGGCACCCCCGACCTCGACGTCGCCCGCGAGTTCGCCGAGGCGATCAAGGCCGAGTACCCGGACCAGATGCTCGCCTACAACTGCTCGCCGTCGTTCAACTGGAAGAAGCACCTCGACGACTCCACGATCGCCAAGTTCCAGCGCGAGCTGGGGCACATGGGGTACAAGTTCCAGTTCATCACGCTGGCCGGCTTCCACTCGCTGAACTACTCCATGTTCGACCTGGCCCAGGGGTACGCGGCCGACGGCATGACGGCGTACGTGGAGTTGCAGGAGGCCGAGTTCGCCGCCGAGACCCGCGGCTACACCGCCACCCGCCACCAGCGCGAGGTCGGCACCGGCTACTTCGACCTGGTCAGCACCGCGATCGCCCCCGACTCCTCCACCACCGCCCTGAAGGGCTCCACCGAAGAGGAGCAGTTCGCCGCCCACTAGCGGCGCCCCCAGCCCCATCCGCCGTACGGGGCTGAGGACCTCCCAGGAACACGGTCGTCACCGTCGCGACGACCGCACAGCTCGCCGGACCCCGTGGTGACGGGCGTTCACCGGCGAACAAGGGCCGTGCCGGGCCGCCACCGGGCACGGCCCTTTCGCCATGCCCGGCCCGAGAGCCCTCAGGGGCTTCGTGTGGGGAACCGGCCCTTCGAAACCCAGCAGAAGCGCCGCGAGACCACGTTCGCGTCCGCCCTTTCCCGGCCCGACGATCAGCCGAGTGCGTGCGCGCCCGGACCAGGGTGCTCCCGTCAACGCCCTCTCAGAAGTGCACGTCCTTGCGGGAACCCACGTTGAGTTTGCGCAGGATCCTGGCGACGTGATCCTCGACGGTCCGGCGCGACAGGAACAGGGTGTGCGCGATCTCGCGGTTGGTCAGCCCGCCTGCCAGCAACTCGGCGACTTCACGTTCGCGGGGTGACAGTTCGTCGCCGTAGCCGCGGCGACCCCGGGCGGACGGGGTGGCGACGCCTGTACTGCGGACGAGGTGGCGGCAGCGGGCGGCGTCCAGGGGGGCGCCGAGCTTTTCGTAGGAACGCGCCAGTTCGGTGAGCACGCTGGTGTCGGGCGGGTGGATGCGAGCGGCCTCCTCGGAGAGCCGGGCCGTCTGGTAGGGCAGGCCGAGTTGCCGATGCCGATGGATCGCGATCTCGAACAGGCGGGCGGCCGCGGCCGGGCTTCCTGTGGCGAGGGTAAGCCGGGCGCGGCAGGCGACCAAGGTCGCACGGGCCAGCGGAGCGTAGCGGCCGGCGAGCCCGGCGCGCAGGTCCTCGATGAGTCTGCGCGCGTCGCCGGTACGGCCCGCCGCCAGATAGGCCTCAACGGCCTGCGGCGCCAGGTCGCCCGCCCACACCCACAGGCCCTTGCGGTGGAGCAGGGCGGTCCCGCGGTCGGCGTGGGCGCAGGCGGCGGAGACGTCACCGCGGCTCAGCAGCATGGTGATCATGCCGCCGGTCGCGGCGTTCGCGACGGGGATGATGGCGGAGTCGGGCTGGGACATACGGGTGGCCTGGTAGCAGGACTCGGCGCGACCCCAGTCGCCGCGTGTGGCGGCCAGCCAGCCGAGGACGAGGTGCAGTTCGCTGGTGACGGGCAACAGGTACGCGTAGGTCTGGGCCATGCGCTCGGCCCGCTCCCGCAGCCCTTCCCACGCGCCGGCCAGCCAGTCCAGCCGGATGCGGGTGGACTCGGCGGTGCCGATCACGTACGCGGCGCCCGACTGCGTGGCGAGGCTCAGCCCGGTGCGCAGGTGCTCTCGCGCCCCCGGGTAGTCGCCGATCCACGCGCATGCGTCGGCCAGGTTGCAGTGTCCTCGCGCCAGTTCCCGCGTCTGCTCCGTGCCGCCCGGATCCCGGGGTGGCCTCAGGAGCGCGATACGCTGCCGGGCCTCGGGGTCGCCGGACATGAGCCGGGCGCTCACGGTGTTGGCCAGCAGCGAGGTGGGCAGCGCGCCGGGCGGCAGCGCGCCGAGCGCGTCCTCGACCCGCTCCAGCCAGGCTCGGCTGCCGGTGATCGGCGTGGTGCCCAGATAGGGCAGGGCGAGGACGGCCATCCCGCGTAACCTTCGCTCGGGGCGTTCGCGCAGCGAGCCGATAGCCTGCTCGATGTAGGTGCGCCCCCGGTCCATCTCCCCGGTCTTGCGTACCAGGAGCAGGCCCAGCCAGAGCTGGACCTCGCCGCGGGCCGCGCCGGACAGCCGGGGGTCCGACAGCAGCCGCTCGATCTGGGCGATCACCTCGTCGTGGTGCAGGCCGGTGAGCGCGTACTGGCACAGCTTGGTCGCCAGCCTGTTCACGTCCGCCGTGGCGGCGGACGGGTCGGCGACGGTGGCGCAGAGCAGGTCGATCGCCGTGGGGGCGTCTCCCGCGTCCACTGCGGCGTCGGCGGCGAGTTCGCTGTAGCGCAGCCACTCGTCCGCCAGCCCGGCGTGCTTGGCGTGCGCGGCCAGCCGTACCAGCGGGGGCGGGTCGAGGACGGCCAGCGCCCGCACCGCGCGCAGATGCAACTCCTGCCGGTAGGGGCCGGGCAGCACGTCGTAGACGGCCCGCTGGGCCAGGGCGTGGCGGTAGCCGTACTCGTTCTCGGCGGTCTCGACCAGGACCGCGTCCTCCAGCAGCCGGGTGACCTGCTCGCCGCTCCCGCACGCGGCGACGGCGGCCAGCAGCTCCGCGGTCGTGGGCACGCCGAGGACGGCCGCCGCCTGCGCGAGGGCTCGCGCGGCACCGGGCAGCGCGCGCATGCGCTCGGCCATGGTCTCCCGCAGCAGTGTGGGCACCTCGACGTCGTCGAGCAGGCGCCGCGCCGCCGTACCGCCGAGCTGGAGGTCGCCGCCGCGGTCGCACAGCGCGTAGGTGGTCTCTTCGACGACGAAGGGGATGCCCGCGGTGCGTTGCCGCATGGTCTCGGCGAATCCCAGGGAGACGTTCCGCCCGCCGAGGATGGCCTGGACCAGCCCGCGGACGCCCTCGGTGTCGAGTGGGCCCAGGACGAGGTGCGCGGCTGTGGTGCCCGGCGGCGGGCGGAACGCGCGGCCCAGCGGCGCGTCGGCGGGCAGGTCCTCGCGGCGGAAGGTGACCACCAGCGACAGGGCGGGAGGCGGGTCCGTCATGACGAACCGCAGGAGCTGTCGGGTGCCGTCGTCGGCCCAGTGAACGTCCTCGATCACCAGCACCGCTCGTCCGAGCGCGTCCAGCAGCTCGCGGATCGCCCGGAACAGCCGGTGCCGCTCGGCGGCCGGGTCGTTCAGCGGGTCCGGTAGGGCGGGCAGCCGGTCGGCCAGCTCGGGCAGGTAGGGGCGCAGCACGCCGGTCACCGCGCTTGGCCGGCCAAGCCGGGGGCCGCAGGAGCGCAGACATTCGAAGATCACGCCATAGGGGAACGGCTCACGCAGCGGCTGGCAGTGCCCGGCGGCGACCCACGGCTCCGGTCCGGCCGTCAGCCCGGTCATCAGCTCGTTGACCAGCCGGGTCTTGCCGACGCCCGCTTCTCCCTCGACGAACACGATGGACGGGGACGCGGCGACGGCGGTGACGAGGGTGTCCAGCTCGGCCCCGCGCCCGATCAGCACGGGGGAACCGACGCGGATCGAGGCCGTGGACGGACTCGACCGGCCGTGCTCGATCAGGTGCCTGCCGTCGGTCATCGTTCGCTCCCGCCGGGGTGTCACGCCGCGGCCCGCGGGCGGCGCCGGTGCGGATCTCCCGAGCGTATTGCGCACCGTACGGTTGCGGAACCCGGGCAGTCGCGATCGGCAAATCCCGTACCCCTTACGGGTCGTTGCCACGGTTGTTCCCCGCTGCGTGGTGGCGGATGGTAACCGCCGAGCGGCCGACATTTCCTCCACCCCCCGCCCCGCAGGCCGCTTGTCTCAGCCGCGCGCGGCCGGGACCGGGGAGATGGAGTGGTCATGGCACAGCCAGAACGAACCCCGACAGGGGCCGGGCGAGGGTCCGCGCGCCGCACCTCCCTGACCGCGGCCCTGGCCGTCTTCGCCTGCGCTACGGCGATGCTGACCGGCACCGCCGCGGCCGACGGTCCAGACGGCGAGGTGGTGCAGGCCGAACGCCACGTCAGCGGGCAGTACATCGTGGTCCTCAGGCAGGACGCCCCGCGGGCCGCCCAGGGACAGGCGGCCGCGCTGAGCCGCCGCTACGGTGGCGACGTCACCGCCACCTATGCCGTCACGCTCAACGGGTACACCGTCGAAAACCTGTCTGACCGGCAGGCGCGCGAACTCGCCGCGGACCCGTCGGTCAAGGCCGTGTACGAGGACGGCATCACCCGGGCCGCCGACGAGCAGCCGAACCCGCCCTCATGGGGCCTGGACCAGATCGACCAGAAGACGACCACCCTCGACAAGAAGTACGTCTACCCCAACACCGCCGGAAGCGTCACCGCCTACGTCATCGACTCGGGCGTCAACCGGGACCATACGGAGTTCGAGGGCCGCGCCTCCTACGGCTACGACTTCGTGGACGACGACGCCGACGCCTCCGACTGTTTCTGGCACGGCACGCACGTCGCCGGAACGATCGCCGGCAAGACCGTCGGCGTCGCCAAAAAGGCCAAGGTCGTGGCGTTACGCTCACTCGGCTGCGGCGGGAGCGCGCCGGACTCGGCGACCGTGAGCGCGATGGAGTGGGTCGGCGCGAACGGCGTGCTCCCGGCCGTGGTGAACATGAGCCTCACGATGGACTCGGCCGGCGTCGGCGACGAGCAGGTGAAGGCGCTGGTGCGGAAAGGCTTCGTGGTCGCGGTCGCGGCCGGCAACAACGGCCAGGACGCGTGCGGCGTGAGCCCCGCCAGGACACCCGAAGCGATCACCGTCGGCTGGATCAACCAGGGTGGCGGACGCAGCGGGAACTACGGCACCTGCCTCGACCTGTTCGCACCCGGCGGCGGCATTCACTCGGCCGACCACACCGGCGGCTACCGCTCGGGCAGCGGCACGTCGATGGCTTCGCCGCACGTCGCGGGCGCGGCGGCCATGTACGTGCAGGCCAACAGGTCCGCCACGCCGCAGCAGGTGCGCGACGCCCTCGTCGACAACGCCACCCCCGGCCTGGTGACGAGTCCCGGCACCGGCTCACCGAACAGGCTTCTGTGGACGGGCTTCATCGGCGCCGGGACCCCGACGTGCGGCACCGTGGCCAACGACGCGGACGTCGACATCCCCGACCCCGCGACCGGCGCCATGCCCCCGCGCCCGGTCGGCACCACGATCGTTCAGGACGCCTGCGAGGGCCGGGCATCGGCCACGCTGCCGGTCAAGGTGGACATCGACCACACCTACACCGGCGATCTGGCGATCGACCTCATCGGCCCGAGCGGCACCGTCTACAACCTCGAGAAGGCCGGCGGCGTCGGCGCGCACGACGGAGTGCACCAGACCTACACCGTGGACGCCTCGCGTGAGAACGCCAACGGCACCTGGAAGCTGCAGATCCAGGACGTGTACCGGTTCGACACCGGCAAGCTGACCGGCTGGTCCATCACCTTCTGATGCGTACGTGCCGTTCCCACCACACCCCACAGCAAAGGGAACTCGAATGAGAGCACCACGTCTCATACTGCCGCTGGCCCTCGCGCTGGCCGTGACGATGACGCCCATGACGGGCCCGGCCGCGGCCGACCCGCCGCCCCGCCCGCGCAGCACCGCGGCCACCCCCACCGACCGGCTCACGCCGGGCGCGACCCCGAGCCCCGGCATCGTCAACGGGCAGCCGGCCTCACACCGCGACCACCCGTCCGTCATCGCGGGCTTACGCGTCGGTGGTAGCGGGCCGCAGGGCGCCTCCTGCACGGCGTCCGTCGTCGGGAAGCGGACGATCCTCACCGCCGCACACTGCATGATCGACGTCGCCGGCGAGAAGAGCTACGTGTACGGCGACGACGACCTGACCACCGCGGGCGACGAGGCGTTCCGCACGCGGGTGGACAAGTTCGTCACGCATCCGGAGTACCGGCAGGCCAACGACTGGCGTAAGGGGTACGACGTCGCCGTCGTCACCACCCAGGACGACCTGCCCGTACCCCGAAGCCAATGGGCCAGGGTGGCCGGATCGGGGGACGCCGCGCTCACGCAGCCGGGCAGGACCGGCATTGTGCTCGGGTTCGGCAAGCACCAGCAGGGCAAGCTGTACTCGGCCACGCTGCCGGTCAACGACCCCGGCGGCTGCCAGGTATTCGACGTCAGCGTCAACGGCGACGTCATGCTGTGCACGGGCTATGACGACGGGCGGACGGGGATCTGCTCCGGCGACAGCGGCGGCCCGTTCACCGTGGACGGAGTCGTCGTCGGCATCGTGTCGTTCGGCGCGGGCACCTGTGACCGCTACAGCATCATGGCCCGTCTCACCAACGCGATGGGCGACTGGGCCCGGGAGACCATCGGTCAGGAGCCAGGCGACGGGACGTTCGGCGTCGGCCTCAGCCCGTCGGCCGGCAAGGTGGAGCCCGGCGCGTACATCTCCACGACCGTCACCAGCCAGGCCGGCGATCAGGGGCCGGAGGGGCTCGACCTGTCCGCCGCGGGGCTGCCCGGCGGCGCCAGAGCGACCTTCCAGCCGGCCAGGGTCAACGCGGGCGACACCGCCAAGCTGACCATCGAGACGGCGGCGAGTACCCCGAAGGGCACCTACAAGATCACTGTCACCGCTCAGAGCGGCTCCGGCAGCGCCAAGACCGCCGACTACACCCTGACCGTCGGCGACGGCGGCGGCACCGAAGGCCCACAGGTTTCCGTCTCGCCCGCGTCCGGAACCGTCCAGCGCGGCGGGCTCGCCCAGGCGACGGTCACCGTGACCGGCGGATCGGGCACCAGCAGGCTGAGCGCATCCGGGCCCGGGCTGCCCATCAGCCCGTTCTTCAACCCCTCGTCCGTCAGTCCGGGCGGGAGATCACAGGTCATGATCTTCGCGCCCTTCACACCGGGCACCTACACGATCACGATCACCGCCACGGACGGCGCGTCCAAGTCCGGCAGCGCCCTCTACACCCTCACCGTGCGATGATCTCGCATCGGTGAGTTCAGGACCCGGCGGGCCGTACGAACCGGCCACGGCCCGCCGGGTCGCGGCCGGAACTGGAGAACACCTTCGAGCAGAAGTCGCCCGCCACGACGCGGTGTCCCCCTGCCCCAGACGAACCCTGGCCCCGATCGGGGGTGGCGACGGTTCAGACAGGCGTCAGGGGTGGGCAGCACAGCCTCCATGGGCTGCCCGTCCCGCGTCCTGGCCCGGCAGGATCAGGGCGTGCGCGTTGCGCGCAAACTGCCGGAGCAGGCGCGTCGGCACGTCCCCGCAACCCCCTGACGCCGAAGGAGATCGACGCTTCAGGGCGACCTCGTCGGGCAGTTGGAGATGGGCGGAGCCGGCCACGTTCATGGGGTCAGGGTCCAGGAGATCACCGCTCCGGCGTCGGCCTTGTAGGCGTCGCGGACGCGCAGGCGCCAGACGCCCTCCAGCACCTCCGCGCTGAGGTCGACGGGATAATCGGCGATCAGATCAGCGGCGGAGTCGTCGGAGTCGGCCCGCTTGAGCGGATACGCGCTGCCGTCGGGCGCGATCAGGTCCACGACCAGGTCGCCGCGGTAGGTGTGACGGAGGTTCACCGCCACCTTGGCGGACGCCGATCCGGTGCCCGTGCACCCGGCCGTGGTGACTGGGCGTTCGACGGTCGCACGGTCGGCCAGATCAGCGCCCCGGGCGTCGGTGAACGGCCCGCAGGCCGCCGCCTGGGGGATGAACAGCAGGCGGTTGGGCGAGCCGGACCCGGCACCGGTGACCTTGCCGGAGGTGGCCGAATCGATGATCGACTGCTGGATCTGGGCCGGCGTCCTGCCCGGCGAGGCGCCCAGCAGCAGCGCCGCGGCTCCGGCGACGTGCGGCGAAGCCATCGAGGTTCCGCTGATGGTGTTGACGGCGCTGTCGGAGGTGTGCCAGGCGGAGGTGATCTCCCCGCCGGGCGCGAACAGGTCCAGGCATCGTCCCCAGTTGGAGGTGCTGCGGCGGCTGTCGTTGGAGTTGGTCGCGCCGACGGTGATCACCTCGGGGACGGAGGCCGGGCCAACCGAGCAGGCGTCGGCGTTGTCGTTGGCCGCGGCGGCCACGTAGGTGTAGCCGCGGCTGACGGAGTTGCGGATAGCGGTGGTGAGGGCCGAGCTGACGGCGGTCTTCACGCTGACGTTGACCACCGCGGGCGCAGTGCCGTTGGCGGCGATCCAGTCCACACCGGACAGGACCGCGGAGTTGGGGCCGCGCCCGTCGCAGCCCAGCACCCGGACGGCGATGGGCATGGCCTTCTTGGCCACGCCGTGGGCGGTGCCGCCGATAGTGGCGGCCACATGCGTGCCGTGGCCGTTGCAGTCGGAGGCCACGTCGTCACCGTCGAGGAGATCGCGTCCGTAGGAGGCCCGGCCGCCGAAGTCGGCGTGGGTGATGCGGATTCCGGTGTCGATCACGTAGGCCCGGACCCCCTGCCCGGTGCCCGGATAGGTGAAGGAGCGCGACAGGGGCAGGTCGCGCTGGTCGATCCGGTCCAGCCCCCAGCTCGGCGGGTCGTCCTGCCGATCGGCGGCGAGGATGGCCATGGAGTCCTGTTCCACATGCGCCACCGAGGGGTCGGTGGCCAGTTCGCGCGCCGCGGTCTGGCTCATCGCCGCGGCGAAGCCCTTGATCGCGGTGGAGTACGTGCGTTCCACCTCGCCGCCGTAACGCGCGGCGAGATCCCTGGCCGCCGGAGCGACACCACGTCCGTGCAACTCCCCGGTGTCCTTGAGTACGACGATGTAGCGGTCGGGGATGGCCTGTGGATCAGGCGGCGGGGCGGCGTGGGCGTCGACCGGCGAGTACGCGACGGCCGTGACAGCGATCAGGCCGGCGGCCAGCGTGCGGGTGCTTCGTCTCATGGGTCAGAAAGGTCGCCCCACAATCCGCACGTGTGGGCCGTCCATTGCCACTGGCACCAATGTGCCATGCCCAAGGCGACAAAAACCGATATATCACCATAAAAGATCTTAAATGCCCAACTGAGGAAGGGGCCAAATCACGGAACAACCCGATTTGGCACGCAGAATTACCACCTTCACCTCGGCAAAGACCCGTCCGCCCTGCCCGGCTATTCACGGAATGAAGGTGCCCGGCATGACCGGCCCATTGACTCGGAGTTCAGCGCGGGTAGTTTTCAGTCCGCCGTGGGCCCACGGATCAACTCGCGATCTCCCCCCAATCCGAGAGGAACCCCCACAGTGATCCGTCACGAGCATCGACGACGGCTGCTGGCCGGCGCGACGGGCGTGGTGATGCTGGCGGCCCTGGGCACGACCATCACTCCGGCCCAGGCCATGCCCGCTTCCGCCGCGTTAGCCGTACCCCAGCAGGAAGCGGCACCACCCCAGAAGGCCGTCCTTCGCGACCAGGCCGCACCGGCCACGAACGCGGTCCCCCAGCTCGCCGAGGCCGGTGCCACCGTCACCGCCGCCGGCGCTTCCGGCACCACCGCCCGCGACGTCTGCAGCAGCGGCGCCGCCTGGCTGCGCCTCCGTTTCACCCGCCTGGACCTGCGCGGTAAGGACAGCCTGAAGCTGACCGGCTCGCGCGGTGGCACCTTCCGTTTCACCGGCGCCCACTGGCGCGACCGCGGCTTCACCACCCGCGCGTTCCAGGGCGACTGCGTCAAGGTCGAACCGCGCTTCGCCGACCCGGCCAGCGTCTACGCCGTGGAGAGCGTCCAGGCCGGGACACGACCTCTGGCGTCGGCCGAGGTCGTGGTGGCCGGCGCGGGCGACATCTGCGGCAGCGCCTGCGCCGAGACCGGAAAGCTGCTCACCTCCATCAACCCGGCGGCCGTCTTCACCACCGGCGACAACGCCTACGAAAGCGGCACGCTGAGTGAGTACAGGGGTGCCTACCACCGCACCTGGGGCCCCTTCTTCGGCAAGACTTATCCGACCCCGGGCAACCACGAGTACGAGACCAGTGGCGCCTCGGGTTACTTCGACTATTTCGGGGCCCGCGCCGGCGTCCGTGGCCAGGGCTATTACAGCTGGGACATCGGCGACTGGCACTTCATCGCCCTCAACAGCAACGTCTCCATGGCCACCGGCTCGGCACAGGAGCAGTGGCTACGCCAGGACCTGGCCGCCAACACCAAGCCCTGCACCGCCGCGTACCTGCATCACCCGCTCTACAACGTCGGCAGGCACAGTCCTTCCACCGGCACCCGGCCGCTGTGGAAGGCGCTGTATGACGCCAAGGCCGACCTGATGCTGGCCGGCCACGACCACAACTATCAGCGCTGGGCGCCGCAGGACCACCAGGGCGCGGCCAAGGCCGACGGTGTCCGGGAGATCCTGGTCGGCACCGGCGGCAGGAGCTTCTACCCCCTCGGCTCCGGCAACCCGGCCAACCTCCAGGTAAAGAACGCCAACACCCACGGCGTGCTCAAGCTGACCCTGTCGGCCGAGTCCTACCGCTTCGATTTCGTGCCGATCGCCGGCCGGACCTTCACCGACTCCGGCACCCAGCGCTGTCACAAGGCCGGAACCGGCGACCCGGACTTCGCCATGAGCGCCGATCCAGCCGCGCTTTCGGTCGCCCCGGGCGCCTCCGGCTCCGCTACCGTTGCCCTGGCCAGCACGAACGGCTTCGCAGGCACCGCGCGGCTGTCGGCCTCCGCCCCGTCCGGCATCACCGCGACCCTCTCGCCGTCGTCGGTGACGCTGCCCTCCGGAGGCACGGCAAGCGCCAGGCTCGACGTGGCGGTGGCCCAGGGCCTCCCGCCCGGCACCCACACCCTGACCGTGACCGGAGCCTCCGGGTCCCTGTCCCACTCCACGCAGGTCCGGCTCACGGTCGGCACGGGTGGCGGCCCGGTCTTCGCCGACGACTTCGAGCAGGACCGAGGCTGGCAGGTCAACCCGGCCGGGACCGACACGGCCACGTCCGGCCGCTGGGAGCGCGGCGACCCGGAAGAGACCGCCGAGTCCGGCGTCAAGCAGCTCGGCACCGCCGTGAGCGGCACCAACACGCTGGTCACCGGCAGGCTCGCCGGATCGGGCCCGGGCGCCAACGACGTGGACGGCGGCCTCACGAGTGTGCGGTCGCCGGCCATCACGCTGCCTTCCGGGACATCCACGCTGAAGCTCTCGCACACCTTCTCCCACCGCGACAACTCCTCCGCCGCCGACTTCCTGCGCGTCAAGGTGATCGGCTCCACCACCGCCACCGTGCTGGAACGCAAGGGCACGGCCGGCACCGACCTGGACGGCGCGTGGACCTCGCTGACGGCCGACCTTTCGGCCTTCGCCGGGCAGACCGTCCGGATCCTGGTGGAGACGGCCGACGCCGACACCGCGAGCCTCATCGAGGCCGCGATCGACGACGTGAGCGTCACCGCGTCGGGGGCCGGCGGGGCGACGTTCGGCAACGACGCCGACGTCCCCGTCGCCGACCAGGGGAGCGCGGAAAGCGCGGTGGAGGTCACCGGGCAGCCGGGCAACGCCCCGGCCGCGCTCCGGGTCAAGGCCCAGGTCACCCATCCCTATCGGGGTGACCTGGCGGTCGAGGTGGTGGCGCCGGACAACCGGATCTTCCCGGTCAAGGCGCCGCACACCAAACAGGACGGCACCGACCTGGCGCTCGACACCATCGTCGACGCCTCAGCCGTGGTGGCCGACGGGACGTGGCGGCTGCGGGTCAAGGACACCCTCGCGCAGGACAACGGCGTCCTGACCGGGTGGAGCCTGACCTTCTGACCGCCACCGCGGGTGCGGGGATTCCGGGCCCCGCACCCGCCTCTCTCTTCAGAGGTGTGCTGTGTACCTGTCCTCCACCAGGGCTGCCGCCCCCGCTCCGGCGGGCGGAGGCCCGCGTTCCTTCCGCGTCCCGGCCACCGTGGTGGCACTGGGCCTGGTCAGCTTCTTCACCGACATCTCCAGTGAGATGATCGCCGCGTTCCTCCCCATGTACGTGCTTTACGGGCTGGGCGCGGGCTACCTGCAGCTCGGCCTGCTCGACGGGCTGCACACCGGGGCCAGCGCCCTGCTACGCCTGGCGGGAGGGCATCTGGCCGATCGCCTGGCACGCCCCAAAGTTGTGGCCATGGCCGGTTACGGCCTGTCGGCGCTGAGCAAGCTGCTGTTCCCGGTGGCGGGCGGAGCGGTCGCCGGGATCAGCGCGGCCATCGCCGTCGACCGGGCGGGCAAGGGCCTGCGGACGGCTCCCCGCGACGCCATGATCACGGCCGCGACGCCGCCGCCGCGCCTCGGCGCCGCGTTCGGAGTGCATCGCGCGCTGGACACCGCGGGCGCACTGCTGGGCCCGCTGGCGGTCTTCGCGCTGGTGGCCGTGATCGGCGACGCCTACGACGCCGTCTTCGTCACCAGCTTCTGCCTGGCGCTGATCGGGCTGATGATTCTGGCCTGTTTCGTCCGGGAGCGCCGGATCGAGGCCGGGACACGGCCGAAGGTCGTGCTCAAGGACGGCCTGCGACTGGTGAGCGACCCGGCGCTGCGCCGGGTGACCCTGTACGCCGGACTCTTCGGCCTGGTCACCGCCGGTGACGCGTTCGTCTTCGTGGCGGTACAGCGGCAGGCCGGGCTGCCGGTCGGGACGCTGCCGCTGATGCCGCTGGCCACCTCGCTGATATTCCTGCTGGCGGCGGTGCCGCTGGGCCGGCTGGCCGACCGCATGGGCGGCTGGCGGGTCTTCCTGATCGGTCACGCCCTGCTTGCGTCGTCCTACGGCCTGCTCGCGCTGCCGGCGACGGCGTTGTTCGCGCTGCCACTGCTCGGGCTCTACTACGCGGCCACCGACGGCGTCCTGATGGCGTTGCTGGCTCACCGCCTGCCCGTCCACCTGCGGGCCAGCGGCCTGGCCCTCACCCAGACCGCGCAGGCCGTGGCCCGCGCGGGCGGGGCGGTCGGTTTCGGCGTACTGGCCACCGGGCTGGGCCTGGGGTGGTCGTTCACCGCCGCGGGCCTCGCGCTCGGCGTGATCCTTTTGACGGCCTGGAGGTCCCCGTCATGAAGCGCAGCACCGTGATCGGCGTCCTTTCCATCGTGGCCATCCTCGGCGCGGGCGGCGGCTACGTGGCCCAGGCCGTTGACAGCCAAGACCAGCCACCGGTACGGCAGGCCGCCACGAGCGGCGCCGCCCGGCTGGTCTTCCTCGACAAGGGCCGCACCCTGGCCCAGGTGCCCGCCGCCGACCCCGGCGCGGCCCCGGCCCCGCGCGGGCAGAGTTGCGTGCGTTCCTACACCGCCGCCCGCACCACGATCTGCCTGCGTCCGGTCACGCTCCCCGCCGGGTTCGAGGCGGTGATCACGCGTGACGACCGGCCGGTGACCGAGCCGCTGCACATCGACGGCACACCCAGCCGGGCCCGTGTCTCTCCCAGCGGGCGGCTGGCGGCCTGGACGGTCTTCCGGAGCGGCGACTCCTACGATCCGGGCGGCTTCGCCACCACCACCGGCATCTACGACACCGGCACGGGCATACACCACGGCTCGCTGGAGGACTTCTCGGTGGTGGTGGACGGCGAGCCGTACCGGCGGGAGGATCGTAATTTCTGGGGCGTGACCTTCGCCGCCGACGACGAGACCTTCTACGCCACCATGGGCTCGGCCACGAAGATCTGGCTGCTGCGCGGTGAGCTGTCCACCCGCACGCTCACCGCGATCGGGCGGGACGCCGAGTGCCCGTCCCTGTCGCCCGACGGCACCCGGCTGGTCTACAAGAAGCGCGTGGGCGAGCACTGGCGGCTGCACGTCCGAGATCTGGCCGGCGGTAGGGAGACCCCGTTGGCCGAACCCGCCGAGGTGGACGACCAGGCGGCGTGGCTGGACGGCTCGACCGTGGCCTACTCGCGTCCGGTCGACGGGCGTCCGGCGCTGTTCGCCGTGCCCGCCGACGGCGGCGGGGCGCCACGGCTGCTGCGGCGCGAGGCCACGTCTCCGGCGCTGGTCAGTCCCATTCCCAGCTGACGCCGTGGATGCCGTGCTCGGGATCGAGCCTGACGTGCGCGGCGACGGCCGAGCACCCGATCCGCAACTGCCCCACCTCACGCTTCGGATGGGCGACCGAGGGCTGGAAGTAGGCGTGGCAGTGCGCGGGCAACACGGCCGGATCGAAGGCGATCTCCACCGTCAGCTCGCGCATTCCCTCGTCGACGCGGAAACTCGCGTAGCGGTCGATGTGCCCGGGCGGAAAGGCCAGGGTGTATTCCAGCACCGCGGTCCCGCCCACCGGCAGTTCCCGGTCCAGGAGCATCTCGTGCACCTCGAAACCGGTCTCCGGGTCGTTCCTGATCCGGCCGGGCCGCCAGCCGCGCGCCTGTTCGATCTCCGGCCCCGGAACACCCGCCATGAACGAGCGGTGCACCATGAGTTCACGCCACACCGGCTCGCGGTGAGCGCG
The DNA here is from genome assembly GCF_044456745.1 of Nonomuraea sp. NPDC050790. Classification (NCBI taxonomy): domain Bacteria; kingdom Bacillati; phylum Actinomycetota; class Actinomycetes; order Streptosporangiales; family Streptosporangiaceae; genus Nonomuraea; species Nonomuraea sp. NPDC050790. Next base: position 506,852 of record NZ_JBITGF010000001.1, on the reverse strand, counting down.
CACCACCACCTGCGTGGTCAGGGACCGGATCTGCCGATGCGCGTCCATGCGCAGCAGTGCGCTGTGCCGCAGCCGCTCCAGCCGGGTCAGGCAGTCGGGGGTCGCCTCCAACTGCGCCAATGCTCGCCACAGCCCTTCTGGCCTGGCCCACGCCTGGTCGGGGCGCGAGGGGTGGTGCCCGCTCCAGCGGCCTCGGGGACGTGGCGGACCGAGCAGCGTGACCAGTGAGCCGGCGGGCAACTCCAGCATCCGCTCCAGGACGCCGACCGCCCGCAGGGAGTCGGCGCGCTCGGGCTGGGTGCGGCCCGACTGCCAGTAGCTCAGCGCCGTCCGGCTCACCGAGAGCCCTTGCTCGCGCAGATGGTGCTGGAGCCGCTCCAGGCTGAGGCCGCTGGCCTGGATGGCCAGACGCAGCGCCAGGCTGAACGGTCCGCTCTCCAGTGCGTCGGCAAGCGCCGGCTCCGTGCGCCTCCTGCTCACGACAGCCAGCCCCGGCCGGCGGCAGCGGCGGCAAGCTGGAAGCGGTTGGTCGTCGCGGTCTGGGCCATGAGCTGCTCCAGGCGGCGGTAGAAGGTCCGGCGGCTCAAGCCGAGCGTCTCGGCCGCCCTGGTGTCGCTGATGCCGGAGTTGAGCAGCACCAGCAGCCGTCGATCGGCCGGCTTGATGGCCGCCGCGGGCCCGCCGGCCAGGTGCAGCGGCACCGCCGTGGCCCAGGCCAGGTCGAACAGGCCGATCAACGCCTCCAGCAGCCCGCCCGCGTACACGATGACCAGCCGCGCGTCCGGGCCGTCGCCCGGCCGGGTCAGCCAGGCCAGGTCCGCGTCCAGGACGGTCATGTTCACCGGCAGTTCCGGCGCCACCCGTGCCTGCTCACCGGCCTCGACGCAGGGGATGACGTTCTCCTCGAGGTAGCCGGGCAGTTCCAGGCAGTCGCGCGAGTAGACCACGCGGTAGCTCACGCCGCGGCCCAGGTGCTCGATCTCGGCCCGGTTGGCGGCGCCGAACAAGTGCGGCGGCCGGTCCAGGCGGCGGATCCCGTGGCGGACACCCGCCGCCAGTTGCCGGATGCGCAGCTTCACCGCCGCGCCGGTGACCACCTCGACCGGGGAGTCGACATCGACCGGACGCGCGGATCTGCGGTGCTCCTCAAAGGACTGGCTCACCGCGATCCTGGCCTGTTCCAGCTCGACCTGGCGGCGCCGTACCAGCGCCTCCAGGCCCGCTTCGGGGATCACCGCGCGCACGCCTCCGCCGGTGTCGTGGCGGGCGGCCAGCCCCCAGGTGATCAGTTCCTTGACCGCGGCGCGCACGCCGTCGCCGCGCAGGTCCAGTGCCGCCGCCAGCTCGGCCTCGGTGGCGCGTCGCACTCTGAACAGATGCTCGTAGACTCTCGCCGTGTCGGCACGCAGGCCCAGCAGGACGAGCTGGTGGTGCAGATCCTCCTGTTCCACGCGGTCACTATGGCATGTTCCGGCCCGATACTCCCGGCCCTTCGCCCACAGTTCCCCGGACCCGCCGGACGGCGACGCGCCGGAGCTCGCCCCCTGTCAGTTGCCCGGAAACGGGCTGGCCGGGCTCCGCGGCTGGGTCGCCGGCCCGCACGACCATGATGGAGCCAACCTGGATGAGTTCGGCCTCGCCTGAAGGCGCCGCCCAAGTCTGCCGCTGACGGTCTGGCCTACGCCTACGTCACCCAGCGCACCCGTATCCGCGACCTCCGCATCCTGATCGACGACCCCCGGATGCGCGCGATCAGGGTGGCCGGCGTCGCCTACGACCTTGCCACCCTTGACTGAACTTTCAATAAGTATTGAAAGTTCAGTCCGTCAGCGTCTATCTTTTCCGCATGGACAGGACCGCGTTGCACGACTACGCCGACGAGATCGGCGCGTGGATAGAGGGGCTCGGGCTGCCTCGCATGGCCGGGCGGGTGCTGGGCTGGTTGATGGTGTGTGAGCCTCCTCATCAGTCCGCCGACGAGCTGGCCGAGGCGCTGCAGGCCAGCCGCGGCGCTATCAGCATGTCGGTGCGGATGCTGATGGCCGGTGGCTCGGTGGAGCGCCACCTCGTGCCCGGGACGCGTCGCACGTACTACCGGATGCGGCCGGGGTTTTGGCTGCGCGAGGCCGAGGACAAGGCCCGGATGGCCGGCGAGTGGCGCAAGGTCACCGAACGCGGGCTGGAACTGCTGAGCGACCGCGGCGAGGACAGCCGCCGGCGCATGCAGGAGGCGCACGACATGTACGCCTTCCTGGAGCAGGAGTACGGCCGCATCCAGGATCGATGGCTGGAACATCAGGCGAAGAAGGAGACATGACCGTTGTCGACGTCAGCGAGCTGACCTTCACCTACCCGAAATCGGCCGAGCCCGCCGTGAACGGCATGGGCTTCACCGTCGAGCAGGGCGAGGTGTTCGGCTTTCTCGGGCCCAGCGGCGCCGGGAAGTCGACCACGCAGAAGATCCTCACCGGGCTGCTGGCCGGCCACGGCGGGCGGGCCACCGTCTGGGGGAAGGAACCCGCCGCCTGGGGCGGCGACTACTACCAGCGCATCGGCGTCTCCTTCGAGCTGCCCAACCACTACCACAAGCTCACCGCGCTGGAGAACCTGCGCTTCTTCGCCTCCCTCTACCACGGGCCGACCGAGGACCCCATGACGCTGCTGGAGCGCGTCGACCTGGCCGAGCACGCCCACGTCCGGGTAGGCGCCTACTCCAAAGGCATGCAGATGCGGCTCGTCTTCGTCCGGGCCCTGCTGCACCGGCCAGAACTGCTCTTCCTGGACGAACCCACCTCGGGCATGGACCCCGTCAACGCCCGCCGGGTCAAGGACATCATCGGCGAGATCCGCGCCGAAGGCCGCACCGTGTTCCTCACCACCCACGACATGGCCACCGCCGACCAACTGTGCGACCGGGTCGCCTTCGTCAACGATGGCCGGATCGCCGCCCTCGACACCCCCGCCGAGCACAAGGTCAGCCGCAGCCGCCGGCTGGTACGCGTCACCTACCGCGCCGGAACCCGGTTGGCGAGCAAGGACTTCCCGCTGGACGGCTTCGCCGACGACCCGCTCTTTCGCTCGCTGGCGGCCGAGAACGCCATCGAAGCCCTGCACAGCCAGGAGGCCAGCCTCGAAGACGTCTTCATCGACGTCACCGGAAGGGCACTGGCATGAGGGCCGCGCTGCTCCTGGACTTCCGCCTGCAGCGCCGATACGGATTCTGGCACGCCACCGCGTTCGTCATCCTCCTCTGGATCGGCGTGCTGTGGATCGTGCCGGACCAGTTGCTCGGGGCGGCGATGCCGTACCTGCTGATGGCCGACCTGGAGTTCTTCATGTTCTTCATCGGTGGCGCGCTGTTCTTCGAGAAGGGCGAGCGGACCCTGTTCGCGCTGCTGATCACCCCGCTGCGGTTCGGCCACTATCTGACGGCCAAGCTGCTGTCCATGCTGGCGCTGGCCCTGCTCACCTGTGCCGTCGTGGTACTGGCCGACTACGGCCTCGGCTTCGACCCGCTCGCGCTGACGGCCGGAGTGAGCGCGATGGCGCTGCTGATGATCCTGGCCGGCTTCGTGACCGCGCCGCTGTTCCCCTCGGTCAGCGAGTGGCTGATGCCCTCCACCCTGGTGCTCGCCCTGGCCAACCTGCCCCTGCTGGACTACTCCGGGCTGGTGCCACACTGGGCGTTCTATTTGATTCCGACCGAGGGCGTGGCCCTGCTGCTGGGCTCGGCCTTCCACCAGGTATCGCTCACCGGCTGGCAGGCGGTCTACGCCGTGGCGTATCCGGCCCTGTGGATCGCGCTGCTGTGCCGTACCGCCCGATGGGTCTTCGACCGGCACGTCGTGGCCAGGGAGGGCGGCCGATGATGCGCATGATCGGCGCCTTCGGCCGCAACGACCTGCGGACCGTCCGCCGGGACTCCCTGTTGGCCGGGGTACTGCTCGGGCCCTTCCTGTACGCGGCCTTTCTGTGGTTCCTGCCCGCGGCCACCACCGTCGCCGAGCGGCAATGGGCCTTCGACCTCATCCCCTACCGGTCCCTGATCATCAGCGCGTTCTGCGTGATGGGGCCGCCGCTCCTGCTCTGCGCGGTCATGGCGCTGCAACTGCTGGACGAACGCGACCAGCGCACCATGTCCGCACTCCGCGTCACTCCAGTCCCGCCGGGGCTCTATCCCGCCTACCGGGCGGCCATCACCGGCACGGTCACCACGCTCATGATCATCGCCTCACTGGCCGTTTCGCGCACGCTCACCGCTCAGGAACTGGTGCGGAGCATCCCGGTGGCCATCAGCGCCGGGCTGCTCGCTCCGATCATGGGCTTCCTGATGGCCTCCCTCGCACGTAACAAGGTCGAAGGACTGGCGGTGATGCGCGTGCTCGGGCTGACGGTGTTCACCATCCCGTTCGTCCCATTCTTCTTCCTCCACGAACCGTGGCAACTCGCCTTTGGAATCCTGCCGCCGTACTGGCCGATGCGCGCGTTCTGGGCGCTTATGGACGGCGGCGCCTACTGGCCGTATCTGCTGGCCGGGCTCCTCTACAACACCGTGCTCTGCCTGACTCTGCTCAAAGCGCTGAACCGACGTCTGACCAGATAGAGAGCGCAACGCCGTGATCCACGACTTCGTCCGCCACGACAACCCGTTGTACGCCATGGGCAGCGCCGGCCACGCTGACGCCCTTGGCAAGACCGTGGCGCCTGTGGCCGCTCGGCTGACACGTGGACGGCGCGGCCAACGGCGGAGCAACCGAGGCGGGTGCCGCGAACAGCAGATCGTGGAGCCATCGCGTCGAACCGGACAACATGTTCCCACCTGAACGCGGGCGTCCGGCTCCTGGCGAGCCGGATCAGCCCGGTGCCCGGTCTAACAGGCCACCGACTCCTCGCGGGCCGCGTCGTCGCCGGAGTCGGGGAGGAGGCAGTTCGAGGAGCGGGTCTGGTAGGTGTGGCCGATGAGGAAGCCGATCGGGCAGGTCGCGCTGGACCGTGTCCCGTAGTTCTTCCAGGGTCCGTAGGCGGTTCTGCGGGTCGGCCCGGTCCCGCACGTGATCTTGACCCGGTGCTGGGAGAGGATGACGAACGGCGTGCACAGCGAATACGCCGCGCTTCGGTTCACGGCGGTCGAGCTGCACGCGGCGGCGGAGGCGGCCGAAGCAGGCTGGACGAGGCCCGTAAGCAGGGCGCACACGGGTAAGGAAGCCACGACAACACGGCTCACTGTCCTGATCATGGACGGTTCCCCTTTCGGAACGGGCTCCTTGGTCGTGCCTCCAATGAACCTCGCGAACCGCCATCAGGCCAGCGATTCCACCAGACGGGACAGACCCGGACACAGCTCGCGCTCCTCGCGAGCGGGCGCCGGGTACGCGACAAAGCCCGGTGGCGGCCACCGACGCTGTCGGTAGCCGCCACCGGGCTGTGGAATGTCAGGCGGGAGGCGCCTCCTGGAGGGCGCGCACCTCGATCCTGCTGCGCAGCGCCCGCGAGACCTGCTTGGTCCATTCGATCGCGACGTCGTCGTTCTCGGCCTCGATGATCCAGAAGCCGCCCAGGTACTCGTCGGCCTTGACGAACGGGCCCGGGGTGAGCACGGGGCTGTCACCGGAGTAGTCCACGGTGGTCGCGCTCGACGGCGGCTGCAGGCCGCCGGCCGACACGAACGCGCCCGCCTCCTGAAGCGCGGTGTTGAACGCACCGACCGCGGCGATAGCCTCCTGCAGCTCCGCGGGGTCCATGCTCTCCATCGTCGGCTCCTCGTCGGAGGCGTGGGGGATGCTCAGAAAGTACTGCGTCATTGTCATCTCCTCGTCAGGGTGGTCGCTGGATCGTCCGGCGACCACTGCCTGAACGTTAGGCCGGGGCTCCCCGGTACGGCATCGGTCACCGTTACCTATGTCCGGCAGATCGATGACCGGCCCTTACCTCTGAAGCTCGGATCGACGGCCTGCCTCCACCGCCCCTCTATGGCGTCAACCGCCAGATCTGGGTGGTGCCCTCCGAGCCTGCCGTCACCACGGTGATCCGGTCCGTAAGGAAGGCCAGGCTCACGGCGTTGATCTGGCGGTGTCCGCGTAGTGGCGGCAGGCGCTCCACTCCGGTCCTCATGTCCCACAGCCGCACCTTGCCGGCGAGGTCACCGGCGGCGACGAGGGTCCTGTCGCGGGAGGCCACGACCGCCACCGCGCGGACGCCTTCACCTTCGCCGCTCAGCCGGCCGCCCACATGAACCCTGCCCGTGGTGAGGTCCCATACGATCACCCGCCCGTCGCTGTGGCCGCTGACCGCGTACGGCCTGCCGTCGAGTTCGCCGGTGGCGACGGCGGAGACGCGGCCGGATCCGCTCCACAGCGGGTCGCCGATCTGCTCGCGGGCGGCCAGATCCCAGCGCCGCACGGTGCCGTCGTCGCTCACGCTGATCGCCACCTGCCGCCCGTTCACCTCGGCGACGGCCAGATCCTGGACACGCCCGGTGTGCCCGCCGAAGGGCCCGCCGACGGGCCGCTCGGTGGACAGGTCCCACATCCGGAGCCTGTGGTCGCTCCCGGCGGCGACCACGACCGCCTTGCCCGCGACCGTGGCGCCTGCCACCGCGGTCATCGCGACCTGGTCTTCGTTGTCGAGCACCCCGCGCCGCCGGCAGGTGGCGAGGTCCCATACGGTGACCGTTCCGTCGGAGCTCGCGGCGAGCGCGAGCGCCTCGTCGCCGATGCGCGTCAGGGCCAGCTTGTGGATCAAGTCGCCGACGGGCATCTTCTCGCCGACCTGCAGGCCGGTGCGCGCATCCCAGGTGGCCAGGGCCCCGCCGAATCCGCCGCCCACCACGATCTGCCGTCCCCCGACCTCGATCTGTCCCAGCGTGTACATCTCGCCGTAGGTCAGTCCCGCGGGCTTGGCCAGCCGTGTGGCCATGGGCGCCGCGGCGAACGGTGAGGGTCCCGGTGCGGCGGTTTCCGTCAGGCCCCGCACGAGCGGAACCGCGACGACGACGGCGGTGAGCGCGGCGGCCGCGACGACAAGGGTCCCGGGGCGCCGCCACGCGGGACGGCGGCGATCCATCGGCGCCTGCCCGGTGAGCATCCGCCCGATCTCATCCGTGCCGGGGCGTCGCGCGGGGTCCTTGTCCAGGCACCGGGCCAGCAACGGAGCGTGCGAGGACGGCACTCCGGACAGGTCGGGCGGCCGGCTGAGGATCGCGTTGATGATCGACGGCACGTTGGAGCCGGGGAAGGCCGGGTGGCCGGCACAGGCGTAGACCATCGTCGCGGCCCAGCCGAACACGTCCGACGCGGGCCCGGTCGCCTCCTCGGAAATCTGCTCCGGCGCCATGTACCCCGGCGTTCCGATGGCCCCCGACCTGATCATCGTCTGGTCGACGACCTGCGCGATGCCGAAGTCGATGACGACCGGGCCCTCCTCGCCGAGGATGACGTTGCCCGGCTTGAAGTCCAGGTGCGCCACGCCGGCTCGGTGGATGGCGGCCAGCGCCGTGATCGTGGTGATGGCCAGCCGGTGAAAGCCGCTGCCCGTCCAGGGCCCGCGCCGGCGTACGTGGTCGGCGAGTGAGATGCCCCTGATGTACTCACTGACGATGTACGGCCGGCGTTCGTGGGTGCCGACGTCGAGGACCTGGGCGGTGCAGAAGATGTCCACCCGGCGAGCCGCCTCGGCCTCGGCGAAGAAGCGCCGCCGCGCTCCGGGATCGAGCGCCGCCCCGGCGTGCAGGATCTTGATCGCGGCCTGGTCACCGTCCGGCCCTTCGCCCAGGTAGACGGCGCCCTGACCGCCTTCTCCCAGGACGCCCAGCAGTCGGTATCTCCCGATCTTCTTGGGATCGGTGCCGCCCAGCGGGTTCATGCGGCGAGGCGCTCTCGCGGCAGTCCCCGCATCCGCGCGATGGCGGACCGCTCCTGGCCACCGCGGGCCGCTCCTAACTCGCTCACTCGCATGCGCCAGCCTCCCCCGAACCTCGCAAGTCCTGCGCCACGATCTGTCCGGCGTGTACGAAGATCTCAAGAACCCCGAGTCTATGGGCCCGATCTTCTGCCTCGAGGCTTGGACAGGCGTGGCTTCAGCAACGGCGGGACGCTAGACGAGGTCGGTCAGTTCGGCGCGACCCGTGACGCCGAGCTTCGGGTAGGCCTTGTAGAGGTGGTGGCCGACGGTTCGCGGACTCAGGAACAACTGGGCGGCGATCTCCTTGTTCGTGTGACCGGTGGCGGCCAGCCGTACCACCTGAAGTTCCTGTGGCGTCAACAGCGTGAGCGGGCCGCTGTGCTGAGGTTCGTCGCCCCGCTCGCCGAAGACGGCCAGCTCACCGCGCGCCCGCTCGGCCCACAGCCGCGCGCCGAGGCGCTCGAACGCGGACACCGCCCCCGCGAGATGGGCGCGGGCCTCGGTACGGCGGCGCCGGCGGCGCAGCCACTCGCCATAGACCAGTTGGGTACGGGCACGCTCATACGGGCCGCCGTGCCGTTCGTGCAGGCGCAGCGCCTCGGCGTACAGCGCGTCGGCGTCGCCGTCGTCGGCCAGCAGGGCCTGGCAGCGCAGGACGAGCCCGGCGGCGACCGGGCGGTCGACGCACTTGGCCCAGTGGCGGAACTCAGCCAGGGCTGCGTGGGCGCGATCCGGCAGGCCGGCGCGCACGGCCGCTTCCACCAGGTCCGGCACCGCGCGGACCAGGAGGTCGCGGCTCGCCGGGCCTTGGGACACTTCTTCGAGCGTGTCGAGTGCCTCCGCGAACCGCCGGGCGGACAGGTCGAGCATGCCGAGGCCCCAGGCCGCGATCTCGGCGTTGACCCGGTGCCGGGCTCGGGCTCGCGGGAGCACCTCCCCGGCGAGAGCCCGGCAGCGTGCCTCGTCACCCGACACGGCGTGCAGCCACACCTCGATCGACCGGTGTGCCAGGCTCTCCGTCGGGTTCTCGAGCTCGTCGCCGACGGACGCGCCCTCGGCCACGCAGGCGCGGGCGTCGGCGAACTCGCCGCGGAACAGCCGCGCCACGGCGAGCACGTTCAGGATGTACGGGACCCATCCCAGCGCCCCGTTGGCCCGCACCTCGGCCAGCATGTCCTCGGTTCCGGCGATGACACGGTCCTCGTCCGCGATCATGAGCCCGCCGAACCCGGCCGTGATGCGATGCGTCAGGTCGTCGCCCGCGCGGATGGCGGCGTGAAGATCGCGCATCGGGCCGACGGCCAGTTCCGGGCGGCCGGCGAAGAGCTCCGCCCACCCGAGCAGGGCGGCGACGACGGACGCCCAGTGCTCCGGCGGGGTGAACCCGTGCATCAGCTCCGCGGCACGCCGCAGGAGGTCGTGCGCCGCTCCGTGCCGGGCGGCGTGCGCGGCCTCGTAGAGCGTGAGCGCGGCGCGCTCCGGATCGGTGTCGCACACCAGGGCGGCGGCTTCGAGCGTCAGTTCCGCATCGGCCCGCGGCGAGGTGCGTTCGTACTCCACGGCGCCACGGGTGTAGATGGCCGCGGCCCGGATGCCGGGGTCGGTGGTGAGCGAGAGTGCCTCGGCCGCCAGCCGGGCGGCGCGGTCGGCCTTGCCGGCGTCGAACGCGGCCTGGCTGGCCCGGGCGATGCGCCGGGCCTTGAGCTCCCGGTCGGCGCTGAGCCGACCGGCGCGGTCGTAGGCGGCGGACATCGCCATCGCGCCGCCTCGGTGCCAGGCCCGTTCCGCCACGGCTTCCAGTTCGGCGGCCACGGTCTCGTCGGGGGCGGTGGTGGCGGCGGCGAGGTGCCACGCCCGGCGGTCGGCGTCGGCGTCCGCGCGCAGCGCCTCGGCGTAGGCGCGATGGACCTCGATCCGCCGGTGCAGGGGCGCGTCCTGGTAGGCGGCAGCCCGTACCAGGGGGTGGCGGAAGGTGACCCGGCTGTCGATCCAGACCAGCCGGTCGCCTTCGGCGGGAGCCAGGTCGCCGGCGGCGCCGCCGAGGGACTCGATCACGTGCAGGATCGTCGTCAGCGGCGCCGCCAGGTCGGCCGCCGCCACCAGAAGCGCGCGCTGGGCGGGCTCGGGCAGCCGCACGATCTGGTGGCGGAACGCCTCCTGCACACGGCGGGTCACCGGCAGCGGGCCGACCTGCTCGGCCGGGTCGGACGCGTCGACGTCCTTGGCCGCCTGCCGCGACGACCCGAGCTCGATGATGGCCAGGGGGTTGCCGCCGGACTCCGTGAGGACCCGGGCTCGCACCGGTTCGACGAGTGCCGGCGCGTGGTCGTCGAGCAGGCGGCCGGCATCGGGCGCGGCGAGGCCGGACAGGTCCACGACCTCGACGCCCGCGACCTCGAACGGCACCGTCGTCTCGCGCACCGCGAACAGCATCGCGATGGGATCGGCCACGAACCGGCGGGCCGCGAACAACAGCGCCTCCAGGGACCCCTGGTCGAGCCATTGCAGGTCGTCGACCACGCACAGCAGCGGGGCGTCCTCCGCCAGGTCGGCGAGCAACGACAGGGTCCCGGCGGAGATCAGGAACCGGTTGACCTCGTCTCCCTCCGCCATGCCGAAGGCGCACCGCAGCGCCCTGGCCTGCGGAGCGGGGAGCGCCTCCAGCCGATCCAAGTGCGGGAACAGGAGCTGGTGCAGCCCGCCGTAGGCCAGCTCGGAGTCGGACTCGACCCCCGTTCCGCGGACCACGCGCATGCCCTCGGTCTCGGCGATGGACACCGCGTGGTCGAGGAGCACCGACTTCCCGATGCCCGCCGGGCCCCGCAGCCCCAGCGCGCCGCTGCGTTCGCCGCGTGCGTCGCTCAGAAGGCGTTGAACCCGCGCTCGTTCGACCTCCCTGCCTACCAGTGCCATCGCGTTACTCCTAGGTCAAGCCGTGTCGCCGACGATGCGGGCCAGGAGCCCTGTCGTCATCCCGAGGAGTTTCCCGCAGCTCGGAAGGGGTGTCGAACGGAACCCGGCCGGGGTGGGCCGCCTTCAGCGTCGTTCGCCCACTCCCGAGGCCAGTTCGTCCAGGCGTGAGCCGTCCGGTTTCAGCGGCGGCGTGTCCAGACCGGCGCCCTCCGACAGTCCCTCGATCATCTCGCGTACGGCGTCGCCCGCGCTGTGCCGGGGGCTCCAACCGAGTTCGGTGCGTGCTCTGGTCGTGTCCATGACCGGCACGTGCATCGCCATCTCGAACAGGCCCGGCGAGGCGGGGACGAGGTGGGCGTGCCAGGCCGCGGCCAGCGCGCCGCGTGCCAGCCACGGAGGTACGGTCACCGTCCGGGCGCCCAGCATCTCCGCCAGCTCACGCGTGGTCAGCACCGGGTCGGCCGCGATGTTGAACGGACCCGACACCGGCCGCACGGCGGCCAGCCGGTAGGCCTGCCCCATGTCCTCGGCGTGGACCGTCTGCAGCCGCAGTTCCGGCAGGTCGGGAAGGACGGGCACCCGTTTCACGAGCCTGCCCGGCAGGAACGGCCCGGCGAACAGGCGGCGCTGCTCGCTGGCCGCGGCGCGCTGGAAGACGTAGCCGGGCCGGAGCCTGACGACGCGGATGTCGGGGTGATCACGTTCGAAGACGTCGAGGGCGCGCTCGACGTACGCCTTCTCCCTGCCGTACGCGGCGCGTGGCCAGCCGTGGGTGGGCCACGACTCGTCGACGACCCGGTCACGGGGGCCCGGCGAGTAGGCGCCGACCGACGAGGCGTACACCAGAGCCGGGACGTCCGCCCTGGCCACCGCGTCGAACACGCGCATGCTGCCCAGGACGTTGGCGCGCCAGGTGACGGCGCTGTCGCGGATGGGCTGGAACAGCCAGGCCAGATGGATGACCACGTCGGCGCCCCGGAAGACGGCGACCAGATCGTCCCGGGTCACGTCCGCCGTCTGCCAGCTCGTCTTGGCGCCGAAATCGCGTTCCGGCCGCCGATCGGCCACGCCGACCACGGCGGTGACGGCCGGATCCACGCGCAGCGCGTTCAGGACGCTCGTGCCGACGTTGCCGGTGGCGCCCACGACGACGACTCTCATGTGCCGTCTCCCCTCGGAGGTGTACGGCACGCCTACCCCCGCTGAGAAGCGGAAACCTGACCTGACGGCCTGGCAGTGACTGTTCAAGAGCCTGGTGCGGGGGTAGCGGTCGGTCATGACCAGTGACAACGAAGACACCGCTCAGCCGGCGCAGCAGCAGCCGTACCCCGGGTACTCCGATGCGATGGACCCGGAGCCGCAGGACGAGATGCGCGCCTATACCGGACGCGATCTCCTGGCCGGGCGCAAGGCACTGGTCACCGGCGGCGACTCGGGCATCGGCCGCGCGGTCGCGGTGGCGTTCGCCAAGGAGGGCGCCGACGTGGCCGTGGCCTACCTCAGCGAGCACGCCGACGCCGAGCACACCAGATCGCTGGTCGAGGAGTGCGGCCGCACCTGCGTCCTGCTGCCCGGCGACCTGGCCGCGCCCGCGCACTGCGCGCAGGTGGTCGGCGACGCCGCGAAGGCGCTCGGCGGCCTGGACCTCCTGGTCAACAACGTCGCCACCCAGTCTCCCGTGAACGGCCTGGAGGAACTGTCCGACGAGCAGTGGGAACGCACGTTCGCCGTCAACATCGGCAGCTACTTCTGGATCACCAGAGCGGCGCTCGCCCACCTGCCGCGCGGAGCCGCGATCGTCAACACCTCCTCGGTCAACGGCCTGCGCGGCAACAAGGACCTCATCGACTACGCCGCCACGAAGGGCGCGGTCAACGCCTTCACCTACTCACTTGCGCAGACGCTGATGGAACGGGGCATCCGGGTCAACGCGGTCGCACCGGGACCGGTCTGGACGCCGCTGATCCCCGCCACCATGCCCCCGGAGAAGGTCGAGCAGTTCGGCCGGCAGGCGCCCATGAAACGCGCCGCCCAGCCCGACGAGATCGCGCCGTCCTACGTCTTCTTCGCCGCGGACCGTCTGTCCTCCTACTACACCGGCGAGATCCTCGCCCCGGTCGGTGGCGAGACGATGCCAGGCTGACCCGCCACTCAATACACGACGCGTCGTGGTCTCACCCGCTCCGTTCACCACCGGCTCGCCGAGCCCCTGCGGACGTCGCGGACCGGAACCGGGTGTCAGTGCCTCCAGCAGCGCCTCGGGGCCGGAGCGGCGGATTCGGCGCTGCCATGCGCCCCCCGTCCCGCGCCGCCGCAGCCTGGCCAGCGACGCCCGCACCTCCGGCAGATCTCCAGCGGCCTCCAGCGCGGGCGTGACGTGCCGGACGAAGGCTTCCAGCAGGCGTACGGCAGGCCGCCGCGTCCCCGCGACCACGTCCACGCCCGGACCGTCGAGGCCGTGGCGGGCGGCGTTCCACACGGCGGCGGCGCACACCTGGTCGTCGGCCGCGGGCGCCTGCCGCCCGGCGGCCAGCTCCGCCAAGGCCGTGGCGACCGCAGCCCTGGTGAGGGCGGCCTGGAGCACGGCGTCGCAGGTGGTTCATGACGGCGACCGCGGTGTCCCGGTCGTCCACGCCGACGTGGACGTGGCAGCCGCACGACTCGTACCGGTTCACCAGGGCGGCGTAGGCGTCGCCGATGCGCCGGAAGCGGTCTCCGGAGGTGAACGCGGGCGGGGCGGCCGAGGTCAGGGGCGGTGTGGCCGTGCTCAGCACCCGGAGCCCGAGCCCATGGGCCGCGTGGGCCAGGGCGCCGCGCGCGTGCTCGATCTGCCCGCGGATCTCGCCGAGGTCGTGACACACGCCGGTGGCGGCCACCTGGGTCTGGTGCAGCTCGGCGTGGTATCCGCCCCATTGTTCGGCGCCGGGATGGCGTCCCGCCCCCTCCAGAACGGCTGACGCCCGCTCCGCCGGCTGGCCGGAATGCGCTTCCACCAGGAAGAACTCTTCCTCCACGCCGAATGTCCCCATCGCCCACTTCTACCCCTGTCACGTGTTATAAGTCCGCTTTGGGGTAGTTGCTGGGCATGTTCTTGCTGCGCCTGCCGGGGGTGTATCGCCCGCAAGGGGATACAAGGATGCTGGCCCAGGCTCTGGGCCGGCTGGCGTTGCCGCCCGGGGGCAGGATCCTGGACCTGGGCACCGGCACCGGCGCGCTGGCGGTGATCGCCGCCCGCGGGCCGGAAGCCGAGGTGACCGCGATCGACCTGTCCCTTCGTGCCGTGCTGTCCGCGCGTTTCAACGCGGTGCTGCGGGGGCTGCGGCTGCGGGTGATCCGCGGCAACCTGTTCGCCCCCGTGGACGGCGAACGCTTCGACCTCATCCTGGCCAACCCGCCGTACGTGCCCGGGATCGAGGCCCAGCCCGCCCCGCACAGCGCCAGCCGCGCCTGGAACGCGGGAGCCGACGGCCGCAGGCTGCTCGACCGCATCTGCCGGCATGCGAGCGCGCACCTGACCAGCGGCGGAACGCTGCTCCTCGTGCAGTCGTCGCTGAGCGGGGTGCGCGAGTCGCTGTACCGGCTCAGGTGCGAGGGCCTCGCCGCCGAGGTGGTCGCCCGGCAGCTCGAACCGTTCGGCCCGGTCATGCGCGGCCGGGCGAAACTGCTCGAAGCCCACGGGCTGATCAGCCCCGGGCAACGTCATGAGGAACTGGTGGTCATCCGTGCCGACCGAACCCGCAACGCGGCGTGACACCCGCGTCACGATGGTGCCCGGCGGGCCGATGCTCGTCGAGGGGCCGGTCGAGGTCGTCCTCGAGGATGGGAGCACGGTCAGATCGGAGCGCTTCCTGGTCGCCCTGTGCGCCTGCCGCCGCAGCCGGCGCCTCCCCTTCTGCGACGCCAGTCACCGGCGCAGGAGACGCGGCCAGGCGGAGGAGGGCTCGCCATGAGCGTCCTTCCCGGCCCGCGCGGACCGCTGTCGGAGGCGGTGATCGCGGCGCTGTCCGTTCCTGGTGTGGAGGGGGCCTGGCCTGCCGTACCGGATGATCCGTTCTGTGAGGACCTGCAGCTCGCCCTCTACGTCTGCTACGAGCTGCACTACCGCGGCTTCGACCGGGTCGCGCCCGCGTGGGAGTGGGACCCTGACCTGCTGCGCCTGCGCGCCGCGATGGAGGACGTGTTCCTGTCCGGCCTGCGCGAGGTGACCGACGGCGGCGCCGACGTGCCCTCGGTCCTGGAGGACCTGCTGGTGGAACGCGCCGATGACGAGGGCGTCTCGCATCATCTGCGCGACCACGCCGAGCTGTGGCAACTGCGCGAGTACGTCGTGCACCGCTCCGTCTACCACCTGAAGGAGGCCGACCCGCACGCCTGGGTGATCCCCCGGCTGTCGGGACGGGCCAAGGCGGCGCTGGTCGCGGTCGAGTTCGACGAGTTCGGCGGCGGCAGGGCCGAGATGGTACACGCGCGACTGTTCGCCGACCTGATGGACGAGCTGGGCCTGGACTCCGGCTACGGCTTCTACCTCGACCGCGTGCCCGCCCCCATGCTGGCGATCGTGAACATGATGTCGCTGTACGGCCTGCATCGCCGCCTGCGCGGAGCGCTGGTGGGCCACTTCGCCGCCGCCGAGATCACCACCGCGCCCAGCGCCGACCGGATCGACCGCGGCCTGCGGCGCCTGGGCGTCGAGGCGATCTTCTTCTCCGAGCACGTCGAGGCCGACGCGGTGCACGAGCTCGTGCTGCGCCGCGACGTCATCGGCGACCTCCTGCTGACCGAGCCGGACCTGGCCGCCGACGTGGTGCTGGGCGTCCAGACCACCCAGGCGCTCGAAGGCCGCTTCGCCGACCACGTGCTGGAACACTGGCGAAGCACGGACGGCCCACGCAGCTCGCTGAGGGCCGGGCCGCTCACCCCCGTTCGAGGTACGGCTGAAGCCGCCGGATGAGCGCGGCCGGATCCGCCACGGTGACGGTCAGACCGGGGTGGCGCATCAATCCGATCGGCTCGCCGCCGTTCACCGGGTGGTGAAAGCGCAGGCACACGCCCTGCCTAGTGTTCGTTCCGAAGGTCAGCCCTCGGTCGGCCAGGGAGATCCGCGGCCCGATGGCCTTGATCGCCGCGTACGGACCGCTGAGCTCGGCACCGGCCAGGTTCGGCAGGTCGGTGACCAGCTCCCACGGGCCGAACCGGGCCCGGACGCCGCGTTCGGTGACCATGACCGCGCAGTTGCCGGGGCGGATGCCCAGCAACCACAGCGGCCACCGGTAACGGTCGTCGAACGCGAAGTCGAACCGGTCGGCCGACGGCGGCATCTGAGTCATGAGTCCAGGATGCCCGCACGCCGGCGGGACACACGGTGTCTAGGCGCTGCGGCGCAGCGTGAACCAGAAGGTCGGCACCGAGTTGGTGCCCGGTGTGACCTCGACCAGTTCCCAGCCGGGGAACCTGGTGCGGAGTTCGTCGGCCGTGACCCCCGCCGCCCATGAGGTGATCTCGGAGGTCGGGTTGCCGAGCGGCTCGGGGCCGTACCCGAACATCAGCAGCCGCGCTCCTGGAGCGGCGCGGTGCGTCAGCCCGGCGGCGTAGGCGTCGCGGCGGTGCAGCGGGATGCCGCAGTAGCAGCTCAGGTCGAAGAACAGGTCGAAGGGGCCGGGCACGTCCAGTTCGTCGAGGCGGGTGGCGTCTCCGTGCAGCAGCCGTACCGCCACTCCCGCCGCCTCGGCCTTCTTCCCGGCCTGGTCGACGGCGTGCTCGATCACGTCCACGGCGGCCACGTCCCAGCCGTGCCGGGCGAGGTAGACGGCGTTGGTCCCGGTGCCGCAGCCGAGTTCGAGGGCGCGGCCGGGCGGCAGCGCGCCGTCCCCCTCGACCAGGGCGGACAGCTCGGGCGGTGTCACGCCGGTGTCCCACGGCGGTTTGCCGCCCCGGTAGTAGCCCTCCAGTGCGCGGTAGACGGACTCTTCCTCGCGGTCTCGCTGCTTGTCGTCCATCGGACTCCTCCAAGAGTTTGTAGTTGAACTCTAGTGATTGACTCTAGAGATATACTCGCCTCATGGATCGAGTCAAGCGGCCGGACAAGCGAGCCGAGCGCTCGCGCCGTACCCGCGAAAAGGTCGTGGCGGCGGCTCGCGAGCTGTTCGTCGCGCAGGGTTACGGGGCGACGAGCCTTCAGGAGGTGGCGGATCGGGCGGGGGTTGCCGTCCAGACGGTCTACTTCGTCTTCGGCAACAAGCGCACGCTGTTCAAGGACGTCGTCGACGCGTCCATCGCCGGGGACACCGAGCCGGTCGCCACCATGGATCGGGAGTGGTTTCGCGCCGCGTGCGCCGAGCCCACGGCCGCCGGGCAACTGCGCGCCCACGTCCAGGGCACCCGGGAGATCCTGGGCCGGGTCGCCCCGATCATGCCGCTGATCGCGGCCGCCGCGGCCACCGACCCCGAGATCGCCGCACAGTGGCCGGACGGTCCCGACCCGCGTTACACCGTGCAGTACGCGGCGGCCGAAGCCCTGGCCGGCAAGCCCGACGCCCGTCCCGGCCTGACCGCCGGGATGGCGGCGGACCTGCTGTACGGCCTGCTCAGCCCGGAGCTCTATCTGATCTTCGTCCGGGACCGGGACTGGTCCCCGGACGCCTGGGAGGCATGGGCCCGCACCACCCTGACCTCCCAGCTCTGCGCCCCTGGCTGAACAGCGGTGATAGAGCGCCCGCAGGCTGGGTAGGCGCCTACCTCATCGGAGGAGGTGACGGCCGTGAGGGAGAACCCGAAGGGCAACCTGTCCACCGCTGAGCTGGTCGGGCAGTTGTCCGAGCAGGTGAGCAGGCTGGTCCGCGACGAGATGCGGCTGGCCGCGCTCGAACTCAAGGGCAAGGGGCGGCGGGCCGGCTTCGGCGCCGGGCTGTTCGGCGCGGCGGGGATGACCGCGTTCTTCGGCGCCGCCGCGCTGGTCGCGGCCGTGATCCTGCTGCTGGCCCTGGTGCTGCCCGCTTGGGCGGCCGCCGGGGTGGTGGCGGGGGCGCTGCTGGCGCTCGCGGGCGTGCTCGCCCTGGCGGGCAGGTCCCAGGTACGGCGGGCCACTCCCCCGGTGCCGACCCAGGCGATCGACAGCCTCAAGACGGACGTCGACGTGGTGAAGGAGAGGGCCCGGAGATGACCGAGGCAGACCCCGGCATGGACCGGGAACACAACGCGGGAAACGTGGGCGCGCGCCGGGCGACGGTGGGCACCCCGACGGACGACATCTCGGTGAACGTGCCCCCGACCAGGCCGGGAGCGGCGGAGAACGCCCTGGCCGACGAGGCGGAGCGCGAGTCGCACGAGACGTTCGTCCCGCAGCCGCCCATCGCGGAAGAACGCCCCGCGGACGACCGTCCGCTCCCGGAGGCCACCCAGGACTCGGACGTCCAGCCTGAGCAGGAGCCGGGCGAGGAAGCGGTGAAGCAGGACATCGTCCGGACGAGACAGGACCTGGGCGACACCGTCGAGGCGCTGGCCGCCAAAGCCGACGTGCCCAGCAGGGTGCGAGACCAGGCGGACGAGGTGATGGCGACGGCGAAGGAGAAGGCGGGCGACGCCGTCACCAAGGCGAAGAAGCGTCCCGTCCTGGTGCTGGCCGCCGTGGGCGCCGTCGTCGCCCTCGTCGTGCGCCGCCTCCTCAAGCGCAGACGCTGAACCTCCAGGAGCCGCCATGCGCGAAGCCGTCAGCGGACGGGAGCCGCTCGCGCGGCGCTCGTCGCCACGTCAGGCGGTCGCGCGATGGTCGTCGCCACCTCCACGAAGCCGTGGATGAGCGACCTGCGATCCCGCCGCCGCCAGGCGACGACGAGCGGGCTCGGCGCGACGTCGTCGATCGGCACGACGACGATGCCGGGCGCCCGGCTGATGGTCAGCGGTGCGAGGCCGATGGCGTGTGACCACAGGACGGCTTTGATGCATTCGCGTACGGTTCGCACGATGGTGTCGTCCTGGTTCACGCGCCCGCCTGCCCAGTAGTCGCGCCAGAGCGGATCCGCCGTGTCGGGGATGCGGAACCACCGGCGGTCCCGCACGTCTCGTAGCTGAAGCCGTTCCCGGGCGGCGAGCGGGTCGGTGTCGCGCATGACGATGCCAACCGGGTCGCGCCGGATCTCGGCGACGGCGACGCCGTTGGCGGTGAACGGGGTGCGGGTGACGGCCACGTCCACGAGCCCGCGGCCGACGCCGATGGTCGGATCGGTGAGGTCGCCCTCGACGATGCGGATCTCCACACCGGGGTAACGCGAACGGAACACCTCGATCAGCGCGCCGCCGGCACGATCCACGCTGTCGGCGAGCGTCCCGATGGTGAGCGTGCGCACCTCCGCCGTCTGCGCCACCAGCGACGGCAACGACTCGACCCTGGCGAGCACCTCCCGCGCTTCCGGCAGCAGCGCGTGACCGGCCTGGGTCAATGCCATGCCGCGAGCGGAACGGGTGAACAGCTCGGCGCCGAGCTCCACTTCGAGCTTCTGGATCGCTCTGCTCAGCGGGGGCTGCGACATGTGCAGCCGGGCTGCCGCCCGGCCCACGTTGAGCTCTTCGGCCACCGCGACGAAGTAGCCGAGAGTGCGCAGATCGACCATACCCTCAGGGTATCGCCGCCTCTCATCAGGTGTTGGACGCCCCTGCCGGCGGCGCGATGCAATCGAGGGGCTGGACGACCGCAGCCGCAGAAAGGCACGACGCACCATGATCTATGTGTGGACCGGTGTGGCGCTGGCCGCCACCGCCGCGGTGTTCCTCGTCGTCCGCTCCTTCCGGCCCGCGCCGCTCCCGGCGCCGGCGCCGTGGACGGGCCCGCTGCCGCAGGCGGCACCGCCGGAGGGCATGGCGATCTTCCAGCTCCCGACCGGCACGTACGAGAATCGGGCCGCCCTGGCCTACCGCGGCGGATCGTTCGGCGACGTGCGAAGGTTCGCGGCCACCGCCGTACTCGTTCAGCACCCGGCGGGCGACCTGCTGATCGACGCCGGATTCGGCGCCGGCGTCGAGGCGCACATCGCGGCCATGCCGTCCTACCGGCGCACCCCGCACGAACTCGGGGCCACGGTAGACGAGCAGTTGCGGGCGAAGAACTACGACCTGGGCCGCCTGCGCGGCGTCCTCATCACCCACGCGCACTGGGACCATGTCAGCGGCCTGGAAGACCTCGACGTGCCGATCTGGATGAACCCCGCCGAGGGCCGGTACGTCGAACGCGCCAAGGACGCGGCGTTGTTCCGCGGCATCGCCGGTCGCCGGCAGGTCCACTCGTACACGTTCGACGGCCCGCCGTACCTCGGCTTCCCGAGCAGTCACGACGTGTACGGCGACGGCTCGGTCGTCATCGTCGAGGCCGGTGGGCACACGGACGGCTCCGTCGTGGTCTTCGTCAGCCTTCCCGACGCTCGCCGGTTCGCCTTCATCGGCGATCTGACCTGGCAGATGGAGGGCGTGACGCTGCGGGCGGAGCGGCCGAAGATGCTGCGCGTGCTGGCCGACGTCCAGCCCGCGCGGGTGCGCGAAGGGCTGCTGCGCGTCATCAGCCTGGCCGACCGGATGCACGTGGTGCCGGCACACGACGTGCACGCCTACGATCCGATTCCGCGATGGGCCTGCGCCACGACCCGCAGCCTGTAACGCGCCACCCACCCTGTCCATCGGTATAGTAATACCGGTATAGTTATCGCTCATGATGGAACTGAAGACCCCGGGCGAGATCGACGCCATGCGCGAAGCGGGCCGTGTGGTGGCCAGAGCACTGGAAGCGGCCCGGCAACTGGTGGCCCCAGGAGTACGGCTGGCGGAACTGGACGAGGCGGCCAAACAGGTGATCGCCGATCACAAGGCCACCTCGGCGTTCCTGAACTACCAGCCCGACTTCGCCCCGACGCCCTACCCGAAGGTGATCTGCACCTCGGTCAACGACGCGATCGTGCACGGCATCCCCGACGGCTACCGGTTGCGCGAGGGCGACCTGCTGAGCGTGGACGCGGGCGCCTACCTGGACGGGTGGGCGGGCGACGCGGCGTTCTCGATCACGGTGGGCGCGGACCACGACCGCGAGGGGCTCATCGAGGCGGCCGAGCGGGCCCTCGCGGCGGGGATCGCCAAGATGGTGCCGGGCAACCGCCTGGGCGACGTGAGCGCGGCGATCGGCGCGGTGGCCAAGACGTCGGGACTCGCGGTGATGAGCGGGTTCGGCGGACACGGGATCGGCCGGCACATGCACGAGGATCCGCCGGTGCCGAACACCGGCAGGGACGGCCGGGGGCTCGTGCTGCGACCGGGGATGGTGCTGGCGATCGAGCCCATGCTGGTGGCGGGCAGCGACGGCCGCTACCAGGTGGACGACGACGGGTGGACGTTGCGGAGCGTGAGCCGGCGCTGGGCGGCGCACGTGGAGCGCACGGTGGCGGTGACGGAGGAAGGCCCGCGGGTGCTGACCGCCCTCTGAAGACCGTATGGTGACCGTCGCCGCCCATGCGAGCCGGAAGCCGGGCGAAGCCTATGATCCTTGCCAGCCCGTCCGACCGAGCCCGGAGGAACACCCGTGGAGCACGTCAACGTCACGCTGTACGGGCGTCAGGCCGAACAGGCCGTCCTCGGCGAGTTGCTCGCGGCCCGCTCCGGCGCCCTGGTCGTGCGGGGCGAGGCGGGCATCGGCAAGTCGGCGCTCCTGGAGGACGCGGCCGCGCGAGCGACGGAGGCCCGCGTGCTGCGGGTGACCGGCGTCGAGTCCGAGGCCGACCTGCCGTTCGCCGCCCTGCACCTGCTGCTGCGCCCGATCCTGGAGCACGCGCGGGCCCTGCCGCCGCAGCAGGCCGACGCGCTGCGCGGCGCGCTCGGCCAGGGCGGCGCCATCCGCGGCGACCGCTTCCTGGTCGGGCTGGCGACGCTCAGCCTTCTGGTGGAGCTGTCGGCGGCGAGCCCGGTGCTGTGCCTGGTCGACGACGCGCAGTGGCTGGACGGCGAGTCGGCCGACGCGCTGCTGTTCGCCGCCCGCCGCCTGCACGCCGAGCCGGTGACGGTCCTGTTCGCCGCGCGCGACGGCGACGGCGCCTTCCCCGCCAGAGGGCTGCCGGAGCTGCGGCTGGGCGAGCTGGACGCCGAGGCCGCCCGGAAGCTGCTCGCCGAGCAGGCCGCCGGCCTGCCGCCGGCCGTGCGCGACCACCTTCTCGCCGAGGCCGGGGGCAACCCGCTGGCGCTGATCGAGCTGCCCCGCATGCTCACCGCCGGGCAGCGCGGCGGCGCGCTGCTCCCGCTGCCGTTCTCCCTCGGTACGGCCACGGCCGTCACGGACCGGGTGCTGACCGGATTCCGCGACCGGGTCGCGGACCTCCCCGACGCCACCCGGTCCTGCCTGCTGGTGGCGGCCCTCGACCACCACGTCGAGCTGGACGTGCTCGATCGCGCCGCCGGCCGGCTCGGCGCGTCGCTGGGCGACCTCGCGGCGGCCGAACGTGCGGGCCTGGTCCGGGTGGGCCTGGCCGAGGTGGCCTTCCGCCACCCGCTGGTGCGTACGGCGGTGCTGCTGGCCTGCGACATCGCCGCCCGGATGGCCGCGCACCGCGCGCTGGCCGAGGCGGTGGACGACGACCGGCGCACCTGGCACCTGGCGGCCGTCACCCTGCGGCCCGACGAGGAGGTCGCGGCCGAGCTGGAGAACCTCGCGCTGCGCGCGCGTCAACGCGGCGGCCAGGCGGCGGTGTCGGCGGCCTACGCGCGGGCCGCCGAGCTGTCGGCCGATCCCGGCCGGGCCGTACACCGGTGGGCGGCCGCGGCGGAGGCGGCGACCGAGGCGGGCCTGTGGCAGCGCGCGCGTGAGCTGGTGGACAGGGCCAGACGGCAGGCCGAGGCGGCGACGCTGACGGGCGCCGTCCAGGCGGAGCTGGCCTACGTGCGGGCGAAGCTGGAGATCGAGGCCGGCCGCCCGCTGGACGGCGTGCGGCTGCTGCACCAGGGAGTCGAGGCGAGCGGCGACCTGGGCGTGAAGCTGTCGCTGCTGAGCATGGCGGGCTCCTACGCCTGGGCCAGCAGCGCCCACCCCGACCAGCTCGCGCTGGCCCGCCGTACCGAGGAACTGTGCCCGCCGGGCGACGGGCTGCCCGCGGTGGTCCGCACGATCAACCACGCCTTCCGCCTCAGCCTGGAGGGCGGCGTCGTGGCCACGCCCGCCTTCCCGGCGCCGGCGCCGGGCGAGCACATCCCGTACGAGCTGCGCTATCTCCAGTCCTTCCAGGGCGTCGTGCACGGCGACGCCGAGGGCCTGCTCGACGGCGCGAGCGCGCTCGTCGAGGAGTGCCGGGCCGAGGGGCGGCTCGCCCGCCTGCCCCAGGCCATGACGTTGCTGGCCATCGCCCAGTTGATCAGCGGCCGGCACCCGGCCGCGCGGGTCACCGTGACGGCGGGCCTGGCCCTGGCCTCGGACGCCGGGCAGCCGACCTCGGCCGGGTACCTGGCCGGCCTGCACGCGTGGCTGTCCGCGGTCGCCGGGGCCGAGCAGGAGTGCGAGGCGATGACCGCGCGGGCGATCCGCGACGCCGACCACCGCCGGTGGATCCTGGCCTCCTGCTGGACCGAGTACGCGCGGGCGATGCTCGACCTCGGGCTCGGCCGCTACGAGGCGGTGCTCGACCGGGTGGATCGGGCGATGACCGGCCCCGCGCGCCACGCCTTCCTGTGGCGTTACTCCTGGCCGGACGCCATCGAGGCCGCCGCGCGGGCCGGGGATCCGCGACGGGCGCGGGATCTGCTCGGGCGCTACGCGGGCTGGGCCGAGTCCATCGGCCGGCCGGGGCCGCTGGCCGTACTCCATCGGGCGCGCGCGCTGCTGGGCGCGGACGGCGCGGCCGGGGACCTGTACGAGCGCGCGCTGGCGCTGCACGCCGAGGACCGGCAGCCCTTCGACGAGGCGCGTACCCGCCTGACCTACGGGGAGTGGCTGCGCCGCCGGCACCGCCGCACCGACGCGCGCGCCCAGTTGGAGGCGGCCATGGAGACCTTCGACCGTCTCGGCGCGGCTCCGTGGTCCGCGCGCGCCGCCGCCGAGCTGCGCGCCTGCGGGGTCCCGCTGCCCGATCGCGCCAGGGCCGGGGACCGGCTGGACGTCCTGACGCCGCAGGAACTGCAGGTGGTACGGCTGGCCGTCACGGGCGCGTCCAACCGTGAGATCGGCGCCCAGCTCTTCCTGAGCCCGCGCACGGTCGCCTCGCACCTGTACAAGGCCTTTCCCAAGCTGGGCGTCGCCTCGCGGGCCGAGCTGGCCAGGATCCCCGGCCTCATCGCCTGACCAGCGTGGCCCTCCGCCAGGTGACTGAGGTGCCGCCGGCGACCATCAGTCACCTGACAGAGGCGGCCGGCACCGCCCGCTTCCTACCGTTCTGGCCATGAAACCTGAACCGTACTCGGCGGTCGTGATGGCGATCCTCGCCGCCGCGTTCTGCGCCTGGGCGCTGCTGACCTTACCCCTGCAGGGCGCCGTCATCCTCGTGGTGGCCAGCGTGCTGGGCTGGAGCGGATGGATGGCCTTCAGCTACACCCACCCGGTGAAGTCCAGGAGGGTGATCGCCGTCTACCTGTGCGCGGTCGGCTTCCAGCTCATCCACATGGCCGAGGAGTACACCGGCGGCTTCCCGCACGAGATCGTCGAGCTGTTCGACTCGCCGCGCGACTGGCCGGAGAAGGAGTTCCTGCTGGTCTTCGTCTTCGGCTTCGGCGCGCTCTACTTCTTCGCCGGCGCGGGCGCGCTGTACCGGATCCGCGTGGCCAACTTCTTCCTGTGGTGGTACGCCCTGGGCGCCGGCCTGCTCAACGGCATCGCCCACTTCGTCTTCCCGATCCTCAAGGGCGGCTACTTCCCCGGCCTGTACACCGCCGCCGGGCACCTCCTCATGAGCACGCTGCTCATCTACCTGCTCGTCAGGGAGAACCGGCAGCTCAAGGCCGAGGTACGGACGGCATGAAGAACGTGCTGGTCACCGGCGCCTCCACCGGAATCGGCCGCGCCACCGCCCTGCTGCTGGCCCGCGCGGGCTTCACCGTCCACGCCGGAGTGCGCAAGGAGGCGGACGGGCAGGCGCTCGGCCCCGCCGTCACCCCGATCCTGCTCGACGTCACCGACCCCGGCCAGATCGCCGCCGCCGCCGAGCGCATCGGCCACCTCGACGCCCTGGTCAACAACGCGGGCATCGGCGTCACCGGCCCGCTCGAGTTCGTCCCCCTGGACGCGCTGCGCCGGCAGTACGAGGTCAACGTCTTCGGCCAGGTCGCCGTCACCCAGGCCATGCTGCCGAAGCTGCGCGCCGCGCGCGGCCGGGTGGTCACCGTCGGCTCGGTCGGGAGCTGGATCACGCTGCCCTTCGGCGGCCCGCTGTGCTCCTCCAAGCACGCCATCCGCTCACTCAACGACGCCCTGCGCATGGAGCTCAGGCCGTACGGCGTCGCGGCCGTCCTCATCGAACCCGGCTCCATCCACACCGACGCCGTCGACAAGCTCGAAGACGAGGTCGAGCCCCGCCTGGCCTCCCTCGGCGCCGACGGCAGGCGCCTGTACGGCACCGCCTACCGGACCATGGTCGCCAGCGGGCTGAAGGAGGAGCGGTCCGGCTCCAGCCCGGACGTGGTCGCCCGCGCCGTCCTGCACGCCCTCACCGCGCGCCGCCCCCGCGCACGCTACCCGGTCGGCAGGAAGTCCCGGCTGATGAGCACGCTCGGCCGGATCGTCCCCCAGTACACCCTCGACACCCTGCGCCTGCGCGCGCTCGGCCTGTCCAGAACGGAGCCACACCGATGACCCAGCTCGCCGGCGCCGACGCCCTGACCGCGCTCGACCCCATCTTCGCCCGGCTCGCCGTCGGAGCGGGTCACCACCTGTGGGGCCTGGCCCACCTGACCATGCGGGAGAAGTCCTTCGTCTGCCTGACCGCCGACCTGTGCCACCCCCACCTCGGACTGCCCCTGGCCATGCACGTCCAGATGGCCCTGGCCCATGACGTGGACCCCGAGTCGATCAGGGAGCTGTACCGGCACCTGGCCCCGTACGTGGGGTACCCGATCGTGGTCCCCGCCTTCCAGCGGCTGGCCGAGCTGGGCCTGCCGGAGGCGCGCGACACCGATCCGGTCACGCCGGTGCCGCTGGACGGCCCGCTGGCCGCTGCCGTACGCGAGCTCGAGGACGTCGACCCCGGGCTGGCCGCGTTCACCGAGGACCAGCTCGCGCAGCGGTGGGCCAGGCCGCACCTCGACGTCCGCGAGCGGGCGATCGCCTGCCTGACCGTGGACGTCCTCTACCAGACGCCGGGCCCGTCCCTGCGCCTGCACGCCGAGCTGGCCAGGTCGGCCGGCGCCACCGAGGAGACCCTGCGCGACCTGGTCCGCGGCCTGGCCGAGTTCGGGCTCACCCGGGCGTGGGCCGCCGCGGCGGCCCTGTTCCACCCGTGAGCCAGATCACGTGCCGTCGTTGTCACGCCCGCGAGCGCCGTCCCGTCCAGACGCATGAAAGCGCTCCGACCCTCACCAAGGAATCATCATGGTCCGTCTGGACGACACCGCCCGCCCCGCGCGCAAACGGCGCCGATGGGCGCTGGCCGTGGCCGTGCCGCTGGTGGCGGCGCTGCTGGCCGGCGCCTACGTCTGGCAGCCGGCCGAGGAGGGCCGCGCCTTCCGCTCGCCGTACCTCGCGCAGGTCGGCTCGCGCCACGCCGACACCCCGATCGCGCGCTTCCACTACGTCCGGGCGGGATCCGGCACGCCGGTCATCCTGCTCTCGCCCGGCGGCACCTCGGTCATCGGCTGGAAGGACCAGCTCGCGGCGCTGGCCCGCGACCACACCGTGTACGTGGTCGACCTGCCCGGCCAGGGATACACCCGGCTGAACGACCCCGGCTTCGCCTACGACCTGGACGCGATGGTCGCGGCCGTCGGCGCCTTCATGGACGCCCTCGGAGTACGGCGGGCCGCCCTCGCGGGCAACTCGTGGAGCGGCGGCTGGGCGCTGGCCTTCGCCCAGCGACACCCCGACCGGGTCAGCAAGCTGGCCCTGCTGGACGCCACCGGACTGGACGAGCCGGGCACGCTGATGTGGGAGTCGCTGAAGATCCCCGTCTTCGGCGAGCTGGCCGTCAAGCTGTCCACGGGCAGGGCAACCGTCCGCGGGCTGGCCGAGGGCATGATGGTCGACAAGGGGCGCGTCACCGAGCAGTTGCTGGACGAGTGGTGGGCGCCGATGACCTTCCACGACAACATCCGCGCCACCTACCTGCTGGAGCGCCGCCTGGACTGGGCGGTGACGGAACGCGCCCTGCCGGCCACCAGGATCCCGACGCTGGTGTTGTGGGGCGGGCAGGACACCGTCCAGCCCGTCGAGCGCGCCCACCGCTTCGCCGAACTGCTCCCGGACGACCGGCTCGTGATCCTGGACGGCTGCGGCCACGCGCCCCAGCTCGACTGCCCGGAACCGGTCAACCGGCATCTCCAGTCCTTCTTCGCGAACTGACACGATCACCGGAGGAAAACGCCGTGCAGACCATCGTTGTGGAGCCGATCGGGACGGTCATCGGCGGGCGCGCCGAGGCGGTCGACGACGACTGGGACACCGAGCAGGCGCTGATCCGCCTCGACGCGGCCCGCTTCGGGCCGGAGTCCCTGGCCGGGCTGGAGGCCTTCTCCCATCTGGAGGTGGTGTTCCGGTTCCATCGCGTGGACCCCGCCTCGATCAACACCTCCGCCCGGCATCCCCGCGGGAACCCCGGCTGGCCCAAGGTCGGCATCTTCGCCCAGCGGGGCAAGAACCGCCCGAACCTGCTCGGCGTCTCCCGCTGCCGGCTGCTCGCCGTCGAAGGGCTCGACCTGCGGGTCCGCGGCCTGGACGCCATCGACGGCTCGCCGGTCCTGGACATCAAGCCGTACATGACCGAGTTCGGGCCGCAGGGGCCGACGCGGCAGCCGGAGTGGGCGAGCGAGCTGATGCGCGGCTACTACTGACCCGCACGGCCGGGAACCGGTTCCTGTCTGCGGCCGAGGGCGGCCCGGAGCTGGGCGAGCCACTCCCGGCCCCGCGCGCGCCCGTCGGGGAGCCGGTCGTCGCGGTCCCAGCGCCAGGAGACCACGAGGGCGAGGCTGAGGACGCGGCAGTCGGCGAGCAGCCCGGGGTCGGCGCCCGGATAGTGCGCGGCGACGTCCTCGGGGGCATGCGCGAGGTCGAACTCGACGGGCCCGCGGCAGACGGTCTCCAGGTCGATGAAGAGCGGCCCGTCCGCGGTGGCCAGCAGGTTGCCGGGGTGCGGCTCGCCGTGCAGGAGCTGCTGGCGCGGGTCGCGGTCCAGGATCGCGCGGCTGATGCCGCGCAGGGTGCCGGTCAGCAGGGCGCGTTCCGCCGTAGCGAGGTCCGGGCTGACGGCGGGGTCCTCGACAACGCGCAGGGCCTCGGCGACGCGGCCGGTGAAGTGCGGCGCGGGAAGGTCGACGCGGCGCAGACCGGCGTGGAGCCGGGCCAGGGCGCCGGCGTAGGCGGCGGGCGGGAGGTCGCCCGGTGCGGCGGGCTCGTGGTAGGTCCAGAGGGTGACGGCGAAACCGTCGCGGACGTGGACGCGGGGCTCGGCCCTCGGATCGAGACCCGCCACCGGACTGCCCGTCCCGGCCAGGCGCCGGGCGACCTCGGCCTCGAAGTCGAGGCGCTGCGAGACAGGCGCGACCCGGGCGAGCACGCCGCCGGGCCGCAGCAGGACGGCGATCCGGTTGGAGTGGTGCAGCACGGACGCGTCGTCGGCGCCCAGCCCGTACCCGGCGGCCGTCTCGACGGCCGCCGCCACCGCCCGCGCGATCTCAGCGCTGTTCACGCCATCCCCCTCCGCTTCTCCTCCAGACGTTACGGCAAGCCCCCGGTCTGGAAGGTGCCGCGACGACCGGCGGTCAGGTGGTGGTGGTCGGCGTGGGGTTGGAGGTGGGGCTGAGGGTGGGGGTGACGCTGGGGCCCGGCGACTCCTCGCCCGGCCCCTCCTGGGGGATCGTGGTGATGCCGGTCGAGGGCACCGGGCAGTCCCGCTTGGCCGCGTTGCCCCGCTTGCGCCCCGCCGGGTTCACGCAGTCGTCGTCCTCGGGCGGCTCGGGCAGGAACGTTCCCATGCCGTCGGTGGTACGCCGGTGCGGCGACGGGCTCGGGATGGCGCTGGGGCTCAGGGTGCGGGTCAGCGTGACGGTCGGGCTGGAGGGCGGGGTGGTCACGGGCGTCGGCACGCCGGAGGCCACACCCGAGGTGGGCCGGACGGTCGAGCCCGCCGACCCGTGCGGCTGCACGACCGGGATGTCGGGGATGACGGAACTGCCGGAGAAGCCGAGGCTGCCGGGGTTGCCCGCGGCCACGACCGTGATCGCCGCGATCGAGACCGTGGCCAGGGCGGCGAAGCTGGCGTGGGATAAGTGGGCCCCGGCACGGGCCCGGCGGCGTTTGGGACTCTCCTCCGCCGGGGGCGGCGCCAGCCGTACCCTGCCCGCGCCCGGAGGGTAGGGCACGGGCGTCCAGAGCTCGTCCAGGACGTCGCCGACGGCGGCGCGAAGGTCCCACGGGTCGCCGACGCCGCCCGCGGCGAGCAGCGCGCGCAGCAGGTCGGCGGCGCGCGGGCGGTCGGCGGGCTCCTTGGCCAGGGCCGCCTCCACCGCGGGCCGCAGCATGGCGGGGACGGCGTCCAGGCGCGGCGGCTCCAGCATGATGCGCCGCATGATCACGTCGGTCTCGCCCCGCCCGAACGGGTGGTGGCCGCTCGCGGCGTAGGCCACCAGGCAGCCCCAGGAGAACACGTCAGCCGCCGGTACGGCCGCGCCCCCCGTCAGCCGCTCCGGCGCCACCCACCCGGGACTGCCCATGACCTGCCCGGCCTGCGTGTGGGCGGCGAGGGTGTCGACGTCGCGGGCGATGCCGAAGTCGATGACGCGCGGCCCGTGCGTGGACAGCAGCACGTTGCCCGGCTTCAGATCCCGGTGGACGAGCCCGGCGTCGTGCACGGCCACGAGCGCGGCGGCCACGCCCAGGGCCACGCCGTAGGCCAGATCGGGGGTGAGCGGCCCGCGCGCCTCCACGACCTGCGAGAGCGCGGGCCCCGGGATGTAGTCGGTGACGAGGTAGGGCCGGTCGCGGTCGGTGCCGTCCTCGATCACTGCGGCGGTGCAGAACGGCACCACGCGCCGCGAGAACGCGACCTCCTCGGCGAAGCGTGCCCGCAGCGTCTGGTCGCCGAGGTGCACCGCGTGCGGCGTCTTGAGCGCGACGAGGCCGCCGCGGGGATGTTCGGCGAGGTAGACGACGCCCATCCCGCCCGTGCCGAGCCGGCCCAGGAGAAGGTAGCGGCCGATGATGACCGGGTCTCCCACCGTCAGCGGTCGCACGCCTGGAGGCATGTCGCTCGCACCACGCGCCATCCGGATCTCGCCTCTCCTGTATGGGACCTGGCAAGCACACTGTGGCCCGATCAGGCGGAGGGTTTCCGCATGGTTTTCCCAAGGGGTATCGCGAGTAAGGCGGGTGTTACCTTTCGGCTAGTAAGAGGTGTGACTGGACGGCCTGAAGTGGCGTTTTACGACGACAGCTCCTTGGCCTCCTCGGCCTCGACCGCCTGGTTCCAGTCCTTCTTGACCGCCCGCCAGCCCTCGTCGTCGACGCCGAGCCGCCAGTAGCCGGAGATCGACAGCCGCTCCAGCGGCACGCCGCGCTCCACCCGCAGGTGGCGCCGCAACTCCTTGACGAAACCCGCCTCGCCGTGGACGAAGGCGTGCACGTCGCCCTCCGGGAACTCCAGCCCCCGCACCGCCTCGACCAGCAGCCGGCCCACCGGCCGGTCACCGCGGTAGAGCCAGGTCACCGGGCGATCCAGCTTCTGCTCCTCGACCGGGCCCTCGATCTCGACGAACACGTGCGCCACCGCGTCCTCGGGCAGCGCCTCCAGGGCGGCGGCGATCGCGGGCAGCGCGCTCTCGTCGCCGACGAGCAGGTGCCAGCCGGCGGCCGGGTCGGGGGCGTAGCCGCCGCCCGGCCCGAGCATGTAGAGGGTGTCGCCCGGCTGAGCGGCGGCCGCCCAGGGACCGGCCAGCCCCTCGTCGCCGTGGTGGACGAAGTCGATCGTCAGCTCCAGCGCGTCGGGGTCCCAGGCGCGCACGGTGTAGGTGCGCAGCCTCGGCCAGTGCTCGCGGGGCATCTCCTCGCGGCAGGTCTGCACGCTGAACGGCTCCGGATACTCCACGCCCTCATGGCGGAAGACGAGCTTGACGTAGTGGTCGGTCAATCCGGAGGTGGCGAAGCCGCGCAGGCTCTCCCCGCCCACCACCACGCGGATCATGTGCGGCGTGAGCTGCTCGGTCCGCAGCACGGTCGCCTTGTGCTCGCTCTTCGACATCCCGGGCCCATCCCCCTCCGGAGCTTACTTAGGTATACCTAACCTACACCCCCGGTAAGGAGCGATGCGCCGTCAGGCGGCATCTTCGAGGAAAGTACGCCCTTGCACGTCCGCCAGGAACGACGCCATGTGCCGGAACGCCAGCCGCGCCTCCGGCAGCACGTCGGCCAGGATGGGGAAGACGTGCGGCATCCTCGGCCACTCCTCGTAGCGGACCGGCACGCCCGCCGCGCGCGCTCTGACCGCGACCCGGTGGGCCTCCTCGCGCAGCACCTCGGTCGAGCCGGTGACGATCATCAACGGCGGCAGACCCGTGTAGTCGCCGTTGACCGGCGAGACGAGCGGGTCACGCGGGTCCAGGCCGGCGGTCCAGTGCCGG
Organism: Nonomuraea sp. NPDC050790; assembly: GCF_044456745.1. Lineage (NCBI taxonomy): Bacteria > Bacillati > Actinomycetota > Actinomycetes > Streptosporangiales > Streptosporangiaceae > Nonomuraea > Nonomuraea sp. NPDC050790. The sequence continues at coordinate 475,274 of NZ_JBITGF010000001.1, read as the reverse complement.
GCCAGCCAGCGCACCCGCCCGGCCGGCAGCATCGGATCCTGCCAGCGGTTGGCCCGGCGCGGCGCGTCGGTCAGGTCGGCCCACGGCGACAGGCACAGCGCCGCCTCGGGCAGCGGCAGGCCGCGATCGCGCAGGGCGAGCAAGGCGGACAGGCACAGGTGCCCGCCGGCCGAGTCCCCCGCCAGCAGGATGTCGGAGGGCGCGTGACCGCGCTCCAGCAGGCAGGAGTACGCGTCCAGGGCGTCGGCCAGCGACTCGGCCAGCCGGTGCACCGGTCCCTGGCGGTAGTCCAGGGCGAGCACCGGACGCCTGGCCACGACCGACAGCCGCCAGGTGACGGGCCGGTGGGTACGCGGCGAGCAGGAGAAGTAGCCGCCGCCGTGGAAGTAGAGCAGGACCTTACGCTCGTCCAGGCCCTCCCCCGCGCGGATCCACTCGCCCCCGCAGTCGCTGAAACTGGCCGGGACGATGTCGACGTGTTCGGGCGGAGCCATCGGCAGCAGGCGCGACAGCGTCCCCAGCCGGGCGGCCGCGTCGATGGCCAGCGGATGGCGCAGCAGCAGGCTGGACGCGGGCTTCAGCGTGCCGCGGAGCACGCCGTTGAGCGCGCGGGCCTGCCAGCTCATGGGGTAGTCGGGGTAGACGTCCCTGTCGATGCGCATACAAGGCCTCCGATGTATCCCATTCCCCCGGAAACACCGCTCTACCCACCGGTAAGCACCTACTCGCCCCCGCCGCCGAAACCCGTTGCACCCGGCGGGCGGGCCGCCGCATAATACGGGGCTTCGCCCGGCATACCCGTGCGCTCTCCCGCGCACGGGCTGTCGTCATGCCCTCACGCTCCGGAGGTGCCACCATTCTCCTCTACGCCCGGCTCGTCCGGTACGGCTTCCGCAAACACGCCACCTACGTCGCGGCAGCGCTGGCCGGGGCCTTCACCAACAGCGTCTTCGGCATCCTGCGCGCCTACGTCCTCATCGCCCTGTGGCAGGCCAGGCCCGGCCTGGCCGGCTACGACGTCCACGACGCCGTCACGTTCTGCTTCGTCACCCAGGCCTTCATCGGCTCGATGCAACTGTTCGGCGGCGGCCTGAGCATCCCCGAACGCATCCGCAGCGGCGACATCGCCCTCGACCTGGTCCGCCCCGCCTCCCTGCAACTGTGCTCGCTGGCGGAGGACCTCGGCAGGGCCGCCTACCTGTTCGTCGTGCGCGGCCTGCCGCCGGTGCTGCTCGGCGCCCTGCTGTTCGGCATCGGCGCGCCGCACGACGCCCTCGCCTTCATGGCCAGCTTCACGCTGGGCGTGGTGGTCAGCTTCGGCTGGCGCTACCTGGTGGCGCTGTCGGTGTGCTGGCTGAGCGACGACCGCGGCGTCATGGCGGTCTCCCTGGTGCTGACCACGTTCTTCAGCGGCATGACGCTGCCGCTCGGCCTGTTCCCCGGATTCCTCGGCGACCTGGCCGAGGCCCTGCCGTGGGCGGCCATGGTCCAGGTCCCCCTGGACGTCTACCTGGGCAAGGCCGACCTCTGGCAGGCGCTCGGCGGCCAGGCGTTCTGGGCCGCGGTCCTGCTCGGGCTGGGCGCGCTCGGCACCCGCCTGATCCGCCACCGGGTGGTGATCCAGGGTGGTTAGGACCTACCTGCTGCTGGCCTGGGTCTGGACGCGCGCCGCGGCCGCGTACCCCGTCTCCTTCACGATCATGACCGTGCTCGCCTTCGCGGTCGCCGGGCTCGACGTGGCCGCCATCCTGGTGATCTTCTCCAACACCACCACGCTGGCCGGCTTCACCCGCGAGCAGGTCCTGTTCCTGTACGGGACCTCGAACGTGGCCTTCGCGATCTGCGACACGCTGGTCAGCAACCTCGACCGGATCAGCGTGCACGTGAAGGCGGGCACGTTCGACAGCATGCTGATCCGCCCGGTCAGCACCTGGATCCAGGCGGCCACGGACCGCTTCCTGATCACGCGCATCGGCCGGGTCGTCCAGGCCGCCCTGGTGCTCGGCTACGCGCTGGTGGCGCTCGACCTGCCCTGGTCGCGACTGTGGATGGTGCCGGTCATGATCGGCTGCGGCATCGTCATCTTCTCCGCCCTCTGGACCATCGCCGGCGCGCTGCAGTTCGTGCTGACCGACGCGCCCGAGGTGTCCAGCTCCTTCACCTACGCCAGCGGGCACCTCACCCAGTACCCGTTCGCCGTCTACGGCAAGGAACTGGTGCGCGGGGTGACGTACGTGCTGCCGCTGGCCTTCGTCAACTGGCAACCCGGCCTCTACGTCCTGGGCCTGCCCGATCCCTTCGGCACGCCGGAGTTCATGCGCTTCCTGGGGCCCGCCGCGGCCCTCGTCCTCGCCCTGCTGGCCGGGCTGGCCTGGCGCCAGGGCATCCGACGCTACCGATCCACCGGGAGTTGACCATGATCGAGCTGGACCGGGCCGCGCGTTCCTTCAAGGTGAAGAGGAACGTCGTGCACGCCGTCAGCGACCTGTCGTTCACCGTGTCGCCGGGAGAGTTCGTCGGCTACCTCGGCCCCAACGGCGCCGGCAAGTCCACCACCATCAAGATGCTCTGCGGCATCCTCACGCCCACCTCGGGCACGGTGCGCGTGGCCGGGCTCGATCCCTCGCGCCGGCGCACGGTCGTGGCCAGGCGCATCGGCGTGGTCTTCGGGCAGCGTACGACGCTGTGGTGGGACCTGCCGCTCAAGGACAGCTTCGACCTGATCCGGCTCCTTTACAAAGTAGATCGCGAGGACTACCGGAACCGGCTGGAGGAGCTGGTCGAGACGCTCGGCCTCGGAACGTTCATGAAGACGCCGGTGCGCCAGCTCAGCCTGGGCCAGCGCATGCGCGGCGACCTGACCGCCGCGCTCCTGCACGCGCCCGAGGTGCTGGTGCTGGACGAGCCCACGATCGGCCTGGACGTGGTCAGCAAGAACAGCATCCGCGCCTTCCTCCAGCGCGTGAACGCCGAGCGCGGCACCACCGTGCTGCTCACCACCCACGACCTCGGCGACATCGAGCGCCTGTGCCGGCGGGTCATGGTGATCGACCACGGCAGGCTGCAGTTCGACGGCACGCTGGACGAGCTGATGGCGGGCGAGAGCTCCCTGGAGGAGGTCGTCACCCGCCTCTACACCGCGGGCGCTCAGTAGTAGGTGCTCTCCTGCGTCTGCTCGTACTCTTCGTCCATGTCGTCGTAGCGGCGGGCCCAGCGGGAGGGGATCAGCACGGGGATGAACATCGCGACGCCGAGCAGGGCGTAGAAGCCCGAGGTCAGCATCGCCTTGTTGCCCGCGCCCGCCTCGGTGAGCAGCCAGTGCATGGTGGGCTGGTCGGGGATGAGCGACAGCGCGCGTACCGAGTCGAGGGCGTAGACCACGGTCCAGGCCAGCAGCACCAGCGACGGGACGAACGTGGCCAGCGGCGAGACCCTCCCGGCCACCACCAGCCCGACCACCAGCCCGACGGCCGCCATGGCCCCGAGCGCGATCCACAGCCGCTGCCCGCTCACGGGCGTCCCCATGCCGGCGACGAACGCCTGCTGCACGGCCCATCCCCCGCCCACCAGCACGGCGGCTGTCACCACCAGGCCGAGGAGTAATCCAGCAAAGTGCCGCAACGTCATCACCTCATGTCAACGCGATCGGCACAGACCCTAGCGACAAATGCCACAAATCATCCAGGCATCGATCAGGTTGGGACTACCACGACCCCTGCCCCGTGAGACCATGGGGCAACCCATGCGCGCCCAACTCCCGCTCCGGCTCACCCGCTCGGCCGCCTTCGCCGCCGTCGGGGTGGGACTCGCCGCGCTCGCCCACACCATGGCCGGCGGCGCCGCGCCCGCGCCGGGCCTGCTGTGCCTGAGCCTGGCGGCCGTGATGGCGCTGGGAGCGGTTCTGTCCGGCCGCGAACGCGCCCCCGCCACGATCAACACCGTCCTCGTCGCCACGCAGTTCGCCCTGCACACCGCCTTCGGTTACGCCGCGGGTCCCGCGGTCCTGTCCCCGCTGACCGACCCCGAGCACGGCCTCGGCACGAACACCGGCATGCTCCTCACGCACCTGATCGCCACCCTGCTCACGGGCTGGTGGCTGGCGCGCGGCGAGGGCGCGCTGTGGTCGCTGCTGCGCCGCGTGGGCCGCCGCCTGGTGCTGCTGCTCGTGTGCGCCCCTCCTGCCCGGGTACGGCAGGCCGTCTTCCCCACCTCCCGCCGCGTACCGGTCTGCCCGGCCGTCACGCTCACCGTCAGCAGGCGCGGTCCTCCACTTCCCGCCTGACCGCCTGACACCCCATCCCCTTTTCCCGAACGCGAAGTGGAGACTTCCGCATGTCCATGTTCCGACGTGCCGCGACCGTGCTGGCCGCCGCCTCAGCCCTTACCCTCGGCCTGGCCGCCCCCGCCCTGGCCCACGTCACCATCAACCCCGGAACCGCCGAGCAGGGCGGGTTCACCAAGGTCGCCTTCCGGGTGCCGAACGAGCGCGACGACGCCGGCACCACCAAGATCGAGGTCGCCTTCCCGACCGACCACCCGCTCGCCTTCGTCAGCGTCAAGCCCGTGAACGGCTGGAAGGTCAAGGTCACCGAGAGCAAGCTGCCGAAGCCGGTGAAGACCGAGTTCGGCGACCTGGAGGAGGCCGTCACCAAGATCGAGTGGTCCGGCGGCAAGATCAACCCGGGTGAGTTCCAGGAGTTCGAGGTCTCGATGGGCCAGCTCCCCAAGGACGTGACCGAACTCGTCTTCCCCGCCACCCAGACCTACTCCAGCGGCGAGGTCGTCAAGTGGGCCGACGCGCCCAAGCCGGACGGCTCGGAGGTGGAGCACCCGGCCCCGGTCCTGAAGCTCACCCCCGCCACGGGCGACGGCCACGGCGCCGCCTCGGCCTCTCCTACCCCGGCCGCCGCCCCGGCCGCCCAGCCCTCGATGACCCCGGTGGCCGCGGCGTCCTCCGCCGACAACACCGCCCGCGTCCTGGGCGGCGCGGGCCTGGCGGTAGGCGTCATCGGCGTGGTGGTGGCCGCCCTGGCCCTCCGCCGCCGCCCTTCCTGACCAACCACAACCCCACCGGCCCGCGAACCCGCCGCCCTGGGTCCGCTACACCCCGGCCCTGGTTGACGAAGGGCCGTGACGGTGGGCGCCACGTCCGACGTGAGAAGCGATCCCCCGATCTGCGCCCGCTCACGTCGGCGGGTGGCGCCTGGCTGGCTGTGCCGTAAGGCTAAGAAGAGATGTCCTTGCCGGAGAACCTCGCCCACGAAAGGGAGAGAAAGAGGAAGACATACGCGGCGAAGGCCAGCAGGCCGGGGGACATGTCGCCGATCGGGTCGCGAAGGGCCCCGTCGAAGCCCGACCAGTGCGTCGGCAGCAGATACGGGGCCACCGCGTCGAGCTGCGGGAACGCGCGCAGCACCTGCGTGACGATGATCAGCACCAGCGTGGTCGCGATGGACCCGATCGGCACCTCCGTCAGCGTCGACAGCGCCATCGCGACCGCCGCCAGCGCCGCCATGCCCGCGGTCACGTAGCCGACGGTGATGAGGATGCGCAGCAGCCCCTCCGCGAAGCTCACGGTCGTGCCCGACAGCAGCGTCACCGGCCCGACGGGGAACAGCACCATGCCCACCACCAGCGCCGACGCCGCCACGGCGGCGGTCACGGCGGCGGCGAAGGCGACCGCGTTGAGGTACTTGACCGCCAGCAGCCGTCCCCGCCCGGCCGGGGCGGCCAGCAGGTAGCGCAGCGTGCCACCACCGGCCTCGCCGGCGATCGAGTCCCCCGCCACGACCGCGACCGCGATCGGCATCAGCAACGGCACCAGCGCCGACAGCGCCACGAACGTCAGCATGAGGCTGTTGCCCGCCGTGGCCGCCAGCAGCGCGCCCATGCCGCCGTCGGCCTCCTCGGTGCCGATGCTCTTCAGCACCACGCCGATGATCACCGGCACCAGCGCCAGCACGCCCAGCATGACGAGGTTGCGCGGCCGCCGGAACGTCAGCCCGAGCTCCGAGCGCAGCAGCCGCCAGAAGGCCACCGCCCCGCCCGGCGCCTCGGCCTCGGCCGGCACGGGCTCGCCGGGAGCGTCGGCGACCGCGCGCTCGGCGCTGCGCCGGGTCTCGCTCACCGGCACCAGCCCCGGCATCCTGCGCGTGCCGGTCTCGGTCTCAGCCGTCGACATCGAACCCCTCCCCCGTCAGTCCCACGAACACGTCCTCCAGGCTCGTGCGCACCACCGACAGCCCGCGTACGGCCACGCCCGCCACGACCAGCTCCGCGTTGATCCGCTCCGGCGCCCGCCCCCCGAGCTCGGCGGTCACGTCGGAGCCGACCCGCACGTCCGGCAGCCCGAGCGCGCCCAGCACCCGCGCGGCCTCCTCCAGGTCCGGCGTGTCGATCCTGATCCTGGCCGCGCGCCCGCCGCTCAGCGAGGCGATGGTGCCCTGGGCGACGAGCCGGCCGGCGCTCATGATCCCGGCATGCGTGCACATCTGCTCGACCTCGGCCAGCAGGTGCGAGGAGACGAACACCGTGGTTCCCTCCGCGGCGACGTCCTTGACCAGGGTGCGCACCTCGCGGGTGCCCTGCGGGTCGAGCCCGTTGGTGGGCTCGTCGAGCACCAGCAGCCGCCGGGGCCGCAGCAGCGCCGCGGCGATGGCCAGGCGCTGGCGCATGCCGAGCGAGTACGCCCGGTAGCGCTTGCCGCCCGCCGCCGCCAGCCCCACCCGCTCCAGCGCCCGCGCGGCCCGCGCCTTGGCGGTACGCGGCGGCGCGCTCGGGTCGGCGGCGTCGAAACGCAGCAGGTTGGCCTCACCCGTCAGGTACGGATAGAAGGCGGGCCCCTCCACCAGCGCCCCCACCGTGGTCAGGGGCGGCATCGTGAACTCGCCCTCCGTGGGCGCGATCAGGCCGAGCAGCATGCGGATCGTGGTCGTCTTGCCCGAGCCGTTGGGCCCGAGGAAGCCGTAGACGGAGCCGCTCGGCACGTCCAGGTCGATCGCGTCCACCGCGACCTGCCCGCCGCGAAAGCGCTTGGTCAGGCCGCTGGTGGTGATGGCGGCGGGCGGGGCCGCCCCGAAGGACGCCCCCGCTTCCAGCATGACCTCGGAGGTCACCGGCCTGCGACCTTGACGAGTTCGTCAGGGGTGACCGCGCCGGCCAGCAGACGGCCGTCGTCGGTCAGCAGGGCGGTGACCAGCTTGGTCCTGATCAGCTTGCCGGAGCCCCACGTGCCGCTCACCGGGGTCGCCTGGTCGAGGATGACCTTGGCCGCCTGGGCCTCGGGCGAGTCCTGCCGGCCTTGCTGTCCCTTCTGCTCGAACGGCAGCACGGCCACGCTCGTCCAGCCGTCGCCGACGACCTTGACCTGCTCGGCGGCCTTCCCGGCCTCCTTGCTGTGGTCGGCGGCGGCCGGCTCGCGCAGCTTGCCCAGCTCCGCTTCCTCCACCTTGGCCCCGGCGGGCGGGGTGAAGACGAAGTTCTCCTCGGCCGGCGGGCTGAACGTCACCTGCGTGAAGCCGACCTGGAAGGCCGGCTCGGCCGACTCCTTGGCGAACACCTGCACCTGCAGCGGCATGTAGTTCTCGCCGTCCAGGGCCAGCCGCACCTCCTTCACCAGCGAGCTCTGCGCCTTGGGCGTCAGGACGAGCTGGTAGACGGGGCGGCCGGCGACCTCGGAGGTGTTCGTCACCGAGACCCCCGTGTCCTCGTTGACCCGGTCCAGGAAGGTCTCCGCCACCTGCTGCGGGGTCAGGTCCGTCGGGCCCGGGGTGGGCAACTTCTGGTCCTGCTCGGTCTTGGCGGGCAGTTTCACCTTGGTGGCGGTGTTCGTGCCGCTGTCCCAGTACCAGGTCTGGTCGCCGTTGACGATCAGGTTGGTCTCGCTCATCTGGCCGGGGAGGGCGATTCTCAGGCGGTCCTGCGAGCCGTACCAGACCTTGACCTCGTGCGAGCCCGACAGCAACGCCAGCGGCGAGGCCGCGCCACCCTGGCCGGGCAGCGCGGGCAGGCCAAGCGACGCGGTCTGCTGAACCGTCCCCGACATCGCCGGGGGGCCGCCGGCCTTCTTGACCGCGGCGGCGGCGTCGGCCAGCAGTTGCGCGGCCGTGCGTTCGGGCAGGACGGGGTCACCGCTGACGGCGGCGATCACGGGACCGGCGCCGATCGCCGCCCCGATCACGGCGGCGGCCGCGATCGGAACCCCCCACCTCACGATCGTTCCTCTGCGCATCTCACTCCTTAACGGTATGCGGATGCTCCCACCGTGCGTCATCCGTCCTTAGGCGATCCTGAGAGCCTCTGAGAACCCTCTCAGCTTGATCCACCGCCGTCCTCTCGCTCGTTCCCCCACAACCTGCACCATCCGTTACGGCGGGCCGCCGCACACGCCACCCGCCGACGTGCGCCGGCGCAGGTCGGGGGGATCGCTTCTCACGTCGGACCACGTCCCACCGCAACGGCCCCCTTCACCACTTCCCCCGGCCCCGCCCTCCCACCGCACGCCTTGCGCCGACCTCCACCGCACCGGCGCCGGAAACACGGGGCTACCCGCTCGCCCGGCTGACCCGCTTGACCGCGTGGCTGCCTGTTCGCTGCCGTGGGGTGTTTCCGGTGGTGGAGTGGGGCTGAGAGGGTTCTCAGGCGGGGGTCCCTACACTCCAGGGCATGAGGCTTCTGGTCGTCGAGGATGAGCGGCGCATGGCAGCGGCGTTGCAGCGTGGTCTGCAGGCGGAGGGGTTCGCCGTGGATCTGGCCCACGACGGCGAGGAAGGGCTGCACCTGGCCCGCAACGGCGACTACGACGTCGTCGTCCTGGACATCATGTTGCCCAGGCTGTCCGGCTACAACGTGTGCAAGCAGCTCAGGGCCGAGGAGAACTGGGTGCCGATCCTGATGCTGTCGGCCAAGGACGGCGAGTACGACATGGCCGACGGGCTCGATCTCGGGGCCGACGACTATCTCACCAAGCCGTTCTCCTACGTGGTGCTCGTGGCCCGGCTCAGGGCGCTGCTCAGGCGGGACGCGGGCCGGCGGCCGGCCGTGCTGAGCGCGGGGGACCTCTCGCTGGATCCGGCCAGGCGGAAGGTGGAGCGGGGCGAGAACCAGGTGGAGCTGACCCCGCGGGAGTTCGCGCTGCTGGAGTACCTGCTGCGGCGGCGCGACGAGGTGGTCTCCAAGTCGGAGATCCTGGAGCACGTCTGGGACACCTTCGACACCGACCCCAACGTCGTCGAGGTCTACGTCGGCTACCTCCGCCGCAAGATCGACGCCCCGTTCGGCAGGAACGCCCTGCAGACCGTGCGCGGCGCGGGCTACCGCCTGGCCGGCGACGGTGGCTGACTCGCCGCTGGCCTGGTGGCGGCGGCAGGGGCTGCGCTTCCGGCTGACGATGGTGGCCGCCGCGGTGCTCGCGCTGGCGCTGGCGTTCTCGGCGTCGGTCCTGCTGACCGTGCTGCAGCGGGCGCTGATGGGCACGGTGGACGACTCGTTGCGCCAGCAGGCGCAGACGGTCCGGGTCAAGGCCGACAACGAGACGCTGACGAGCCCGATCGTCACCCATGACGGGACGATCGTGCAGGTTCTGGAGCGCGATGGCCGGATCACGAACGTCACCTATGGCGCCGACCGGCTGGTCCCCCTGCTGGACGCCGCGGCCAGGGGGCGGGCGCTCAAGGGCGAGGCGGTCTATCTGGACGGCCGGCCGTACGCGATCCCCGGGCCCTTGCGCGTCGTCGCGGTGAGCGCCGACCGGGGGCGGACGGTGCTGGCGGCGCGGCCGATCGGCGAGATCGTGAGCAGCCTGGGCGTGGCGGGCAAGGTGCTGTTCGTGGGCACGCCGGCCCTGGTGGTGCTGCTGGCGGCGGCGAGCTGGCTGATCATCGGCAGGACGCTGCGGCCGATCGCCGCGTTGCGCAGGGGCGCCGCCGACATCACCCACACCGCCCGCTCGCGCCGCCTGCCGGTGCCGCAGGCCCGCGACGAGGTGCACGCGCTGGCGCTCACGCTCAACGACATGCTGGCCCGGCTGGAGGAGGCGGAGAAGCGCCAGCGCTCGCTGGTCTCCGACGCCTCGCACGAGCTGCGCAGCCCGCTGGCCAGCATCCGCCTGCAACTGGAGGTGGCGCTGGGCCACCCGGAGGGCGCGGACTGGCAGGAGACGGCCGAGGGCGTGCTGGAGGACACGCTGCGCCTGTCGCGCCTGGCCGAGGACCTGCTCGCGCTGGCCCGCCTCGACGAGCGCGGCGGCCGTCCCGCCCGCCGCGAGCCCGTCGCCCTGGAGGAGGTGGTACGGCGCTGCGTCGAGCGGTACGCCGAGGCCCACCTGGTGGCCTGCGACCCGGTCCTGGTGACCGGCGACGCCCTCGACCTGACCAGGGTGCTGACGAACCTGCTGGACAACGCCGTCCGCCACGCCGCCTCGAAGGTGGAGGTGGCGCTGACCGCCGACGGCGTGCTGACCGTGACCGACGACGGCCCCGGCATCCCGGCCGAGGACCGCGAGCGCGTCTTCGACCGCTTCACCCGGCTGGACTCGGGCCGCGGCCGCGACGAGGGCGGCGCCGGGCTGGGCCTGGCCATCGTGCGTGAGACGGTGCGCGCGCACGGCGGCCGGGTCTACCTGGAGGACGCCCTGCCCGGCCTGCGCGCGGTGGTGGAACTCCCAGTCACCACCTGAAGCGGGCCTATGCGCGGGCGCGGGCGAGGGCGTCGGCGGCCTTCTCCCGCCACGGTTCGGCGCCGATCTCCTCGAACAGCGCGTACGCCTCCCGCAGGTGCGAGGCGGCGGCCCGCTCGCCGCCCTCCATCATCAGCAGCCCGAGGTTCAGCCGGATCCGGCCGGCGATGAGCCGCTCCCCCAGCCGCTCGGCGAGGTCCAGCGCGGCCGCCAGCGTCCCCTTGGCCCGCTCGGGCTGGCCGAGCGCGATCCTGGCCTCGGCGATGCCCTGCATGACGTAGGCCTCCCCGATCCGGTCGCGCACGTCGCGCACGATGGCGGCCGCCGACTCGAACGCCTCCAGCGCCCGCCCACCCTCGCCCTTCAGCAACGCGAGGCGGCCGATCGAGTTGAGCGCCTGGGCCTCGCCGCGCGGCACGCCCTCCTCCCTGAAGATCGCCAGCGCCTGGTCCAGCAGGGGGCCGCCCTCGTCGAGCGTGCCGCGTTCCAGGTGGATGACGGCCAGGTTGACCAGCGCGTGGGCCTCGGCGGCCCGGTCGCCGACCGCGCGCAGCAGGGGCAGGGCCTGTTCGTAGCGGTCCCTGGCGGCGCTGGCGTCGCCGCGCATCCGCTCGACCATCGCCATGTTCCGCAGCGCCAGGGCCCTGCCGTGGGTCTCGCCGATCTCGTCGAACAGGTCGAGCGCCTCGATCAGCATGGGGTGGGCCTCGCCGTACCTCTGCTGGAAGACGGCGAGGGAGCTGAGCGAGTAGACCATCGCGCCCTCGCCGCGGATGTTGCCCGCCTCGCGGCAGGCCCGCAGCGCCGTCTCGCTGACCGCGCGCCACTCGTCGAAGTAGCCGTGGGTCTCGAACAGGGTGATCGCCGTCATCGCGATGCTCCAGCACAGCTCGTCCAGGCCGTGTGCGGCGGCCTGGCGCACCAGCGCGAGCAGGGTGGCGCGCTCGCCGTCGAGCCAGGTGAGCGCGTCGTCGCCGATGAGGCCGTCGGCCAGCGTGGGCGCGAACGGGCCGGGTCCCGCCTTGCCGCGCAGGAGCGTGAAGTGGCCGCCGTAGTAGCGCTCGTGGGCGCGTTCGCTGAGGCGGACGAAGGCGGAGCAGGCGCGTTCGAGCGCGGCCAGCCGCTGCTCGCGCCGCTCCTCGGTCTGGGCGCGTTCGCCGGCGAAGGCGCGCACGAGGTCGTGGATGGCGTAGTGGCCGCCCCTGACCGACAGCAGGGAGGCGCCGACGAGCTCGTCGAGCGCCTCGCCGGCCTCGCCGTCGAGCAGCGCTCCGGCCATCCAGGCGGTGGTCTGCGGGCTGTCGACCAGTCCGATGCGGCGGAAGAGGGTACGGGCGCGCGCCGACAGGCCCCGGTAGGAGACCTCCAGGCTGGCCCGGACCTCCAGGTCGCCGTGGCTGAGCACGTCGAGCATGGTGCGCGAGTCGCTGAGCAGGCCGACCAGGGTCTCGACCGTCCACTGGGGCCGCACCGCCAGCCGGGCCCCGGCGATGCGCAGCGCCAGCGGCAGGCCGCCGCACTGGGCCGCGAGCCGCCTGAGCGCGTCGGGTTCGGCGGCGGCCCGCCGTTCGCCGACGTCGCCCATGAGCAGCCGCACGGAGCCGGCGTCGTCAAGGACCTCCAGCCTGACCACCCAGCGCTCGGCCAGCCCGATGGGACGCTCGCGGCAGGTCACCAGCACGCCGCAGGGCGCGCCGCCGGGCAGCAGCGGCCAGATCTGCTCGAAGGAGCCGGCGTTGTCGAGTAGGACGAGCAGCCTGCGTCCGGCGACGGTGGAGCGAAACAGCGCGCCGCGTTCCTCGGCCGAGCGCGGGATGGCGCTGACGCCGAGCGCGCGCAGGAACATGCTGAGCACGTCCGTCGCCTCGGTCTGCCCTTCGCGCAGGTCCACGTAGAGCTGCCCGTCGGGGTAGTGGGGGGCCAGGTCGTGGGCGGCGTGGACGGCGAGTTCGGTCTTGCCGACGCCTGCGCGGCCGACGACGGCGGCCATGGGCAGCGGGCCCGCCGCCTCGGCGCCGGCAAGCAGGCCGGTGAGCCTGGCCAGTTCGTCGGAGCGGCCGGAGAGCGTGGAGATCATCGGCGGGAGCTGGCGCGGCACCGGCGTGAGCCTGGCGGGCGGCTCCGGCCGGTCGAGCTCGTCCTCCTGGTTGAGGATGGCCAGCTCCAGGCGGCGCAGCTCGTCGCTCGGCTCCAGTCCGAGCGTGTCGAGGAGCATCTCGCGGTAGCCGCGGAAGGCGTCGAGCGCCTCGGCCTGCCGTCCCGAGCGATAGAGGGCCAGCATGAGGTGGTGGTGCGGCCGCTCGCGCAGCGGGTGCGCCTCGACCAGCCGCCGCAGCTCGCCGACCAGCTCCAGGTGGCGGCCGAGCCCCAGCTCCAGCTCGACGCACTGCTCGTGGGCCAGCAGGCGGCGCTCCTCCAGGTCGTGGACCATCGGCCTGATCAGGTCGCTGTCGACGTCGGACAGCGCGGGGCCGCGCCACAGCGCCAGCGCCGCGCGCAGCGTGCGCACGGCCCGCTCGGGCTCCTCGCCGCGCGCCCGGGTGAGCAGGTCGTCGAACTCGGTCAGGTCCAGCCGCGCCGGATCCACCTTCGCGAGGTAGCCGGGCGAGCGCGTGATCAGCGTGTGGTACGGCTGCGCCGTGTCGCCGAGCACGCGGCGCAACTGCGAGATCCGGATCTGCACCTGGTTGCGCGCGGTGTCCGGCGGGTTCTCCCCCCAGGCGGCCTCGATCATCCGCTCCAGCGGGACGACCCGGTTCGCTTCGAGCAGCAACATGGCCATGACGACCCGCTGGAGGCTTCCCCCGAGATGGAGTTCCGCTCCTTCGTGTTCGACCAGCAGCGGTCCGAGAATCTTGAATCGCATCCGCTCTCCTCCGCCGGTGATGCTTCCAAGCCGGTGTTGCACAAGGTCTGCACTCCGGTTGCAACCCAGCTAGGCAGGGGGATACTACGCGAGACGAGCTATCTCGGCGAGCGCCGAACGGGCGGACGCGGCGTCGTGGACGCGGAACACGCGGGCCCCCTGGAGGGCGGAGACGGCGAGGGTGGCGATCGTCCCGGCGTGGCGCTGATCGACCGGCAGCCCGCCGAGCGTCTCGCCGACGAAGTCCTTGTTGGACACCGCCACGAGCACAGGCCAGCGTGTCGCGACCATCTCGTCCAGCCGCCTGCTGACCTCCAGCGAGTGGAAGGTGTTCTTGCCGAAGTCGTGGGCCGGATCGATGAGGATCGCCTCGCGGGCCACGCCGGCGGCCACGGCGCGCTCGGCCAGGTCACAGGTGTAGGCGATGACGTCGTCCACCACGTCGTCGTAGGCGATGCGGTGCGGGCGGGTGCGCGGCTCCACGCGGCCGGCGTGCGCGCAGACCAGGCCGGTGCCGTGCCGGGCGGCGACCTTCGCGAGTCCGGGGTCGACACCGCCCCACGTGTCGTTGAGCAGATGGGCGCCGGCGCGGGCCACCACCTCGCCCACCTCGGCACGCCAGGTGTCGACGCTGATCAGCAGGCCGGGATGGCGTTCGCGGACCGCCTCGACCAGGTCGGCCACGCGGCGGATCTCTTCGGCGGCGTCGACGTCGTCGCCGGGTCCCGCCTTGACTCCGCCGATGTCGACGATGTCGGCGCCTCCGGCCACGGCCAGGTCGACCGCGTCGAGCGCGGCGGCGAAGCCGTACGTGCGGCCCTTGTCATAGAAGGAGTCCGGGGTGCGGTTGACCACCGCCATGATCGCGAACTGCCCGGGGGCGAAGGTCCGCTCTCCCAGGCGGAGGGTCCCCGTCGTCACGGGTTCCGCCGTCCGCCGAGATGGCGACCAGGACGGGCGCGTCGGCCCACAAGGCACATCCCCTTAATGCCGTCTAGCCGCATTACGCCTTGCGGGGCCGCGTCCAGGTCGTCGAGGCCGGTGCGCGGGCCGGCGACTTCTGACTGGAACTCACTCAGAGGCCCTTGCCTCTGCGCTGATACCGGTGACCTGCCGCTGCGGGAGAACGGATCATCCTCGTCGGAACGTGGCGTGATCGCGTCCACGGCAACCGGTAGTCGGGTCATGGACAGGATGCTAGAGGGTCAGGCGGCACTTCCCTTCTCCGCCGTCGCCAGGAAGTCCTGGGCGCTCAGCGACAGTCTCTTGCGGGCGTGCACGACGGCTATGACGCGCCGCACCGCTGGGTCCAAGGAACGTACGACCAGGCCCGCACGGACGGCCATCTCGGCCAGGCCCCGATACCACAGCAAGGAGGCCTGTCCCGTTCTGACCGCGTTGAGCCACCCGTTGCGCTCGTCGGTCTCGAGCACCACCACCGGGGTGACCGCGAACTTGCCGAACATGGCGTCCAGTTCCCTGCGCCGCAACGATCCTCGTGCGGGCAGCGCCAGACGCATGCCGTGGAGCCGGCCCATGGGGACCGGATCCGGCAGGTCGAGGCTCGGCGGGGAGATCAGCACGATCTCCTGCCGTTCCAGCGGATGGGTGACCAGGTCCGTGGGGACCGGGAGGTCGGTCAGGCCGAGGTCGGCCCTGCCCTCCCTGATGGCCGTGACGACTCCGTCCCGGCCTTCACATCGCACGATCTGCACGCGAGCCCCTGGATGCTCGGTGGTGAAGGCGGGCACCAAACGGCCCGCCAGTCCGGCCTCCAGGCTTGGTGTGGTGGCGATCCGCAGCTCCACCTCAGGGGATCCGCCGTGGCTCGCGAGCGCTTCGATCTCGCTTACGGCATCCAATGCCTCCCTTGCCAGCTTGATGACTCTCCTGCCCTGCGACGTGACCACGACGCCCCGACCCGAACGCGCGAAGAGCGTCATGCCCAGCTCGCGTTCAAGGTCCCGAATCGCCCGAGAAAGCGCAGGTTGCGCGATGTAGAGCGATCTGGCCGCGTCGGTCATGGTGCGGTGCTCCGCAGTTGCGACCACATAGCGGAGCTGCTGCAGATTCATGCCAATGAAGCTAGGACAACAGGCCCCCCTCGGTCCGGCACATAGCAGAGATCACCTCGAATGATTTCGGACCGTAACCGAGTATGCCCACATCCGTGACGGGTGATAAATCAGTATGCTTCTGCCCCAAATTCGGCAAAGGTCCGGTGTGGGTCGCGCGAAACTGCCGACTGCGGGGTGAAGGGGGTTCACGGTGACGGGGAACGGGCAGCATCCACCGCCGCCCCACGGACAGGGGCAGCCACAGATCCCGCCGTCCCGGCCGTGGCCGCCTCCGGGCTACCGCAAGCCGGATCAGCAGCCCGCACCGCCCCAGGGGCCCTCCTACCCGCCTTCCGCGCCGCAGGGACGCCCGCCGTACCCGCCGCAGGGTCAGCCCCCGTACGGCCAGCCTGGGCCGCCCCAGGGCAGGCCCCCTTACGGACAGCCGGGACCGCCGCAAAATCGTCCCCCTTACGGACAACCGCAAGGCGGGCCCCCGTACGGACCGCCACCGGGCCGGCCGCCCTACGGAAAGGCCCCCCAAGGACAGGCCCCCTACGGACAGCCGCCCCGCCCCCCGCAGAGGCGATGGCCGCCGCCACCCCCGCCGGGGCAGTTCCGGCAGTGGCCGCAGCCGCAGCGCAAGAAGTCGGGCAGCACCGCCGCCGTGCTGGGCGCGGTCTTCGGCGTCGTGGCGGTGCTCGGGGTACTGCTGGTGGTCGGTTCCGCGCTGCTCATGGGCGGCGACTCCGGTCCCGAGACGTCCACGCCGGTCGCGGTGCCGACCTACACGCCGCCGGCCCGCACCCAGACCAGGGAGCCGATCCGGCCCACCCGGCGGCCGACGCCCACCGCGACCGAGACCGAGGACACGGCCCCCGACGACACCGAGACGGTCAACCCGCCCGCGCAGGTGAAGCTCGACACGAGCCTGCGGACCAACACCATGTACCGGGCGGGCGGGCTGCCGCGCACGAACTGCCGGGCCGGCAACGCCAGCATCTTCAGCCACAGCCAGCTCAAGGCGCTGATCCTGAAGACGGGCCGGTGCATGGACCAGGCGTGGGGCCCGATCCTGGAACGCCGCGGCATCGACTGGAGCCCGCCGGGCTACGCGATCGCGGCCAAGCGCGGCCGCGGCGCCTGCGGGGACTACCCGTCGCCGGGCAGCATCGTGCCCTACTACTGCCCGCGCAACAACACCATCTACGCCTCCACCTCGGCCATGGCCAAGGGGAACGGCAGGGCCGTCGGATACGGCCAGATCGTGCCGTGGAACGGGGCGATCATCAGCATGATGGCCCACGAGTACGGCCACCACGTGCAGAACATCACCGGCCTCATGAACTCCTGGTGGTCCAGGACCCTGGACTCCACCAGCCGCAGCGGGAAGCTGGCGCTCAGCAGAAGGCTGGAGCTCCAGGCCACCTGCTTCGGGGGCATGTTCATGAAGGCGGTGGCGCCCAGCTACCCGATCAGCCCGGCCAACCGCGCCAAGCTCTTCTGGTTCTACTCCCGGGTCGGCGACTGGCCCGGATACCCCCGCGACCACGGCTCTCCCGCCAACAACCACCGGTGGTTCCGGCAGGGCTGGGACCGCAACCAGGCGCTCCAGTGCAACACCTGGGCGGCGTCCTCGTCCTCGACCTCCTGAGGTCATCCGGCGTTCACCCTGGATTGGCCAGTTGTCTGTGATGTCCCTTTATGGGGGCTAGAATCTGGCAATCTTGTGCAACCGGGGGCAAAGCCATGGGTTTTGCCTGGTAAATGCTTGAAGGAGCCGGTGTGACGAAGGACGAAGAGGTCGCCACCGTGCCCGCGGACAGGAAACGGCGGGCCGCGCGCCGCACCCGCGCCGCCCGGCCGGCCGGGGAGGGCGCCGCCAAGCCCGCCATGCCCCGCTTCGCCAAGCCGCTCACCCTCGCCTCCGTCCTCGGCTGGACGACGCTCTCGGTCCTCGTGCCCGGCGCCGCGCACCTGCGCGCCGGGCGCCGCCGTACCGGGCTCATCCTCCTCGGCGCCTACGCGCTCGTCCTGCTGACCGCGCTGGTCATCGTCCTGATCAACATGGCCAGTCCGGGCGTCGTCATCGGGTGGACGACGGCGATCACGGTGCTCGCGGTCGTGGGCGCGCTGGCGTGGTTCGCGCTCATGCTCGCCTCCTACATCGCGCTGGGCCCCAGCAGGCTCGGGCAGCAGGGACAGATCGTCTCCGGCATCGCCGTCGGCGTCCTCGGCGTCGCGGTCATGGCGCCCTTCGCCCTGACCGCCCAGCTCGTGATGAGCGGCCAGGACGCGCTCCAGGAGATCTTCCCCAGCGCCCAGAAGGACCCCGACCTGGCTCCGGTCAGGCAGGAGGACCCCTGGAACGGCCGCGACCGGGTCAACTTCCTGCTGGTCGGCGGCGACGGCGCGGGCAACCGCGAGGGGGTGCGCACCGACAGCATGACCGTGGCCAGCGTGCACGTGCAGACCGGCAACACGGTGCTGTTCAGCCTCCCGCGCAACCTCCAGCACATCCGCTTCCCGGCCGGCACCCCGATGGCCAAGCACTTCCCCAACGGCTTCCAGGCGGAACTGCCCAACGGCGGCCTGCTCAACGAGGTCTGGAAGTTCGCCAACGACAACCCCCAGGTGGCCGGCGGCAAGAACCGGGGCGCCCGCGTCCTCATGGACGCCATCGGCCAGACCCTCGGCCTCAAGATCGATTACTACGCCCTGGTCAACATGTACGGCTTCGCGTACCTCGTGGACGCGATCGGCGGCCTCAAGATCCGCGTCGAGCGCGACATCCCCTGGGGCGGCCTGTACGGCACCGCCGGCACCATCAAGGCGGGCACCCACGTCCTTTCCGGCGAGGAGGCCCTGTGGTACGGCCGCTCCCGCGTGGGCAGCGACGACTTCTCCCGCATGGCCCGCCAGCGCTGCGTCATCGGCGCCTTCGCCCAGCAGGCCACGCCCATGAAGGTGCTGAGCAACTTCGAGAAGGTGGCCCGCGCCGCCAAGCGCATGGCCTCCACCAACATCCCGCACGAACTGCTGGAGCACCTGGTCAACCTGGCCGTGAAGGTGAAGGGCGCCAGGATCACCAGCCTGCAGTTCGTGCCGCCGGAGTTCTACTCGGGCCGCCCCGACTGGGCCAAGATCCGCAGGGCGTCGGCGAAGGCGCTCACCGACTCGCTGAAGCCGGCCCGCAAGACGCAGGTCGCCAACGCCTCGGCCGCGCCCTCCGCCTCCGGCACCCCCACCAGGAACGGCGCCGCCGCCCCCACCCAGACCCCGACCCGCAACACCAACAAGTCCGCCAAGAGCCTGTCGGAGCTGTGCGGCCTGAGCTAGCGGCCGGCCGGCGAGCCCGCCTCGCCGGCCCACAGCTCGTTGGACTCGCGCAGTTCGGCCACCTCCCTGCGCAGCGCGGCGAGCTCGTCCAGGATCAGCCGGGTGGACATCTCGGCGTGGTTCTCCAGCTCGGCCCGCTCCTCGGCCGACTCCTCCTCCATGGCGCTGACGACCACCGCCATGAACAGGTTCAGCACCACGAACGAGCACAGCAGGATGAAGACCACGAAGAACACCCACGCGGCGGGGTGGACGGTCATGACCTCGCGGGCGATGTCGGGCCACGCCTCGCCGGTCATGGTCTGGAACAGCGTGAACAGCGACGTCTGCAGGTCGCCGAAGTAGCCGGGCGCGGTCTGGCCGTAGAGCTTGGTGCTCATGACCGCGGCCACGTACAGGACCAGCGCCAGGAGCACGACGATGGAGCTCATCCCCGGCATGGCGCGCAGCAGGGCGGACACCACCCGTCGCAGGCTCGGGACGGCCGAGATGAGGCGCAGCGCGCGCAGGACCCGCAGGGCGCGCAGCACCGATAGGTTGCCGCTGGCGGGGGCCAGGGCCAGGCCGACGATGAGGGTGTCGAACAGGTTCCACGGGTCGCGGAAGAACCGGGAACGCTCCACGTAGAGCTTGGCCAAAAGCTCGGCGACGAAGAAGTAGAGGGCGGCCTGGTCGATGAGGCGCAGGGCGGCGCCGTACCCGGAGACGAGGGAGGGGAAGGTCTCGAGGCCGAGCGTGGCGGCGTTGACGAGGATGACGGCGATGATGAGGCGCTGGAAGCGCGGATGTTCGATACAGGCGCGAATGCGGTCACGCACGTGCAGGCTCCCCAAAGGTTGATCAAGACCCGTCCATGATGACGTAACACTTTGGGACGGTAGATAAACAGTCGATCAACGCGTCGGGGTCAGACGGAACACCCGTAACTCCCGTCCCGATACCCGCGTGTAGTGGTCGTAGACCGGCCACATCGCCAGCAGGTCCTGCCAGGCCGCGGCCCGCGCCTCGCCCTCCAGCAGGGTCGCGAGGACGGGGAAGGTCGCGCCGCGGAAGCTCACGACGGCCTCGGGGTTCTTGAGGAGATTGCCGGTCCAGGCGGGATGTTGCGGGCGGCCGTAATTGCTGCCGACGACGAGCATGCTCCCGCCCTGCTCGGCGAGGCAGGCCAGCGGCGAGGAGCGCCGCTCGCCGCTCTTCGCGCCGGTGGTGATCAGCAGCAGCACGGGGGTGACCACGTCGCTGGCGAGCCTGCCCCGGGTGAGCCGGTGCACGAGGCGGTCCATGCGCGGCACGAGCACGGGCGCGACCTTGGGGAACCACGACGTCGCCGACAGCCGCTGGAAGAACGCCTTCACGCGGCACACGCTAGAACACAAGCAAGCGCTCGGTAAACGTCCGGTTGTGGTAGAAAACCTCCCTATGGCTTATCCCCACGGCCCCTCCCCCTACGGCCCGCCGCCGATGACCCACCCGAACGGGACCACGATCCTCGTCCTGGGCATCCTCAGCGTCGTGGTCTGCCTGTTCATCGGGCCGTTCGCCTGGGCGATGGGCAACAAGGCGCTGCGCGAGATCGACTCCAGCGGCTACTACTACGAGAACCGCGGCAGCGTGAACGCCGGCCGGATCTGCGGCATCATCGGCACCTGCCTCATGGGCCTGATCGTCGGCGGCTACGCCCTGCTGTTCGGCGTCGCCTTCATCGCCGGCGCCTTCAACACCTGACCCCGTAACCGCCGATCCCCCGCTCCAGCAGGTCGAAGGCGGCCTCCGCCTGCCTCCTGACGTCGGCCAGGATCTCCCCCCAGCTCTCACCGGCCCACCTGCGGCGTACCGCCAGGCTGGACAGCAGGCGGGTGACCGACAGGATCTGCGCGGCCACGAGCCGCGGCGCCAGGTCGTCGGGGTCGGCGTCGACGTCCTCGGCCACCGTGCGCGCCAGCCGCGCGTCCGTGGCGTGCTCCAGCTCCCGCATCCTGGCCGTCAGCGACGGGCTGTCGCCGACCAGCTTGCCGAACTCCTCGGCCCCCTCGTTGAGCCCGTAGCGCCAGTCGCCCGTGTCGAGGGCGTCGAGGAAGTCGCGGCGGAAGGCGGCCACCACGCTCTCGCCGGGCGCGCGCTCGCGCACGACCTTGCTCGGCAGGTCCTCGACCTCGTCCCAGCGGTCCATGAACAGGTCTTCCTTCGTGCGGAAGTAGTTGAAGACCGTGTTGACCGAGACGTCGGCTGCCCGCGCGACCTCCGCCACCGTCACCTCGTCGAACCCTCGCATCATGAACAGCCCCATCGCCATGTCCGCGATGCGCTGCCTCGTCTCGCGCTTCTTGCGCTCCCGCAGCCCCTCTTCCATGCCTTCAATCCTACCAAGTTTGCAGTGACACCAAAATTTCAGCTACCCTAAAAATATGTTGACCACAAAGAGCCTCGGCAAGACGTTCAGGAACGGCGTGGCCGCCGTGCGCGGCGTCGACCTCCACGTGGACCAGGGCGAGATCGTCGGCTTCCTCGGTCCCAACGGCGCGGGAAAAACCACCACGATGCGCATGTTCACGACGCTGCTCACCCCCACGTCGGGCAGCGCCACCGTCGCCGGGCACGACCTGCTGACCGACCCGCGCGCCGTGCGCCGCCGCATCGGCTACCTGTCCCAGCACGGCGGCCTCAGCCCCGCCAACCCCGTGGGTGAGGAACTCGAGCTCCACGCCATGCTGTATGGCCTGCCCCGCCGTACCGCCCGCGACAGAGTCGCCGGGGTCCTGGAGCGCCTGGAGCTGACCGGCCTGGAGACGATGCCCGGCGCCGCCCTGTCCGGCGGGCAGCGGCGCCGCTTCGACATCGCCTTCTGCCTCGTCCACGACCCGGTCCTGCTCTTCCTCGACGAGCCCACCACCGGACTCGACCCGCAGAGCCGCGCCAACCTGTGGAGCCACGTCCGCGCCCTGCGCGAGGGCGGCGCGACCGTCTTCCTGACGACCCACTACCTCGACGAGGCCGACGCCCTGTGCGACAGGATCGTCATCATCGACCACGGCGTGGTGGCCGCGGAGGGCACGCCCGCGGAGCTCAAGAGCGGTGGGCGCACGCTCGACGAGGCCTTCCTCGACATCACCGGCCGCTCGCTGCGCGAGGACGTGGCCGCGTGAGCGCCGCCGCGGTCCGGGAGACCTGGCTGCTGTTCCACCACACGGCGCGGGCCGGCCTGCGCCACCGGATCGCCCTGCTGGTCGCCGCCATCCAGCCGTTGTTCTTCCTGGTGCTGTTCGGGCCGATCTTCGCCACGTTCGGCTCGTGGGAGATCCTGGTGCCCGGCCTGATCATCCAGCTCGGGCTGCTCAGCGCGGGGCTGGCCGGCTTCGGCGTCGTCTTCGACTGGCACTCGGGCGTGCTGGAGCGGCTGCGCGTCACCCCCGCCTCACGGCTGGCCCTGCTGCTCGGCCGGGTGCTCAACGACGCCCTCACCCTGGTGATCCAGACCGTGCTGCTGGTGGCGGCGGCCTACGCGCTCGGCCTGCGGGCGCCGATCGCCGGCGTGCTGGCGGCGATGGCGCTGGTGGTGGTGCTCGGGGTGAGCCTGGCGGCGCTGTCGTACGCGGCCGCGCTCACGCTCGACGAGCACCTGTTCGCCCCGGTGATGACGACCGCGGTGGTGCCGCTGATGCTGCTGTCGGGGGCGTTCCTGCCCATGTCGATGGCGCCGGGCTGGCTGGAGGCGCTCTCGCGGGTCAGCCCGTTCCGGCACGTGCTGGAGGCGATGCGGGAGCTGTTCGCCGGGCACTACGCGAACGCGACGGTCGCCACCGGCGCCGCCGTCGTCGTGGTGTTCACGGCGGTGAGCCTGGTGGTCGGGGCCCGGGTCTTCCATCGGGAGAACGCTTAGGCGGGCCGTAGGGCTCGATCCTGGGGTCGGAGAAGGGCGGACCGGCCCTGCGGCCCGCCTCCTCCGTCACCCGCAGGCCGTACAGGCCGAGGTCGGGGTCGATGAGCACCAGCCCGTAGGCGGTGTCGACGTCCTCCTCGTCCAGGCCCAGCCTGCTGATCGCGTCCTCCAGCGTCGCGCCGCGCGGCAGCCGTACGGTGATGAGGACCATGGACCTCAGGCTACGCTCTTGGCCCTGCGCTGCAGCGCGGCGATGACGCCCGAGGTGTCGACGATGCCGTAGCCGTAGTCGTAGTCGAAGCCGACCTCGCTGCGGTCCTCGGCCGTGCGGCGCAGCAGGGCGCGCAGTTGCGCGGGCGACAGCCGGGCGGACGGCCAGCGGGTGCGCACCGCGGCCACCAGGCCCGCGGCCACGGGGCAGGCGGCCGAGGTGCCGGAGTCCGGCTCGGACTCGCCGAAGGCCTTGGAGCCGGAGAAGTGGGTGTAGGCGCAGATGTCCGGCTTGCGGGCGGTCAGCCGGCCGGGTCCCTGCGAGGAGTAGCCGACCCGCCGGTTGCCGACGTCGACGCCGCCGATCGACAGCACCCTGGGGTGGGAGTTGGCGCCGACGATGGGCCGGTCCGGGTAGGCGCAGCGGCCGTCCTTGCAGTCGCGCCCGCAGTTGCCCGCGGCGAACAGCACGTCCGCGCCCGCCCGGTCGAGGCTGGCCACGATCAGGTTGAACGGGTGGGCGGCGTTGTCGGAGTAGTTGCCCGGATGGCCCACGGGGAAGTCCCAGGAGGGCGAGAAGGATCCCCACGAGTTGCTGATCACCAGCGATCTGGAGTCGGCGGGCTGGGCGTCCAGGACGGTGCGCAGGTGCGCGAAGGCGGCCACCGCGTCCGACAGCAGCCCGTCGAGCGCCGATCCGCCTGGCCTGCTCGACAGCAGCACCGGGATGTCGATGAGGCTGGCCTGCGGCGCGCCGATGAGCGTGTCGAAGGCGCACATCGTGCCGTGGTCGACCTCGAACTCCCCAGGCCGTCCCGTCACCCCCGCGGGGTTCCAGCTCCGCTCGGCGTCGAGGGTGACGCCGCGCCCGAGCTGCCTGGCCACGTGGGCGGCGTTGATGCCGGTGTCGAGCACGGCCAGCGCCACCCCCGAGCCGTCGAGCCCCTCGGCGGCCAGCCCGGCGGCGTTGACCAGCCGCTCGACGTCGTGCCAGTCGCCGACCGGCGGGTCGCCGCCGCAGGTCAGGCTGGACTCGATCACCGGGTCGGCGAAGACGCCGACCACGTCGGGCCGGATCGTGGGCAGCATGGTGACGCGCGTGGCCAGCTCATCGTCGGAGATCGTGCCGCGCACGAGCACCGAGGCGTCCTCGGCGGCCAGGGAGAAGTCGAGCGGCTGGTTGAGCGAGAGGGGGTCGCCGCCGGCCAGGGGGACGGGCCTGGGCACGGCGACGGGGACGAAGGCGGAGTCGAGCTCGACTCCGGGCAGGCCGTCGGCGACGTCTGCCGTGGTGGCCGTCTGGCCGGGGTCGGCTACCGCCGCGACCAGATCGGGGGAAGGGCGGAGCTGGATCAGGACCCGCATGGGACACCACCGAACGTTTGGAGGGAACGAACTTCCCAACATTCCTTCATTCCTCGCGGCGCGTCCAGCGCATTGTCACAGGTTTGACCTGCTGAAATGCCTCATTTCTGGCGAACGGGACGACGTTTGTTCTGGGGCGTCAGCCTTCCTTGGTTTCGGTTGGTCAACTACGGTGAGTCGTCATGACCACCCAGGTGCAGGCCGCCCCTCAGGAGTCCGCTCCGGAGCATTGGCTGGCCGTGCGTCCGCGCCTCGTACTCGCCAGCGCGTTCATGCTTTTCCTCGAACTCGCGCTGATTCGGTGGACAGGCTCGAATATTGTTCATTTGAGTTATTTCACGAACTTTGTCCTACTCGGCTCCTTCCTCGGCATCGGGCTGGGATTCCTGCGGGTCGGGCGGACCAAGCGGCAGCCGTACTATTCGCCGGTCGTGCTCGCGGTGCTCGTCATCGTGGTGCTCGCCTTCCCGGTGACCGTCAACCGCGACACCGAGGGCGTCCTGTACTGGACGAGCCTGTCCATGGAGGGGCCGCCGGCCTGGGTCACGCTGCCCATCGTGTTCGTGGCCGCCGCGCTGGCGCTCATGGGACCCGCCGAGCTGGTCGGGCGCTGCTTCCCCGAGCTGCCCCGGCTGGAGGCCTACCGCTACGACCTGATCGGCAGCCTCACCGGCATCGCCGCCTTCACCGCGCTGTCGTTCCTGTCGGCGCCGCCGGTGGTCTGGGGCACGATCGCCGCCGTCTGCTTCCTGCTGCTGCTGACGCCTAAGCCGTGGGTCCCCTACTGGGGGCTGGTGGCGGTGCCCGCCATGCTCGTGGCCGGGCTGCTGGCCGCCGAGAGCGTGACGGCCGGGGCGCTGTGGTCGCCGTACTACAAGGTGACCTACAAGCGGATGCCGTACGCGATGCCCGTCTACGACATCTCGGTCAACGGCATCCCGCACCAGCAGGCCATGCCGGCCGAGACCCGGCTGCAGATCGAGCGGCAGTACGCGCTGCCGTACGAGCGGGCCGCGGCGCCGCCGCGCGAGGTGCTCATCGTGGGCGCGGGCAGCGGCACCGACGTGGCCATCGCGCTGTCGAAGGGCGCCACCTCGGTCGACGCGGTCGAGATCGACCCCAAGCTGCGCCAGCTCGGCGGTGAGCTGCATCCCGACCGGCCCTACGCCGATCCGCGCGTGACCACCCACATCACCGACGGACGGGCCTTCCTGGAGCAGACCGACCGCAGGTTCGACCTGATCCTGTTCGCGCTGCCCGACTCGCTCACGCTGGTGCCCGGGGCCAGCTCGCTGCGGCTGGAGAGCTACCTGTTCACCGAGGAGGCCATCAAGGCCGCCCGCGACCGCCTCAAACCGGGCGGCGCCTTCTCCATGTACAACTACTACCGCGAGAGCTGGCTGGTGGACCGGCTGGCCTCCACCGTGCAGAGCGCCTTCGGCCACAAGCCCTGCGTGGACGTGGTCAGCACCGCCGGGCACCAGGCGGTCATCACCTCGGGTCTCACCCCGCAGGCCCAGCGCTGCGCCGCCGAGTGGCCGGGCGCCGCCGCCGGGACGCCCGCCCCGGCGCCCGACGACCGGCCCTTCCTGTATCTGAAGGACCGGACGATCCCGGCGATCTACCTCATCACGCTGGGCCTCATCCTCATCGTCAGCCTGCTGGCGGTGCGGGTGGTGGCGGGGCCGTACCGGAGGATGCGTCCTTACGCGGACCTGTTCCTGCTCGGCGTGGGCTTCCTGTTGCTGGAGACCAAGAGCGTGACGGGCTTCGCGCTGCTGTTCGGCACGACGTGGGTGGTCAACGCGGTCGTCTTCGCCGGGGTGCTGGTCGCGGTGCTCGCCGCGGTGGAGGTGACCCGCCGCTTCCGCACCCCGCCGCTGCACGTGATGTACGGCGTGCTGCTCGCCGGCCTGGTCCTGGCCTGGCTGGTGCCCAACGCGTGGCTGCTGTCGTTGCCGACGCCGTTGCGCGCGGTGGCGGCGGTGACGGTGGCGTTCCTGCCGATCTTCGCGGCGAACGTGGTGTTCGCCAAGCGGTTCGCCGACTCCGCCGACGCCACGACGTCCTTCGGCGCGAACCTGCTGGGCGCGATGGTCGGCGGCTGCCTGGAGTACCTGGCGCTGGTGATCGGCTACCAGGGCCTGCTGATCGTGGCGGGGCTGCTCTATCTGGGCGCCTTCGCCCTGCTGCCACGCAAGAACGCCGCCCTCGTCTGAGGGTCAGGCCGCGGCCGGAGCTGTGGCGGGTGGGCGGTAGGCCACCCGCCACAGCGCGGCCACCAGCAGGACGGCGACGACCGCCCACGCGGGCAGCGGCCCGCCCAGCAGCCCCAGCAGCACGGGGACCGCGGTGGCCGGGACCGCCCACGCCCAGATCCACAGCCGCCGCGCCCCGGTGGCGACGCCGATCACGGTCGAGGCGGCGAAGTACACGGCCAGCCCCGCGCACAGCACCCACCTGATGCCGGGGTGCAGGTGCTCGGCGGGCGCGGCGACGGCCGCCCCGAGCCCGGCCGCCGCCGCGACGAGCCCGGCGGTCATCACGTAGTGGGCCGGCAGCGCGACCCACGGCGGCAGTCCCCGCTCCCCCGCCTCGGGCACGGCGGTCACGCCGTACTGCAGCGTCATCCACCACAGGCACACCACCAGCGCGAACGAGGCCGCGGCGGCGAGCTTCAGCGGGGTGCCCCAGTCCTGGCCGCTCGCCTCGACGACGATCTGCATGACCGCCTCGCCGAGCACGATGATCACGAACAGGCCGAGCCGCTCGCCGAGGTGCGCGGGGTGCAGGACGGCCTCGTAGAAGGCGGGCGTCTCGCGGGGAGGGCGGCGGCGCCCGGTGTTCTCCTGGCGGCGGCCCCGTTGCCTGAGCCGCTCGGCCTGCGCCCTGAGGCCCTCCATGAGCCGTTCCGGGTGGCGGGCCTGGTGGAAGGTGAAGATCAGGTCGAGCAGGATGCCGAGCGCCCAGAGCCAGTACGTGGCCGGCGCGGCGACCCAGAAGGAGACGATCCAGGGGGCCAGCCCGGCGCCGAGCTGGGCGGCGGGCCACGAGGTCACGATCGCGCCGGAGCTCTGGATGGAACGCGAGCCGCTGACCCGGCAGACGACGTAGGCGGCGGCGAACCAGTCGTCGTGGTTGCCGCCGCCCGGCACGGCGTGGGCCACGTCGGGCGCGGCGGCGGCCATCACCGCGATGCCGAACATGCCGATCAGCATCGCGCGGGTGCGGGTCTTGTCCGCGCGGACGTTGGCGTAGATCGTGAAGGAGGTCCAGATGCTCCAGATCGCGTAGTAGAGCATCACGAACAGGGCGACGTCCGCCCACGTGGGGTGGAGGAGGCGGTGCGCGAGCTGGGCCACCGCCACGACGACGACCAGGTCGAAGAACAGTTCCAGCCAGCTCGCGTGGCGCTCCGCCGTTTCGGTCACGCCTACCGAGAATAGAACTCCACCACGAGCTGCTCCTCGACGGGGATGGCGATCTGCTCGCGCTGCGGCCTGCTCACCAGCGTGAAGCGCAGTTCCGGCAGGTCGACGGAGAGGTATCCGGCGGGGCGGTCGTCGGCGTGGACGCCTTCGGCCGCGGCCACGAACGGCTGCATCCTGCGCGACTTCTCGCGCACGCCGACGACCTGGCCGGGCTTGACGAGGTAGCTCGGGATGTCGACCTTGCGGCCGTCCACGGTGATGTGGCCGTGGGCGACGTACTGGCGGGCGGCGTAGATGGACGGGGCCAGCCCGGAGCGCAGCACCAGAGAGGCCAGGCGGCTCTCCAGGAGCGTCACGAGCTCGGCGCCCGATGCGCCTTCCTTGCGGACCGCGAGGTCCCAGTAGCGGCGGAGCTGGCGTTCGGAGACGTCGTAGTACCAGCGCAGCTTCTGCTTCTCCATGAGCCGCATGCCGTAGTCGCCGGTGTTGCGGCGGCTGGTCTTCCTGCCGTGCTCTCCGGGCGGGTACGGCCGCGCCTCGAAGTACCGCACGGCTTTCCTGGTCAGAGGGACGCCTGCCCGTCGGGACAGCCGTACCTTCGGCCCGGTGTAGCGCATGTTCACCTCAATGTGGTTAGGTAATACTTATTTAGGCAAGGCTAACCTACTACAGCGTGTGAACTCAAGGAGACCTGCATGCCGCCGATCGCGGAACGCATCCGCACCCTCGCCTCCGGAGCCGGCATCGCCAGGCTCACCCTCGACGGCGTCCCCTTCCCCGCCCGCGGCGGCGTGGACGAGCAGGGCCGCCCCGTGCTCCTGATCAAGCCGGGCGAGCGCCTGCACGGCCTGGAGGGCGACGCGGTGATCGCGGTCAACCTCACCGCCACACGCACGCTGGGCACCGTCGAGCATCCCCGGGGGCTGGTCGAGGTGCAGGGGTGGGTGCTGGCCGTACCGGAGGAGGACACGCGCGCCGCCGCCGTCGCCGTCGCGGCCGCCTGCGCCGACGAGGACCTGTTCGAGGCCATCGAGCGGTACGGCGAGCCGGGCGCTCCCCGGCTCATGCGCATGGACGTCGCCCAGGTCGTCTACCTGACCGGCCAGGACTCCGGCGTGCTCGACGCCGAGGAGTACCTGGAGGCCGAGCCCGACCCGCTGGCCGAGACCGCCGAGCGGGTGCTGGCCCACCTGAACGAGTCGCACCGCGCGCAGCTGCAGGGCGCGGTGGCCGCGCACCTGGGGACGCCGGTGGGCGAGGCGTGGCTGTGGGAGCTGGACCGCTACGGCGCGACCGTGCGCGTGGACGACACGCTGGTGCGCTTTCCCTGGCCGGTGCCCGCCCGGACCGGCACCTGCCTGGAGACGGCGCTGCGGGGGCTGATCTGCGCCTGCTGAGGTACGGCAGGCGTCACGGTTGACCGCCTGCCGTACCGGATGGAGCTTCTCACGCCCCACCGGCCCCTCGCATCCCACGCTGGGCGGCACGCGGATCCTTTAGGCGGCGCGGGTCCATTAGGCGGCGCGGGTCCATTAGGCGGCGCGGGGCCTTTGGCGGCACGCGAGGGCTTCGGGTGGGGGGCACGCGGGCCGGACCTGTCCGCACCACGCCCGGCCCGCGCGGATCTCTCAGAATGCCAGCCGCCGATCACGGCCCGCTGTGAACGTCGTGTGTGCATTCGCCCCATGAGTGACTACCATCGGCGGCTGTGAACGAGACGCGTCCTCGCGCGAGCCGGGCCCTGATGATCGCCGGAGTACTCCTGGGAGTGCTCCTGCTGGCGACCGCGGCCATCTTGGCCAGAGGCGCGCTCGGCGGGGCGTCGCTGAACGTCGTCGGCTGGCCGGGCTCCCCTGGCTCCTCGGGCCAGAAGACCGCGCAGGCCGACGCGAGCCCCTCGTCCACGCCCCGCCCGTCCCGCACGCCGTCTCCCACGACGTCCCCGCACGTCCACACCCGCCCGCCGACCCCGGTCACCGGCCACCCGCCGACGCGCACGACCGTGCCCGCCCGCGAGTCCCGCCGTCCGACCCGGGTGGCCGCGAGCCCGGCCGACACCGGCGGGAACTCCCCCTCCGGCCTCACCTCCATCGACCCCAGCGCCCAGACCACCGCCGCCCCGCCGCCGGCGACCGTCACCCCCGGCGCCCCCCACCCGACCGCCGCCCCGACCCCCACCAAGACCAAGCCCCCCAAGCCCCGGCCCACCAAGACCCGCACCCCAGGCAAGAAACCCGGCTCCCAGCCCCGCAACCCCTAACGGCACAGTCCGCCAAGCCCCGGCACCGCTGCCCCACCGGGCTCGGGCACCGCCCACCCGGACTCCCCCAGCGTCGCCCGCCTGGGCGAAGGCGCCGATCGGCTGCGCGACCCCGCGGGCCACGCCGCCCCGCGAGCCGCGGCACCACACGAGAGCAGGGCCGCCACACATCGTGGCGCCCCATGTCCTTGCCGTTTCGGCGCCCCGTCGGGCCAGGAGACTGTCGCTCGCTGCCCAGAGCGGGGTCGCCACGCGCTACAGGACCGAAGCGGGGGTCGCGGCGGGTTGCCGGGGCTCGGAAGCGGTGGAGCGGCGGGGGCGGTGGCTCCTGGGGTGTGGAGGACGGGGTGGGTGGGGGTGGCTTCTGGGGTGTGGGGGACGGGGTGGGTGGGCGGGTGGTGGGTGGGTCTGGGAGGATGGCGGGCACTATGCCTGCCTCCCTGCCGTTCCGTGTGGTGCGTGCCGTGGCGTTCGCCGCGGTGTGCGCGGGGCTGGGCATGGTCGCGCACGTGGTGGGCGGCGCCTCGGTGGCGTTGCCCGGCGCGGTGGCGGCGTTCGCGCTGTCGCTGGTGGCGGCGCTGCCGCTGACCGGCAGGGAACGTTCGGCCCCCGGGATCCTGGTGTTGCTGGTCGTGCTGCAGGCCGTTCTGCACGTGATGTTCTCGCTGCTGCACGAGGCCGCGCCGGTGGCCGTCCAGGGCGGGCATGCGCACTCCGGGCTGGTGCCCGGGCTGGGCATGCTCGTGATGCACGGGTGGGCGATCGTCCTGACGGCGCTGTGGCTGTCGCGGGGCGAGGCCGCGCTGTGGGGGCTGTTCCGCCGGGTGCTGGTGCGGCTCGGGCTGCTGCCCGCCGTACCCGTGGTGGAAGGTCCTTCCGCTCCGGTACGGCACGCCGAACCCCCCGCCCCCCGCTCCGCCCTCCTGGAACACACGCTCTCGAACCGGGGCCCACCTCTCTTCCTGCCCGCCTGACCCCGCGGGTCCGGCGGCTTCCGCCCATGAAACAGCCCAGGTGCCACTGGCCGATCACCGGCCAGGCGCCTCTTTCCGGACCTCTGGAAGAGAGAACCTCCTCATGCGTATTCGTCATGCCCTCCTGGCGGTCGTGGCCACCACCGCGCTCGCCGCCTGTGGCGGCCAGCAGGCCACCGGCGCCGCTCCGTCCGCCTCCGCGACCCCCGCCGCCAACGCGAGCACCGGCGCCACCCCCACCACCGCCTTGACCATCACCGACCCCTGGGTCAAGACCACGGAGAGCGGCATGACCGCCGCCTTCGGTACCCTCGCCAACCCCTCCGCCGCCCCGATCACGATCGTCTCCGCCACCTCGACCGGCTCACCCCGGGTGGAGCTCCACGAGACGGTCGGCGAGGGCACCGCGATGACCATGCGTCCCAAGCAGGGCGGCTTCACGATCCCGGCGGGCGGGAAGCTGGAGCTCAAGCCGGGCGGCGACCACATCATGCTGATGGACGTCACCACGCCGGTGCAGCCGGGTTCCGAGGTGGGGTTCACGCTGACGTTCAAGGACGGCGGCACGATGGAGTTCAAGGCCGTGGGCAAGGACTTCGCGGGCGCCAACGAGAAGTACCAGCCGGGCCATGAGTGACGCCGAACACCAGCGGAGGATCTCCCGCCGCCGCCTCCTAGCCGGCGGCGCCGCGGCGGCGGGCGGGCTGGTCGCGGCCGGTCTGCCCGCCGACGCCGCGACCGGTACGAGCCAGGTTGTGGCTGAGCCCTTTGCGGGCGGGGCCACGGTTCCGCCCGCCGGGCAGGCGGGCCGTAGTGACGGGGCCGCGGTGGAGCCGTTCCACGGGGTACGGCAGGCGGGGATCGCCACCCCTCCCCAGGCCCACGCCGTCTTCGTCGGCCTCGACCTGCGCGAGGGCGTCGGCAGGGAGGCGCTCGGCAGGCTCATGCGGCTGCTCACCGACGACGCCAGGCGGCTCACCCAGGGGCGCGGCGCGCTGGCCGACACCGAGCCGGAACTGGCGGCGCTGCCCGCGCGGCTGACGGTGACGTTCGGGTTCGGGCCGGGGCTGTTCCGGGCCGCTCGGGTCAAGGGCGGTCCCGAGCAGTTGCCCGGGTTCTCCGTGGACCGGCTGGAGGATCGGTGGTCGGGAGGAGACCTGCTGCTGCAGATCTGCTGCGACGATCCGGTCACGCTGGCCCACGCACAGCGCATGATCGTGAAGGACACCGCGTCGTTCACCGAGGTCAGGTGGGTGCAGCGCGGGTTCCGGCAGGCGGTGCAGCGGCCGGGGCTGACCCAGCGCAACCTCATGGGCCAGCTCGACGGGACGGTCAACCCCGTCCCCGGCACGCCGGAGTTCGAGCGGGCCGTGTGGATCGCGGACGGGCCGCTGGCCGGCGGCACGATGCTGGTCCTGCGGCGGATCCGGATGCTCATGGACACCTGGGACGCCGCGGACCGGGTGGCCAAGGAGTTCACGGTGGGGCGGCGGCTGGACAACGGCGCCCCGCTGACCGGCCGGGCCGAACACGACCCGGCCGACTTCGCCAGGCTCAACACGCTCGGCTTCCCCGTGATCTCGGAGTACGCGCACATCCGCCGGGCCCACACCCAGGATCCTGGGCTGAGGATGTTCCGCCGGGTGTACAACTACGACGAAGGGGACACCGGCCTGCTGTTCGCCGCCTACCAGGCGGACGTGGCCAGGCAGTTCACCCCGGTCCAGCGCCGCCTGGCCAAGGCCGACCTGCTCAACGAGTGGACGACCCCGATCGGCTCGGCGGTCTTCTACATCCCGCCCGGCTGCCAGGAGTCCGGCTGGATGGGCCAGAACCTCCTGACCTGACACCCGAGACCGGTCCGGCCGCCGCGGCACCACCCCGCGTCGGCCGGACCGGCCGCAAGGCCCCTTCGCTCCGTGCAGTCGTTCTCCGGCCCACAGCCGGGGCTGGCGGGCGGAGGGGTGAGGTTTCCTCGGTGCGGGCCGGAGGAGAAGTCCTATGCTTTCGGGGTGGAGATCTGGATCAATCCCGCCTGCTCGAAGTGCCGCTCGGCGATCTCCCTGCTGGACGCCGAGCAGGCCGAGTACACCGTCCGCCGCTACCTGGACGACCCGCCCACCGAGGCGGAGATCCGCGAGGTGCTCTCCCGCCTCGGCCTGGAGCCCTGGGACATCACCCGCACCGGCGAGGACGCCGCCAAGGACATGGCCGGCTGGCCCCGCGACCAGGACAGCCGGGAGCGCTGGATCCGGGCGCTGACCGAGCGGCCGATCCTGATCCAGCGCCCCATCATCACCGCCGACGACGGCCACGCGGTGATCGGCCGTACGGAGGAGGCGGTACGCTCCGTCCTCCCGCCACGCTGAGCAGGGCTACTGGATCGGCACCTGCAGCTCGCGGAACCCGGCGATCTTGACGCTCAGCCCCGAGGCCGCGTCCGGCAGCGCGAACAGCCCCCAGAACTCCCTCTTCTGCCCAGGCGCGAACTTCTCGGTGCCCAGCCGCACCCCGGACACGTCGGTGCACGCGCAGTACGACCCGGCCTCGTCACCGGACGGCACCTGGAGGCGTCCGGGCAGGTACCGGCGGCGGCCGTCCTGGTCGGTGAGGACCACGGCGCTGGCCGCCTGGTACTTGTACGACTGCCAGTCCTGCCCGTCGTGCAGGTCGTTGTACCATGCCTCCGCCGTGCCCTCGTTGGCCACGGTGTAGGTGAGCAGGCCGAGCCCGCCCGGCAGGCGGCGCAGCCCGGTGATCTCCATGGCGATGGGCTGGCCGTCGGCCTTGGTGCTGCCCGTCAGGTCCTCGCCGGGGCCCACGGTGGAGACGACGTCCTGCGACGGGCGGACGGGTTCGGCCTGGGGCTTGGCGAAGGTCACCGTGACCCGCCGGTTGCGGCGTTTGCCCTCGTCGGTGTCGTTGCTGTAGAGGGGGCGGCGGGAGCCGTACCCCTTGGTCTGGAAGGCGACGCCGTCGCGCTTCAGCAGCGGCGCCAGGGCGGCGCGCACGGCCTGGGCGCGGCGCGCGGACAGCGGGTCGTTGATGGCGTCGTTGCCGGAGGAGTCGGCGTGGCCCTCGACCTTGACCTGGGTGGCGGGCGAGGCGTCGACGAGCTTGGCGGTACGCGCCAGCACTGCCTTGGCCCGCGGCGTCAGCACCGCCTTGTCCACGGCGAACAGGACGTCGGAGGACAGGTTCACCTGGAGGTCCTTGCCGTCGTCCGAGGTCTCCTCGGTCCGGTCGGCCGACTCCGACGGCAGCACGACGCGGCGGGTGACCGGGGTGACGGGCTCGGCGTCGGGGTCGGGGAAGTCGCCCTGCGGCGCCTCGTCGCTGATGGGGACGTTGAGCATGGGCGGGGCGAGCGGCGTCACGACGGTCGCGCTCTCCGGGTTCCCGGCGGGGGCGGGCAGGACGGCGTAGAGGGTGATCGAGGCGCCGGGGTCGACGAAGTAGCCGATGCCGTCGCGCTTCTGGTCGGTGCAGAGGCAGGGGCCGCCTTCGGGCTTGTAGGGCAGGATCCAGGTGCGGGCGCGCTCGTCGAGCACGCCGATGCCGGAGGCCCACCGGATCTCGCCGAGCGGGCGGGTGTGGTCGCCCATCTGGCCGGTCCAGGACACTTCCTTGCCGTCGCCGGTGTGGGTGAGGCGGATCTGGACCACCAGGTGCTTGCCCTTGAGCCGGTTGAGCCCGACCACCTCGACCTTGAGGTCGGGGTTCATGGTGCTGCGGGTCTCGGCCAGGGCGGGGCGGCTGTCCTGGGTGGCGGAGGGGGTGGCGGATGAGGTGGCCGCGGGCGTCGTCGCCGCCGGGGTGGTGGCGGGGGCCGTCGTGGCGGGCGCGGCCTGCCGCTGCCCGGGTTGGGGCGACATTCCGCAGCCGGTGGCGGCCAGCGTCATGACGGCGGCCAGGGCCAGAATCCGGTTAGACATGGCGGAGATTGTGCCATGACCGAAACGTGTTCAGCCGAGGGAGTCGTCCACGGCGTCCGGTGACAGGACGTGGTCCAGGACCATCACCGCGCAGCCGGTGATGCCCGCCCCCGCGCCCATCCTGCTGGCCTCGATCCGCAGCGTGCGGGTGGCGAGGGCGGTGGAGCGGCGGTAGACGACCTCGCGGATGCCGGACACGAGCGGCCCGAACGTCTCGGCCACGTCGCCGCCCAGGACGACGACCGACGGGTTGAGGATGTTGACCGCGGAGGCCAGCACCTCGCCGATGCGCCGGCCCGCCTCGCGTACCGTGGCCATCGTCTCGGCGTCGCCGGCCCGCACGAGCGCGGTCACGTCCTCGATGGTCTTGACGTCCTTGCCTGCGGCGCGCAGGTCGCGCAGCAGCGCGGTGCCGCTGGCCACCGAGTCGACGCAGTCGATGTTGCCGCACCGGCACAGCACGCCGCCGCCATCGCGTACCGGGATGTGGCCGATCTCCCCCGCCGCGCCGAGCGCGCCGCGCAGGATCTCGCCGCCGGAGATGATCCCGGCGCCGATCCGGGTGGAGATCTTGACGAACATGAGGTCGGCCACGTCGGCGTGGGCGCCGCGGTGCTCGCCGATGGCGAGGACGTTCACGTCGTTGTCGACCAGCACGGGCACGTCGAAGCGGGCCCTGATCAGCGGCGGGATGACCACGCCTGTCCAGGAGGCCATGACGCGGGCGCTCTCGGTGCGCCCCTGGGCGAACTCGACGGTCGCCGGCACGCCCATGCCCACCCCGCGCACCCGCGAGCGCGGGGTGTCGCCGAGCAACTCGTCCCAGGTGTCCATGAGCAGGGGCAGCACGACGTCGGGGCCCTGCTCGACGTCGATGTGGAAGCGCCGCGCGGCGAGTTCCGCGCCGGACAGGTCACAGACCGCCACCCGGGTACGGCTGGCGCCGAGCGCGGCCACCAGCACGACCCCGCCCGCGGCGTTGAACTCCAGCCTGACCGGCGGCCGCCCGCCGGTGGAGGGCGCGTCGGTGCGCTCCACGACCAGGCCGCGCTCGATCAGCTCGCCCACCCGCAACTGCACGGCAGGACGGGACAGGCCCGTGACCCGGCCGAGGTCCGCTCGCGTCACGGCCTCTCCGGTGCGGATGAGCCGCAGGAACTCCCCGCTCGTGGCGAGGGGCGCGGCGGTACGTCGAGGCATCGACTTAGTGAATCACACCTGCTTAAGTCATGAACAGTCCCGACTTTCTTATCTCAAATAGCAAAACTCGGGTTGTGCACGACCCTAACTCTGACTAATGTCCGTTCTGTCCTTGCTTGGCTGATCATCGGAGCTCGTGCCGTGTCCCCCCTCTCGTCTCCCGCCGCCGTCCACGCCGCCGATCTCGTCGTCTTCGGCGGGACCGGCGACCTGTCCATGCGCAAGCTGATCCCGGCGCTGTACCACAGCGACAGGGACGGCCGCCTGGCGCCAGAGACCCGCGTCATCGCCATGTCACGGGGCGGGCTCACCGACGCCGACTTCCGCGGCAAGGTCGACGCCGAGGTACGCGACCAGGTCCCCGTCGACGACCCGGCCGTCTGGCAGCGCTTCCTCGGCCGCCTGCACCACGTCTCGGTGGACGTCGGCGCCGGCCGGGACGCCTCCGGCTGGGCCGAGCTGTCGAAGATGCTGGCCGGCCACGAGCAGCGCGACCGCGTCTTCTACCTGGCCAGCCCGCCGATGACGTTCGGCCCGTTCTGCCGCGAACTGCACCAGGCCGGGCTGGTCACCCCGCAGTCGCGGGTCGTGCTGGAGAAGCCCCTCGGCCGCGACCTGCCCAGCGCCCAGCGCATCAACGACGAGGTCGGCGCCATCTTCGAGGAGCGCCAGATCTTCCGCATCGACCACTACCTGGGCAAGGAGACGGTGCAGAACCTGCTCGTCCTCCGCTTCGCCAACGCCTTCCTTGAGCCGATCTGGAACTCCCTCTGGATCGACCACGTGCAGATCACCGTCGCCGAGACCGTCGGCACGCCCGGCCGGCGCGGCTACTACGACCAGGCGGGCGCGCTGCGCGACATGGTCCAGAACCACCTGCTGCAACTGCTCACGCTCACCGCGATGGAGCCCCCGGCGCGCAACGACCGCGAGGCCATCCGCGACGAGAAGGTGAAGGTGCTGCAGGCGCTGCGCCCCATCCAGGAGAGCAGCGAGGTCGACCGCTTCACCGTGCGCGGCCAGTACGTCGGCGACGCCGGCATGGCCGGCTACCTGGACGAGCCCGCCTCCACCCCGCCGACCGAGGACTCCAAGCGGGTGGAGACGTTCACCGCCGTCCGCGCCGAGATCAAGAACTGGCGCTGGGCGGGCGTGCCCTTCTACCTGCGCACCGGCAAGCGCATGCCGCGCCGCGTCTCGGAGATCGTGGTCCAGTTCAAGGACGTGCCGCACTCCATCTACCCCGGCGGCTCGCCCAACCGCCTGGTGCTGCGCCTGCAGCCGGAGGAGGGCATCGAACTGCACATCATGGCCAAGGAGCCGGGCGCGGGCGAGACCTCGCTCAAGCCGGTGCCGCTGTCGCTGAGCTTCGGCGACACCTTCACCGCCCGCGTCCCCGAGGCCTACGAGCGGCTGCTGTCGGACGTGCTGGCCGGCAACCCGACGCTGTTCATGCGCCGCGACGAGGTCGAGGCCGCCTGGCGCTGGATCGACCCGATCCTGTCGGCCTGGGAGTCCTCTCCCGAACCGCCCGAGCCCTACCCCGCGGGCACCGCGGGCCCGGCGGGCGCCCACGAACTGCTCGGCCGCAGCGGCCGGGCCTGGCACGAGGAGGCGTGATGACCAACCGGGATATCCAGGAGATCACGGACCGGATCGCCGAGCGGAGCGCCGCCAGCCGTACCGCCTATCTGGCGCGCATCCGCCGCGACGGCGAGGCGGCCCGCGCGAAGGGCCCGGCCCGCGCGCACCTCGGCTGCGCCAACCTCGCGCACGGCTTCGCGGCCGCCTCCGCCGAGGACAAGCCCGTCCTCAGAGGTACGGCCAAGCCCGGCGTCGCCATCGTCACCAGCTACAACGACATGCTGAGCGCCCACCAGCCGTACGAGACCTACCCGCAGGAGCTGAAGGGCGCCGTGCGCGCGGCCGGCGGCGTCGCCCAGGTCGCGGGCGGCGTGCCGGCGATGTGTGACGGCATCACGCAGGGCCGCGCCGGCATGGAGCTGTCGCTCTACAGCCGCGACGTGATCGCCATGTCCACGGCGATCGCGCTGTCGCACGACATGTTCGACGCCACGCTGCTGCTGGGCGTCTGCGACAAGATCGTGCCGGGGCTGTTCATCGGCGCGCTGCACTTCGGGCACCTTCCGGCGATCTTCGTCCCGGCCGGCCCGATGGGCTCGGGGCTGCCGAACAAGGTGAAGGCGCGCACCCGGCAGTTGTTCGCCGAGGGCAAGGTCGGCCGCGAGGAGCTGCTGGACGCCGAGGCGAAGTCCTACCACTCCCCCGGCACCTGCACCTTCTACGGCACCGCCAACTCCAACCAGGCGCTCATGGAGGTCATGGGCCTGCACCTGCCCGGCTCCACGTTCGTCAACCCGCACACCGAGCTGCGCCACGCCCTGACCGAGGCGGCCGGGCGGCGGGCCGTGGAGATCACCGCGCACGGCTCGGAGTACACCCCCATCGGCGAGCTCGTCGATGAGAAGTCCATCGTCAACGCCTGCGTGGCACTGCTGGCCACCGGCGGCTCCACCAACCACACGCTGCACCTGGTGGCCATGGCCGCCGCCGCGGGCATCGTGCTGACCTGGGACGACCTGGCCTGCCTGTCGAAGGTCGTGCCGTCGCTGACCAAGATCTACCCCAACGGCCAGGCGGACGTGAACCACTTCCGCGACGCCGGCGGCATGCAGGTGCTCATCGGCGACCTGCTCGACCACGGGCTGCTGCACGGCGACGTGCTGACCGTGGCCGGGCGCGGGCTCGACCACTACCGCTCCGCGCCGGCCCTGAAGGACGGCGCGCTGGTCTGGGAGGAGCGCACCGAGGGCAGCTCCGACCTCGACGTGCTGCGGCCGGCCTCGGCGCCGTTCTCCGCCGACGGCGGGATCCACATGGTCGAGGGCAACCTCGGCTGCGCCGTCAGCAAGGTCTCGGCGGTCAAGCCCGAGCACCTGGTCATCGAGGCGCCGGCCAAGGTCTTCGACGACCAGCTCGACCTGCTGGCCGCCTTCGAGGCCGGGGAGCTGGACGGGCAGGACTTCGTGGCCGTCATCCGCTACCAGGGGCCTTCGGCCAACGGCATGCCCGAGCTGCACAAGCTGACGCCGCCGCTGGCCGTGCTGCTCGATCGCGGGCAGAACGTGGCGATCGTCACCGACGGCCGGATGTCCGGCGCGTCGGGGAAGGTCCCCGCGGCCATCCACCTGTCGCCGGAGGCCGCCGACGGCGGCGCCATCGCGCTCGTGCGCGACGGCGACGTCATCCGGCTCGACTCGGCCGCCGGGACTCTGGAGGTGCTGGCGGACCTGTCGGGACGCGAGCCCCAGGGGCGGGCGCTGAGCGACGCCGAGTGGGTGGGGACCGGCCGCGAGCTGTTCGCGGCGTTCCGGCGGATGGCCGGGCCCGCCGAGTACGGCGCGGGCGTCTTCGGCGTCAGCGGGGCCGAGCAGCCCGAGCACGGGCCCGGCCTGGGCTTCGCCGCGCCGGCCGGTGCCGCGCACTCCGAGGCCACGCCGTCCCGGCTGAAGGTCATGGAGGAGCACGCCCGCCACGCCGTGGAGCACGCGCGTGGGTGAGCTGCCGTGGCTGGTCGCCGACGTCGGCGGCACCAATGCGAGGTTCGGGCTGGTCACCGCGCCGGGCGAGGCTCCCTCGCAGGTCGCGGTGCTGGCCGGGGCCGATCACGCGAGCCTTCCGGATGCCGTAGCCGCCTATCTCGCGGACCACGCGGGCGGAGTGCGGCCGGGGGCGGCGTGCGTGGCCGTGGCCGGGCCGATCGGCGGTGACTTCTACCAGCTCACGAACCTGCCCTGGTCGGGGTCGGTCAGGGATCTCGGCGTGCCGTACGCGGTGCTGCTCAACGACTTCGAGGCGCTGGCCGTGTCCCTGCCCCACCTGGGCGGGCAGGACCTGGCCGGTCTCGGCGGGCCGGCGCCCGGCGAGGGGATCAAGGCGGTGCTCGGGCCCGGGACCGGGCTCGGCGTGGCCGGGCTGGTGCCGGCCGAGCGCGGCTGGATCCCGGTGCCGGGCGAGGGCGGGCACGTCAGCGTCCCGGTGCACGACGAGCGCGAGCAGGAGATCGTCTCCGCGCTGCGCGCGCAGGGCCTGCCGCACGTCGAGGCCGAGCACGTGCTGTCCGGTCCGGGACTGGCCCGCCTCTACCGTGCGCTGGCGCTGGTGAACGGCGCCGCCCCCGTGGACGGGCTGACCGCCTCGGAGATCGTCGCCCGGGAGGGGGACCCGCTGTGCGCGGAGACCGTGGAGGTCTTCTGCGCCATGCTCGGCACGTTCGCCGGCAACGTCGCGCTCACCCTGGGCGCCAGGGGCGGCGTCTACATCGGCGGCGGCGTGCTTCCCCGTATCGTGGAGCGCGTGCGGGCCGGCGCCTTCCGCCGGCGCTTCGAGGCCAGTCCGAGCATGTCCGCCTATCTGGAGTCGATCGCCACCACGCTGATCGTCGCGCCGCAGCCGGCGCTGACGGGGGCGGCGGCCTGGCTGACCCAGCAGCTATCGAGGAGAAGTGTCCATGAGCCTGCTTGATCTCGCCCCTGTCGTGCCCGTCGTGGTGATCGACGACGTGGAGACGGCCGTCCCGCTCGCGCGGGCGCTGGTCGCGGGCGGGCTGCCGGTCATCGAGGTGACCCTGCGCACGGAGGCCGCGCTGGAGTCGATCGCGCGCATCGCGGCCGAGGTGCCCGGCGCGGTGGTCGGCGCGGGGACCGTCAGGACGGCCGCGGACGTCGCGGCGGCCGTGGCGGCGGGGTCGGCGTTCCTGGTCTCGCCCGGTACGACCCCGGCGCTGGCCGAGGCGCTGCTGGGTTCCGGCGTGCCGTTCCTGCCGGGGGCGGCCACGGCCTCGGAGGTCATGGCGCTGGCCGAGCGGGGGCTCAAGGAGCTCAAGTTCTTCCCGGCCGAGGCGGCGGGGGGCCTGCCGTACCTGAAGAGCCTGGCCGGGCCGCTGCCGGACGTGCGGTTCTGCCCGACCGGCGGCATCAGGCCCGACACCGCCCCCGCCTACCTCGCGCTGCCCAACGTGGGCTGCGTGGGCGGCACCTGGCTCACGCCCGCCGACGCGCTGGCGGCCGGGGACTGGGGCCGGGTGGAGAAGCTCGCCGCCGAGGCCGCGGCACTACGGCCCTGACGCCGCCCCTCAGCCCAGGCGGGCCAGGGCGGCGGAGATGGCCTGGGCGGCGCCCCTGACGGAGATGCCGAGGCGGGCCAGGGGCAGCGCGACCGCCGGTCCGGCGACCGAGATCGACATGGCCACCCTGCCCGCGGCGTCGAACACCGGCGCCGCCACACAGGCCACCCCGTCGGCGAACTCCTCCTGCGCGTAGGCGACGCCGTAGTGGCGCACGCGGGCCAGTTCGCGGTCCAGGCCGGTCAGGCTGGTGATGGTACGACGGGTCAGGCGCGGCGGGCTGCCCTGGTCGGCGAACGACTGGCGCAGCCCGGGATCGTAGGCGAGCAGCGTCTTGCCGATGGCCGTGCAGTGCAGCGGCGCCCGGTCCACGCCGTCGGAGGGCGAGGCGACCCGGTTGTGGCCGTAGACGCGCTCGACGTACTCGGCCTCCAGGCCCGACAGCACGGCCAGGTTGACCGTCTGGCGGGTGGTCTCGTACAGGTACAGCAGGTACGGCAGGACGGCCCGCCGCGTCCCGGGGATGCGGCCGCGGGCGTCGCCGAGCCGGGCGAGCAGGTCGCCGACGAGGTAGTCGGTGCCGGCCCGCTTGGCCAGGGAGCGGGAGCACAGGACCGCGAGGATCCGGTGCGCGGTCGACTTGGGCAGGCCGGTGTTCCTGCACAGTTGCGACAGGCTGATCGGCTGCGCCGCGGCGCTGAGCGAGAAGAGGATGTCGATCCCCTTCTCCAGGCTGCCCGGCTGGGCGGCCTCCGGCGCGCGCCGATGCCGCACGATCGACTTGCCCGGCATGTCCACCATCCTCATCCTCGCCAAGGAGAAGGAAGGGCTTCCCCCGGGGTGCGATCCATGGTTTCGGGTTTACCCGAACGAGGGATCAAGCACACCGTCCTTGCTAACGATTGTGAAACCTTCTGACCTGGCCGTTTGACGGGGTTTAGCTGGGGAAGGGCGTGATTTATCCCCCACCGAGGGCTGGTGTCGCCCATGCCCATCCCGTTCCCCCTCCTTGGCCGTGACCTGGCGGTGGATCTCGGCACCGCCAACACCCTCGTCTACGTCCGAGACCGCGGCATCGTGCTCGACGAGCCGTCCGTCGTGGCGATCAACACCCGCACCGACAAGATCGTCGCCGTCGGCGGCGACGCCAAGCAGATGATCGGCCGGACCCCCGGCTACATCGTCGCCATCCGCCCGCTCAGGGACGGTGTGATCACCGATCTGGAGGTCGCCGAGCGCATGCTGCGCTCGTTCATCCAGAAGGTCCACCGCCGCCGCTACATCGTCCGCCCCCGCGTCGTGGTCGCCGTGCCCAGCGGCACCACCGGCGTCGAGCAGCGCGCCGTCAAGGAGGCCTGCTACGAGGCGGGCGCCCGCCAGGTCTACCTCATCGAGGAGCCGATGGCCGCCGCGATCGGCGCCGGCCTGCCCGTCCACGAACCGGCCGGCAGCATGGTCGTCGACGTGGGCGGCGGCACCACCGAGGTGGCCGTCATCTCGCTCGGCGGCATCGTCAGCTCCACCTCCATCCGGGTGGGCGGCGACGAGCTCGACCAGGCGATCATCGCCCACACGAAGAGGGAACACGGCCTCATGCTCGGCGAGCGCACCGCCGAGCAGCTCAAGATGAACATCGGCTCCGCCTGCCCCGACGGGGAGGACCCGACGGCCGAGATCCGCGGCCGCGACCTGGTCAGCGGCCTGCCCAAGACCGTCCCCGTGAGCGCGGCGGAGATCCGCGAGGCGCTGTCGGAGCCGGTCAACGCCATCGTCGAGGCCGTCCAGGCCACGCTGGACGACTGCCCGCCCGAGCTGTCGGGCGACCTGATGGACAGCGGCATCGCCCTGACCGGCGGCGGGGC
This sequence comes from Nonomuraea sp. NPDC050790, assembly GCF_044456745.1. Lineage (NCBI taxonomy): Bacteria > Bacillati > Actinomycetota > Actinomycetes > Streptosporangiales > Streptosporangiaceae > Nonomuraea > Nonomuraea sp. NPDC050790. The sequence goes on along the minus strand of NZ_JBITGF010000001.1, from coordinate 432,077 downwards.
GAAGCTGCACGGACTCGACCGGCGCCTGTCCGAGGCCACCGGCATGCCGATCAAGCTGGTGGAGAACCCGCTGCAGTCGGTGGTGCTCGGCTCCGGCCGGTGCGTGGAGCAGTTCGGCCGCCTGAAGGACGTGTTCGTGCCGGAGACCCGTCGCTGACCTGGAAGTTCGTGCCGGAGACCCGTCGCTGACCTGGAAGTTCGTATCGGAGACCCGTCGCTGATCCGGAAGGAGGCGACCTGCGGATGGGCGCAGGGGCCGCGCGGGCGGCAGCCGTACAGGAGGAAGACGGATGAGAAGGGGCCGGGGTGCGCTCGGCAGGAGGCCCGGCCGGGGGCGTCTGGTGGTGGGCGTGCTCGTGCTGGCCGCGGCGCTGCTCATGGCCGCCGACCGGGAGGCCGCGCTGCAGCCGCTGCTCACGGCCGGCGCCGCGGTGGCGGGTCCGGTCGAGCGGGCGGTCTCCGGCCTGGCCGCCGGCGGGTCCGACCGCCGCCGGATCCGGGCGCTGGAGCAGGAGAACGCCCGCCTGCGGGCCGAGCTGTGGACCCGCCCGTACCGCCCCGACCCCGCCGTGCCCGGGCCGCGCCACGTCGCGGCCCAGGTCATCGCGTACGGCGGGCAGCAGGGCCTGTCCGCCACCGTCACCATCGACGCGGGCACCACCTCCGGCGTCCGGCCCGACCTGACCGTGGTCGACGCCGGCGGCCTGGTGGGCAGGGTGGTGGCCGCCGGTCCGGGCACCGCCACCGTGCTGCTGGTCACCGACGCCACCTCGGTCGTCGGCGCCAGGCTCCAGGCACCCGGAGACAAGACCGCTGACCAGGAAAATGGCAAGGGCGAGGTGGGCACCGTCACCGGTGGTGGCAAGCCCGGCGGCCTGCTGCGCCTGAGCCTGCTCGACGCCGAGGCCCTGGTCTCGGCCGGACAGCGGGTCGTGACGTTCGGATCGCGGCGGATGGTGCCCTTCGCCCCCGGCGTCCCGATCGGGACGGTGGTCGCCGTCTCGCCGCCGACCCAGCCGCTCACCCGCACCGCCCTGGTGCGTCCCGCCGCCCGCCTCACCGCCCTCGACGCGGTCGCCGTCGTCATCCCCCCGGGGAGCGGGCCGTGATGCCCGCGCGGGCCTGGGCGGCGCTCGCGCTGGCGCCGCTGGTCCAGGTGGTGCTGGTCAACCGGCTGTCGCTGCCCGGCGGCGTCACCCCCGACCTGACCCTGCTGGTGGTCCTGGCCGTGGCCCGCCTGCGGGGTCCTGTCGCGGGGGCGGTGGCCGGGTTCGCCGCGGGGACGATCCTGGATCTGATCCCGCCCGCCGTACACCCGGTGGGGCGGGACGCGCTGGCCCTGTGCCTGGCCGGGTACGTGGCCGGCCACCTGCTCAGGCTGCCCGCCGTCGCCACCTTCCCGCTGGGGGTGCTGGCCGGGCTGCTGTTCACCGCGGGCGTCCACGCGGCGCTCGGCGATCCGCGCGCCGCCGGCCCGGCGCTCGTGCACGTCCTGCCCCTGGCCGCCGCGTACACGGTGGCCGCGAGTCCCCTCGTCTGGTTCCCGATGCGGTGGAAGGCGCCCGATGCGTTCCCGGCTGCTGGTCCTGCACGTGCTGATCGCCTTCTCGCTGCTCATTCTGCTCATCCGGCTGTGGGACGTGCAGGTGCGTCACGGCGACGACTACGCCAGGGCCGCCGCGGAAGATCACGTCAGGCAGGTGGTCGTGCCGCAGGTCAGGGGCGGGATCCTCGATGACCGCGGCCGCCCGCTGGCGCGCAACCGCACCCGGCTGGCGGTCACGGTCGACCACGTGGCGCTGACCCGCCGCCGCGACGGCGGGCGCGCGGTCCTGGAGCGGCTGGCCGCCGTGCTCGGCGTCCCGGCCGCGCGCCTTTCCGAGCAGGTCCGCCTGTGTACGGCAGGCGTGCGGCCCCCGTGCTGGCCGGGCTCGCCGTACCAGCCGATCCCCGTGGCGCACGAGGTGAGCACGCGGGCGGCGCTGCAGATCGCCGAGCGGCCCGAGCTGTTCCCCGGCGTGAGCGCCGAGCCCGTGCCGGTGCGCGAGCACCCGCGCGGCGAGCTGGCCGCGCACACGCTGGGCTACGTCGCCCCGTCGGGCGGCGGCGACCCGGCCAGCGGCATCGGCCTGGCGGGGCAGGAGGGGCTGGAGGCCCGCTACGACGCCGACCTGAGCGGGCGGCCGGGCCGGCGCGAGGTGGTCGTGGACACGACGGGCCAGGTCGTCAGGACGCTCGCCGCGACGCCGCCGGTGGCCGGGCACGACCTGGTGACCAGCATCGACGCCGAGGTGCAGGAGGTGGCCGAGCGGGCGCTGCGCCGGGCGGTGGAGGGGGCGCGCCAGCGGCGGCTGCCCGCGGACGCGGGCGCGGCGGTGGTCCTGGACGTGCGGACGGGACGGGTGCTCGCGCTGGCCGCCCACCCCGGCTACGACCCCGACGTGTGGTCGGGCGGCATCTCCGGCCGTGACTACCGCGAGCTGCGTGGCAGGCTGCAGCCCAAGGCCATCCAGGGCCAGTGGGCGCCCGGCTCCACCTGGAAGATCACCTCGGCCGCGGCGGCGGTCAAGTCGGGCTACGCGCTCGACGGGATCTACGGCTGCCCGGGTTCGTTCCAGGTGGGCGCGCGCTCGTTCAGGAACTTCCGCGGGATCCCGCTCGGCAGCATGCCGCTGAGCCGGGCGCTGACCGCCTCGTGCGACACGATCTTCTACCGGTTCGCCTACGAGATGTGGCTCAAGGACGGCGGGACGAAGCCGGTCAAGCGCCCCAAGGACCCCATGCAGAAGATGGCGGCGGCCTTCGGGTTCGGCAAGCGCACCGGGATCGACCTGCCCGGCGAGGCGGCCGGGCGGCTGCCGACGCGGTCCTGGAAGCGCGAGTTCTGGCGGCAGACCAGGAAGACCTCGTGCAAGGAGGCCAAGCGGGCCAGGTCCGCCTACGTCCGGGCGATCGCGAAGGAGAGCTGCGCGGACGGCCACCGCTGGTGGGCGGGCGACGCGGCCAACTTCTCCATCGGGCAGGGCGACGTGCTGGTGACGCCGCTGCAACTGGCCAGGGCATACGCGGCGCTGGCCAACGGCGGCAAACTGTTCACCCCGCGCGTGGGCAAGGCGGTCGTGCGGGCCGACGGCAGCGTGGTGCGGCGGATCAAGCCGAAGGTGGCCGGACGGCTGCCGGTGCCGGGCAAGGTGCTCGCCTACATCCGCAGGGCGCTGGCCGAGGTGCCCAAGAGCGGGACGGCGGCCGGCGCCTTCGCCGGGTTCCCCCTGGACCGGCTGGCCGTGGCCGGCAAGACCGGCACGGCGGAGGCATACGGCAAGAAGGACACCTCCTGGTTCGCCTCCTTCGCGCCGGCGGGCGAGCCGCGCCACGCCGTGGTCGTCGTGGTCTCGCAGGGCGGGACGGGCGCGTCTACGGCGGCGCCGGCCGTACGGGAGATCTGGTCGGGCATGTACGGGCTGGAGGGCAGGAAGGCGGCGCTGCGGTGAGGGCGCAGCGGCCCGACTGGGTGCTGGCGGGGGCGGCGATGGCGCTGTGCGGGCTGGGCGCGCTGCTGGTGTGGTCGGCGACCGAGCCGAGGCTGGTGGACGCCGGGCAGGACCCGCTCACCTACCTCAAGCGGCAGCTCGTCAACCTCGCGGTCGGGGTCGCGGCCATGGTCGCGCTGTCGGCCACGGGGCATCGGGCGCTGCGGGCGTACACGCCGTGGGCCTATCTGGCGGCCCTGCTCGGGCTGGCGGCGGTGCTGACACCGCTGGGCCGTACCGTGAACGGGGCGCAGGCGTGGCTGGGGCTCGGGCCGCTGCAGGTGCAGCCGTCGGAGCCGGCGAAGCTGGCGCTCGTGCTGGCGCTGGCCGCGGTCCTGGCCGAGCGCCACGACGGCGAGCGGCGGCCGCGGCTGAGCCAGGCGGGACTCGCGCTCGCGCTGGCGGCGCCGCCCGCCGCGCTCATCATGCTGCAGCCCGACATGGGCACGCTGCTGATCCTGGCCGCCGTGGTGATGGGGGCGCTGTTCGCGGCGGGGGTGGCGCTGCGGTGGCTGCTGGCGCTGGCCTGCGCGGCGGCGGGAGCGGGGGCCGCCGCCTGGTTCCTGGAACTGCTGCAGCCGCATCAGGTGCGCCGTCTCATCGCCTTCGCCGAGCCGGGGGCCGACCCGCTCGGCGCCGGCTACACCGCCAAGGAGGCGCTGGTCACGGTCGGCTCCGGGCGCGCGTTCGGGCGCGGGCTGTTCAACGGCGACCAGACCGCGGGACGGTTCGTACCCGAGCAGCACACCGACTTCGTCTTCACCGTGGCGGGCGAGGAGCTCGGCTTCCTGGGCTCGGCGCTGATCGTGGCGCTGCTGGCGGTGGTGCTGTGGCGCGGGCTGCGGATCGCGGGGCGCGCGGGCTCGTTCGGGTGCGTCGCCGCGGCGGGGGTGGTGTGCTGGCTGGCGGTGCAGACGTTCGTGAACATCGGGATGGCGCTCGGGCTGGCCCCGGTGATCGGCGTCCCGCTCCCCCTCGTCTCGTACGGCGGGTCGGCCGCGGTGTCCACCCTGGCCGCGATCGGCGTCCTGCAGTCGATTCACCGGGGCCATCCACCCAAAGGGCACTGACCTGCGGTTTTCCCTGCCGGAACGGATCCCGGCAATTCGCGTCCGGCGTTCCGTCGACCGAAACGGATGATTGCCTCATTGAGGCAGTGGAGTTCCCATCAATGACATGAGCACCACAAGCCGGGCCATCGCCGACTGGATGCGGCTGCGGGACCTCACGACCGTCTTCGGCGGCCCTGGCGCCGACGCCTGTCCCGTGGATGCCTACACCGACGACGTCCACCGCGTCAGGGGGCTCCACGAGGCCGTCGTGGTCGCCATGGCCGACGGCTACGCCTCCGTCACCGGCCGCCCCGCCCTCGTGGACCTCGGCTGCGCCGCCCACGCCTCGGGCGCCGTGCTGGGGGCCGCCGCCAACCGCACCCCGCTCATCGTCACCGCCGGGCAGGGGCACGGCGGGGACGGCTGCCGTCCCGCCGCCAAGTGGTCCTGCGCGCCGGCGCCACGCGACGTGCCCGCCGCGCTGGAATGGGCCTACCACGTCGCCCTCACCCCGCCGCGCGGCCCCGTCTTCCTGTCCCTGCCCACCGACCTCGGAGCCGAGGCGGACCTCGTTCCGCGGATCCGGCCCCTGGCCGCCTCGGCCGCTCCCGATCCGGTCGCGCTGGCCGTGCTGGCGGAGCGGCTCGACCGCGCGCGCTCGCCCGTGCTCGTCGTCGGCGCCGACGTGGACGCCTCCGGCGGCTGGGCGGCGGCGGTCGAGCTCGCCGAGCGCTGCGCCCTGCCGGTGTGGGAGGCGGCCCGGTCGGGCCGCGTGTCCTTCCCGCAGTCGCACCCGCACTACCGCGGCGCCCTGCTGCCCGGCCCCGGCGCCGCCGCCCGGCAACTCGCCGGCCACGACCTGGTCCTGGCCGCGGGGGTGCCGCCGCCGGAGGACGTCACCGCCGTCCTGCTCACCAGCGACCCGTCCGGCGCCGCCTACGGCGACGTCATCGTGGGCGAGGTACGGCAGGCGCTGGCGGCCCTGTCCGAACTCACCAAGGTCAGGCAGGAGCCGCTGCCCGGCACCTGGCCCGCCCCCTCCCCCGCGCCCCGCGGCAGCCGTCCCATGAGCCTGCGCACCGCGCTGGCCGCGGTGGCGGCCGGAGCCCCCGAGGAGACGGTCTGGGTCTGCGAGTCCCCGCCCAGCCGCCCCGCCTTCCACGACCAGATCAGGATCAACCGTCCCGGCTCGTTCCTGTGCGCCGCGGGCGGCGGCGCCGGGCACGGGCTGCCCGCCGCCATCGGCGCCCAGCTCGGCGAGCCGTCCCGGCCGGTCGTCGCGGTCGTCGGCGACGGCTCGCTGCAGCACGCCGTCGCCGCCCTCTGGAGCGCCGCCGCCTACCGCGTGCCGCTGACGGTCGTGGTCCTCACCGACGGCACGCAGGCGATGCTGCGCTGGCTCTCGCGCCTCGACGGCGCCGGTCCCGGCGCCGACCTCTGCGCCATCGCCAAGGGGTACGGCCTCGCCGCCAGCCACGTGGAGTCCGCCGAGGCCCTGACCGCCGCGGTACGCATCGCCACCGCCTCCGATCTGCCCATGCTCGTCGAGGTGCCCGTCAACGGGCCCTGAGACGGGCGGGCCACCGGCCCGCGTGCGCCGCCGCGCACCCTGTTGAGCGGCGGACACGGCGGGAGGCTCCGGCGGCGTCCCGGCCGGCGCGGTTCGTGTCCGAGGCACGTTTCCACGCCCGTGCCGGACGCCGCCCGGCGCCTCGATCTCCGGCCTCCAGGAAGGGGGTGATCGCATGAAGTCCGGCCCGGGCGTGAGCTGGGTCCGATAACCGACGCACCCTCCGGAGGGCCCCCGTACCGTGGTGGCGCCGATCCCCGGGGCGGGAGCCGTACCCTTCCCGCCGCGGCCGGACCCTCCGGAGCCTCAGAGCCCCTGCCTGCGATGAGACCGAGCGCGACGCCTGATCGTCTCTCAACCGTTAGAGTCTTGGGAGAAAAGGCATGCCGGGCGGAGGATCGGTCGGTTTGAGACGGCGGGATGACGACGGTGAGAGGGCGGCGAGGGTGGGAAAGCGCGGTCCGCTGACCCCCGAGGACCCGTCCGAGATCGGCCCGTATGAGCTGGTCAAGCGCCTCGGCTCGGGCGGCATGGGCACCGTCTACCTGGCCAAGGGCCCCGACGGCGCCAAGGTCGCGCTGAAGGCGATCCGCCGCGACTTCGCCGCCGACCCCGTCTACCGGGCGCGCTTCCACGAGGAGGTGTCCAACGCCCGCAAGGTCGCCTCGTTCTGCACCGCCCGCGTCCTCGACCACGGCGAGCACGACGGCCTGCTCTACCTCGTGACCGAGTACATCGTCGGCGTCTCGCTGGAGGACCACCTCATCGAGCACGGCGCGCTGGAGCCGTCGGTGCTCCACGCGGCGGCGGTCGGGGTGGCGGCGGCGCTGACCGCCATCCACGCCGCCGGCCTGGTCCACCGGGACCTGAAGCCGGCCAACGTCATGCTGACCCTCGCCGGGCCACGCGTGATCGACTTCGGATTGGCCCGTTCCACCAACGTGAACTCCCGCCACACCAACGCCGGCATGGTCATGGGCACGCCCGGGTGGATCGCGCCGGAGCAGGTCTTCGAGGGGCGCACCAGCCCCGCGGGCGACGTGTTCGCGTGGGGCTCGCTGATCGCGTACGCGGGGCTGGGCGGGCACCCGTTCGGCGAGGGCGACGCCTACGTCATGGCCGCCCGCGCTCGCACCGCACCACCCGACCTGCGCGGCCTGCCCGCGCCCCTGGACCGGCTGGTGGCCGCGGCCATCCACCCGGACCCGGCGCGGCGACCGGCGTCGCGCCAGTTGCTGCTGGAGCTCGTGGGCGCCGCCGACGAGCCCGCCGCCCAGCTCGCCGCCACGCGCCACCTGACCAGCATGTGGGACCCCGCGGTAGCCCACCGCCCCACCCCGCCCCAGCCCCCTCACCCCACGCCCCAGCCCCCTCACGCCGCGCCCCAGCCCCATCCTTCGGGCCAGGCTCCCCACATGGGCGCTCCCCCACACCCCGGCGGCCCCGCCCCCGCACCCCCCGGCATGCCCGGCTCGGGTGGGCCTCGGAGGCAGGGGCCTGGGCACTCCACCACGGGTCAGGGGCCGTTGCCCGGACCGGCGGGTCCGGGGCAGGGGCCGGTGCGGCCCGGGTCTCGTGAGCCGCGCCCCGGGCCACCCGGCGCGCACGACCCGCGTTCGGGGCAGCCGGGCGGGCGGTCCGGGACGCCTGGGCGCGATCCTCGGCGGGGCGGGCCGGGGGTGACCGGGCCGGTGCCGCTGGCCCAGCAATCCACGACCGGGCAGGGGCCGCTGCCCCGCACCGGAGCCACCGGACAAGGACCGCTGCCACCACCCGCCGGGCAAGGACCCCTGCCACCGGCCGCCGGGCAGGCGCCGTTGCCGCCAGCCGCCGGGCAGGGGCCGTTGCCACCGGCGGCTGGGCAGGGGCCGTTGCCGCCCGTCGCCGGGCAGGGGGCGGTGCCGCATCCGGCCGTCACCGGGCAGGGGCCGTTGCCTCCCCCGGGCTTCGCCGTACCGCGCAGGTCGGCGCGGCGGGGGCTGCGGGGGTGCCTGATCGCGGCGGTGATCGTGCTGGTGGTGATCGTGCTGTTCATCTCGCTGATGGCGTGGCTGTTCCGCGGGCCGTCGGCGGCGGGTGAGGGCGCGGCGGTCCAGGACGGCAAGCTGAAGTTCACCGTCACCTCCACCAAGTGCCCCAAACCCGCCAAGGCCGCCCAGGTCCGGCAGTGCCGCCTGTCCGTGCAGGTGTCCAACATCGGACCCGAGGCCAGGGTCCTGTACCCGGGCCAGCAGAAGCTGATCGACCAGGACGACGCCCTGCACGGCGCCGCCAGGCTGCTGGACAAGGCGGGCAAGGAGATCACCCCGATCCGGATCGAACCCGGCAAGTCGTTCACCGGAGCGCTGGAGTTCGACCTGCCCAGGACCGCCCGCGCCGAAGGCGTCGAGCTGCACGACTCCGGCCTGAGCCGGGGCGTCCGGGTCGAACTCGGCTGACCTCCCGAAGGGTCAGCGGGCGGCCCCCGTGGTCCAGGCCCAGGCGGCGATGCCGACCCGGTTGGACGCCCCCACCTTGCGCTGGATGTTGGCCAGGTGCGTCTTGACGGTCCCCGGGCTGATGAACAGCTCGGTGGCGATGTCGGCGTTGGTACGGCCGTGCGCCACCAGGACGGCGATCTCGCGTTCGCGGTCGGTGAGCGGGTCGGGCGGGGGCGGCGGCCGGTCGGCGGGGGCGCGGAGGTGGCGCAGCAGGCGTACGGTCACCTGCGGGCTGATCAGCGTGTCCCCCGCCATCGCCGCCCGGATCGCCTCGATGAGCAGCGTGGGCCCGGAGCGCTTGAGCAGGAACCCGGCCGCCCCGTTGCGCAGGGCGGTGTGGACGTAGTCGTCCAGGTCGAACGTGGTCACCACGATCACCCTGGTCTCCCGGGCGAGCTGCCGGGTGACCTCCAGGCCGTCGAGTCCCGGCATGCGGATGTCGGCCAGCACGACGTCGGGCCTGAGGTGCCTGGCCAGCTCGACCGCCTTGGCGCCGTCCGCGGCCTCGCCCACGACGGTCATGTCGGGCTGGGAGTCGAGGATGAGCCGGAAGCCGATCCTGACGTCGTCCTGGTCGTCGGCGATCACGATGCGCGTCGGCGCGCCGTACCCCGTCATGCCGGGATCACCGCGACGAGCCGCCAGCCGTCGCCGTGGGGACCGGCCTCCAGCGAGCCGCCGACGGCGGCGAGCAGTTCGGACAGGCCCGCGAGGCCGAACCCGCCCCTCCGGGAAGAACCTCTCCTGCCGTCGGTACGCCCCGCCGCCCCGTCGTCCTGAACCCGCACCTCCAGCCGGTCCCGGCCGGCGGACACGCGGACCTCCACGGCGGCGGCCCGCGGCGCGTGCCGGCGGACGTTGGTCAGCGCCTCGCTCACCACCCGGTACGCGGTGGCGGAAGCCTCGCGGGAGACCCCCTCGGCCGCGACGTCGAAGCGCACCCGCACCGACGGCGGGAACCCGCCGGCCAGCTCCGCCACCCGTTCGAGGCCAGGCGTGGGCGCGCGGCCCCGGTCGTCGAGCATGTGGACGGTGCGGTCGAGCGAGGCGAGCGCGCGATGGCCGCCGTCCTCGATGCGCCGCAGGGCGTCGGCGACCGGCTCGGGCAGCCCCGGCGTGAGGGCCGCCGCCTGCGCCTGCACCAGCATGCCGCTCACGTCGTGGGCGACGAAGTCGTGCAGGTCGCGCGCGAGAGCCAGCCGCTGGTCCTGTACGGCCGCCGCCACCGCCCGCCCCCGCGCCTGGTCCAGCCAGCGCAGGTAGAGCCCGGCCCCGGCCGCCGCGGCCGCGGGCAGCGCCCAGGCCGCGCAGGCAGCGAGGATCAGCAGGGCCGGACCGTCCCACACCTGCCTGAGCAGGATCAGCGCGACCGCCAGTCCGGGCGCGAGCGCGGCGTACGGCCGCCGCCTGGCCGCCACCAGCGTCAGCACCAGCAGCGCGGGCACCTCGGCGAACAACGGCCAGGTCCCGCCATCGCCGCCCACCACCACGGAGACGGCGGTGACCAGCAGCGAGCCGGCACCGGCCGCCACGGCCGCGGACTCGGGGGTCGGGCGCACGGAGGCGGGCGCCAGACGCGGGAAGAGGGCCGTCGCCGCCGCGAGGACGGCGGCGACGGCCATGAGCACGTACATGGGTTCGAGGGTAGGGGGGCGGTGGAGCGGCGGCATCCGCCGAACGGCGGAGGCGGGCGGCCGCCCAGGCGGCCGGATCCGGCGAACGGCGGATGGGCACCTGGAGCCCGCGCCGCGAGGCTTGCCCCATGAACACGACGACAGTGCCCGAGACCGCCCGCTGGCCGCTCCGGGTGACGTGGGGAGCGGCCGCGTGGTCGCTGGCGTACGGCGCTCTGGGGCTCTTCTGGGCGTACGGCGGCGCCGGCTTCCCCTTCGGCGAGGGCGACATCCCGGATGCCAGGGCGGAGTCCTTCCTGGGCACGGCCACCGCCGCCGCGACCGCCCCGGTCATCGCCGCGCTCGGCCTGGCCGGCGCCCTGCTGGCGGCGGCCATGACCAGGCGGGTGCGCGGCCCGGCCAAGATCGCGCTGCTGGCTCCGGCGTGGGCGATGGCGTTCCTGCTGGTGGTGCTGGTGCCGGACGCCCGGATCATGACCGCGGTCGGCTACGCGCCGATCTTCCTGGTGGGTCTGCCGTTCGGCTGGCCGGACGCGAACTACTTCGAGCTGGCCTTCCCCTGGCCGGTGGTGAACATGCTGATCTGCCTGGCCGGCGGCCTGCTCTGGACGGGGGCGGCGCTGGCGTTCGCCCGCCGGAGCGCCGGGGCCTGCCAGAGCTGCGGCCGGGCCGAGGGGGACGGCCGCCGTTGGAACACGCCCGCGGCGGCGGCGCGCTGGGGCAGGTGGGCCGCCTACACGGCCTTCGCCGTCCCGCTGTTCTACGCGGTCGTGCGCTGGGCGTGGGCGCTGAAGATCCCGCTGCTGTTCTCGCAGGAGGGCATCAGGTGGCTGCACGAGACCGGGATGGCGTGGGCTGGCGCGGGGCTGGCCACGTTCGCCGCGGTGGGCGGCGTGCTGACGCTCGGACTGGTCCGCCCGTGGGGCGAGGTGTGGCCGCGCTGGGTGCCGGTGCTCGCCGGGCGGCCGGTGCCGAGGCGGCTGCCGGTGGTGGCGGGCGCGGCGGTGACGGCGGTCCTGGCCTCGGCCGGGGCGATGGCGGTGCGTGTGACCGACTGGACGGACCCGTCGGCGTGGCTGGTGAGCCCGATGGCGTACTGGCCGGTCTGGGCGGCGGCGCTCGGCGTGGCCACCCTGGGCTACCACTACCGCACGCGGGGCGCCTGCCTGCGCTGCGGGCTCGGCGGCCGGTGAGGCCGCGGTCAGTGTGCGGTCGGGGTCAGTGTGCGGTCGGTCAGCGCGCGGTGGGTCAGCGTGCGGTCGGGTCAGCGTGCGGTCGGGTCAGCGTGCGGTCGGGTCAGCGTGCGGTCGGGTCAGCGGGCGGCGAGGAGGGCGGCTTCGGTGATCGGCGACTCGTGGGTGCCCTCCACCGTGCAGGCGTGGGCTCCGGCCAGCGAACCCAGCCGGACCGCCGTCTCGAGGTCGTGGCCGCGCAGCCGGCCGTACAGGAAGCCGGAGACGAAGGCGTCTCCCGCGCCGTTGGTGTCGACGACGGGGCCGGGCGGCGGCGCGGCGGGGAAGGCGCGCAGGCCCGCGCCGCGCTCCAGGACGAGGCAGCCGCGGGCGCCGCGGGTGCACACGACGGTGTGCGCGCGGCCGCCGGCGAGGATGCGGCGCATCACGGCTTCCGGGCCGGTCAGGGCGGCGGCCGAGAGGAAGACGAGACCGGCCCGGAAGGCGAAGTCCTCGTGGTAGGGGTTGACGCCGTCCCAGTCGTGCAGGTCGGTCGAGGTGGAGACGCCGGGCAGGCCGGCGAAGACGTGCCGGCTGAAGTCGGTGATCGACAGGTGGGCGTGGCGGGGGCGCGGGCCGGAGTACAGGGACGGCGGCAGCTTCTCGCCGGGCGTGGCGCGGGGGTCGAACAGCGAGGTGCGGCGGCCGTCGGGGCCGACGAGCAGGACGCTGCGCCGGGTGCCCGCCGCGGCGGTGCCGAAGGAGCAGTCGACGCCGCTCAGGGCCCGGCGCACCAGCGCGCCCTGCGGGTCGTCGCCGATCAGGTCGGCGAACCTGGTGCGCAGGCCCAGGGCGGCGCAGCCGAGCGCGACGCCGGCGCCGGTGTTGCCGATCCTGTCGATCACCGGCGGCACGGTGTGGGTGTCGGCGTACGGCAGAGGCAGCGCCGGCACGCGGACGGTGGTGTCGACGCCGGCCCCGCCGACCACCAGGACGTCGTGGGTCACCGGTTCACCAGCGGTCCCGAGCCGGTGGAGCCGCGGACGACGAGCTCGGGCTGGAAGACCAGCTCGACGTGCCGGGCGGGCGCGCCGTTCACCTCTTCCAGGAGCGTCTGCACCGCGGCCGAGGCCATGGCGCCGATGGGCTTGCGGACGGTGGTGAGCGGCGGGTCGGTGAAGGCGATGAGCGGCGAGTCGTCGAAGCCCACCACGGACACCTCGGCGGGCACCGACAGGCCGCGCTCGCGGCAGGCCCGGATCGCGCCGAGCGCCATGAGGTCGCTGGCGCACACGATGCCGGTGCAGCCGCGTTCGAGAAGCTGGGCGGCGGCGGCCTGCCCGCCCTCGACGGAGAACAGCGAGTGGGCGATAAGGTCGTCCACCTCGGTCGCGCCGAGCAGTTGCGCCATCGCCTGCCGGTAGCCGTCGATCTTGCGGATGACCGGCACGAACCGGCGCGGGCCGAGCGCGAGCCCGATGCGCTCGTGCCCGAGGTCCACGAGATGCTGTACGGCCAGCCGCGCCGCCAGCCGGTCGTCGGGCGAGATGAACGGCGCGTCGATGTGCTCGCTGTAGCCGTCGACCAGCACGATCGGCAGCCCCCGGTCGGTCAGCCGGGTGTAGCGGTCCATGCGCGCCGTGGTGTCGGCGTGCAGGCCGGAGACGAACACGATCCCGTTGACCCCGCGGTCGACCAGCAGCTCGGTGAACTCGTCCTCGGGCGCGCCGCCGGGCATCTGGGTGCACAGCACGGGCGTGTAGCCGTGCTGGGTGAGCGCCTTCTCGATGGCCTGCGCGAACGCGGGGAAGATCGGGTTGTCGAGCTCGGGGGTGACCAGCCCCACCAGGCCGTTGCTGCGCTGGCGCAGGCGGGGCGGGCGCTCGTACCCCATGAGGTCGAGCGCGGTCATGACCGCCTGGCGGGTGGCCGCGGAGACGCCGGGCTTGCCGTTGAGCACCCTGCTCACGGTGGCCTCGCTCACCCCCGCCTGGGCTGCGATGTCGGCGAGGCGGGCGTGTCCGTTCATGGGCGCTACTTTACTTTCCACCACACAGCGGAATCGGGAGCGCCGGGTGTGGCGGCCGACGACAGGAGTGGTTCGCCGCCGAGGGCGAAGTCGACGGGCTCGGCGGTGAGGTTGACGGCGCAGACGAGGTCGCCGCGGGCGAACACCAGCGTGCCCTCGGGCGAGTCGAGCCAGCGCAGGTCGCCGTCGAGGTGGTGGCGCAGCCGCAGCGCGTCGCGGTAGAGCTCCAGCGTCGAGCCGGCGGCCCCGTCCTGGGCCTCGACGCTCAGCTCGGACCAGCCCGCCGGGATGGGCAGCCAGGGACGACGCCAGCCCAGCTCGCGGGTCCAGGGCAGCGGCACGCGGCAGCCGTCGCGGCCGCTTTCCGGGTCGCGCAGCCGCTGCGGGTCCCGCTGGACCTCCTCCGGCAGGTCGAGCACCTCGGGCAGCCCCAGTTCCTCGCCCTGGTAGATGTAGGCGGAGCCGGGCAGCGCCAGCGTGAGCAGCGCGGCGGCGCGGGCGCGATCGAGGCTGCCGTAGCGGGTGACGTGCCGCCTGACGTCGTGGTTGGACAGGACCCACGTGGACGGCGCGCCCACGGAGGCGGCGCTGGCCAGGGAGGCGTCGATGGCCTCGCGCAGGCGGGCGGCGTCCCAGGGGGTGCTCAGGTAGTGGAAGTTGAAGGCCTGGTGGAGCTCGTCGGGGCGGACGTAGCGGGCCAGCCGCTCGGGCGTGGGCGCCCATGCCTCCGCGACGCCGATGCGCTCGCCCGGGTAGGAGTCGAGGATGTGGCGGAAGCGGCGGTGGACGTCGTGGACGCCCTCGTTGTCGAAGTACGGGACGACGTCGGAGCCGATCATCCGGATCTGGTCGCTGTGCCCGATGTCGGGCAGGTCGTGCGGCTTGACCATGCCGTGGGCGACGTCGATGCGGAAGCCGTCCACGCCGAGGTCGAGCCAGAAGCGCAGGATCGAGTCGAACTCGGCGCGCACCTCGGGGTTGTCCCAGTTGAGGTCGGGCTGCTCCTTGTCGAACAGGTGCAGGTACCACTGGCCGTCCTCGACCTGCGTCCAGGCCGGGCCGCCGAAGATCGACTCCCAGTCGTTGGGCCGGTCGCGGAAGATGTAGCGCTCGCGGCCGTGCCCGCGCAGGGCCTCCTGGAACCACGGGTGGGCCGAGGAGGTGTGGTTCGGCACGATGTCCACGATGATCCGCAGGCCGAGGCCGTGCGCCTCGTCGATGAGCGCCTTGGCGTCGGCCAGCGTGCCGAACAGCGGGTCCACGTCGCGGTAGTCGGCCACGTCGTAGCCGAAGTCGGCCATGGGCGAGGTGAAGAACGGGGTGAGCCAGACCGCGTCGACCCCCAGCCCTCTCAGGTACGGCAGGCGGTCGCGCACACCGATCAGGTCGCCCACGCCGTCGCCGTCACCGTCGGCGAAGCTGCGGACGTACACCTGGTAAATGACGGCGTCGCGCCACCAGTCGGTCATGTGATCCCCCAATAGTCCCGTACATGAAATCTCTTGCCGCAAGTTTACGCAAGCCTTTCCATGTACCACCAACCCCTGATTTTTCGCCCACTTACCCTTAAAGCGGGATAAAACCCCCTAAGTGAGGCGACTCACGGGCCGGAAGCTTTGCGTGACCCCAAGACAGAAGTCAGGCGGAGTGTCAACCCCCATGGACCCAATCCATAGAGATTTTTGATGGCAAGGGTGGACATCAGGCTGTAACCGCGATGTACTACCTCATCAATCACAGCGGAACCTGGCTGCAAGGTGCTGCCCATGAGCTCGGTCGTTCTCGACAAAGTGACCAAGGTTTACCCGGGGGACCACCTGGCGGTCGACCGCATGAGCCTGAAGGCGGAGGACGGCGAGTTCCTGGTCCTGCTGGGGCCTTCCGGCTGCGGCAAGTCGACGCTGCTGCGCATGATCGCCGGGCTGGAGGAGATCACCGAGGGCGACCTGTGGCTCGACGGCAAGCTCGCCAACCACCTCGCCCCCCGTGACCGCGACGTGGCCATGGTCTTCCAGAGCGGCGCCCTGTACCCGCACCGCTCGGTGCGCGGCAACATCGCCTTCCCGCTGGAGATCGCCAAGGCCGACCCCGCGCTGGTCAAGGAGCGCGTCTTGGAGCTGTCCAAGGCGCTGCACATCGACGAGACGCTCGACCGCCGCCCCGGCACCCTGTCCGGCGGCCAGCGCCAGCGCGTGGCCATGGGCCGCGCCATCGTCCGCCAGCCCAAGATCTTCCTGATGGACGAGCCGCTGTCGAACCTCGACGCCGGCATGCGCACCGAACTGCGCATGGAGATCTCCGCCCTGGTCAGGTCGCTCGGCGTCACCACGATCTACGTCACCCACGACCAGGTCGAGGCGCTCACGCTGGCCGACAGGATCGCCATCATGAACCGCGGCGTCCTGCAGGACGTCGGCACCCCCGCGCAGATCTACAACGACCCGGCGACCGCGTTCGTCGCCGCCTTCCTCAACTCCCAGCAGCTCAACCTGCTGAGCGCGACCGTGCGCACCCCGCAGAACCAGTACGTGATGCTGGACTTCGGCCCGCACCGGCTGACGATCCCGTGGAGCGACCCCCGGGCGTACGCGATCTCGCAGTACACGGGCAGCCAGGTCCTGGTCGGCATGCGGCCCGACGGGCTGGCGCCGGTGCCGGAGACCTACGACGGGCCGGCGTTCTTCGGCCGGGTCAGGGCGCTGGAGTACCACGGGCACGAGTGGCTGGCCTACGTGGAGTGCGGGGCGCCGGGCGTGGCCGTACCCGAGCCTCCCGACCCGCGGCGGCGCGTCAACGGGCACGCGCAGGAGTCGGCGGGGCTGGGCACGCTGCTGCGGCGGCTGTTCGCCTCGCGCGCGGAGATGGAGGAGCAGGAGCAGGTGGACGAGCAGGAGAGCGGCCACCACCGCAGGACCGACCTCATCGTCCGCCTGGGCGTGCGGCCCGCCTGGCGGGTCAACGACGCCGCCAAGGTGGCCGTGGACGTCTCCCGGCTCATGGTCTTCACGCTGGAGGGCGCCCGCATCGACGCCCCCCGCCGCGCCACCTGAGCCCTCCGGATGACGCGCCCTCTCGGCGGCACGCCCTTTTGAGGCGTGCCATCCGAGGCGCTGGGTCCGTCAGAGTGGTTCGGGGGCGGTGTTGCGGTCGATGGCGAGGTAGGTGCCGCGCAGGCGGGCCAGGTGGGCGTGCTGGGCCGCGCGGGCGCCCTGCTCGTCGCCCGCCTCCACCCGGTCGAGGATCTCGCGGTGGTCGCGCTCGACGTCCCGCCAGAAGCCGCCCGGCGCCCGCGAGCGCTGGAACCGCTCGTCCAGGACCTGGAAGACGGGCCTGGCCACCACCTCCAGCAGCGGGTTGCCGCAGGCGCCGAGCAGGAGGGCGTGGAAGCGCCGGTTCGGCTCGTACCGCTGCTCGGGCGCGGCCGGGCCGGGGCCGGAGAGCGTGGCCCGCAGCGCCGCCAGGTCCTCGGGGGTACGGCGCAGCGCCGCCAGCCCCGCGGCCGGCACCTCCAGCAGGTCGCGGATCTCCAGGAACTGGTCGACGGTGAGCCGCGTGCCCACGGCCAGCAGGTTGAGGCTGGTGGCGAGGTAGTCGCTGATCTGCTCGGGCCGCGGCGTCACCACGAAGCTGCCCCCTGCCACTCCCCTGACCGTGGCGATGAGGTTCTGGCTGGCCAGCAGGCGCAGCGCCTCACGAACCGTGCTCCTGCTCACCCCGTAGGCGGCCGACAGCTCGGGCTCGACCGGCAGCCGGTCACCGGGGCGGAAGCGACCGGCCACGATGAGCTCCCGCAACTCGGCGGCGAGCGCCTGGTAGGCGGGCGGCTTCTTGGTCACACCCTCAGACCCTACTCGCGGGCCTCGGATGGTATCGGCCCCGCCCGGCCCTGCCGGACGGGGCCGGCGAGGCGCCGGGGGGCGGGTTCGGCCTCCCCCACGGTGAGGCCGATCCTGCCGTTCCGAACCCCGCCGTACGAGGGGCCCCGTTCCACTTCTGGGAACAGCGTTCCAATCTGTGGCGGCCCTGTCAATGGCAAGAACCGGAGCGGCCTGGCCGTACCGGAGAAAACCGGTGCTCAGCGGCGGTGACCGAGTCGTGCGGAAAGTCGGTCGGTGGCCTCCAGAAGGGCCGCCGCGCACGCGTCGGCCTCGCCGACGAAGCGCTCGGCGGGCCCGCAGACGCTGATCACCGCGGCGGGCAGGCCGTGGTGGTCGAGGATCGGCGCGGCCACGGAGGCGGCGCCCCGCTGGCGCTCGGAGATCGACATGGCGTAGCCGCGGCGGCGGATCAGCGCCAGCTCCGTGCGCAGCCGCTCCGGGTCGGTGACGGTGGCCGGAGTCAGCGGGTCGAGCGGCGCCGACAGGTAGGAGTCGATCTCCACCTCGGGCAGGAAGGCGAGGAACGCCTTGGACGAGCCGCCCGCGTGCAGCGGGTACGGCACGCCGAGCGAGACCGCCATGATGACCTCGCGCGGCGGTTTGACCTGGTCGATGTAGACGCGGCTGAGGCCGGTCCTGATCGACAGGGTCGCCGTCTCCGTCGTGCGCGCGCTCAGTCCGGCCAGCTCGGGCGCGGCCAGGCGGCGGATGTCGATGCGATCCAGATACGCCAGCCCCAGCCGCATCGCGGTCAGCCCGAGGGAGTAGCGGCGGCTGTCCTCGTCGAGTTCGACCAGGCCTCGGCTGCGCAGCGACGCCAGGACCCGATGGACCGCCGCCTTGGACATGCCGAGGCTGTCGGCGATCTCGGTCACCCCGAGCGTGCTGGTGCCCGCCTCGGCGAAGCGGACGAGTACGTCGGCCGCCCGTTCGACGGTCGCGACGGTCTGGCTGGACATGCTGGAGCCTTTCACCTGCGCTGCAACCCCACCGGTACGGGTGGGTCAGTCATGATTCTCGTGTCCACGAAGGCCCACCATTCTTCCTGTGACACACGCTGCGACTCCCAGGATGAGTCGCTCTTGAGGCTGGCCAGGGCTTTCCTGTAGGCGCCCCATGCCGCCTCGTCGTCGAAGGCCGCCCAGTTCTCCAGCATGTATACGTCACCCACCACGCTGTAGAACCAGCGCACCTCCTTCACCATCGGCAAATCACGGTAGAACCAGCGCTCGCGCTCCTCCAGCCACTCCCAGAAGGCCGCCATGTCCCTGCGGGCGCGTTCGGCGAGCCGCATCCGGTAGACCAGGTAGATCATGGGTACAGTCTGAAACCTAATTCCAATAATTGGAACAACCGGGAGTGAGCCATGTGGCAGGACGGGTTGCGTGTGTACGACTTGGCGCAGCCGATGCGGCGGGGCATGCCCCAGTCGCCCAATCATCCCCCCTTCCGCATGCTCCTGGAGCGCCGTCACGGAGACGTGGTCCGCGCCGACGGCGGTTCCGCCGCCAACGAGCTGATCGTCACCGGCGGCCACGTCGGCACGCACGTCGACGCACTGGCCCACGTCTCACACGACGGCCTCCTGTACGGCGGAGCCGACCCCGCCGCCCTCACCACCAACGACGGCTTCAGCGCCCTCGGCATCGACTCCTTCGACCCGTACGTGGGCCGGTGCGTCCTGCTCGACGTGGCCCGCGTCCACGGCACACGCTCTCTGCCGCCCGGCTACGAGGTGAGCGCCGCCGACCTGGAGTCCGCCGCCGAGGGACTGGAGATCCGCGAGGGCGACGCCTTGCTGGTCGGCACCGGCTGGTCGCGCGTTTGGCACGATCCCGGGCGGTTCACCGGCCTGACGGCGGGCGTACCGGGACCCGGGGTCGAGGCCGGACGCTGGCTGGCCGAGCGGCGCCCGCGCGTGGTCGGCGGCGAGACGATCGCCTTCGAGCACATCGCGCCGGATCGCGGCCACGCCGCGCTGCCGGTTCACCGGATCATGCTCGTGGAGTCCGGGATCAACATCGTGGAGACCATGCGGCTGCACGAACTGCTCGACGCGGGGGTGCGCGAGTTCCTGCTGGTACTCAACCCGCTGCCGATCGTGGGGGCCACCGGCGCACCGGTCAGGCCGCTGGCCGTACTGACCGGGGAGCGCGTATGACCACACACGTACAACTGCTGGCCGCCTTCGCCGCGCGCTGCCGCGACGAGGGCCTGCCCGGCCGGGTCCGCGAGGACGTCTCGGGCCGGATCCTGGACGTGCTCGGCAACTGCCTGGCCGCCTACGCCGAGTCCGACGCCGACGCCGCGCCCGCCGTCCTGCGCGCGGCGCTGCGGTGGAACGGTACCGAGGAGGCCACGGCGATCGGCAGCGGCCACCGCCTGCCCGCCCCCTCGGCGGCCCTGGTCAACGGCACGCTCGCGCACGCGCTCGACTACGACGACACCCATCTGCCCTCGGTGCTGCACCCGAGCGCCCCGGTGGTGCCCGCCGCGCTGGCCGCCGCGGAGGCCACCGGCGCGGACGGGACGGCACTCGCGGCCGCCGTGGCCGCGGGGATAGAGGTGTGCAACCGCCTCGGCATGGCCTCCTATCTGCCCGAGGCGGGCAACTCGCTCTTCTTCGACAAGGGCCAGCACGCCACGTCCATCTGCGGCACGCTCGGCGCCGCGGTGGCCGCCGGGATGCTGTACGGCCTGCCCGCGCAGGGCCTGGCCGACGCCATGGGCATCGCCGCCAGCATGGGCGCGGGCGTCATCGAGGCCAACCGGACCGGCGGCACCGTCAAGCGGGTCCACTGCGGCTGGGCGGCGCACGCCGGGACGTCCGCCGCGGTGCTCGCGCTGGAGGGCGTCACCGGGCCGCCGACGGTGCTGGAGGGGCGGTTCGGGTTCTTCCAGGCATGGCTGGACGGACGGTTCGACGCCGGGGCGTTGCTGGACGGGCTGGGCGAGCGGTGGGAACTGCTGCGCACCGTCTACAAGCCGTACCCGACCAACCACTTCACCCACCCCGCCATCGACTGCGCCCTCGCGCTGCGCGACCGGCTCGGCCCTGAGGCGCTGGCGGGGGCCGAGATCGAGCTGGGCGTGCCCGCGCCGGTGCTGCGCACGATCGCCGAGCCCGCCGAGGAGAAGGCCTCACCCCGCTCCCCCTACCACGCCAAGTTCTCCGGTCCCTACACGGTCGCGACCGCGCTGCTCGGGTCGGGGGGCGGGCTCGGCGTCTGCCTGGACGACTTCGCCGAGCTGGATCCGGCGCGGCTGGCGCTGGCGGCACGGGTGCGGTGCGTGGCCGACCCGCGCGCGACGGAGATCTTCCCGCGCGCCTTCGCGGCCGTCCTCCGGGTACGGCTGGCCGACGGCACCTGTATGGAGCACCGGGTCGACTCCTCCCGGGGCGGGCCGGAACATCCGCTGACCGGGGAGGAGCTGGCCCGCAAGTTCCGCGACAACGCGCGCCGAGCCCTTTCGGAGGAGCGGATGGAGGCACTGGTGACGGCAGCCCGCTCCGGCGCCCCGGCCACGACCCTGCTCCCCCTGACCACGACCCACCCACCCACGACGCCCTCCTCACCACAGACGCCTTCGGACCAGACGTTGCTGGAGCGGACTTCGGCGGATCAGGCTCCCGCGGACCAGATGACCACGATCTAGACGACGGTGGCGCGCCCGCCGGGCCCGTCCGGCCAGGTCCAGTAGCGGACCGGGCCGGACGGCTCGCGCAGACAGGCGGTGGCGGGCTCGCGCATGACGGCCAGCGGGAAGTCCGCCAGCCGCGCCACGGCCTCCCCGACCGGCACCCACGCCGCTTCCAGCACGTCCCCGTCGGGGTCGGCGGGCACCAGATCCGGCCCGCTGGGCCGCTCGAAGGCGAAGTACAGCGCGGTCAGCGTCGCGGGAACCGGGAACTGCACGACCGCCAGCAGCCGCGTGGGCGGACCCACCTTCAGCCCGCACTCCTCGGCCACCTCGCGGACGGCCGCCCGATCCGACAGCTCACCGTCCTCGACCATGCCGCCCGGCAGGCCCCAGATCGGGTGCGGGTCTCCGGCGTTGCGCTGACGGACCATGAGTACCTCGCCGTCCCCGCGCACGACGGCGCTCACGGCCAGAAGTGGTGTCACCCCCGCATTCTCCCGCCTGAGGTCGCAGCCCCGCCTACAGCCGCGCGTCCGGGTAGACCGCCCGCAGCACCCCGCGCACGAACGCGCCCGGATCGTCCAGCCCGGCCGCGGCCGTCGTGTCCGCGCCCCCCGACAGCAGGTGCGGCAGCGCCCCGTGCACGGCCAGCGTGACCAGCGCGGCGCTCTCACGGCTGACCGGCAGCCCGGCCGCCCGCTGGGCTGCCTCGAAGGCGGCGAAGTCGCCCGCCGCGATCGGGTCGAGGATCTCCGCCAGCCACGGCCGGCGCGCGGACTCTGCCTGCAGCTCCAGGTAGGCGAGCAGCCGGTCGCGTCCCGGCCCCGCCGCCTCACGCAGCAACCCCTCGAACCTGGCGGCCAGTTCTCCCACGGTTGCGGGCGGCGCGGGCGGGACGGCGGCCCGGTAGAGCTCCAGGCAGCGCTCGGCGACCGCGCGCAGCAGGTCCTCGCGGGCGGGGAAGTAGTTCTTGGTCGTGCCACCTGGCACCCCCGCCTCGCCGTCCACCGCCCGGTGCGTCAGCCCGCGCCCGCCCTCACGCGCCAGCACGTGGATGGCCGCATCGCGCAGAAGGTCGCGCCGGTCCTGGTTCGCCATGCTCCGCCTCTCCCTCGGCCTTTGCGGATACTACCCCAAACGTGGTACCACAGTTGTGGTAGTCGAGTTTCTGGAGGCGGGACATGACAAGGAAGCCAGTGGAGCCCGGGGCCGGTGTAGGCGAACCGGCACCCGGAAAGGCCAGGGCCGGAGGGCTGGTGCCGGGGAAGGCCGTAGTGGTCGGGGCCGGGGTGAGTGGGCTGGCCACCGCGATCGGGCTCCGGCGCGCGGGGTGGTCGGTGCGCGTGCTGGAGCGCCGCACCGAGATCGAGAGGTACGGCACCGCCTTCGGCATCCACCCCACCGCCCAGGCCGCGCTGGAACGGCTGGGTGTGGGGCAGGAGTTCGGGCGGCGGGCGGTGCCGTACCGGGAAGGGCGCATCCGCACCCCGGACGGCGCGGTGGTCGCGCACCTGCCGCTGGAGCGCATCGAGCGCAGGGCCGGGCGGCCGGAACTGCTGATCGCCCGCCCGCACCTGCTCGACGTGCTGACCGGAGCGCTCGACGTGCCGATCGAGTTCGGCGGCGAGGCGCGCGAGGACCTCACGGCCGGGCATGATCTCGTGGTCGGCGCCGACGGCATCCGCAGCGCGGTGCGGCGGCGGCACTTCGGCGGACGCAGCGGACCCCGCCCCGTGGGGACGGTGGCGTGGATCGGCATCGCCGGGTTCGCGAGCGATGTCCACGGTGAGACGTGGGGCGCGGGGCGGTTCTTCGGGATGACGCCGGTCGAGCCGGGCCGGACCAACTGGTACGCGACGGTGCCGGAGGCGACCACCGCGGCGGAACTGCGTGAGCTGTTCCGCGGCTGGCACGACCCGATCCCCCGCATCCTGCACGAAACCGACCCATCGGAATGGATCCGCTATGAGATGCGCCACCTGTACCCCGCCCTGCCCTCCTTCACCAGCGGCGGCAACGTTGCGCTGGTCGGCGACGCCGCCCACGCGATGACGCCCAATCTGGGACAGGGCGCCTGCACCGCGATCCTCGACGCCGAGGCGCTCACCCGGGCGCTGACCACGCACGCCACGCTGCCCGGAGCGCTGCGCGCCTACGACGCCGAGCGGCGGCGCAGCGCGCAGCGGGTGGCGTTCGGCTCGCGGAGTCTGCACCGGTTCATGACGCTGCGGCGCACCGGGCTGCGCGACGCGCTCCTGCGCCTGCTGCCCGCCTGATCACCACCCGACCTTGCCCTTGCCGCTGATCAGCGCCTTGGCGATGACCAGGCGCTGGACGTCGTTGGTGCCCTCGCCGATCGCCATCAGCGGGGCGTCGCGGTAGAGGCGCTCGACGACGTACTCCTGGCTGTAGCCGTATCCGCCGTGGATGCGCATCGACTCCAGCGACGCCTTCAACGCCACCTCGGAGGCGAAGTACTTGGCCATCCCCGCCTCCATGTCCACCCGCTTGCCGCCGTCGGCCTGCGAGGCGGCCCAGTACGTCAGCAGGCGGGCCGCCTGGATCTCCGTCCCCAGATCGGCGAGCTTGAGCTGGACCGCCTGGAACTCCGCGATCGGCTGCCCGAAAGCCTCCCGCTGCCGGGAGTAGGAGAGCGCCGCGTCGTAGGCCGCCTGCGCCACCCCGACCGCCCTGGCCGCGATGTTGACCCGGCCGATCTCCAGCCCCGACAGCACCTGCTGCATGCCCCGGCCCTCCTCGCCGCCGAGCAGGGCCGACACCGGCACGCGTACGTCCTGCAGCGCGACCTCACACGTCTCCGTGCCCTTGTAGCCGAGCTTGGGCAGATCCCGGCTGACCGTGAAGCCGGGCGTGCCCGCGTCCACGAGCAGCACCGACATGCCCCTGTGCGCGGGCTCGGTGATCGACGTCTTCACCAGCACCGGCAGCGGGTCGGCGTGGCGCGCGTTGGTGATCCAGGTCTTGGCGCCGTTGACGACGTAGTGCTCGCCGTCGCGCACCGCGCGCGTCTGGATGCCCTGCAGGTCCGTGCCCGCTCCCGGCTCGGTCAACGCCAATCCGGTACGGCGGGCGCCGCTCGCCAGATCCGGCAGGTAGCGGCGCTTCTGCTCCTCGGTGCCGTGGCGGGCGATCATCCAGGCCGACAGCGAGTGGGAGCCGATCGTCCCCGCCACGCCCATCCAGCCTCTGGCGATCTCCTCGAAGACCAGCGCGAACGTCACCATGTCGGCGCCGAGCCCGCCGTACTCCTCCGGGACCGTCAGCCCGAACAGCCCCATCTCCTTCATCTTCGCCACGATCTCGGTGGGGTACCTGCCCGCGTGCTCCCATTCGGTGGCCACGGGAAGGATCTCCTTCTCGACGAAGGCGCGCAACGTCTGCCTGAAGGCCCTCTGGTCGTCGGTCAGCTCGAAGTCCACGGCGCGTCGCTCCTCACGTGGTCATGGGACCGTTCTTGGCCTGAGGGAAGTAATCCTTGTCCTGCGGGGCGTCGCGCCGGTACACCATGACCGTCCTGGTCCACGACATGATCTCGTCGCCGTCCTGGTTGAGTCCGCGCGTACGTGCCGTGACGATGCCCGCGTACGGCCGCGAGCGCGACTCCCGCTTCGCGGTGACCAGCGATTCGGCGTAGACGGTGTCGCCGACGAAGACGGGGTGGGTGAGCCTGATCTCCTCCCACCCCAGGTTCATGATCGCCGTCTGGGACACGTCCATCACCGACAGCCCGAGCACGATCGCCACCGTGAGCCCGGAGTTCACGATGATCTTCCCGACCGGGGCTTTGGCGGCGAAGTGGGCGTTGAAGTGGTTCTGGTTGGTGTTCATGGTGAGCAGCGTGAACCACGTGTTGTCGGCCTCGCTGATCGTGCGGCCGAGCGGGTGCTGGTAGACGTCACCGACCACGAAGTCCTCGTAGTAGCGGCCGATGGCCGGCTCGTGCACGGTCACCTTGGCCACGTTAATCATCAGACCTTTACCCGGTCAACGCCCCACCCCTGGACGAACGGATAGGGGTCAGGGCTGGTGGGTGGGTTCCGGGGTGCGGCCTGACAGCTTGGCCACCACGTCGGCGATGCGGGTGGCGCGGTGGAGTTCGGCGCGGTGGAAGGCGGGGCCGACGGAGCGGGCCACCACGATGTGGAGTTCGGCGACGGGCAGCACCATGAGGCGCAGGTCGGCTCCGGCTCGGGCGGCGGCGCGCAGAGGCGGGTCCGGCAGGTCGAACGTGGAGGGGGCGGCCAGGCTGGCATGCCGTACCACTCCGTCGGCCAGCGCGAGCGCCCAGTCGGCCCCGCACAGGGCGGGCAGGGCGTCGACCAGCGTCGCGAGGCCGCGCGCGGGGTCGGCGGCGACCTGCGTGAGCACGTCGTAGTCCGGCGCCGAGCCCGGGATCTCCCTCGTCGGCCAGCAACCCTCCACGCGGACGCCGGGCGCGCCGGACAGGCGGTCGCTCACGTCGCCCGCGGCGGCGGGCCAGTTGACGGTGAACTCGTCCAGCGCCCGGCCGGCCTCCCGTTCCAGGACGGTCACCTGGAGGATGTCGGCGCCGAGTGCGCCCAGTGCCTTGGCCACCTGCCCCAGCCCGCCGGGCCGGTCCGGCAGGGACACTCTGATCCGAAGCAGCATCGTCCGCCCCCTTTCGTGAGGGTCCACGGTGCCGTGTCGAGGTTTCCACCACGTTCCACGGATATGTCGCGCATGATGCGGCTATCTCGCATTATTGCTGGTCGAACAGTTGGGCATACAGCCGTTCCAAGGCCACCACCACCGCGCCACGCAGCACCGGATCGCCCTCCACGGTCCCCGGCATCACCCGCGTGGGCAACGGGATCGACCTCGCCAGCCGTTCCTCCACCCTGACGGCCAGCGCCTCCCCTCCCGCCCTGCCGATGACCCCGGCGAGAATGAGGACCCCAGGATCAAGCACCGCACAGACGGCCCGCGCCGCGAACACGATCCGATCAGCCAGCGCGTCCAGAAACACCGGCGACGCCCGCCTGACCAGCGCACCCAGCTCCTCCACCCCCATCCGCCCCACGACCAGTCCCCCACCGGCAACACCACCCAACCACCCAACCCGCTCCCCACCTGCCTGCCCAGCCTGACCGCCACCTCCCCGCCCGGTCTCGTCGCCGCCTCCCAGACCAGCCTGACCGCCACCTCCCCGGCCAGCCTCGTCACCGCCTGCCTGACCACCTGACAAGTCGGCCACCCGACCTGCCAAGCCACCTGACACGTCGTCGCCGCCCATGCCGCCCTGGTCACCCCCGCCCTGACGACCAGGCATGTCCGCGCCGCCCCCAGCCTGACGACCAGGCGTGTCCGCGCCATCCGGCCCAGCACCGGCCTGGCCACCTGACAGGTCAGCGCCCTGGCCGGCCAAGCCGCCTGACAGGTCGCCTGCCTGGCCAGTGCCCTTGGGGGCAGGGGTGGCAGAGGTTGTGACCGAGGGCGTGGGCGAGGTTGCGAGCGGTGCGGGTGAGGGCGGGAGGGGGGTGGGTGGGGTCGGGTTTTGGGTTTGGGGCAGGGAGTGGAGGGCTGGGCCGGTCATGAGGTCGGGGAAGGTGCCACCGGTCAGGCCCAGGGGCAGGTAGGCGATCTCGCCGGCGCCGCCCGATCGCCCGCGATGCAGGCGGCCGTTCAGGATCACGGCCATGCCCACGCCGGTCCCCAGGGAGAGGAGGGCGAAGGTGTGCTCGCCCCGGGCGGCGCCCAGACGGTGCTCGGCCAGGCCGATGAGGTTGACCTCGTTCTCGACCAGGACGGGCAGGCCGCCCAGGCGGGCGCGCAGGCCGGGCAGCAGGTTGGCGTGCCAGGTGGGCAGGGCGCCGACGAAGGAGACGTCGCCGGTCTCGGGGTCGATGAGGCCGGGGGTGCCGACGACCACGCCGTCCAGGCGGTCGAGCGAGAGCTGGGCGTCCTGGAGAGCTGCGGTGATGGTGTCGAAGACGAGCTGGTCGGGTTCGGCGGCCGGGTCCAGAGGACGCCGGGCGGAACCTACCTGGCTGCCTGTCAGGTCGTTGACCGAGGCCAGTACCTCTCCTGCCCGCACCTCCACCCCCGCCACGTGCGCGTGGGCGGCGACGACGCCGTAGAGGACGGCGTTCGGGCCGCGGCGCCGGGCCGGGGACTCGCCGACCGGGGTGATGAGGTCGGCGGCTTCGAGACGGTCCACGAGGTCGCCGATGGTGGCGCGGGAGAGCCCGGTGCGTTGCTGCAACTCCGCCCTGGACAGGCTGCCGTGTTCCAGCAGCAGGTCGAAGGCCGCCCGGTCGTTGATGAGGCGGGCGGTGTGGGGTGAGGCGGTGCGCGGCATGGGCCAAGATGTACCACATGGTCTTTCTTTCTGGATACCATCCTGTTAATTTGCAGACATGAGCGATCGATACGCACTCCTCGTCCCTGCTCCCCGGCATGCCACGGCCCAGCCCGGCTCGTTCACGCTCGACGCGAGTACGCTCCTGCACGCGGATCCCGGGGTCGCCCACCTGGTACGGCGGCTCCTTCACTCACTCAACCTGCCCCTCGCGCCGGGCTCATCGCCGGACAGCTCCCCGCACGGCCCGGCATCCGGCAGCACACCCCACGGCACAGCGCCACAGAACGCGCCCCATGCCTCCGCGCCGCAAACCGCGTCCCACGGCTCATCGCAACAGAACGCCTCCCAGGGCTCTTCACCCCAGAACGCCTCCCACGGCTCATCTCCGCAGACCGCCTCCTCGCCGGACGACGCGTCACGCCAGGGCGGGCTGTCGGTGCGGGTCGAGGACGGCGGGCCGGCCGAGGGTTATCGGCTGCGCGTCTCCGGTGACGGCATCGCGATCACCGCGACGGACCTGGCCGGCGTACGGCATGCCGTACAGGCACTGAAGCAGTTGCTGAGCGCGGACGCGTGGCGGGCGGCGGCGCGGCAGGCGCGGTGGGAGGTGCCGTGCGGCGAGATCGAGGACGCGCCCGCGGTCGGCTGGCGCGGCGGCATGCTGGACGTGTCGCGACATTTCCTGACCAAGGGGATGGTGCTCAAGTACGTCGACCTCCTCGCCATGCACCGCATGAACCGCCTCCACCTCCACCTCACCGACGACCAGGGCTGGCGGGTCGAGAGTCTGCGGCACCCGGCGATCAACCGCAGGTCCACGCACCGGCCCGACACGCTCATCGGCCACCGGCGCTACTCCAACGACTACGACGGCACCCCCCACGGCGGCTACTACACCCTCGACGACCTCGCCGAGATCTCCGCCTACGCCGCCGAGCGCGGCATCACCGTCGTCCCGGAACTCGACCTGCCCGGCCACGCCTCCGCCCTGCTGGCCGCCTTCCCCGAACTCGGCACCGGCAGCCGCGAGGTGCTCGGCGGCTGGGGCGTCTCCGCGGGCGTGCTCAAGCCGATCCCCGCGGCCGTCAAGCTGGTGTGCGAGCTGGTGGACGAGGTGCTTGAGGCCATCGACACCCCGTATGTGCACC
Source organism: Nonomuraea sp. NPDC050790 (assembly GCF_044456745.1). NCBI lineage: Bacteria > Bacillati > Actinomycetota > Actinomycetes > Streptosporangiales > Streptosporangiaceae > Nonomuraea > Nonomuraea sp. NPDC050790. The sequence continues at coordinate 403,599 of NZ_JBITGF010000001.1, read as the reverse complement.
TCGGCGGCGACGAGTGCCCGACCGAGGACTGGCCGCTCGACCCCGAGGTGTCCGCGCACATGGCCGCGCTCGGCGTGACCAGGGCGAGCGACATGCACGGCTGGTTCCTGCGCCAGATCGCCGACCACCTCGCCGCCCGCGGCAAGCGCATGATCGTCTGGGACGAGGGCTTCCAGACCGGCGGCGTGCGCGAGGACTCGATCGTGATGTGCTGGCGCGGCGACGCGATCGCCCGCCAGGCCGCGGCGGCCGGGTATGAGGTGGTCCGCGCGCCCACGTACCCCACCTACTTCGACTACGACCAGTCGACCCTGCCCACCGAGCCGCTGTCGATCGGCGGCCCGATCACGCTGGAGGACGCGGCCACGTTCGAGGTCCTGCCCGCCGCCTGGTCGGAGGAGGAGCGGGGGCGGGTGCTGGGCGGGCAGTTCCAGGTGTGGCGCGAGTACATCCCGGACGACCGCCACCTCGACTACATGACCTTCCCGAGGGCGTGCGCGATCGCGGAGGCGGCCTGGTCCGGCCGTCCCGCCGACTTCGCCGACCTGACCCGCCGGTTGAGCGAGGCGCACCTGGCCCGGCTGGAGGCCGCGGGCTGCGAGTACCGCCCCCTCGACGGCCCCCACCCGTGGCAGACCGGCGGCACCGGCCGCCGCACCCGCGAAACCAACGACCCCCACCGCACCCGCCAGGACTGGCACGCCTGGCGCGACCAACTTCCCCCCGTCGAGGTGCACGTCTCGGCGATCGATCGCTCCTCGTGACGATCAAAAACCAGCCCTAGAAGTTACGGCCCAGCCACCTGGCCCCCGCCCGCCGCACAGGGCTGGGGGCCTTCCAGGAAAACGGCAGGCAAGCCGCGCGTGGCCGGCCACCGTTACGCCCGCCCCGCCGGCCGGCCAAGTGGACAGGCAAGTGAGCCAGTTAGGTGGACAGGCAGGCGGACCGGCCAGGTGGTAAGGCAAGTGGGTCGGCCAAGCTGACATGGAAGCGGACAGGCCACGGAGACAGACCAAGGGGACAGGCCGGACGGGTTAGGGGGTCAGGTCGGCCAGGACCTTGTCCAGGCGCCGGTACCCCTCTCCCGCCCCCCGTTCCATCGGGGACCGGAGCGCCACGTCACGCACTTCCCGGGACGAGTATGTGATCGTCGTCGTCAGCGTCGTGCGGCCGGCGTGTTCGTCCAGGGTCTGGGTGGCGAGCGACTCGCCCTCCACCCACTGGTCGTCATAGGACTCCGTGAACACCAGCCGCGACTCAGGCACGATCTCCCGGTAGATGCCGCCGTGCGCCATCTCCGCCCCGCCCGGCCCGGCCGACACGAACCGCCACGCGCCGCCCACCCGCAGGTCGATCTCGCACCGCACGATCTGCCACCCCTGCGCCCCCAGCCACCGCGGCACCAGTTCCGGGTCGGTCAGCGCCGCCCACAGCAGCCGTCGCGGTGCGTCGAACGGCCGGATCATGATGATCTCGGTCTCCCCGAGCGCCTCCACGGTGAGCGTCATGGCCGCTCCTTCAGCTCGTCCAGCAGGTCGTCCAGCCGTTGGTAGCTCTCGTGCCAGAAGTCGCGGTAGTTCTCCAGCCAGTCGGTGGCCTCCTTGAGCGGCTGGGCCTCCAACCGGCAGGGACGCCGCTGGGCATCACGGCCGCGGGAGATGAGCCCGGCTCGTTCCAGGACCTTCAGGTGCTTGGAGATCGCGGGCTGGCTCATCGCGAACGGCTCCGCCAGCTCGCGCACGCTCGCCTCACCCGCGCGCAGCCTGGCCAGGATGGCCCGCCGGGTCGGGTCGGCCAGCGCGGCGAAGGTGGCGTCAAGGCGTTGATAACTGTCCAGTTCCATAACTAAACGGTTCTATACCGGCCCGCCACCCTTGCTGTCAAGCGGCACCTGCCCCACCTGCGGACCAACACCAACGAACTCAGCCCAACCGCAGGCCACCCTCAAGCCGACCTGACCACCTGCGGACCCGAGCCGGTCGAGCCGCGCACGATCAGTTCCGGCTGGAAGATCAGCTCCGAATGCCGAGGCGGCGCCCCGCCGAACGCCTCCATCAGCGTCTGCACCGCCGCCGCCACCATCGCCCGAATCGGCTGCCGAACCGTGGTGAGCGGCGGATCGGTGAAGGCGATCAGCGGCGAGTCGTCGTACCCCACCACCGAGATGTCGCCGGGCACCGACAACCCCCGCTCCCGGCAGGCGCGGATCGCCCCGAGCGCCATCAGGTCGCTGGCGCACACGATCCCCGTGCAGTCCCGGTCAAGGAGCTGGGCGGCGGCAGCCTGGCCGCCTTCGACGGAGAACAGCGAGTGGGCGATGAGAGCGTCCACGTCGGTCGCCCCCAGCAACTGCGCCATCGCCCGCCGGTAGCCCTCGATCTTCCGGATGACCGGCACGAACCGCCGCGGCCCCAGCGCGAGCCCGATGCGCTCGTGCCCGAGGTCCACGAGATGCTGTACGGCCAGCCGCGCCGCCAGCCGGTCGTCGGGGGAGATGAAGGGCGCGGGGACGTCGGCCGCATAGCCGTTCAGCAGCACGATCGGCACCCCCTGCCCGATGAGCTGCACGTAGCGGTCGGAGCGGGCGGCGGTGTCGGCGTGCAGGCCCGACAGGAACACGATGCCGCTCACCCCGCGCTCCACCAGCAGTTCGGTGAACTCGTCCTCGGCCGCCCCGCCGGGCGTCTGGGTGCACAGCACCGGCGTGTAGCCGTGCTGGACCAGGGCGCGCTCGAACGCCTGGGCGAAGGCCGGGAAGATCGGGTTCTCGAGTTCCGGCGTCACGAGGCCGACCAGTCCGGCGCTGTTGCGGCGCAGGCGGGGCGAACGCTCGTACCCCAGCACGTCGAGCGCGGCGAGGACGGCCTGCCGGGTCGCGGGCGAGACGCCCGGCCGGCCGTTGAGGACCCTGCTCACCGTGGCCTCGCTCACCTCGGCCTGGGCGGCGATGTCGGCGAGCCTCACAGCTTCGTGGCGCCCGCGGTCAGCCCGGTCACCAGGTGGCGCTGGACCAGCAGGAACACCGCCGCGGCCGGGATCGCGATGAGCGCGGCGGCCGCGGTCAGCAGCCCCCAGTCCGACCAGTGCTGCCCGACGAACTGCTGCAGACCGACGCCGAGCGTGCGTTTCTCCTCCTGCGACATGAACACGGTCGCGTAGGCGACCTCGCCCCAGGCGGTCATGAAGCAGTAGAAAGCGGTGACGGCCAGGCCGGGACGGGCCAAAGGCAGCACCACCCGCCAGAACGCGCCGAACGGGCTGAGCCCGTCGACCATCCCGGCCTGGTCGATCTCCTGCGGGACGGTGTCGAAGTAGCTCTTCATCATCCAGGCGCAGAACGGCACCGCCACCGTCATGTACGCGATGACCAGGCCGGGAAGCTGGTTGAGCAGCTTCAGCGAGGCCATCAGGTTGTACAGGGGCACGATGAGGATCGCCACCGGGAACATCTGCGTGATCAGCAGCAGCCACATGACGCCCCGGTAGCCGGGGAAGCGGAAGCGGCTGATCGCGTAGCCGGTGGTCGCGGCCAGGAACACGCCGAGCAGCATGGTCAGCCCGGCGACCAGCACCGAGTTGAGCAGCCACGTCGGGAACGCCGTCTCCGACAGCACGCGGCCGTAGTTGCCGAGCGAGGGGCTGTTGAACAGCTCCAGCTCGGTCGACAGCCAGCCGTCGCGCGGTTTGAGCGAGGTCAGGACGAGCCACACGACGGGGAAGATGGAGATCAGCGAGGCGACGATCAGCGTCGCGTGCAGCGCGATCGACGCCAGCGGGCCTCTCTCGCCTCTCTTGAGCTGCTTTTTCACCACACCTCCCCGGTCTTGCGCAGTGCCCGGCGGTACCCGAAGGCCATGAGCACGAGCAGCAGCAGGATGATGACGCCCCAGGTGGCCGAGCCGGAGTAGTTCCTGACGCCGGTGAAGGCCTCGCGGAAGGCGTAGGTCACCAGGATCTCCGTCTCACTGCCCGGTCCGCCGCCGGTCACGAGGAAGATGACGGGGAACATGTTGAACGTCCAGATCGTGCCGAGCAGGATCACCGTGCTGGAGACGGCCCGCAGCGACGGCAGCGTGATGTTGGTGAAACGCTGCCACGGCGAGGCGCCGTCCACCTCGGCCGCCTCGTACAGCTCCCTGGGGATCGACTGCAGCCCGCCGAGCATGGCGACCATCATGAACGGCACGCCGAGCCACACGTTGACCGCGATCACCGCGATCCTGGCGGTGAACGGGTCGTTCAGCCAGCCCACCGGGCCGAGCCCGGCCGCCTCCAGCATGGCGTTGATGACGCCGTAATCGCTGTTGTAGAGGTAGCGCCAGATGAAGGCGGCCACGAACGCGGGGATCGCCCACGGCAGGATCAGCAGCACCCGGTAGACCGAGCGAAAGCGCAGCTTGCGGTGCAGCAGTACGGCCAGGCCCAGCCCGAGCCCGTAGTGCAGGGCCACGCAGGCCACGGTCCAGGTGACCGTCCAGCCGAGCTTGGCCCAGAACAGTCCGCTGCCGAGGATGTCCAGGTAGTTGTCCAGCCCCACGAACTCGTAGCGGGACGGGATGACGTTGACCCCGATCGTCCGGCCGACGTTGGCCTCGGTGGCGTCGGTGAGCGACAGGTAGACGCCGCGGGCCAGCGGCCAGCCGATGAGCACCGCCATGACGACGAGCACGGGAGCCACCATCGCCCAGGCGTACCAGTGACGCTGCCAGGCCCGGCGCGGGCCACGGGCATGCCCCGCGGCCCGAGCCCACCCGCGCCCAGCCGACACGGGCTCAGCGAGAGGCTGACCGACACCCGAGTCCGGCACGGGCTGCTTTGTGCCCGAGTCCGGCACGGGCTTATTTGTGCCCGAGTCCGGCACGGGGGCTCAGCTCCAGTCCTTGAAGATGCCCCGGTACTTCTGGTCGACCGTCTTCATCATCTGCTCGGGCGTCTCCTTGCCACCGACGAGAGCCTGGTAGCCCTCCAGCAGCGGCTGGAACAACTGGCCGCCCTCAGGGATCCACGGCCGCGGCACGGCCGAGTCGAGCACCGGCTTGAAGACGGTGACGTCCTTGTTGGCGGTGACCGCCGGGTCGGTGAAGGCCGAGGTACGCGGCGGCAGCAGCCCGAGCTTCCCGGACATCTTGGCCAGGCTCTCCTTCGAGGTCATGAACCTGACGAACTCGTAGCTGGCCGGGATGTTCTTGGAACCGGCGTAGATGGCCAGGTTGTGGCCACCGGTCGGGGCGCCGGCCTTGACGCTGCCCGCCGGGACCGGCGCGATGCCCAGGTTCGCCTTGTCCTTGAACTCCGCGCCCTGGTAGATCTCCGACAGCGCCCACGGGCCGTTGTAGATCATCGCGGCCTTGCCGTCCTTGAAGGCGGTCATCGCGTTGACGTAGCTGTCCTGTACGGCGGGCTTCGCGGCGGCCCCCGAGGTGACCAGGTCGGAGAGGGTCTGCATGGCCTTCACGTTGGCCGGGGAGTTCACCACGATCTTCTTGGCGGCCACGTCGAGGGTGTCGCCGCCCTCGCCGTACATGAAGGGGAGCAGGAAGTAGGCGTCGACGTTGAGCGCCAGGCCGGTGACCCCGGCCTTGGACTTGACGTCGAGGGCGGTCTGCTTGAGCTCGGTGACGTTCTTGGGCGGCTCGCTGTGGCCCGCCTTCTCCAGGAGCTTCTTGTTGTAGAGCAGGGCGAGGGTGTCGGTGACCTGCGGCACCGCGTACGTCTTGTCCTGATATTTCGTGCTGCTGAGTGGCCCGGGAAGGAAGTCCGCCTCGTTGTCGATCGCCCGCGATCCGTCGAGCGGCTGCAGGTAGCCCAGCGACGCGAACTGCGACGTCCACGCCACCTCGGCGCGGATCACGTCCGGCGCGCCCGTGCCCGCCTGGGCGGCGGTCTGGAACTGGTTCTGCGCCTGGTCGAAGGGCACGTTGACGTACTTGACCTTGATGGCCGGGTACTTGGCCTCGAACTCCTTGATCAGCTCCTGGAAGACGGGCCCCTCGCTGTCGGGCCTGGTCGTGTCCCACCAGATGATCTCGCCGCTGATCTTCGACGGGTCGGCGGCCGACTGCGCCGGGGCGGGAGCCGCGCTCTCACCACCGCCGCACGCGGAAACCGCCAACACAAGGGCTGCCACGACCGCCGCCGCCGGAAAGGCTCGCCGCATGGTCCATCTCCTCAGGTACTCGGAACCGGGTCAAGCAACCGGGACGTTACGCCCACATGACCAAATCCAGAAGAACTTTCTGCAAGGTCTGCAAACTTGTTACATCTGGACCCCTGATCATCAACCTTTTTGCAGCAATCCCCTGCAAGGCATTGCAGGGGCCGCCGCAAGCACATACGTTCCGGGCAACGTCCTCCATTTCGCCTGGAGTGCCCCCGTGAGCTCCCGCCCCGCCTTACGCACGCTCACCGCCCTGGTCCTGGCCGCCGCGCTCGTCGGCGTACCACAGGGCAGGGGTACGGCGGAGCCCGCCGACGCCCCCGTGACCACCCCGCTGAGCGACCGGGCACAGCCGGGGGACGAGTCCCTGGCCAGGGACGCCGCCCGCGACGAGCTGTCTCGCGAGCGTTTCTACTTCGCCATGACCGACCGCTTCGCCAACGGCGACCCGAACGTTTCTCCCCTGCGGTGAACCGGGGCAGGTTCTTCGTGTTCGGCGAGGTGTTCAGCGCCGACCCCGCCTTCACCAGCCGTTACTCCACCCGCGGCGGCATGGACGCCACCCTCGACTTCCCCTTCCAGGACGCCGCCCGCGCCTACGCGGGCGGCAGGGGCGGCGCGGCGAGGCTCTCCGCCCTGTACGCCGCCGACGACCACCACCTCGACGACGACCTGATCGGCACCGACGCCACCCACGCCAGGGACAACCACGACCCGTCCCACCCCCTGTACCGCCACATCGCCGCCCTGGCCGCCCTGCGCGAGCGCCATCCCACGCTGGCCGACGGCGCCCAGATCGAACGCCTGGCCCAGGCGGGCCTCTACGCCTTCTCCCGCATCGACGCCCGGCAGCGGGTGGAGTACGTGGTCGCGGTCAACAACGCCACGGCGCCCGCGAGCGCGCGCGTCCCGACCTACTCCCCCTCCGCCCCCTTCCACCAGCTCTACGGCCCCGCCCCGGGAGCGACGGCCGCCGGCCAACCGGTCACGCTGACCTCGGTCCCCGATGCCGCGCTGCGCGTGACCGTGCCCCCGATGTCCGCGGTCGTCTTCCGGGCAGGAGCCAAGCTGAGCGCCCCGGCCGAGGGACCGAGGATCTCGCTCACTCTGCCCGGCGAGGAGATCCGCGGCACCCCCGAGGACGAGCGGGTCGAGATCCGGGCCCATGTCCCGGGCGACGGCTTCGACCAGGTCACCTTCGCCGCCAAGCCGGTGAAGGACCGTGGCGGGTGCTGGGGACCGACGATGCCCCGGGCACCGGCCGTACGTACCGGATATTTCATGACCTGAGGGGTATCGCGGCCGGAACCCCGATCCTCTACAAGGCGGTCGTCAAGGACTGCGCGGGACGGCACGCCGCCGCCGTCGCCCAGGCACGAAAGGGCCCGGACCCGAAGCCCGGCGAGCCCGTCACCCGCGACTGGCTGGTCGTCCACTACCAGCGCCAGGACCACCAAGGCTGGGGCCTGCACGTGTGGGGCGGCGCGGCCGTACCGACGGAGGGGAACACCCCGCTGCCTCCCACGGGCCGCGACGCGTTCGGTGTGTACTGGAGGGTGCCGCTGGCCGAAGGCGCGAAGGGACTGAGCTACGTTGTGCACAAGGGTGAGGAGAAGGACCAGCCCGCCGACCAGCGGCTGGACGTGGGCGAGGCGTGGAAGCTGTCCGGCGTGGACGGGTACGTGCTGCCGCGACCGGCGGGCGGCGCCGACGTGGACCTGAAGCGGCTGCGCGCCCACTGGATCGCCCGCGACACCGTCGTCTGGCAGGCTGGCGAGGGCGCCGTCAAGGCGCTGGAGTCCACGACCGACGGTGGCAAACGGCTCCTGCGGCTGCTGCCCGGCGCGCTCACCGCCGCGCAGCGGGCGAAGTGGCCGCACCTCAAGGCGCTGCCCGCCTTCAAGGTGGACCCGCGCGACGCCCGCCTGGTGCCGCAGGCGCTGCGCGGCCAGGTGGCGGCGGTCGAACGCGACGCCGGCGGCCGGCTGCTGAGCGCCACCGGCGTGCAGTTGCCGGGCGTGCTCGACGACCTGTACGCCACCGGCGAGCCCCTCGGCTACACCGGCGACCGCCTCGCGCTCTGGGCTCCGACCGCCCAGCGGGTACGGCTGGCGCTGTACGACGACTCCCCGGCGTACACCGAACACGCCATGCGGCGCGACGAGAAGACCGGCGTGTGGTCCGTGCGCGTCCCCCGGGCCTGGCGCGGCCGTGACTACACCTACCTCGTCACGGTCTACTCCCCCGCGCACGGCGGCGTCGTCACCAACGAGGTCACCGACCCCTACGGCCTGGCGGTGGCCGCCGACGGCGTGCGCAGCAGGCTCGCCGGCCTGGACGCCCAGCGCCCGCCCGGCTGGAACGACCTAACCAAACCCCCGCCCAGCCCCGCCAAGTCCATCTACGAGCTGCACGTGCGCGACTTCTCCGCCGCCGACCCCACCGTCGCGCCGGAGCGGCGCGGCACCTACCTGGCGTTCACCGGCGACGGCGCGGGCATGCGGGCGCTGCGCGACCTGGCCCGCGACGGACTCACCCACGTGCACCTGCTGCCCGTCTTCGACCTGGCCACCGTGCCGGAACGCCGCGCCGACCGGAGCGAGCCCGCCTGCGACCTGGCCGCGATGCCGCCCGACTCGCCGCTGCAGCAGGAGTGCGTCGCGCGGACGGCGGCCAAGGACGGTTTCAACTGGGGTTACGACCCGCTGCACTACACGGTGCCCGAGGGCTCGTACGCGACCGACCCCGACGCGCGCACCCGCGAGTTCCGCGCGATGGTGGCCGGGCTCAACCGGGCGGGGCTGCGCGTGGTCATGGACGTCGTCTACAACCACACCCACTCCATGGACGTCCTGGACCCGATCGTGCCCGGCTACTACCACCGGCTGCTGCCCGACGGCACCGTGGCCACCTCGACGTGCTGCCCGAACACCGCCCCCGAGCACGCCATGATGGGCCGGCTCGTGGTCGACTCGGTGGTCACCTGGGCCCGCGCGTACAAGGTCGACGGCTTCCGCTTCGACCTCATGGGACACCACCCGAAGGCGAACATCCTGGCCGTGCGCAAAGCTCTGGACGCCCTCACGCCCGCCGAGGACGGCGTCGACGGCAAGGACATCCTGCTGTACGGCGAGGGCTGGAACTTCGGCGAGGTGGCCGACGACGCCCGCTTCGAGCAGGCCACCCAGGCCAACCTGGCCGGGACCGGGATCGCCACGTTCAACGACCGGCAGCGCGACGGGGTGCGGGGCGGCGGGCCGTTCGACGCCGACCCGCGCGTGCAGGGCTTCGGCTCCGGGCTGGCCGGCGACCTCAACGGCGGCCCCGCCAACGGGGACGCGGCGGCCCGGCTGGCGCACTATCAGGACCTCGTCACGCTCGGCCTGACGGGCAACCTGCGCGACTACGTGCTGCCCGACGGCCGTGCCGGCGCCGACGTGCCCTACAACGGGCAAAAAGCCGGATATGCCGCCGATCCCTCTGATGTCGTGACATATGTGGATGCGCATGACAACGAGACGCTGTACGACGCGCTCGCGTACAAGCTCCCGCAGGGCACGGACATGGCGGCGCGGGTGCGGATGCAGACGCTCTCGCTGGCCACGGCGCTGCTGGGGCAGGGGATAGCGTTCGTGCACGCGGGCAGCGAGCGGCTGCGCTCGAAGTCGCTGGACCGCAACTCCTACGACTCCGGCGACTGGTTCAACCGCCTGCACTGGGACTGCGCCCTGGGCAACGGCTTCGGCGCGGGGCTGCCGCCGAAGGCGGACAACGAGGCCAGGTGGCCCTACGCGCGGCCGCTGCTGGCCGATCCCGGGCTGCGGCCGGACTGCGCGGCCATCTCCGCCGCCCGCGAGCGGTTCGGGGAGTTCCTGCGCATCCGGGGCTCGTCGCCGCTGTTCGCGCTGGGCGAGCGGGCGCGCGAGCGGATCTCCTTCCCGCCCGCGCCACCCGGCGTGATCGCCATGCGCCTGGACGGCACCGGCCTCGACCCGCGCTGGGCGGCGGTCACCGTCGTCTTCAACGCCACCCCCGCGCCCAGCACCGTCACCGTGGCGGCGCTGAAGGGGAGCAGGACCACGCTCCACCCCGACCAGGCCGACCCGGTGGCCGGGCGGTCCGTCTTCGACCCGGCCATCGGCGCGCTCACCGTCCCCGGCAGGACGGCCGCGGTCTTCGTGAGCGCCCCCTAGAATCCGCCTGTGGACGACCGGCTCATTCAGGCGGCGCTGGAGTGCGTCGCCGCCTACGGCTACCGCAAGACCTCCCTGAGCGACGTGGCCGCCAGAGCCGGGGTCTCGCGGGCGACCGTCTACCGCGCGTTCGGCTCCAAGGACCGGATGGGCGAGCTGGTGGTGCGCCACGAGGGGGCCAGGTTCATCGAGCAGATCGCGGAGATCTTCGCCTCCGCGGCGCCGCCCGAGGAGCAGATCGCGCGCTCGGTGGAGTTCGCGCTGGAGTTCACCGGCGGCCACGACGTGCTGCAGCGCATGCTCATGGAGGAGCCCGAGGAGCTGTTCACGATGCTGATCGAGCGGCCGGGGCACACCGCGTTCATCACGTTCCTGACCCAGGGGATGACGCCGTTCCTGGCCGCCGGTCCCCACGCCCACCTGCTGCGGGTCACGCCGGAGCAGGCCGTCGAGTTCACCACCCGGGTGATCCTCAGCCTGATCGCCCACCCGACCACCTCGCTGGGCGGCAGCGCGGAGATCGCCCGGTTCATATGGGCAGCGATTGGCCGCCCAGCGTCACCCGCATGAACCACTCCTCGGTCCGCGCCACGGCTGGGTGGTCGCGGTGGGCGTCGAGCACCCAGCGCCAGGTGGGGTCGGCCCGCGACTGATCCTCGTAGGCCCGCCGTACGGCGTCGGGCGGGGCGCCGTCCTCCAGCAGGGCGTCCATGCGGGCGCCGAGCGCGGCGTACCAGCGCCGCGCCAGATCGCTCAGCACGTCCTCGGGAACCGCCGGATCGCCGCTCGCCCTGGCTCTGGCCAGGGCGGCCTGGAGTTCCTCTCGCCGGGTCTCCATCGACCCTCCTCAACCGAGACGCTGAGACGAATAGATCTAGCCGTCTCATGTCTACTACACGGGAGGCCGCGGCGGGCAGGGCGATCGGCCGTGAGCCCCGTCACAGCTAGGGTGGACGCCCCCGACGAAAGGGCGCACGATGCTTCCCGGATTATCCAGGCTCGACCACATCGGCTTCACCGTCCCCGACATCGAGCAGGCCAGGGCGTTCCTGGTGGATGTCCTGGGCTGCGAGTTCATGTACAAGCTCGGCCCCTACGAGCACGCCGACGACTGGATGGCCGAGCACCTCAACGTGCACCCCCGCGCGATCATGCGCGAGATGCACTTCTACCGCTGCGGCGGCCAGGCCGTCTTCGAGGTCTTCCAGTACGAGGCGCCCGGCCAGAACGCCGGCCAGCCGCGCAACAGCGACGTCGGCGGCCACCACGTCGCCCTGTACGTCGACGACATCGACGCCGCCGTCGCCTACCTGAAGGAACGCGGCCTGACCGTGCACAGCGGCCCGACCGCCAGCAGGGGTCCCAGCGCGGGCCAGCGCTGGATCTACTTCCTTTCCCCGTGGGGTATGCAGTTCGAGCTCGTCTCCTACCCCGGCGGCAAGGCGTTCGACCAGGGCGTGGTCTGATCGGGGCATGACCCCCGCCCCCCGCCTGCTGCTGGCCGTCCCGTTCGTCAGCACGCTCGACCGCTTCGCCATGCCGCCCATGATGGTCTCGATGGCCGCGCAGCTCGGGCTGCCGCTCTCACAGATCGTGCACGCGGTGGGCGCGTACGTGCTGGCGTACGGGATCATGCAGCCGGCCTGGGGGATGGTCTCCGACCGGGCGGGGCTGGTCACGACGATGCGGGTGGCGCTCGCGCTCGGCGCGGTGAGCACGATCGCCTCGGCGTTCACCGGCTCGGCGCTCGCGCTGGCCCTGACCCGCGGCCTGGCCGGGGCCTGCTTCGCCGCGGCGATCCCCGGCAGCCTGGTCTACCTGGGCGACACCGTCCCGGCCCAGCGCCGCCAGCGGGAGATCACGAACCTGATGGCGGGCGTGGCCGTGGGCACCGCGCTGGCCTCGACGGCGGCGGGCGTCCTGGTCGAGTACTCCACCTGGCGGATCGCCTTCGCCGTCACCGGCCTGGCCGCGCTGCTCCTGTCCCTGGCGCTCGGCCGCCTCCCCGCGCCGCCGCGCTCGCGCGCCCACATCGGCGTCCTGGCCCCGCTGGCCGCCGTCACCCGCTCGCGGCCCGCGCTGCTCGTGCTCGCGCTCGCCTTCGTCGAGGGCGGCGTGGTCATCGGCGTGCTCACGCTGCTGCCCGCCGCCGTCGAGGCCGCGGGCGCGGGCGCGGCCGTCGCGGGCGCCGTCACCGCCGCCTACGGCGTCGCTGTCCTGGCCTTCTCCCAGCTCGTCGGGCGCCTTTCCCGCCGCGTGCACGCCTGGCGGCTCATCGCGTACGGCGCCGCCGCCGCGGTGACCGCCTGCGCGCTGGTGGCGTGGTCCCGCTCGCCCGCCGCCGCGCTCACGGCCGCCGGGCTGCTGGGCGCGGCGTGGGCCGCCATGCACTCCTCGCTGCAGACCTGGGCCACCGAGGTGCTGCCCGCGGCCAGGGCGACCGTGGTGTCGGCCTTCGCCGGGGCGCTGTTCCTCGGCAGCGCGGTGGCCGCGGTCACCGTCGCCGGCCTGGCCGAGCAGCTCCGCTTCGCGCTGATCTTCGCCTGGGCGGCGGCGCTGGCCGTACCACTCGGCCTGGCCGGCGCGCTGGGCCGCAGACGCTGGATCCGGCCGGAGGGCGAGCCCGGCGGATGAGCCCCGGCCGGAAGGGACCTGCGGGTGAGCGGCGAACCAGGCCGGTGAAGCCCCATCCACCCCCGCTGAACTGGTCGTTTACCGTATGGATCGCGCAAACCTTTCGTCTCTTCGGCGTGCACGACAAATCACACTTAGTAGCCTCAGGACGTGTCACGCATGTGGGCGGGGTCCCTGCGCGGACGGGTCACGCTCATCGCCACCGCGGTGGCCGCGTCCGTGCTGATCCCGGTGGGGGTCGGCGGCATCGCGGTGTCCAGATCCGTGATCGAGAACGGCCTGTGGCGCTCCACGCGGGAGGCGGCCTCACAGGTGACCGCCCAGGTCCGCGACGGCGGCCTGCGCGGGGGCACGATCCCGCTGTCGGACGCCACGGTGAACCTCGTGCAGGTCGTCCGGCCGGGCGGGCAGGTGGTCGCGCGCAGCGCCGCCGCCGCGAACCTGCCGCCGCTCAGCACGCTGTGGCCGCCGCCGCAGGACCGCATCATCAGCACCGTCGTGTGCGAGGAGGAGAACTGCGTCCACCTGACCGCGATCAGGCTCGACACCGCCGCCGACTCCCCCGTCGTCTACGCCGGCCGTAGCACCCCAGGCGTGCTGTCCACGCGGGTGCTGGAGGCCGTGGTGTTCACGCAGGTGGCGATCCTGGTGGGGCTGGCCGCCTGGGCGACCTGGCTGGTCACCGGCCGCGCGCTGCGCCCCGTGGCCGTCATGCGCGCCCAGCTCGACGCCGTCAACGCCAGCGACCTCAGCCGCCGCGTCGCGCAGCCCTCGGGCGACGACGAGGTGGCCGAGCTGGCCAGGTCCATCAACAGCACGCTCGCCCGGCTCGAACGCTCCGCCGACCAGCAGCGCCAGTTCGCCTCCGACGCCTCCCACGAGCTGCGCACGCCCATCGCCGGCCTGCGCGCCCAGTTGGAGTCCGCCCAGCTCTACCCGGAGGACACCGACGTGAACGAGCTGGTGACCGGCGCCCTGCGCGACACCGACCGGCTGGAGGCCATCATCACCGACCTGCTGCTGCTGGCCCGCATCGGCTCGCGCGTGGACGTGGTCAAGGAGTTGGTCGACCTGTCGGCGCTGGTGCGCGAGGAGCTCGCGGCCCGCCACGACCTCATCCCCGTGCGCCACGTCCTGGCCGGCAGCGTGGTCGTGGAGGGGGTGCGCATGCAGTTGTCCCGCCTGCTCACCAACCTGCTCGACAACGCCGAGCGCCACGCCGAGACGCACGTGACCGTGTCGGTGGAGGCCGAGGAGGGCTACGCGGTGCTGGAGGTGTCCAACGACGGGGCCGAGATCCCGGCGGAGGACCGCGAGCGCATCTTCGACCGCTTCACCCGCCTGGACGCCGCCCGCAGCCGCGACGCGGGCGGCACCGGCCTCGGCCTCGCGATCGCCCGCGACGTCGCGCTGGCCCACCGCGGCATCATCAGCGCCGAGGAGACCAACGGCGGCGCCCGCTTCGTGGTACGGCTCCCGCTCGCCCCAGGTCACCGGGAAATCGGACACACCGAATGGACAGATAACGCGAATCCATAGAAATCACACGGCCGCTGCCGCGATCATGTGGGAATGACCGAGCAGGCTCCCCTGGGCGTCGACCCGCGGATCCCGAACGCGGCCCGCATGTACGACTACTTCCTCGACGGCAAGGACAACTTCAAGGCCGACAGGGAACTGGCCGAGCTGGTGCTGGCCGTACTGCCGGAAGCTCGTGAGGGGGCGCGGCAGAACCGCCTGTTCATCGGCCGCGTGGTCCGCTACCTCGTGGACCAGGGGATCACGCAGTTCATCGACCTCGGTTCTGGGCTGCCCGCGCGGGAGAACGTGCACGAGGTGGCCCACCGGCACGCGCCGGAGTCCAAGGTCGTCTACGTCGACAACGACCCCGTCGTCTGCACGCACGGGCGGGCGCTGCTGGCCGACCCCGAACGGGTGATGATGCTGGAGGCCGACGCCCGCCGCCCCGCCGACGTCCTGGACGACCCCGGCGTCCGCGCCCTGATCGACTTCGACCGGCCGGTCGCTCTGCTCATGATGTTCTTCCTGCACCTGGTGCCCGACTCCGACGACCCCCACGGCTTCGTCGCGGCCTATCGCGAGGCCCTGGCCCCCGGCAGCGCCCTCGCGCTGACCCACCTGAGCACGGACTGGAAGAGCGAGCGCACGCAGCAGATCGTCGAGGTGTACCAGCAGGCCAGCGCGCCCTTCTGCCCGCGCTCTGGCAAGGAGATAGAGGCGTTCTTCGGCGACTACGCGCTCATCCCGCCGGGCCTGGACACCGGGCTCGGCACCGTCTGGCCGTTCGCCGACCCCGAGGCCACGATGTTCCTGGACGAGGACCTGGCCCGCATGGGGTACGCGGGAATCGGCCGCAAGCCCGCCCCCTCGCCGCGCGCGACGGCGGGGAGACGGGCCTGACGGGTCAACCTACGGGCTGCATGTCGGCGGCGCGCGGATCCTCCTTGCCCGCCGCGAGCTCGCCCTCGTCCAGCAGGGTCGCCTCGTCGAACGGCGCCCGCCCCGCGAGCACCTCCATGGCCCGCTCCCGGTCGAACTCCCTGGTCCACGTGCCCACCAGCACGGTCGCCACCGCGTTGCCGGCGAAGTTGGTCAGCGCCCTGGCCTCGGACATGAACCGGTCGATGCCCACGATGAGCCCGACCCCGTCCACCAGCTCGGGCCGGTGCGACTGCAGCCCGCCCGCCAGGGTCGCCAGCCCCGCGCCGGTCACGCCCGCCGCCCCCTTCGAGGCGATGATCATGAACAGCAGCAGCGAGATCTGCTCCCCCACGCCCAGCGGCGCCCCGGTGGCCGAGGCGATGAAGAGCGTGGCCATGGTCAGGTAGATGGCGGTGCCGTCGAGGTTGAAGGAGTAGCCGGTCGGCACCGTGATGCCCACGACGGGACGGCTGACGCCGAGGTGCTCCATCTTGGCGATGAGCCGCGGCAGCGCCGACTCCGACGACGACGTGGACAGGATGAGCAGGAACTCCCGTCCGAGGTAGCGCAGCAGCGACCACAGGTGGATCCTGGCGACCAGCCACAGCAGCGGCCCAAGCACCAGCCCGACGAACAGCAGGCAGGTCGCGTAGAAGCCGATCATGATGACGGCCAGCGACTGCAGGGCCTTGACCCCGGTCGAGCCCACCACCGCGGCGATCGCGCCGAAGGCGCCCACCGGCGCGACCCACATGATCATGGCGAGGATCCGGAACACGAGCCGCTGGATGTGGCCGATGCCGTTGAGTATCGGGGTCGCCTTCGGGCCCATGGCCTGCAGGGCGAACCCGGCCAGCAGGGCCACGAGCAGCGTCTGCAGCACCTGCCCCTCGGTGAAGGCCGACACCAGCGTGGTCGGGATGATGCCGAGCAGGAAGTCCGTCGTGCTGGCCTCGCCGCCCTTGGCCGCCTCCGCCGCGGCCGACTGCCTGGCGGCGTCGGTGAGCTGCAGCCCGGCGCCCGGGTCGAGCATGTTGCCCACGACCAGGCCGATGACGAGCGCGACGGTCGACATGGCGATGAAGTAGCCGAGCGCGAGACCGCCCACCTTGCCGACCTTGGCCGCCTTGGTGACCGAGCCGACGCCCAGCACGATGGTGCAGAAGATGATCGGGCTGATCATCATCTTGATCAGGGCCACGAAGCCCGTGCCCAGGGGTTTGAGCTCCTTGCCGACGTCCGGCCAGACGAGCCCGATGGCGATTCCGGCCGCCACCGCGACGATGACGGCCAGGTAGAGATAGCGAGTGCGATCACGCATGGGGGGTCTCCGGCTTGGTGGGGACTGCTGGTTGTGCGACTATGCGCTGCACAGTGACCCAGGTCACCATTGCGTTCATTTCGTACATCGGGAGGGATCGATGCGGCGCTGGAGCCTCGCGGGCCAGATGCTCCTGCTGCAGTTGGTGGTGGTCGCCGTCACCGTGGCGGGCGGCGCCGCGCTGGCGGTGGTGCAGACCCACCACCTGCTCACCGAGGAGGCGGCGAACACGGCCGGCGCGGTCACGAAGACCATCGCCACCTCACCCGACGTGCTGGACGCCCTCGGCGCGCCCGACCCGACCGCGACGCTGCAGCCCTACGCCGAACGGGTACGGCTGCGCACCGGCGTCGACTTCGTGACCATCATGGAGCCCGACGGCACCCGCTATACCCACCCGAACCCGGCGGAGATCGGCAAGCGCTTCCTCGGCCACACCGCCCCGGCGCTGCGCGGACATACCTTCACCGAGACCTACACCGGCACGCTCGGCCCCTCCAAGCGCGCCGTCACCCCGGTCATGAACGGCGGGCGGGTCGTCGCGCTGGTCAGCGCGGGCTTCACGGTCGACCGGATCACCGCCCGGCTCTACGACCAGCTCGCGTGGCTGCCGGTGGCCCTGCTGGCGCTGCTCGCGGGCGGGGCGGGCACCTGGCTGGTCACCGCCAGGCTGCGCCGCCAGACCCACGGGCTCGGGCCGGTGGAGCTGGGGCGCATCCATGCCCACCACGAGGCCGTGCTGCACGCCGTACGGGAGGGGCTGCTTCTCGTCGGCAGAGACGGCACGCTGACGCTCTGCAACGACGCGGCCCGCACGCTGCTGGACCTGCCGCCCGACGCGGAGGGACGGCCCGCGCCCGAGCTCGGCGAGGACCGCGTCCACCTGATCGGGGACCGGGTGCTGCAGGTGAGCAGCACGCCCAGCGAGCTGGGGGCGGTGGTGACCGTGCGCGACCACACCGAGTTGCAGGCGCTGGCCGGGCAACTGGACGCCGAGCGCGGCTTCGCCGAGTCGCTGCGCGCGGCGGCGCACGAGGCGGCCAACCGCCTGCACACCGTGATCACGCTGGTGGAGCTGGGGCGGGCCGAGCAGGCGGTGGCCTTCGGCACGGCGGAGCTGCGCTCGGCGCAGGAGCTCACCGACCGGGTGGTGGGCTCGGTGCGCGAGCCCGTGCTGGCCGCGCTGCTCCTGGGCAAGAGCGCCCAGGCCGCCGAGCGCGGCGTCGAGCTGGTGATCAGCGAGGACAGCCGCCTGGACGACGTGGAGACGGAGGCGCGCGACCTGGTGACGATCGTCGGCAACCTGCTCGACAACGCGATCGAGGTGGCCTCCCGGGTGGAGGTGACGGTGCGCACCGAACCGGACGGGATCGTGGTCAGGGTGAGCGACGACGGTCCCGGCCTGCCGGAGCCGGAGGCGTTCGCGAAGGGCTGGACGACCAAGGGCGACGGCAGGGGGCTCGGCCTCGCGCTGGTCGGCCAGACGGTGCGGCGGCTGGGCGGCACCATCGAGGTGGACGGCTCCGCCTTCACGGTGAGGCTGCCGTGATCTCCGTGCTCGTCGTCGAGGACGAGGAGATCACGGCCGAGGCCAACCGCGTCTACGTCGAGCGCGTCGCCGGCTTCGAGGTGGCCGGGGTGGTCCGCTCCGGCGGCGAGGCGCTGCGCTTCCTGCGCGCCACGCCGGTGGACCTGATCCTGCTCGACCTCTACCTGCCCGACATGCACGGACTCGAGGTCATCCGCGCCGCGCGCGCCGGAGGTCTGCTGTGCGACGTCGTGGCCGTCACCTCCGCCCGCGATCTCGCGATGGTGCGCTCCGCCGTTTCTCTGGGCATCGCGCAATACCTTCTCAAACCGTTCACCTTCGCCGCCCTCCACGAGAAACTCGAGAGGTACGCCAGATTTCGCCGGGAGGCCGGGCAGATCATCGGCCAGGGCGACGTGGACCGCGTCCTGGGCACGTTGCGCGGGACCTCGGCACTGCCCAAGGGCATGCAACAGGACACCCTGGACGCCGTCGCCGCGGAGCTCGGCACGGCCCCGGAGGGGATGTCCGCGCAGGCCCTGGGCGCGGCGACCGGGATGTCACGCGTCACCGCGCGCAGATATCTGGAGTATCTGGTGGAAATCGGCTCAGCCGTACGGCTGCCGCGCTACGGGGGCGTCGGACGGCCAGAACTTCTCTACCGGATGACCCCGCGCAGTTAATGAGGGGTTCAATTCGGGGGCCTAGCTTCGGGTGGCACCTACGTATCTCAAGGAGTCACCTTGCGAGTCCTGGCCGTCATTCCCGCCCGCGGAGGTTCTGTGGGCGTACCCCTGAAGAACCTCGCCCCGGTGGGCGGGATCCCGCTGGTCACGCGGGCCGTACGCGCCTGCGTGCGCGCGGAGCTGATCGACCAGGTCGTGGTCAGCACCGACCACGAGGGGATCGCCACCGCCGCGAGCGAGGCCGGGGCCCTGGTCGTGGACCGCCCGGCGGAGCTGAGCGGCCCGTCGGCCTCCAGCGAGTCCGCGGTGCTGCACGCGCTCGACACCGCCGGGCAGGAGCCCGAGGTCGTCCTCCTGGTGCAGTGCACCAGCGCGTTCATCGACCCGGCCGACCTCGACGCGGCCATCGCCAAGGTGCTGGACGGCGGCGCGGACGCGGTCTTCTCCGCCACCCCGACCCACGAGTTCCTGTGGAACGCCGCGGGCGTCGGCATCAACCACGACCGCTCGGTCCGCCTGCCCAGGCAGCAACTCGACCCGCAGTACCGCGAGACCGGCGCCTTCTACGTCATGCGCGCCTCCGGGCTGCGCGAGCACGGCCACCGCTTCTTCGGCGAGGTCGCCGTCCAGCCGGTCTCCCCGACCCACTCGGTCGAGGTGGACTCCCCCGCCGACCTGGAGATCGTGCGCGCGCTCGCCCCGTTCGTGGACGCGCCGGAGCCGATCGACGTCGACGCCGTCATCACCGACTTCGACGGCGTGCACACCGACGACCGCGCCTACGTCGACTCCGACGGCCGCGAGATGGTCCTGGTCAACCGCTCCGACGGCATGGGCATCTCCCTGCTGCGCCGGGCCGGGGTCAAGCTGCTCGTGATGTCCACCGAGCACAACCCGGTCGTGGCCGCGCGGGCCCGCAAGCTCGGCGTGCCGGTGCTCCAGGGCCTGGCCGACAAGGCCACGGTGCTGCGCGACTGGCTGGCCATCGAGGGCCTCGACCCGGCGCGCGTCGCCTACGTGGGCAACGACGTCAACGACCTCGGCCCGATGGGGCTGGTCGGCTGGCCGGTCGCGGTGCCCGACGCGCACCCCCGGGTACGCGCCGCCGCGCGGGTCGTGCTGACCAGGGCCGGTGGGGCGGGAGCCGTACGCGAGCTGTGTGACCGGGTGACGGCGGCGCGCCCAGAGCCGGTGGCCGAGCCCGCGCAGGCCCGCGCGGCGCTGCGGCTGAAGTCGGCGCCGGTGGCGGTCGGCGACATCCTGGTCGGCGACGACCAGCCCGTCTACGTGATCGGCGAGATCGGCATCAACCACAACGGCGACCTGGAGCTGGCGCGCCGCCTCATCGACGTGGCGGCCGACGCGGGCTGCCAGGCGGTGAAGTTCCAGAAGCGCACGCCGTCGATCTGCGTGCCGGTGGAGCAGCGCTCGCAGATCCGGCAGACGCCGTGGGGCGAGATGACCTACCTGGAGTACAAGGAGCGGACCGAGTTCGGCCGCGACGAGTACACCCAGATCTCCAAGTACTGCGACGAGCGGGGCATCCAGTGGTTCGCCTCGCCGTGGGACGTGCCCTCCGTGGAGTTCCTGGAGGAGATGAGCGTCCCGGTGCACAAGATCGCCTCGGCCAGCGTCGCCGACCGCGAGCTGCTGCGCGCGCTCGCCGCGACCGGCAAGCCGCTGATCCTGTCGACCGGCATGTCCACGCTGCCGGAGATCGACGAGGCCGTCGAGATCCTCGGCACCGACCGGCTCATCATCATGCACGCCACCTCGACCTACCCGCTGCCTCCCGAGGAGGCCAACCTCCGCACGATCACCACCCTCAAGCAGCGGTACGGCGTGCCGGTCGGCTACTCGGGCCACGAGCGCGGCCTGCAGATCTCGCTGGCCGCGGTGACGCTGGGCGCGGTGGCCGTGGAGCGGCACATCACCCTCGACCGGACCATGTGGGGCTCCGACCACGCCGCCTCGCTCGAACCGTCGGGGCTGGAGCACCTGGTGCGCGACATCCGCATCATCGAGCAGGCACTGGGCGACGGCGTCAAGCGCGTCTTCCCCGGTGAGGAGGCCCCCAAGGCCCGCCTGCGCCGCGTCACCGTCTGATGGCGGCGCTGCTCACGGTGATCGTCCCGGTGCGGGACGGCGAGGCCTACATCGGTGACGCCGTGGCCTCGCTGGCCCGCAATGCGCGGCCGGACTTCGAGTTCATCGTCGTCGACGACGGCTCCGTGGACGCCACCTCGCAGATCGTCGAGGACGCGGCGGTGCCGGGGCTGTCGGTGCTGCGGCACCTGACGCCGGTGGGCCTGGCCGACGCCCGCAACGCCGGTCTGGCCGCGGCCACCGGCCGCTACGTGAGCTTCCTCGACGGCGACGACTGGCTGGCGCCCGGCTACCTGGGCGAGATGGTCGCCGCCATCGAGGGGCTCGGCTGCGACTTCGTGCGCGCCGACCACGTGCAGGTCACGGGCCGCAACCGGGTCGTGCACCGCGCTCCCTGGGCGCGGCGGAACGTGGTCGTCGACCCGAAGGAGGCGATCCTGCCCGCCGACGTGAAGACGATGGTCGACTACCCGTACGCGTGGGCGGGGGTCTACCGGCGCTCGCTGCGCGACCTGCTGCAGTTCCCCGGCTCGCTGCACACCGCCGAGGACCGGCCGTGGATCTGGCGGCTGCACCGGGAGGCGGCCACGTTCGCGGTGGTGTCGGCGGCCGGCGTCTTCTACCGGCGGCAGGTGGCCGGCTCGCTGACCCAGGTGGGCGACGAGCGGCAACTGCACTTCTTCGACGCCTTCGACCTGGTCTTCAAGGATCTCGAAGAGCGGTACATGAGCAAGGCGGTGCGCAACTTCTGTGCCCTGCTCGCTCACCACCTGGAGCTGGCCGACCGCTTCACCCCGGAGCTGCGCGCCCGCTTCATCGAGCGCGGGGCCGCCATGGTGCGCGGGCTGCCCGCCGACCTCGTGGCCGACTCGGTCGCGCGGATGTCGGTCGAGCGCGAGGAAGTGCTGCGCGCGCTCGTCCCCGAACTTCCCGGCAAGGCCGTGCGCCTGCGCCGGGACCGGGAGGAGCTGGCATGACGCAGGTGTTCTACGCCTCCACGCTCTATGGCGCGATGTCGCTGACCGCGGCGATCGACGAGGGCGCCTTCGGCCCGCACGAGGGCCGCAGGATGCTGCTGGTGTCGAACAACGCCGCGGTGCCCGAGGTGTCGCTGCCGCTGGACCGCACGCCCGGCTTCGCGGTGCTGCGCTCGCGCTTCGACGAGGTGGTGTCGTGGAACGAGCTGATCGCGCCGCTGCACCCGTCGGCGTGGAAGGCCCGTGTCATCGAGGTGCCGATGCTGGAACGGCTGCTGCGCACCCGGCTCCAGCTCGACCAGGTCGATGAGCTGGTGCTGGAGTCGATCGCGGTGCCGCCCGCGCGCACGATCGCCGGCCTGGTGCGCGACTGCCCCATCACCGTCTACGCCGACGGCCTGATGAGCTACGGCCCCACCCGCGACCCGCTGCCCGCCGAGATCTTCCGCCGCATCACCCGGCTGCTTCACCTCGACCTGCTGCCTGGCCTCACGCCCCTCCTGCTCAGCGAGTACGGCGTGGCCGCCGCCACCATCTCCGACGACGCCTTCCTGCGGGTCGTCACCGAGGTGGCCGCGACCGCCCCCGACATGCTGGCCGGCCAGGCGATGATCCTGGGCCAGTACCTGTCGGCGCTGGAGATCCTCACCCCGCAGGAGGAGGCGTCGCTGCACGAGTCGATGCTGCGGGCCCTGGCCGACCTCGGCTACTCCAGCGTGGTGTTCAAGCCGCACCCGGCGGCCGGACGGCGCCACGCCCGGCTCCTGCGGGCGGCGGCCGAGCCGCTCGGGGTGAAGCTGTCGGTGGCCGACGAGAGCGTGCCCGCCGAGGTGTGCTTCGCCGCACTGCGTCCCGAGCTGGTCGTCGGCTGCTTCTCGACCGGCCTGGTCAGCGCCCGGCATTTCTACGGGCTGCCGGCCGCCGCGTTCGGGACCGAGCTGGTGCTGGAACGGCTCTCGCCGTACGAGAACAGCAACCGCATCCCGGCCACGATCGTGGACGCGCTGCTGTGTGACGGGCGGCCGCCGGTGGAGGAGGTGGTCCGCGCGGTCGGCTACTGCATGCAGCCGGAGTCGCTTCCGGAGCTGCGCCCGGACGCGGCGGCGTTCATCGAGGCCCACGGCAGCGGCCGCTACTTCAAGAAGCAGCGGCTGTCCGCGGTCGGCCTGCTGCCCGGCTCCGAGCAGCCGAGCCCGCTGTCGCGGCTCAAGAGGAAGCTCAGCCGGGCGCTGTCCTGAGATCTCCTGACACCACCCTGGCCGCGTGACAGGGTGGTGTCATGGTCGGCACCTTGAGGCACAAGCTCGCCATCACCACGATGCGCGCCGCGCGGGCCGCCAACCGCAGCCGGCTCGCCCGCGTGCTGCTGCGCGGGCGTAGCGTGCGCAGGCTGCCGCTGGTCAACCTCGTCTACCACCGCGTCTTCCGCATGGGCGTGGCCCCGGGCGCCGTCGTGTCCTATCGCGGCGTGCGCCTGACCGGGCCCGCGTGGGACAACACGATCATGCCGTCGATCTCGGGCGGCTACTACGAGGAGTTCGAGGTCTCGCTCTTCGAGGACCTCGCCGCGCTCGGCGGGCTCGTGGCCGACGTCGGCGCCAACATCGGCGTCTACGCCTGCGCGGGCGGGGCCCGGATGCCGTCGGGGCGGCTGATCGCCTTCGAGCCGGTGCCGGAGAACCTCGGTCACCTGCGTGCCAACATCGAGCGCAACGGGCTGGGCGAGCGGGTCGAGGTGGCCGAGACGGCCGTCGGCGCCGAGGCCGGTTCCCTTGAGCTGCACCTTTCGGCCGAGCAGTCGGGCAAGCACTCGGCCGACGCGCGCAACGCCGGGCCCGGCGGGCAGTCGGTGACGGTCGCGATGACCACGCTCGACGACTACCTCGGCGGGCGTGCCGCCGACCTGGTCAAGATCGACGTGGAGGGGTACGAGGGCTTCGTGCTCAAGGGCGCCACGGCCACGCTCGCGGCGCGGCCGGCGCTGCTGTTCGAGCTGCATCCGGAGCTGCAGGCCAACTGCGGGTGCGACACCGGCGAGCTGCTCGACCTCGTCTACGCGCACTATCCGCGGGTCTACCTCATCGACGAGCTCCACAACACGCTGGTGCCGTGCGACCGCGCCTACTTCGACCGGCCCGACGCCGTGGGCCTCTACCGCTCGAACGTCGTCGCGGCGAGCCGTCCCGAACACCTGGACGTGCTCCGCCCCCACGTGGCCCCGTCCTAGTTGTCCGGGACGTCTGATCGTAGTTTCCGGGACGTTCCAGTTTTCCGGACTTAGGGGGATTTTTCGCGGCGCTCAGCCCAGCTTTGTCCTGGGCGCTCAGTTGGTCGCGGCGCTCAGCCGGTGCGCAGGGCGCGGGAGAGTCTGCGCTTGGTGCGGTAGCCGATGCGCAGCACCTCGGGCGGGACCTCCACCCGCAGCCGTGCCCGCCGCCGCGCGGCCAGGTGCTCGGCGCCGTCGAGCAGCGAGCGGGCCGGTTCGCGCGGCCCCGCCAGCAGCTCATCCAGCAGCCGCACCCACGTCCCCACCTCGGCCGGGTGGAAGTAGTTGGCCGACCGCCACGCCCCCTGCGCCTCGCGGAAGGCCCCGTCGGCCAGGTCGTCGAGCGTGCCCAGCAGCCCACTGCCCTCGAAGACCAGGTTGATCATCTCGGCGCTGACGCCGAAGTCCTCCAGCACCAGCGACGGCACGTCACGGGCGATCGCCTCCAGCGCCGCCGTCGAGCTCACCGTCACGAACCCGGCCGCCACCGCCAGGTGCTCGTCCATCGAGCCCGCCGCGAAGCGCAGCCGTCCAGGCTCGCCGAGGTCCTGCCAGAGCCGCTGGTAGGGGTGGCGCTCGTTGTGGGTCTGCCGCTCGCCGTCCAGGGCGCGCAGCTTGACCACGACGTCCAGGTCGGGACGGCGCTCGGCCAGCTTGGCCAGGGCCATCAGCACCTGCTCGCGCTCCTCGCGCCCGCGCGGCACCTTGGCCTGCGTGGCGAAGACCACCCGGTCGCGCTCGCGCCCGTCGGGCTCGAAGCGGGCGATCCCCTCGGGTCCGCGCAGTTCCTCGGGGGTGCGCAGGAACGGCAGGCGGGCCAGCCCCACCCGCCCCCCGCCACCGAGCCGCCCGGCCACCTCGCCGAACTCGGCCGCCTCCCGTTCGCTGTGCACGACGAACAGGTCGCACCCGCTGCGGAACAGCCAGGCCTTGTCGGTGGCCGGGACCGAGATGCCGGGCAATCCCGTGACGAAGACGGGCCTGGGCCGCAGTTCGTCGAGCACCTCGGCGACCAGCACGTCCACCACCGGCCCTGTGCACGCCACCACGATCGCGTCGGGCATCGTCCGCTGGGCCGTTCGCCGCAATGAGCGGGCCGACAGCACCGGCGGCAGGGGACGCTCGCCGACGGCGGCGGCGATCTGCTGCGGCGAGGGCACGATCGGCGTGCGCACCACCGCGAGCTCGCGCTCCCAGTCCCCGGGCAGGTCGTCGAGCAGGCAGGACGCCCACTTCAAGTACGAGTCGGAATCGGCAACGGCCAGGATCCTCACCCGGCAACCCCCGTCAGATGTGAGCGTAGTGCCGGGGCCGCCCGGCTGGTCCACCAGTCGTCCGGCACCTCGACCGGTTCGACCGCGACCCCGCGGGTGCCGAGCAGCACGCGCAACGAGGTGATGGCGGTCGAGGGCAGGCTCAGGACGCGCTGGCTCGCGTCCAGGCCGCGCAGCGTGAGCTCGGCGGGCACCCCGGCGTCGTGCACGGTGATGCCGGGCCGTTCCCTGATCACGGCCACGTCGATGGGGTCCTCGCGGCGGTGCGGGAAGTAGGCGAGCGGCTCGCTGGCGGCCAGCTCCGTCAGCCAGCGCAGGTAGCGCTCGCGGTGGACGAGCCCGTTGCGCACCAGCGAGGTGCCGAGCACGACCGTGCGCTCGGCGGGGCCGGGCGAGCGCAGGGGTTGCGCGCGCAGCCAGCCGAAGTCGTGGGAGACGAGGTCGATGCCGCGCTCGCGCACGGCGCCGGCGAGGTCGTCCTTGACGGGCAGCGCGGTGAACACCGCGGTGCTGGAGGCGGCCAGCCGCAGCGCCGCCGCCGTCCCGAGGACCCTGCGCGGCAGTCCCGCCTTGTGCCTGGCCCGCAGCAGCGCCCGATACGGCCCCGCGGCCAGCAGTTCCAGCAGCCGGATCGTGGCCAGCCCGTCGTCCACGATGACGATGCGGCCCGGCCGCGAGGTCAGCCAGCGAAGCTGCACCCTCCCGGAGAAGGCGTCACCGACCACCTGAACCGGTCGCGGCATCTCCTCGCTCGGCCTGGCCAGCTCGAGCCCGTCCGGCAGGTCGAGCCCGGCCAGCTCGCGGCGCGTGGCCACGAGCGCACGCTGACGCGCCCTCGGCACGATGACCGTGCGCTCACCGAGCAGCCCGGCGTGATGGGCCTCGACGGCGCAGAGCATCTGGAGCGGCGATTCCACCCAAGCCCATTGCTTCTTCACGACGGGTTCAAGCTAGCCCGGCCGCCTTAAGCCGCAGGGAACGCCATATGAACAATGGGTCGCATGAACTCTCTGCTGCTCAACACCGACGGCGTGCAGATCCCGCAGCTCGGCTTCGGCGTCTGGCAGGTGCCCGACGACGAGGCGGAACGCGCGGTCGCCACCGCCTTCCAGGCCGGATACCGCCACATCGACACCGCCAAGCTCTACTACAACGAGGAGGGGGTCGGCCGCGCCTTCCGCGAGTCGGGGGTGCCGCGGGAGAAGGCGTTCATCACGACCAAGCTCTGGAACGCCGACCACGGCCGCGCCGAGCAGGCCCTGGAGGAGAGCCTGGCCCGTCTCGGCCTCGACTACATCGATCTTTACCTCATCCACTGGCCGGTTCCGGATCAGGACAAATACGTCCAGGCATGGAAGTCCCTGGAAAAGATCTACCGAAATGGCCGGGCGCGCGCGATCGGCGTATCCAACTTCGGCGTGGAGCACCTCACCCGGCTCATCGACGAGGCCGAGATCACCCCGTCGATCAACCAGATCGAACTGCACCCGAACTTCCCCCAGCGGGAGCTGCGCGCCTTCCACGAGGCCAACGGAATCCTCACCGAGGCATGGAGCCCGCTGGGCCAGGGCAAGGGCCTGCTGAACCACCCCGCGCTGGCCACATTGGCCGGAAAACACGGCAGATCGCCCGCCCAGATCGTGCTCCGCTGGCACATCCAGCTCGGCAACGTGGTGATCCCCAAATCGGTCACGCCGGCGCGGATCAAGGAGAACGTCAACGTCTTCGACTTCACGCTCGACCCGGAGGACATGGCGGCCATAGGAGCCCTCAACAACGGGACCCGTCTGGGACCTGATCCAGCAAATTTTAACTGGATGGGATGACCGGCTGGTGCGGCCTTTTGGCCGCACCAAGCCTTGTAAGGTCATTTATGAGTTTGTAATCCCCTTGCCCCATGTATTACCTTCAGGTCATCCAAGGCATACGTCCGGGCTACCCGTTCGTTGCCAGACCATCGCACACACATCACAGGCTTTGCCTGTGACCGCTGAATCCGCACCCTCGCGGAACCGGGGACCCAGGTCCTTTGGGGTGAATCGGCGCCTCGCGCCGTAGGGCAGCTTCCACGCCCGAACCCGTCAGCTAACCCGGTAAGCGGCATGGAAGCAAGGAGTCACCCCACCCGATGGCGAAGCATCGTCTCACCCGTGCCCCCAAGATCAACCTCACCCGCGCCGCTCTCGGCGTGACCATCGCCGCCACCGCGGCGTTCGCGACCCCCGCGCAGGCGGACACGCACAACGCGTCCGCCGCCACCCAGTCGGTGCCCGAGGCCGCCGTGAAGGCAGAGCCCGGCAAGCAGACCGGCAGCGACAAGCCCAAGCCCACGGCCGCCCAGGTGCTGGCCCTGGCCAAGCAGCAGATCGGCACCCGCGAGGACTCCCGGGGCGGCGGCACCAAGTTCCAGAAGTGGTACATGGACTCGCCCCGCGCCGCCGAGACCGTCGCACGCGACGGCGGCAACCGGCAGGCGTACCTGAACGCCGCCTGGTGCGCCATGTTCGTGAGCTGGGTCGGCGAGGAGATGGGCGCCCGCACCACCGTCGGCTGGGACGCCTACACCGTCACCCACGCCAAGTGGTTCAAGAACAACAAGCGCTGGGGCACCAGCGCGAAGCCCGGCGCCGTGGTGTTCTTCGCGTGGAGCGGCAGCAAGAGCCTCGACGCGATCAACCACGTCGGGTTCGTCATCAAGGACAACGGCAACGGCACCATCACCACCGTCGAGGGCAACACCGGCAACGGCAAGGTCGAGCAGCGCACCCGCCCCACCTCCCAGGTCGTCGGCTACGGCTACCCCGACTACTCCGCCTAGCCTCCCCCCATCTCCCCTGCTCCACTCCCCCCAGGAACGGCGCGCCCACTCCCCTCGGGCGCGCCGTTCCGCTTTCCCACCTTTTCCGCTCCTCCTCGCCTCCCGCTGACGTCTCCGCGCCCCTCGCACCTCGCCTCTGAGCCCCTCTCCACGCCACGCCTCTCGCCCTTCCGCGCACCCTCGCCCCTCCGCACCTCTCCACGCCACGCCTCTCGCCCTTCCCCGCACCCTCGCCCCTCCGCACCTCTCCACGCCACGCCTCTCGCCCTTC
>NZ_JBITGF010000001.1:0-374831 GCF_044456745.1 Nonomuraea sp. NPDC050790 | reverse complement strand
CCCGCACCCTCGCCCCTCCGCACCTCTCCACGCCACGCCTCTCGCCCTTCCCCGCACCCTCGCCCCTCCGCACCTCTCCACGCCACGCCTCTCGCCCCTCGGCACCTCACCGCGGCCCCTCACGGCCGCCTTTCCGTTACGGCAAGCCACCGCCCCTACCTCCCGCCGCCGTGGGCTGGCGCCGATCATCGGGCGCCGCGCAGGTCGGACAGGGTTCCCACCGCCACGACGCCCGCAAGCCCCCTCCCGCGGCCCCTTACCCCGCGTAGCCCCCTCCCGCGGCCCCTTACCCCGCGTAGCCTCCACCCCGTGCCACCACACCGCCCATACCCCACCCAGGGCCCGCTCGGGACGCAGTCGTTTCTCAGCGCGGTCCTTCGCGCTCAGGCCCTCGTGCTCGCGGCGTTGCCCGGCGACCCGGGAGGGTGTGGGCGGGTTAGGGTGACGGTGATCACGTTTGGAGGGGTCATGGGATGGACCGCAGCGGACATCGGCGACCTGTCAGGCCTGACGGCCGTGGTGACCGGAGCCAACAGCGGCATCGGGATGATCGCCGCAGGTGAACTGGCCAGGCGTGGTGCCGCCACCGTGCTGGCCTGCCGGGACGTCGCCAAGGGCGAGGCCGCCGCCCAGAGGATGAGGAAGGCCGCCCCCGGCGCCTCGATCGAGGTCAGGCAGCTTGACCTGGCCGACCTGGCCTCGGTGCGTGCCTTCGCCGCGGCCCACACCACCGGGCTCGACGTCCTGGTCAACAACGCGGGCGTGATGGCGCTGCCGTACCGGCAGACCGTGGACGGCTTCGAGATGCAGTTCGGCACCAACCACCTGGGCCACTTCGCACTGACCGGCCTGCTGCTCCCCCGCCTCCTGGAGCGCCCCGACCCGCGCGTGGTGACGGTGAGCAGCAGCCTGCACAGGTCGGGCCGCATCAACTTCGACGACCTCCAGAGCGAACGCTCCTACAGCAAGTGGCCCGCCTACGCGCAGTCCAAGCTGGCCAACCTCCTGTTCGCCTACGAGCTCCAGCGCCGCGCCACCGGCATTCTGACCAGCGTCGCGGCCCACCCCGGCTACGCCGCCACCAACCTCCAGGCCGCCGGCCCCCGCATGGAGGGCAACCCGATCCTGGAGTTCGGCGCCCGGATCGGCAACATCCTGTTCGCCCAGACCGCCGAACGCGGCGCCCTCCCCCTCCTGTACGCCGCCACGGAACGCGGCCTGGCCGGCGGCAGCTACGTCGGCCCCGACGGCCCCTTCGGCTCAGGCGGCCACCCGACGCTCGTCGACTCCTCCCCCGCCTCCAAGGACCGAACAGTCGCCGCCCGCCTATGGACCGCCTCCGAATCCCTAACCGGCGTCCATTACGACTTTCCCTCCAGTACGACTCCCGCCAAATAGATCTACCTTTCTCCGTTAAATAGATCTCCCCACCCGTTATCCATTCGTAATAAAAAATCCCATCACCCACCCAACCCCACAAACCCCAATAGCCACTCCAGCTATCACCCACCCCTTTCAACCCACACAGGACACCGGAGACGAGCCACCAGTCAGGCCACCCGACCACCCGGCCCGCCCACCTGCCAGTCCAGCCAGTTGCCTGACCACACACCTGCCTGACCACACACCTGCCTGGCCACACACCTGCCTGACCAGAGGGCTGGCCCGACACCACACACCTGCCTGACCACACAGCCGCCTGACCCGCCTGACCACACGCCTGCCTGACCACACGCCTGCCTGGCCAGAGGGCTGCCTGACACCACATACACCTGCCTGACCACACGTCCGCCTGGCTAAACAGCGGCCTGACCGCGCTGCCGCCTGACCACACGCCTGCCCGGCCACACACCCGCCTGACCACACGCCTGCTTGACCACACGGTTGCCTGACCACGCGGTTGCTTGACAGGCACGGCTGCCTGACAGCGTGGTTGCCCGGCCATCCGGTTGCCTGGCCGGCCCCACTGGCGCCACTGTCGAGCCCAGTCACCCCTCCTCGCGCCGCCTGGCGTGTAGGGGGGTGGTTTGGTCTGGGCTGGGGGTTGGAGGGGTGAAGTGCGGCGGGAGCGCTCCCAACAGGTACTCTTGGGTGGTTTGGGGGCTGGTATCCGGTATTGGCGGCCGGAGGCGTGCGGAATGTAACGGTTGCGTGTCGTGTCGTTGACGGGCGGGGCGGGCTGATGCACGCTTCATGGGAGCGCTCCCAGAAGGCTCTTACATCCCCCACCCCCAAGGGGCAGAAATGAAGCACACGCGTCTGGCCACCGCCGCGGTCATGACCGCCGCCCTCGCCGCCTGCGGGACCAACTCCACCCCGCAGACCCCGTCCTCAGCCCAGGCCAAGGCGGAACCGGTCACCATCACCGTCCACACCTTCGGCGGCGGGGAGAACTTCGGCTACGACAAGGCGGTCGAGACCTGGAACGCCGCTCACCCCGGCATCCAGGTCAAGTACCAGAACCTGACCGACCGCTTCGAGGACGTCTACCTCCCCCAACTCCTCCAGCGCCTCCAGGCTGGCAGCGGCGCCGCCGACGTGGTGGCGATCGACGAGGGCGCCATGGGGCTCATGGCCGCCCGTCCGCAGTTCTTCACCGACCTCGGCCAGTACGGCCTGCGCAACCGCGAAGCCGACTTCCCCGCGGCCAAGTGGGCGGCGGGTGTCAACGGCGACGGCAAGCTGTTCGCCCTCGGCACCGACATCGGCGGCATGACGATGTGCTACCGCAAGGACCTGTTCAAGAAGGCCGGGCTGCCCACAGAGCGCGAGGAGGTCGGCAAGCTCTGGCCCGACTGGAACGC
This sequence comes from Nonomuraea sp. NPDC050790, assembly GCF_044456745.1. Classification (NCBI taxonomy): domain Bacteria; kingdom Bacillati; phylum Actinomycetota; class Actinomycetes; order Streptosporangiales; family Streptosporangiaceae; genus Nonomuraea; species Nonomuraea sp. NPDC050790. The sequence continues at coordinate 372,027 of NZ_JBITGF010000001.1, read as the reverse complement.
CTTCCTCGACACCGGCAGGAAGTTCGAGGCCGCCAAGACCGGGGCGAAGTTCATGGACGGCCCCAACACCATCTACAACGTGATCCTCTCCCAGGAGGCCCCCAAGAACGGCAACGTCGCCTACTTCGACAAGGGCAACCAGCTCGTCATCGAGTCGAACCCGGCGATCAAGACGTCGTTCGACTGGGTGCAGACGTTCAGCAAGGCCGGCATGACGGCGAAGCTGCAGGCGTGGAGCCCTGCCTGGGACAAGGCGATCAAGGGCGGCGGGTTCGCGACGATGGGGTGCCCGTCGTGGATGCTCGGCGTCATCGAGGGCAAGGCCGGGGAGGGCAACAAGGGCAACTGGGATGTCGCGGCGGTGCCCGGTGGGGCCGGGAACTGGGGTGGGTCGTGGCTGGCCGTACCCAAGCAGAGCAAGCACCCCAAGGAGGCCGCCGAGGTCCTCAACTACCTGACCGGCAAGGACGGCCACGTGATGGCGTTCGAGGAGGCGGGCGCGTTCCCGAGCTCGCTGCCCGCGCAGCAGGATCCGAAGGTGACCGGCCTGAAGAACGCCTACTTCGGCGACGCCCCGACCGGCCAGATCTTCTCCGCCTCGGTCAAGGATCTGCTGCCGATGTTCCTGGGTGAGAAGCACGCCCAGGTCAAGACGGCCGTCGAGAAGGTGATCGAGGGCATGGACCAGGGGGCGGTGCCGTATGAGGAGGCATGGGCCAGGTTCGTGGCCGCCGGCGTGAAGGCCGCGGGCTGAACATGCCCAGTAACCTGGCACCACCACCATCCCCCGAACCCCAACCCCAAGCCCAAGCCCAAGCCCAAGCCCAAGCCCAGCAATGGCAACCGCGGGAGCGGCAGGGAGCACAAGCGCAGACGCCCTCAGAGCTGAAAGAGCGGCAGGGAGCACACGCGGAGGGGCCACGAGCGGAACAGGCGTCGGGGCCCGCCACGCCGGCATCGCGAGAGCCGTCGCTGGCGGAGCCACCATCGCGAGTGCCGCCGGAGGAGCCGCAGGCGAGACGGCCGCAGGACCAGCAGGCGAGACGGCCTTGGGCCCGGCAGGACCAGCGGGTACGGCAGGACCGGCAGGACCGGCAGGACCGCCAGGACCGCCAGGACCGCCAGGACCGCCAGGACCGCCAGGACCGGCAGGTACGGCAGGACCGGCAGGATCAGGAGGACCAGCGGGTACGGCAGGACCGGCAGGACCGGAGGGTACGGCCCGCCGCACGCCGGGAGCCGGGCACCAGCCGGTGGTCCAGGTTTGATCTGCGGGCCACCCCCTACCTCCTGGTCTCCCCCTACTACCTCCTGTTCGCCGTCTTCGGCGCCTTCCCCCTCGCCTACACCCTCTGGATCTCCCTGCACGACTGGGAACTGGCAGGCGACAAGACCTGGCTCGGCCTGGGCAACTACACCGAGCTGATCGGCGACGCCGAGTTCTGGAACGCCGTGGTCAACACGCTGGGCATCTTCGTCCTGGCCACGGTCCCGCAACTGCTGCTCGCCCTGATGCTCGCCAACGCCCTCAACAAACGCCTCAGGGGCCGCCTCATCCTCCGCCTGGGCGTCCTGCTCCCCCTGGTCACCTCGGTGGTCGCGGTGGCGGTGGTGTTCAGTCAGCTCTTCAGCCGCGACTACGGCCTGGTCAACTGGCTGCTGGGCACCCCGATCACCTGGCAGAACGAGAAGTGGTCCTCCTGGATCGCCATCGCCGTGATGATCGACTGGCGCTGGACAGGCTACAACGCGATCATCCTGCTGGCGGCGATGCAGACGATCCCCCGCGAGCTGTTCGAGGCCGCGGCCCTGGACGGCGCCTCCCCGAGGCGCCAGTTCTGGCGGATCACCGTGCCGATGCTCCGGCCGACGCTGGTGTTCGTGGTGTTCGTCTCCACGATCGGCGGCCTGACGCTGTTCGCCGAACCGGTCATGTTCGAGGGCAATCCGATGATGACCGGCGGCACCACCGGCCAGTACCAGACAGTGGCGATGTTCGTGGTCAAGGAGGGCTTCCGCGACTTCGACATGGGGTACGCCGCTGCCGCCGCCTGGCTGCTGTTCGTGCTGATCCTGCTCGGCACCCTGGTCAACTACCTGTTCACGAGGCGGATCCGATGAACCGGGCCACGATCACGACGAGGATCGCGCTGGCGGTGGCGCTCGTGCTGTCGGCGTTCCCGATCTACTACATGTTCATCATGGCCACGCGCTCCAACGAGGACGCGCTGGACACCCCTCCGCCCCTGCTGCCGGGCGGCCTGCTCGGCGAGAACGTGGAGCGGCTGCTGGCCACCGAGGACGCCCACTTCCTGACCGGCCTGTTCAACTCGGCGATCGTGGCGGGCACCGTGACGCTGTCGGTGGTGGCGATCTCGACGCTGGCCGGGTTCGCCTTCGCCAAGCTGCGCTTCCCCGGCTCGCGGCTGCTGCTCGGGCTGATCCTGGTCACGATGATGGTGCCGCTGCAGCAGATGGGCGTGGTGCCGCTGTATGAGCTGATGGTCACGCTGGGGTGGACCGGGCAGTTGAAGGCGGTGATCCTGCCGTTCCTGGTCAACGGGTTCGGGGTGTTCATGATGACGCAGTACGCGGCGCAGGCCGTACCCGATGAGCTGGTGGAGGCGGCGCGGGTGGACGGCGCGGCCACGCTCGGCATCTACTGGCGGGTCGTGCTCCCGGCGCTGCGGCCGGGGATGGCGGTGCTGGCGCTGCTGGTGTTCATGCAGACGTGGAACGAGTTCCTGTGGCCGCTCATCGTGCTGAACCCGGACAACCCGGTGGTGCAGACGTCGATCGCGGCGCTCAACTCGGCGCACGGCACCGACTACGTGATGTTGTTCACCGGCACGGCCGCCTCGGTGCTGCCGCTGTTCGTGGTGTTCGTCCTGTTCGGCCGCCAGATCGTGGGCGGGCTCATGGAAGGCGCGGTCAAGGCATGACGACCCAGCAGGATCAGGTACGGCACGCGCCCGGGCGTTTCCCCGCCGGGTTCGCCTGGGGCGCGGCCACCTCGGCCTACCAGATCGAGGGGGCGGCCGACGAGCGCGGCCGGTCGATCTGGGACACCTTCACCCGCGTGCCCGGCCGGGTGGTCGGCGGCCACCACGGGGACGTCGCCATCGACCACTACCACCGCTACCGCGACGACGTGCGGCTCATGGCGGAGCTGGGCCTGAGCGCCTACCGGTTCTCGGTCTCCTGGCCGCGCGTGCAGCCGGACGGCTCGGGCGCGTTCAGCGCGAAGGGCCTCGACTTCTACCGGCGGCTGACCGACGAGTTGCTGGAGCACGGCATCCAGCCGTGGCTGACGCTCTACCACTGGGACCTGCCGCAGGCGCTGGAGGACAGGGGCGGCTGGCCGGAGCGTGACACGGCCTTCCGCTTCGCCGACTACGCCGCCGCCGTGCGCGAGGCGCTGGGCGACCGGGTGCACACGTGGGCGACGGTCAACGAGCCGTGGTGCGCGGCGTTCCTGGGGTATGCCTCGGGTGAGCACGCGCCGGGGCGGCGGGAGCCTGCGGCGGCGATCCGGGCGGCGCACCATCTCAACCTGGCGCACGGGCTGGCCGTACAGGCGCTGCGGCCGGCGCGGGTGGGCGGCTGCGTGAACCTCTACGCGATCACGCCCGCCACCGCGGACGACCACGACGCCGCCCGCCGCATCGACGGCCTGCAGAACCGCTTCTTCCTGGACGCCCTGCTCAAAGGCGAATATCCCTCCGACGTCCTCGACGATCTCCGCATGGACCTGGATTTCATGAAAAATCGGGATCTGGCGGTGATCAGTGAGCCGATCGACCTCCTGCTCGTCAACTACTACAGCCGCTTCACCGTCTCCTCCCGCCCCGGCGCCGCCTCGGCCGCGGCGGCGCCCACCGCGGCGGGCTCGCCGTGGGTGGGCAGCGAGCACGTCTCGTTCGTCTCCGGCGGGCGCCCGGTCACCGCGATGGGCTGGGAGATCGACGCGGCCGGCCTGCTGGAGGTGCTGACGCGGGTGCGCGAGGAGTACCCGGCGATCCCGCTGGTGGTCTCCGAGAACGGCGCCGCCTTCGACGACCACGTGGACGGAGAGCGCGTCCACGACCCCGGCCGGATCGCCTACCTGCGCGAACACCTGTCCGCCTGCCTGGAGGCCACCCGCCGCGGCATCCCGCTGCAGGGCTACTTCGCCTGGTCGCTCCTGGACAACTTCGAATGGGCGTGGGGCTACGGCAAACGCTTCGGCCTCGTCCACGTCGACTTCGCCAGCCAGCGCCGTCTGCTCAAAGACAGCGCTCTCTGGTACGCGGAGATCATCCGGCAGAATGGTGGCCATGAACCGACCGACTCTTGAAGCCGTCGCCGCCCGCGCCGGGGTCGGGCGCGGCACGGTGTCGAGGGTCATCAACGGCTCGCCCAACGTCAGCGCGAAGGCCCGCGCCGCCGTGCGCCAGGCGATCGACGAGCTGGGTTACGTCCCCAACCGGGCGGCCCGCACGCTCGTCACCCGCCGCACCGACACCGTGGCGCTGGTGGTGTCGGAGTCGGAGCTGCGGGTCTTCGACGAGCCGTACTTCGCCGGGACGATCAGGGGCATCGGCTCGGCGCTGGCCGAGACCGGGCTGCAGCTCATCCTGGCGATGGCCCAGTCGCCGGAGGAGCACGAGCGGCTGGAGCACTACCTGACCGGCCAGCACGTCGACGGCGTCCTGCTGCTGTCGTTGCACGGCGCCGACCCGCTGCCGGGACGGCTGGAGGAGATGGGCGTGCCGACCGTGCTGGGCGGCCGCCCGGTCGGCCTCGACCCCTACAGCTACGTCGACATGGACAACCGCGGTGGCGCCCGCCAGGCGGTCAAGCACCTGCTGGGCACCGGCCGCACCCGCATCGCCACCGTCGCGGGACCCCAGGACATGGGCGTCGGCGTCGACCGCCTGGCCGGCTACCGCGACGCGCTGGCGGCCTCCGGCGCCCCCGGCCTGGTGGCCTACGGCGACTTCTCCGAGGAGAGCGGCGCCGCGGCGATGCGCACGCTGCTGGCCGGCCATCCCGACCTCGACGCGGTGTTCGCCGCCTCCGACCTGATGGCGGTGGGCGCGCTGCGCGAGCTGAAGGCGGCCGGGCGGAGCGTGCCGGGCGACGTCGCGCTGGTCGGCTTCGAGGACTCCAAGGCGGCCCTGCACACCGACCCGCCGCTGACGACCGTCCACCAGCCGACCGAGCAGATGGGCCGCCAGATGGCCCACCTGCTCGTGGCCCGCATCAACGGCGAGGACCTGAGCCAGCCGGTCGTCATCCTCGACACGCATCTGGTACGGCGGGCCTCCGCTTGACCAGCGGATATCCTTAGCAGACCCGAGCGTTGGCGAAAGGACTCCCCCGTGCCCTCTCTGTCCGGCGGCGGCTACACCGCCGAGATCAGCCCGCGCGGCGCCGCCGTACGCGTGCTCAGGCACGGCGGGCGCGACCTCGTGACGTCGTGGCCGGAGGACGGCCCGGTCCCGTTCTACGCCGGCACGATCCTGGCCCCGTGGCCCAACCGGGTCGCGGACGGCCGCTACTCCTTCGACGGCGCCGAGCACCGGCTGGAGCTGACCGAGCCCGAGCGCGGCAACGCCCTGCACGGGCTGGTCTCCGCCGCCGAGTGGCGGGTGGCGGAGTGGCTGGCCGCCGAGGACGAGCACGCCTTCGCCCGGCTGGTCCACACGGTGACGCCGGCGCCCGGATACCCGTTCACGCTGGAGCTGCAGGTGCTCCACCGGCTCGACGCCGGCGGGCTGACCACGACCGTCACGGCGCGCAACGCCGGGGAGCGCCCGGCGCCCTACGGGTGCGCGCCGCATCCGTGGCTGCTGGGCGAGTCCGACGTGCTCCACGTCCCCGCCGCCAGGGTGATGCTGAACGACGAGCGCAGCCTGCCCAGCACGGTGGAGGAGGTGGCGGGCACGCCGTACGACTTCAGGACGCCGCGCGCGCTCGCCGGCCAGGACGTCGACCACGCCTTCACCGCGCTGACGGCGGGCGAGGTGCGGGTCGGCGGCACACGCGTGACGTGGGACCCGGCCGTGCTGCCGTGGGTGCAGGTGTGCACCGGCGGGCAGCTCGGGTACGAGGGTGTGGCGGTGGAGCCGATGACGTGCCCGCCGGACGCGTTCAACTCGGGTACGGACCTGGTGGTGCTGGGTCCGGGCGAGCGGCACGCGGCGAGCTGGACGATCAGCGCCGTCTAGGACGTACTAGACGATCACCCGTCGAAGCGGACAGAATTTCGCTCCGTGGAGAGCCGAACCAAGCGCCGTCTGTCCCCCGAGCAGCTCGACGCGTTGCTCAGGCGGGCGATGGGCACCGGCGTCGCCGAGGCGGGCGAGCTGACCGACGGCTTCGCCAACGCCGTGTGGCGGGTGCGGCTGGACGACGGCCGCGACGTGGTGCTCAAGCTCTCCCCGTCGCCCGACCTCGACCAGCTCACCTACGAACGCAACCTGCTGCGCATGGAGGCGCGGGCGATCGAACTGGCCGCAGCGGCAGGGGTGCCGGTGGCCGGGCTGCTGCGGGCCGGCTTCGACGATCCGGTGCTCGGCGGCGACTACCTGGTGCTGCGCGCGCTCGACGGCACGCCGTGGAACCGCACCCAGCCGGACTCCCCCGAGGACGTGCGGCGCGAGCTCGGCCGGCACCTGGCCACGCTGGCCTCGGTGACCGGCGCGGAGTTCGGCTATCCGCACAACGGCATCACCGGCCCGACCTGGCGCGCGGCGTACCTGGCGATGCTCGGGGCGCTGCTGGACGACACGCTGCGCTACCCGACGCCGCTGCCGCTGCCCGCCGAGGAGATCAGGCGGGTGGCGCGGGCCGCCGCGCCCGTGCTGGACGAGGTGCGCACGCCGAGCCTGGTCCACTTCGACGTGTGGCCGGGCAACGTCTTCCTCACCGCCGACGGCGGGATCCAGGCGATCATCGACCACGAGCGCGCGTTCTGGGGCGATCCGCTGGCCGACCTCATCACCCCGACGCTCTTCGGCGAGGTCGGTGAGAACGATCCGCTGCTGGCGGGCTACCGGGAGGTGCGGCCGCTGGAGCTGACGCCGTCCGCGCTGGCCCGCCTCGACCTCTACCGCACCTACCTCTATCTGATCCTGCTGGTGGAGAACGGGCCGCGGCAGTACCCCGAGGAGGAGTACGCGCCGCTGCGCGACCTGGCCACGACCTCGCTGGTCAAGGCGGTGGAGGCGCTGCGCTGACCGGGTGCGGCCCCTGGAGACCCCGTGCCCAGGGACCGCCCGTCCGGCACTGGTCAGGCCGCGGCGGGGCTCCTGCCCTCGGCCAGGCTGAGCGCCTCGACCAGGCTCGCGTAGAGCTCGTCGGTCTCCAGGAGCGCCGTGTGGGTGCCCTGGGCGCGTACCCTGCCGTCCTCGAGGACGACGATCGTGTCGGCGTCGATCACGGTGGACAGCCGGTGCGCGATCGTCACCACGGCGCCCTTGCTCGCCCGGTCGGCGATGCAGTCGTGCACGGCCGCCTCGGTGAGGCCGTCGAGCTGCGCGGTGGCCTCGTCGAGCAGCAGCACGTCGGGGGTGCGCAGCAGCGCCCTGGCCAGCGCGATCCGCTGGCGCTGGCCGCCGGAGACCGAGGTCGGCGACAGCTCCTCGTCGAGGTCGGCTGCCATGTCGGCCAGCCGTACGTCGTGCAGGACCCGGAGCAGTTCCTCCTCTCCCGCCTCCGGGTGCGACAGCAGCAGGTTGTCGCGGATCGTGCCGGGCACGACGGGGGTGTCCTGCTCGACGTAGGCGAGCCGGGCGCGCACCTGGTCGTGCGTGAGGTCCCGGTACGGCACGCCGTCCAGCAGGATCTCGCCCCCCTGAGGCTGCAGGAAGCGCAGGATCAGGGAGAACAGCGTCGTCTTGCCCGCCCCCGAGGGCCCGACGATCGCGACGTGCCCGCGGCGCGGGACGACGAGGTCCACCCCCCTGACGGCGGGTTCGGAGTCGGCCGAGTAGGCGGCCCGCACGTCGCGCAGCTCCAGGATCGCCGGCGCGCCCGTGGCAGTGGCCGCCGCCGCCCCGGCGGGAACGGAGCTTTCCTGCTCCAGCGAGTCGACGCTGCGGATGCGCTCGGCGGCGGCGATGCCCGCCTGCAGGGCGGTGACGTTCTGGCTCAGCTCGGTGATCGGCTCCATCAGCGCGAACGCGTAGAGCAGGAACGCGATCAGGCTGGAGACCTCCAGCATGCCCAGGCTCACCCGCCAGGCGCCGACGCCGAGGATGAGGATGATGGCGAGCTGGATGCCCGACCAGGCCAGCGTCCAGGCGATCGCCTCCCTGCGCACCGCGGTCACGCTGTACTTCGTCGACACGCGGGCGTCGTCGATGATCCGGTCGGCGGTGCGGTCCTCGGCGCGGCTGACCTTGACGGTCCTGATCGCGCGCAGCGCGCCTTCGAGCCGGCCGCCGACGCGGCCCACGTGCTCCTGGGCACGTTCCTGGGCCTTGGCGATGGCCGGCATCAGCGTGGCGAACAGCAGGCCCACCACGACGACCGCGGCCATCGTGGTGCCGAGCAGCACGAGGTCCAGCACGCCCATGAGCACGAGCGTGCCCACGAGCATGATGGCGCCGTTGATCAACCCGATGACGCTGGAGGACGCCGCCTCGCGCAGCAGGACGGTGTCGGAGGTGACCCTGGTGACGTACTCACCGCTGGGCCGCCTGGTCACGGCCGGGATCGTGGCCCGCAGCAGGCGGCGCACCATCGACTCGCGGGCCTCCAGCACGACCCGCTCCCCGAGCGCGCCGAGCATGATCCACTGCCAGGTCAGGATCACGATGCCGAGCACCAGCAGGCCGGCCAGCGCGGCGATGGGCCCGGCCAGCGACATCGACGCGCCCAGCGAGTCGAGGACCCACTTGGTCACCATCGGCGTGGCCAGGCTCATCCCCGAGCCGAGCAGCGCGAGGAACAGCCCGAGGATCAGCTTGCCCTTGTGGGGCCGGGCGAAGCTCCAAAGGATTTGGAGTCGCGGAAACTTTTTCGGAGCACTCATGGATGACAGTGGAACACACGTGTTCCAAGAAAGGCAAATGAGTTTCTTAGTGGTACGGTGAGCACATGACAGTTGCTGAGACAGGGCTGCGCGCACGCACCCGTCGCGCCATCCTCGACGCCGCCTTCGCCACGATGACCGGCAACTCGGGCGCCTCACTCAGCGACGTGGCGGCGGCCGCCGGGGTCGGCCGCACGACGATCCACCGCTACTTCCCCGAGCGCTCCGACCTGATCACCGCGATGTCCGAGGACCTCCTGGAGAAGATCGCCCTGGCCACCACCCGCGCCAGGCTGACCGAGGGACCGGCGGTCCAGGTGCTCGACCGCCTCATGCAGGAGTACTTCGAGCTCGGCGACTACCTCATGCTCGCCTTCACCGAGCCCCACCTCATCGACTCGGCCGACTGGGAGACCGAGACCCCCAGCGACCGGGAGCTGATCACGATGATCGAGCGCGGGCGTGAGGAGGGCCTGATCGACGCGCGCATGCCGGCGAGCTGGGTGCAGCAACTGATGTGGGCGCTTCTGTACGCCTCGTGGCAGCAGATCCGCGACGAGGAGACCTCCAAGCACGACGCGCTCGGCATGTGCCTGCTCGCCTTCCGCAAGGCCATCGCCGCCCCCTGAGGGCAGCCCCTCGGCCGCCGGAAAGGCAGACGGCTCGCCCGCCGTGACGGCGGTACGCAAGGTCGCGGCCTGAGCCCTGAGGGCGCGACCTCAGCCTGAGGGCAGGTCGGCGAGCATGATCGGCATGGTGGTGGGACGCCGCGAGCCGCCCGCGGGCTCGACCGTCAGCGCCACCCGCCCCTCCCCCTTCTCCGGTACGGCCCGCAGCATCCCCTCACCGTCGTCCAGCAGCCCTGCCGGGCGGGCTCCCCCGGGCCCCATCAGCCACAGCGCGTAGTCCTGGTCGTCCTCCAGCCTCGGCAGCCCGGTCGCCGCGAACACCATCCTGCCCCGCTCCCTCGACACCACCAGCGTGGCCTCGCCCCCGGCGGTGACCGGCCGGTGCAGCACCCGGGCGTCGGGGGCGGCCATGACCTCCAGCAGGTCCTTCTGCCGGTCGAGCGCCTCCTGCCTGCTCGCCGTGACCGCCTCCAGTTGCCGCTGGCCCTGGACCGCGAACACCCCCAGGACCAGCGCCGCCGCCACTGACACGGCCGCCAGCCCCGTCGCCGCCCGCCCCTGGGCGCCCCGCCGTCCACCCCGCCCGCGGGCCCGGCCACGACCGCCCGCCATGGCCGGCAGGCGGTGTCCGGCCGCCCGGCCGGGTGGGAGCGGCACGGGCGTGACGGCCGTGGACCCGGCCCCCGTGGCGCCGGTCCGCAGCGGACCGGGCCGGTCGGGTCCAGGCGCGCCGGGGCGGGGATGCCAGACCGTCGCATCGGATTCGGGGAGCGGCCAGGGGTAGGCGGGGGTGTGGGCCTGCCGTACCCGGGAGGCGGTGGCGAGCACGCGGCGGCGGAGCGCGGCGGGCGGCGGCTTGGCCACCGGGAGCGCGAGACGGGCGGCCGTCTCGCGCAGGCGGCGCACCTCGCCCTGGCAGGCCACGCAGCGGGCCAGGTGCCGCTCGAACAGCTCCCCTTCCAGTTCGGGCAGAGCGTGCACGGCGTAGGCGCCGGACAGGGCGTGGAGGTCTTCGTTCATGGGTTCGCTCCCAGCCGGTACGGCCCGTCGCGCGGTGAACGCCGCGAACGGGGTTGCGCGTCACGGCCGTGGCGGGGGCGGACGGTCGCGATGCTCACGCCTGTACTTCGGAACCTGGGGCTCGCCGGATGCCGGGCCTTGCGCTTTTCCCGTGCCGTGCGACAATTTCACTGGGTGATGAATTATGAGCTGTGTAATCGCAGGAGGCGGTCCAGCGGGCGCCATGCTCGCCCTGCAGCTCGCCAGATCCGGCGTCGAGGTGACGCTGCTGGAGAAGCACGCCGACTTCCTCAGAGACTTCCGGGGTGACACGATCCACCCCTCGACCATGCAGGTGCTCGACGAGCTCGGGCTCATCGACGACTTCCTCCGGATGCCGCACCGCAAGACCTACCAGGTGCACGCGCTGACCGACGACGGCCTCCAGCCGGTGGCCAGTCTCAGGGAGCTGCGCACGCCGTACAACTACATCGCGATGGTCCCGCAGTGGGACTTCCTCGACCTGATCACCGGGGCGGCCAAGGAGTACCCCTCGTTCCGGCTGCTCATGAGCGCGGAGGCGACCGGTTTGATCCGCGAGGACGGCGTGGTGCGCGGCCTGCGCTACCGGGACGCCTCGGGCGAGCACGAGATCAGGGCCGCGCTGACCGTGGCCGCCGACGGCCGGCGCTCCACGCTGCGCGCGGCGGCGGGGCTGGTGCCGAGGGAGTTCGGGGCGCCCATGGACGTGCTGTGGTTCCGCATGCCGCGCGACCCCTCCGACCTCGACCTCACGTTCCTGCGGCTGTCGCCGGGCAAGCTCATGGTCGCCATCAACAGGGAGACCTACTGGCAGATGGCCTACGTGATCCCCAAGGGCGGCTTCGACCGGCTGCGCGCCCAGGGCGTCGACGCCTTCAGGGAGCCGGTGCGGCGGCTGCTGCCGTTCCTCGGCGACCGGGTGGACCTGGTCCAGAGCTACGACGACGTCAGCATGCTGACCGTCGCGGTCAACCGCCTGGAGCGCTGGCACCTGCCGGGGTTCCTGTGCGTCGGAGACGCCGCGCACGCGATGTCGCCGGTGTTCGGCGTCGGCATCAACCTGGCCGTGCAGGACGCGGTGGCCACCGCCAACCTGCTGGCCGGGTCGCTGCGCTCCGGGGCCCCGATCCCGGACTCGGCGCTTCATCTGGTGCAGCGGCGGCGGTTGTTCCCCGCGAAGGTGACGCAGGCCGCGCAGCGCCTGTTCCAGGAGCGCGTCATCAGCGTCGCGCTGGAGAACCGGCCGAACCCGCCCCGCCTGCCCTCCAACGTGACCGGCGTCCCCTTCCTGGGCGCGGCACTGCGGCGGTTCGTGGGCTTCGGCGTACGCCCCGAGCACGTGAGCACGAAGGCCGTGGTCCGGGCCTAGTCCGGCACCGGCAGGTAGTAGAGCGGGAGCGGGGCGGGCGGCGGCAGGGGCGCGGCTGGCGCGGTGTCGAAGGAACCGAGCAGGAGGGCGACCAGGCGCCGGGAGGCGGCCACCGCGGCCGGCGCCGAGGTCGCGGTGATGCCGTCGTTGGCCATGAGGATGAGCGAGAGGTCGCTGCGCTCGAAGTCGGCGCGCAGCCGTCCCGTGGCCTTGGCCCGCCGCACCAGTTCGGCGAAGCCCCGCTCGGCGCGGGCGCGCTCGCGGCCGAAGTCGAGCGCGTGGGGGAAGGCGGTCAGGAACGCCGCCGCGAACCCGCGGTCGACGGCGTTCATCGCGCACACCTTCTCGATGAACGCGCGGAACCCGAGCCAGGGGTCGGGGTCCTGCAGCGCCGTGTCGATCGTGGCCACGCAGGTCGCCAGGTGCTCACGGAACACCTCCGTCACCAGCGCCTCGCGGGTCGGGAAGCGCCGGTAGAGGGTGGCCACGCCGACGCCCGCGCGCCGCGCGATCGCGGCCATGGGCACCTCGATGCCACGCGCGGCGAACAGGGCCGTGGCCGCTTCGAGGATGCGGTCGCGGTTGTGCCGCGCGTCCGCGCGCAGGTCCATCCGAGAGGGTTCGGCGGGCATGTCTCTCACATTAGCGCAAGTGGAGGGGTCTTTCCGTTTAGCGGGCTAGCGTGACGGCATGAACGAGATGCGCGCGGCCCTTTACGACCGCTACGGCCCCCCTGAAGTCCTGTACGAGGGCGTCCTGCCCAGGCCCGCCCCCGGCCCGGGCGAGGTCCTGGTACGCGTCCACGCCGCCAGCGTCAACGGCGGCGAATACCTGGGCCGGGCCGGAAAGGTCCGGCTGGTGACCGGTCTGGCCAATCGCGGCTGGCCCAAGCGCACCGGGATCGACTTCACCGGCGAGGTCGCCGCCCTGGGCTCGCCGATGTCCGGCCTGCGGCCGGGCGACCGGGTCTGGGGCAGCATGGCCAGGTCCCAGGGCTTCGGCAGCGCCGCCGAGTACGTGGTCGTGCGGCCCCGGCAGCTCGCCTTCGCCCCGGCGGGGCTCGACCTGGTCCAGGCCGCGGCCCTGCCCGTGGGCACGACCGCGATCACCGCGCTGCGCGACAAGGCCCGCCTCGCTCCGGGCGAGCGTCTGCTGGTGCGCGGCGCGGCGGGAGGCGTGGGCAGCCTCGCCGTCCAGCTCGGCCGTGCCTATGGCGCGCACGTGACCGCCCTGGCCGGAAAGGCCAACCTGGACCTCGTCCACGACCTCGGCGCCCACGAGGCCCACGACTACCGCACGACCGGACCCGCCGACCTCGGCCGCTTCGACGTGATCCTCGACGCCGTGGGCACCGGCCTGCCCGCCTGGCGGCGCCTGCTGACGCCGCGGGGCCGGATGGTGGCCATCGCCTTCGACATCGACCACGTGGCCGCCTCGCTCGGCTTCATCCTCGCCTCCAGCGTGTACGGCTCGCGCCGCGTACGGTTCTTCAGCGGCAACCCCACCCACGAGCTGTTCGCCGAGCTGACCAGGCTCACGGAGTCGGGGGCGCTCCGGCCGGTCGTGGACACGGTCCACCCGCTGTCCGGCATCGCCGGGGCGCACCGGGCGCTGGAGGCGGGCGGCGTGCGCGGAAAGCACGTGATCCAGGTGGTATGACCGATTTCAGCGGTCGGCTGGTGAGAACACGTTCTCAGAATGCGGAATCCGGGGTCTGAGAGGAAGGCGGAGTGGAATACCCTCGTTTGTCGTGAGCGCACTGAGCAACCTCGATTCCTGGCGGGCGCTTCCCGCCGCCCAGCAGCCCGACTGGCCCGACCCCGCCGAGCTCGGCAAGGTCGTGGACGAACTGCGGACTCTTCCTCCTCTGGTGTTCGCCGGCGAGTGCGACCAGCTCAAGGCTCAGCTCGCCGACGTGGCCCAGGGCCAGGCGTTCGTGCTGCAGGGTGGCGACTGCGCCGAGACGTTCGCCGGCGCCACCGCCGACAACGTGCGCAACAAGCTCAAGACGCTGCTGCAGATGGCCATCGTCCTCACCTACGCGGCCAAGGTGCCGGTCGTGAAGATCGGCCGGGTCGCCGGGCAGTTCGCCAAGCCGCGCTCCAAGGGCACCGAGACCCGCGACGGCGTCACCCTGCCCGCCTACCGGGGCGACATGGTCAACGGGTTCGACTTCACCGAGGCCTCCCGGGTGCCCGACCCGTGGCGGCTGCTGAAGGCGTACCACTCCTCGGCGGTCACGCTCAACCTCGCCCGCGCCTTCACCAAGGGCGGCTACGCCGACCTGCGCCAGGTGCACGCCTGGAACCAGGACTTCGTGGCCGAGTCGCCCGCCGGGCGCCGCTACGAGCAACTGGCCAGGGAGATCGACCAGGCGCTGGCGTTCATGCGGGCCTGCGGGGCCGACCCGGAGGAGTTCCACACCGTGGAGTTCTACTCCTCCCACGAGGCCCTGATCCTCGACTACGACCAGGCGCTCACCCGCATCGACTCGCGTACCGGCCTGCCGTACGACGTCTCCGCTCACATGGTCTGGATCGGCGAGCGCACCCGCCAGCTCGACGGCGCGCACGTGGAGTTCTTCTCCCGCATCCGCAACCCGATCGGCGTCAAGCTCGGCCCCACGACGTCGGCCGAGGAGGCGCTCACGCTGGTCGAGAAGCTCAACCCGGCCAACGAGCCCGGCCGCCTGACGTTCATCACCCGGATGGGCGCGCCGAAGATCCGCGAGCTGCTGCCGCCGCTGGTCAAGGAGGTCACGGCGTCGGGGGCGCAGGTGGCGTGGATCTGCGACCCGATGCACGGCAACACGTTCGAGGCGCCGAGCGGGCACAAGACGCGCCGCCTGGACGCGGTGCTGGACGAGGTGGCGGGCTTCTTCGAGGTGCACCGCGCGCTCGGGACGCACCCGGGCGGCATCCACATCGAGTTCACCGGCGACGACGTGACCGAGTGCGTGGGCGGCGGCCAGGAGATCGTCGAGGACGACCTCGCCCTGCGCTACGAGACCGCCTGCGACCCGAGGCTCAACCGCTCGCAGTCGCTCGATCTCGCCTTCCGCGTCGCCGAGCTCTACCGCTCGGTCTAGCTCCTGTTACGGCGGGGCCGGCCTGCCCGCCCCGCCGTAGTGCCCGGCCGTCCGTCGAGCGATGGTCGTGAGGGCTCACGGCCGGCCCGCCGTGACAACGCACGCAATCAGCGGAGATGGATCGCCGGGTCGGGGCCGGCCGGCAGGGCGCGGCGGGTCGCATGGGAGGTCGAGGTCCAGAAGACCCCGGCCACGATCGCCATGAGGATGACCAGCCAGACCGCCGCCCGGCCCATGCGCAGGCCGTAGCCGCACAGCAGCCAGGACAGCGCCAGCCACCATCTCCTGGAAGCCCCGGCCTTGCGCCGCATCTCCATGGCGCCGAAGGCGAAGTCGCCGGCCACGGCCTCGTCGTCGAGGCCCGCCCGCAGGCCCGTGTAGAGGACGGCCAGCCGTTCCGCGCTGGCGGCGGCCTCGCCGGGAGCGCTCCAGCCCCGTAACAGGTGCTCGTCGGCCAGCGAGCGGCGGCGGGAGAACCAGCGCAGCGGCGGCCAGCGCAGACCGAAGCGGACACCGCTGGGCGTCAGCGCGAACGCGCAGTTCTTCAGCCGCAGGCCCGCCGGGTCGGTATAGCCGGAGAAGCGGCACGTGGACAGGTCCAGGCCGGACAGGCTGAGGGTGGCGGCGCGCACCTCGCGCAGGGAGGTCAGCGCGGCGCGGCCGCGGCCGGAGACGGCCGACGGGTCGTGCAGGACGGCCGACTCCAGGTCGGCCTGGGCGTCGGTGAGGCGCAGCAGCAGCGGGCCGGTGACCTCGGCGTGCCGCAGGTCGGCGCCGGAGCCGGTGACACACAGGTCGAGCCCGTTCTCGGCGTGGACGTGGGCGGCCGACAGGCGGCCGGTGAGCGAGACGTAGACGTTGCCCAGGAAGTGCGCGGTGTCGAAGCCCGCCGGGCCGACGACCTTGCGGAAGGACAGCGTGCGGCCGAAGCGGGCGCCGCGGAAGACGGCACCGTCGCCGACCACGGCGCCGTCGAAGGTGGCGAACCCGTCGAAGCGGGCACGCTCGCACGACAGGCCGCGGCCGCATGCGGTCTGGCTGAACAGCGCGTCGCGGGCCAGCAAGGCCCGGTCCAGCGACAGGTGGCCGCGCACCCGCACGCCGTGGAAGGACACCTCCCTGGCGAAGCGGGCGCCCGCCAGGGAGACGTTGCCCTCGAAGCGGGCGCCGAAGAAGGAGGCCAGGCGGTCGAACCTGGCGCCGTCGAGGGAGACGTCGCCGAGGAAGGCGACTCCGGCGAAGCGCGTCTCGCCGGTGAAGTGGGCGCGGTCCAGGCGGGTTCTGCCCGGCCTTCTTCCGGTGGCCTCCAGGACCCGCTCCAGGAGTTCGGCGTCGATGGTGGTACCGCGCAGGTCCACGAGGCGGCCGGGGCCCAGGGTGCGGAGCACCTCGGCCCGCCGCTCGGGCGCGGCGTGGAACAGGCAGGAGCCGTGAGGCTGGTGTGCGAATCCTGTGCAGGCGCCGGAATGCGCGCAGGTGACCCAGTCCATGCCGTGGTCATACCCGGGGACCGCGGTTGTCAAGGTTAGATGAATTAACGTTCTATCCACTTTGATGTGGAAAAACGCGACGGCAACTCCCCTTAAAGTGCCGGTCATGCGTGTTTTAACCCGGGCAGCGATGTGCGCCCTCGCCGCGGTCGGCCTCGCGGCCACACCCGCCCTCGCCGCCACGCCGACGGCGGCGGCCTGCGACACACCGGCCACCCACCAGATCGCGCAGGTCCAGGGGAACGGCGACGCCAGCCCCCTGGCCGGTCAGACCGTGACCGTCGAAGGCGTCGTCACCGGCGACTTCCAGCGGACCGACCAGCTCAGCGGGTTCTTCCTCCAGGACCCGACCCCGGACGCAGATCCGGCCACCTCCGACGGGCTCTTCGCCTTCGCCCGCTCCACGTTCCAGGACGTCAACGCCGGCGACAAGGTGCTGGTGACCGGGCGGGTGATCGAGTTCAACGGCTGGACCGAGCTGTCCCCGGTCTCCGCGGTCACGGTGTGCGGGACCGGGTCGGTGGCGGCGGCGCCGTACCGGCTGCCCTCGGCGGGCGGGCTGGAGTCGGTGGAGAACGTCCTGCTGACCTTTTACCAGCCGCTGACCGTCAGCGACCACTACAACCTCGGCCGCTACGGCGAGATCACCGTCTCGGCGGGAGGGCGGCTCTACCAGCCGACCGACCGGCCGGGCGTGGACCCGGCGCTCAACGCGCGCCGCTCGCTGCTGCTCGACGACGGCTCCACCCGCGAGAACCCGGCCACGCTGCCGCCGATCGTGCGCGCGGGCGACACGCTCGTCGGCGCGACGGGCGTGCTCGGCTACGGCTTCGGCAAGTACCGGCTGCAGCCGGTCAAGCCGTTCTCGTTCGTCAACACCAACCCGCGCTTCCCCCGGCCGCTGCCCGTGGGCGGCAACGTGCAGGTGGCCAGCCTGAACACGCTGAACTGGTTCACTACGCTCGGCTCGCGCGGGGCCAGCGACGCCGAGGAGCAGAAGCGGCAGCTCGACAAGCTCGTGGCCACGCTCAAGGGCCTCGACGCGGACGTGGTCGGGCTGATGGAGGTCCAGAACAACGGGCAGACCGCCCTGCAGGCGCTCGTGGACGCGCTCAACGCCCAGGTCGGCGCGGGCACGTACGCGGCGCTCGCGCACCCGTTCCCCGGCACCGACGAGATCCAGGTGGGGATGATCTACAAGCCCCGCGTGCTCAAGCCCGCCGGTGAGACCGCCTCCTCGCAGGACCCGGTGTTCAGTCGGCCGCCGCTCATCCAGACCTTCCGGAGGGTCTCCGGCGGCCAGCCGTTCACCATGATCGTGAACCACCTCAAGTCCAAGGGCAGTTGCCCCCCGAGCGGCCCCGACGCCGACCAGGGCGACGGCCAGGGCTGCTGGAACCCGCTGCGCGTGAAGCAGGCCGAGGCGCTCGTCAAGATCGCCGCCGAGCTGCCGAACCCCGTCATCCTCGGCGACCTCAACGCCTACGGCGAGGAGGACCCGATCGACACCCTTGAGGCCGGCGGCCTGACCAGCGTGACCAAGCGGTTCGTGCCGGCGCCGTGGCGTTACAGCTACATCTTCGACGGCCTGTCGGGCGAGCTCGACCACGTGCTGGTCGGCCGCCAGTTGCTCAAGCGGGTGAGCGGCGCGACGATCTGGCACAACAACGCCGACGAGCCGCGCATCCTCGACTACAACACCGAGTACAACCCGCCCGGCCTGTACAAGCCGGACGCGTTCCGCTCCTCCGACCACGACCCGTTGCTGTTCGGTCTCCAGCTTCCCGGGCGCTGACCTCGCGTGTCCCGCCGGGGGCCTGGTGTGTGCCCCCGGCGGGACGTGGAATGCTGGAAAGCGGTGGGTGGTTGACACCGTTGCAACTTCAACGACGATACGAGGAGCCACTTGTGGCGACCATCGAAGTAACCGAGAAGAACTTCAACGACATCGCCGACAAGGGGATCGTCCTGCTCGACTTCTGGGCCGCTTGGTGCGGGCCGTGCCGTACCTTCGGGCCGATCTTCGAGAAGGCGTCCGCGAAGCACGAGGACATCACCTTCGGCAAGATCGACACCGAGGCCGAGCAGGCGCTGGCGCAGGGCTTCGAGATCACCTCGATCCCGACGATCATGGCCATCCGCGACGGCATCGTCGTCTACGCCCAGCCCGGCGCGCTTCCCGCCCCGGCCCTGGAGGACCTGATCGGGCAGGTGCGCGCGCTGGACATGGACTCCATCCGGTCGGAGCTGGCCGAGGAGCTCAAGAAGGCCGACCAGAACTGACGTCCCCGCCGGACCTCGCCCCGATCGATGACGGCGAGGTCCTTTCTCATGGGCACGGCCGCTAGGGCAGTTCGGCGAGGACCTCGGCGAGCTTGGCGGGGATGGTCCCGCGCCAGCCGCCGCCCATGATCCGGCGGCTGAACTGCTGGGCCGCGTCGTCCGGGTCGAAGCCCTCGTGGTCGAGGAACAGGCGCGTGCCCCGCCCCTCGCCCTCCAGCCGCCAGCTCACGGTCCAGTCGGCCTTCTTGCGGTCGCTCCAGCTGATCCGCAGCAGCTTCCGCGGCTCGATCTCGAGCACGCGGCAGTAGACGACACCGTCGAAGCCGACGTTCGGCCGCGGGTCGGTGGTGAAGGTGAACTCGTGGCCGACCTCCAGCCGGAAGTCGTTGGGCATCAGCCATCTGGCCATCAGCTCGGGTTCGGTGAGCGCCCGCCAGACCTTGGCGGGCGGGTGCGGGTAGAAGTGGTCGACGCGGATCGCGCCCAGGTCGCCGTCAGTCATCCAGGCCATCCCCTTCGCCGAACATCTCGGGCATCTCGTCTCCGCCGGGCATCTCGTCTCCGCCGGGCATCTCGTCTCCGCCGGGCATCTCGTCTCCGCCGGGCATCTCGTCTCCGCCGGGCATCTCGTCTCCGCGGGGCGTCTCGTGCTCGCCGGGCGTCTCGTCTCCGCCGGGTATCTCGTCCTCGTCGGGCATCTCGTCGAGGACCGTGCCGAGCGCGGCCAGCCTCTCGCGCCAGAAGCGCTCGTACGGGCTGAGCCAGTCGCGCAGTCGCATGAGCGGCTCGGCCTCCAGCCGGTAGCGGCGTTCCCTGCCCGCGCGGTGCTCGGCGACCAGCCCGGCGTCCCTGAGGACCTTCAGGTGCTCGGACACGCTGGGCCGGCTCATGTCGAACCGTTCGGCCAGCCGCCCGGCGGGCTGGTCGCCCTCACGCAGCAGGAGTTCGAGCAGCCGCCGCCGCGACGGGCTGGCCAGCGCGGCGAACAGGGCGTCCGGTGAGGACATCAGCCCTGGCTGACGACGTAGCCGTTGCCGAACGGGTCCTGGAAGAGCAGTTGGCGTCCCCAGGGCTCGTCGGTGGGCCCCTCCGCGTCGGTGCCGGCGGCCCTGAGGCGATCGGCCAGGTCGTCGAGGTCGGGCACGGTCAGGATGAGGCCGCCGATCGGGGCCATGTCGGGGAACCACGAGGCGAGCAGCAGCGTGGTCGTGCCGCCCTCCGGCGCGACGGTGAGCCAGCGGCCCATCGGGAACGGGTTGTCGGTCCTGATCCCCATGCCGAGGGGGCCAATGTAGAAGGCCAGGGCCTTCTCCTGGTCGGAGACGGGGATGGTCACAGTGGAGATTTCCATGTCGGCCACTATACGTAGGAAATATCCTACATATCAAATCAGGGGAAACCCTGATGAGTCCCCGACGCCCCGATCCGTAGAATCGAGGCATGCTCATCGACGACTACGTGGCCGATCTGGACCGCGCCCTGTCCGGGCCGACCGGGCCCAAGCGCGACATGGTCGTCGAAGCCCACGACAGCCTGGTCGACACGGCCGACGCCTACGAGGCGGACGGGCTGGCGCGCGGGGAGGCCGAGCGGCTGGCCGTACAGGAGTTCGGGCGGGTCGAGGAGATCGCGCCCGGCTACCAGAGCGAGCTGACGGCCTGCGCGGGGCGCAGGCTGGGCGGGCTGCTGTTCGTGAGCGTGCCGCTGACCGCGCTGGCCTGGGCGATGTTGTGGCGGATCATCCCGATCGACCCGTCGATCTGGGCGCAGAAGCCCGGGTGGTACGGCACGGTCTCGCTGGCGCTGGACATCGTGCAGGTGGCGGTGGGGGTGAGCGGCGGTCTGGCGCTGCTGGCGCTCGGGCGCGGCGCGCGGCTGCTGCCGAAGGCGCGGCTGGTGACCCGCTCGCTGGGCGGGCTGGTGCTGGCCATGCTGGCGACCACGACGGTGCTGGGCATGATCCTGACGATCGGGGTGAAGGGGCCGGTCGGCATCGCGGCCTATCCCCCGGGTGTGATGGTGACGCTGGTCAGCTACGCGCTGGCGGGCGTGCAGTTCTACTGCGCGGTGCGGTGCCTGCGCATCACGAGGACGGCCGTAGCACACCGCTGATCGTGGCGGTGAACTCCCGCCAGGCGGACCGCTCGCCTTCGAGCTGCCGCCTGCCGGAGTCGGTGAGCCGGTACGTACGCCGCTTGCGCCCGCCCACGGTCGCCCATTCGCTGACCAGGAAGCCCACGCGCTCCAGCTTGCGCAGCGCCGGATAGACGGTGCCGGTGGGCACGCTGAGCGCGCCGCCGCTGCGTTCCTGCAGGGCTTCGATGATCGCGTAGCCGTGGAGCGGCTCGTGCTCCAGCACGGAGAGCAGCAGTGCGTCCAGGTGGCCGCGGAGCGCGTCCGGGTTCATGGCGACAATCCTAGGTTCCCGTTCGTCATATAGACAGTCTACATGTAGGCTCTCTATATGTAGGCAGACACAACATGCAATGGGGATGAGGCCATGGAGGCACTGGATCTGGCGCGCCTGCAGTTCGCGCTGACGGGCAGCCTGCACTTCCTGTTCGTGGTGCTCACGCTGGGACTGGCGCCGCTGGTGGCCATCCTCAACACGCGCTGGGTGCTGTCGGGCAAGCGGCTGTATGAGGGGATGACCCGCTTCTGGGGCCAGATCTACGTGATCAACTACGCCCTTGGCATCGTGACCGGGCTGGTGATGGAGTTCCAGTTCGGGCTCTCCTGGAGCGGCCTGTCCCACTACGCCGGCGACGTCTTCGGGGCGCCGCTGGCCATGGAGACGCTGGTGGCGTTCTTCCTGGAGTCGACGTTCCTCGGGCTGTGGATCTTCGGCTGGCACAGGCTGCCCAAGAAGCTCCACCTGGCCTGCATCTGGATCGTCACGCTCACCGCCTACGCCAGCGCCTTCTACATCATGATCGCCAACTCCTTCCTGCAGAACCCGGTCGGCTCCGTCGTCAAGGGCGACCACATGGAGCTGGTCGACTTCGGGGCGCTGATGACCAACCCCGCGCTGGTCGCCGCCTTCCCGCACATCATCGGGGCGGCGCTGTTCACCGGCGGCATGGTCTTCGCCGGCGCCAGCGCGTACCAGCTCATGCGCAAGACCGCCGAGCAGGAGTTCTTCACCAGGTCGCTGCGCACGGGCGTGGTGACCGCGGCGATCGGCAGCACGCTCGCGGTCGGCGCCGGGTACGCGCAGTTCGGGGTCATCGAGACCGGCAAGTTCGAGAACAACACCGCCGCCGCCGTCGGGCTCGGCTTCATGATCGAACTGGGGCATCTGCTCTGGTTCATGGTGGTGCTGGTGATGCTGCCGCTGATCCACTGGCTGCCCAGGTGGCGCTGGACCCATGTGATCCTCGTCATCATGACGCCGCTGCCGTTCGTGGCGTCCATCCTCGGCTGGATGGCCAGGGAGATCGGGCGCCAGCCCTGGATGATCTGGGAGAAGCTCACGGTCGCCGACGCCATGTCCCCCGGGCTGACGCCCGGGATGGTCACGGCCTCGCTGATCGGGTTCGTCGCCGTGCTCGGGCTGCTGGCCGTCGTCGACTACGTCCTCATCGTCCGCGTGGTACGGCGCGGCCCCGCCGACCTCGCGCTCGGCGCCCCCGCCGAGGATCGCCGCCCGGCGATGAGCCTCTAGGAGCCCCCGCATGGAACTGATCTGGTTCGTCGTCTTCGCCGTCCTGCTGGCCGGCTACTTCGCCCTGGAGGGCTTCGACCTGGGCGTCGGCCTGCTCATGCTGGGCCGTACCCAGGAGCGCAGGGACCGGATGGTGGCCGCCATGGCCCCGTACGTGCTGGCCAACGAGGTGTGGCTGGTCGCGGTGGCCGGAGCGCTGTTCGGCGTCTACCCGATGCTGGAGGGGCCCGTGCTGTTCGGGCTCTATCCCGTCGTGGTCACGATGCTGCTGTCGTGGGTGCTGCGCGACGCGGGGCTGTGGTTCCGCCGCCGCATCGACGGGGCCGGCTGGCGCTCGTTCTGGGACCTCATGATCACGCTGGGCTCGCTGGGCCTGTCGCTCGGCTGGGGCGTGGCCCTGTACGCCGCCGCGACCGGCTTCACCGCCTCCCTGCTGCACCCGTTCGGGCTCGGGCTCGGCGCGCTGCTCGCGGTCGTCTTCGCGGTGCACGGGCGGGCGTTCCTGAACTGGCGCGAGGGCGGGAAGGCCGGGCGGCTCCTGCTCACCGGGCTGGCCGCCGCCGCGCCCGTCATCGCCCTGCTGGCGGGGTCGGCGGGCTTCCTCCTGGCCTCCTCGGCGGCCGATTCCAGCCTTAATGTGCTCAGTTTCATGGTGTTGCCGTTCGCGCCGGTCATGGTCGGCGCGCAAGTATGGGTCTGGCGGACCTTCCGGGGCGCCATCCGTACTCCGTCGTTCTTCTGAGGACTCGTGCACAAAGATCTCCTGCGGCTCATGCGGGCCGAGCAGTCGGTGCGCAGGCATCTGGCCGTCACCCTGGCCGCCGCCACGCTGGCGGGACTGCTCGTGCTCGTCCAGGCCGAGCTTCTGGCCGGGGTGCTGTCCGGCAGGTTCACGGCGGCGGCGCTGGGCGCGCTGGCCCTGGTGGTCGGGCTGCGGGCGCTGCTCGGGTGGAGCCAGGGGGTCTTCGCCGGCCGTACCGCGACCGGGGTGAAGTCGGCGCTGCGCGAGCGGCTGCTCGGCCGCCTGCGGGAGATGGGCCCCGCGCGCCTGGCAGGCCACCGCTCCGGTGAGCTCGTCACCCTGGCCGGGCGCGGGCTCGACCGGCTCGACCCCTACCTGACCGGGTACCTGCCCGCCATGGCGGTCGCCGCGGTGGTGCCGCTGGCGGTCCTCATCCGGCTGTTCGCCGCCGACCTGGCCAGCGCGGTCATCGTGCTGGTCACGCTGCCGCTCATCCCGATCTTCGGCGCCCTGGTCGGGATG
This sequence comes from Nonomuraea sp. NPDC050790, assembly GCF_044456745.1. NCBI lineage: Bacteria > Bacillati > Actinomycetota > Actinomycetes > Streptosporangiales > Streptosporangiaceae > Nonomuraea > Nonomuraea sp. NPDC050790. The sequence continues at coordinate 348,177 of NZ_JBITGF010000001.1, read as the reverse complement.
CACACCAAGGCGACGACCGAGCGGCAGTTCCACGCGCTGTCGCGGCTCGGCGGGCACTTCCTCGACGTCGTGCGCGGGCTGCCCACGCTGCGCGCCTTCGGCCGGGCCCGCCACCAGGCCACCGTCATCCAGCAGGTCGCCGACGCCCACCGGGGCGCCACGATGCGCACGCTGCGGGTGGCGTTCCTGTCGTCGCTGGTGCTGGAGCTGTGCGCGTCGCTGTCGCTGGCGCTCGTGGCGGTGCCGATCGGGCTGCGGCTGCTCGGCGGCAGCCTCGACCTCACCACGGCGCTGCTCGTCCTGCTGCTGGCCCCCGAGGCGTACCTGCCGCTGCGGATGATGGGGACCCGCTTCCACGCCTCGATGGAGGGCGTGGCGGCGGCCGACGCGGCCTTCGCCGTACTGGATGAGAAGGCCGCCGAGCGGGCGCCCGCACCCGCCCGCGAGGAGCGCGGCGAGGGTCCGCCGGAGATCCGGCTGGAGAACGTCACCGTCCGCTACCCCGGCCGCGAGGACGCCGCGCTGGAGGACGTCTCGCTGGTGATCGCGCCCGGCGAGCGGGTCGCGCTGGTCGGCGAGAGCGGCGGCGGCAAGAGCACGCTGCTGCACCTGCTGCTCGGCTTCGTCACCCCCGCCTCGGGGCGGGTGCTGGTCGGCGGGCGGCCCCCTGACACCCCCGACGAGCTGGCGTTCGTGCCGCAGCGCCCGCACCTGTTCGCCGCCTCGGTCGCCGACAACATCCGTCTTGGCGCCCCCGACGCCACCCTTCCCGAGGTACGGCAGGCCGCCAAGGCCGCCCACGCCGACGCCTTCGTCGAGGCCCTGCCCGAGGGCTACGACACCCTGGTCGGCGAACGCGGCGCCAACTTCTCCGCGGGCCAGCGCCAGCGCATCGCCCTGGCCAGGGCCTTCTGCCGCCCCGGCGCGACGGTCCTGCTCCTGGACGAGCCCACGGCCCGCCTCGACGGCCGCAGCGAGGCCGCCGTCGTCGAGGCCACCGCCGCGCTGGCCGATGGCCGCACCGCCCTCATCGTCGCCCACCGGCCCGCCATGATCGACCTGGCCGACCGGGTGATCCGCATCCACGCCGGCCGCGTCCTGTCCGACACCCGCAGGGACGCCGCCCCGGCGCGTACCGGCGACGACGTGAGGGAGAACTGGTGAAGCGCCGCATGGGCCCGAGGATCGTCTGGGCCGTGCTGGCCGGGGCCGCCGCCGACCTGGCCGGGCTCGGCCTCATCGCCGCCGCCGCGTGGCTGATCACGCGGGCCGCCGAGCAGCCGCCGCTGGCCGCGCTGAGCGTGGCGATCGTGGCGACCCGCGCCTTCGCCACCAGCCGCGGCGTCTTCCGCTACGCCGAGCGCCTGACCGGCCACGACGTCGCCCTGCGCGCCCAGGCGGAGACCCGCGAGCGCCTCTACGGCGCGCTCATCGCGCCGCAGAAGCCCCGGCACGGCGGCGCGGACCTGCTCAGCCGCATGGTCGACGACACCGAGGCGGTCCAGGACCTGCTGGTGCGCTGCCTGCTGCCGGCCACGGCCGCCCTGATCACCGGCGCGGCGGCGGTCGTCGTCGCGCTGACGCTCGCGCCGTTCGCCGCGCTGGTCCTGCTGGCGGGCCTGGTGGTGGCGGGCGTGCTGCTGCCCGCGGGCACGGCCGCCGCCGCCCGCCGCTGGTCGGCCCGCCTGGCTCCGGCCAGGGCCGCGCTGGCCGAGCGGGTGGCCGACCTGGTGCACGGCTCGGCCGACCTGGCCGCGTACGGGGCCGGCGAGCGGGCCCTCGCGAGGGCCATGGAGGCGGACGCGGAACTGGCCGCGCTCGAACGCCGACAGTCGCGCGTCCACGCGGCCTCGCTCGGCGTGGGCACGCTGGTGCAGGGCCTTACGGTGGCCGCGATCGTGCTGGTCGCCCAGGGGGCCGGCGCGGACACCGTGGCGACGGCGGTGCTGGCGCTCACGGCGCTGGTGTCGTTCGAGCCGGTGCTGCCGCTGGCCGCGGCGGGCGAGCGGCTGGCTGGCATCACGGCCGCGCTGCGCCGCCTGCGCGAGGTGCGCTCGGCTCCCCCGGCCGTCACCGAGCCCGCCGCTCCGGCCCCCCTGCCCGCCTCGCCGGTGACGGTCGAGGTCGACGACCTCGTCGTACGGCACGAGCCCGGCGCTCCCCCGGCCGTGGACGGCCTGTCGTTCCGGCTGGAGCCCGGCAGGAGGGTGGCCCTGGTGGGGCCGAGCGGCGCGGGCAAGAGCACGGTGCTGGCGGCGCTCATGCGCCTGCTGGAGCCGGAGTCGGGTTCGGTGCGCGTCAACGGGGTGGACACCGCGGAGCTGGACTCCGACCAGGTGCGGACCCTGATGACCGGCCTCACCCAGGATCCGTACATCTTCCAGACCACGCTGCGCGACAACCTGCGCCTGGCCGGGCCCGGGTCGACGGACGACGATCTGGCGCGAGCCGTACGGGAGGCCCGTCTCGACCAGTGGGTGAGCAGGACCGGCTGGGACGCCGAGCTCGGCGAGGACGGCAGGACCGTCTCCGGCGGCCAGTTGCAGCGCCTGGCCCTGGCCCGCGCGCTGCTGTACGACCCGCAGGTGCTCCTCCTCGACGAGCCCGCCGAGGCGCTGGACGAGGAGACCGCCGACGCCCTGATGGCCGACCTGCTGGACGTCACCCACGACCGCACCACGCTCCTGGTCACCCACCGGCTGAAGGGCCTGGAGGAGGTGGACGAGATCATCGTCATGGAGCACGGCAGGGCCGTCCAGCGTGGCCGTCACGAGGATCTCCTCGCCGTCCCCGGCTACTACCGCGACCTGTGGCAGTCGGAGGCCCTCACGCGACGCTAGGTTTGCAGCGCAAACTTCTTTGGTTTACAGTTCAAACCAGTTTGGACTGACGAGGAGTTTGGCGATGGCAGACCAGGACGCCGCCCCGAGCCCGGAGGAGATGCTCCGGCTCATCGAAGAGCAGCAGGCGGCCGCGATGCGGCGGTTCGTCCCCGACCCGCGCCTCATGTACGTGCCGTGGGGCGTGGCCTGGTTCATCGGCTTCGGCACGCTCTTCCTCGGCCAGGGCCTGGCCGGCGACGGCTCGGGACCGCTGCCCATCACCTGGCAGGCCGGGCTCGCCGTGCTCTGGGGCACCCAGATCATCGCCTTCGTCCTCATGGTCATCGCCCTGCTGCGCTCCGGCGGCCACATCAAGGGCCAGTCGGAGACCCGCGGCGCCATGTACGGCCTGGCCTGGTTCGTCGGCTTCAACGCCATGGGCGTCATCGGCGCGCGCTTCTCCGCGCTGCTGCCGTCCGAGATGATCGGCCCCTTCTACACCGCCCTCTTCATGTTCGTCGCCGGCCTGCTCTACATGGCCGGCGGCGCGGTCTACCGGCTGTGGCCGCAGTTCCTGCTGGGCGTCTGGGTCGTGGCGCTCGACGTGGCCGGAACCGTCCTCGGCGGCGGCTGGATCTACCTGCTGCTCGCGGTGCTCGGCGGCGGCGGGGCCGTCGCCACCGGGCTGTGGCTGCGCTGGCGGCAGGGGTGAACCACGACCTCGACCCCGTCATCCACGCCCAGGCCAGGCTCAGGGTGGTGGCGACGCTCAACACGCTGCCCACCGGCGACCGGCTGGCCTTCCCCGGGCTGAAGGACGTGCTCGGCATGACCGCGGGCAACCTGTCGGTCCACCTGTCCAAGCTCGAAGAGGCCGGCTACGTGGAGATCACCAAGACGCACAAGGGCCGCACCCCCGTCACCTACGTCGCGCTGACCAAGCGCGGCAGGGCGGCCTTCGAGGAATACACCAAGGCGATCCGCGCCCTGCTCGACACCGCTGGAGGCACCCCATGAGCGTTCTCGCCCGCACCACCGACGTCACCCGGCGCTACGGCGGCGTGCTCGCCCTGGACCGCGTCTCCCTGGAGATCCGCGCCGGCGAGCTGGTCGGCCTGCTCGGACCCAACGGCGCCGGCAAGTCCACGCTCATCAACCTGTTCGTCGGGCTGCGCCGTCCCACCTCGGGCACGGTCGAGCTGCTCGGCGGCTCCCCCTCCGACCCTCTGGTACGGCGCGGCATCGGTGTCACCCCGCAGGAGACCGGCCTGCCGGAGGCGCTGCGCGTGGGCGAGGTCGTCGCCTTCGTCACCAGCCACTACCCCAAGGCCCGTCCCAAGGGCGAACTGCTGGAGCGCTTCGGCCTGTCCGACCTGGACCGGCGCCAGATCGGCGGGCTGTCCGGCGGGCAGAAGCGCCGCCTGGCGGTCGCGCTCGCCTTCGCCGGCGACCCGCGCCTGGTCTTCCTCGACGAGCCCACCACCGGCCTGGACGTCGAGGCCAGGCGCACCCTGTGGGACGGCATCCGCGCCTTCCACGAGGACGGCGGCACCGTGCTGCTGACCAGCCACTACCTGGAGGAGATCGAGGCGCTGGCCCAGCGGGTCATCGTCGTCGCGCAGGGCCGCGTGCTGGCCGACGACACCGTGCGGGCGGTGCGGGACATGGTGGGCGTGCAGCGCGTCTCGCTGACCGCTTCCACCCTGCCGGAGCTGCCCGGCGTGCTCTCCAGCGAGCGCGAGGGCGGGCGCACGCACCTGATGACCGCCGACGCCGACCACCTGGTGGTGGAGCTGGTGCGCAGCGGCACGCCGTTCACCGGCCTGGAGATCCGGCCGACGTCCCTGGAGGAGGCGTTCCTCCACCTGACCGCCCCCGAGCCCGTCACCGCCTGAGGAGTGCGCATGTCCAGCTTGATCCTGGCCCACACCCGTTTCCTGATGATCGAGCAATTCCGGGTGCCGATCGGTCTGGTGGCTAGCTCGTTCTTCCCCGCGGCGGCGATGCTGGCGTTCGTGGTGCCGTTCGCCGGGGACGACCCCCTGGCCGCCACGCGCGCCACCGCCTCCATGATGCTGTTCGGCGCGATCTCGGCGGCGCTGATCTCGTTGTCGATCTCGGTGTCACAGGATCGTGAGCAGCCGTGGAACCCCTACCTGCGCACGCTGCCCGCCGGGCCGCTGCCCGCCTTCGCCGGGCGGATCGTGACGACGGTGATCTCCATGTTCCTGTCGGTGATCCCGGTGCTCATCATCGGCGCCGCGTTCACCGCGGCGGAGATCACGCCCACCCGGTTGCTGGCCGGCCTGGGCGCGCTGGTCGTCGCGACGATCCCGTTCATACTGCTGGCCCTGTTCATCGGCTACCTGCTGCCCTCGAAGGGGGCGATCGCGGTGTCGCAGGTGGCGTTCTTCCCGCTGGCCATCCTGGGCGGGCTGATGCTGCCGCTGCAACTGATGCCGTCGTTCGTGCAGACGCTGTCGCTGTTCCTGCCGAGCAGGGGCGCGGGCGAGCTCATGTGGTGGGCCACCACGGGCGCGGCTCCGCACGGGACCGCGCTGGTGACGCTGGGGGTCTGGATCGCGGTGACCGCCGCGCTGGCCGCCTGGGCCTACCGGCGCGACGAGGGGCGCCGGTTCTCCTAGACCCCTCTCTCTCCCACGAACGGGGGTGCGCCGCCGAGTCCGCAGCGATCTCGACGGCGCACCCGTCCGTGAGGGGGTCCTATTTCTTCTCTTCGAGGGTAACGGTCACTTCGTTCTGCTTCCCGTCCCTCATATATGTGATCTTGACCTGTTGGCCCGGTTTGAAACCTCTGACCTGTCCGACCACGGTATCCCCGCCATCGACCGGCTTGTCGCCGATCCTCGTGATGAGGTCGCCCTGAGTCAAGCCCGCCTTGGCGGCGGGGCTGTTCTGGGTGACCTGGCGGACCAGCGCCCCGGGCACGTCACCGCTGGCGTCGGTCACGCTCACGCCGAGGAAGGCGTGCTTCACCGTTCCCGTGGTGCTGAGCTGGTCGGCCACCTGCTTGGCGGTGTTCATCGGGATGGCGAAGCCCAGGCCGATGCTGCCGTTGCTGCCGTTGGTGGCGATCGCGGTGTTGATGCCCACCACCTGGCCGGCGGCGTTGACGAGCGCGCCGCCCGAGTTGCCGGAGTTGATCGAGGCGTCGGTCTGGATGGCGCCGCCGATGCTGGTCGGCGGGGCGGAATCCTGGCCGCCGCGGCCCCAGCCGGGCGGAAGCTGCTGCTCCTGCTCGCCGCCGACGTTGAGCGTGCGGTCGAGCGCGCTGACGATGCCGGAGGTGACCGTGCCCTCCAGCCCGAGCGGGCTGCCGATGGCCAGGACGGCGTCGCCGACCTTGAGCTGGTCGCTGTCGCCGAGTTCGGCCTTGGTGAGCCCGGAGACGCCCTCGGCCTTGATGACGGCCAGGTCCGTGGACGGGTCGGTGCCGACGACGGTGGCCTTGGCGGTCTTGCCGTCGCTGAACTTGACCGACAACTGGCTCTGCTGCCCGTTGGCGGCGACCACGTGGTTGTTGGTGAGGATGAGACCGTCCTCGGAGAGCACGACCCCGGATCCGCCGGCCTGCTGGCCCTGGATCATCACGACCGACGGCTGGACCTTGGTGGCCACCTCGCTGATCGTCATCTGGTTCGCGGCCGGCTTGAAGGCCGGGCTCGGCGCCGACTGGACCACCTGCGGCGTCTGGAAGGCGCTCGTGATGGCCGCCCCCGCGACGCCGCCGCCGATCGCCATGGCCGCCAGCGCCAGTCCGGCGATCGCCTTCTGCCCTCCCGTGAAGCCCGGCTTCCTGGCCGCGGGCGGCGGCGGGGGCGGTGGCAGGATCGCCGTGTCATGGCTGGGGAAGCCCCCGGCGGCCGGCGGCTTGGCGCCGAACTGGGTCCAGCCCTGCTCGCGAGGCTCGTTCGCGTCCATCGTCATCTCCTCAAGTCCCGATGACTCAAGAGTGCCAATGTCGCTGTTAAGGCAGGTTAAGGCGGTGATCAGAGCCTTCTGAACGGGCTGACGCCGGCCTTATCCGCCCTGGTCGGATGAGCGGGGGCCGGCCGGATTCTCATGCGATTCTCAGGCCGGCTTCGGCCAGTACTCGTCGCGGAGCAACCGCTTGTAGAGCTTGCCGGTGGGGTGGCGGGGCAACTCCTGCCGGAAGTCTACCGATCTGGGGCATTTGTAGTGGGCGAGGTGCTCCCGGCAGTAGGCGATCAGCTCGGCCTCCAGGGCCGGTCCCGCCTGCTCCATGTCGGCCGGCTGCACGACCGCCTTGACCTGCTCGCCCATCTCCTCGTCCGGGACGCCGAAGACCGCCACGTCGGCCACCTTGGGGTGGATGGACAGGACGTTCTCCGCCTCCTGCGGGTAGATGTTCACGCCGCCGGAGATGATCATGTAGGAGCGGCGGTCGGTGAGGTAGAGGAAGCCCTCCTCGTCCAGGTAGCCGATGTCGCCGAGCGTGGTCCAGCCGCGGCCCTGCGGGTCCTGGGCGGCGCGGGTCTTGTCCGGGTCGCCGTGGTACTCGAAGGTGAGGCCGTCGGAGAAGAAGACCGTGCCGTGCTCGCCGGGCGGCAGGTCGTTGCCCTCCTCGTCCAGCACGTGCACCTTGCCCAGCAGGGAGCGGCCGACGGTGCCCTTGTGGGCCATCCAGTCCTGGGGGCCGGCGTAGAGGAAGCCGTTGCCCTCGGTGCCCGCGTAGTACTCGTGGACGATCGGGCCCCACCAGTCGATCATCTGCTCCTTGACGGGGACGGGGCAGGGGGCCGCCGCGTGGATCGCATACTTGAGACTGGAAATATCCCGCTTTGTCCGCTCTTCTTCTGGAAGTTTGAGCATTTTGATGAACATGGTGGGCACGAGCTGCGAGTGCGTGACGTGATATTTCTCGACAAGTTCCAGGTAGCGGATCGGGTCGAACTTCTCCATCACCACCACCGTCGCGCCCAGCCGCTGGAAGGTCATGCAGTAGCGCAGCGGCGCGGCGTGGTAGAGCGGGGCGGGCGAGAGGTAGACGCTGTCGCGCTCCGGTGCGAACAGGAACGACACCAGGTTGAACAGCGCCCCGGGCTCGTCCAGCGCCGCGTGTGACAGCTTGGGCTTGACGCCCTTCGGGCGGCCGGTGGTGCCCGAGGAGTAGAGCATGTCGGCGCCCTGCGACTCGTCCGCGATCGGGGTGACCGGCTGGCCCGCCACCGCCCGCTCGTAGGACTCGAAGCCGTCGGCGACGCCGTCCATCATGAGGCGCAACCGGACGCCGGTCACGGCCCGCGCGACCTCGGCCAGGTCGGCGCTGGTGATGAAGACCTGGGCCGCGCAGTTGTCCACGATGTAGGCGAGCTCGTCGGCCTGCAGGCGGGAGCTGACCGCGGTGTAGTACAGGCCGGAGCGGTGCGCCGCCCAGGCCACGGCCAGGAAGAGCGGATGGTTGGGCAGCATGAACGCGATGTGGTCGCCCGGCCGCAGCCCGGCGGAGCGGAACAGGTGGGCCAGCCGGTTCGACTCCTCGTCCAGCCGGCGGTAGGTGACGACCTCCCTGGAGCCCGCCATGACCACAGCGGGCTTGTCGGGGGTGACTGCTGCGATGGCTCCCGGGTACATGAACCGAACGATATTCGGTTAAGCGTCCGCCCGGAAGGGCCTGATGACGTAGGTGGTGCCCGTGGTGGAACGTTGCCAGGCCCGTTCGAAGGCCGCCCTCGGATACACCGCCCGCACGCCGCGCGCCGCCGGGTCGTTGGCGATGACGTCGCCGTCGCGGGTGAAGCCGGTGACGACCATGAGGTGGCCGTCGGAGGCGTACCCCAGCTCCTTGCGGGTGAAGGCCAGCGAGGTCACGACCGGCACCTTCGCCGCGACGAGATCCTCGACCTCGGCCAGCGACCGCATCCTGACCACCGAGGCATCGAGGCCGAAGGTTCCGGCATAGGCGGTGTTGAAAGCCCAGTTGCCGGTGCCGCCGTAAGCCTTGTCATAGGTGTGCCTGGCCGCGTGGTCGACCGCCGGGTCCGGGTCTCCGCGCGGCACCCAGGACATCTCCTCCGGTTTCGGGCCCGCCTTCCAATAGGCCAGCACCATGGCGGTGGCGGTCGGGCCGCACCACGCCGCGCCGCCGTGGCCGGCGTGCGCGAGCTGCGACTTGCGCGGCACCGCGAGCTCCCGCCCCCACGCGCGCCCGCCGCGGGCCCGCGTCCCGCCCGGGCGCGAGGCGACCGCGCCGAGCGTGCGGATCCTCGGCAATACGGCGGCGCCCGGCCGCCGATACGCCGACACGCGCAGCCGGTAGGCGCTCACCGCCCCCTTGGCCTTGAACACGTCCGCCGCCACCTGCCCGTGGGCGTCGGCCTGTCCCTTCACGGTGGTCCTGACGCCGTCGTAGGACCAGCGGCCCATCACGTACCACCCCGAACCGGGCACCCGCAGCTCCACCCGGATCCAGGTGCCCGGCGGCGTCTCGGCGGTCCACGACGGCACGATCTCCGTGGCGGCGAAGCCGATCCGCCGCATCGGCCCGGTCCAGCGGGCCACCTCCCACGCGCCCGACCGGGTAAGGGCCGAAGCGGTGAAGGCCGAGCCCGCGAAGGCGGACGCCGTGAAGGCGGGCTCCCTCTGGTAGGCGACCCGCCCGTCCACCGCCTGACCCGGCAGCACCATCGATATCGCGATGAGAATGCGCACCATTGTTGAATGGCCGCATTCGCGCATGCGCCACCCCAGGATTTCTTCCGGAAACGGCGAAGCCGCGATCTCGACGGGGAGAGATCGCGGCTTCGCCGCCCGACCGCGGGAGGTCAGGAGAAGTGGTACACGGGCTTCCAGCCCGAGTGGTGGCTCTTCGGCCCGAAGAAACCGCCCCGGCTCACGTCCACGTAGATGTGCGCGGCGTTCTTACCGGAGAACGAGTAGTGCTTCGGGTGCTTGGTGCAGTTACGGAAGTTCTTGAAGGAGGTCGAGCCGTCGAATCCGACGACCTTGAACGTCTCCCACGCGCACTTCTTGCCGCCCCACCACTTGTTGTTGGTGAGCTTGCTGTGAACCGTGTAGAAGTAGTCGTGCTTCCACTTCCACACCTTCTTCTTGACCTTCTCCACGACCCACTTGCAGTGCTTGTCGCCCTGGTCGTCCTTCCAGCAGACGCGCTTCTTGACGTGGAAGGTCTTCCAGTACCAGAACTTGTAGGACTTCTTGTCTACGGTGACGTGACCCTCGGCCCTGGACTTGTGGTCGGCGGAGAAGTAGGGGCCCCAGTCGGCGTCGTAGTAGGGCGACGCGGTCGTGCCGGCGGCGGCCGGAGCGGTCGCGGTCGTCGCGCTCGCGACGGCCGGGGCGGCGACGGCGACCATGGTGGCCGCCGCGGCGCCGATCAGGATTCGTGAGACGAATCGCACTTCGAGGTCCTCCTCGGGAGAGGTTGTGCTGACTCGTCATTGGTACGCCGCCGGGATTGCCGAACACTTTCAAATTACTTGATAAGTCCCTTTTCCCGATCTTTGACAAATAATAAAGATCCCCCGCCGGATATCTACCGCGGCGGGGGATCTCTATTTGCCGGGTCACTCGGCCGGGATGACCGCGCCCGCGTACTTGCTCTTGATGAAGTCCTTGACCTTCTGGTCCTGCAGCAGCTTGCCCAGGGTCACGACGCCGGCGTCCTTTTCGTGGCCCGCCTGCACGACCAGGCCGTTGACGTACGGGTTGCCCTCGGTCTTCTCCAGCACGAGCGCCTGCGAGGCCGGCTTGAGCCCCGCCTCGATGGCGTAGTTGCCGTTGATGACCGCCGCGTCGACGTCCTCCAGCGAGCGCGGCAGCAGCGGCGCCTCCAGCGGCTTGAAGGTGAGGTTCTTCGGGTTGCCGGTCACGTCGCGCTCGGTGGCGGCGGTGCCGACGCCCTCCTTCAGCGTGATGAGGCCGTTGTCGGCCAGCAGCTTGAGCGCCCGGCCGAGGTTCGTAGCGTCGTTCGGCACCGCGACCGTCGCCCCGCTCGCCAGCGCGGAGACGTTCGTGATCTTCTTCGAGTACAGCCCCAGCGGCTCCAGGTGGACCGGCGTCACGAAGCTGAGCTTGGTGCCCTTCGACTTGTTGAAGTCGTCCAGGTACGGCTTGTGCTGGAAGAAGTTGGCGCCGATCTGGCCCTCACTGAGCTGCACGTTCGGCTGCACGTAGTCGGTGAACTCGACCACTTCCAGGTTCAGCCCGGCCTGCTTGGCCAGGTTGTCCTTGACGAAGGTCAGGATCTCCCCGTGCGGCACCGGGCTCGCGCCCACCTTGAGCACCGTGTCGGCCGACTCGGCGGCGGGCTGCGCGGCGGAGCCGGTCGCGGACTGCGACGTTCCGCATGCGGCGAGCAACAACGAAAGGGCGGCAACGCCCGCAAGAGCGCGAATCTTCATATCGATCTTCCTTCTAGAGGTGAACTTACTTGTGCGACATCCGCCGCACGACGAGGTCGCCGAGGCTCTGGACGAGCTGCACGAGCACGATCAGCACCACGACCGTGGCGAGCATGACCTGCCCCTCGAACCTCAGATACCCATACCGGACCGCCAGGTCCCCCAGCCCGCCGCCGCCGACGGTCCCGGCCATGGCCGAGTACCCGACCAGCGCCACGACGGTGACGGTGATCCCCGCGACGATCCCGGGCAGGGCCTCGGGCAGCAGAACCTTCCGCACGATCGCCATCCGGCCCGCGCCCATGGCCTGGGCCGCCTGGACCACGTCCCCGCCGACCTCCCGCAGCGCCGTCTCCACGAGCCGCGCGAAGAACGGCACCGCCCCCACGGTCAGCGGCACGACCACGGCCAGGGTCCCGATCGTGGTCCCCACGACCAGGCGGGTGAACGGGATGATCGCGATCATCAGCACGATGAACGGCAGCGACCGCCCGACGTTGACGACCGCCCCGAGCACCCCCTTGAGCGCCGGAACCGGCTTCAGGCCACCGCGGTCGAACACGACGAGCGCGACACCGAGCGGCAACCCGAGCAGCACGGTGAACAGGGTCGCCAGCCCCACCATGGCCGCCGTCTGCCCGGTGCCCTCCCAGAGCAGCGGAACCATCTCATCCCAACTCACAGAACCCCCTCCCCCACACGCTCGACACACACCCCTCGACCGCCACCCGGCTCCCACATCGGTCCCCGCTCCAGAGCCGGGTAGGCGGGACGCGGTACGTCGGAAACCGGCGCAACCCGCACCCCCGCCGGCCCGCCCACGTGCGGCGGAACAGCGCGACGCCGCGCGGCGGAGACCGTCACGGCCCGCACCTCCGCCAGCCCGCGCTCGTGCGCCGGGCCGGCGGGATGTGGTGCGGCGCGGCCCGGCGCAACGCGCGCCGCCGCCGGCCCGCGCTCCTGCGCCGAGACGGCGAGGTGGTGGCCGGTGGTGTCCGGCGCAGCGGGTACGGCGGGCGGCCCCGGCACGGTGGCGGGCCAAGAGGACGTCGTGGCGGCGAGCACCACGTCCGACGTGCGCGGCGCTCGGATGATCGGCGCGAGCCCACGGCGGTGGGCGGCGCTCGCTTGGCTTCGCCGTAGCGGAAAGGCGCGAAGCTCACGCCACCGCAGGACGCGAGCACGCCACCCCGGAACGCCGGCACGCCACCCCGGAGCGCCGGCAGAGGCATGGCGCGACAGGACGCGAGAGCGGCGCGGGGCAGACGGCACGGGAACGGAGGGAGGCGTCACGGCGCCACCTCCACCAGCAGCCCGCGGTCGCGCAGGTAGGTGAGGGCGGCCGGGTCGCCGGAGAGGGTGACGCGCAGGCGGCCGACGCGGGAGCCCGCGAGGTCCTCGATCGCGCCGCCCAGCACGTTGATGTCGGTGTCGAACTTGCGCACGACCTCCGAGATCACCGGCTCGTCCGCCTGCCCGGTGAACGTCAGCGTGATGTCGCCGGGCGACGGCGGCGGGAGGGGGAAGATCTCGCGGGTCAGGCGCGAGCCCGGCGTCCGGATGAGGCCCGCGATGGTGCCGGACTCCTCGATGCGCCCCCCGGCCATGATGGCCACCGAGTCGCAGACCGCCTTGACGACGTTCATCTCGTGGGTGATGAGCAGGATCGTGAGGCCGAGCTCGGTGTTCAGGCGCTTCAGCAGGCCCAGGATCGAGTCGGTGGTGGCCGGGTCGAGGGCGGAGGTGGCCTCGTCGGACAGCAGTACCGACGGGTTGCCGGCCAGCGCCCGCGCGATGCCGACCCGCTGCTTCTGCCCGCCGGACAGTTGCCGGGGGCGGTCGCCCCCGCGCCCGCCCAGGCCGACGAGGTCGAGGAGCTCGGCCACGCGGCGTTCGCGCTCGGCCCTGGGCACGCCCATGACCTCCAGCGGGAACGCCACGTTGCCCGCGACGGTGCGCGACGACAGCAGGGCGAAGTGCTGGTGGATCATGCCGATGCGCTGGCGGGCCTGGTTGAGGTCGCGGTCGCCGAGCCGGGTCAGGTCCTGGCCGTCGACGGTGACGGTGCCTGCGTCGGGGCGTTCGAGGAGGTTGACGCAGCGCAGGAGCGTGCTCTTGCCGGCGCCGCTCTGGCCGAGCACGCCGTAGATCTCGCCCTTGCGCACGTGCAGGTCGACGCCGTCGAGCGCGGCGGTGTCCCCGTACTGCTTGCGCAGGCCAGAAGCCTGGATCACGAAATATCCCCATCACGGATGGCGACCACGCGGGAGCGGGCCGCTGAGAGCTGGAACAGTCGGTGAGCGGGGGAAGCGCTAGCGCGTGCCGGGGTGGAAGGGCAGGTGGCTGAGCCTGCGCAGCACGTAGCTGGGTGGTGCGATCATGAGGAAGTACCTTCGGGAGAACGGGCGGGCGGTTCGCTCAGCGGGCCGGACAGGCCATCGTCCGCATTCGGCGCATGCCGCGGCACATGACCTCGCCCATGGCGCTCATGACGTTCGCGGGTGCCTCGTTCACGCTGGTGCCAACGGCCTCTTTACCGCGCGCTATTCCCCCGGCCCGATGTGAGCTGCCTCACGCGCGAGCGAGGTAGGGGTCGCGCAGCGGGGTGGCGCGCTCGGCGAAGTCCGCCTTGATGGCCTCCATGCGCGGCCCCGGCGCGTAGAAGCGGCCCTTGGTCTCGCCGTAGGGCCGCAGCCAGCCCTTCGCCGCCAGGTCACGCAGGTCGCGGGCGGCCTGTCCCTGGCTGAGGTTCTCGTCGGCCTGATAGCGCGTACGGCGCAGCCGCCTGTTGACGAAGACCTCGTAGAGCGCTGAGACGGTGCGGGTGTTGAGCCCGTCGGCGTCGATCTGCCCTTCGAGGAGCATCCAGATCTCGCCCGCCTCGCGCAGCCGCTGGGCCACGCGCTGGGCCTGGAGATGGTGGGCTCGCAGACAGAACCGCACCCACGACAGCGTCTGCCCGTGCGGCGCCCACTGCTTCCGCCCCACCTCGCCCAGCGCGTCGTAGTACTCGATGGTCGTGCGCGGCTGCCCCAGCCACTCCTCGATCGAGGAGAACTCGGGTGTCGTGATCTGCTCCCTGCCCAGCACGAGCGTCTGGAGCGCCCGTGACATCCGGCCGTTGCCGTCGCGCCAGGGGTGGATCTTGACCAGGTTGAGGTGGGCCATGGCGGCACGAACATAGGCCGGCGCGTCGAGGTCGCCGGAGTTGAGCCACGCCACCAGCTCGTCCAGCAACGCCGGAACGTCCTCAGCATCCGGCCCCTCGTAGACAACCTCTCCGGTGTCGGTGTTGCGGATGTAGATGCCGCCGGGCCGGATCACGCCGGGAGTCTTGCCGTGGTGGTGGCCGATCATCATGAAGTTGAGCGCGTTGATCACGCCCACGTCGAAGCGGAACGCCGGAGCCCGTGACAACGACCGGATGTAGGTCAGCGCCTGCTGGTATCCCGCGATTTCCCGCGCCACCCCCGCCCCGGTCTCCAGCGGCTCCTCCCCCGACATGATCGACTCGATGTCCTCGACGCTGGCCCGGTAGCCCTCGATGGAGTTGGACCCCTGGATCGCCCTGGCCTGGAGTTGCCTGCGGAGCTGGCCGTCCCACCGGTGGGTCTCGGCCAGGCGGTACTTCAGCTCCCGCCGCATCTCCTCGACCTCCTGGAGCACGGCCTGGTCGACGGGTTCCAGCGAGGGCGTTCCGTAGAGCATGGAGGCCATGACAGCATAACCAATTCATTCAGTCAAGCGACTAGATGATTTGCCCATATATGCGAAAGCTGCCCCGCCGTACCAGCTCCAACTGGTACGGCGGGGCAGGCGCGGGAGGCGTCAGGCCGCGGCGGAGGCGGCGACCTTGGCCGGGGCGAGGGCGATGTCCAGGACCTCGCGCACGTCGCCGACCGCGTGGATGGTCAGCTCGTCGCGGATCTCCTTGGGCAGGTCGTCCAGGTCGGGCTCGTTGCGGGCCGGGATGAGCACCGTGGTGATGCCCGCCCGGTGCGCCGCGAGCAGCTTCTGCTTGACGCCGCCGATCGGCAGGACCCGCCCGGTGAGCGAGATCTCGCCGGTCATCGCGACGTCGTTGCGGACGAGGCGGCCGGACAGCAGCGAGGCCAGGGCGGTGGTGAGCGTGACGCCCGCCGACGGGCCGTCCTTGGGGACGGCGCCGGCCGGGAAGTGCACGTGCACCGACCGGTCCTTCAGCGCGGTAACCGGCAGCTCCAGCTCCGCGCCGTGACTGCGCAGGTAGGACAGGGCGATCCTGGCCGACTCCTTCATCACGTCGCCGAGCTGGCCGGTGAGCGTGAGGCCGGTGTCGCCGGTCTCGGGGTCGGCCAGCGACGCCTCGACGTACAGGACGTCGCCGCCGGCTCCGGTGACCGCCAGGCCCGTGGCCACGCCGGGCACCGAGGTGCGCTGCTTGGACTCCGGCAGCGACGACTCGGGCACGAAGCGCGGACGGCCGAGGTAGTCGACGAGCGCCTCCGCGCTGACCGTGACGGGGACCTCGTCCTTCGCCGCGATCTTGCGGATCACCCTGCCGACCGCGCGCTCCAGGGAGCGCACGCCCGCCTCGCGGGTGTACTCGGTGGCCAGGCGGCGCAGCGCGCCCTCCTCGAAGGAGATCTCCTCCGCCTCGAAACCGGCCTGCTTGAGCTGCTTGGGCAGCAGGTGGTCGCGGGCGATGGCGAGCTTCTCGTCCTCGGTGTAGCCGTCGAGGGTGACGACCTCCATGCGGTCGAGCAGCGGCCCGGGGATCGCCTCCAGGACGTTGGCCGTGGCCAGGAAGAGCACGTCCGACAGGTCGAGCTCGACCTCCAGGTAGTGGTCGCGGAACGTGTGGTTCTGGGCCGGGTCGAGCACCTCGAGCAGCGCCGCGGTCGGGTCGCCGCGGTAGTCGGCGCCGACCTTGTCGACCTCGTCGAGCAGGACGACCGGGTTCATGGAGCCGGCCTCCCTGATCGCGCGGACGATGCGGCCGGGCAGCGCGCCCACGTAGGTGCGCCGGTGGCCGCGGATCTCGGCCTCGTCGCGCACGCCGCCGAGGGCGACGCGGACGAACTTGCGTCCCATCGAGCGCGCGACGGACTCGCCGAGCGAGGTCTTGCCGACTCCGGGAGGTCCGGCGAGCGCGAGAACGGCTCCGCTGCGGCGGCCGCCCACCACGCCGAGTCCCTTGTCCTGGCGGCGCTTGCGCACGGCCAGGTGCTCGATGATGCGGTCCTTGACGTCGTCGAGGCCAGTGTGGTCGGCGTCCAGCACCTCGCGGGCGCCGTCGATGTCGTAGGTGTCGTCGGTCCTGGTGTTCCAGGGGATGTCGAGGACGGTGTCGAGCCAGGTGCGGATCCAGCCGGTCTCCGGCGACTGGTCGGAGGTCCGCTCCAGCTTGTCGACCTCCTTGAGCGCGGCCTCGCGCACCTTGTCGGGCAGGTCGGCGGCCTCGACGCGGGCGCGGTAGTCCTCCTCCTCGCTCTCGGCCGAGTCGCCCTTGAGCTCCCTGAGCTCCTTCTGCACGGCGGAGAGCTGCTGGCGGAGCAGGAACTCGCGCTGCTGCTTCTCCATGCCCTCCTGGACGTCCTTGCGGATCGTCTCGGCGACGTCGAGCTCGGCGAGGTGCTCGCGCGACCACTCGACCAGCTTGGCCAGCCGGTCGGCCGGGTCGGGCGACTCCAGCAGCTCCACCTTCTGCGCGGTGGTCAGCCAAGGGGTGTAGCCGGAGCTGTCGGCCAGCACGGAGGGGTCGTCGATCTGGTTGACCTGGTCGACCACCTGCCACGCGCCGCGCTTCTGCAGGATGGTCGTGGCCAGCGCCTTGTACTCGCGGGCCAGCTCGTGCGCCTGCTCGCCGGCCTCCACGCGGTCGACGCTGTCGGCCTCGACCCACAGGGCCGCGCCCGGCCCGGTGGTGCCGGTGCCCACGCGCACGCGGTTGACGCCGCGCACGACGGCCGCGGGCTCACCGCCCGGCAGCCTGCCGACCTGCTCCACCACCGCCTGGACGCCGATCGCGCCATATCTGCCGTCGATCCGGGGAACGAGAAGCACCCTTGGCTTGTTGCCACCGGATGCCTGGGCCGCGTCTATCGCGGCGCGCACCTCGGAGTCGGACAGGTCGAGCGGCACCACCATTCCGGGCAGGACGACCTCGTCGTCCAGCGGCAGCACCGGGAGGATCAGCTTCTCACTCATACGAACTCCAAAGGGTTGAGTTATACCGACTCAATTCATCAGAGCCGCCGAATGTTCCCAAGCTTGCCGATGTTCGCTCACGGCGATCGTAATCATGTAAGTAGTCCTTGGGAGTGACGCGGACTACCCGAGGCCAGACATAAGGTCTTTCGGGTGATATCCGCCCTGGTGCGGCCTCTGACGTTCGCGCTGTTCACGGGCAGGGCCGACCCTCCGCCGCTGGCCACCCGCCGCGTGCGCCGCCCCGCGCCGCGCTGGCTGGTGCTCCTCACCACCCTCGACGGCGTACGGCTGGCCGACCTGGTCCTCGCGATCTTCCTCTACGGCGTGGCCAGCGCAGAGCTCTGGGCCCGCCTCTACCAGAAGAACCTGCACCCGCCCGCGACGCCGACCTTCCAGCTCGCCATGCTCTCGGTGTCGCTGCCGCTGGCCATGCGCGACCGCTGGCCGATGGGCGCGTGGCGGACGGCGCTGCTGACGCTGCCCGCGCACGTGTTCGTCGACCGGATGATCGACGGGTTCCCCGAGCAGGGCCTCACGTACACGTGGCCGCTGATGGTCAGCTACCTCCTGGTCCTCTACACCGTGGGCTCGCGCAACTCCGAATCCGTGTCCATCGCCGTGTGGGTGGTCTCGGTGGCCTTCCTCGCGGTGGTCAACCTCAACGCCGTGCCGATCGCCGGGGCCGTGCTCGCGGTGCCGCTCGTGCTCGGCTACAACGTGCGGGCCCGGCGGAAGACCTCGGCCAGGCTGGCGCGGGAGTCGCAGCTCAAGGTGGCGGCCGAAGGGGTGCAGGCGGCGCTGGAGGAACGGGCGCGCATCGCCCGCGAGCTGCACGACGTGGTCGCCCACCACATGTCGGTGATCGCCATCCAGGCCGAGGCGGTGCCGCTCAAGGCCGCCGGGGACGCCAGGCAACTGGAGGAGGGGCTGGCGACGATCCGCTCGCTGTCGCTGGACGCCATCGCCCAGCTCCGGCAGGTGCTCGGGGTGCTGCGCGACGCCGACGGGCACAAGGAGACCACGCCGCAACCCGGGCTGGAGCGGCTCGGCGAACTCGTGGCCAACGCGCGGGCGGCCGGGCTGGCCGTGCTGTTCAGGCAGACGTCATCGGTGGAGGAGGTGCCGCAGGCCGTGGGGCTGTCGGCGTACAGGATCGTGCAGGAGTCACTCAGCAACGTCATGCGGCACGCGCCGGGGGCGACCGTGTCGCTGGAGGTCAGGCGCGAGCGGGACGACCTCGTCGTACGGGTCGCCAACGGCCCGGGCCCCACCCCGGCAGAGTCCTCGTCCGCGGGAGCCGGGCACGGGCTGGTGGGCATGCGGGAACGGGCGGCGCTGCTCGGCGGCACGCTGACGGCCGAACCGGTCGCCGACGGCTTCGAGGTCGTGGCCACGCTCCCCCTGGAGCCGGCGTGATCAGGGTCATGATCGCCGACGACCAGGGCATGGTACGCACCGGCTTCACCGTCTTCCTCAGCGCCCAGAGCGACATCGAGGTGGTGGGCGAGGCGGCGGACGGCGCGCAGGCGGTGGAGCGGGCGGCGGAGCTGCTGCCGGACGTGATCCTGATGGACGTGCGCATGCCGGTCATGGACGGTCTGGAAGCCACCCGCCTCATAGCCCAGCGTGACGACATTCCGGCAAAAATCCTGATCCTCACCACCTTCGACCTGGACGACTACGTCTACGAGGCCCTGCGCTCCGGCGCCAGCGGCTTCCTGCTGAAGGACGCCTCGGCCGTCCAGTTGGCCGAGGCCGTCCGCGTGGTGGCCGGCGGCGACGCCCTGCTGGCTCCCGCCGTGACCCGGCGCCTGATCCGCGAGTTCGCCCGCCTGGGCGGCCCCCGCGCCCCGTCGGCCCGCCGTCTGGGCCAGCTCACGGAGCGCGAGACCGAGGTGCTCGTCCTGGTCTCCCGCGGCCTGTCCAACCAGGAGATCGCCGCCAAGCTGGTGCTGTCGGAGCAGACGGTCAAGACCCACGTGGGCCGCGTCCTGACCAAGCTCGGCCTCCGCGACCGCGCCCAGGCCATCGTCTACGCCTACGAAACCGGCCTCGTCCGCCCAGGCGACTGACCCCGGGTCACGCGGCTGAGGGCCGGGGGCGCTGGGGCGGGGCGCGTCCTGCCGGTCCCCACAGACGGGGACCGGCAGTCCGGGTCAGACCGCGCAGGCAGAACGGGTCGGACCGCGGAGGCAGAACGGGTCGGACCGCGCAGGCGGTGTGGGTCAGCCTGCGGAGGCCGTGATCGTTTGGCCGTTGCGGACGGGCAGGAGGGCGACCGTGTAGCGGACCCCGTCGATCGTCTTCTGGATGCCCGGCACCCGGTGACCGGCCACCGTCAGCTTGCGGTGCCCCGCCGGGAAGCGGGCCTCCCAGAACGTGAGCTTGCCGGTCCGGTTGGTGAAGGTGGTCGAGGTCTGGCCGTCGTGGCGCACGTCGATCGTGCCGTCGCCGACCGGGATCGCGTCCACCCGCAGCCACGGGATGTCCCCGGGCAGGCGCGACTGGGTGGCGACCGTGCGCCGGGGAGCGTCGGGCGTCACGCCCATCAGGCCCTCGACGGTCTGGCTGACCAGGGTGAAGGGGACCTCCGGGTAGTCGCCGTTGAGGCCCTGGCGGTTGCTGACGTGACGGGTCTCGCGCTGGTCGTAGACGTGCTGCATCCACTTCCACGCGGTGTCGTTGCGGTTGTGGCGGAAGAAGGTGTCGGGCAGGTAGGTGACCGCCTCGATGTTCGTCGGCCGGTCGGGCCCGGCCGCCTGGGCGTCGACGAAGTCGAGGTAGGCGTCGTTGCGCGGGCCGGCGTCGATGATGCCCTTCATCGGCATGAACCAGCTGTTCTCCTTGCCGAAGCCGGTCAGCGGCGCGCCGTCGATGGTGTACGCGCGCACGAACTCGTCGGTGCCCGGCTTCACGCTCCACGTCTGGTTGAAGTAGCGCTTGAGGTCGTGGGCCCGCTGCCCGGTCTGCATCGACAGGGGCAGTTCGCGCTTGTCCAGGGCCATGTCGGCCAGCGCGAGATAGGCCTGGTACTGGGCGCCGATGCCGTCGCCGGCCTCGGCCAGCGGCTCGCGGCTGACCTCGTTGTAGCTGGCCACGCCCTGGAAGATGCCTCTGCCGGTGCCCTCGGCGACGCCGTTCGGCTTGGCGCCGTCGTGCTGCTGGATGAAGCCGGTGGTGGCGTTGCGGTAGTAGTTCCAGAAGACCGGGTCGTCGAGGTAGGCGCGGTCGCCGGTCCAGCGGAAGGCCTGGTTGGCCTTCTCGACCAGTTCGAACGTGGCCGGGACCTCGCGCACGAAGTTCGTCGGCGACTTGTAGTCGATGGTGTGCCAGGTCTTGGCGTCGAAGTTGATCGCCCACACCGGATAGAACTTGTGCTCCGGCGTGGCGCTCTCGGCGAAGGAGCGCAGCATGTTCTTGTTCTCGGCGTCGAAGCCGAGGATGTGCGCGCCGGCGAGCTGGTGGGCGAAGTCGCGCGAGTAGTAGGCGGTGCGGTGCGCGTAACCGCCCCAATAGGTCGGGGTGTACGGGGCTTCGCCCGGGTCGACCGGGTTGGTGGCCCCGATGTTGATGGGCCCGACGGCGCCGTCCTGGTGGACCCAACTGGCCGCCTTGGCCTTCGCCCAGTCGAACATCGCGACGACCTTGGGGTTGCCGGAGCTGACCTGGGGGTCGGCGGGGGCGGCCGGAGAGATCATGAGGTCGTCGGCGTTGACCCAGCCGGAGCCGGAGCCGAACGCGATCTCCAGGGTGTCGCCGGCGTTCAGGCTGAGGCGGGACAGGGTGTAGCGGCTGTAGATGTTGCGGGCCGGCAGCGTGACGGTCGCCGCCGCCGCGCCGTTGATCTTCGCGGAGAACGTGCCGCCCGCGCCGCCGGTGGCGATCCAGGCGGAGACCGAGTAGCGGCCGGCGGCCGGGACGGTGATCGACTGGCTGACGCTCTTGCCGGGACCGGCGTCGAGGTAGATGAGCCTGGAGCCGCCGTGGGGGTTGTTGGTGGCGACGCCGGAGCCGGCGGTGAACGTCCAGCCCTCGGCGCCCTTCTCGAAGCCGGGGTTGACGACGACCAGCGGCGCGGCCTGGGCGGAGGCGGCTTCGGCGGGGGTGACGAGGGCGGCGGCGAGGAGGGCGGAGGTTAACACGACGCGTTTCATGGGGTCTCCCGATGATCGGATGAATCGTGCGGTACTACGGAAGGAAGGACTCGGGGCAGGCGGGGTCAGGCGCGGGGGGCGGCCGTCGAGCCGCGTACGACCAGCTCGGGGTTGAACAGCAGCTCGCCCGTGGGCACCTCGCGCCCGCTGACCAGCGCGACCACTCCCCGGGCGACCTCCTTGGCCAGGCGGTCCACGGGCTGGCGGACGGTGGTCAGCGGCGGGTCGGCGAACTCCATGATCATGGAGCCGTCGTGCCCGACCACCGACAGGTCGGCGGGCACCGACAGGCCCTCGCGGCGGGCGCCGCGGATCACGCCGAGCGCCATGTAGTCGCTGGCCGCGACGATCGCGGTCACGCCCTGCTTGAGCAGGCTCAGCGCGGCCGACTGCCCGCCTTCGATGGTGTAGTGCTGGCGGACGATCCGGCTCCCGGTCTCGCTCGCGCCGCGCCTGGCCATGGCCGCGCGGAAGCCCTCGACCCGCCGGTCGGCCGGCTGGTTGCCGACCGGTCCCGAGGCGATGCCGATGGCGCGGTGCCCGAGCGCCCACAGGTGGTCCACGGCCAGCTCCGCCGAGCGGAAGTCGTCGGTGGAGTAGACGGGCGCGTCGTGGCCCTCGAAGCCGCCGTTGACGCCGACGAACGGGATGCGCCGCGCCGCGAGCACGTTGAAGGTCTCGGGGTCGGCGCCCTCGACGGTGTTGCTGGCCGACAGGAACACCACCGCCGCCACGCCGTGGTCGGCCAGCGACGTGACGAACTCGCGCTCCTGTATGCCGCCGGGCAGCGCGGGGCAGAGCACCCCCTTGAGCCCGTGCGGGGCCAGCGCCGCCTCGATCAGCTCGCTGGCCTCGGAGAAGAACGGGTTCGACAGCCACGGCGTGATCACCGCGACGATCTGGCCGCGGGTGGAGCGCTCGTAGCCGAGCTCGTTCATGGCGCGCTCGACGGCCTCGCGCGTCTTGGCGGCGACCCCGGAGCGCCGGTTGATGACCCGGCTGACCGTGGCCTCGCTCACGCCCGCGCGGGCGGCCAGCTCGGTGATGCCGATCTTCACGGGGCCCCCTCCAGAGTCGCCAGCCCGGAGGGCGGCAAGGACAGAACGCTCAGGCCCGGTTCCAGCCGCCGCCGCGTCCGCTCGATGATACGGCCGGCGGCGTCGTGGACCACGGTGGCGAACACCCCTCCCGGCCCGGCGACCTCGACGACCAGGCGCGGCGCCGCCGTACCGTTGACCAAGGTGATCTTACGGTGCCTGGCGGTGTCCAGGACCGCCACCCGCTCGGCCGTGACGGTGACGACGCAGGCGTCGCCGCGCTCGGCCCGCACGACGGGGTAGAGCTCGTCCGGGCGGCCGGGCTCGACCTCGCCGTCGAGCAGCAGCGGCCGCAGCCGCCGCCACTGCGCGAGCCAGAAGCGCAGCATCTCGCGCTGCTCTCCGCCGAGTCCGGCCAGCCGCGCGGAGATCTGCGGTACGGCGTGCAGCGCCCCGATCAGTTGCCTGGCGGCGCTCGCGGGCGGCGCGGCCGGGTCCCACATGAGCATGTCGGAGTGGACGGCCCCGCGCACCGCCAGCAGCCCGACGTCGATCGTGCGCACCCGGTTGGCCACGGCGTCGGCCGGGCAGTCGTCGGCCCGCAGCATGTTCCCGAAGGCCGCCATGCCCGGCCCCACGTACGGCTGGCGCAGCTCGATCAGCGCCTGCGGCCCCAGCTCCGCCCGGATCTCGGTCAGCAGGAGCCGCATGGCCTCGCCCACGTCGGCGACGTCGCCGTGGGTGGGCCTGCCGGCGTAGACCATGGCGTCGTCCAGGAAGTCGATCTTCAGCCCGTCGAGTCCGTAGTCGCGCACCAGCCGGGCGCAGGTGTCCACGACGTGCCGGCGGACCTCGGGGCGGCGGGGGTCGAGCACCCGGGCGCCGGGCGGGCCGCCGGAGGCAGGGGCGTGCTGGGCCAGCGCGTCGAAGCAGTCGGCCTCGGCGCCGAGCAGCAGCGGCGCGACCCAGAGCAGGTATTTGAGGCCGAGCGCCTGGACACGAGCGACATGACCCGCGAGATCCGGAAATTTCGTGGTATCCGGTTGCCAGTCTCCTACGCCGGGATAGCCGCGGCCGTTGCCCTTCTCCTGCCAGCCGTCGTCCACGATGATCACGCCGCAGCCCAGGTCCGCCGCCAGCCGGGCCTCCTGCTCGACGGCCGCCGCCTCGACCGCCTGGCTGAAGCCGTACCAGGTGGAGTAGACGGGCTCGCGGGCCGCGGCGGGCACCGGCGCGAGCCCGCGCCCCAGCTCGCCGCGGAGCAGCCGCATGGCCACCGCGACGCTCGCCGAGCGCGGCGCCAGGTGCAGCCGGTAGGTCCCGGCCGGAGCCGTCAGGTGTACCACGAACGCCTTGTTCTCCTCCGAGACCCCGAACCGCATCGAACATTCGGGCACCGGGTCGGCGGCGGCGAAGGCCAGCATCGTCCGGCCGGAACTGTCGTAGAGGCACCCGGCGGCGGCCCCCTTGACCAGCGAGACCTCGGCCCGCCCCGCCCAGTCGGCGACGATCGTCCGGCTCCAGCGGCAGTCGGGATGCCAGAAACCCACCGCGTCACCCAGCGCCACCGACAACCGGATCTCCAGCTCCCGCTCGGAGTGGATCTCCAGCACCGCGGCGCCGCCGGGCAGCCGCACCAGCTCCCAGCGCGCGGCGGCGGGCAGCACCGCCAGCCGTACGTCGTCGAGCAGGTGCGCGGTGGGCACGGGCGCCAGCCCGGCCGTCGTGACGCTCACTCTTTCACAGCTCCAGCGAGAAGTCCGGACACGAAGTGTCGTTGCAGCAACAGGAACAGCACGGCCATCGGGAGGGCGGCCACGGCCGTGCCGGCGAGGATCTGGCCGTAGTCGGTCTCCGTGGCGCCCTGCAGGGAGGCGATGGCCAGCGGGATGGTGTAGGCGTCCTTGGTCCGCAGCGCGATGAGCGGCCAGACGAAGTCGTTCCACTGGTAGAGGAACAGGTAGATGCCCAGGGCGGCCAGGGCCGGGCGCATCGGGGGCAGGACGACGCGGGTGAACAGCCGCAGCTCGCCGCAGCCGTCGGCGCGACCGGCCGCGAGCAGCTCGTCCGGGAGGGCGGACATGCTCTGGCGCATCAGGAAGATCCCGAACGGCAGCGCCAGGTTCGGCAGGACGATGGCCTGGTAGGTGTTGAGCCAGTCGAGCGCCAGCATCATCTTGAACAACGGCACCAGCGTCACCTGGCCGGGGATCACCAGGCCGAGCATGAGCAGGCCGAACAGCAGCTCCCTGCCCTTGAAGGAGTACTTGGCGAAGCCGTACCCGGCCAGCGTGCAGACCGCGCCGGACAGGAGCGTGTAGATCAGCGAGATCAGCAGGGAGTTGAGCACGGTCCTGCTGAAGCCGATGCCCTGTTCGAGGTTGGCGAGGTTGTCCAGGAGGTGGCCGCCGGGCAGCAGCGGGGGCGGGCTGCCGAAGATGTCGCCGCTGGTGTGCGTGCTGCCGACGATCAGCCAGTAGAACGGCACCAGGACGACGGTGACGGTGATGAGCAGCGTCGAGGTCAGCATCACCTTTTTCATGATTTGTCACCCAGGAACTTGAACTGCACGATGCCGAGGATCGCGATGATGACCGCCAGCGCGTACGCGATGGCCGAGGCGTAGCCGAAGTCGAAGTAGCGGAAGCCGTTCATGTAGAGGTACATGCCGAGCGTCAGGGTGGCGTTGTCGGGGCCGCCGCCGGTCAGCACGTACGGCTCGTCGAAGAGCTGCAGCGTGCCGATCGTCGACATGACCACGGTGAGGAGCAGCACCGGCCGCAGTCCCGGCAGCGTCACGTGCCAGAACCGGCGCCAGGCGCCCGCGCCGTCGACCGAGGCCGCGTCGTAGTGATCCTGGGGCAGCGCCTGCAGCCTGGCCAGGTAGATGACCGCGTTGTAGCCGGTGTAGTGCCAGGTCAGCGCGAGCCCCACGGCGATGCGCGCCCACAGCGTGTCGGTGAGCCAGGGGATCGCCGGCACGCCGAACAGCCCGAGGAACCAGTTGACCAGCCCGCCCTGCGGGTTGAGCAGGACCCCGAACAGGATCCCGTACGCCACCAGCCCGGTCACCATCGGCAGGAAGAAGCCCAGCCGGAGAAACGCCTTCAGCTTCAGCAGCGGCGAGTTGAACGCCACCGCCAGCGCGATCGCGATCGCCAGCATCAGCGGCACCTGCACGACCATGATGAGCGCCGTGTTGCGCAGCGCGGTCCAGAAGACCGGGTCGCCGAGCAGGCGCTCGTAGTTGGCGGTGCCGGCGAACGTCTGCAGCGCCCCGTCGGTCCTGAACAGGCTCAGCCAGAACGACCAGGCGATCGGGTAGAGCTTGAAGATCGCGAACAGCGCCACGGCGGGCAGCACGAACAGGTACGGCGCCAGCCGCATCGGCGACCGGAAGGCGCTCGCCGTCACCGCAGCACCTTGCGGCCGGTCTGCCCGGCGATCAGGTCGGCCGCCTCCTTGAGCACCGCGGCCGGGTCGGCGCCCTTGAGCAGCACCCGCGTCTGCGCGTCGGTGACGGCCTTGAGCGCGCGCGGATAGTCGGCGGAGTAGTTGGTGACGTAGGAGGGCTGCTTGAGCGACTCGAAGAAGATCTCGCCCTTCTTCTGGCCGCTGAAGAACGGCGACGCCTCGTGGAAGATCGGGTCGTCGTAGGCGGACATGAGCGCGGGCGCGATGCCCTTGCCCTTGTAGATCGCGACCTGGCTCTCCGGGCGGGTCAGGACGAACTCGGCGAAGGCGTACGCGGCCTCGCGGTGCTTGCTGGTGCCGGTGACGGCCAGGTGGGTGGAGTTGACGATGGCCGAGGTCTTGCCGCCCTGGGTGACGGCGGGCGGGAGCCGTACCTTCCACTTGCCCTTCTCGGCCGGGACGGTCTCCTCGATGATGCCGCCGAACCAGGTGGGCATCGGCTGGACGGCGACGCTGCCCTTCTTGATCGAGCCGATCATCGCCTCCCAGCCGCCGCCGTAGTCGGCGACCAGGCCGGCGTCGTTGAGCTTCTTGATGATGGTCAGCGCGGTGACCCCGGCGGGCGAGTCGAGGGTGACGTTGCCCTGCATGTCGAAGTAGAAGGCGTCCTGGAGTTGCATGAGCGCCTGGAAGAGGTTCGCGGAGTCGGCCTGGGTGGCGGCCTTGTCGATGCCGAGGAGCTGGGCGCCGGTCTTCTGCTTGAGGGTGCTGCCGGCCTCGATCAGCTCGTCCCAGGTGGCGATGGCCTCGACGTCGACGCCCGCCTTCTCGAACAGGTCGGCGCGGTAGTAGAAGCCCGCGGAGTTGGCCTCCCAGGGCAGGGCGTAGACCTTGCCGCCGCGGCTGACGGTCTCCCACATGCCCTGGGCGAAGCTGCCTTTGTGCTTGTCGGCGCCGAGGGGGACGAGGTCGGCGAGGCCGTCCGGAAATTTCTCGATATAGGCGGGCAGGTAGTCGACGCCGATGTGGAGCACGTCGCCCAGCCCCTGACCGCCCGCGGCCAGCCCGGTCGTGATCTTGTCCCAGATGGCCGGGTTGCCGATGTCCTGGACGTCGACCTTGATGCCGGGGAACTGCCTGGTGAACGCCGGGACCAGCTCCTTCATCATCGCCGCCGGCCCCTGCCAGCTCCACACGGTGATCTCGCCGGTGGCGGCGGTGCCGGTGGGACCCACCTTGGCCGGTTGGGCGCTCCCCCCTCCCCCGCAGGCGCTGAGAAGGGTGCCCCCGGCGGCCAGGGCGCTGAGCTGGAGGAAACGGCGACGGTCCATGGGCGGTCTCTCCTGTGGGGGGTTCGCGAGGATTGTCCGGGACGTTACCGGGGTGTTTCCGCGCTTGCAATCCTTCAATGAAAACTTTCGTGATTCTGTGACGACTACGCAGCAAGCCCGGCGTGGCGTACAGTCGCACCGTGGATCCGGTCCAGCTCTTCCACGAGGTGGCGGACAGCGTCCCCGCCTATCGCTCCTTCCTCGCCGCCCACGGCGCCGGCCCCGGCACGCCGTTCCACGACCTCCCGCTGACCACCAAGGACACCTACACGCGCCGCTACCCCCTGCCCGACCTGTGCAGGGGCGGCGAGATCGGCGACATGATCGCCGTCTCCTCCGGCTCGACCGGCGAGCCGTCCTTCTGGCCGCGCTCGGCCGCCGACGAGCGGGTGATCGCCGAGCGCTTCGAGGAGGTCTTCGACGTCTTCCAGACCCGCTCCCGCCGTACGCTCGCCGTCGTCTGCTTCGCGCTCGGCACCTGGGTGGGCGGCCTGTTCACGCTCAACTGCGTGCGCCACCTGGCCGAACGCGGCCACCGGCTCACCGCGATCGCGCCCGGCAGCGACAAACGCGAGATCCTGCGGGTCATCCCGCCGCTGGCGCCCTACTTCGACCAGATCGTCCTGCTCGGGTACCCGCCGTTCCTGAAGGACGTGATCGACGCCGGGTCCGGCTGGGCGGCGTACGACCTCAAGCTCGTCACGGCCGGGGAGGTCTTCAGCGAGGAGTGGCGCGCGCTGGTGTGCGAGCGCGCCGGCATCGCCGACCCCGTCAGATCCACCGCCGCCCTGTACGGCACCGCCGACGCGGGCGTCCTCGGCAACGAGACCCCGCTGTCCATCGAACTGCGCCGGTTCCTGTCGGCCCGTCCCGACCTGGCCAGGCGCCTGTTCGGGGAGTCCAGGCTGCCCACGCTGGTCCAGTACGACCCGGGGGTTCGCCACTTCGAGGAGCACGACGGGACGCTGGTGTTCACCGGCGACAACGGGATCCCGCTGATCCGCTACCACATCGCCGACGAGGGTGGCCTGATCCCGTACTCCGGCATGCTCGCCTTCGCCGCCGAGCACGGCCTCAAGCCCTCCGCGCCCGGCCCCGAGCACCCGTTCGCGTACGTGTTCGGCCGCGCCCACTTCACCGTGTCGTACTACGGCGCCAACATCTACGTGGAGAACATCGCCGTCGGCCTGGAACAGCCGGAGATCGCCGGGTCGGTCACCGGCAAGTTCGTGATGGAGGTCGTCGAGGACGGCTCCCGCGACCGCCACCTGACCATCACCATCGAACTGTCCCCCGGCACCGCCCCCACCCCGTCGCTGGCGGAGGCGGCCGGCGCGTCGATCCTGAGCCAGCTACGCCGCCTGAACAGCGAGTTCACCGCCTACGTCCCCACCGCCCACCAGGCCCCCTTCATCCGCCTGCGCGAAAGCGCCGACCCCGACTACTTCCCACCCGGCACCAAACACCGCTACACCCGCCCATCCACCTAACCCGCCCCCGGCAAGAACCCCCCGCGCACCCGGGAGGACACGGCCTCCCCCGCACGAAACACGCTCACGCGGAGACCACGCTCGTTAGCGCCGGAACCACGAGCACCACCACGCCCGGAGCCCGGCGCAACGCGCACAGAGGCCGGCCCCTCGGCCCGTGGCGGCCAAGCAACCCAGGTGGATACGCGGCGCTTTGGGGAAGAGCCCCGGGTGAGCCAAAGGGAAGAGCCCCAGGGTGGGCCAACGAAGGGAAGAGCCCCGCGTGGGCCGAAGGGGGAAGAGCCCCGCGTGGGCAAAAGGGGGAGGGGACAAGACGAGGCAGGGGCAGGCGAGAGCGTGTGGAGGGCAGGAGGGGTGGGTGGAAGGTGGATGGGTGGGGAAGGTTGGTGACATGGTGTCAGCTTGACGCCTGCCCGGCGCTTTGTGACACTGTGTCGTGAAACACCAGTCCAGTACGAGGTGAGCCGTGACGTCGTTCTCCGAGATCCTGAAGACCGCCACCTGGGCCGACCACGAGTCGGCCGAGGACGAGAGCTACCTCAAGGAGCTCATGGGCGGCCGCCTGAACGCGGAGGAGTACGGCGAGATGGTCGCCCAGCACTACTTCGCCTACCTGGCCCTCGACGGCGTCTCCAAGGCCCTGGCCGGGCACCCGGTCGCCGGCCGCTTCGTCTTCCCCGAGCTCTACCGCCAGGAAGCCCTGGAACGCGACCTCCACACCGTCTACGGCCCCGCCTGGCGCGACCGCGTCGAACCCTCCAAGGCCACCCGCACCCTCGTGGCCAGGATCCACCAGGTCGCCGACTGGCCCTGCGGCTACGTCGCCCACCACTACACCAGGTACATGGGCGACCTGTCCGGCGGCCAGTTCATCCGCATGGAGCTGCAGAAGATCTACGGCTACTCCAAGGGCGGCGGCGTCGACTTCTACGTCTTCGACCAGGTCGGCAGCCTGCCCCGGTTCAAGAACGAGTACCGGTCCCGCCTGGACGCCCTCGACCTCGACGAGCGCGAGCAGCGCCGGGTGATCCGCGAGGTCAAACTGGCCTACCAGCTCAACACCGAAGTCCTGGCCGAACTCCTTCACACGGTCAAGGCAGCGGCTTAGGCGGCGCCGTACGCCTAACATGTGGTTATGCCCCGGATCAGCGCCGCGACCATCGGCGAGCACCGCGCCCAGACGCAGGATCGCATCCTGCAGGCCGTCTCGCGCCTGTCGCGGGTGCAGGGGATCGACGCCATCTCGATGACGGACGTGGCCGGCGAGGCGGGCATCACCCGCACGGTGCTCTACAACTACTACCCGGACAAGGCGGCGCTGCTGCTGGCCTTCACCGAGCGGGTCACCCAGTACTTCCTGGACAGCTACGAGCGTGACCTGCCCGAGGACGCCTCGCCCGCCGACCGGCTGCGCGCGTTCATACGCCTGCAGCTCGCCGGGCTGCTCGCGCACCCGCACCCCGGCGCCGCCGACCTGAGCGCCACCCTCGGCCCCGACGCCTACCAGCAACTGGCCGAGCACGTGGCGCCGATGCAGCGGGTGCTGGTCGGCATCCTGGAGAGCGGCGCGTTCCAGGTCACGGACGTGGAGGCGACCGCGCGCATGATCCTCGCGGTGATCGGCGCGGAGCGGGTCCCCCTGATCAGCGGCGCGCTGACGGTGGAGGAGGCGGAGAAGCTGGTGTCCGGCTTCGTCCTGCGCGCGCTGGGGCACGGCTGACGGAAAGGGCACCCGGATAAGCGTTGTCAGAGGCCGGTGACAAGATTGCCGCATGGACAACGGCCACATCACTCTTAAATCCGCACAGGGGCGGTGGATCCTCGCGGCGACCGTGCTGGGCTCCGGGCTTGCCATGCTTGACAGCACCGTGGTCAACGTCGCGCTGCCGCGCCTTGGCGAGGAGTTGAAGGCCGGCATGGCCGGGCTCCAATGGACGATCAACGCCTACACCCTCACGCTGGCCGGTCTGATCCTGCTCGGCGGCTCGCTCGGCGACCGCTACGGCAGGCGCAAGGTCTTCATCATCGGCACCGTCTGGTTCGCCGTCGCCTCCGCGCTGTGCGGGGCGGCGCAGAACATCGAGATGCTCGTCGCCGCCCGAGCCCTCCAGGGCGTCGGCGGCGCGCTGCTCACCCCGGGCTCCCTGGCGATCATCCAGGCGTCGTTCGTGCGCGGCGAGCGCCCGCGCGCGGTCGGCGCCTGGTCGGGGCTCGGCGGCGTCGCCAGCGCGCTCGGCCCGCTGCTCGGCGGCTGGCTGGTGCAGTCGGCCGGCTGGCGGTGGGCGTTCCTCATCAACCTGCCGTTCGCGGCGCTCGTGGTCTGGGTGACGCTCAGGCACGTGCCCGAGACCCGCGACGAGCAGGCCGCGGGCCGCTTCGACGTGCTCGGCGCGGTGCTCGCCGCGCTCGCGCTGGCCGCCATCACCTACGGCCTCATCGAGACGGGCATGCCGCTCGTGCTCGTCACCGGACTCATGCTGGGCGCCGCGTTCGTCTGGGTGCAGGTACGGCGTTCGCCCGACGCTCTCGTCCCGGTCGGCATCTTCCGCAACCACGTGTTCACCGCGATCAACGTGGTCACGTTCATCATGTACGCGGCCATGGGCGTCGTCTTCTTCCTCCTGGTCGTGCAGCTCCAGGTGGTGTCCGGGTTCGGCCCGATCGCGGCGGGCTCGGCCATGCTGCCCTCGACGATCCTCATGCTGCTGCTGTCGGCACGGGCGGGCGAGCTGGCCAAACGGATCGGGCCGCGCTGGCCGATCACGATCGGCGTCCTGCTGGCCGGGGTGTCGTTCGTCTGGATGGGCACGATCGGCGAGGGCACCTCGTACTGGCTGCACGTCATCCCGTCGGTGACGCTCTTCGGCCTGGGCCTGTCCGCGGCGGTCGCGCCGCTCACCTCGACCGTGCTGGCCAGCGCCGACGAGCGTTATGCCGGTACGGCCAGCGGCGTCAACAACGCGGTCGCCAGGACCGGCAGCCTGTTCGCGGTGGCCGCCATCCCGCCCCTGGTCGGGCTGGTGGGCGACGCCTTCAAGAAGCCCGCGGTGTTCGACGCGGGCTTCGAGATGGCGATGACGATCAGCACGGTGATGATGGCGGTGGCCGCGCTGATCACCGTGTTCACGATCAGGGAGAACGTGCTCGCCCCCACCGGGGAGGAGGACCCCGTTCAGTCCTGATCCGGTTGCTCCAGGTGGGCGAGGAGGCCGGCGGCGGCCTCGGCCAGGTCGGCCAGGTCCAGGGCGGTGAAGGCGGCGACCGCCGCGCGGGCGCGGATCGCCGCCTCCTCGTGGCGGTCGAGCGCGAGCAGCATCCTGGCCTCGTCGTAGTCGAGCGCCGCCAGCTCGAACGCCGCCTGCTCACCGTCGAGCGCCCGCAGGAACTCCCTGACCGGCGCCACCCCGTCCAGCGCGTCCTTGGCCCGGTCGGCCCAGTACAGCGCGGACAACTGCTTGCGCATCGCGGTCCCGGCCTCGTGGCGGGCGCCGGCGTCCACGTAGTTCTGGACGGCCTGGGCCAGAGCGCCCGCCGACTCCTCGTCCCGGTCGAGCTCGCCCAGCAGCATGCCGGCGGCCTCCCAGGCGCGGGCGGCGCGGATCGGCTCCCGGTAGCGCCCGGCCAGCTCGGTGAAGTCGGCCAGGGCCGCGTCCTGCTCGCCGAGCAGGCGGCGGGCGTGGGCCCTGGTCCACTGGGCGTTGACGCGGTTGTCGTAGTCGCCGGGCTCCAGGAGTCCGAGCGCCTCCTCCGCGGCGATGGCGGCCTCGACCACCCGGTCCGTGGACAGGTAGGCGGCGGCCAGATCCACCCTGGCCAGGGCGGCGTTGGCGGTGTCGCCCAGCGCGGTGAACAGCGCCACGGCCTCGATCAGATCCTCCGCCGCGTCCTCGGGCCGGTCGACGGCGACCAGCACCTCACCCCGCACCGCATGGGCCACGGCCCGCTGCTCCGGCTCCCGGCTGAGGGCGGCAGCCTCGGCATAGGCACCCAGCAGCTCCTCCAGCGAGCCAGGCTCCTCCGCCTGGCCGTCCACCGAACCGGACAGTCCCTCCGACGAGCCGGACTCCTCTGGCAGGCCGTCCTGGGCGGGGCCGGGGTCGGGGTCCTGGTGGGTGGTGGCCAGGTGGCGCAGGATCTCGCCGTGGATCAGGGCGGCGGTGGCCAGCAGGGCGTGGTCGCCCTCCGCCCGCAGGGCCGCGCGGGCGGCGCGCATGGTGTGGGCGGCCACGGCGGGCTCTTCCTCCCGGGCGCGCATGAACAGCTCCGCCCCCGCCGAGGTGCCGCGCTCCGCCCCGGCCGCCGCACCGGAGGCGCCGACGGACGACCCCGCCGGACGGGAAGCGCCGGCGGACGACCCCGCCGCACCGGGACCGGTGGCAGCCGGCGTCGTGGCGACGGAACCGGCGGCGATCGGCCTCGTGGCCTCGGAGTCGGCGGCGGTCGGGGAAAGGGTGGGCGTGGCCGTACCGGGGAGGGTGACGCGGCGTGCGTGGGGCACCAGCGGCAGGTGGTCGACCAGCGGCGGCGCCGCCAGCGTGGCCTCGACCCGTGCGCTCTGCTCCCCCGTCCCGTTGCGGGCGTCGAAGGCGGCGGCCAGTTCGCGCGCCCGCCCCGTCACCTCGGCCCGCAGCGCGGCGACGGACGTCTCGGTGGCGCCCGCGACCACAACCAGGTCGCCGTGACCGAGTTCCTCCAGGCGGCGCAGCAGCAGCCCGGCCGCGGCCAGGAAGCTCATCAGCGTGTGTGGCGAGGCCCGCTCCTCCAGGCGTGGCAGCTCGCGCTGGAGGATCTCCAGCCCGCGGTTCTCGTTGCCGGTGCGGGCCAGGAACTCCAGGTGCAGGTCCAGGTTGCCGGTGTAGTGGGGAAGGGCCTGGATCAGCCGGTACGCCCTGAGGTGGGCCTGGGCGGCCTCGGAAAGCCGGCCGGTCCTGACGTAGGGCAGCAGGAGGCAGCTCAGGATGCTCTGCGGCTGGTTCTCGCAGGTCAGGTGCCCGGCCACGACGGGCGCGGCGAGCGCGACCGCCTCCTCGTCGCGCCCGAGCCGGGCCAGATGCATGATCTTGCCGTCGGGGTCGCAGCCCTCGCAGTCGGACATCTCGTCGCGCGGCGTGGTGGTCCAGTGGTGGAAGTGCTCCTCGGCGGCGGCCCGGTCGCCGACGTGCCCGGCGACCATGCAGCGCTGCGCGTGGACGGCGTGCAGGCCGACGCCCGCCTCGCGGTAGCGGCGCTCCATCTCGGCCAGCGCGTCGTGCGCGCGCGCGAGCGGCACCTGCGGGAAGTCGCGCATGGAGTCGACGATCCACTTGTACTGCCACAGCAGCGTGTGGGTCTGCCAGCCGTCGAACAGCTCGGGGTCGGCGTCGAAGTCGGCCACGCAGCGGGAGAAGGTGGCGAACGACTTGGCCGGTTCCGACCCGAACTGGTACGCCTCGGTGAGCTCCATCCGCACCGCGAGGATCTGCTCGCGGTCGCCGCCCGCCTCGGCGTGGCGCAGCGCCTGCTCCAGCAGCAGGGTCCTGGCCTCGCCGTAGGGCAGGTCGGAGGCTTCGTCGATGAGGTCGTCGATGTCGATCACGAGGTGGCCCAATCAAGGAGTCCGAGGAAGGAGCGGTTGAGCGCGGCGCTGTCGGCGGGGCGCAGCGGGTGGTGGCCGTGCAGGAGCGCCATGCCGTAGAGGGCCTCGACGGCGGTGCCGGCCAGGTTCATGTCGCTGAGCGAGAGCACCTTGCGCACGAGCGGGTTGCGGTGGTTGAGCACGAGGCGGGGCCGGTCGGCGGCCAGCGAGCGCTCCATGGCGCCGAGCACGTCGGCCCACAGCTCGTCGGCGCCGTCCTTGGCCTCGCGGAGCTGGGCGTGGTGCTCGGCGGCGCGGCTGGTCAGGTAGAGGGCCGACAGCGAGGCGGGGTCGAAGTCGCGCAGCACGACCTCGCAGCCGAGCGGGTCGAGGGCGCGGGCGGCGGCGTTGAGGAAGGGCCGGGCGGCCAGTTCGGCGGCGGGGTCCACGGGGGCGAGGTGGGTGGCCAGCTCGGCCGGGTCGAGCGGTTCGAGCCTGGCCTCGGGGTCGATGCGGGACAGGCCGCGCAGGATGTCGCCGTCGTAGACGTAGCCGCCGTTGAGCAGGCCGACACCCTGGGCGCCGGAGACTCCGGCGAGCTGGCGGAACTCGTCGACGCTCGCGGTGTAGCGGCCGTGCGGGTGCAGGGCGCGGAACTGGGCGAGGGTCATGGGGCCGGAGCTGGTCTCGTACTCGAGCCACCGGTCGACCAGGCGGAGCATGTCGTCGTCGTGCAGGGCCAGGGCCTTGACGCCGAGGTGGTGCAGGCGCAGGAAGGCGCGCAGGCCGTCGGGGTCGGTCTCGGCCAGCCGTACGAGCCAGGCGCGAAGTTGCGCGCCGAGCTCCTCGCGCACGTGCTCCAGCAGGTCGTCCTCGTAGAGCGCCTCGCGGGAGGCGGTGGGGCGCAGCTCACCGGCGTCGACGACGCAGCGGGCGAAGAAGGCCCAGCCGGGCAACAGCCCCTCGGCGTGCTCGGTGAGGAGCATGCGCTTGAGGTAGACGCGGTGGGCGCCCTTGACGGCGGGGTTGGCCTGGTTCGGCAGGATGAACGCGGCGCCGGTCAGCCCGGCTTCGGGGACGTTGAGGTCGAGCACGTCGAAGGGGGTGAAGCCGAACAGCTCGCGCCCGTAGGCGAGCAGGGCGGCGCGGCGGTCCGCCGGGGTGTCGTGGCTCGCCTGCCAGGGCGGGCCGTCGACGGTGGTGCGGCGGCCGTTGACGGTGACCTCGATCGGCAGCAGCGAGCCGTAGAGGGTGGCCAGCTCGGTGACGGTGCGCTCGGTGACCCAGTCGGCGGCGTCGGCGCGCACGGCCAGGGTGACGGTGGTGCCGGGCTCGGCGCGCTCACTCCCGGCCGGTTCGACGCTGTAGCGGCCGTCGGAGCGCCCGGTCCACACGACCGTGGGCGCGCCGGTGACCGACCTGGTCTCGACCCGGATCTCGTCGGCGACGAGGAAGCCGGACAGCAGGCCGATGCCGAACTGGCCGAGGAACTCGTGGCGGGCGAAGCCGAGCTCGTCCCGCTTGGAGGAGCGGCCGATGGTGGCCAGCAGGAGGTGCACCTCATCCTCGGTGAGCCCGATTCCGCTGTCACTGACCTCGATCCGGCCGTCGGCGACCTCGATCGTGACCGCCGCGGGGGCGTCCTGGTCGCCGGTACGGCGGGCCGTGATGGCGTCGGCGGCGTTCTGCAGCAGCTCGCGCACGTAGACACGCGGGCTGGAGTACAGGTGCCGGCTCAGGAGGTCGACGACACCGCGCAGGTCGACTTGAAAGGCGTTCTCCACGCCGAGTCACCCTAGTTCCCCAAGCTGACATAAGCCGAATTATTAGCTTGTGAAGCGCTGAGTACGGACACTGTTATCGAAGTTGGACAGCAGGAGCTCCGGCTCGCCCACCGTCTTGATGTCCGGCAGCCGCGTGAACAGCTCGCGGAACATCGAGCGCATCTCCTGCCTGGCCAGGTTGGCGCCGAGGCAGAAGTGCGGGCCCGGCCCGCCGAAGCCCACGTGCGGCTTGGTGTCGCGGGTGATGTCGAAGGCGTCGGGGTCGGGGAAGACGCTCTCGTCGCGGTTGGCGGAGCCGTAGAAGAGCACGACCTTGTCGCCCTTCTTCAGGTGCAGGCCGCGCAGCTCGTAGTCCTCGGTCACCGTGCGGCGGAACTGGATGATCGGCGAGACGTGCCTGACCATCTCCTCGATCGCGCCGCCGATGTGGGCGTCGAAGTCGCCGAGCAGCAGTTGGCGCTGGGCGGGGTGGTCGGTGAGGAGCTTGATGCCGTGGGCCATCGTGTTGCGCGCGGTCTCGTTGCCGGCGACCAGCAGCAGCGCGAAGAACGAGCCGAGCTCCTTGTCGGTCAGCCGCTCGCCGTCGGGGTTGGCGTTGACCAGCAGCGAGACGAGGTCGCCCGCGGGCTCGCGCTGGCGCTCGTGGCCGAGCTTGATGACCAGGCGCTGCAGGGCGAGCAGGGCCAGCATGTTCTGCCCGGCGAGCGCGACGCTGCGCAGCAGGCTCGGGCGCACGCCGGTGTAGGCCGTGGAGACGTCCACGTGCTCATGGACCTTCGCCCGGTACTCCGGGGGGATGCCCATCATGTCGCAGATGACGTGGATGGGCAGGCGGGCCGCCACCTGCGCGACGAAGTCGCCGGGGCCCTGGGCCTCGACGTCGTCGACGATGCGCGCGCAGGCCGCCTCGATGTCGCTCTGCAGGTTCTGCAGCATGCGGGGGCTGAAGGAGCGCGTGACGATACGGCGCAGCCTGGCGTGCCGGGGGTCGTCCATGTTGACCATGGACTCGCCGAACACGTGCTTGACCCAGCCGGGCGGCTCCGGGTTCGTGACCGCGGGCTCGCTGGAGAACACCTTGGCGTTGCGGCTGGCCTCCACGACGTCGGCGTGGCGCACCAGGGCGTAGAAGCCGGCGCCGGAGCGCAGGAAGGGGACCTTCTTCTCCGGGAAGAACACCGGCCGGTCGAGCTGGCGGAGCCGGGCGAAGGCTTCGTGCCGTTCTTTCAGGGGTCTGCGCCAGAAATCCAGATCCGCGAGGTCGATGCTCACCCGTCTATCGTGGCACGTTCCCGCCGTGTTCATGCCGGGTTCGGCCGGTGCGGACATGACTGAGACATGAACGCTTTGCTGGCCGCCTGCCTGGTCGTGCCCCTGCTCTCCCCCGCCTCGGCGGGCGCCGCCGCCGGGTGTGGCGGGCGGCTCGCCGACTTCGACGACGACGGCCGCGCCGACCTGGCGGTGGCGGCGCCGTACACCGGCGCACGGGCCGGGTCCGTGAGCGTCCTGTACGGCTCCGGCCGCAAGGCGACGCTGCGCCAGGACGACCCGGAGACCGGCGACTCGTTCGGCTCCGCGCTGGCCGTGGGCGACTTCGACGGCGACCGCTGCGCCGACCTCGCGGTGGGTGTTTCGGAGGAGTTCGCCGGCAAGGCCAGGCCGGGCGCCGACGGCGACGGGGTGGTGCAGGTCTTCCGCGGCGGCCCCGACGGGCTGGTCGCGTGGCGGCGGCTGGCCCTGGGCAAGCCGCGTGGCGACAGGTACGGCGCGGCGCTGGCCGCCGGGGACCTCGACGGCGACGGGGACGACGAGCTGGCCGTGGGCGCTCCCGGCCTGGGTGCGGGCGGCGGCGTGGTCGTGCACTTCCTGAAGAAGCGAGGGCCCTATCAAATCACCCAGCAGTCGCGGTGGGTGGGCCAGCAGGGGCGCGTCACCGACCAGTGGGGCGCGGCGCTCACGACCGGCGACTTCGACGGCGACGGCCGCGCGGAGCTCGTCGTGGGCGCGCCCGCCGACAGCGTGACCACCGACGGGCAGGGCTCGGCCACGGTCATCGACACGGTACGCCGGCACGCGACCCAGATCACCCAGGACAGCCCCGGCATCAAGGGCTCCTCGGAGAAGTGGGACGCCTTCGGCGCGTCGCTGACCACCGGCGACTTCAACGCCGACGGCCGCGCCGACCTGGCGATCGGCGCGCCCGGCGAGGGCCTGAGCGCCAACCAGCGCGCCATGGACTACGGCGACGGCATGGTCCACGTCGTCTACGGCTCGCGCTCGGGGCTGCGGACCACGCGCAGCGAGGCGTGGACGCAGCGGGTGCTGAACGGCGAGCCCCGCTACTACGACCGCTTCGGAGCGTCGCTGGCGGCGGGCGACTTCAACGGCGACGGCGACGCGGAACTGGCCATCGGCGTGCCGGGCGAGCGCGCGGTCCAGGTGCTGGCCGGGACCCGCTCGGGCGGCCTGACCCGGCACGGCGACCTGCTCATCAAGGGCAAGGGCCGCGACTTCGGCGCCTCGATGACGGCACTGGCCTCGACCCCGCGCTACCGGCTGCTGGGCCGTTCGCGGCCGGTGTACGGCCTGGTGGTGGCGGCCCCCGGCGACGGCGTCCTCACCCTGCTGCCCGGCGCCCGCCGGCCCGGCGCCTTCCCGGGGCTGCGCGCGAGCAAGGCCACCAAGCTCGCCACCGGCTCCGGCCTGTTCGGCTACGCCTTCAGCTGACCGTCAGCCCCCGACCGTCTCCACGT
Source organism: Nonomuraea sp. NPDC050790 (assembly GCF_044456745.1). NCBI lineage: Bacteria > Bacillati > Actinomycetota > Actinomycetes > Streptosporangiales > Streptosporangiaceae > Nonomuraea > Nonomuraea sp. NPDC050790. Next base: position 309,241 of record NZ_JBITGF010000001.1, on the reverse strand, counting down.
CGCGCGATGGTGATCGGAGTCACGGCATGGCCTTGTAGACGGCCTCGACCAGGGCCCTGACCCGGAAGTCGCCGCCTTCGAGCAGTTCCGAGCCCCGGTTGGGCACGTAGCCGAAGCCCAGCGCGCGCCCGGGGTCGGCGAAGGCGAAGGAGCCGGTGGCGCCGCTGCCGCCGAACAGGCCCGTGAGGTTGTCCGGCGCCGGCCAGAAGGGCACGCCGGGCGTCAGGAAGCCGAGTCCCCAGGCGGTGCGGACCTTGAGCAGTTCGTCGAGGCCGTCGGAGTGCGGGGCCACTGCTGGGTGACGCTGCCGTAGAAGGCGCGGCGGGTCAGGGTGTCCGGATCGCCCAGCGCCTGGACGAAGTCCGCCAGCTCCGGCACCTCCATGCCGAGCCGCACGGCCTGCTCGTCGGGCAGGACCATCGTGGCCATCCTCGGCAGTGCCTCGTCCGGCACGCGGACGTAGCAGTCGAGGCCGAGCGGGCCGGTGATCTCCGCTTCGAGGAACGCGCTGAGCGTCGTCCCGCTCACGCGGCGGACGATCTCGCCGGCCAGGTGGCCGATGGTGACGCCGTGGTAGCCGTGGCGGGTGCCGGGTGGCCATTCCGGGACGGCGGCGGCGAGGGTCTCGGTGATCGGGGTCCAGTCGCGCAGGTCCTCCCAGGTGACGGGGGCGCGTGTGCATGCTGGGCAGCCCGGCGCGGTGGGCGAGCAGGGTGCGGACGGTGATCTCACCCTTGCCGTTCTGGGCGAACTCGGGCCAGTAGCGCGCGACCCGGTGCGTCCAGGTCCACCTCTCCGCGTTCGACCAGCCGCAGCAGCGCGCCCGAGGCGAACGTCTTGCAGGTGGAGGCGATGGCGGCGATCGTGTCCCGGTCCCAGGGGCGGTGGGTGGCGGGGTCGGCCGCACCGCCCCACAGGTCGGCGACGGGGCGGCCGTGCCGGTAGACGGCCAGCCCCGCGCCCACCTCCCCGTGGTCGGTGAAGTTGCGCTCGAACGCCTCGCGGACCGCCTCGAAGCCGGGTTCCACGGTGCCGTGGACATGGGTCATGGCCGGATCCTCCGTTCTCTACCGACCGGTCGGTCGATGGAACGACAGTATCGACCGACCGGTCGGACGGCAACCGCGAGGGTGCCGGGAGACCGGCCTCCTCAGGTCGCCTTCGTGGGAACCGTGACGCGGTGGGTGGTCTTGGCGGGGGCGCCCTTGCGGGAGATGTACTCCAGCGTGCGGAACTCGGCCGACAACTCGGCGGCGTTCAGGCGGGCCATGATGTAGCCGCGCCGCTGGTCGATGTAGGAGATGTGCGGGTTCTCCGCCAGGCCCTCCTCGATCCACACCTTGTCGCGGTAGCCGTCGCCGTCGCTGGCGATCGAGGAGGTGACCAGCTCCGGGGCGATGACCGGGCTGTCGGGGTCGTCGAAGTCCAGCTTGAGCGAGGCGGAGTGGTGCATGTGGGCGTCGCCGGTCAGCACGACCGGGTTGGAGGTGGTGGACATGAGCTCCAGCAGGCGAGCGCGCTCGGCGGCGTAGCCGTCCCAGGCGTCGAGGTTGACCTCGCGGCCGGGGCCGCGCTTGTAGTCGCGCTGCATCATCAGGATCTGCTGGCCGAGCAGGTTCCACTGGGTGGTGGAGGCGCGCAGGCCGTCCGACAGCCAGCGCCACTGGTCGCCGCCCAGCAGCGTGCGCCGCTCGGACAGGCGCTCGTCGCAGCCGGCCCGCACGCCGTCCAGGCAGGCCTGGTCGTCGCGGAACTGGCGGGTGTCGAGCAGGTGGAAGCGGGCCAGCGTGCCCCAGGACACGCGGCGGTTGACCCGCAGGACGGCGCCCTGAAGGCTGGCGCGGCGCAGCGGCATGTTCTCGTAGTAGGCGCGGAACGCGCTGGCGCGCCGGTGCGCGAAGGCGGGGGCGCCGGTGCTGGAGACGGGCCCCGCCCAGTTGTTCTCCAGCTCGTGGTCGTCGAAGGAGACCAGCCAGGGCGCGGTGGCGTGGGCGCGCTGCAGGTCGGCGTCGCTCTTGTACTGCGCGTGGCGTAGCCGGTAGTCGGCGAGCGTGGCGCACTTGCCCGGCGTGTGCGTGCGCACCCGGCCGGCCAGGGCGCTGTAGCCGGAGGGGCCGTACTCGTAGAGGTAGTCGCCCAGGAAGAGCACCAGGTCGGGCTCCTGCTCGGCCAGGCGGCGGTAGGCGGTGTAGAAGCCGTGCTCGTAGTGCGCGCAGGCGGCCACGGCGAAGGCGAGCGGCTGGGTGGAGCCGGTCGGCGCGGTCCTGGTGCGGCCGACCGGAGAGAGGCGGCCTTCGGCGCGGAAGCGGTAGAAGTACTCCCGGCCCGGCTCCAGGCCGTCGAGTTCCACGTGGACGCTGTGGGCGTCCTTCCAGCGGGCCTCTGCCGTACCGGATCGGACGATCTTGCCGAAGCGCTCGTCGGCCGCCAGTTGCCACTGGACCTCGATGTCGCGGGAGGGCATGGCGCCGCGCCCGTTGGCGCCGAGCGGGTCGAGCGCGAGGCGGGTCCAGAGCACGAAGCCGCCGGCGGAGGGGTCGCCCGAGGCGACGCCGAGGGTGAAGGGGTCGCGGGCGAGGGTCCGGGAGGAGGAGGTGGCGGGGGCGGGGAGCACGAAGGTGGCGGCTGCCGCTGCGAGGAAGGATCTGCGGTCCACGATTCCAGATATGTCCGGCTCCGCTGACCCGGCCGTGACACTGGAGTCAAGGGCAGATGAACAGCGTCAGTCCTCCTCAAGCACCTCAAGCAGGGAAATCGCCCCGTCGTGGGTGATGCCGAGCGCCGTGTAGCGCGCGACGGCCTCGCGGCAGGCGCGCAGGGCGTCGTCGTGGAGCTCCAGCCAGTCGAGCGCGACCGCCTCGTCGTAGGCCAGCTCGGCGAGGTCCTGGGGCGACTCCCCGGCCGCCGCCTCGACGACGGGGCGGGCCCGCGCGTAGGCGGCGCGGATCTCCTGCTCGTCGTCGGCGGCGTAGTAGACGGACTTGGCGTAGCCGAGCATGGCCCGCGCCTGCCCGGCCAGGTCGCCCGCCTGCCCGTACAGGCCCGCGGCCCGCTCGAACAGCGCCGCCGCCTCGGCGTCCTCGCCGTCGCCGCGCAGCTTGCCCGCCCGCGCGAGCAGCCTTGCGGGGTCGCGCTCCCCGGCCGCGGGCGCGAGGGTCAGCCGGTCCACGTACGGCCCGGCCGCCAGCGCCTCCTCCAGGTCGCGGACGTGCTCGCCGGTGCCGTTGCGGGCGTCGAAGGCCGCCGCGATCCCCCGCGCGCCCGCCTCCATCTCGGCACGTAACCCGGCGGCGGGCACGTCGGCGTCGCCGCGCCGCAGCGTCGTGCCGCCGTGTCCCAGCTCCTCCAGGCGGCGCAGCAGCACGGCCGCCCCGGTCATGAATGCGCGGGCGGCGCTGGGCGAGGGCGGGCGTTCCAGCAGGTGCAGCTCGCTCTGCAGAATCTCGAGCCCGCGGGCCTCGTTGCCGGTCAGCGCCAGGAACCGCAGGTGCGTGCCCATGTCGTCGAGGTCGGACAACCTCCCCCGCACGATCCGGTACGCCCGCCGGTGCGCCGAGGCGGCCTCCTCCAGCCGCCCGGTGCGCACGTACGGCAGCAACAGGGCCTCCAGGATGCTCTGCGGCTGGGAGCCGCACGTCATGGCGCCGGACAGGACCGGCCCGGCCGCCGTGATGGCCTCCTCGTCCCGGCCCGTCCAGGACAGGTAGGAGATCACCCCGCGCACGTCGCAGGCCGCGCAGTCGGACAGCTCGTCGCGCGGCGCGGTGCGCCACCGGTGGAACCACTCCTCCGCCCCGGCCCGGTCGCCGAGGTGCTGGGCGACGTGGCAGCGCCTGGCGTACACGGCCTGCAGGCCCTGTCCCGCCTCGCGGTAGCGCCGCTCCATGTCGTCCAGGCCGTCGAGGGCGCGCCGCAGCGGGATCTCGGGGAAGCGGCGCAGGCTGCCGACGATCCACTTGTACTGCCACAAAAGCCGCCAGAGGCGCCGCCCGCCGAACAGCGAGGGGTCGCGGTCGTGGTCGGCCAGGTTGCGCGAGAAGACCGCGAACGACTTGGCCGGCTCGCCGCCGAGCTGGTAGGCGGCGGTCAGCTCGAAGCGGGTCGTCACGATCACCACGGGGTCGCGGCCCGCCTCCGCCGCACGCAGCGCGCGCTCGGTCACGACGGTCCTGGCCTCGCCGTACGGCATGCCGTTCGCCTCACCGAGCAGGCTCTCCACGTCCATGCGGCACACCATAGGTCACCGGCCCCGGCGGGCCGCCCACATTATTTGGGAGTCCAGGAGGCCGCGAGGTGTCAGCTCAGAAACGCGCCGAGCTCCTCGCGCAGCGTCATCGGGTCGCGGAAGTGCAGGCCGGTCAGGCCCGCCCGCGCGGCGCCGGCCACGTTGAGCTGCCGGTCGTCGATGAAGACGATCTCCTGGGGCGGCACGTCCAGCTCGCGGGCCATCAGCTCGAAGATCTCCCGGTCCGGTTTCACCAGCCCGAGCCGGCCGCTGTAGAAGCGGCGGCCGATCCCGGCGATCCACGGCAGCCGGTCCAGGCCGTCGGCCATGGAGATGGGGGCGTTGGACAGCAGCGCGACGTCGCGGCCCCGGTCGAGGAGTTCGCGCAGGAGGGCCACCGTACCGTCCTGGGGGTGTGTCCAGCTCACCACGTCGAGCGCGACCAGCCGCGCGGCCTCCTCGCCGTCCACCTCGCGATCCAGCACCTTCGACCAGTACTGATGGTCGCTCAGCGCGCCCCGGTCGAACTCCAGCCGGTGCGCCCAGTAGCCGCGCTCGAACGCCGCGGGTTCCGCGCCCGCGGCGCGCACCATGGCCTCGACGTCGGCCGCGGGCTGCGGCAGGGACAGGACTTCGCCGTAGTCGAAAACTATCCAGGTCATGCCAGATAGGGTCGCAGGTGCGGATTGAGGGCGCCGCAGCCGAGGTACTTGCCCGCGGTGTGGAAGTCGATCCAGTCGAGGTTGACCAGTTGTTCCTCGTCGACGCCGGCGAAACTCTCGCGCAGCTCGGGAGGGATGGCGGCGATGTCGTCCTTGTCGGCGATGTTCACCCAGCGGCCGACACCGCGCGGGCGCTCGCCCCGGCCGTCGATCGGGGCGGGCAGCAGCTTCTCGAAGATCACGTTGCGCATCCCGAGCGGGCTGCCGAGCGTGATGAGCAGGTCCACCTCGATGTCCGGGTTTGCCCACAGCGTCTCGTAGGTGACGACGCTGCCGAGCGAGTGGGCGACCACCACCCTGGGCCGGTGGCGGCGCAGGGTCGCGGCCACGACCCCGCGGACCTTCTCGCGCCGCCCCGGGTCGGCGAGGTAGGTGGCCACCTCGGGGCAGAACAGCTTGGCGAAGGCCGCCGCCCGCCCGTCGAGCCGCTCCAGGAGCCAGCCGGCGAACGTCTTGAGCGCCCCGGTGAGATGCTCGCCGACGCCCAGTTCCTTGGCCCAGGCGGCCAGGACCATCTGCTCGCGGGCTCGCATCTGCTCGGCCTCGCGGGCCCCCTGCGGGCGCGGGTCGTTGAGCAGGTGCGCGAAGTAGGCGACCTCCGTGAAGTACGCGCGCGCCTCGCCCCCGAGCGAGGCGTGGAGGTAGTTGTCCCACTTGACGCGCATCGCGGCGGCCGCGCGGGCGACGTCGTTGCCGGCCTCCAGGTAGTACTTGTACTTGCCGATCCCGTGCACGCCGACGATCGCCGTCACAGCGCCTCCCCACTCGGCCCCGTTGATGTCGGCAAGATCGTGGCATATCCGGCTTGCAGTTGGATTAACCACCTTTAGGGTTGCCTAAAGGTTTAGGTAGAGCTAAAGTGGAGTCAGTCGGCAGAGAGTGAGCCCGAGATGGCCAGCAGACGCGAGGACACGTCGCCGCTCGCCCAGGAGGTCGTGGACGAGATCACCTGGTACATGCGCGAACACAAGATCACTCGCGCCGACCTGGCCGCCTCCATGGGCGTGTCCGCGGGCCGCGTCAGCCAGATCCTGTCCGGCGACGAGAACCTCACCCTGCGCACGCTCGGCTCCGTCGTCACGGCCCTCGGCGCCAGCCTCGACTTCACCCTGTCCGACGCCGAAGACCGCCACACGTAGCCACCCGCCGCGGAGCCCGCCCCAGCCGCCCGCCGCTGCGATCACCCCGACCGCAGGCGCCCGCCGCGGGGGGTCATCCCGGCCTTAAGCGCCCGCCGCGGGGGTCGTCCCGGCCTTAAGCGCCCGCCGCGGGGATCGCTCCGAGCAGTGTGCGCAGCGGCCCGTTGGCGCGCAGGACGTGCAGGAACCCGGACATCCCTCCCGCCACGACCGTGGCCGGGTCGTCGCCCAGGAGCACCGCCCTGCTCACCGCCACGTCGTCGTCGAAGCGGGCCAGCTCGCGCGCGTCGTAGCGGTCGAAGACCGTGACGCACTGGTCCTCCGCCGCCGTGACGAGCAGGCGGCCACGCACGTGCAGCCCGGTGACCGGCCCCGAGAAGGGGCCGAACGCGCGGCGCGGCAGGCCCGTACGCAACTGCCAGCTCCTGACCATGCGGTCGGCCCCGCTGGTGAACAGCCACTCCCCGCTGACGCGCAGGTCGAGCACGGCCCCCTCGTGCGCGGGGAACCCCCACACCGGCGCGCCGCCCCTGGTCCAGAGGTGGATCTGCCCCTCGGCGGTGCCCGCCACGACCATGTCGCGGGTCAGGTCGACGGCGGTGACCCACTCGCCCACCACGAGCTCGGCCGTGTCGGACGACAGGTCGGCCACGCAGACCCAGTTGCCGGTGGACGGCGCGGCGCCGAGGGAGTTGGCCGGGGTGTAGTAGGGCCGCACGACCACGGCGCAGGAGTCGCCGCACAGCCGCGCGCGTACCACGGCCTGGTGGGCCTCCAGGATCGCCGCGCGGGCCGACGCGCCGCCGCGCACGGGTGCGACCGCCGCCGGGTCCGTCCACCGCCGCCGGTCCCTGACGACGAACTCGCTGTGCTTCGGGTGGTCGAAGGTGCTGTAGACGAGCCACCGGTCGTTGGCGGCCAGGGCGCGCACCGCCCGGCCGGCCTCGACGCTGTCGCGCAGGGTGGCCGAGCGCCAGTCCCACTCCTCGACCGCGCCCGACAGCGTCCCGGCGAACACCGACTCGCCCTGCGCGACGAGCGCCGTGATCGCGGGCCGGTGGAAACGATCGTCGGCGGGCGGCGCCTGCGGGCGGCGCCGGTCCCAGATCCTGATCGTGCCGTCGTGGGAGGTGGTGAGCAGCGCCTCGCCCGCCGGGTGGATGCTGGTCACCAGGTCGGAGTGGCCTTCGAGACAGCCGACGGGCGGCTGGTCGAGCCGGTCGTAGACCTCCACGACGTCGCCGCCGACGAGCGTGCGGGCCCCGTCGCGGGCGACCGCCGCCACGACCCCCGCATAGCCCCAGACGTCACAGGCCGCGTCCGCCGACCGCGCCCGCCCACCCTGCCGCGCCGCCTCCGCCCCCCGCCGGAACAGCAGACCGGGTACGTCGGGGACCTCCACCCACCGCGCCGCCAGGCACAGCGCCTCCCCCACCACGAACGGGATCGCCCGGACGCCGACCTGCCCGTTCGTGCCGCCGAGCCACTCCCCTGCCCGCAGGTCGTAGACGTAGGTGTACCGCGCGGACGCGGCATGGTGCAGCAGGTACGGCGGAGCCAGAAAGACCTCGTCCGGCCGGCTCCCGCAGGAGTCGGTGTCGGCGTCGAGCGTCCGGCGCGTGTGCCTGATCCAGTCGAAGAGCTCGATCCGGTTGTCCGATCTGCCGGTCGTGAGGGCGGCGAGCGTGCCGCACACGTGCGTGACGTACCCCTCCTCCACGCCCGGCACGTCCCCGCCCAGGTCGCGGACGTGCTCGCCGGTGCGCCAGTTCCAGATCTGCAGGGGCGCGGCCGGCCGCTGGTCGGGCAGCGAGCCGTGCGCGCCGCCGACGGCCACCAGCTCGCCCTGGACGGACATCGACCACGGCTGTCCCACCCCGCAGGAAAGGAGGGCGACGCGCTCGTGGCGGCGCCAGTCCCAGACCCCGATCGTGCCGTCGTTCTGCCCGGTCAGCAGGTGGGCGCCGTCCTCGGTGAGCGCCGCGGACAGGATCGGCGAGCCCACGTGCACCCTGGTGTGCACGCCGCGGTCGGCCGGCAGGAGATGAACCCGCTGGGGCAGCAGCGACGGCGCGCTCTCGTAGTCGCGGGCCTGCTCCAGCAGCCGCTCGACCATCGGCAGGCCGGGTGGCACGCCGGCCAGCCGGCCCACGAGCTGGGCGGCGAGCTGCGCGGGGTCCGACAGCGCGGGCCCGGCCATGCGCAGCGCGGCGGTGATGAACTCGCCGTCGCGCTCCGGGCAGTGCTCGGCGTAGTCGGCGATGAGGCCGGCGGCCGGTGTCGCCTGGAGCCTGCGGTACAACCAGTCGAAGTCGGACAGCAGCCGCCTGATGTCCTCGGCCCTGCCGAGCTGGCCCAGGTGGTGGATGAGGTAGGTCCAGGCGTAGGCGTCGGGCGGGCGGCGCGGGTCGCCCCACGACTCCAGGAGCCGCCGGTGCAGGAGCGCCAGCTCGTCCCCGGCCCTGCGCACGAGCAGCCGCTGGACCACGTCGTGCAGCCGCAGCAGGCGGCGCTCGACGTCGTAGCGGGTGAACAGCGCCAGCCGGTACATCTCCTCCACGGCGTCCTCGGCGGCCAGCGCGTCGTAACCCGCCGTCGCCCGCCACAGCCGCCAGATCGTGCCGAACGGGATCTCCGCGCCCGCCGGGAAGACGGCCAGCTCGGCGAAGCGGTCCCGGTGCTCGGACCGCAGCAGCGCCACGCTCGCGTCCAGCGACGAGGAGATGGCCGCGTTGCGGTCCTCCTCGCCCGGCCGGTCGAGGTAACCGACGTCGAGCGCGAGGCGGCGCTCCACGTGCGCCACGGCGTCGGCGAGCTTGCGGCCCGCGGTCACCAGCGAGCGCAGTTCCGCGCCGACGAGCTCCAGCATGAGCGGCCACTCCCCCAGCCGCCTGGCCAGGCCCGCCAGCAGGGCCGCGGCGGCGGCGTCGGGCGGCTCGGGCTGCCACCTCATGAGGAGTTCTGCGGCCTGCCGCGAGGTCAGTTCCCCGACCGGCACCGGGCGGCCCGCCGCCCTGCCCAGGACCGCGTCCAGCCGCGTGGTGACCAGGCAGGCCGTACTGGTGAACAGGAAGTACGGCAGCAGCCCGGCCGACCAGACGTCGTCGAGCACGAGCAGCACGGCGCGGCCGGCGAGCAGGGACCGCAGTTGCGCCGAGGCGGCGCCGAGGTCGTTGGCCGCGTGGGTGTGCGGGGCGAGCAGCCGGATCTGGTCGTGTAACAGCGCGACCGCGCCCTCGCGCGTGGTGTTCTGGCCGAAGCGCAGCCAAAGGACGCCGTCGCGGAACGCCTCGCGCACGCGGGGGTCGTGGCAGGCGGCCGCCGCCAGCGTGGACTTGCCGAAACCGCCGCCGCCGTGCACGACCACGACGGCCCCGCCGAGCAGGCGGCGCACGACGCCGTCGAGCTCCGCGGGCCGTGGCACGAAGTGGCGCGGCAGGCCGGGCGCGGTGAAGGGCGGCGGCGGGTCCGGCGGCCTCGGCACGACCAGGAACGTGTTGACCTGCTGGTTGCCGTCGCCGATCTGGACGCCTTGGGCGGCGTGCGCGTCCACCCGGTCCCGGCGCGTGCTCATGGCTTCTGCGGGGCGTGGAACACGTTGGCCTGCTGGTTGTGGTCACCCACCTGCACGCCCTGGGAGCCGCGCGCGTCGACCGCGTACGCCCGCGCGCCGTCCTCGCCCGCCAGCTCCAGCAGCGCCCGCGCCGCCGCGACCAGTTCGCCGTCGCCCTCGGCTCCGGCGGCGGCCAGCTCGGCCAGCAGGGGTGCGCGCCAGGTGTCCGGGGCCCGTTCGTGGCGGTCGAGTGCGAGCTCGCCGTCGGGCCGCTCGCCGAGCCGCCGCCTGGCCAGCCCCTTCAGCGCCTCGTACGCGTCCTTGACCGCCACGGACGCGGTGTCCTTCAGTCCCAGCGCCGCGCCGGCGGCCAGCGCTGTCACGACCAAGGTGACCGGATCCATCCCGCCTCCTCTGGTAGATGCGGCCATCGTGTCACCTCACGCTCACGCGCGGCAGTCGTTCCCGCTACGGATGAGGGCGCACGGGCTCGGCGGCGGCAAGACGCGAGGGCGGGGTGTAGCGGGGTAGTGAACGGTAACCGGCGCGATAGGCCGACGACAGCAGGCGCAGCAGCTCGCTCTCGGCGTCGTGGCGCAGGATGCCGCGCAGGCGGGACAGGTCGTTGAGGTAGCGGTCGTAGCGGGCCAGGCGGGTGTGGCGGGAGCCGCCCAGGGCGGTGACGACCTTGGATCGCGGGGCGCCGTCCTCGATCAGCGCGGCCACGTCGAGTTTTCTGTCGATGGCGTCCAGGCGGGCGTGGATGCGTTCGCGGCGCCGTTCGTCGGGGGTGAGGCGTTCGCCGATGCGCTCGTGGTAGCGGTTGGCGGCCATGCTCAGCTCATAGGTGCTCCACTCGTCGTCGATCCTGCGCTCGCACCAGACGCGCTGGTCCTCGGCCATCGCCTGGTCGAGCCTGGCCAGCAACGACACCAGCCAGAACGTGGCCGCCTCCTTGGCCAGGGATCGGCGTCCCTCCTCGTGGGCGCGTACCTGGCTGAGCCATAACCCGCTGGGGGCGACCGCGCCGAGCAGCGTGGCGAGGTTGTCGTCGAGCATCGCGCCGAACAGGAGCGCGACGCCCGCCGAGACGAGCCCGGTCAGCAGCACGATCGAGACCGCCAGCCAGCGGCCCTCGGGTCCGAAGGGGCGGCCCTTTCCCTGGCAGCGCAGCAGCAGGAACGCCGTCGCGGAGACCACGGCCAGCACCACCGTCAGGCCAATGCGCACGGCCGGGTCGTCCATGGAATCCGCCTCTCCCGCAGAGCGTTCCCCTCATAGTCACACGCGCGCGCTGATCGGCACATCCGGAAAATCCGTTGCCGGTGGGAGATAGCGGGCAGATACCGTATGACGGCACCCACCGAAGGAGATCCCGATGCCCGCCCCGCTGGTCGTCAACGACTCGGTCGTCATCCCCGACGCCGAGCTCGTCTGGCGTTTCTCCCGTTCGTCGGGACCGGGCGGCCAGGGCGTGAACACCACCGACAGCCGCGTGGAGCTCGTCTTCGACCTTGCCGCCACGACCGCGCTGCCGCCCGCGCTGAAGGAGCGCGCGCTGGCCCGGCTGGGCGCTGCCATGATCACCATCGCGGCCTCCGAGCACCGCTCGCAACTGCGCAACCGCGAGGCTGCCTGCCAGCGTCTGGCGCAGCGGCTGCGCGAGGCGATCGCGCCGCCGCCCAAGCGCCGCCGCCCGACCAAGCCCACCCGGGGCTCGGTCGAGCGCCGCCTGGCCACCAAGAAGGCCCGCTCCGACGTGAAGCGCCTGCGCCGCGACGTGTAGACCCTGCCTGCGCCGCGAGGTGCGGGCCCGGCGTGGTCGAGGGTCAGGCGGGGACGTCCACCCGGATGGTGCGGATCTCCGCCTTCAGGATGCGGGCGGCCTCCCCGGGGTCGTAGGTGGGGGCGGTGCACAGGAACAGGGTGTGCCCGTCGGGCCCGCCGAGCGCGCAGGCGAAGACGCCGTCGTCGCCGGTGCTGATCTCCTGGGTGATCTCGCCGCCCTCCCGCACCCGGATCGCCCGGTTGCCGCCCGCGTCCGCCACCCACACCGCGCCCTCGGCGTCCAGCGCGATGCCGTCGGGGTTGGCCGTGCCCAGTTCCGCCCACACGCGGCGGTTCACCAGGGCGCCGTCGGGGGCGAGGTCGAAGGCGGTCAGCCGGTTGGCGTAGGACTCGGCGACGATGAGCGTGCGCCCGTCGGGGGTGAGGGCGGGGCCGTTGGGGAAGGCCATGCCGTCGGCCGCCTCGTGGACGCCGCCGTCCGGGTCGGCCCGGTAAAGCTTCGCCGGCGCCCCGCTGAAGTCGCACGTCCCCAGGTAGGCACGGCCCGCCGCGTCGGTGACCAGGTCGTTCACCGGCAGTTCGGTCAGCGCGGACAGGTCGGCGTGCACGCTCGTCCGCCCGTCGGCGACCCGCAGCAGCTTGCGGTCCATCATCGAGACGACCAGCAGGCTTCCGTCGGGCAGCCGGCCCAGCCCGGACGGCGAGCCGGGGACCTCGGCCACCACCTCGGCGGCGCCGTCCATGCCGACCGCCAGCACGTGGCGCCGCCAGAAGTCCGACACCCACAGCCGCCCGTCGTGCCAGCGCGGGCACTCGAAGAACGCGCCGCCGCCGATGAGAGTCTCCATGGCTTACTCCTTGATGTGAGGTGTCTTCTCATCAGGGACGTAGAAGCCGGGGCGACGTTCTCGACATGACCGGCAAAACTTTCCGGAACTATTTCAGGAAGGCGTGTCCTCGCGCCGCCGGAAGATCAGCACCAGCACCCTCAGCACCAGGATCGCGGCGATGACCAGCAGGTTGTACCCGAGCAGGTCGAACAGGGTCAGGTTCAGGGCCGCGACCGAGACCGGCCCGCCCTCGGTGCCGAGCAGGAAGACGGCCATGATCCCCGCCGTCGCCCCCAGCACGGTCAGCAGGATCTGGTGCAGCAGGCCGGTGAGGTAGCGCCGGTCCCGCTCGTCGGCGAAGAGCCGGACGTTGACCGAGAAGCGCCCGTGCTCGGCCGCGCTGGCGATGCGCTCGATCCGGCGCGGCAGCCGCCGCACCATGGGCAGCAGGGCCGTGACCTCCTGGGTCACGGCCTCCTTCAGGGTCGTGCCGGACAACTGCTCGGCCAGGTAACGACCGGCGAACGCGCGGGCCTCGGTGATGAGGTTGAAGCCGGGCGCCAGCCGTACCAGCGTGCCCTCAAGCGTGGCCAGCGCGCGGAAGACGGCGGCGACCTCGGGCGGGATCGACAGCCCGTACTCCGAGACGATCCTGAACAGGTCGGTGAACATGGCGGCGCTGTCCATGCCGGGCCCGAGGTGGCGGGCCATGAACTGGCCGAGCGCGCGCTCCAAGCCCGCCTCGTCGACGTCCTCGGGGCGCGGCACCACCTCCAGCAGCGCGTCGGTCACGCCGAGCGGGTCCTGGCGGTTGAGCGCCAGCAGGAAGCGTTGCAGGGCGGCGCGGACCGAGGCGTCCAGGCGGCCGACCGAGCCGAAGTCGAGCAGGCCGAGGCTGCCGTCCTCCAGGACCATGATGTTGCCGGGGTGCGGGTCGGCGTGGAAGACGCCCTCCAGCAGGATCTGGCGCAGCAGCGTGTCGAGCAGGTCGCGGGCCAGCCGCGCGCTCTCCCCCGGTACGCCCGCCAGCGGCCGGCCGTTCAGCCGCTGCATGACCAGCACCCGGTCGGTGCACATCCGGGTGAACGGCGCCGGGTAGGTGACCTGCTCGCTCGGGGTGGCGGCGACGGCGGCCATGTTGGCCGCCTCGATGCGGAAGTCGAGCTCCTCGCGGATCGCGACCGCGAAGCCCTCGGCCAGGTCGCGCACGCCGAGCGAGCGGCCCCACTTCGTGCGCGTCTCCAGGGTGGCGGCCAGCCTGCGGACGATGTCGAGGTCCTTGGCCACGACGGCGCCGATCCCCGGGCGCTGGACCTTGACCACGACCTCCTCGCCGGTGTGCAGGCGGGCGGTGTACGCCTGGGCGATGGAGGCGGCGGCCAGCGGGACCCGGTCGAAGGCGGCGAACACCTCGTCGACGGGCCCGCCGAGCTCGGCGGCGAGCACGGGCTCGACGCGCTCCCACGGCAGCGGCGCCACCTGGTCCTGGAGCCGCCCGAGCTCCTCGACGAACTCGGGCGGCAGCAGGTCGCGCCTGGTCGAGAGCACCTGGCCGAGCTTGACAAAGGTGACGCCGCCGTCGTCGAGCGCCTCGCGCAGCGAGCGGGCCAGCCGTACCTTGCCTGAACGGTCGTCCAGGCGCTCGCCCCGGCCGCGCAGGTAGGGGCCGAGGCCGTGCCTGATCGCGATGCGGGTGATCTGGGAGTAGCGGCGGCCGCGGGAGATCCGGCCGCGCAGGCCCTTGATCACCTCGATGGGGCCGGGGATGGAGCCGGGCGGCACCAGCGCCTCGGCCATCACCAGGATGACCATCGGGATGAGCACGGCCAGCATGCCGAGCATGACCATGACCCAGACGGCGCCGAAGCCCGGGTCCTGCCCGACGCCCTGGAAGCCGGCGAGGATCGGCGCGAAGATCGGCCCCGACAGCGCGAAGCCGATCACCGCGGCCAGGAACACGCGTACCCCGCCGAAGTGGACGCCCAGCAGTCGTTGCGCCAGCCTGGCCACGATCAACACCATGATCAGGACAGTGAACGAGAAGAAAGACACGGTCTGGACGTCCATGCCGGAGATCATCCCATGCCGGCGGCCCTGGCCCTGCGCTCCTCCCGGCGGGCGACGAAGCGCGCCGCCGTCACCTCGGTCTTCTCCAGGAACTGCACCAGTTCCTCACGGGCCTTCTCGCCGTCGGCGTCCAGGCCGGTCTGGTCGAAGACCGACCACTGGCGCAGCACCGGCATGAGCACGTCGTCCAGGTGCAGGCGCAGGTCGTAGATGCCCTCGTTGGCGATGATCATCGCCTTGCGGGCGAAGCCCTGGATGCCCGAGCCGGGCATCTGGAACGTGGTGACCACGTCGGTGACGGCCCGCATGGTCTGGTTGGGGTCCAGCTCGAAGGCGGCCTTGAGCAGGTTGCGGTAGAAGAGCATGTGCAGGTTCTCGTCGGCGGCGATCCTGGCCAGCAGCCGTTCGCAGCCCTCGTCACCGGTGGCCCTGCCGGTGTTGCGGTGGGAGATGCGGGTGGCCAGCTCCTGGAAGGAGACGTAGGCCAACTGCTGGAGCATGGTGCCGTACTCGGTCTGGAAGCCCTGCTCCATGTGGATCATCCTGGCCCGCTCCAGCGCCACCGGGTCGACGGCGCGGGTGACGGTCAGGTAGTCGCGGATCGCGGTGCCGTGCTTGTCCTCCTCGGCGGTCCAGCGGTGCACCCACGTGCCCCACGCGCCGTCGCGGCCGAACGTGGTGGCGATCTCGTGGTGGTAGCTGGGGAGGTTGTCCTCGGTGAGGAGGTTCACGATCAGCGACACGCGCGCCGACTCGGGGATCTTGGAATCGCCCTCCTGCCACGCCTCGCCCTCGTAGATGCCGTCGAAGTCGCGGCCCTGACTCCAGGGAACGTACTCGTGCGGGAACCACTCTTTGGCCACCTTCAGATGGCGGTCGAGCTCGCCCGCGACCACGGGCTCCAGCGCGTGCAGCAGTTCCGTCTGAGTCATCGCCATAAAGATCGTCTCCTTGAAGTTACGGCACCGTAGGTTAGGCTACCCGATGGGCAAAACCGCCTTTTGTGTGCGAAACCCACAAGGATCAGGTCGAGCGGTCCTCCATTTCCCACAGATGGTCGAGCACGTGCCACGTGATCCTGCGTACGGCGTAGCGGGGTGTCCACTTGTGGTCCCAGGGTCCCTGCCACGGCCGGCCGAGCACGGCGGCGAGTTCGTCGCGCAGCGCGTCACGGTCGGCGGCCGACTTGTAGGGCGGGTGGCGCACGCCGACCTGGCGGGCGTAGCTGCGCTCGGCCTCGGTGACGTGGCCGGCCATCTTCGTGCGGTCCCGGCCCCCGCCGCGCGGGCCCTTGCGCAGTTCCTCGGGCGAGATCTCCACCGTCTCGTCGAACAGTCGCCAGGCCGCGCGCATGAGCGCGACGTCGCGGGCGGCCGTGTCGGCGCCGACCGGGGCGTGGTCGGCCTCCGGCTCCTTCTCCGGCGCCCCGAAGTCGGTGGTGGCGCCGCCCTTCAGCCGCTCGGCCACCTCCACGTCGCCGGGCCCGTCCGGCCCGCCGGGCTCGAAGGCCAGGTCCGCTCGGGCGGCCACGACGGCGTAGCGGGGCGCGTACCGCAGGAGGTTCTCGATCGCCTGCTCCTCCGACCGGCCGCTACGGCACCAGCCGGGCCAGTCGAACGAGCAGGCGAAGACCTTCTTCAGGCCGCTTTCCAGGTAGATGCGGGTCATGACGTCCAGCCTCGCAGCCATACCTGTCAGCCCATGTCAGATCAGGTCGATGAGGTCGGCGACCGACTCCACCACCAGCGACGGCCGGTACGGATAACGGTCCACCTGCTCGCGCTGGGTCACGCCGGTCAGCACGAGGATCGTGTAGAGCCCGGCCTCCATGCCGCAGACGACGTCGGTGTCCATCCGATCGCCTATCATCGCGGTCGTCTCGCTGTGGCCCTCGATCTCGTTGAGCGCGCTGCGCATCATGCGCGGGTTGGGCTTGCCGACGAAGTACGGTTCGAGGCCGGTGGCCTTGGTGATCAGCGCGGCGACCGCGCCGCAGGCGGGCAGCGAGCCCTCGTTGGACGGGCCGACCGGGTCGGGGTTGGTGGCGATGAAGCGGGCGCCGGCCTCGATGAGGCGGATGGCGCGCGTTATCTGGGTGAAGCTGTACGTGCGGGTCTCGCCGAGCACCACGTAGTCGGGGTCGAGGTCGGTCAGGATGTAGCCGACCTCGTGCAGCGCGGTGGTCAGCCCGGCCTCGCCGATGACGTACGCGGAGCCGCCCGGCCGCTGGTCGTGCAGGAACTGGGCGGTGGCCAGAGCCGAGGTCCAGATCGACTCGGGCGGCACGTCCAGGCCGGCGGCGCGCAGCCGTACCGAGAGGTCGCGCGGGGTGTAGATCGAGTTGTTCGTGAGCACCCTGAACGGCTTGCCCGACTCGGCCAGCCGTTTGATGAACTCGTCGGCGCCCGGCACCGGCAGCCCCTCGTGCACGAGAACGCCGTCCATGTCGGACAACCAGGAGTCGATGCGCTTACGCTCAGTCACGTGGACAATCGTAGCGAGCCCCGCTTATCGACACGGCAACTGGGATGTGAAGAATGACGACATGTCGTCGTTCACGGAATCCGCCCAGGACATGCGGGACGAGCTCGTCCGGCTCCGTCACTCGCTGCACACCACGCCCGAGATCGGCCTCACCCTGCCCCGCACGCAGGAGAAGGTCCTGGCCGCGCTCGACGGCCTGCCGCTGGAGATCACGACCGGGTCGTCGCTGAGCTCCGTCACCGCCGTGCTGCGCGGGGGCCGGCCGGGCCCGGCCGTACTGCTGCGCGGCGACATGGACGCGCTGCCGGTCGCCGAGCGCAACGACCTGCCCTACATCTCGCAGAACGACGGCCAGATGCACGCCTGCGGCCACGACCTGCACACCGCGATGCTGGCCGGCGCCGCCCACCTGCTGGCCGCCCGGCGCACGGAACTGGCCGGGGACGTGGTCTTCATGTTCCAGCCCGGCGAGGAGGGCTACGAGGGCGCCAAGTACATGATCGACGAGGGCGTGCTCGACGCGGCGGGACAGCGGGTCGCGGCCGCGTACGGCATGCACGTCGTGTCGGCGATGCTGCCGCCGTCGCTGTTCGCCAGCCGGCCGGGGCCGCTCATGGCGGCGGCCGACACCTTCCTCGTCACCGTGAAGGGCCGCGGCGGGCACGGCTCCTCGCCGCACCGGGCGCTCGACCCGATCCCGGCCGCGTGCGAGATGGTGACCGCGCTGCAGACGCTGGTGACGCGGCAGTTCGACGTCTTCGACCCGGTCGTCATCACCGTCGGCAGCTTCCACGCCGGCACGGTCGACAACGTCATCCCGGACGACGCGCACTTCCAGGCCACCATCCGGACCTTCAGCAAGGAGAACCGGGCGCTGGTCAAGCGGCGGGTGATCGAGGTGGTCGAGGGCATCGCCGCGGCGAACGGGCTGTCGGTCGAGGCGGGGTTCGGGATGGGCTACCCCGTCACGGTCAACGACGCCTCGGAGGCGGAGTTCGCGGGGCGCACGGTGGAGGAGCTGTTCGGGCCGGGACGGTTCTTCGTCTCGCCGCAGCCGGTGATGGGCTCGGAGGACTTCTCGTACGTGCTGGAGCAGGTTCCCGGCGCGTTCGTGTTCCTGGGCGCCTGCCCGGCGGACCGGGATCCGGCCAGCGCGCCCTACAACCACTCTCCCGAGGCGGCCTTCGACGACGCCGTCCTCCCCGACGGCGCCGCCCTGTACGCCGCCCTCGCCCACGACCGGCTCGCCGCCCTGTAACCATCCGTTACGGCTCCGCCACCCCCACGCCACCCGCCGACGCGGGCCGGCGCCGATCGTGGGGATCGCTTCTCACGCCGGACGTGGTCCCCGCCGTCACGGGCACGTCAACCGGCCAAGGCCCCGCCCCTTGGCCGGGCCGCGCTGCTCCACCCCTTGGACGGGGCCTATCGTGGGAGGGTGATCGCTGTGGAGCGTGCGGTGGTGGACGGCAGGGCGGCCACCGGTGCCGACGTGGGGCTCGGGGTCGCGGCGCGTGGCGGGCACTTCACCGCCATGCAGGTCAGAAACCACGCGGTACGCGGCCTCGACCTCCACCTGGACCGCCTCGACCAGGCCACCGACGAGCTCTACGGGCTGCCCGTCGACCGGGACCTGGTCGTGGAGTCGATCGCGGCGGCGCTCGGGGACGACCTGCACGACGCCTCCGTCCGGGTGAACGTGGTGCTGACCGGCGGCCTGCACGTCATCGTCACCACCGGGGCGCCGGTCGACGCGCCGTCCGTGCCGCAGCGGCTGATGACGGTGGCGTACCAGCGGTTCCTGCCGCACATCAAGCACGGCGGCGGCTTCCCCTCGATGCATTTGGGCCGCAGGGCCGTGGCCGAGGGGTTCGACGACGCGCTGCTCGTCGCCGACGACGGGACGATCTCCGAGGGCACGATCACCAACCTCGGCTGTTTCGACGGCACGCGCGTGGTCTGGCCGCAGGCGCCGATGCTGGAGGGCATCACGATGCGGCTGCTGCGCCGGCGGCTGCCCCTGGCCGGGATCCCGCAGGCCGTGCGCGCGCTGAAGCCCGCCGACCTGACCGGCTTCGCCGCGGTCTTCCTCGCGAACTCCTGGGGCCTCAGCCCCGTCGGCCGGGTGGACGAGCTGGTGCTGCCCGCCGAGCCGGAGGCACTCTCCCCCATCCTCGCCGTCTATGAGGACACGCCATGGGATCCGATACCCCGCCTGTAGGGACGATGCGCGCCTGGGTGGTCGACACCCCGGGGCGGCCGCTGGTGCTGGAGGAGCGTCCGATTCCGGTGCCGGGGCCGGGTGAGGTGCTGGTCAGGGTGGAGGCGTGCGCGGTCTGCCGTACCGACCTGCACCTGGCGGAAGGGGACCTGGCGCCGCGGCGGCCGCGCACCACGCCCGGCCATCAGGTGGTGGGGCGCGTGCGCGGCGGCGGGCGGGTCGGGGTGGCCTGGCTGCGCAGCACGTGCGGACGGTGCCGATTCTGCCTGCGCGGCGCGGAGAACCTGTGCCCGGACTCCGCCTACACCGGGTGGGACGCCGACGGCGGGTACGCCGAGTACCTGGTGGCCAGGGCCGACTACGTCTACCCCCTGCCCGGCGACGTCCCGGCGGAGCGGCTGGCGCCGCTGCTGTGCGCGGGCATCGTCGGCTACCGGGCGCTGACCCAGGCGGGCCTGCCGGAGTCCGGCGGCAGGCTGGGCGTCTACGGCTTCGGCGCCTCCGCGCATCTGACCGCCCAGGCCGCGATCGCGCTCGGCCACACGGTCCACGTCGTGACCAGGTCCCCGGCGGCCAGGCGGCTCGCGCTGGAGCTGGGGGCGGCCTCCGCGGACGGGCACGCGCCGCCGGAGCCGCTGGACGCGGCGATCCTGTTCGCCCCGGTGGGCGACCTCGTGCCGCCCGCGCTGGAGGCGCTCGAGCGCGGCGGCACGCTGGCCGTGGCGGGCATCCACCTGAGCGACATCCCCGCCCTGAACTACGAACGCCACCTGTTCCAGGAGCGGGTGCTACGCAGCGTAACCGCCAACACGCGGCAGGACGGACGCTCCTACCTGCGCCTGGCCGGTCAGCACCCGCCACACGTGAAAACCACCGCCTACACCTTCGAAGAAGCCGCCCAGGCGCTCATGGATCTGGCAAACGGGCAGGTCAACGGCGCAGCGGTCCTTATCATCGGGTGATGGAGCCAAGCGCCATCCAAGGGGTCCATGAAGGAAAGTTACATTAACCTCACAACCTCTGGAGATTATTGACGCCTTCTCCACCTGCACATAAGGTCCGGACAACCCCAGAACTATCTCCGGAGCGGTAAATGAAGCGACTAGCAGCGGTAGTGGCGTTGCTGGGCCTTGCAGCCGGCGTGACAGCGTGTAGCGGCGGCAGCGGCACCACCAACAAGTCCGGCTCGGGCGGTGGTGGCGGGCTCTTCACCACGATCGACGTGAACAGGCCGGGCATCGACGCGAGCGCGCCGCCGAACCCGTACAACCCGAAGGGCAACGCCTTCCCGGGGTACACCACGATGAAGATCGGCTGGGTCGTCAACCACCTGACCGACCCCAACAAGGCCCTGCCGGGAATGGCGGCCAGTTGGGAGATCGCGCCGGACAACTCCTCCATCACGCTGAAGCTGCAGCCGAACGCCAAGTGGTCCGACGGCAAGCCGGTGACCGCGGAGGACGTCAAGCTCTCCATCGCCCTCGCCTACACGCAGGGCAGCACGGCCTTCGCCGTCACCCCGGGCGCCGCCGGCGCCGCGGCCGACGTGACCGTTGTGGACGAGAAGACCATCAAGATCACGCAGGATCTGGCCAACCCCAGCCCCAAGTTCGCCCGCGGCGTGCTGGACACCACGGTCCTGCCCGCCCACATCTGGAGCGCCGCGGTCCCCGCCACCATCTGGGACACGATCAAGACCGCGCGCGGTGACGGCCCCGAGGCCGAGAAGGCCCGCGAGGACATCACCAAGCTGGGCCAGCAGGTGATCGCGTTCGCACCGCAGAAGGACGTGGCCGGCGGCCCGTTCGTGCTTGAGCGGGCCAACCCCGGCGAGGCGCTGCTGGTCAAGAACAAGCACTTCTTCAACGTCGCCAACGTGGCCCCCGACCAGGTGAAGTTCCTCAACTACACCGGCAACGAGCAGATCTGGAACTACCTCACCCAGGGCAAGCTCGACCACTCCGGCTTCGTCGCCGCTCCGACCGACGTGATGAACCGCATCAAGGCCGCTCCGGGCAGCGAGGTCATCAAGGGCTACTCCCCCGTCGCGGTGAGCATGGCCTTCAACCAGAGCAAGAAGCCCTACGACAACGTGCACGTGCGCAGGGGCCTGGCCTACCTGATCGACCGCGAGCAGGTCACCAAGGTGGCCTCGCCCGAGGGCGGCACCGCGGCGACCACCACCAGCGGCATCCACCAGAAGGCGGCCGACGCCTGGATCCCCGAGACGCTGCCCAAGCTGGAGCCGTACAAGGCGGACCTGGCCAAGGCCGAGGAGGAGTTCAAGACCGCCGGCCTGACCAAGAAGGACGGCAAGTGGACGCTGGCCGACGGCTCGCCGTGGAAGGTCTCCATGCACGCGCCGGCCGGTTTCTCCGACTGGCTGTCGGCGCAGGAGAACATCAAGAGCCAGCTCACCAAGGCCGGGATCGACGCCGAGGTCGTGACCACGGCTGACTACCCGGTCTACCTGGAGGAGCTCGCGGCGGGCAAGTACGACGTCGGCTTCTGGCTGATCGCGCTCGGCCCCGCGCCGTACGACATCTTCCAGCGCCTCTACGGCGCAAGCAACGGCTGGGCCAACGTCGGCGGCAAGGTCAAGCACTCGGCCGCCGGCAAGAGCGGCAACTGGATGGGCAGCCCCGAGCAGATCGAGGTCGAGGGCGGCAAGATCAACCCCGGTGAGCTCACCGCCAAGCTGAACTCGGTCGGCGCCGAGGAGGCCAAGCCGATCATGAGCCAGCTCGCCCAGGCCGCCAACCAGGACCTGCCGGTCATCCAGCTCTGGGACTACGTCAACAACCAGTTCGTCAACAACAGCCGCTTCACCGGCTGGCCCCACGACGACGAGGTCCTGCGCCTCGGAACCGGCGTCCTTCCCTCGGGTGTCTGGATCCAGCAGGGTCTGGTCAAGAAGAAGCAGTAAGGCACCCATGACGGTTATCGCGCGGCGTCTCGCGGGCCACCTGGCCCGCGGGATCGTCATGATCCTCGTGGTCGCCACGATCAGCTTCTTCATCGTCAACAACATCCCGGGCGACCCGGTGGCGGCCCGGTACGAGAAGCTGCTCGAAGGCGGCATGTCGCCCGAGGCGGCCATGCAGGCCACGAAGGTGATGTACGGCTTCCTGCCCTCGGGCTCGATGTGGGACCAGTACGTCGCCTACATGGGCGGGCTGTTCCGCCTCGACCTCGGCATCTCGATCACCCGGCCGGGACAGCCGGTCACGGCGGTGCTCACCGAGGCGGCGAAATGGACCGTTCTTCCGGTGCTCATCGGCACCCTGCTCAGCTTCCTCGTCGGCGTGATCTTCGGCGTCTACGCGGCGATCAAGCGCACCGGCAAGCTCGGCGACGCCCTGGCGATCTCCGGCTCGCTGCTGCACGGCATCCCGCAGTACATCCTGGCGATGCTGCTCGTGGTCATCTTCGCGACGCTGATGCCGATCCTGCCGCACGACAGCCCGGTGGACATCCTGTTCGAGCCCGGCTGGAACGCCGGCTACCTCGGCTCGCTGGCCGAGCACGCCGTCCTGCCCGTCGCCACGTACGCCCTGTCGGCCTACGGCGGCTGGATCCTGGCGATGAAGTCGAGCGTGGTGACCGTGCTCGGCGACGACTTCATCCTGGCCGCGGAGCTGCGCGGGATGAAGCGCTCGATCGTCTTCCGCTACATCGCCCGCAACGCGATCCTGCCGCTGTTCACGATCCTGGCGCTCTCGCTCGGCCTGCTGCTGGGCGGCGCGGTGTTCATCGAGAAGATCTTCAACTACCCGGGTCTGGGACTGCTGCTCATCGACAGCATCACCCTGCGCGACTACCCGCTCATGGGCGGCGCGTTCCTGCTGATCACCGCCTCGGTCATCGTCGCCAACATCGTGGCCGACCTGTTCTACACCGTGATCGACCCGCGGGTGCGCAGCGGGGAGGAGGTCTCATGAGCATCATGCTGGAGAGCACGACCGCCACCATGCGCCGCAACTTCTGGCAAGGCGTGTGGCGCGTCATGAGGCGCAAGCCCAGCCGCATGGCGGGCGTCGTCATCATCCTGGGCTTCGCGTTCATGGGCGTCTTCGGGCCGATGTTCTATCCGGACATCCTGCCCGACAACGCCAACGCGATCACCCAGCCGCCCAGCTGGGAGCACTGGTTCGGCACCGACCCCCAGGGCCGCGACGTGATCGCGCTGGTCGTCAAGGGCTCGCGGTACGTCCTGCTCAGCGCGGCGGTGACCGCGTTCATCACGGTCGTCGTCGGCACCGGGCTCGGACTGTTCTCCGGCTTCAAGCGGGGCCGCTGGGACACCGTGCTCATGCGGGTCACCGACATGAAGCTCACCATCCCCGGCCTGCCGCTGCTGCTGGTGCTGGCCACGGTGTGGAAGTTCGGCAACCCGTTCCAGATGGGACTGGTGCTCGGGCTGCTGGGCTGGGGCGGGGTGGCGCGAGCCGTACGGGCGCAGACGCTGTCATTGCGCGAGCGCGGCTTCATCGAGGCGGCGCGCGGGCTGGGGCTGTCCACGACGCACATCGTCGGCAAGGAGCTGCTGCCGAGCATGGCGCCCTACATCGCGATGAACATGCTCATCGCGGTCACCGGCGCCGTCTACGCGCAGGTCGGCCTGTTCTTCCTCGGCGTCCTGCCGTACGAGTCGGACAACTGGGGCGTCATGCTCAACCTGGCGGTCTTCCAGGCCGGCGCGATGATCCAGCCGTACGCGCTCGGGTACCTGCTGGCGCCGCTGCTGGCGATCCTGCTGCTCACGCTCGGCATCGTGCTCGTGGTCGACGCCATGGACGAGATCTTCAACCCCCGGCTGCGCGAGGAGTAGAGGTGGCACAACAGGCGCCGGGAGTGCGCATCGACGGCCTGACGGTCGTCTACAAGACCCCGGCGGGCGAGCTGCCCGCCGTGCGCGATGTCAGTCTGGAGCTGAAGCCGGGCACCATCACCGGCATCGTGGGCGAGTCCGGCTCAGGCAAGTCCACGATGGCGCTGTCGCTGCTCAACGCGGTCCAGCCGCCCGGCCGCATCCAGCACGGCAGCGTGGAGATCGACGGGCTCGGCAACGTCGCCGAGTTCAAGGGCGAGCAACTGCGCAAGGCCCGCGGCCGGCACGTCGGCTACGTCTTCCAGGCCGCGCAGAACTCGCTGAACCCCCTCAAGACCGTCGGCAAGCAACTGCTCGACCTCGGCCGCTCGCACGGCGTGGAGGACCTGCGCGCCCTGGTCAGGGAGGCCAAGGAGCTGCTGGGCCGGATGGGCCTGGACGGCGCGCGGGTGC
The DNA here is from genome assembly GCF_044456745.1 of Nonomuraea sp. NPDC050790. Taxonomy (NCBI): domain Bacteria; kingdom Bacillati; phylum Actinomycetota; class Actinomycetes; order Streptosporangiales; family Streptosporangiaceae; genus Nonomuraea; species Nonomuraea sp. NPDC050790. The sequence goes on along the minus strand of NZ_JBITGF010000001.1, from coordinate 284,928 downwards.
TCGACTCCCACCAGCACGAGCTGTCGGGCGGCATGCGCCAGCGCGTCGGCATCATGCTGGCGCTGGTCCTCAACGCGCACCTCGTGGTGCTCGACGAGCCGACCACCGCGCTCGACATGATCACCCAGTCGAACATCCTGAGGATCGTGCGCGAGGTGCACGCCGAGCGCGGCCTCACCACGCTGATCATCACCCACGACATCGGCGTCGTGGCCGAGGTGGCCGACCATCTCGCGGTCATGTACGGCGGCCGCCTGGTCGAGCAGGGCCCCACCCGCGAGGTGCTGGCCGAGCCGCGGCACCCGTACACCAAGGGCCTGATCAGGGCCATCCCCCGCCTGGTCGGCGACATCAACGAGGCCCAGGCGCTGCCGGGACGCCCGCCCACCCTGGCCACCGTGCCCAAGGAGGGCTGCGTGTTCCGCGAGCGCTGCGCGCTGCGCATGGACGTCTGCGACACCGTCGACCCGGCGGCCCAGGCGTACGGCGAGCGCATCGTGGCCTGTCACGCCGTCGAGAAAGCCGTCAAGGTGCCATCCAGGGAGGGCGAGCACGCGTGATCACGGGGAAGGGCATCACCAAGACCTTCAGGCAGCGGGGCAACGTGCTCGGGAGCCGGGAGGTCCAGGCGCTGCGCGGGGTGGACTTCGAGATCCCGAAGGGCGGCGCGGTCTCGTTCATCGGCGAGTCGGGCTGCGGCAAGACGACGCTGGGCCGGATCATCGCCGGCCTGGAGACCTACGACGGCGGTGAGATCGGGATCAACGGCACCCAGATGTCGTCGTTGAAGCCGAAGCAGCGTCAGCCGTACTTCCGCCGCATCCAGATGATCCACCAGGACCCGTACTCGGCGCTGAACCCGACGCGGACCATCCACCAGACGCTGTACGCGCCGCTGAAGCTGCGCGCCAAGCAGACGGGCCGCGGCGAGAAGTGGATCGACGAGCGGGCGGCGGAGGTGCTGTCGCTGGTCGGCCTGGACCCGGGCAGCGTGCTGTCGCGTTATCCGCACCAGTTGTCGGGCGGCATGCGCCAGCGGGTGGTCATCGCCCGCGCGCTGACCGTGGACCCGGAGGTGCTGGTCGCCGACGAGGCCGTCTCCATGATCGACGTGTCGCTGCGGCTGGGCATCCTCGCACTGCTGAAGGACCTGCGCGAACGGCTCGGCGTCAGCGTGCTGTTCATCACCCACGACGTGGCGACCTCGCGCTACATCGGCGACGACGGCGAGATGTACGTCATCTACCGGGGCCAGGTCGTCGAGCGCGGCCCGGTGGACACGGTGATCGCCGACCCGGTGCATCCGTACACGCAGTCGCTGCTGTCGGCGATCCCGGTGCTGCACGGCCTGGAGGAGCCCGGCCGCCAGCCGGTGGTGCCGGTCGAGGCCATGGACGGCAGCCAGGAGTCGCAGGGCTGCCTGTTCGCCAGCCGGTGCCCGTTCCGCCAGGACCGCTGTGAAACCGAGCGGCCGGTGCTCCAGGTGACCGAGGGGGCGCCGCAGGAGCACGCCTGCTTCTTCCCCGAGCGCCGCGACGTGATCGCCCGGCCGATGAGCGGCGTGTGAGGCCCGTGGGGGGAACGCACGGGGCCGAAGCCGAGCTGGCTGAGGCTGAGCGGATCGCGGGGGCGGCGCTGACCTTTGACCGTGCGGAGGGGGCGGCGCTGGTCAGGCGGCTGTCGCGGCCGCCCGCCGACCGGCGCTGGACCGCGATCGCCGAGGGCGGCGGGGTGGTCTTCGCCTCCATGTCGACGCGGGACGCCTCGATCGGGCACATCGACCTGCTGGCCGTACATCCGGACGCGCAGGGCAAGGGGCGCGGCCGGGAGCTGGTGCGCGCGGCCGAGGAGTGGCTGCGCGCGCACGGCGCGGCGCAGGCGCGCTTCGCGGGCAACCCGCCCTGCTACGCGTGGCCGGGCATCGACGTGCGCTACACGCCCGCGGCGGCGCTGGCCGAGCGGCTGGGCTACGAGCGCTACCACGTGGCGTGGAACATGACGGCCGACCTCACCGCGGACCTGTCGGTGGAGCGGGACCTGGCGCGGCTGGAGGGGCAGGGCGTGCGCGTCGGCGTGCGCACCGGCGGCGACGACAGGACGCCGATCGTGGAGTTCGTCCGCCGCAACTGGAACGAGAGCTGGGCCTGGGAGGCCGAGACGGCCGACGGCATCGTCTACGCCGAGCGCGACGGGGAGATCCTGGCGTTCGCGGCGTGGGGCGGGCGGCCGGGCTGGTTCGGCCCGATGGGCACCGCCCCGGCGGCGCAGGGTCTCGGCGTGGGGCGGGTGCTGCTGCGCCGCGCGCTGGCCTGCCAGCGTGACGAGGGGCAGGCCGACGCGCAGATCGGGTGGGTGGGACCGCTGCGGTTCTACTCGCGCGCCGTGGGCGCGCGAGCCGAACGCGTCTTCTGGCTCTACCGCCGCGAGCTGGGGTAGAGCAGGTGGCCATCGGGGAGGCTGGGGTCGGGACACAGTTGGCGGGGATCGCCGCCGTCGTCCAGGCAGCGCGTGAGCGTGTCGGAGCCCCACAGGTGCTCCATGAACAGGTCGGGGCCCCACCAGGCGAAGTCGCCCGGGTAGAGGACGCGCGCCAGGTGGAGCATCGACAGGCCGGTGAGCACGGGGCGGAAGGCCCGCCGGTCGTGCACGTGGAGCTGGACGCCGCACACGGTGGTCCCGGCGTGCTTCTGGAAGGTGGGGGTGAAGTACACCTCGCGGAAGCGGACGCCGGGCAGGCCGAGGGCGTTGAGCTCGCGGGCGTAGCGCTCGTCCGCGTACGGCGCGCCGACCAGCTCGAACGGCCGGGTGGTCCCCCGGCCCTCGGAGAAGTTGGTGCCCTCGAACAACCCGGTGCCGGGGTAGACCAGGGCGGTGTCGACGGTCGGCATGTTGACCGACGGCATCACCCAGGGCAGCCCGGTCTCGGCGTAGGACATCTCGCGCGTCCAGCCGTCCATCTCGACGACCCGCACGCCGGGGTCGAACATCAGGGCCAGCTCCCCCGCGGTCCTGCCGTGGCGGATCGGCAGCGGGAAGCGGCCGACGAAGCTGGCGAAGGCGGGGTCGAGCAGGGGGCCCTCGACGACGGTCCCGCCGAGGGGGTTGGGCCGGTCGAGGACGGCGAAGCGCACGCCCAGCCGGACGGCGGAGGCCAGCAGGTCGTACATCGTCCAGATGTAGGTGTAGAAGCGGGTGCCGACGTCGGCGATGTCGAAGACCAGCGTGTCCACCCCCGAGGCGGCCACGACGGCGTCCAGCTCGGCGCCGGAGATCTGGTGGGTGTCGTAGACGGGCAGCCCGGACCTGGGGTCGAGCGCGTCCTGCTCGCTGAAGCCCGCCTGGGCGGTGCCGCGCATGCCGTGCTCGGGCCCGAACAGCGCCGTGACCGGCACTCCGGCCGCCAGCAGCGCCTCCAGGGTGGGCGTCAGGTCGGGCAGGACGCCCGTCGGGTTGGTGATGAGGCCGATCCGCTCGCCGGGGACGAGCGAGGGGTCGTTGGCCAGGCGTTCCGCTCCGGTTCGTACGTGTTGCATGAACCCATTGTCTGAAAGTTATTTACAAGAGAGAAGTAGATGGTGGAAATTAGCGTCATGAGTGATCCGGAGCTGTCCACGGAACAGAGCGATCCGCGCTACAGCCAGATCGACCGGCTGCCGACCGAGCAGATCGCCCAGTTGATGAACCAGGCCGACGCGTCCGTCCCCGCCGCGGTCGCCGTGGCCGTGCCGGACATCTCCGCCGCCATCGACGCGATCGCCGCGCGGATGGCCGCCGGCGGCCGGCTGATCTACGTCGGCGCGGGCACCTCGGGCCGGCTGGCCGTGCTGGACGCCTCGGAGTGCCCGCCCACGTTCGGCACGGACCCGTCGCTGGTCCAGGGCGTCATCGCCGGCGGCCCCGACGCGCTGACCCGTTCCATCGAGGGCGCCGAGGACGACGCCGAGGCGGGCGCCGCCGCGATCGCGGAGCTGGAGGTCGGCGCGGACGACTCCGTCGTCGGCGTCTCGGCCAGCGGGCGCGCCCCTTTCGTGATCGGCGCGCTCGGTGAGGCCGCCGGGCGCGGGGCGCTGACCGTGGGCCTGTCGTGCAACGCCGGCGCGCCCTTGTCGGCGGCGGCCGAGCACGGGATCGAGGTCGTCGTGGGGCCCGAGGTGGTGACCGGTTCGACCAGGCTCAAGGCGGGCACCGCCCAGAAGCTCGTGCTGAACATGATCTCCACGATCTCGATGGTCAGGCTGGGCCGTACCTACGGCAACCAGATGATCGAGATGTCGGCCATGAACTCCAAGCTGGCCGGGCGGGCGGTGCGCATGGTCGCCGACATCACCGGCGCCGACGCCGGGGCCGCGCGCAAGGCGCTGGAGAGCGCCGACGGCCAGGCCAAGGTCGCGGTGCTGATGATCAGGCACGGCATCGGCGTCGAGGCCGCGCGCACGCTGCTGGAGGAGCACGGGGAACGGCTGGCCGACGCGCTGGAAGGCGCGCAGAGCTGATGTCCGACCGGCTCGACGCGATCCTGGCGGAAGCGGTTCCCGGCACCGTCCCGGCCGCCGTGGCGGTCATCTCCGTCGACGGCGCCGTGGCCGCCTCCTCCGTCGCGGGCGAACTGGTCCGCTACACCGACCTGGAGTTCACGCTCGCCGGGGAACGGCCGGCGGCCCGCCGCGACTCGATCTTCGACCTGGCCTCGATCAGCAAGCTGTTCACCACGTCCGTGGTGCTGTCGCTGGCCGAGGACGGGCTCGTGGGGCTGGACGAGCCGGTGGCCAGGTGGCTGCCGGGCAAGGATCCGCGCATCACGCTGCGCCGGCTGCTCACCCACACCGCCGGGCTGCAGGCCACCCGCCGCATCGACCTCGAACTGCCCGACGCCGATCCGGCTGAGCGCATGGCCGCCATGCTCGCCACGCCGGTGACCGGGCCGGTCGGCGGGCCGTACCTCTACACCGACGTCGGCATGGTCACCGTCGGCCGGATCGCCGAGCTGGCCGGTGGGGCGCCGCTCGACGAGCTCGCCCGTGACCGGGTCACCGGCCCGCTGGGCCTTTCCGACACCGGCTACAACCCCGGCGCCGCCGAGCTGCCCAGGATCGCCGCCACCGAGTGGAAGCCGGAGCGTCCCGGCCCCGGCTGCGTGCGCGGGCGGGTGCACGACGAGACCGCGTACGGCCTCGGCGGCGTCGCCGGGCACGCGGGGATCTTCTCCACGGCCGACGACGTGCTGCGCTTCGGCGAGAACCTGCGGCTCGGCGGCGGGCCCGTGCTGCGGCCGGAGACCGTCGCCGAGATGCTGCGCGACCAGGGCGCGGAAGGCGCCGCCTTCCGCCACGGTCTGGGCGTACGGCTCGGCGACCCGTCCATCGTCGGCCCGCTGGAGGGCGCCTTCGGCCACTCCGGCTTCACCGGCACCTCGCTGGTCGTCGATCCCACGCACCGCCTGACGGTCGTCCTGCTCACCAACTTCGTCCACCCGGTACGCGGCAGGGACGGCATCCGCGCCCTGCGCCACGCCGTCGCCGCGGAGGCCCTCCGCCTGGCCCGCTAGCCAGGAACCCCTCGCCCGGCCTGGTAGCCAGGCAGTGGGAGCGAGCCAGTAGCCAGGGACGGGACGAGCTGGTGGCTAGGGACTGGGGGCGCTGGTAGCCAGGGACGGGGGCGAGCTGCTGGCTAGGGACGTGGGGCGAGTGCCTCCAGGGCCTCCTCGGCGCGGCGCATGGCCTCCCCCGGCTCGGCGGTGACGATCTCGGGGTCGAAGTTGAGGTCGTGGAAGAGCTCGGTCACGCCCTTGCCGGCCAGTTCGTCCACGTCGGCGCGGATCTGCTCGTAGGTTCCGGTCAGCGGCGCCCGCTGCCCGGAACGGACCTTGGTGACGCCCCTGACGACGAAGCGCAGCGCGCCCGGGTCGCGCCCGGCCTCCTCGGCCGCCGCCCGCACCACGGCGATCTTCGCGTCGATCGTGGTGAGGTCCTCGCGGCTGGAGCTCATCCAGCCGTCGCCGATCCGCCCGGCCCTGCGCAGCGCGGGCTCGGCCGCCCCGCCCAGGAGGACGGGCGGCGGGCCCGGCTCCGGCTTGGGGTCCATGTGGGCGGGCGGCACCCGGTAGAACTCGCCCTCGTAGGCCACGACCTCGTCGTTCCAGCAGGCGCGCAGCACCTGCACGAACTCCTCGGCCCTGCGCCCGCGCCCGGCGAAGTCCACGCCCGAGGCGGTGAACTCCTCCTCCACCCAGCCCAGCCCGACCCCGGCCACCAGCCGGCCGCCCGCGAGCGTCTGGAGCGTGGCGAACTGCTTGGCCAGCATCACCGGCTGCATGAACGCGTTGACCACGCCCACGCCCAGCTCGATCCGGCTCGTGACGGCCGACAGGTGGGCCAGCGTGATGAGCGGATCGTGCACGCTACGGTAGACGGGCCCCATCGGGTGGCCCTCCGGATAGAGCAGGCGCTGGAAGGTCCACAGGCCCGCGTAGCCGAGCTCCTCCGCACGTCCGGCCACCTGACGCAGGTTGTCCGGCCGTGCCCACGGACCCGAGGTCGGCGCCCCGAAGCTGATCTTCATGAGTTCTCCCCGGTCGGTCATCGTGCTGCGACACCTAGTCTTATCAAGTGGGTCTCACGGAAGAACTGGCGAGGGTGGCGGCCGAGTACGGGGGGACGGGCGCGCCCGACGTCCATCCCAGCCGCACCGACGTGGTCGTGGTGCGCAGGGGCGAGGTGGTGGTCAAGGCGCACTCGGAGCGCGACGACCCGGTGCTGCTGGCGCCGAGGTTACGCGCGACCGCCGCCGCCGCGCTCAGCGGGATCATGCTCGCGCCCCTGGAAACCGAGGTGCTGAAGGTGGCGGGGCGGGCCGTCACCGTCTGGCCCGCCGGGCAGACCGTCGATCCGGACACGGCGCCGTGGGAGGAGGGGGCCAGGCTGCTGGCGCGGCTGCATGCCGTACCCCTGCCGCTGGTGATGCCGCTGCCCGAGGCGGGCGGACCCGCGCGCGCCGCCCGCGCGGTGCGGCGCATGCCGGGCGACGGCCCCGTCGAGCGGCTCGTACGGCGGGCCTTCGCCAGCCTGCCCGAGCCGGAGCCCACCCCCGGACTGCTCACCCACGGCGACTGGCACCTGGGCCAGCTCGTGCGCCGCGAGCGCTGGCTGCTCATCGACATCGACGACCTGGGCGTCGGCGACCCGGTCTGGGACCTGGCCAGGCCCGCGGCCTGGTACGCGGCGGGACTGCTGGGGACGCCCGTCTGGGAGCGGTTCCTGGGCGCATATCTGGCCTCCGGCGGCCCCGCGCTGGACCCGGCCGACCCCTGGGCGCGGCTGGACGTCCCGGCCCGCGCGCTGACCGCGCAGCTCGCGGCGGTGGCGGTCGTGAACGCCGCCCGCGACGGCCGGGAACTCGACGAGGTGGAGCATTCGTTGATCGAGGCGTGCGACAGAATTGTCGGGCTCCCTCAGGGCCTGCCATAGTGGCGCACGCACAGAGTTTTCCCCTGACGGCAAGGAGACCAAGCGGATGCAGTGCCCCAAGTGCCGCGGCAACATGCGGACATATGAGCGCAACGGGGTCCACATCGAGCAGTGTGACAACTGCCGGGGGATCTTCCTGGACTACGGCGAGCTCGAGACGATCACCAGGATGGAGTCGCAGTACCGTGCCGCGCCGCCGCCCGCGCCCGGCGGCCCGGCCTGGGGCGCTCCCTCCCACGGGGGTCACCACGGCGGCTACCACCACGGTCACCGTCGCAAGGACAGCTTCCTCGGCATGCTGTTCTCGTCCTGACGTGACGCAGAAGGGGCCGCGCGGTCGTCCGTGCGGCCCTTCGGCCTACTTGGGGAAGCTCTCCGGGTCCACGGGGTCGGTCGGCGCGTTGCCGCCGGAGACCGCGTGCAGGGTGATCCGCCAGTCGTGCCAGAGGATCTGCGTCGAGGTGTAGGTGGTCTTGAACTTCACCGACTTCTGGAAGCGCTCGAAGCTGCAGTCGCGGGTGAAAGCCCTGCTCTTGCCGTCCCAGTCGACGCCGTGGGTGAAGTAGATCTTGTAGTTGCCGTCGCGGACGCCGCGTACCTTGTACTTGGCCTTCTTGCGGATGTAGATGCTGAACGCCTTGGTGCCGCCGCGCATCACCGTGACCACGGCGTCGCGGGTGGAGCCGTTGTCGATCTGCAGGGAGCTGCGGCCGTTGAGGCCCTCCCGCTTGATGAACTTGCCGTTGCTCAGCCGCCGGGTCTGCTTGGAGGCGGCCTTCACCTCGACGACGTCGGCCGGGTAGTCGCCGGCCGCCTGGAGCGCGGCGCCGCTCTCGTCGAGCTGCTTGAGCGCCGTGCCGAGGTCGGTGAGCACCGCGCCGGGGGTGCACACGTCGCGGCTGCCGACCTTGCCGAGGGTCGAGCCGAGCTGGGCGGCGAACTCGCGCAGGCTGCCGACGTAGGCGTCGTGCTGGGCGCGCACCTCGGGGGGCGGCGTCACCGCCGACAGCTCGTCGGCGGCGCCGCGCAGGGCCTCCTCGGCACGTTCCACCCGCTGGTTCAGGGTCTTGACCGTGCGGGCGCCCATCATGGAGTCGATCGCGTCGGTCATGGCCTGCTTGCGGCCGGACAGCTCGCTCTTGTAGCTCTCCGGGGTGAGCGCCGTGGCGGGCGGCGCGGTGGTTCCCGTGCCGGTGCTGGGCCGGGCGGTGCCGGGGCCGCCGGCGACGCCCCTGGCGACGGGTTCGCCGCCGGTGGGCCCGCTGACGCCCGAGGTACAGGCGGTGAGGGTCGCGAGGGCGAGCACGCAGGTCATCAACCGGGGGACAGCCACCTGCCACACTATTGCCCGGTTGATCCCCTTGCGTCAATTCACGATTCCGACAGGCCATGCTCCCTGTCCTGCCGCAACCACCGGGTGATGCCCAGCTCCCGCAGGAACGGCAGATCGTGGCTGGCCACGATCAGCGCGCCCCGGTAGGCCGACAGCGCCTGGGTGAGCTGGCGCACGCTGGCCAGGTCCAGGTTGTTGGTGGGCTCGTCCAGCAGGAGCAGTTGCGGCGCCGGGTCGGCCGACAGCAGCGCCGCCAGCGTGGCCCGGAAGCGCTCGCCGCCCGACAGCGTGGACACCGTCTGGTGGACTCGCTCGCCGCGGAACAGGAAGCGGGCCAGCCGCGCGCGTACCTCGGTGACGGCGGCGTCGGGGGCGAAGGCGCGCACGTTGTCGAGCACGCTCGCGCCCTCCTCCAGCAGGTCCAGGCGCTGCGGAAGGAACCGGACGGGCACCTGGGCGCCGTCCCCGATGCGCCGCAGCAGCGTGGTCTTGCCGGAGCCGTTGGCCCCGGTCAGCGCGATCCGCTCCGGCCCCTGGACAAGCAGCCTCTCCAGTACGGCCGCGCCGCCCCCGCCCAGTGGCAGCTCCAAAACCACGCGCCCGGCGGGCACGGCGGTCTCGGGCAAAGAGATGCGGATCTCGCGGTCCTCGCGGACGGCCTGCTCGGCCTCGGTCAGCCGTTCACGGGCTCCCTCCAGTTTCTCGGTGTGCATGATGCGGTGCTTGCCCGCGGAGACCTGGGCCTCCCGCTTGCGGGCGTTCATGATGATCTTCGGCTCCCGCTTCTGGGCGTTCATCTTGTTGCCGTAGCGGACCCGGCGGTCGAGCTTGACGTGCGCCTCGGCGAGGTCACGCTTCTGCCTGCGCACGTCCGCCTCGGCGGTGCGCAGCGTCCGCTCGGCCGCCTCCTGCTCGGCCGCGAGCATGCGCTCGTAGTCGTCCAGGTTGCCGCCGAACATCCGCACCCGGCCTTCGCGCAGCTCGGCGATCTGGTCGGCCAGCGCCAGCAAGGCGCGGTCGTGGCTGACCATCACCAGCACCCGCGGCCAGGCGCCGACGGCGGCGTAGAGCCGCTCGCGGGCGTCCAGGTCGAGGTTGTTGGTGGGCTCGTCGAGCAGCAGCACCTCGGGGTTCTTGAGGAACTGCGCGGCCAGCCCGACCATGACGACCTCGCCGCCGGACAGCGTGCCGACGGTCCGGTCGAGGCCGACGTGGTCCAGGCCCAGCCGGTCGAGCTCGGCGCGGGCGCGGCCGTCGACGTCCCAGTCGTCGCCGACGGTCTCGAAGTGCGCGAGCGCCACGTCGCCCGACTCGATGGCACGCAGCGCGGCCCGGACCTCGCTGATGCCGAGCAGGTCGGCGACGGTGGACTCGTGGCGCAGGGTGAGGTTCTGCGCCAGGTAGCCGACCCGGCCGGACAGGCTCACGCTGCCGCCGGTGGGCAGCAGCTCACCGGCGAGGATCTTGAGCAGGGTGGACTTGCCCGACCCGTTGGCGCCGATCAGTCCGGTGCGTCCCGCCGGGAAGGCGGTCTCGAGCCGGTCGAGCACCTGCGTCCCGTCGGCCCAGCCGTAGGAGACGCGGTCGATGACTACGGAAAATGACATAAGGTGGCTCCCGTCACAAAAGATCAACAATTCGTGACTTGGCGGGAAACACCGCGAAACGCCCACGTGAGGTGGCGGAACGCCAGAGGTCCAGGTTGCGCACGTGCCCACGACAGGGCGGAACGGCGCGGTGCCCGCGACCTCAGAACCTCACTTCGGCTGCCCCCTGGGGCTCGGCGATAAGACGTCGGGAACTGTACCCGACCCAAGTTTTCTCCGCAAGCCTCCGGTCAGCCCTTCACCGCGCCGCCGAGGTTGAACGTGCCGGCCAGGTACTTGTTGACCGCCACGTAGAGCACGACCGCCGGGGCCGTGTAGATGATCGAGAAGGCGGCCAGCTCCCCGTAGGCGACCTGACCGTACTGGGAGAAGAAGGTGTAGATGGTGACCGCCGCCGGCGCCTCCTCCGGCTCGTCGAGCAGGACGAAGGGGGCGAAGAAGTTGCCCCACTGGCCGACGAAGACGAAGATGCCGACCACGGCGATGCCGGGCGCCATCAGCGGGCCCACCACGCGCACGAGCGACTGCACCCAGCCGGCGCCGTCCACCCAGGCCGCCTCCTCCAGCCCGACCGGCACGCCGTCCATGAAGTTCTTCATCAGCCAGATCGCGAACGGCAGCGCGCTGGCCGCCAGGAACAGCACCATCGCCGGCACCGAGCCGTAGAGGTTGAAGCGGTAGAACATCGAGTACACCGGCACGATGATCGCCGTCAGCGGCAGCCCGGTCGTGAACAGCAGCGTCAGCATGAACGAGCGCTTGTAGCGCAGTTCGTAGCGTGAGAGCGGGTAGGCGGCCAGCGCCGCGACGAGCACGGTGATCAGCGCGGTCCCCGCCGAGATCACGATGGAGTTGATCACCGGCAGGATCGTGGTCTCCCAGGTGAGCACCGCCTGGAAGTTTCCCAGCGAGAACTCCCCCGTCGGCCGCGCCGACAGCCCGGCGCCCGGCTGGACCGAGGCGACGACCACCCACAGGAACGGCGCCGCGAACGACACGGCCACGACCAGCAGCGCGATCCGGGCGGCGAGTCGGCCCATCCCTCAGTCCTCCACCTTGATCAGCCGCAGGTACACCAGCGAGAACAGCGCCCCGATCACCAGCATCACCAGGGCCATGGCCGAGCCGTAGGCGATCTCGCCGTAGCGCAGGGCCTTGTCGTACATGTAGAGCGGCGTGGTCTGGCTGGCGTTGCCGGGCCCGCCGCCGGTCAGGGTGTAGATCAGGCCGAAGCTGGCCAGCGTCTGCAGGGTGATGAGCATGAGGTTGGCCATGATCGAGCGCCGGATCAGCGGCAGCGTGATGTGCCACAGCCGCTGCCAGGTTCCGGCGCCGTCGACGGCCGCCGCCTCGACCAGTTCCGCGGGCACCTCCGACAGCGCCGCCGAGTACACCAGCATCGAGAAGGCGGTCCCGCGCCAGACGTTGGCCAGGATGACCGCGACCATCGGCGCGGTGTAGAGCCACTCCTGGCCGATGCCGGTCAGCGTGTTGAGCGTGCCCTCCTCGGCCAGGAAGGAGAACCAGCACAGTGCCGCGACGACCTCGGGCATGACCCAGGCCGCGATCACCACGCCGTTGACGACGCTGCGCGTGGCCCGCGAACGGCCCCGCTGCAGCAGCGCGATCATCAGGCCGAGCGTGTTCTGGCCGACGACGGCCGAGCCGATCACGAAGACGAAGGTGAGGGTGAAGGAGTTGACGAAGTCGGCGTCGCCGAACATGCGCACGAAGTTGGCCGGGCCGACGAAGCTCGGGCTGACCGAGTTCGTGCCGGTGAGCGTCTCGTTGGTGAACGCGACGTACAGGCTCCACAGGATCGGCCCGGCCAGGAAGAGCACGAGCAGGACCAGCGCGGGTCCGAGCGGGGCCAGCCTGCGCAGGGCCCGGCGCCTGCCCGACGGGCCCCGCGCGACCGGGCGCGCCAGCGCGGTGGCCGTCATCCGCCCGCGACGACCTTGCCGGGACCGCCGACGACGCCGGGCAGCGTGCCGGTGTATGCCTTGGCCGCCTCCTCCGGGCTGCGCGCGCCGGTGGTGACCGCCTCCATGGCCTCCTGGACCTCCGCCGAGACCTTCGGGTACTCCTCGAAGGCCGGGCGGTAGTGGGTGACCTCGGCCAGGTCGGTCCAGAACTTCAGCGACGGGTTGTCGGCGCTGTAGGCGGGGTCGGCCGCGACGTCCTTGCGCGTGGTCAGGTCGCCGGTGCCGATGGAGTAGAGCATCGAGTTGTCCTTGTTGGTGGCCGTGGTGATGAAGTCGAAGGCCTCCTTCTTGTGCGGGGTGTAGGAGCTCATCGCCATCACCCAGCCGCCCGACATGCTCACCGCGCCGGGGGCCTGGCCGTTCTGCGTCGGCATCCGCGTCCAGCCCATCTTCTGCTGCCATTCCGGCCACGGCTTGGTGCCGGTCGGCTTCCACGCCGAGGGGGTCCAGGCGCCGTCGAGCAGGATGCCGAGCTTGGCCTGCGGGAACCACTCCAGCGTGTGCTTGTCCGACAGCTTGGCGTTGTGGGCGTCGGCCAGCTTGGGGCCGAGGTTCTCGCGGTAGATCGTGTTGATGAAGGCGAGGGAGTCGGTGAAGCCCTTGCCCGCGCTCGCCCACTTCTTCTGGGTCTCGTCGTAGAGGGTGCCGGCGGGCGTGCCGTACAGGAGCATCTCGAAGCCCTGCATGGTCGACGCCTCGCCGTGGATCTTGGTGGAGTACATGCTGAAGGGGACGGCCCCGGGGACCTTCTGCTTGATCGCGCGGGCCGCCGCGAGCACGTCCGCCCACGTCTTGGGCTCCCACGGTACGGCGAGGCCGGCCTTGGCCAGCACGTCCTTGTGGTACCAGAGCCCGCGGGTGTCGGTGCTGATCGGGACCCCGTAGATCTTGCCGTCGCCGCCCTTGGCCGCCTGCTTGACCGAGTCGGGGAACTGGGTGCCCCAGTCGGGCCAGGAGCCGAGGTAGTCGTCCAGCGCGGCCAGCTTGCCCGCGGCGACGTCGGCGTTGACCTGGAAGGTGTCGTGGTAGTAGAGGTCGGGCGCGGAGTCGGCGGAGCGGTTGAGCAGCGCGAGTTTGGTGTAGTAAGCCTCGTTGTTGCCCTGGACCGGGGTCAGCTTGACGGTCACACCCTTGTGCGCGGCCTCGTACTGCTTCTTGGCGTTCTGGAGCATCTTCTCCAGGTGCGGCCAGGTGGGTTCGACCTTGTAGAGGACTTCGAGTTCCTTGGCGCCGCCGGCGGCGGGCTCCTTCGTTCCGGAGCCGCAGGCCGCCACGCCGATGATGAGGATCGAGGCGATCAGGACACGTTTCATCGGGGGACTCCCGTATGTCGCCGAGTTAACCGCGAAGGTAAATCAAATTGATTTACAGAGTCAACGCCTTCGTGTGAGATTGACCACATGCAGATGGGCACCAACCTGCCCAAGGTCGGCACCTACAACCGGGCGGTCGTGCTGGAGGCCGTCCAGGCCAGCGACGGCATCAGCCGGGTCCAGATCGCCGCCGTCACCGGGCTGACGCCGCAGGCCGTCTCCGTCATCGTCCGCAGGCTGCTGGAGGACGGGCTGGTCGTCGAGGACGGCTCCGCGCCCGGCGCCGGCGGCAAGCCCCGCACGATCCTGCGCGTCGACCCGGCCGCCGGGTACGCGCTCGGTATCCACTTCGACCCCGGCGAGGTCTCCTACGTGCTGGCCGACCTGGCCGGCCGCCCGCTGGTCAAGCTCCACCGCCCGGTACGCGGGGCGGAGCCGGAGCCGGTCGTCAGGACGCTGGCCCGTACCGCGCGCCGCCTGCTGAAGGAGGCGGGCGTGCCGGATCACAAGGTGCTCGGCGTGGGCCTGGCCTCCCCCGGCCCGCTCGACCCGGACGGCGTGATCGTGACCCCGCCGCGCCTGCCCGGCTGGGACGGCGTCCCGATCAGGAGCCTGCTGGAACGCCACGTCGGCTACCCGGTCACCGTCGACAACGACGCCACGGCGGCGGCGATCGGCGAGCGCTGGGCGGGGCTGGCCCGCGCCGTGCCCAGCTTCGCCTACCTGTACCTGGGCACCGGCATCGGCGGCGGCCTGTTCCTGGACGGTCAGGTCTACCGGGGCCGCACGCTCAACGCCGCCGAGTTCGGCCACGTCACCGTGATGCCGGACGGGCCGGAGTGCTACTGCGGCAACCGCGGCTGCGTGGAGGCGCTGTGCTGCCCGAGCGCGATGGTGGCCACGGTCAGGGAGCGCCTGGCGCTGGGCGCGGAGTCGGTGCTGCGGCGCGGGCGGCTCAGCCACGCGGCGCTGTGCGCCGCCGCGGCGGCCGGGGATCCGCTGGCGCGCTCGGTGGCCGAGCAGGCGGCCGACCGGCTGGCCGACGCCGCCGTCTCCGTGGTCAACATGCTCGACGTGGACCTGCTCGTGCTGGGCGGGCCTGCGGTTCGGGAGCTGGGCGGGCTCTACCGGGACGTGATCGGGCGGGCGGTCTCGACCCGGGTGCTGGCGCGCGGGCTGCAGGCCGTACGCGTGGAGGTCTCCCCCATCGCCGCCGACGCGGCGGCGATCGGCGCGGCGTCGCTGGTCTTCCACGTCACCTACGCGCCACGCCTGGACCGCCTGGTCAGGGAGTGCGGCGGCGGGCCCGGTGGTTGGCCACGTTGACCCGGTTGGCGCAGGCCAGCGCGCAGAAGCGGCGGCGGCCGTTGCGCGAGGTGTCGACGTAGACCGTCGCGCAGCCCTCGCGGTCGCAGCGGCCGAGGCGGCGGCCGTCGGAGAAGGAGATGGCCATGGCCAGCCCGCCGGCGGTGGTGTCCTTGGCCCTGCTGACGATGTCCGCGTCGACGGAGTAGAAGTGCAGGTGCGGCCGCCTGCCGTCGTGCGCGCTGACGTACGGCGTGGCCGCGGTCAGCTTGAGCAGGTCGTTGATCAGCTCGATCTGGACGTCCTGGTCGCGCTCGCCGAAGACGGGGTCGAGCCGGCCCGCCCACAGCTCCAGCTCGCCGGCCTGGCCCGGGGTGAGCTCGGCGCGCAGCATCGCGTTGGCGGACAGGATCCGCGTCAGCGCCCGCGGCGAGTAGTCGGCGGTGTTGACCAGGTCGGCCGACAGGGCCGCCCCGTTGCCTCCGTAAGCGTTGAAATGCACAAGCTCATTACATCAGGCTGGAGCCATGCGCTCCACACACCTGCACGAACTGACCGCCGTCTCCTCCCATCGCACGTCCGAGGGCCTGGTGGCGTACTTCCGCTGCGACTGCGGCGCCTGGGAGGTGCGCGCGAGCGGCGGGGCGGACGTGGCGATCGCGGCGACCCGCGCGGGAGGTGACTGACCGGCACCATCGACTCTCCGAGGGTGTTCGTCCTATTGTCAGGACCATCACCCCCTCAGGAGGTCAGGCATGTCCAGCATTCCCGCCTTGCTGCGCGACCGGGTCAACGCCACCCCGGACGCCGAGGCCTACCGCACCCCGTCCGAGAGCGGCTGGACGTCCCTGTCGTGGCGAGAAACCGGCGACCGGGTGCGCGAGCTGGCGCTCGGGCTGGCCGGGCTGGGATCGGGACCGGGCACGCGGGTGGCGCTGCTGTGCTCCACCCGCCTGGAGTGGATCCTGGCCGACCTGGCCGTGCTGTCCACCGGCGCCGCCACCACGACGATCTACCCGTCCAACACCGCCGACGAGTCCGCGTTCGTCATCACCGACTCCGGCAGCACGCTCGTCATCGCCGAGGACGACGACCAGGTCGCCAAGCTGCGCTCGGTGCGCGAGAAGCTGCCCGACGTGCGGCACGTCGTGGTCATCGACGGGACGGCCGCCGACGACGGCTGGGTCGTGCCCCTGTCGGAGGTGGCCGGCGAGGGCGACTACGACGCCATGGTCGACGCCATCTCCGACGACGACCTGGCCACGCTCATCTACACCTCCGGCACGACCGGGCGGCCCAAGGGCGTGGAGCTGACCCACGACAACTGGCTGTTCGCCGCCTCCTCGGTACGCGAGCTGGGCCTGCTGGGCCCCGACGACCTGCACTTCCTGTGGCTGCCGCTGTCGCACTCCTTCGGCAAGCTGCTGGAGGTCGTCATGATCGACTGCGGCGTGCCCACCGCCATCGACGGCAGGCTCGACAAGATCGCGGAGAACATGGGCGTGCTCAGGCCCACGTTCATGGCCGCCGCGCCGCGTATCTTCGAGAAGATCCACAACACGGTGGCCGCGAACATGCGCAACGAGGGCGGCCTCAAGCTGCGCATCTTCACCTGGGCGAAGGCCACCGGCGTGCGCGTCGTGCGGGCCCGCCAGCGCGGCGCGTCCATCCCGGTCACCACGGGCATCGAGTACCGCCTGGCCGACCGGCTCGTCTTCGCCAAGCTGCGCGAGCGCTTCGGCGGGCGCATCCGCTTCTTCATCTCCGGCGCCGCCCCGCTGTCGCAGGACATCGCGGAGTTCTTCGACGCCGCCGGGCTGACCATTCTGGAGGGGTACGGCCTGACCGAGTCGTCGGCCGGCAGCTTCCTGAACCGGCCCGACACGGTCAGGTTCGGCACCGTCGGCCCGCCCCTGCCCGGCACCACCGTGAAGATCGCCGAGGACGGCGAGGTGCTCATCGGCGGGCGCGGCATCATGCGCGGCTACCACGGCCTGCCCCAGGACACCGCCGAGGCGCTGGAGGACGGCTGGCTGCACACCGGTGACATCGGCGAGCTCGACGACGAGGGCAGGCTGCGCATCACCGACCGCAAGAAGGAGCTCATCAAGACCTCGGGCGGCAAGTACGTCGCGCCCACCTACCTGGAGGGCCGCATCAAGGCCGCCTGCCCGTACCTGTCGCACGTGTTCGTCCACGGCGACCGTCGCCACTACTGCACCGCGCTGGTCACGCTCGACATGGACGTGGTGCGGCCGTGGGCCGAGGCCGAGAACCTGCCCGCCGACGCCGAGGCGCTGCGCGAGCACCCGCGGATGCGCTCGGAGGTCCAGAAGGCCATCGACGAGGTCAACTCCACCCTGGCCAGCTACGAGACGGTGAAGAAGTTCGCCGTCCTGGCCGAGGACTTCACCGTGGAGACCGGGGAGCTGACGCCCAGCCTCAAGATCAAGCGCAAGGTCGTGGAGGAGCACCACGGCAAGGTGCTGGACGGCTTCTACTCCGACTGACCGCCCTCGGGCTCCTCCCGCCGCGCCCGCTGCGGCGTCCTGCGCAGCACCGGTACGGCCTCGCCCACCTGGGGCCACAGTCGCCGGGTGAACAGCCCGGCGGCCACCCCGATGGCCGCCCCGGCCACCACGTCGCCCGGGTAGTGCACGCCGGTGTACACGCGGGAGAAGCAGACCGCGCCCGCCACCACGCCGACGGGCACGCTGACCCGCCGCGGCGCCTCCATCGCGACCGCGGTGGCGAAGGCGGCGGCCGTGGCCGAGTGGCCCGAGGGGAACGAGGTCGACGTCGGGGTCCTCAGCACCCGTGCCAGCGGCAGGATGTCCGGCAGCGGGCGCTTGCGGTTGAAGGCCCGCTTGGCCGCGATGTTGGCCAGCGGGCTGGCCACGCTGATGGCCAGCAGGCCGCGGGTGGCCGCCCTGCGCAGCCTGCGCCGGCCGGTGAAGGCGAGCCCGCCTGCCACGACGCCCCACAGGACGGCGTTGTTGGCCGCGTTGGACAGCGGCGGCAGGACGCTCTCGAAGCCGGGCAGGTGCGCGTTGGCAACGGCCTTGAACAGGCGTTTGTCCCATCGGTGGAGGCGGGAGCGGAGTCGCATACACCCCATACTGCCCAATCGCCGCGGGGCTTCACGCTCTGGCGTAGGCGGTGATCGTGACGGGGTGGTCGGCGCCGCCGTACAGGATGGAGAGGGCGACCGTGGTCGGGCCGGTGGTCAGGACGTTGCCCACCCACAGCGCGCGCTTGTCCGCGCAGCCGGTGAAGCGGTAGGAGGGCGTGTCGTCGGACAGGGTGTAGGCGTTGTCGCGGCGGTACCTGGCGCGGTCGAACAGCAGGGCGGACGGGCCGGAGACGACGACGCGGTCGTCGAGCCCGGCGTCGAAGTCCGGCTGGTTGGCGCCCGCGCAGACGCGCTGCCGGTGGTGCTCAGAGAATCCGCCGGGCTCCGGGGATCGAGCGCACCAGGTAGGCCAGCCCCCAGCAGATCGGCAGCGTCAGCGCCGCCACGACCGCGAACTTGGCGATGGCCGGCGCCGCCAGCCCGGCCAGCAGGGTGCTGACGCCGACGAGCACGAGCGGGTGGATGATGTAGACGGTGAACGCCTGCTCGGCCAGGAACCTGCCCAGCGGCCCCTGCCGGTTGAAGCGCTCACGGAACCACACGCTGAGCGCGATCACCATCGAGACCGCGAACGCCGACTCCCATGCCGCCAGTCCGAGCTGGGCGACCCAGCCCGTGGTCCACACCCCGGCGGGCAGCAGCACAGCCGAGGCGACACCGGCCGCGATGAACCCGTACCTGGCCGCCGACCTGGGCAGCGTCTCGAACCAGCCGCGCCGGTAGGCGAACAGGCCCACGACGAACATGGCGGCGTACTGCGGCAGGTAGGAGGGCGTGGGCAGGCCGACGACCGGCCAGTACTGCCCCACCGGCACGAGGAAGCGCCAGGCGAAGACGGCCAGCGTCAGCCCGGCCGTGAACAGCGCGACCGCGCGAAGGGTCAGCTCGCCCCGCCGTTCCTCGATGCGCCGGCCGGAGCGGCGCCACAGCACGTAGAGGCCGGTCAGAACCAGCAGGACCTCCACGAACCACATCGGTCCCGGGTCCCACGAGCCGAGGTAGAACTTCCAGTACGGCAGCGTGCCGTCGTAGCTGCCGAGCAGCGCGAAGGGCCGCAGGAACAGCAGGTAGGCCAGCAGCGGGATGCCGAGCCGCTTCAGCCGGTCGCGCAGGAACGGCCCCGGCCCCTTGCGGTCGTAGGAGCGCGGGGTGAAGAAGCCGGAGATGAGGAAGAAGAACCCCATGAAGAACGCCTGGTTGAACATGATCAGGAGGTCGAGGAGCACGCCGGTGCCGTCCTGCGCCTTCTCGAAGACGTACCAGGCGGGGATGTTGCCGTAGGTGACGGCGACGTGGTGCAGGACGACGAGGACGGTCAGCACGACGCGCAGGTTGTCGACGGCGGCCAGCCTGGTGCGGGTCTCGGTCTTCACTTGACGGCCCTTTCGAGGAGGTCGGCCAGCTCACGCGCGTGGGCGTCGAGGTCGTGGCCGGGGATGACCACCCAGTAGGCGAACATGGCGTCGACGGCGGCGGAGTGGGTGACCGCCATGACGCGGCGGTCGAAGGCGCGGAACTCGCCGGTGTCCTGGCCGAGCTTGTAGACCAGTTCCAGCGCCTGGAAGATCTCCTCGCTGGTGTGCGGGCCGTAACGGGGACCGCCGTCGGCGCCGCGCAGGTTGTGGAAGATCTCGCCGATGGCCTTGAGCTGGGCGCGGTTTCCGCGCATGTGCTCGGCGACCGCCAGGACGTGCGTGCGCAGGAGCTCGGTCGCGGACTTCTCGCCCTCCATCTTCGCCAGCACGTACTCGGCGATCCTCGCGTAGACCTGGTCGACCACCTCCTCCATCAGCTCGTCCTTGCCGGCGAAGTGGTAGGAGATGACGCCCTTGCTGATACCGGCGTGCCTGGCGATGTTCGCCAGCGACGCACCGGCCCAGCCCGACTCGGCCAGGACCTCGATGGCCGAGGCGATGATCTGCGCCCGCCTGGCCTCCTCGATGAACGATCGTTGGCCGGACGGCTTGTTTTCTGACCGCATGGCCAGAATTTAGCACAGTTGGCCAGATCTGTGCGCGCGCAGGACCAGGATGCCCATGGCCAGCATGACGACGGCTCCGGCCAGCGCCGCCGTCCGCATGCCGTCCACGTAGGCGGCGCGGGCCGCGGCGGCGAGTGCCGTACCGGCGGCGGAGGCCAGGTCGGCGGCGGTGGCGAGGGCGCCGCCGAGCGTCTCCCCCGCGAGCGCCGCGCGCTCGGGCGGCACCTGCTCTGGCATGCTCGCGGCCAGGCCCGCGCGGTAGACGGCCATCCCGATGCTCCCCAGTACGGCGGCGCCGAGCGCCTGCCCGAACTCCGTGGCCGACTCGAACAGGCCGGAGGCCGACCCGGCCTTCTCCGGCGGCGCCGTGGAGACGACCAGGCCGGAGGCGAGCGCCTGCACCGAGCCGATGCCCCAGCCCAGCAGGATCTGCCCGCCGAACAGCAGCGGCAGGTCGGCCTGTGTGCCCAGCCGCGCGATCAGCAGGAACCCGGCCGCGCCGCAGAGCATCCCGGCTCCCATGACCTGGCCGGGCCGCAGCCGGCGGGTGAGGCCCGCGCCCAGCACGGATCCGGCCGCCGAACTGACGGCGGCGGGCACGATCATGAGCCCGGCCACGACCGGCCGCAGGCTTAGCACGGACATCAGGTACTGGGTGATGAAGTAGAACGTTCCGACCAGGGCGAAGACCGCGAGCGTGGCGGCGGCCAGCGACAGGCCGAAGCCGGGCCGCCGGAAGAGCGCGAGGTCGAGCATCGGTTCCGGCCGCGTGCGCTGCCTGCGCAGGAACAGCGCGGCGAACACCAGCCCGATCCCTGCCGCGGCCCACGTGAGCGGGGAGAAGTCCTGTTCGGCGGCCCTCTTCACCGCGTAGACCAGGGGCAGCGCGGCCGGCAGGACGAGTCCCGCCGAGGCCAGGTCGAACCGGCCGGGCTCGGGGTCGCGGTACTCCGGCAGCAGCGGGCCGAGCACCAGCAGCAGGAGCATGATCGGCACGTTGACCAGGAAGACCGAGCCCCACCAGAAGTGCTCCAGCAGCCATCCTCCGGCCACCGGCCCGGCCACGCTGCCGAGCGTGAAGACCGCGGCCCAGATCGCGATGGCCATCCGAAGCCCGCGCGGGTCGGTGAACAGCACCCGGATGAGCGCGAGCGTGGGCGGCATCAGCGTGGCCGCCGCGGCGCCCTGGAGGCCGCGGGCGAGGATGAGCAGCTCGGCGGTGGGCGCGAACGCCGCCGCCGCGGAGGCTGCGCCGAAGGCCACCGCGCCCAGCAGGAGCAGCCGCCTGCGGCCGATCCTGTCGCCCAGGTTCCCCATCGGGATGAGCAGCCCGGCCAGCAGGAAGGCGTAGACGTCCACGATCCAGAGCTGCTGCGCCCCGCTCGGCCGCAGCTCCGCGGTCAGCGCGGGCAGGGCGAACAGGAGCACGGTCACGGTGACCGAGATGAGCAGGACGGGCAGCATGAGGATCGCCAGCCCGGCCCACTCCCGCAGACCCGCTTTCACCATCATTCCTCCTTACGGTGTACGTGCCCTCCTCTCTACCGGGCGTTTACCGGGTGGTGTTATCGTTTCGTCACGGAAATGAGGTGTGACGAAATGGTGGCGTGCGCGCGGTGTGGGAAGGAACTGGAGCTCCCCGGGCGGGGCCGCAGGCCCCTGTACTGCTCGCGCTCCTGCCAGGCCCGTGCCTACCGGGCCCGCCGCTCGGCGCGCACGGTCGTGGCGCCGGTGCGGGGGCCGCGCGGCGAGACGGCCCTGTCCAGGGAGGCGATCGTGCGCACCGCGGTGCGGATCGCCGACGCCGGGGGCCTGGAGAGGCTGTCCATGCGGCACGTGGCGAACCTGCTCGGCGTCAAGGTGATGTCGCTCTACACCTACCTCGCCGGCAAGGACGAGCTGATCGACCTCATGGTCGAGACCGTCTTCGCCGAGGGCCTGGACGCCGGGGCCGAGGCGACCGGAGGCTGGCGGGCCGAGCTGGAGGCCGCGGCCAGGTGGGAGTGGGAGCTGTACGCGCTCCACCCGTGGCTGCTGGAGGTCATCGCGACCGTCCGGCCGCCGCTTGTCCCCAGCCTGCTCGCCCGCTTCGAGCGCGGCCTCGGCGCCTTCGACGGGCTGGGCCTGGACCCGGTGCTCACCCACCGCCTCTACCTGGGCGTCAGCGGGCTCGTGCAGGGGCTGGCGCTGCTGCGGGTGAGCGAGATCGCCTCGGGACGGCGCGGCGAGGCCACCTCGCTCGGCCACTGGCGCGCGGTGACCGTGCCCGCCGTCTACGAGGAGCTGGGCGCCGAGCGCTACCCGCGCCAGAGCGCGCTGCGCGACAGCCCGGACGTCCTGGCCGACCTGGAGGAGATCTTCACGGTCAACCTCCAGGTCATGCTGGACGGCCTGGCCGCCTTCGTGGACACGCGCTAGAGGGGCGTCCAACCGGTCCGGCCGTACCAACTGCCACCGGCGGCGAGGTGGTCGGCGACGGCGCGCTCCAGGCTGGTGCGGCGCGGCAGCGGGTCAACCTTGGCGTCGGCGCCGAAGATGAACTCCATCATCCCGCTGCTCTCGAAGCGGTGCAGCAGCCGGAAGCGACGCTGGAAGGACATGATGTTCGAGCCCGCCGGGAGGTACTGCGCGAACTGGTCGTCAAGCAGCCACGAGCTGCAGGTCACCACCGGGTAGTCCTCGCCGGGGAAGTGCTTGGGGAAGAAGGCGCGCGCCCGCTCGAAGGAGTCGTCGCAGGCCCAGGGCGGGAACGGCCCGCAGAAGTCGGGGATGTGCAGCCCCAGCGTCCGCCCGTGCTCGCCCACCGGCACCCCGGCCGCGCGCACCGCCTCCAGGGTCCTGCCCGTCATCAGGTCGCGGGCGAACTGCAGCCGCCCGAGCTGGTAGATGATCCCGCGCACGTGCGCCATGTACCAGAACGGCGCGTGCAGCCCCGGCCCGCCGTGCCGCTTGCGGTGCACGGCCATGTTGCGCCCGATGTCGGCGAGCGTCGCGTGCGACACCTCCTCGGAGATGCCGCGCGCGCGGTGGAACTCCCGCGTGTACGGCAGCGCCGCCAGGAACACGTGCACGTAGAAGTACGGCCCCAGCTCGGGCAGATCGGGGAAGTACGGCGGATCGTCGCGCACGTCGATGGCCGAGACCAGGGAGTGGACGCAGCGTTCGAGCAGCCACCACTGCGGCGTGCCGGGCTCGGGGGCGCTCGCCATCACCCCGGCGACGTCCTCGTGCGGCACCGTCAGCCGCATCAGCTCGCCGAGCAGGTCGCCGGGCGCGGGCAGGCGGGCCTCGAAGCCGCCCAGCGACTCGAGGTGGGCGAGCCAGACGGGGTGCTCGCGCAGAAGGTTCTTGATGTCCATCGGCGATCAGCCTAGCCGGGTTCGGTACACCTCCCTCGCCCGGCCGATCAGCTCCAGATGGTCCTCCAACTGACCCGGCGCCTCCAGCTTCGCGTGGGTCCTGACCAGGTTCTCCAGCAGGTCCAGCCAGTCCAGGCACCAGCGCACGTCGGAGCCGCGCGCCACCTGTCTGCCGCCGACGTCCACGTGGACCGGGCTGGTCAGGGCGTACCCGGTGGTGGTCAGCGTGCGCGGGTGCGGCTCGCACAGCGCCTCCGCCAGCACGTACGTGGGCTCGCCCACGTCGAGTTCGACGGTGACGGTCAGCGCGTCGTCGCCGCCACCGAGCCGTCCGGCGCCCGCGCGCACCCCGTCGGCGGTGCGCACCCGCACCGCCGCGACCTCGGGGCCGATCGCGGTCGCGGTGACCGACAGCCGCCCGCCGGGCTCCGCGTCGACGACCGCGCCCGGCCCGTGGCCGTCCACCGACAGCTCCAGCCACGGCCCCGTGGTCGCGAACGTACGGCGGGCCCGCACGGCCTCGGCGAACGAGGCGGCGGTGAGCGCCCCGTCCACACGGGCGTAGACGCGGCCCCAGCCGGGCGGGTTCGACTGGTTGTCGGAGCGGGTGAAGGAGATCATCGTGTCGGTGCCCGCGGTGACGGCCAGCCTGTTGCCCGCGCCCAGCAGGCGGCGGTAGACGGTGGCGGTGGCCGGGATCGAGGCGTGCGTGAGCACGTCCAGGCTGTCGACCAGGCCGAGCGCCGCGTCGGCGACCAGCGCGCTGGCCGAGCAGTCGCGCGCCACCGGCCCGAACAACGCCTGGGCCGGATCGTCGTCGCGCACCGGCTGGCCGAACGGGTGGCTGTAGCCGAGCAGCGCCCCGAGCCGCCGCAGCTCGGTCAGGGCGGCGGCGTTCGGCGGCCAGTCGGGGGCGCCGTCGAAGCCGGTGTGCAGCCTTCCGGGCTCGGCGGTCAGGCCGAAGGCGTAGGCGTGGCCGAGCAGGTCGTTGCGGTACTCGGCGCCCATCCTGGCCAGGTGCGTGGCGTCCGACCAGGGCAGGTCGCGGCCGATCCAGTGCTCCAGCGCCTCGCGGTCGTACACGCGGGCGCCGGAGACGTTGCCCGCCAGCAGGTTCAGGACGTGCAGGTCCTCGCCGTGCTGGGCGGCCGCGGCGTCGGCGGGGGCGGCGACGAAATCGCCTGCCCAGTTGAGGTGGGTGTGCAGGTCGCCGCCGTACCATCCGCGGGCGGCGGCGTGGTAGATGCGGTGCGGCGCGAGCCGTACCTGATGGTCCTGGCCCGGTCGCGGGGTGAGCTCCGCGCGGTCCTGGTCGTACTCCATGCCGCGGGTGGCGGTGATCGTCAGCGGTTCGGCGGGGACGTCGAGAATGAGGTCGTCGCCGTGGAAGTAGGGGCGGCCGTGGAAGTCGTGCCGATGCGGGACGCCCTCGGGGAACCAGCCCTGGCCGCCGTCGCCGGTGACGCTCCACCGGCAGGGGTACGGCGAGCGCAGCCTCAGCCGGGCCACCTCGGCGATCCTGAACAGGGGCGTCGTGTCCACCGGGACGTCGTCGAGGGTGACCTCGGTGTGGGGGGAGATCTCCGCCAGCCAAGCACCTTGCGACGATATTTCGCGACATAAGCTCCCGATGCGGACGGTGGCCGTGCCGGGGCGTTGGGAGTCCACCAGGAGCGGGATGTGGGGGTGGTCGTCCTCGGCCAGGATCACGTGCGGCGTGCCGTCCAGCGCCGGGCCCTCCGGGGTGAGGCGGAGGGCGGCGGCGTGGGCGGGCAACTCGCCGTCCAGGGTGTCGCGCAGGATCTCGTCGTAGTCGGGCTCGGCCAGGCGGGCGCCGAGGCCCTCCAGCGGTTCGCCGGGGTGGCGGGCGGCCAGGCGGCTGAAGGCCACCCGCCAGAAGCGGTCCTGGAGCTCGGGTGGGAGCACGCGTCTGCGGGCGAAGAGCCTGACGTAGAAGATCTCCGGTTCGCCCCAGGTGATGCCGTGCTCGCCGAGCAGCCCGCCGTACTCTCGCAGGGCTCCCGCGACCGGTTCGGGCAGCATCGGGTCATCACACATGCGCGGTCTCCCCGTCGTCGACTGCGCGCCATCGTGACACACGGCACCCGTCCCGGCAGCCGCAGGCGTGGAAACGAGTAGCGATATTTCACCCGGCGATGGATAGTTCACCCACCGGGGACGCCGATGCTCTCCCACGTCCTGGTCGTCAGGGTGCCTTTGCCCCGGTAGGCGCGGACAATGTCGGCGTGGGCGCGCAGCCGTACGAACCTGTCCAGATCGTCGGCCGACCGCCACACCGACACCGATCCGATGCGGCGGCGCAGCGGGTCCGCCCAGAGCAGCAGGGCTACGGCGCCTTCCAGGCCCGGCCACAGGCGGCTCAGCCGCCAACCCGCCCAGCAGGCTCGGGGCAGGTCCTTGATGTGGTGGAGCCGGAAGTCGGTCTCGCTGACCAGGAGCGGGGTGTCGGCTGGGTGGTGCGGGCCGGGGAGCCAGCGGGTGGTCAGCTTGTGGGTCGTGCTGGTGGGGCTGCCGGGGCTTTGGGCGTGGGGGTTTTTGTGGTCGCGGCTTTCGCGGCCGGGGTTTTTGTGGTCGGGGTTTTTGTGGTCGGGGGTCAGCATGCGGCGGGTTCGCGGATCAGGACGGCCGCCGCCTCGCGGATCTCCGGGGAGAACGGCATGGGGCGCAGGGTGGTGGCGTCGAGGTTGACGTTGACCCGGTGGCCCTCGGCGTGGACCACGGAGCGGTCGGCCGACAGGACGCGGAAGCCGTACACGCCGGAAGTGCGGCCCATGCGCTCCAGCCAGAACTCCACGAGCACGTCGCCCGCGCCCATCACCGGCGCGTGATACACGATCTTGAACTCGCGCACGACCATGTAGACGTCCTTGAACTTCGACAGCGCCGGGTCCAACCGCCACCCCGCCTCGGCCCAGAAGGCCGACACGGCTCGCTCGACGAGCAGGGCGTAGCGGGAGTTGTGCAGCAGGCCCATGGCGTCGAGGTCGTCGAAGTGCACCTGGACGGGCTTGAGCTGGGTCACGATCAGTCCTCCGGTAGAAGTGAGGGGTCGGTGGCGAGGGCGCGCAGCCGCTGCAGGACGGCGGCGCGGGAGTAGGAGTAGGCCTCGGCCGGGTCGATCAGCCGGGCGTGGGCGACGGTCGCCTCACCCAGGGCGTTGATCTCGAACGCCAGGCGGCCGGGGTTGGTGTCGTCCCTGAGCTCGCCCAGGGTGATCGCCTCCTCGGCCATGGTCCGCACGGCCTTCATCCAGTCGGACATCGCCTTGGCCACCCGGTCGCGTACCTTTCCCGGGCGGTCGTCGAACTCGGCCTGGGCGACGAAGAAGAAGCAGCCGCCCGGGAGGACGCCGTCCTCGTAGAAGCGCAGGCGGGCCTCGTGCATGGCGAACAGGCGGCGTACACCGGCGGGGGCGCGCATGGCGGGGCGGACGATGTGATCCACCCACTGGCGGGCGGCCCAGTCGACGGCGTCCAACTGGAGTTGTTCCTTGTCGCGCCAGTGGGCGAAGAAGCCGGACTTGCTCATGCCGGACTCCTCGGCCAGGCGGCCCAGGGTGAGTCCACTGAGGCCGTCCACGGAGGCTAGGGCGACGGTGCGTTCGAGGATCGCCTCTCTGCTGCGCTGCCCGCGCAGCCTGCGTCCATCGGTCATGCGTCCGACTATATACGAACGACCGGTCGTTTTGTTTTATGGATGAGGTTTTGGTGACATGCGCACTTCGTGGACTGCCCTCTCTCAGAGGGGCAGTGGCGCTCGCCAGAGGCGTTCGTCTCTGGCGTCAGTCAGTGGCGTCAGCCAGCCTCGTTGGTCGGTGGCGTTGGTCGGTGGCGTTGGTCGGTGGCGTTGGTCGGTGGCGCTGGTCGGTGGCGTTGGTCAGTGGCGTTTGAAGGCGGCCAGGAGGCGGTCGGCGGCCAGGGCGGGGGTGAGTTCGCCGGACAGCACCTCACGCTCGATCTCCTCGGTCAGCGCCGCCACCTCGGGATCCCCGTGCAACTCGGCCAGCAACCGATCCTGGACCAGCGTCCACGTCCACCGGACCTGCTGGGCACGCCGCTTGGCCGCCACGTCCACACGTTCCCGATGGGCCCCGATCTGCTGCCACAGTTCCTCGAGCCCAGCTCCGGTAAGCCCACTGCAGGTGAGCACGGGAGGCGGCGGCCCCTCGGAGCGCAACATGCGCAACGCCCCGGCCAGTTCCCTGGCCGCCTTGCGCGCGGCCACCTCGTGCTCCCCGTCAGCCTTGTTCACCGCGATCACGTCGGCCAGCTCCAGCACACCCTTCTTGATCCCCTGAAGCTGGTCCCCGGTACGCGCCAGGCTGAGCAGCAGAAAGCTGTCCACCATGTCCGCGACAGCGGTCTCCGACTGCCCGACTCCGACGGTCTCGACCAGCACCACGTCGTACCCGGCGGCCTCGACCACGACCATGGCCTCCCGGGTCGCCTTGGTCACCCCACCCAGCGTCCCCGAGGTAGGAGAAGGCCGAATATAGGCCCGCGAATCCGCCGCCAGCCGCGCCATCCGCGTCTTGTCCCCCAGAATGCTCCCGCCGGTACGCGTGGAGGAGGGATCGACAGCCAGCACCGCCACCCGATGCCCCAGCCCGGTGAGCAACGTCCCGAACCCATCAATGAACGTAGATTTCCCCACCCCCGGCACCCCGGACACGCCCACCCGCCACGTCCGCCCGGCAAGAGGCATGAGCGCCACCAACAGGTCCTGAGCCATGCGCACATGCTCACTCTTCGTGGACTCCACCAGCGTGATCGCCCGCCCGATCCAGGTCCTGGACCCGGCCTTCACACCCTCGACATAGTCCTCGACCGACCGCATGCCCCCGATCGTACGTTTCCCACCCCCACCACATCCCGCCCCCACCACACCCCACCCCGCTCCACCATCCTTTCCGCGTCACCCCAAGCCGCCCCACCACCCCGCCCTTCCGCGTCACCACACCCCACCCCGCTCCACCATCCTTTTCGCGTCACCCCAAGCCGCCCCACCACCCCGCCCTTCCGCGTCACCCCAAGCCGCCCCACCACCCCGCCCTTCCGCGTCACCCAAGCCCCCACCCCACCACCCTTCCGTGTCGCCCAAGCCACCCCGCCCCGACAGACTGAGGCCACGGCGGCCCCACCACTGTGAGACGCCAGACCACCCCACCACCACCGGCTCCACCCGCGACACAGCCGGTGGCCAGGCCGCGGGTGGGGGTGTTTGGGCTGGTGGTAGTGCGTGTTTACGTGTTTATCGGACTAAGTTCCGACAAATCGTGTCTCCAGGCGCTAGGGTCTCTGGAGATCCATCTCAGCCGTCACAGGAGTCACTCCCCTCATGCCGCACGTCGAACCGCTGCGCGAGGGCGATCCGGCGGTGGTGGGACCCTACCGACTGGTCGGGAGGCTCGGCGCCGGCAGTCAGGGCGTGGTCTACCTGGGCCAGGCCAGGAACGGCGTGCCAGTCGCGGTCAAGGTGCTGCGCGAAGGCCGGGCAGGGGACGACCGCCTAGCCGAGCAGATCGCCGCCGCCCGCCGCGTGGAACCACTCGGCGTGGCACAGGTGCTGGACGCCTCGTTCGCGGGCCGGCCGTACGTGGTGAGTGAGTATGTGGACGGGCCGCCCCTGCAGCGGGCGGGCAGGCACAACGGCGCCGAGCTCCAGCGGCTGGCCAACGCGACCGCCACCGCGCTGGCGGCGATCCATCAGGCGGGCGTGGTTCATCGGGACTTCAAGCCGGCCAACGTGCTGCTCGGGCCGGGCGGGCCCAGGGTGGTCGACTTCGGGCTCGCGGGCGCCGACCACACGCCGAGCGCGGGCGGCGTCTCCGGTACGCCCGCCTACATGGCGCCCGAGCAACTGTCGGGCCGGGAGGCCGGGGCTCCGGCGGACGTGTTCTCCTGGGCGGGCACGGTGGTGTTCGCCGCGACCGGCAAGCCGCCGTTCGGCGACGGGGCGCTGCCGGAGGTGATCCACCGGATCCTGCACGAGGAGCCCGAACTGGGCGATCTACCGCAGCCGTTGCGCGCGATCGTGCAGGGCTGCCTGGCCAAGGACCCGGAGCTACGGCCCGCCATGCGGCAGGTCGTCCTGCAGTTGCTGGGCGGTGAGCAGCCCCTCCCGGCCGCGCGGGCGGGCCGTCCGTCCCGAGGTCGAGGGGTACGGCGGGCGCTCATCGCCGGCGTGTCCGGGGTGATGGTGCTGGCCCTGTCCGGGGCGATCGTCTGGCTCACCTCCGACCCCCGCCGCGACGCCGGCCCCGTGGTCACGACCGTGACGCCTGCCTCGGCGTCCTCCTCCAGCCCGAAGCCGACCAGGACCCGCGTCCGCGACCCACGAGGTACGGCCACGCCCTCCCCCACCGCCTCCTCCACACGTGACGTCGGCACGATCCGAGTCCTGTACGTACGCGCCCAAGGCGTGCGAACCGCCCAGACCCGTGACTGCCAGGTGGGCGACACCGTGATCAGCGGCCAGGTCGAGGGCACCCGCTGGCCGGTGCGCTTCCGCTACGCCTGGATCGTGGACGGCCAGGTCGCCAGGCGCGGCACCGCGTACATCACCGAGGCCCGCACCCGCACCGTCGTACCCCCACCCGCCCTCACCCTCCCGGGACGGCACACCGTGACCCTGCGCGTCACCTCCCCGGTGGCGGCGCGCGAGTCGATCGCGGTCGAGGTGTGCCCGGTGGGGACCGAGTAGATGGGCACGCGCCAGCCCCTGGGCCCCGACGACCCCACGACCCTAGGTCCCTACCAACTGGTCGGCAGGCTCGGCGAAGGCGGCCAGGGCGTGGTGTACCTGGGCCGCGCCCCCGACGGCACCCTGGTCGCGGTCAAGGTGCTGCGCGACGGGCTGGGCGGCGACGACCGCTTCGCGAAGGAGATCGCGGCCGCGCGCCGCGTGGAGCCGTTCTGCATAGCCCAGGTCCTGGACGCCTCCCTCGGCCACGGCCCTCCAGACACCCCACAACAGGGCTACGGCCCAGCCCACGGTCCCGGCGATCACGAGGTGGGCCCGACCGGCCGGAGACACCGTCCAGCCGATCAGGAGTTCGGCCCGGGTGACCGGAGACACCGTCCGGACGATCAGGAGTTCGGCCCGGGTGGGTTAGGACAAGGATCGGGCGGCCAGGGGCGCGGCTTCGCCGGTCAGGAGGATGGCCCGGGCGGGCGCAGGCGCCGACCGGATGCCCCGGACAACAACCCAGCCGGTCACCGGCACGACCTCGCCGTTCACAGGGCTGGCCCGGGTGGTTGGGGGCACGGGTCGGGCGATCATGGGCGCTTCGGCGGTCAGGAGGATGGCCCGGGCGGGTTGGGGCGCGGGTCGGGTGGTCGGGGGTACGGCAGGCCGTACATCGTGACCGAGTATGTGGAAGGGCCTTCGCTGCATGAGGCGGGGCGGCACAGCGGTGCGGACCTGCAGCGGCTCGCGGTCGCGACGGCCACCGCGCTGGCGGCGATCCACGAGGCCGGGGTGGTGCATCGGGACTTCAAGCCCGCCAACGTGCTGCTCGGGCCGGGCGGGCCGCGGGTCATCGACTTCGGCATCGCCCGTGCCACCGACGCGGCGGCCACCGCGACCAGCGGGATCGTGGGCACTCCTGCCTACATGGCGCCCGAACAACTGGCGGGGCATGAGGTGGGTCCGGCCGCCGACGTGTTCGCTTGGGCGTCGGTGATCGTGTTCGCCGCGACGGGGACACCGCCGTTCGGCAGTGACACCCTGCCCGCGATCATCAACCGCATCCTGCACAACGAACCCCAGCTCGGCGAGCTGCCCCGGCAGTTGCGCGGCGTGGTGTACGACTGTCTCGCCAAAGACCCCGCCCTGCGCCCGCCGATGCGGGAGGTCCTGCTCCGCCTCCTCGGCGGCGACCAACGCCCCACCCAGGACACACATGGACACGCGGGCTCACCCCTCGGAGGACCGGCCTGGCCCACGAACTCGGCGTCCGGGCGGGCGGGGTCGGGGCTTGTGCCTGGAGGTGCGGGGGTGGGGCGCGCGGGGGCGACGTGGGAGCGTGCCCACGGGCCGGTGACCGATCCGGGTGTGGGGCGCGATCAGGACACCGATCGGGTACGGCGCCGCAAGCCGGTCAGAACCGCGCTCGTGGTGCCGCTGGCCGTGGCCGGGGCCGTGGTGGTCTCCGGTGGGCTGGTGTCCGGGGTGACCTGGCTTGGTGGTGGGTCGGGGTTGTGGGCGGCGGCCGTACCGTCGACCTCGGCACCGGCCGCGACCGGCGGCAAGACACCGCGCCCGAAGACCACCCGCAAGCCGACCCCCAGGAAGACCCCGAAGCAGACTCCCAAGCGGACCCCGGCGCCGACCCAGTCCACAGCACCGACGTCGACCAAGGCGTCCGAGCCGACGCCGTCGGCCGAGCGGACCACCCGGAATCCCACCCCCACGCGCACCACCAGGAAGCCGGTCGCCGCCAACGTACGCGTGCTCAGCATCGACCTGCACGCCGGGCCCGGCCAGGATCGTTCGGCGAGCTGCTACATGCCGCCGGTCGGGTTCTCGGGGTCGCTGGAGTCGAGCAGGTCGGAGGTGTGGATCAGCTACGCGTGGGTGGTCGACGGCAAGGTCAAGCACAGCAACCGCACCTGGGTCCCGAAGGGCGAGTTCACCGCCCCGGCCCTGGCGCACCAGTACATGCTCGCGACCGGCGGGCACAACGTCACCCTCAAGGTCACCGCGCCGGGCAGCGCGGCCAAGTCGATGCCGTTCAGCGTCTGCTCGATGGAGGACTATTGACACCGCCGAGCGTGGGACCGTACCGGATCGTCAGGAAGCTCGGCGAGGGCGGCCAGGGCGTCGTGTACCTGGGCGTGGCCCCCGACGGCACTCCGGTGGCGGTCAAGGTGCTGCGCGAGGGCGGATTCCAGCGGGAGATCGCGGCGGCGCGCCGGGTGGAGCCGTTCTGCATCGCGCAGGTGCTGGACGCCTCGGCGGGCGGCACGCCGTACATCGTGACCGAGTTCGTGGACGGGCCCTCGCTGGCGGAGGCCGGACGCCACCGCGGCGCCGACCTCGATCGCCTCGCCGTCGCCACCGCGACCGCGCTCGCCGCGATCCACCGGGCGGGCGTGGTACACCGCGACTTCAAGCCCGGCAACGTCCTGCTCGGCCGGGACGGCCCGCGCGTCATCGACTTCGGCATCGCCCGCGCGGGCACCTCCCTGACCGTCACCAGCACCGTCGTCGGCACCCCCGCCTACATGGCCCCCGAGCAGCTCGCCGGGCACCAGGTGGGTCCGGCGGCCGACGTGTTCGCGTGGGCGTCGGTGATCGTGTTCGCGGGGACGGGGACGCCGCCGTTCGGCAGCGACACCCTGCCCGCGATCATCAACCGCATCCTGCACAACGAACCCCAGCTCGGCGACCTGTCCGAGCACCTGCGCGCGGTGGTCTACCCCTGCCTCGCCAAGGACCCCGCCGCCCGCCCGTCGATGGAGGAGGTCCTGCTCCGCCTGCTCGGCGGCCCTTCAAGCCGAGGTACGGCAGGCCGTCCCACACCCACGGCGGGAGATCCCACGCAAAGGGCGGGCGGCCACGCACAAACCCCACCAGACCGGGATTCCGTCCAGAGCGCCGGGCAAGGCCAGGACACCGGGCGAGACCGGGGAAGGCCGCGGCGGATCCGGGTGCCGGTGCTGGCCGTGGCGGCGGTGGCCACCGCGCTGGTGCTGACCGCGGGTACCGCCGTCGTGTGGCAGGCGACCCTGGCCGGTCAGCCAACCGCACTGACCCTGCTGCCTGGCTCGGCGGACGCCTCGAAGAACGCCCGCGACAAGAAGACCGCCGACAGGCCGGGCGACGGCAGCGACGACCAGGCCGGCGGCAGACCGGGCGACGACCAGGCTGATGAGCAGGCCGATGATCCGGAGACCGGGCGGCAGGGGAAGGACCGAGGCGGCCAGACCGGGAAACCGACCCGCGCGGGCACGAAGACCGGCAGGCCGACGACCACGCGCACCTCGGCCCGCCCCACCCCCACCCGGCCAACTCCAACCAGAGCCACCCCCACCAGAGAAGCCACCCCGACCAGGGCCACCCCTACCAAGACCCCCACCAAACGCCCCACCAAGGCACCCCGCTTCACCGTGGCCTACGTAAGATCCCAAGGCGCCTCCAAGATCAAGGACGAGGGCACCTGCTACGTAGGCTCCATGAACTTCGGCGCCGGGATCGACTCCACCGTCCCCGGAGCCCGCTACTCCTTCCAGTGGATCGTCGACGGCGAGGTCATCGAGACCGGCTCCGGCAAGCTCCCCAACGGCAGCCGCAGCGACTACGTCTTCTCCAAGCGCCAGATCTCCCTGTCCGACGGTCCCCACACCGCCGCCTACAGGTTCGTGGGCGGCGGTTCGGGGTCCGTGTCGTTCAAGATGTGCGCGACGTCGTAGATGCAGTCCTTACGTCCCGACGATCCGCAGGCCATCGGCGCCTACCGGCTGACCGGTCGCCTGGGTGAGGGCGGCCAGGGTGTCGTGTACCTGGGGCAGGCGCCCGACGGAACCAAGGTCGCGGTCAAGGTGCTGCGCGAGGGCGGGGACGGCCTGGCCAGGGAGGTGGCGGCGCTGCGCCGGGTTGAACCGTTCTGCGTGGCGCAGGTGCTGGACGCCTCGACGGGCGGCCGGCCGTACATCGTGACCGAGTACGTGGAGGGGCCGTCGCTGGCGGAGGCCGGGCGGCACGGCGGGGCTGGGCTGCAGCGGCTGGCCGTCGCCACCGCGACCGCGCTCGCCGCGATCCACCGGGCGGGCGTGGTGCACCGCGACTTCAAGCCCGGCAACGTCCTGCTCGGCCGGGACGGCCCGCGCGTCATCGACTTCGGCATCGCCCGTTCCGGCGCCTCCCTGACGTTGACCAGCAGCATCGTCGGCACCCCCGCCTACATGGCCCCCGAGCAGCTCGCCGGGCACCAGGTCGGCCCCGCGACGGACGTGTTCGCGTGGGCGGGTGTGATGGTGTTCGCCGCCACGGGCCGCCCGCCGTTCGGCAACGACTCCCTGCCCGCGGTGATCACGAGGATCCAGCACGCCGCCCCGGACCTGGGCGGCCTCACCGGCCCCCTGCTCCCGATCGTCACCCGCTGCCTGGCCAAGGACCCGGCCGCGCGCCCGACGATGCAGGAGGTCCTGTTCCAGCTCATCGGCGCGGTCGCGCCTCCAGAAGCGCGGGTACGGCACGGCGCCCCGGAGCGAAAGCCGCCCTCGTCCAGGCGGGCGCTGCTGGTGGCGGGGGCGGCGGCGGGTTCGGTGGTGGTGACGGCGGGGCTGGTCACGGCGCTGGTCACCGGCATCTCGTGGCCCGTCGCCGAGACGCCGCTCAGCCTGCCGTCCACGGAGACGCCGGGAGGCACGCCGACGAAGGCCAAGCCGACCAGGTTCACGGCCGGGAAGACCGGCCGCCCTTCACGCTCACCCACGCCGAGGCCGACGGCGACGCCGAGCCGTACCGGGGAGAGCGAGGACGCCAAGCCGACACCCGCGAACAAGCCCACCACGAACCAGCCCACCACCACCAGGCCCACCACCAAGCCCACCACGAGCGCGCCCAGCGGGCGGGTGGGCTCGGTGAGCCTGAGGTCGGAGGGGCTGCGGACCGGCGACTGCTACCGGCAGTCGAACATCGCGGCCACCGTGGGCGCGTCCAGGAAGACGCCCTTCACCTACCGGTGGATCCTCGACGGCCGCGACATGGGCAAGGCCGCGGCGACGGCGCCGACGAAGCTGGTGCTCGGGTACGCGCACATCCAGTCCGACGGGCCGCACACGGTGCAGTTCCGGGTGCTGTCCCCCAATGCCATGACACGGACCTTCAGCTTCAGCACCTGCGACGGCGCCCCCTGGCCCGAGGAGTAGTGGTCGGGCGATCAGCGCCGCGAGTGGCCATGCCCCATCTGCGGATATGTCCGTAAATTTCGGTGCATGGTCATCGTGGAGACACTGCAGCCCTCGGATCGCTACGCCTGGGAGGAGCTGTTCCGCGGCTACATCGCCTTCTACCGGCGCACCGAGCCGCAGAGCATGTACGACAGGGCCTGGGAGGAGTTCCAGGCGGGCATCCGGGTGCACGCGCTCGGCGCCAGGCTCGGCGGGCGGCTGGTCGGCATCGCTCACTTCCTCGTCCACGGCAGCACCTCGGCCCCCGGCACCGGCATCTGCTACCTGCAGGACCTCTTCACCGCGCAGGACGTACGCGGCAAGGGCGCGGGCCGGGCCCTGATCGACGCGGTCGCCGCATGGGCGACGGCCAACGGCTGCGGCCGCCTGTACTGGCACACCCAGGAGGGCAACACCACGGCCCGCCGCCTGTACGACCAGGTGGCCGTGAACCCGGGCTTCGTCAAGTACCAGATCGACCTCCCCGGATGATCTCCGGGGAGGTGCGGGCGCTATCGGGAGCCTCTGCCCCATCCGACGCCGTACGCCGCCGGAGCCTCGGACTGATCGTGCAACGGCATGGACACCACACGTCCTTCCAGTCAGAGCTGTCGACTGGATTCAACTGCGGCTCGCATGCGCCTCACTTGCGCCTCGCTTGTCCGCCCGGACGGAGCCGCCCGGACAGACTCGCTTGTCCGCCCGGACAGAAGCGCCCCGACCCGCCCGCCTGAACGCGGGTCAGTGGCCCAGCCGCGCGGTCAGCTCCTTCAGCAGCCCGAGGGCGGCGTCGGCGATGACCGTGCCCGGCGGGAAGATCGCGCTGGCCCCCGCCGCCCTCAGCTCGGCGAAGTCGCCGGGCGGGATCACGCCGCCCACCACGATCATGGTGTCCTCTGCGTCCAGGTCGGCCAGGGCCTGGCGCAGCGCGGGCACCAGCGTGAGGTGCCCGGCGGCCAGCGACGAGACCCCGACGATGTGCACGTCGGCCTCGACGGCCTGGCGGGCCACCTCCTCGGGCGTCTGGAACAGCGGGCCGACGTCCACGTCGAAGCCCAGGTCGGCGAAGGCGGTCGCGATCACCTTCTGGCCCCGGTCGTGGCCGTCCTGGCCCATCTTGGCGACCAGGATGCGCGGGCGGCGGCCCTCGGCGCGCTCGAAGTCGGCGCACGCCTCGCGCACGCGCTCGATGTTGGCGGCGGGTCCGGCCTCGTCTCGGTACACGCCGGAGATGGTACGCACCTGCTCGGCGTGCCTGCCGTACACCTTCTCCAGCGCGTCGGAGATCTCGCCGACGGTGGCCTTGGCGCGGGCGGCGTCGACGCAGAGTTCGAGGAGGTTCTGGCCGAGGCCGGGGGGGCGGGTGCCCTTGCCGGCCGCTTCGGCGGCGTGGGTGAGGGCGTCGAGGGCCTGCCGTACCTGATCCTCGGAGCGCTCGGCGCGCAGGCGGCGCAGCTTGTCGAGCTGCTGGGCGCGCACGGCGCTGTTGTCGACCTTGAGGACGTCGACGGGCTCGTCGGCGTCTGGCCGGTACTTGTTGACCCCGATCACCGGCTGGCGGCCCGAGTCGATGCGGGCCTGGGCGCGGGCGGCGGCCTCCTCGATGCGCAGCTTGGGCAACCCGGCGTCGATGGCCTTGGCCATGCCCCCGGCGTCCTCGACCTCGCTGATGTGGGTCCAGGCGCGTTCGGCAAGGTCGTGGGTGAGGCGTTCGACGTAGTAGGAGCCGCCCCAGGGGTCGATCACGCGGGTGGTGCCGGACTCCTGCTGGAGCAGGAGCTGGGTGTTGCGGGCGATGCGCGCGGAGAAGTCGCCGGGCAGCGCGAGCGCCTCGTCGAGGGCGTTGGTGTGCAGCGACTGCGTGTGGCCCTGGGTGGCCGCCATGGCCTCCACGCAGGTGCGCACGACGTTGTTGTAGACGTCCTGGGCGGTCAGCGACCAGCCGGACGTCTGCGAGTGGGTGCGCAACGACAGCGATTTCGGGTTCTTCGCCCCGAATCCGGAGACGAGGCGCGACCACAGCAGCCGCGCCGCCCGCAGCTTGGCGACCTCCATGAAGAAGTTCATGCCGATGCACCAGAAGAACGACAGCCTCGGCGCGAACACGTCGATGTCCAGCCCCGCGCCCACCCCCGCGCGCAGGTACTCCACGCCGTCGGCCAGCGTGTAGGCCAGCTCCAGGTCGCAGGTGGCCCCGGCTTCCTGGATGTGATAGCCGGAAATGCTAATGGAATTAAACTTCGGCATCTTCTCACTCGTATAAGCGAAAATATCCGAAATAATCCGCATGGAGGGTGTCGGGGGATAAATGTAGGTATTGCGGACCATGAACTCTTTGAGGATGTCGTTCTGGATGGTCCCGGCCAACTGCTCGGGCGCCACGCCCTGCTCCTCGGCCGCCACGATGTACAGCGCCAGGACCGGCAGCACCGCGCCGTTCATCGTCATCGACACCGACATGCGGTCCAGCGGGATGCCGTCGAACAACTGCCGCATGTCGTAGATCGAGTCGATCGCCACCCCGGCCATCCCGACGTCGCCGGCCACCCTCGGATGGTCGGAGTCGTACCCCCGGTGCGTGGCCAGGTCGAAGGCCACCGACAGGCCCTTCTGCCCGGCCGCCAGGTTGCGCCGGTAGAAGGCGTTGGAGTCCTCGGCCGTGGAGAAGCCCGCGTACTGGCGGATCGTCCAGGGCTGGTTGACGTACATGGTGGGATAGGGCCCCCGCAGGTACGGCGGCGCCCCCGGATAGGTCCGCAGGAAGTCCAGCCCGTCGAGGTCGGCAGCCGTGTAGAGCGGCTTGACCTCGATGCCCTCGGGCGTCTCCCACGCCTGTCCGGCCACCTCGGCCGGGCCGTCCTGCGTGCCGCCCGCGAGCGGGACGGAGGTGAAGTCGGGGATGCTCATCGTGCCACCTCCAGGTCGTCGAAGGTCGTCCGCAGCACCGCCAGTGCGTCGCACCCGGCGAAGACGCGGCCGTCCACGTGCTCGTACTCCCCCTTCCCCGCCAGCCAGACCCGTCTCGCGCCGGCCCGTTTCAGCGCCGCGGCGACGTCCTCGGCGTGCTCGGGATAGAGCTTGTCGCTGGAGCACAGGCACGCCACGCGGGCGCCGCTGACGGCGAAGGCGGTGGCGATCTGCTCGGCGTCCACGCCGGGCCCCGCGCTCTCGGTGGCCAGCCCGCCCGCCTGGAACAGGTTGGCGGCGAACGCGGCCCGCGCGGTGTGCGCGGCGACCGGGCCGATCGTGGCCAGGAACACCTTGGGCCGCTCCGGCTGCGCGTCGGCCAGGTCGCGCAGGGCCTCGAAGGGCTCGGAGTAGCGTCCGGTCCGCTGGGGCGAGGCGTCGGCCAGGGGTTTCTCCTCCAGGTTCGGGAACTCGCTCACGCCGGTGATCGGCAGGCGGCGGTGGGCGACGTCGGCCTCGCGCCTGTGCCGTACCTCGGCGATCCGCCCGGCGACCAGGTCCTCGGCGCCGCCCGGCAGCCCGCCGGCCGCCTCGATCTCCTGGAACCAGGTCCAGGCCGCCTCGGCGAGCTCCGCCGTACGCCGCTCCACGTACCAGGAGCCGCCCGCGGGGTCGGCCACGCGGCCCACGCCCGACTCCTCCATCAGCAGCGCGTGGGTGTTGCGGGCGATGCGCCGGCCGAACGCGTCAGGCCGCCTGACCGCGGCGTCGAACGGCCGCACGGTCACCGCGTCCGCCCCGCCCACCCCGGCGGCGAAGCAGGCCACGGTGGTGCGCAGCATGTTCACCCACGGGTCGCGCGCGGTCATCATGGCCGCGCTGGTCACGGCGTGCTGTAGTTGCCGCGCGGGCCCGCCGCACACCTCGGCCACCCGGGCCCACGTCACCCGCGCCGCCCGCAGCTTCGCGATCGTGGCGAACTGGTCGGCGGCGGCCGCGTACCGGAACTCCAGTTGCCCGAACGCCTCCGCCACGCGCAGCCCCGCACCCGTGAGCGCCCTGAGGTGGGCGACGCCGAGCGCCAGCGAGCAGCCGAGCTCCTGCGCGTCGCTCCCCCCGAGGTCGTGGTACGGCGTGGCGTCCACGACCACCGCCCGCAGCCCCGGGTACCCCTGCGCGCACCGTCTGGCCAGCGCGGCCACGACGTCCGGCCGGGCCGTGACGAGCGAGGCCCCCAGATTCCCCAGCACGGACCCCTGACGTTCGGCCGCCAGCCCCAGCAGGACCTCCGCGGCCTCCTCGGTCAGCACCCCGGCGTCGAGCACGACGGGCGCGAGATCCAGGTAGACGTCCTTGAGCATCCTCGGCAGCTCGGCCGGCGCGATGGCGTCCGGGCCGACGGCCAGCCACAACGAGGTGACGCCGTTCTCCAGATCGGCGAGGACCGCCTCGGGATCGGCGGCGTCGTGGCGCTGGCGCACGTCCCAGCCACGCGCGCCGAGCGGCGGCCGGGGCGTGCCGGGCAGGTCACCGGCGTCGTACAGCGGCTGCAGCGTGAGCCCGTCGTAGGTACGGCTGGTCAGCGCCTCGAAGCCGAGGCCGGACTTGCCCAGCACGGCGCTCGCCATCGCGTGCCAGTCGTCACGGGTGGTGGGGGGATAGCCGGCTGCCAGTTCCATGTCTCGGATAGTAAGCGGAGCCGGTCCAGAACAATGCTCCGGGGTCGCCTACGGAAGCGGCGCCTCCCACGCCAGCCGCCACGTGAGCTGCCCCACGATCCCGTCGTCGGCGATGCCCTGGTTGCGCTGGAACCTGCGGCACACGTCGCGCGAGGCGGGCCCGTAGGCGCCGTCGGCGTCGATCTCCCAGCCCCGCTTCTTCATCTGCGCCTGCCAGGTACGCACGTCCTGCCCGGTCATCACCGGCGGGTACTTCAGCAGCCGCCCGGGAAAGGGCGGCGCCGTCGGCGGCTCGGGGTCCGTCGGCCCGCCGGGACGCGGCGCGCCCTTGCGCACCCAGGCGTAGAGCGCGTCGCCAGGGCAGTCGGTGGCGAAGCCGTCGCGGTGCCCCTTGATCTCCCGCCCCGCCGCGCCCTTGGCCCGCAGGTGCTCGACGGCGTCGATGATGCCGTGGAGCATGGCGTCGGGCGGCTGCACGAGCCCGGCGTTGCCGACGAGTCCTAGCACCGCGTAGTGGCCGGCGTTAAGCCCGGCCCCGTTGGCCGCGGGCAGATGATGCGGCCCGCGGCCCTCGAAAACCTTCCGATGCGGACAAACGGCATATGTGTATCCGATGTCGATCCAGCCGTTTCCGTCCATGTGGTGGTTCTGGATGGACTGGACGAGGGCGACGCATTTGGCGTGGTCACGCGTGAGACCGGGGTCGACCCGGCCTCCGGTGTAGTGGACCTTCACGCCGCGGGTGGAGTCGAGCTGGGTGTAGTCGCCACGCGGCGGCCGAGCATTCCATGCGCGTCGAAGAATGAGGTCGATGGCCACGGTCTGCTCCCGGGGGATCACGTTGAGGTGACAACTGAGCGTAACGCGGGAGACGCGGGCCGGTCCGGGAGTTGCTCTTATTCGTCTGGGGTCGATCAGGGCCGGATCACGCGCCTCTCCGTCACGATCGCCGTGACGAGGTCGTGCGGTGTCACGTCGAACGCCGGGTTCACGGCCTCCGTGCCCTCGGGCGCCAGCCGTACACCTCGGATGGCCGTGACCTCCTCGGCGCCGCGGTCCTCGATGGCGATCTGCTCGCCCGACGGGGTGCCCTCGTCGATGGTGGACTCGGGGGCCACGACGATGAAGGGGACTCCGGCCCGCTCGGCGCCGAGCGCGAGCGCGTACGAGCCGATCTTGTTGGCGACGTCGCCGTTGGCGGCGATGCGGTCGGCGCCGATGAGGACCGCGTCGATGCCGCCCCTGGCCAGCAGGTACGGCCCGGCCGAGTCGGTCACCAGCCGGTGCGGCGCGCCCATCCGGGCCAGCTCCCAGGTGGTGAGGCGGGCGCCCTGCAGCAGGGGCCGTGTCTCCAGTGCCAGGACCTCGCCGAGCCTGCCCTGCTCGTGCAGCGTCTGGACGACGCCCAGCGCGGTGCCCCGCTCGACCGCGGCCAGGCCGCCGGTGTTGCAGACGGTCATGACGCGCAGCCGTTCGCCGTCGAGCAGGCCGGCGCCGCGCTCGCCCATGGCGCGGCAGGCGGCGATGTCGTCGTCCCTGATGCGCAGCGCCGCCTCCAGCGCCTTCTCCGGCGGGAGCGCGGCGATCTGGTCGACGGCCCAGGCCAGGTTGACGGCGGTGGGGCGGGCGGCGCGCAGCCTGGCGATCAGCTCGGCGTCGCCGCCGGCCAGGACCACGCCGAGGGCGCCGGCCACGCCGAGCGCGGGCGCGCCGCGCACCGACAGCCTCCTGATGGCCTCGACCAGGGTGTCGACGTCGGTGATGCGCAGCATGACGAGCTCGTCGGGGAGCTTCGTCTGGTCGACGAGCTCGATGGCGCCGTCCACCCAGTCAATGGTCCTCACAGGGCCATTGTGGTGCCTCAGCGTTCGGCCAGCACGATGACCGAGTCGTGCGGGCCGAAGGAGACCCGCTTGGAGCGGTCCGGGTTGAGGACGATGCCGTAGTGCGGGGGCTTGTTGCGCGCGTACGCCGTCCGGTAGCCGATCGCGGTCTCGCCGCGGCGGCGGGCCGCCTCGACCACGGTGGAGAAGCCGACCTCGACCCCGGTCCTGACGTAGGCGGAGGCGGGGCGCGGGTAGATCTCCGAGCCGCGCGAGTCGAAGAGGTAGCCGAAGACGTCGGACAGGTGCTGGTTCTCGGCGAGCTGGGCC
The DNA here is from genome assembly GCF_044456745.1 of Nonomuraea sp. NPDC050790. Taxonomy (NCBI): domain Bacteria; kingdom Bacillati; phylum Actinomycetota; class Actinomycetes; order Streptosporangiales; family Streptosporangiaceae; genus Nonomuraea; species Nonomuraea sp. NPDC050790. Next base: position 242,792 of record NZ_JBITGF010000001.1, on the reverse strand, counting down.
AGCAGCAGGCCGATGACGGTGTCGCTGATGACGATGTCGTCGGCCTCGGTGACCTCGGCCAGCGAGCGGTTGCTCTCGTCGTGCATCTCGCTGACGATCGAGTAGTGCTCGCCCAGCTTGGTCTGCATGTCGCGCAGTTGGAGCAGCGTCATGAGCGTGCGGGTGTCGGCGTGGTTGGGGTTGAAGCGGTCGTCGGACAGCACGATGACGTGCTGGAACAGTCCGAGGCCGAGCGCTTCGAGGGCGAAGCGGTCGGTGGTGTCGCAGTCCTTGACGTTCACGGTGAGGTTGCGCAGGCCGTCGAGGCTGGCGCCGGCCTTCGGGTGGTCGGCGGCGACCTCCAGCACCGAGCCGGGGGCGACGTAGCCGTCGAGGTAGCGCACGATCTGCTCGGCGCGGCCGTTCCAGTTGAGCAGGAGGGTGCGCTCGGGGGCGTGCTTGGCACGTTCCGCGACCGAGACGGCGGCCTCGTCGATCTTCGGCGCGCCGGTCGCGGGCCAGATGGAGGAGTCGTCGTGGGCGACGACGATGACCTCGTCCTTGGGGCCGATCTCGGTGTCCATGGGCGGGTTCAGTACGACGCCGGCGCTCGTGCGCAGGCCGATGACGGTGGCGGAGTGGTAGCCGTGCAGGGCCTCGCCGTACGTCTTGCCCTCCAGCAGGCCGCAGGGGCGCAGGTAGATCTCGCCGCCGTCGAAGTTGAGCAGGTCCATGCAGACGACCGACATGCCCGACTGGCGCGAGGACTGCACGATGAGCCGGGAGGCGGTGTCGTCGGAGTCGACCAGGTGGACCAGCGGGCCGCCGGCCAGGCGGGCGGCGGCCATGTTGCGGCCGGAGGTGAGCGCGGCCACGACCGGCGGGTGGATGCCGGCGCGCTTGGCGAGCGCGAGGAGGATCTTGATGACGTGCGCGTCGGGGTCCTCGCCCTCCGGGGAGAGCACGACGACCGAGCGGGCGGCGGCCAGGTTCATGAGGCTGAGGTCGCGGGGCTCGGTGGGGCGGCCGGTGCGGCAGACGATGCGGGTCCTGCCGAGGTCGCCGGCGCGTTCGCGGATCTCCTCCTCCATGGCGAGCTTGTCGCGCTCGGCGAGGACCGCGATGACCGAGCCGCGCTGGCTGGCGTGCGCCTTGGCCAGTTCGCCCACGATCGTGAACACCTGGTCCGACCAGCCCAGGATCACGGTGTGCCCGGACTCGGCGATGCGCGAGCGGCCCCTGCGCAGCCGGTCGACGCGCTGCTTGAGGCCGTTGGACAGCAGGCCGACGAGCATGCTGACGATGAAGATGCCGCCGAGCGAGCCGGCGAACATCACCGTCATGTACCAGATGCTGCCCTTGTCGCTGGCGACCTTGCTGGGGGTCAGGGCGTGCATGAGCGCGATCCACAGCACGTGTCCCGGTCCGCCGACGCCTTCGGGCTCCTCGGGGGCCAGCCAGAGCGTGAGCCCGGTGACCACCAGGATGAGCCCGACCGAGACCACCGCGAGCCAGCCGATCAGCGACGGGGTGCCTTTGGACATGGTGTTGTCGAACCAGTACCGAGCACGCTCGCGGAACGTCACCCTGGACACCCCGAACCTCCACATAGGGGGAAATTTGACCAACGACACAAGGTACCGGGGGATCTGCCGAAACGCATGCCGACCGGTAACGTATCGGCCATGGCGCACCCCCTGACCCCCGACGATCCGGAGACTTTGGGGGATTACGTCCTCGACGCCCGACTCGGCGAGGGCGGCCAGGGGATCGTCTACCTCGCCCGCACCCGCACCGGCGAGCAGGTCGCCGTGAAGCTCCTCAGCACCGGCGACCCCGTCACCCGCGCCCGCCTGGCCCGCGAACTCCAGGCGATGGAGGGCATCGCCTCCTTCTGCACCGCCCGGGTGCTCGACGTGTCGGTGTCGGGCTCGCGGCCGTACGTGGTGAGCGAGTTCGTGGACGGGCCCTCGCTCGCCGACCGCGTGCGCTCGCTCGGCCCGCTGCGCGACGGCGACCTGGAACGCCTCATCGTCGGTACGGCCACCGCCCTGACCGCCATCCACGCGGCGGGAATCGTGCACCGGGACTTCAAGCCCGCCAACGTGCTGCTGGGGCCGGATGGGCCGCGCGTGGTCGACTTCGGCATCGCCCGCGCGGAGAACGCCGCCACGATGACCTCCGGGCTGATCGGCACGCCCGCCTACCTGTCGCCCGAGCAGATCAACGGCACCCCTGCGACGCCGGGGTCCGACGTGTTCGCGTGGGGCGCCACGATGGTGTTCGCGGCGACCGGGTCCAGCCCCTTCGGCGCCGAGACGGTGCCGGCGGCGATGCAGCGCGTGCTGTTCGCCGAGCCCGACCTGTCCCTTCTTCCCGAACGGCTGCGCGGCCTGATCGCCGCCGCCCTGTCCAAGGACCCGGCGGTGCGGCCACGGGCCAGGGACCTGATGGTCGCCCTGGTGGACCCCAACGCCGCCTTCCCCACCCCAACGCCACACCAGGCAGGCGGCGCCGGGCAGCCGGTGTCGGGTCACAGAGGCTTCGGGCCGGGGGGTGTTGGGGCGGATATTTCCGGAATGTCGTACACGGGCCCGACCTCCGGGCCGTACGCGACGGGACCGCAGTCACCGGCGCTCACCACCCACAGCTCGCCCCGCAACCGCAGGCGCGGCCTGCTCCTGGGCGGGATCGCCGCCGTCGTGGCCCTGGTCGCGGGCGGCGCCGCCGTTCTGCTGAACCAGGGACCCGACGGCGTCCTGGGGCGCACCGCGCCGCCGTCCCAGACCTCGGCCGCGAGCGTCCCGCCGTCGGCCACGCCTACGCCTGAGCCGTCCACGGAGCCGTCCGACGACCCGTCCGAGAAGCCCGCGAGCGACCCGCCCACCCCGGCCAAGTCCGGAAATGTCAAGATTCCCGGCTCTTTCGCGGGCTCCTGGACCGGTCACACCACGTCGACCAACTTCCTGGACACCGACGGCGCCACCAACTCGGTCACGCTCAAGGCGGGCGCCGTCTCGGCCGCCTGGACCGAGAAGGACGCGCAGTCCGACTGCTCGGCGACGATCCAGCTCACCAAGGTCGAGGGCAAGACGCTGGTCTTCGCGCTGGGCGCCTCCGCGGGCGGCTGCATCCCCGGCACGATCTGGCTGACCCTCGACGGCGACGTCCTGTCCTACAAGTGGCGCGACGTGCCGGGCAACGACATCGTCACCCAGACGGGCGACCTGCGCCGAGGCTGATCAGACCAGGCGCCCCTCGCGGGCGACGACCCGGCCCGCCTTGACCACCAGCGACCTGACGGGACGCACGCAGACCGCCTCGGCCGGGGTGCGCGCCTCCACCGCCACGAAGTCGCCCGGGTCGCCCACCGCGAACCCCGCGCGTCTGCCGGTGACGCGGGCGCCGCCCAGGGTGGCGGCCTCCAGAGCGATCTCGATCTCCTCGTCGCGGACGAACCGGCTGCGCTGGGCCAGGAACAGGGCCCGCTCCAGCATGTCCCCGTTGCCGTAGGGGCTCCACAGGTCGCGTACCCCGTCATTGCCCGCGCCGACCGGGACGCCGGCCGCGCGCAGGGCGGCGAGGGGCAGCGGCGGGGCGCTGGCGGGGGCGACGGTGGCGAGCGAGACGCCCGCCTCGGCCAGCCGGGCGATCACGCGGGCCTGGACGTCGGCGGGGACCTCGCCCAGCGCGTAGCCGTGGGAGATGGTGACCCTGCCATGCATGCCGAGCGCGAGGGCGCGCTCGATGATCAGGTCGTACTGCCACACGCCCAGCGGACCGCCGTCGTGCAGGTGGATGTCGACTCCGGCGCCGTACTTGCCGGCCAGGCCGAAGACCACGTCGAGGTGCTCCACGGGGGCGTTCTCGAGCCCGGCGGGGTCGATGCCGCCGACGAGGCCGACGCCCGCGGCGAGCGCCTGGTCCATGAGGTCGGCGGTACCGGGCGCGGTGAGCAGGCCGGCCTGCGGGAACGCGACCAGGTCCACGGTGATGCGGCCCTCCAGGCGTTCCACGGCCTCCTTCACCGCCTCGACCGCGGCCAGACCCATGGCGGTGTCGACGTCCACGTGCGAGCGGGCGTGGGTGGTGCCGGAGACGACCATCTGGCGCAGCAGCGCGGTGATGTAGTCGGCGCTGGGCAGGCCGAGCGCGGGCCGGGCCGCGACGCCGTTGCGGATCTTGCCCTGGAGACCTGGCCCGGCGTCGTGCGGTACCCAGGGGCCGCCCCACATGGTCTTGTCGACGTGCGCGTGCGCGTCCACGAAGCCGGGCAGCAGCAGCTTGCCGCCGAGTCCCTCCACGGGCACGCCGTCCGCGGCCAGGTCCGTGCCGACGGCGGCGACGGCGCCGTCGCGGATGAGCAGGTCGGTGAGCGCGTCGGAACCCCAGATCCGGGCATCGCGCAACAGCAGGTCGGTCATCCCACGAAGATAGTGGTATACCGCTATTTCCCGCAAAATCCTTCGACACCGGTTGGCGCTGACCTGGATCATTGTGCTCATGTCATCCGGCCTGCCCATGAACCTCTGGCTCGACGACGCCGATTCGGCCATCGACGTCATCGACGCGCTCGCCCTGTCCCCGTTCGCCACCGGCACCCAGCCGTGGTCGCGGCAGGCCGACCTGGAGCGCGTACGCCCCGACGCCGCGCTGCAGCCCGCCACCGGCAAGGTCGTGCGCACCGCGAAGGTCGAGGAGGGCACCGAGTCACGTCTGGTCACCGGTGAAGGCTGGACGCTGCGCGTCGTACGCCATCGCAACCGCACCGCCACCGTCGCCGTGACCGCCGTCAGCGAGGACCTGGCCCGCTCGGTGCTGCGGGAGTGCACCGAGGGCGCGGAGGAGCCGGAGCCCACCGACGACCACACCCGCATGGGCTTCTGGTGGCGCGGGCCGCACGGCGGGCACCGCTCGGAGAAGCCCATCACCACGCAGTCCTGGACGGACATCTCGGCCAACTACTCCGGCGCCGCCCGTACCTCCATCGACGCGCTCATGAGCGTCACCCCCGCCGAGGTGACGGGCCGCCTGATCCTGCTGCACGGCCCGCCCGGAACCGGCAAGACCACGCTCCTGCGCACGCTCGCCGGCCAGTGGCGCGAATGGTGCCAGGTCGACTGCGTCCTCGACCCCGAGCACCTGTTCGCCGAGCCCGGATACCTCATGGAGGTGGCCGTCGGCTACGACCAGGAGGACGACGAGGGCGGTTCCCGCTGGCGCCTGCTGGTGCTGGAGGACTGCGACGAGCTGATCCGCTCGGGGGCGAAGGAAATGACGGGGCAGGGCCTGTCGCGCCTGCTCAACCTGACCGACGGCCTGCTGGGGCAGGGGCGTGACGTGCTGGTCGCGATCACCACGAACGAGGACCTGGCCCGCCTGCACCCCGCCGTGGTACGGCCCGGCCGCTGCCTTGCCCAGATCGAGGTGGGCGCGCTGTCACACGCGGAGGCCACGTCGTGGCTGGGCGTCCAGGACGGCATCGGCCCGGAGGGCGCCACGCTGGCCGAACTGTACGCCAAGCGCAACGGCACCGCCCTGGCCCCGGCGACCGCCGCCGAACCCACCGGCCTCTACCTCTGACCCTCACGGCCGTCCCCTCCCCGTCTTCGTGGCCGCCCCTCGCGGTCTCCCGTCCCTGTCTCCCCTCGCGGCCGCCTTTCGCGGTCGCCCTCACCATCTCCGCCGCGGGGCCCGCGGCGCGGGCGCCCCTCGCCGTCTCCCCTCTCGGGCGCCCTCGCCGTCACCCGAGCGGGCGTCCTCGCCGTCACCCGCGCGGGCCTCCTGCGCCGCCTCCCCTGCGGGGGCGGGAGCCGGGGTGAGGGCGATCATGAGGACTTTGTCCACTCGATGACCGCCCTTGGTCTTTCCTGCCTTCCGTCACGGATAGATGCCAGATGTCGCGCCCCGTCGGCACGAGGGGACGGCGCCAACATCCGGTAGCGGCGGAACGGCTGGATCCATGTCATCGGCGACCACTCAGGCACCCCGGGTGATCCTGCGGGGCATCGCCCAGGTCGTCTTCCAGCCGAATCCCTGGGTCGGGCTGGTGTTCCTGGCCGCGCTGTTCGCGGGCGGCTGGCAGTTCGGAGTGTTCGGCCTGCTGGGCGCGGTCACCGCCACGCTCACCGCCTATCTGCTCGGCGCCGCGCGGAGCGAACGGGTCGTGCCCGGCCTGGAGGGGTTCAGCGGCACGCTGATCGGGGTCGGCCTGGTCCTCTACCTGGACACGCGGTGGATGACCGCGCTGCTGGTGATCTTCGGCGCGGTCGTGGGAAGCGTGCTCACCTCGGCGCTCGACGTGCTGCTGAAGCCGTACCGGCTGTCCGGTCTGACCGCGCCCTTCTGCGTGGTCACGACGGTCGTGGTGGTCGGCGGGACCGCGTTCGGCCGCGTCTGGGCCGAACACGCCGGTACGGCGCCGCCATCCACCGCCGCACCCGGCCTCGGCATGAGCTGGACCCACCTCTGGCAGGGGACGTTCAACGGGATCGGCCAGATCTTCCTCCAGAACCAGTGGTACGCCGGCCTCATCTTCCTCGCCGGCCTGGTGCTCGCCGGATGGCGGGTGGGCCTGGTGGCGCTCGCGTCCAGCGTGGTCGGCCTGCTCACCGGCTGGCTGCTGGGCGCCCAGGCCGCCGATCTGGGCGCCGGGCTCTACGGCTACAACTCCGTGCTGACCGGGGTCGCGTTGTTCGGCACGTTCGTGGTGGCCACGCCCGCGAGCGCCGTCTACGCGCTGACCGGCGCCGTGACCGCGGCCGGCTTCACCGCCGGGATCGGCGAGCTGTTCGCCGTGGTCGGCGGCCACACCCTGACCTGGCCGTTCGTGCTGGTGACGTGGACGTTCCTGGCGGCGGTGCCCATGTTCTCCAGGATCGCGCGCACGTGACGTGCGCAGAAAGGAACGCTCATGAACCTCACCCCCAGGGAGATGGAGAAGCTGCTGCTGTTCACGGCGGCCCAGCTCGCGCGGCAGCGCAAGGATCGCGGGCTGAAGCTGAACTATCCGGAGACGGTCGCGCTGATCAGCTCCGCGGTGGTCGAGGCGGCCCGGGACGGCCGGTCGGTGGCGGAGTGCATGGAACTCGGCAAGAAGGTCGTCGGGCCTGACGACGTGCTGCCCGGGGTGCGCGGGATGCTCTCGCTGCTGCAGGTCGAGGCGGTGTTCGACGACGGCACCAAGCTGGTGTCCTGCCACGACCCGGTAGGCGCCAAATGACGGTCCCACACCACGAGCCCCCGCCTCCAGCCGACACCGAGAGCCAACCCAGCGGGCCGGGCGACGATCTTTTGCCCGCAGCCGCCCCTCAAAGCCACGGCCGGCCAAGCCCCTACATCCCTCCCGCGGCGGGGGCGGAGGGCCAGAACGACTGGTCGAGCCACGACGTCCCGCCCGCAGCCGGGTCCGGAAGCCGCGGAAGGCCGCACCACGAGATCCCACCCGCGGGCGGGCACGAGGGCCTCGGCAGGCCGAGTCACGAGATCTTGCTTGTGGTGGGCGCGGAGAGTGAGGGTGGTCGGTGTCTGGGGGCCTTGCTGGGGGCGGAGGCGCCGGATTTTCGGGCTGCGGGGCGCGAACTGCAGGGCGCGATCTCGCGGCGTCCGACCGTGGTCGTGCCGATGACCCTGGGACGCGATCCCGGACTTCCGGTCGCCGCCGCGCAGACCCTGAGGTGGGCGGGGCGTGGCCGGGCGGCGGGTGAGCTGCTCCTGGCGGCGCCGCTGGCGAACACCGGCCACCTGGTGGGCTGGATCAGGGCCGCGATCACCAGTGCGCGGCTGGCCGCTCCGGCGGCGTCCGCCGTCCTGCTGGTGGCGCCCGCGATGGGGCCCGAGGCCGACGCCGAGTTGTTCAGGATCGCCCGGCTCGTCCGGCAGTACACCCCGGTCCGCTGGGTCGAGGTCGCGCTCAGCGGTGGCGATCCCGGTGTGGACGAGGGTGTCGAGCGTTGCCGCCTGCTGGGCGCCGAGGAGGTCCTGCTGGTGCCCGCCTCGTTCGTGCCCGTGCCCGCCCGGCCGGGCACGCGTACGGCAGGGCCTCTCCTGGGCCGGGCCTCGCTCACCACGCTCATCCACCGGCGCGCCACGGAGGCCGAGCACCGCTGGAGCGCGCACCGCGACGACGGACTGTCCATGCCGGCGCCGCACCGCCACACCCACGACCGGCGCCAGAAGGAGACCCACACGCATGTCGGATGACTCATACCTCTACGGCGAGGGCGACATCGAGCTGAACGCCGGCCAGCCACGGGTGACGCTCACCGTCCGCAACACCGGCGACCGCGCCGTCCAGATCGGCTCGCACTTCCATTTCTTCGAGGTGAACCGGGCCCTGAGCTTCGACCGCGGGCAGGCGTTCGGCTTCCGCCTGGACATCCCGGCCGGCACCGCGGTCCGCTTCGAGGCCGGGGACACCAAGCGGGTCACCCTCGTCGAGTACGGCGGGGGCCGGCGCATCGTGGGGTTCGGCGGCCTGCTCAACGGCGGCATCCGCAGCCGCGACGCCCACCGCGAGGCACTGGAACGCATGCACCGCCGCGGCTACCTCGACGAGCCGGAACCCGCCCCCTCAACCAGAAAACCCGCCAAGCAGGCAGCCAAGCAACCAGCCGAGAAGCCTGCCAAGCAACCCGACAAGCCGTCAGCCAAGCAACCAGCTGGTCAGGCGGCCAAACAGGCGGATGGGCAGGTAGCCAAGCAGGCTCCTAAGCAGCGGGCCAAGCAGCCTGAGAAGCAGGCCGGTAAGCGGTCTTCTGGTAGCGGGAAGAAGGGCTGAGGCGCATGACCAGCATGAGCCGCCGACAGTACGCCTCCATGTACGGCCCAACAGTCGGGGACAGGATCCGGCTGGGCGACACCAACCTCGTCGTCGAGGTGGAGAAGGATCACACCGAAGGCCACTATGGCGACGAGACCCAGTACGGCGGCGGCAAGACCGCGCGGGACGGCATGGCCGCCGACCCCGCCACCGGTGACGCCGTCGCCCTGGACCTGGTCATCACCAACGCGGTGATCATCGACCCCATGCTGGGCGTCGTCAAGGGCGACATCGGCGTCAAGGACGGGAAGATCGTCGGGGTGGGCAAGTCCGGCAACCCGCACACCCAGAACGGCGTGGACCGCCGCCTGGTGATCAGCGCCAACACCGAGGTGATCTCGGGTGAGAACCTCATCGCCACGGCGGGCGGGATCGACACCCACGTCCACCTCATCGCGCCCCAGCAGGTGGAGAACGCGCTGAGCAACGGCATCACCACCCTGGTCGCGGGCGGCACGGGCCCCGCGGACGGCAGCCGCGGCTGCACCACCACGCCCGGCGGATGGAACATCGGCCGCATGCTGCAGGCGTTCGAGGACCTCCCGATCAACATCGGCGTGCTCGGCAAGGGCAACAGCAGCCTGCCGGGAGCGCTGGAGGAGCAGATCCGGGCGGGCGCCTGCGGGCTGAAGGTGCACGAGGACTGGGGCGCCACCCCCGCGGTGATCGACTGCGCGCTGTCGGTGGCCGACCAGCTCGACATCCAGATCACCGTGCACACCGACACGCTGAACGAGGCCGGGTACGTCGAGGACACGATCAGCGCCATCAACGGGCGGGCGATCCACACCTACCACTCCGAGGGCGCGGGCGGCGGCCACGCCCCCGACATCCTCCGGGTGACCGGCGAGCCGAACGTCTGCCCCGCCTCGACGAACCCGACGCTGCCGTACACGGTCAACTCGATCGACGAGCTGCTCGACATGACGATGGTCTGCCACCACCTCAGCTACGACGTGCCCGAGGACGTGGCGTTCGCCGAGAGCCGGGTGCGCGCCGAGACCATCTCCGCGGAGACCGTCCTGCACGATCTGGGCATCATCAGCATCATCGGCTCCGACTCCCAGGCCATGGGCCGCATCGGCGAGTCGTTCACGCGGGCCTTCCAGATCGCCCACCACTGCAAGGACCGGCGCGGCCCGCTGCCCGAGGACTCCGCGCGCAGCGACAACTTCCGGGTCCTGCGCTACGTCGCCAAGCTCACGATCAACCCGGCGCGGGCGTCGGGCATGGCCGACGTCATCGGCTCGCTGGAGGACGGCAAGCTCGCCGACATCGTCCTGTGGCCGGTGTCCACGTTCGCGGCCAAGCCGGCGATGGTCATCAAGGGCGGCCTGATCAGCTGGGCCCAGATGGGCGACGCCAACGCCTCGCTGCCGACGCCGCAGCCCGTCTACTACCGCCCCATGTACGCCGCGTACGGCGCCGCCCTGCCGGCCACGTGCGTCACGTTCATGTCGGGCGTGTCCATCGACGCGGGCGTGCCCGACCGTCTCGGCCTGCGCCGCATGATCCGTCCGGTACGGCAGTGCCGTACCGTCGACAAGCGGCACATGGTCCGCAACGCGACACTGGGCGACATCCAGGTCGACCCGGAGACCTATAAGGTGACCTTCGACGGCGAGCCCGTGCACATCGAGCCGGCCAAGCGGCTGCCGCTGAACCGGCTGTTCTTCCTGTGAGCGAGGACCTCGGCGCGCTGCTGGCCCAGCTCCAGCTCACCGACTCCGGCTTCCCGAGCGGCATGTACACGCTGTCGCACGGGCTGGAGGGCTACGCGCAGCTCGGGCCGATGGACGCGGACGGGCTGCGCGCGCTGCTGGCCGACCTGCTGCGCAACATGGCGGGACCCGGCGACGCGAGCGCGCTCGTGCTGGCCCACCGCGCGGTCCGCGCGGGCGACTGGGAACGGCTGGCCGAGGTCGACCAGAGGCTGCACGCGACCAAGCTCGTCCAGGAGCAGCGCACGGCGTCGGTGCGCACCGGCCGCCAGGTCCTGGACACGGCGGCGTTCGCCTTCCCGATCCCCGCGGCCGCGCGCCTGGCGGAGCTGGTGGAGGCCAAGGTCACGCCGGGCAACCACGCGGTGGTCGTGGGCACGCTGTACGCGGGTCTCGGGGTCGGCGAGGAGCGGGCGGTGGCCGGTGACCTGTACGCGTTCGCCGCCAGTTACGCGACGGCGGCGGTCCGCCTGGGCCGGACCGACTTCCGGCGGGCGCAGGCGCTGCTGCGGGCCGTACGCCCGGATCTGGAGGCCGCGGCGCGCACGGCGCTCGGTGTCGAGGACCCTCGGGACCTGCACAGCTCGGTCCCCGTCGCCGACACCGTCGCCGCCGGGCACCAGCGGGCGGCGGCGCGGCTGTTCATCACCTGACCGACCACGGAGGAAGGCGGAGAGCATGCGGTTGGAGAAGGTCTTCAAGGTGGGGATCGGCGGTCCCGTCGGTTCCGGCAAGACGGCGCTGATCGAGGCGCTCGTGCCGATCCTGCGCGAGCGGGGGCGCAGCATCGGGGTGATCACCAACGACATCTACACGCAGGAGGACGCCGAGCACGTACGGCGTACGCTGGCCGGGGTCCTCGACCCCGGGCGGATCGTGGGCGTCGAGACGGGCGCCTGCCCGCACACCGCGGTCCGCGACGACCCGACCATGAACCTGGCGGCCGGAGCCGACCTGCTCGACCGCTTTCCCGACATCGACCTGCTGCTGTTCGAGAGCGGCGGCGACAACCTGACGCTCACCTTCAGCCCGGTGCTGGCCGACATGTTCGTGTTCGTGCTGGACACCGCCGAGGGCGAGAAGATGCCGCGCAAGCGCGGACCCGGCACCACGGACTCCGACCTGCTGGTCATCAACAAGATCGACATCGCCCGGTACGTGCGGACCGACCTCGGGGTCATGGAGCGGGACGCGCGCATGGTGCGCGGGGACGGGCCGGTCATCCTGACCGACTGCCTGACCGGCACCGGGGTCGGCCAGGTCGCCGACCTCGTGGAGAGCCGGGCGAGGGCCGCGTGTACCGCTCCGGCCTGACCGTGTTCGGGGGTGGCGGGGCCGTGCCGGATCGGCTGGCGCCCGCGCGTTACGAGCCGGAGTGGGTCCCGCGGGAGGTGCGGCGCCACTCCGGCCCGCTCGACACGCTGCCCGTCGGCAGTCCGGGCAAGGTCGGCGTGCTGGATCTGGAGTTCCAGCGTGTCGGCGGGCGTACCGAGCTGACGGGTCACTTCCAGAAGGCGCCGCTGCACATCACCCGGCCGCACTATCACGATCCGGCGATGCCGGGCCTGCCGTACGTGATGCTCATGATGTCCGGCGGCGGGGTGCTCCAGGGGGACCGCTACCGCACGGACGTCTCGTGCGGGGCGGGCGCGTCGGTGCATCTCACCACGCAGGGCGCGACCCGGCTGTACCGGATGGAACAGGACTACGCCACCCACCTGGTCGAGCTGGACGTCGGCCCTGGCGGCTACCTGGAGTACCTGCCCGATCCCACCATCGCCTTCGCCGGGAGCCGCTACTACCAGCGGGTGGGGGTCACCGCGGCGCCCGGCGCCACGGTGGTGCTGGGCGAGACGATGCTGGCGGGGCGGCTGGCGAGGGGCGAGCGGCACGAGTACGCCGCGTACTGCACCGACGTCGAGGTGCGCGAGCCCGGCGGCGGACTGCTGTTCGCCGACCCGCTACGGCTCGTCCCCGCCGACGGCCTGGTGGACGGTCCGGCGGGCATGGCCGGGTTCGGCGTCATGTCCACGCTGTACGTCGTCACCGGCGAGCGTCCCGCGCGGGAGCTCGCGGACACGATGCACGAGGCGCTGGCCGGCTCCGGCCTGCGCGCCGGGGCGGGCGTGCTGCCCGGGGACCGGGGCGCCTGGGCGCGCCTGCTCGGCGCGCGCTCCCCCGAGGTCCTGTCCGCCTTCCACGAGGTCTGGGACGCCGTGCGCCGGGAGCTGCTGGGCGTGCCCGCGCCGCGCCCGCGGTGAGCTCAGTCGAGGCGCAACTCGCTGTCGAGGCCCTGCGCCTGCTCGCTCGCGCTGGCGCGCAGCCTGAACAGGCGGTCCACGACCTTGCCGATGAGGTACGTCAGGACGAACGTGTAGGCGCCGACGGCCAGGATCGCGACGACCTGCTTGCCCAGCAGCGCGGCCGACCCGCCGAAGAACAGCCCGGAGATCGGGCTCCCGTACGCGCCGGTGGCGAACAGGCCGAGCAGCACGAGGCCGACGATGCCGCCCGCGCCGTGGATGCCCACGACGTCCAGGGTGTCGTCGTAGCCCGCCGAGGTCTTGATCTCCACGGCGTACGCGCAGACCACGGCGGCCACGATCCCGATGACGCTGGCACCGACCAGGTTGACGTACCCGCAGGCCGGCGTGATCGCGACCAGGCCGGCCAGCGCCCCGGTGGTGCCGCCCAGCCGGGAGAAGCGGCCGAAGCGGCGGCGTTCGAGAAGCATCCAGGTGATCATCGCCACGCAGGCGCACATCATCGTGTTCGTCACGGCGTTGGCCGCGAGGGCGCCGTCGGTCAGCGCCGAGCCGCCGTTGAACCCGAACCAGCCGAACCACAGCAGTCCCATGCCGGTCATCACCATCGGGACGTTCTTCGGCTCCGGCGGCCCCTCGCGGCGCAAGCGCACCGACGGGCCGAGCACCAGCGCCATCGCCAGCCCGGCCACGCCCGAGTTCAGCTCGACGAGCAGGCCGCCGGCGAAGTCGAGCACGCCCCAGCGGTGGATCCAGCCGCCGCTGGAGAAGACCCAGTGCGCGATCGGCACGTAGACCAGCGTCATCCAGACGACGCCGAAGACCATCCAGGGGCCGAGCCGTACCCGGTTGGCCACCGCGCCGCTGACCAGCGCGAGCGTGATGATCGCGAAGACGAGCTGGAAGAGGGAGAAGACCAGGAGCGGGATCCTGCCGTAGGCGACGGACGGGGTGGTGGTCCCGAGGAAGCCCCAGTCGCCCCAGCCGATCAGTCCCGCTCCGCCCAGGTCGGGGCCGAACGCGAGGCCGTAGCCGTACAGGAACCAGACGACCGTCACCACGGCGATGGAGACGAAGCTCATGTACAGGACGCTGATCAGGTTCTTGGCGCGGACCATGCCGCCGTAGAAGAGCGCGAGGCCCGGGGTCATGAGGAGCACCATGGCGAAACTCACCAGCATCCACGCGGAGTCGCCGGTGTTCAGCCTGTCCGCCATGTCAGCACTCCTTCAGGTCGCAGGATGCCCAGCGAACAACGGCCGCCGCGATCTTTCCACTGCCGACCTGGCCATCACGAAGATTTTTTGCTTCCATGTCGAAAAGCTCTGACCGGCTCCGCTCACCAGGTGAGGGCGCCGCGACAGGCGCGGTGCCCGGTCGACACCAGGAGACAGAAATGCCGAAGTTCCTGCTGCTCAAGCACTACCGTGGCGGCCCCGAGGCCCACCACCAGTACCCGCCGATGGACCAGTGGGCTCCCGAGGACGTCGAGGCGCACCTCGCCTTCCTCCAGCACGTGAGCGAGATGCTGGAGAAGTCCGGTGAGTACGTGGGCGCCCAGGCCCTCACCCCCGCCCGCGACTGGGTACGCTACGGCGGCCCCGACGCCGCCCCCGTCACCAGCGACGGCCCCCACCCCGAGACCAGCGACCTCGTGGCCGGCTGGTACATGGTCGACGTCGAGTCCCGCGAGCGCGCCATCGAGCTCGCCGCCTACATCTCCGCGGGCCCCGGCCCCGGCGGCGAGCCCCTGTACGAGTGGATCGACGTGCGCGAGATCATGTCCGCACCGCCGACCGACCAGGCATGACCGACGACCCGGAGCGACGGCTGGACGAGGGCGCCCTGCGCGCCCTCGTCCCCCGGGTGCTCGCGGCGCTCGTACGCAGGGGCGAGGACTTCGACGCCGCGGAGGACGCCCTCCAGGAGGCGTTGCTGGAGGCGCTGCGGGTGTGGCCCGAGCACCCGCCGCGCGACCCGCGCGCCTGGCTGGCCACGGTCGCGACCCGGCGGCTGGTCGACGCCCGCCGCAGCGAGGCCGCCCGCTGCCGCCGCGAGGAGACCACGTACGCCGAGCCGCGGCCGGCCGCCACCGAGGAGGGCGACGACACCCTCTTCCTGCTGTTCTGCTGCTGCCACCCCGACCTCGCGCCCGCCTCCCAGGTGGCGCTGACGCTGCGGGCCGTCGGCGGCCTGACCACCCGGGAGATCGCCGACGCCTTCTACGTGCCCGAGGCGACGATGGCGCAGCGGATCAGCCGGGCCAAGCGCACCCTGCGGGGGGCGAGCATGGACCGGCCCGGCGACCTGGCCGTCGTGCTGCGCGTGCTCTACCTCGTCTACACCGCCGGCCACGCGGGCCGGGTGGACCTGGCCCGCGAGGCCATCCGGCTGGCCCGCCAGCTCACCCTCGCCACCGGCGAGCCCGAGGCGCGTGGGCTCCTGGCCCTGATGCTGCTCAACCACGCCCGCCTGCCCGCCCGCCTCGACGCGCAGGGCCGCATCGTCACGCTCGACCGCCAGGACCGCAGCCTGTGGGACACCAGGGAGATCGCCGAGGGCGTGCGCGTCCTGCAGTCGGCGCTGGCGCTCCAGCGTCACGGCCGCTACCAGATCGAGGCCGCCATCGCCGCCCTGCACGACGACGCGGCTTGCGCCGAGGAGACCGATTGGAGCCAGATCCTCGCCTGGTACGACGACCTCGTGGCCCTTTCCGGCGATCCCGTGCGCCAGGACCCCGCCGCGGTGCTCGGGCGCGCGGTGGCGGTGGGTCACGTGCTCGGTCCCGCCGCGGGGCTGCGCGAGACCGAACGGCTGCGCGACGTGCTGGGCGAGCGGCACCGCTGGCACGCCGTCCGCGGCCACCTGCAGGAACTGGCCGGCGACCTTCCTGCCGCGGGCACCTCGTACGCGGCTGCCGCCAACCTGGCCACGAACGTCGCCGAACGCGACCACCTGATCCGCCAGGCCGCCCGCGCCCGCGCCGCCGTTCCCTAGGCCGGGATCCCGGTCACGACGCGCCGGGGGGCTGGTCGCCGCGTAGCCACCACAGGGACCAGAACGCCACCAGCGCCAGGACCCCCGCGGAGGCGGCGGCGGGGCTGCCGTTCTGCGCGTGGATGCCGGCGTCGGCCACCTGGATCAGCCCGCTCACCCACAGCAGCGCGCTCAGCGCTCCACGCGAGCCGCGGGCCAGGGCCACCAGCAGCGCCCCGCCCACCGCCAGCGACCGGGCCGCGCAGGCCCGCGCGTAGACGTCCACACCGGGGGTGACCTCGGCACCTGCGGGCAGCGCGAGGCCGGGGTCGGCGATCACCAGGACCGACACCGCGAGCGTGACGACCGTGGCGACCACGTTGACCACGACGAACACCCGGCGAGCCCGAGCGCGACCGGACCCTCGGCCACGCAGGCCGGTCCCTCGGCTACGCGGGGCGGACCCTCGGCCTCGCGGGGCGGGGGCCGGTCTGGACATGGCGCGCAGGAGGCTACGCATGGCGCAGCGGCTTCAGCGGCCCGGTCAGCCCCTCGGGGCGCACGCCGAACGCGACGATCCGCCCGAACAGGTGTGGAAAGCCTCGCCAGTGCCGCAACGTGCGCAACGGCTGCGGGACCCGCAACGGTTCCGCCGAGCCGGTCGGATCGACGCCGGACCAGGCACCCGTCGAACCACCGTCCGCCCCGGCGCCCGTCGATCCGCCGCCGGACCAGGTGCCCACCGGGCCGGTGCCGGGGCCCGTGGCGACGAAACTCTCCTGCGCTCGCCGCTGGGCGAACTGCGTGAGCACGGTCGGCCACTGGCGGCGCCGTTGCACGCGGGCCAGGTCCCGCCCCGTGACGTGGCCCCGGCGCAGGGCGGGCAGCAGGATGCGGGCGGCCGCCACCGCGTCCTGGATGGCCAGGTTGATGCCGACCCCGGCGATCGGCGACATGGCGTGCGCGGCGTCGCCGATCAGCAGCGCGCCCGGCGCCCACCAGCGGGGCAGCCGGTCGATGCGGATGCGCAGGGCCGCGATGTCGTGCGGGTCGAGCCCGGCCATCCGCTCCCTCGTGTACGGCGCCAGCCGCGCGATGGTCTCGCGCACCCAGGCGGCGTCCCCGGCACGGGCGGCGTCGGCCGTACCCTTGCCGATCAGCAGCGCCGCCTGCCAGTAGTCGCCGCGGTTGATCATGATGAGGCCGCCGGAGGAGGAGAAGCGCAGCACCGTGCCCTCCGGGTCGCCCTCCTCGCGCGGGACGCGCACGTACAGGCAGTCGTGCGGGGCGGCGGAGGCGCGCGGGCGCAGCCCGAGCAGGTCGCGCACGGTGGAGTGGCGGCCGTCCGCCGCGACGACCAGAGGCGCGTCGAGGCGGTGGGTGGCCCCGGTGTCCTTGTCGAGGTAGCGCACGCCCGTCACCCGGCCGCCCGAGCTGACCAGGCCGGTCACCTCGGCGTTCTGGGCGAGGTGGAAGCCGGGTGACGCGCTCGCGGCCTCGGCGAGCAGGTTGAGGAAGTCCCACTGGGGCACGAGCGCGATGTGCTGGTGGCGGCCGGGCAGCCGGGTGAAGTCCTCGGCGACGGCGCCGTCGTCGAAGCGCATGAGCAGCCGCCGCTCGCGTTGCTGCGGCAGCCGGGCGAAGCGCTCCCCCAGGCCGAGCTGGTCCAGGAGGCCGAGCGTCGAAGCGTGCACGGTGTCGCCGCGGAAGTCGCGCAGGAAGTCGGGGTACTTCTCCAGCACCGCCACCTCCACGCCCGAGCGGGCCAGCAGCAGTCCGAGCACCATGCCCGCCGGTCCGCCGCCGGCCACGACGCAGGAGAGCGAGGTTCTCGCGATGGATCCCATCTCACTCCTTCACTAAGTGGGGATAAATTCCCCGGTTCGCTCGGACTGTAACATAACCGGGGAGAGTGTCCACGGTTAGGGGAGAGCGTGAAAGAGCTACGCGCCGACGCCAGGCGCAACAGGGAGCAGATCCTGCGCGCCGCGCACCTGGCCTTCCTTGAGCAGGGGCCCGAGGCCCCGCTCGACCAGATCGCCGAGCGGGCCGGCGTGGGCAACGCCACGCTCTACCGGCACTTCCCCACCCGGATGGACCTGATCCGGTGCGTGGCGCTCGACCACATGGCACAAGTGGCCGCGCTGGCGTCCGGCAGCCTGCGCTCGGCGCCCACCGCCCGGCAGGCGCTCACCGCCTTCGCCACGCAGGTCGTCGAGCGGGGCGTGGTGGCGATGCTGCCCATCCTCGGCGGCCGCGTCGAGACCGACCCGCAGTTCCGCCCGGCCCGCGCGGAACTGCTGGAGGCGATGGAGGCGCTGGTCGCGGCGGCGCGGGCGGAGGGGGCGCTGCGGGCGGAGGTGGGGGCGGCCGACCTGGTGATGTTCCTCGCCGTGCTGACCAGGCCGCTGCCGACGGTCTCCGCGCGGCTCAACGACGTGGTGCGCGAGCGCATGCTGACCGCGCTCCTGGACGGCCTGCGCCCGATCGAGGCGACCCCGCTGCCCGGCGAGCCGATCAGCGCCGACCGCATCACCGCCGACCTGTCCGCCGCAAGACCATGATCAAGGCCACCAGGACGCGCCAGGACGTAAGGACACCCGCACAAGCCGTCAGGCCGGGCCCGCCCAGTGCAGGGCGATGTACGGCTCCGCCTGTCCCCAGTAGCGCACCCGCTCGCGGGTGATCCGGTACCCGGCGCACCGCTCGGGCTCGTCCGCCCGCCCGCGCGGGACGGGAACGTCCAGGATCCCGATGTCCTGGTCGACGTGGGCCAGCACGCCGTGGCACGGCCCACCGAGACAGATGGCGTTGCAGCCGGACAGCGTCACGACCACCAGTTTACCTTCCGCACATTCGACCCTGAAGGCCACTTTTTCCTGGCAACCACAGCATGATCTACCGCAGAGCCATGGCATCCGCCGGTGCCCGGGCCCGCCGGGCGCCGGCGGGTGTCAGGTCAGGTCCGGCGCCAGAGGGCGGGGACGTTCGGCGGCTCCCAGCCGGGAATCGCGGTGTGCGCCTGCAGACACTGGTAGGTGGCGCCGTTGTAGGTCACCTGCGTGCCGGGGGCGTAGGAGGTGCCCGCCGCCCAGGTCCCGGCGGGACCGGTGGCCGTGGGCGTCGGGGTGGGGGTGACCGTCGGGGTCACGGTGGGAGTCGGGGTGGGGGTCGGCTCACCGGGGCCGCTGCCGATCTGGAGATCGACGCAGTTGTAGAAGGCCATCTGGGTGTCGGCGATGTTCCAGATGGCCAGCAGCTTGATGCGGCCGGTGCGGTTGCCGAGATCGACGGTGTGGGTGAGCGTGGACGGGGGCTGCCTGCCCCGGTCGTTGAACACCGCGACCCGCTCGGCGCCCACGTAGTACTCCCAGGTGCTGGTGGAGTGCGGGACCGGGATGTACCACTTGAAGTTCACCGTGCTGGTGACGGTCGTGACCGGCCAGGGCTTGGAGTCGTCGCTGAGCGGGGCCCAGCGGGCGTCGCCGGCGTGGCAGTTGCGCTGGCCCTTGGGCCCTTCGACGCTCTGCGGCTCCCAGACGATCTGCCCGCAGTTGGGGACCTTGCCCGCGTGGCAGTTGGCCTGGCGGCTGGGCGGGTTGGTGATGAAGCCGTGCGCGGAGGCGGGCGAGGCGTTGTACACAACGGTGGTTGTGGCGACGACCGCCATGGCAATGAAGGTGATCAACCTTCGCATGTCATGCTTCCTCTACGGTGGCTAGGGGGTTGCTTCCTCCTTTATAGAAAAGGAAAGTTTCCTATTAGTGAAGTCTCCGGTCGGGAAAGGTCAATTTCCCCGTAGGAGCCGGGTGAGCACCCGGGTCCCGAACTCCAGGCCCTCCACCGGCACCCGCTCGTCCTTGCCGTGGAACATGCCGAAGTAGTCCAGGTCGGGACGGAGCATGAGCGGCGCGAAGCCGTAGCCCTCGATGCCGATCCTGGCGAACGACTTGGCGTCGGTACCGCCGCTCATCAGGTACGGGACCGGCCTGGCCAGCGGGTCCTCGGCGATCAGGGCGCCGGCGAGCTGGTCGAAGAACGGCGAGGGGTAGGGGGCGGCGGGGGCGTCCTCCAGGTTGACGAACTCCCGGGTGATCTTGGGGCCGAGCAGCTCGTCAATCGTGGCCAGGAACTCCTCCTGCAGGCCGGGCAGGTAGCGGCCGTCCACGTGCGCGGAGGCGGTCGAGGGGACCACGTTGACCTTGTAGCCGGCGTCCAGCATGGTCGGGTTGGCGGAGTTGCGGATCTGGCCCTCGAACAGGGTGCCCAGCACGCCGAGGCGCTCGGCCTCCGCGTCCAGGCGGCCGAGGTCGATCGGGCTGCCGGTGATCTCGGACAACGAGCTGATCAGGGCGGTCACGGCCGGCGTGAGGCGTACCGGCCACTCGTGGGTGGCCACGCGCGACAGTGCGTGGACCAGCGTGGCGACCGGGTTGTCGACCGCGGGGCGGGAGCCGTGGCCGGCCACGCCGTGGGCGGTGAGCTTCATCCAGGCGGTGCCGCGCTCGCCCACCGCGACCGGGTAGACGCGTACGTCGCCGGCCGGGACGCTGAAGCCGCCCGACTCGCTGATCGCCTCGGTGACGCCGTCGAACAGGTCGCGGTGCTCGGTGACGGCGTGGCGGGAGCCGTACTCGCCGGTGGCCTCCTCGTCGGCGAGGAAGGCCAGGACCAGGTCGCGCCGGGGACGCTCGCCGCGCGCGGCCATGCCGAGGACGGTGGCGAGCGTCATCGAGCAGGAGCCCTTCATGTCGACGGCGCCGCGGCCGTAGACGCAGCCGTCGGTGATCTCGCCGGAGAAGGGGTGCATGCGCCATTCGGCCGGGTCGGCGGGCACGACGTCGAGGTGGCCGTGGATGAGCAGCGCGTCGGGCGAGTCGCCGTCGATGCGGGCCACCACCGTGGTGCGCCTGGGCGCGGACTCGAACACCTGCGTGGCGATGCCCGCGTCCTCCAGCAGCGTGGCCACGTACTCGGCGGCCGGGCGCTCGCCCGAGCCCGGGTTGGTGGTGTCGAACCTGATCAGCTCCGAGCAGATCTCGGCGACGCTCTTCACTTGGCCCCCCGAAGGTCGCGTGCGGTCACTTCCGGCGTCTCGACGTTGAAGATCCGGCCGTAGAAGGCCAGTTCGGCTTCGAGCGCCGCGACGATAGTCTCCTCCCGGCGCCAGCCGTGCTGCTCACCGGGGAAGGTGAGCAAGGCACACTCTTTGCCGTGCCTGTCCAGTTCGGCGATGAACCGGGTGGCCTGTCCCACATCCACGATCTTGTCCTCCAGGCCGTGCATCATCAGGCACGGGCCCGAGGCGCGGGCGGCGTGCAGCAGCGGCGAGCGCTCGCGGTAGCGCTCCTCGGTCTCGGGCAGCGGGCCGATCAGGCCGTCCAGGTAGCGCGACTCGAAGTCGTGCGTCTCGCCCGCCCAGGCGGCCGGGTCGGTGATCGCGTAGTGGGCCACGCCGCCGGCGAACACGTCGCTGTGCACCAGCGCCGCCACCGTGGTCCAGCCGCCGGCGCTGCCGCCGCGGATGGCGAGCCTGGCCGCGTCCGCGCGTCCCAGCTCGACCAGGCCGCGCGCGACCTTGGCGCAGTCGTGCACGTCCACGACGCCCCACTGGTGACGCAGCCGCTCCCGGTAGGCCCTGCCGTACCCGGTCGAACCGCCGTAGTTGACCACGGCCACGCCCAGCCCGCGCGAGGTGAAGTAGGCGATCTCCAGGTCGAGCATCAGCGGGTGCGCGCCGGTCGGGCCGCCGTGCACGAAGACGACGTAGGGGGCGGGGCTCGCCGCGGGCGGGTAGAGGTGGGCGTGCACGCCCTCGATCACGACGGTCTCGGGCGTGGGCAGCAGCTCGCGGGGCGGCAGCGGCTTGGGCGCCGACACGACGGTGTGCTCGCCGTCGGCCAGGCGCACCGCCGTCACCTCCATCGGCGTGTACGGCGAGGCCGCCACCCCGGCGGCGATCCCGCCCGCGGCCGACACCGTCGCGGCCCAGTGGGTGGCGGCGCCGCCGAGGTCGCGGATGTCCCCGCCGGCCGGGTCGAGCAGCCCGAGCCGGCGATCGTCGGGCGAGCCGTAAACGACGACCAGCCCCTCCCCCGTCACCGCGAACCACGCGGCGCCCGGCTTCCACACCGCGTTGCCGAACTCCAGCTCCACCGGCGTCAGGTTGCGCGCGCCCGAGCCGTCGCGGGCGACCTCGTGCAGGTTCCACCAGCCGGTCGGGTCGGTGACGGCGTAGAGGGTGTCCTCGTCGCGCCATTCGGCCTGCACGACCGACTCGCGCTCCCCGCCCGCCACCACCCGGTACGGCCCGGCGCTGCCGTCCCCGTCCAGCTCGGCCACGCACAGCTCGGTGCCGTCCCAGGGCATGTCAGGGTGTTCCCAGCCGATCCAGGACAGATGGCGTCCGCCGGGTGACAGGCGGGCGTTCATCAGGAAGTGGTGGGCCTTGACGACCACCCTCGGCTCGCCGCCCGCCAGCGGGATCGCGACCAGGTCGCGGGCCAGGCCGTTGGTCTCCCTGACCGCCCACACCTCCTCGCGGCCGGGTGGCAGGTAGAGGTCGCCGTAGTGGTAGGGGCCCTCGGGGGTCAGCGGGACCGGCTCCTTGCCCGGGTGGAGCAGGTAGAGGCGCTGGTCGGCCCAGTGGGTGAAGACGAGCGCGGCGCCGGGCAGGGGGCGCCAGGACCGCCCGCCGTACTCGATGAGCCGGTTGCGGGCGTTCCACCCCTCGGGCAGGACGTCGTGGCGCGAGCCGTCCGGCAGGCGGCGCACCACGCAGCGGCGCCCGCCCTCGTGCGGGCGGGGCTCGTCCCACCACACCTCGACGCCGTCCGGCGTCTGGACGGTCTCCACCCACTGGGCGGCGCCGTCGGTTCTGGCCACGTCGATCGCGCTGATGCTCATGCTCGTCACCAATTGCCGTCGGAAGGGGGAAGCGCCTGACCGGGCGGGTGCAGGACGAAGACGATGCC
Organism: Nonomuraea sp. NPDC050790; assembly: GCF_044456745.1. Lineage (NCBI taxonomy): Bacteria > Bacillati > Actinomycetota > Actinomycetes > Streptosporangiales > Streptosporangiaceae > Nonomuraea > Nonomuraea sp. NPDC050790. Next base: position 220,057 of record NZ_JBITGF010000001.1, on the reverse strand, counting down.
GCCGCTGCCCGAGCTTCTCAGCCACACGTTCTCGAAGGCCGCCCTCGGATAGGTCCGCCGCACGTCCGGCACGGCGGGATCGTTGGCGACGACGTCGCCCTCGGCGGTGAACCCGGCGACGACCAGGATGTGGCCGCCGGTCGAGTAGCCGGAGCCGGGCAGCTCGTGCTCCTTGAACGACAGCGAGGTGATCACCGGGATGCCGGAGCCGACCAGCGTCTCCAGGTCCCGGGCCGAGCGCAGCCTGGTCACGAAGCCGTCCAGGCCGTAGCGGCCGGCGTAGGCGACGCAGAAGGGCCAGTTGCCGGTGCCCTGGTAGCTCTGGTCGTAGGTGCCCCGGGCGGCGTGGTCGACGGCGGGGCACGGGTCGCCCGGGGCGACCCAGGTCAGGTCGGCGGGCTTGGGGCCGCGGCCCCAGTAGGCCAGCACCATGGCGACCGCGGCGGGGCCGCACCAGTTGGCGCCGCCGCCGTCCCATTCCGGGTGGTGGCCGGTGTGCTCGCGCTGGGAGTACCGGGGGACGTCGAGTATCACGGCGGCAGCCGTACCCGGTGGGCTGGGCGCCACGCTCGGGCGGTGCGGGATCGCCGAGGCCAGCACGCCCAGCGACCTGACCCGCGCGCCGGGGCCGTGCGTGTCGACGCGCACCCGGCAGGCCGTCACCGGCTCCTTCGCCACGAACGAGTCCACGGCCACGTCGCCGTGCTCGTCCCCCTGGCCCGGCACCGACGTACGGCCGGGCTCCTCCGACCAGCGGCCCATCACGTACCACTTGGTGGCTTCCCCGGAGGCCAGCCTGGCCTGCAGGCGGACCTCGATCCACGAGCCCTCCGGGGCGCTCGCCGTCCACGAGGGCACCAGTTCGGTCGCGGCGAAGCCCAGCTCGGTGAAGGCGGTGCGGCCTGGGTCGAGCCGGGTGTAGGAGACGGGCACCGGCACCATTGTGGTTTCGGCCCGCATGTCGCGCATCGGAAGGTTTACGTACTGATCGCGACGAGGGTGGCGATCCAGGCGGCGAGCATCTCCACCACGTCGTCGAAGGTGTCCTCGTCCGGCGGGGGCGGGTCCAGGTGGGCCGCCGCGCGGGCCCGCCAGCGCTCGATCTCGCTGTGCCCGGCGACCACGGCGATCGTCTGGCGCCAGGCGCGGCCGGCGTCGCGCGGGGACAGGCCGAGCGCGGCGAAGAAGGCGAGCATGGCCTCGTTGCCGCGCCTGGTGTCGTCGTGCACGTCGAGCGCGGTGGTCTCGGCCAGGCGCAGCGCCGCCGGGTGGCGGCGGTAGAGGTCGAGCAGGCCGAGGCACAGCTCGCGCAGGCTCTCGCGCCAGCGGGCCGGGTCGAGCTCCGGCGGGTTCCACCGGCTTTGGAGCAGGTCGGCGGCCAGGCGTACGGCGTCGTCGCGGTCGGCCACGTACTTGTACAGCGCCCGCGGCGTGACCTCCAGGTGCGCGGCGAGCGCGCGCATGGTCGGCTCGGCGTCGCCGAGCTCGAGGACCGCGCGCCCGATCGCCTCGCGGGTGAGCGTCGGCCGTCCCTTGCGGAACTCGGGCCGCTTCCTGGTGCGCTCCATCGTGCGGCAGCTTATCAGCCTTGAAGTTCACACATGTGGACTTTAAGGTGAGGGAAGCCTTCCCTAAGGAGTCCTGTCTTGGCTGTCCTGATCATGACGATCGCGGCGACCGCGCTGCTCGTCATCGACATCACGATCGTCTCCATCGCGCTGCCCACCATCCAGGCCGACCTCGGCGGCGGTCTGGCGGCCGCGCAGTGGATCATCATCGGCTACACCGTCACCTTCGGCGCCCTGCAGCAGCCCGCCGCCTCGCTGTCCGACCGCCTGGGCCGGCGCGCCATGTTCACCGCGGGCATCACCGTGTTCACCGCGTCCTCCCTGGCCTGCGGGCTGGCGCAGTCCACGCTCGCCCTCGACCTGGCCAGGCTGGCCCAGGGCGCCGGGGCCGCGCTGATCATGGCCAACGCGCTGCCGATGCTCGCCCAGACCTACGAGGGCCAGCGCCGCAACATGGCCATCGCGGTCTGGGGCACCACGCTCGGCGCCGCGGGGGCCGCCGCGCCCGTGCTCGGCGGATTCCTGCTGGCCGTGGCCGACTGGCGGGCGTTGTTCCTGGTCAACGTGCCCGTCGGCGTGGTCGCCCTGTTCCTGTGCCGGCGCGTGCTGCCCGCCGACGGCGCGCGCGGCACCGCGCCGATCGACTGGGCGGGCGCGACGCTCCTGCTGCTGCTCCTCACCGCCGCCAACCTCGCCCTCACCCTCACCCAGTGGTGGTACGGCGCCGCCGCCGTCCTCCTGCTGGCCGCCTTCCTCCTGGTCGAACGCAGGGCCGCGGCCCCAGTCCTCGACCTGTCGCTGTTTCGCATCCCGACCTTCGTGGCCGCCTCGCTGCTGGCGTTCGTCTCCCGCGTGGCCACGATCGGCAGCTCGGTCTACTACGTCCTGTACTTCGAGCGGGAACTGGGGCTGACGCCGCTGGCCACCGGGCTGCTGATGTGCGCCATCCTCGTGCCGCAACTGCTGACCGGGCTGCTGGCGGGCAAACTGCAGGCCAGGTTCTCGCCGTCGTTCCTCATCGCGGCGGGCTCTGCCGTACTGGGGGTGGGCGGGGTGCACCTGGCCCTGACCATCGCGCCGGGGGCGAGCGCCTGGGACTTCCTGCCCGGCCTCATCCTGTGGGGCGTGGGCGGCGGCCTGGCCGCGACGCCCAAGACCACGCTGGCCGTCAACGTCGTGACCAAGGAGCGGGCCGGGATGGCCTCGGGGATGGTCAACAGCATGCTGGCCATCGGGGCGGCGGCGGGCGTGGGCCTGCTCGGGATCCCCTATGCGGCGGGCGGGGCGTCCCTGGTCATGTACACGGCCGCGGGACTGTCGGTCGTCACGGCGGTCATCGCGCTGGTCCTGGTCCGCTCCAAGGATTTGGTCACCGGCGCTCCCGTCGCCAGATGACCCGATGGGCGCCCTGGGAGGGCCGATCGGGGCACTGCGGGCGGGCGCTGGGGGCGGGCCTCGGACGTTGGGGCGGGCCTCGGACGTTAGGGGAGGGTTGAGCGGGTCAGGGCGCGGGAGACGCCGAGGGCGGCAGTCTTGACGGCCGGGGCCAGGCGGGTCGGGTGGAAGCGCGACAGCGGGACCGACACCGAGAGCGCCGCCACCGCGACCCCCTCGCGGAAGATGGGCGCGGCGATGCAGGCGCCGCCGATCTGCGCCTCCTCCCGCTCGTAGGCCAGGCCCGCCGCCTGGATCTGGCCGATCGCCTCCTCCAGGCGCTTGGGGTCCACGATGGAGTGCGGGGTGAGCCGGCGCAGCGGCCGGGCGAGCACCTCGTCGATGAACTCGGGCGTGGAGTAGGCCAGCAGCGCCTTGCCGACGCCGGTGCAGTTCAGCGGCAGCCGTCCGCCGACCCGCGAGGGCAGCGCGAGCGACTCGTGCGCGCGCAGCTTCTCGACGTAGACGACGTCGAGCCCGTCGCGGACGCCGAGGTGGATGGTCTCGCGCGTGGCCTCGTACAGGTCGTGCATGAACGGCAGCGCCGCGTGCCGCAGATCGCGTTCCAGCGGAACCGTGCTGCCCAGCTCGAACAGCCTCCGCCCCAGGACGTAACCGCGCTCGCGGCGCTCGACGGCGCCGATGGCGGTCAGGTCGGTGAGGAGCCGGTAGGCGGTGGTCTTGGGGAGCTGGCAGCGCTCGGCGACCTCGATGAGGCGCAGCGGGCCGCCGGTGGGGCGGAAGGCGTCCAGGACGAGCCAGGACTTCTCCAGCATCGAGAGGCGGTCCGGGTTCCGTGTCACGGAACGCATTCTTGTCTATCCTCCAGCGCGGCTCCTATACCAATATGGGGGCAAAAGGTGCATTTTCTAGGAGAGGTTGACCACGTGGTTGATCGCCTGGCCTGCGTGGCCATGGACCAAGAGGACCCGCTGGGCGCGTTCCGCGCGGAGTTCGCGCTGCCGGAGGACGAGATCTACCTGGTCGGCAACTCCCTGGGCGCGCCGCCGCGTACCGCGGCCGAGCGGGTGCGCCGGGCCGTCGAGGACGAGTGGGGCCGTCACCTCGTCGGCGGCTGGAACGAGGCGGGCTGGTACGCCCAGCCCCTGACCACGGGCGACCGCCTGGCCCCGCTGATCGGCGCCGGACCCGGGCAGGTCGTGGTCGGCAACACCACCTCCATCGCCGTCTACCAGGCCGTCAACGCCGCCCTGCGGCTGCGCCCCGGCCGTGACGTGATCGTCGTGGACCGCGGCAACTTCCCCACCGACAACTACATGGTCGAGGGCCTCGGCGAACTGCGCGACATCGGGGAGGGCCGCTTCGACGGCGCCGCCGCCGTCCTGCTGTCCGAGGTGGACTACCGCACCGGCGCCCGCTACGACGTGCCCGAGGTCACGGCCCGCGCGCAGGAGGCGGGCGCGCTGATGATCTGGGACGTCTGCCACAGCGTCGGCGCGCTGCGCGTGGACGTCTCGGCCGCCGACCTCGCCGTGGGCTGCACCTACAAGTACCTGAACGGCGGGCCGGGCGCGCCCGCCTTCCTCTGGGTCCACCCCCGCCACCACGCCGCCGCCGAGAACGTCCTGTCCGGCTGGTACGCCCACGCGGAGCCGTTCGCCTTCGAGCCCGGCTTCCGCGCCGCCGACGGCATCCGGCGCTTCACGGTCAGCACCCCGCACGTGCTGTCGTTCGCCGCGCTGGAGGCGGCGCTGGACATCTGGGAACGCGTCGACCTCGACCGGGTACGCGCCAAGAGCATGGCGTTGACCTCGCTGTTCGTCGACCTGGTGGGCGACAGGCTGAAGCTGGCCTCGCCCCGCGACCCGGAGCGCCGCGGCAGCCAGGTCAGCTTCTACCACGACGACGGGTACCCGGTGATGCGCGCCCTCATCGACCACGGGGTGCACGGCGACTTCCGCGCCCCCGACATCCTGCGCTTCGGCTTCGCGCCCCTCTACACGCGCTACGTGGACGTGTGGGACGCCGCCCAGACCGTGGCCGAGGTGCTGGAGAAGGAGCTGTGGCGCGAGGACCGCTACAGCGTCCGCCTCGCCGTGACCTGACCCCCGGCGCCGGACGACCCGTGCCGGGCCGCCCATGCCCCGAGGCCGGTCGGGAGGGGTGGCCCGGAGCGCGTGGTTCCGTGCGGCGGAACCGGGGCTTGGGAACGTGAGCCGTGATCGGCACGCTTGGGCGCATCCCCCCGAGAAAGGCCCCCCCGATGCGCCGACTCCTCCACCGCGCCCTGGCCACGGCGAGCGTGGCAAGCCTGCTGACCGTCCCACCGGCCACCGCCCAGGCGGCCGCCCAGGCCGCCGGCCGGACCGTCGATGACGGCGTCCCCACGGTGTGCGGTGACCGCCGCCCCCAGGACCCCGGCCCCGGCACGTACGGCATGCAGCTCAACGGCTCCTTCCGCCACCCCGACCTCACCCCGCCCGGCGAGGAGCGTTTCTCCTTCCCCGGCGGCGCCCAGGACCTGTTCCCCAAGACCAAGGGCTACGACCCCCGCTCCTACACCGAGGGCCCCGTCAAGGTGGAGGCCGCCTACCGCGGCCCCGACTTCACCCCGGACTACTTCCACACCTGGCAGAACGTGGTCGACTTCGACGGGCGCCGCTACCTGTTCCAGTACGACCGCACCGAGGCCCGGGTCTACGACGTCACCGACGTCCGCAAGGTGAAGATCGTCGAGCGGCTCACCGGCAAGGACTGGAAGGAGGCCGACTACTGGGGCGCGGCCACCATCCAGTGGCGCGACGGCCACTACGTGATGATCCAGTCGTTCGAGCAGAAGCGCCAGGTCGAGGAGCTCGGCGACAGCCCGGAGCGCTCGAAGTTCGGCAACCCGGAGGGCGTGGCGAAGCTGCGCGCGCAGACCACGTTCAAGGGCTTCAAGGTCTACCGCCTGGACGGCCCGCGCAGGAAGGACTGGAAGCTGCTGTCCACGGTGACCACCGACCCGACGCTGAGCAGCCCGGAGCCGGGCGTGCAGCAGGGCTCGGGCTCGCTGGACGTGCCCTACTGGACGGGCGGCAGGTACATGTTCGTCGCGGTCGCGCCGCTGGACAGCTGGAGCAACACCGAGGTCCCGACCTACCTCTACTCCCCTGGCTACCAGGCGTACGACATGTCGGATCTGAGCAGGCCGCGGCTGGTCGGCGAGTGGCACCGCGCGGGCCAGGTGGCGGGCGAGGAGGCCGCCTACGCCAAGAACCCGCGCTGCGGCAACCGCACATCGTGGATGGGCGCCCGCATGCCGTTCTTTGTCGCAGGAAAGTACGGCTTCGCCGCCATGGGCGGCTACGGCCTGTCGATTCTTGATATTTCGGATCCGTCCAAGATGCGGGAGATCGCGCACCTGGACCTGCCCGTCTCCTCCGGCGGCACCGAGGCCGACAACGTGGACGTCTCCCAGTACGAGCGGACCGGCATGGTCTACGTGTCCGGCTACCCGCTGGCCGAGGACTGCCACGAGCCCTACAAGGACGTCTTCCAGGTCGACGCCCGCGACCCCGCCAAGCCCAGGATCGTCGGCGTGCTGCCGCGCCCCGAGCCCGCGCCCGGCGCCCCGTTCGGCGACTACTGCCAGCGCGGCGGCAGCTTCGGCCCCAAGCGCTCCGGCTCCTACACCTCGCCCGGCGACCCGGCCCAGGGCGTGCTCGCCTACGCCTTCTACAACGCGGGCGTGCAGTTCTTCGACACGCGCGACGTGCGCCGGCCGAAGATCGCCGCCCAGTTCGTGCCCGCGGGCTACAGCGCGGCCGTCCCCGACTACGCCCTCGGCAACCAGACCCACGCCGTCTACACCGAATGGGACAGGAAGATCGTGTGGGTGTTCACCAACGACGGCGTCTACGCGCTCTCGTCCAGGAAACTGCTGGGAGCGCCGAATCTGGGCAGGCCGGCGGCGCCGTATCGCAACAGTGCCCGCTAGGCGATAGGCCATAATGCGGTAAATGCACACCCGGTTGTATAAAGACGGCGTCGTCGTGAAGAAGGGTTTCCCCATCGCCGACGTCTCCGAGTACGTCTGCGACGACGACTGCGTGGTCTGGTTCGACCTGTGCTCGCCCACCCGCGACGAGCTCGGCGTGATCAGCGAGGAACTGGGTCTGCACGAACTGGCCGTCGAGGACGTTCTCAACGAGCACCAGCGCGCCAAGCTCGACAAGTACGACAGCCACCTGTTCATCACCGTGTACGGGGTCTACCTGGACGAGGAGGGCAACCTCGACCCGGTGGAGATCAACATCTTCGTGACGAAGAACGCGCTGGTGACCGTACGGGAGAACGAGCGGTTCGACATCGACGACGTGGTCGCCCGCTGGGACGCCGGCGGGCCGAGCGCCGCCCGCCACGGCGTCGCCTTCCTGCTGCACGGGCTGCTCGACTACGTGGTGGACGGGCACTTCGAGCTGGTGCAGACGCTCGACGGCCAGGTCGAGGAGCTGGAGGACTCGCTGTTCGGCGAGGGCGGCAACAACCGGGAGCTGCAGCGGCGCACGTTCCGGCTGCGCAAGAACATGGTGCGCTTCCGCAAGATCACGCTGCCGATGCGCGAGGTGCTCTCGACGCTGGTGCGGCGCGACACCACCCAGGTGGTCAACGCCGAGATGGGCCCCTACTACCAGGACGTCTACGACCACGTCCTGCGCGTGACCGACTGGGTCGACTCGCTGCGCGAGCTGATCAGCAACCTGCGCGAGACCCACCTGGCCCAGCAGGGCTTCCGGCTCAACGAGATCATGAAGCGGCTGACCGGGTGGGCGGCGATCATCGCGGTGCCGACCGCGATCACCGGCTTCTACGGGCAGAACGTGCCCTATCCGGGCGAGGGCGAGACCTGGGGCTTCTGGATGTCGACGCTCGTCGTCGCCGGGGCCTCGGTGGCGCTGTACACCGTCTTCAAGAAGAAGGACTGGTTGTAGCACGGGGCGGCGGCGGGTGCGCCCGGTTCGGCGGTGCCGACGGCCAGCCGTACCCGCTGCGCGCCGGAGGCGGGGTAGAGCGGCAGGCAGCGCCCGCCCGCCACGAGCGTGCGGCGGCCGACGGGGCTGGCGATCAGCTCCAGGCCGTCGTAGGTGACCGGCGCCGACAGGCGCAGCACCCACAGCCCGCCGGAGGTGCGCGAGCGGGCGCCGTCGAGGGCGTAGTAGTCGAGCACGCCCGCGCTCTCGGAGATCACCGCGCGCATGGTGAAGCGGCGGCCCTCCACGGAGAAGATCTCCGCGGAGGGGGCGTGGTACATGGAGTGCACGTACGTCAGGGCGAAGCCGCCGCGGCCCAGAGGCAGGCCGTGGACGGCGGGGCCGCCCGCGGCGGCGCCCGAGCCGAGCGCCAGTGCCGCGAGCAGCGCGAGGACGAGCCTGCTCAGCCCTGGTTCTCCTTGAAGTAGCGGGCGGCGCCCGGGTGCAGCACGACCGGCTCGACCTGCTGGCCGAGCTTGGGGTCGAGCTTGTTGGCCTCGGTGTGCACCTTGACCAGCTCGGCCTTCTTCTCGAACAGGGTCTTGGTGATGTCGTAGGCGAGTTGCTCGTCCATCTTGTCCGGTACGAGCAGCACGTTGCCGACGGCCATCGTCTTGATCGAGCCCGCCCCGGTGAGCTTGTAGGAGCCGGCCAGGTCCACGTCGAGCGTCACGTACTGCTTGCCGAACTTGGTCTGCATGCCGCCCAGCACGTCGCTGGTGTCGAGCATCTTCATGTCCGGCTTGCTCGTGGCCAGGTCGACGATGCCCGCGGTGGGCACGCCGCCGACCCAGAAGAACGCGTCGATGGTGCCGTCCTTGACCGCCTGCACCGACTCGTTGATCGACAACTGGGACTTGGTGACGTCGCTGTCGGGGTTGAGCCCGGCCGCCTCCATCATGCGGCGGGCCATGACCTGGGTGCCGGAGTTGGGCGGGCCGAGCGAGACGCGCTTGCCCTTCAGATCGGCGATCTTGGTGGCGGCCACGCCCGGCGCGACGACGACCTGCGCGTAGTTGTCGTAGATGCGGGCGATCGCCTGGATCGGCTGCTTCTCGGTGAAGGATCCGACGCCGTTGACCGCGTCGGCCGCGGTGTCGGTCTGGGAGAAGCCGATGTCGGCCTTGCCGGTGGCCAGCAGTTTGATGTTCTCCACCGATGCCGAGGTGACCGAGGCCGTGGCCTGGGTGTTGGCGACGTTGGCCTGGATCTGCTTGGCCAGGCCGCCGCCGTAGACGTAGTAGACGCCCGTCGTGCCGCCGGTCGCGATGGACAGCCGGTTGCCGCCCCCGCAGCCCGCGGCCGCGGCGAGCGCCACGACAGCCGCCGCCAGGGTGATGAGCACACGTTTCACGCTGGTGTTCTCCTTTTTCTGATGAGATGTACGGCTGTCGCCACGGCCAGAACCGCGAAACCGGCGACGATCGGGACGGGTTCGAGGAAGAGCAGCAGGATGCCGGCCACCGCCGCGATCACCCGCTCGGGCACGCCGGTGAAGCCGCCGGTGGCCATCGCCAGCGCCAGCACGGCCACCCCGGACACCGCCGTCAGCGCCAGGATGGTCCCGATGGGCCCCTGGGCCAGCAGCGCCTGCCCGTTCGGCGTGAGCACGAAGGCGAACGGCACCAGGAAGGCGGGCAGCGTGTAGCGCCAGGTCATCATCATCGTGCGGTAGCTGTTGCCGCCGGTGATGGCCGCCGCCGCGACGGCCGACAGCGCCGTGGGCGGGCTCACCTCCGAAAGGACGGCGTAGTAGAAGATGAACATGTACGCCTCGGCCTTGGCGACGCCGAGCGTCATGAGCGCGGGGGCGATGATCACCGCGGCGATGATGTAGCTGGCGGTGACCGGGACCGCGAGGCCCAGCAGCATGACCGCCAGGCCCGCCATGATCGTGGTGAAGATCAGGTTGCCCGCGGCCACGTCCACGATGATCGAGCTGAGGTTGAGGCCGAGCCCGGTCTGGGTGATGACGCCCACGATGATGCCCGCCGCCGCGCAGACGGCGGTGACCGGCAGCACCTCCAGCGTGCCCTTGGCCAGCGCCTGCCCGACGCGCTTGGGCCCCATCCGGTGGGCGGGGTCGAGGAAGGACAGCGCGAAGGCGACGGCGGTGGCGATGACGACGGCCTGGAAGGCCGAGCGGTCCAGCGCCATCAGCACGATGATGAGGATCAGCGAGCTGAAGTGGTAGCCGAAGCGCAGCATGAGCTTGCCCGCGCTGGGCGCGTCCACCTGGACGGCGTGCGTGCCGAACCGCCGCGAGTCGATCTCGATGGCCAGGAAGATGCCGAGGTAGTACAGGATCGTGGGAATCGTCGCGTAGAGCAGCACCTGCAGATAGCTGACGCCGAGCTGCTCGGCGATGATGAAGGCGGCCGCGCCCAGCGTGGGCGGCGACAGGATCGCGCCGATGCCGCTGGCGGCCAGGATGCCGCCGGCGGGCTCCCTCGGGTAGCCGGCCCGCTTGAGCACCGGCCAGGCCACGCTGCCGAGGCTGACGGTGGTCGCGGTGCCGGAGCCCGAGACGGTGCCGAGCAGGAATCCGGCGGTGGTGACGGTGCGCCCGGGGGCCGCGCGCGACTTGCGGAAGGCGGCGAAGCTCAGGTCGATGAAGAACTTGCTGGCGCCGGAGAAGTCGAGAACCGCGCCGTAGATGGTGAAAAGGATGATGTAGCTGGCCGCCACCTGCATCGGGACGCCGAAGAATCCTTCCGTGCCGGTGTAGAGCTGGGAGACGATCTGGTCGAGATCGAATCCGCGGTGCCCGATCGGCCAGCTCACCGGCAAATAGTTTCCGAGGTAGGCGTATACCAGGAAAAGTCCGCAAATGATGCTGAGGGCGGAGCCGACCGTGCGGCGCACCGCCTCCAGGAGCAGCACGGTCAGGCCGAGCCCGCCGATGATGTCCCAGGTGTTGAGGTTGGAACTGGAGCCGCGGTCGCGGAAGGCGTCGATGTCGAGCAGCGGGTAGAGCAGGACTCCGAGCGACAGGATCGCCAGCACCCAGTCGGCGACCGTCGGCGCCTCGTCGCGCCGCTGCTCAGGGGGCTCCTGCCCGCGCAGGCGGCGGACCAGGGAGACCAGGCCGGATCGGTAACGCAGGAAGACCAGCGGCAGCGCCACGGCCAGGAACGTCATCCGGTGCTGCACCGGCTCCGTCGGCTGGAAGACCACGACGAGGGAGTAGGCCGACAGGAGGCCGCCGATGATCCAGACGCCGAGCCGTAACGGCCCTGACAATTCCCTGGCGGGGCGTTCCCCCTCCGCGGCCGAGACCAACTCGGCCGCGCGCTTGTCACTTACTTCGGTCACGTTCTCGCCTCCCCGGCATGGCGTTGCAGGGGGACTTTACGAGCCTGTTTAGGTCCCTGGGAAGGGTCCGTTATCTCATTGATTTCTCGACGATAATTCACCGGTCAGAAAATCGGGCGCGAACGCGCGGCGAGCTCCTCGACCGGCACGTTTCCCTCCTGCCGGCCGTCGCGCAGCCGCACCGCCCAGCCGCCCTGGGCCGCCTCGCGCGGCCCCACCACCAGTTGGTACGGCACCAGCCGATGCGCCCTGATCCTGGCCCCGAGGCTGCCCCGGTCGGGGTGGGCCAGATCGGCCCGCAGGCCCGCCTCGACGCAGCGCCGTACCAGGTCGTGGGCGGCGGGCAGCTCCGCCTCCGACAGCGGGACCACCACGGCCTGCACCGGCGCCAGCCAGGCGGGCAGCGCTCCGCCGTGCGCCTCGATCAGGTGGGCGAGCAGCCGTTCGACGCCGCCGACGACGCTGCGGTGCACCATGGCCGGGCGGGCGCCGCCCACGTAGGACAGATCGAAGCGCTCGGGCATGTACAGATCGACCTGGACGGTGGACAGGGTCGACTCGCGGCCCGCCGGGTCGGCCAGTTGGATGTCGATTTTCGGTCCGTAGAAAGCGCCCTCGCCGTACTCCTCGTCGTAGGCGCGGCCGCGCGCGTGCAGCACCTCGCGCAGCACGCGCTCCGAGCGCGCCCACAGCTCCGGGTCGTCGACGAACTTCGCCGACGAGCCGCCGAGCGAGAGCCGGTAGCGGGCGGCCTTGATGCCGAGCTGGGCGTGGGCGGCCTCGATGAGGTCGAGGGCGGCGCTGACCTCGGCGGCGGCCTGTTCGGGCGGGCAGAACACGTGGCCGTCGTTGAGCTGGATCGAGCGCACCCTGTTCAGGCCGCCGAGCACGCCGGACGGCTCCGAGCGGTACTGCCCGCCGAGCTCGGCCAGCCGCAGCGGCAGCTCGCGGTGGCTGCGCCGGCGCGAGCGGTAGATGAGCGCGTGGTGCGGGCACAGGCTCGGCCGCAGCACGAAGCGCTCGCCGCCCACCTCCATCGGCGGGAACATGTCCTCGCTGTAGTGGGCCCAGTGGCCCGACAGCTCGTAGAGCTCCTGTTTGCCGAGGATGGGCGAGTTGACGTGCTGGTAGCCGTCGCGGCGTTCGAGCTCGTGGACGTAGTCCTCGACGGCCTTGCGGATCGCGGCGCCGGCGGGCAGCAGGTAGGGCAGTCCCGAGCCGATGAGCGGGTCGGTGCCGAAGACGCCGAGTTCGCGGCCGAGCTTGCGGTGATCGTTCATGGTGGTGGTTCCCCTTGACGGAAAGGGGCGAACGACCTTCGAGCGCGTCTCCGGGCGTTCGCCCGGAGCAGGAGTCAGCGCGCCGGGACGGGGTCCGGCGTCGTCGTGACGTGAACGCGCTGCATGCGGCTCACCGTAGCATCAGCGGCCCTGGGCCGCATTCACGATCCTCGTCGTGGAGCGGCCCGGGATGGCCTCCAGCTCCCAGCACTCGGCGCCGAGCAGCGCCGCCGCCGCGCACCTGCCGCCCGCGTGCGGGTCGCCCGCGGTGTGGGCCAGCGCGCCCGGCCGCATGGGCGCCATGAGGTCGATGTAGTCCTCGGGGCCGTGGGACTCCGGCGGCCCGGTCACGACGAAGACGCCGCTGACGCAGCGCAGCGCGGCCAGCACCTCGGCCCGCTCGGTGGCGGGGTTGACCGGGCGGGTGGGCCCCTTCCACGCGCGCACCCGCGGATCGTCCTCGACGCCGACCACCAGCGGCAGCCCGCGGGCGGCCACGGATTCGAGATAGCGCACGTGGCCGACGTGCAGGATGTCGAACACACCGGTCACGTACGCCGCGCCCGGCTGGTCGTAGGGTCGCACCCACACGGCCTCGAGGCTGCTCACCCGTGCTCTCCTCCGTCATCGGACTCGTCGATCGCAGCGTACTTGGTCATGGCAAACGACCGCGCGGGCGACCATGGGAAAGGGCATTCCTACCTTTTCGCGATAATCTGCGACCCCCTCCTCGCGCGTCTCATGACGTCAGCGAATTCGGGGAGGTCGCCGTGGCAGCGCCGGACTTTCACAGCCAGCTCGTCGTGCGGCTACCCGGGGCGCCGGCCCAGGTCGCCCGCGCCAGGAACGCCGTCACCAGCGCGATCGGACGCGACCATCCTTTGCACGACGAGGCGGTCCTGCTCACCAGCGAGCTGGCGACCAACGCCGTCCTGCACACCCAGTCGGGCGCGGGCGGCACGTTCACCGTCACCGTGCGGGCCACCGGCGACCTGGTGCGCGTCTGCGTGGAGGACGCCGGCTCCGACACTCCGCCGTGCGCCTGCCGCGCGGGCGGGCTGACCACCAGCGGGCGTGGCCTGCCGCTGCTGGAGGCGCTCAGCCACCGCTGGGATTCGAACGTTCCAACGGCGCCAACACCGTCTGGTTCGAGCTGCTGCAGGTCACCGTCCCGGCGGGCTGGGCGTTACAGGTCTAGCCTGCACAGCCCCTCGGCCAGCGCCTTGGTGGTCAGCCGGGTGCGGCTGTCGCAGCCGAGCTTGCTGAAGATGTGCTCCAGGTGCGTGGTGACCGTCCGCACGCTCAGCACCAGCGCCGCGGCGATCTGCGGGTTGGAGTCCCCCGCGGCCACGCGGGTCAGCACGTCCACCTCGCGCCCGGTCAGCTCGTACGGCAGGCCGCACGGCCGCTCGGCGATCACCGCTCCCTGCAGGGAGCCCTGGAAGCCGACCCCCGCCCTGACCACGCGCACGTCCCGCCACTGGCCGCGGGCGTCCAGCCACAGGCCGCGCCTGCTCAGCTCGCGCGAGTCGATGAAGGCGCGGGCGAAGGCGGCCAGGCCAGGCTCGCCGTACAGGGCGGGCGAGGGCTCGGTTCCCGGTACGGCCCGCCGTACCCCTGCCCGGTCGAAGGCGACGGCGCGGTAGCCCGCGGGCGGCGCGGTGGGGGCCACGACGCAGCGCGACAGGTCGGTGACGTGGGCGAGCGTCGGCGCGGCCGCCTCGACCAGCGCGTCCGCGCCCGCGGGCGGGTGCCGGCGGTAGGCCAGGTGGAGCAGGCCAGTGTAGCGGCCCTCGGGCAGGAACAGCGGAGCGGTCAGGCCCGCGCGCCAGCCGTAGGGCTCCAGGTGGCGGCGGAAGTAGCGGCGGGTGCCCGGCTCCGGCATGGCCAGCGGGGCGCGGGCGGCCATGGCGCGTTTGTAGGCGTCGAGGGCGGCGTACTCCTCGGCGGCGTCGTGGTCGATGCGCTCGTGGCCGCCGGCGACGACGCTGCGGTGGCGGCCGGTGTCGGGGTCGTAGGCCACGAACTCGTAGGCGTCGACGGGGATGACCTTGCGCAGCGCGGTCATGGCGCCGTGGGCGCCGCCGCCGCCCGCCACCTGGTAGCCGACCTCGGCGAACGCCTGTAACAGGGGGATCTCGGCCACGGCCCTTTATACCATTGCCCTGATTTTTCAGGCTTTGTTCTGCGGGCTCGGCATGGGTTTCCCCAAGTCTCCAGAAACCCCCCGGGCCCCATCCTTAGCCCGATTCGGCCGTCATGTCATGATCACTGGCATGACGGCCGATCTCGTCGCGCGGAAGGTGACCGACCTGCTCGCGCCGCAGGTCCTCGTGATCGCGCTGCCGCCGCTGGTCGGCCTGGTCTCCTCGGGCTGGAGGGGCGCCGCGTGGGGCGCGCTGGCCGCGGCGCTGTGCGGCGGGGTGCCCGCCGCGGTGATCGCCGCGGGCGTGCGCTCCGGCCGCCTGGACTCCCACCACATCGTCGACCGGGCCCGGCGTACCGGGCCGCTGCTCAGCGCGGTCGCCGCGGTGGCCGCCGCCCTGGTCCTCCTGGTCGCGCTGGGCGCGCCCACGCTGCTCGTCGCCACGGTCACCGCGATGCTGGCGGCGCTGGCGGTGACGGTGCCGATCACGCTGCGCTGGAAGATCTCCTTCCACGCCGCGGTGTGCGCGGGGACCGTGGTCGTCATGGCCTTCGTGCTGCCGGCCGTACCGACCGCGCTGGCCGGAGGGGCGGTGGTGGTGCTCGTGTGCTGGGCGAGGGTGCGCCTGTCCCACCACACGCCGGCCCAGGTCGCCGCGGGGGCCGCCATCGGCCTCACCACGACCCTGGTCACCCTGACCGCGTTCGGCCTGTGAGGGCCGGAATAGCGGGACGACGGAGGAGGTTGCCGCCATCATGAAGAGCCGGTTGAGAGTCGAGCCGACGGCCAAGCGGGTGCGTGCCTATCTCGGCGGGCAGGTGGTGGCCGACACCACCAACGCCCTGCTGGTCTGGGAGAGCCCGCACTACCCGACCTACTACCTGCCGCTCGGCGACCTCGCGCCGGACGCGCTCAAGGCGAGCGGTGCCACCAGCCGCTCGCCCAGCCGGGGCGAGGCGGTCGTGCACGCGGTCACCGCCGGGGGCAAGGTCGCCGAGGACGCCGCCCTCACCTACCCGGACTCCCCCATCGAGGAACTGCGCGGGCACGTGCGCCTCGACTGGGACTCCATGGACGCCTGGTTCGAGGAGGACGAGGAGGTGTACGTGCACGCGCGTGACCCGTACACCCGCGTGGACATCCTGCCCAGCTCCCGGCGGATCCGGGTCGAGGTGGACGGCGTGACGGTGGCCGACTCGGTCAACGCCATGATCCTGTTCGAGACCGGGCTGCCCGCCCGCTACTACCTGCCCAAGACCGACGTACGCCTCGACCTGCTGGAGCACACCGACTCGGCCACGCACTGCCCGTACAAGGGGACGGCCGAGTACTGGACGGTCAACGGCGCCAAGGACCTCGCCTGGTCCTACCGGACGCCGCTGCCGGAGAGCGAGCGGGTGGCCGGGCTGATCTCCTTCTACAACGAGAAACTCGACATCTACGTGGACGAGGTGCTCCAGGAGCGCCCCAGGACGCCGTTCTCCTAAGATCGCCGCATGACCCTGCTGCGCTCCGTCGTCCTGTTCGTGGTGGCCGCGGTCGCCGAGATCGGGGGCGCCTGGCTGGTGTGGCAGGGGCTGCGCGAGCAGCGGGGCGTGCTGTGGATCGGGGCGGGGATCGTCGCGCTGGGGGCCTACGGGTTCGTCGCGACGTTCCAGCCCGACCCGCACTTCGGGCGGATCCTGGCCGCGTACGGCGGGGTGTTCGTGGCCGGGTCGCTGGCGTGGGGGATGGTGGTGGACGGGTTCCGGCCGGATCGCTGGGACGTGATCGGCGCGCTGATCTGCCTCGCGGGCGTCGCCGTGATCATGTACGCGCCGCGGGGGTGACGGCCGGGCCGTACCCGCTAGACCTGCTCGCGGCCCTCGTCGGGCGGCGCGCCGCGCTCGTGATCGCCGTGAGCAGCAGCGGCTGCCAGAACGTGCTCAGCCGCTCCCCCAGCACCGCGCCGAGCCCAACCCCCGTGTACGAGCCGAGGAAGGCCGCGGTCCGCATGCCGTGGGCGTTGTCCCGGTCGCGCCCGAGCAGCAGGTTCATGAGCCGGGACCGTAACGGCTCGCGCCGCTGCTCCGGCGCCCGCACCACCGGCGCGCGCAGGAGCAGCATCCTGCGCGTGGTGTTCCTGAGGCCGTTGGCCAGGACCAGCGTGAGCGCGAGGCCGACGATCGTGCCGAAGGCCACCGTGAGCGCCCAGGTCAGCACCGCGCCGAGCGCCGGGGTGATGCTGAGGATCTGGGGGACGAGCAGGCCGACCAGCACCCCGGCCGCCGCCGACAGGGCCAGGCCGGTGATCAGCACGCAGGCGTTGGCGGGGAAGCGGAGCAGGTCGGCCCGCGCCACCCAGCGGTCGTGCTCGGCCTGCAGCGTGACCCTGCGGTCGCGGATCGAGGCCACCACGTGCGCGGTCCTGATCAGGCCGAGGCTGAACCTGACGCCCGTCACCAGCCGGGTGATCGGCCTGGCGTCCTCGCCCTTGAGCACCTCCTGCAGTTCCGGGTACCACTCCTCGTCGTGCAGCGGCACCCGCATGTCCTCGGGCAGGCGCCGCCTGGCCAGGCGCAGGAGCCCTTCCGGGACGCGGTCGAGCCGGCCGCGTATCTCCTCGCTGACCAGTTCGGCCAGTGCGGTCCCGAGGATCGCCCCGATCGCGGCGGCGACGGCGATGAAGGTGTTCACGCGTACCCGCCCTCGGGCCGGACGGTCCCGCGCGACGGCGGCGGGGTGAGGCGGGCGCTGAGCTCGGCCAGCGCCTGCCTGGCGGCGGTCGCACCGCCCCCGGTGAGCAGATACAGCCGGCGCGGCGGCCGCCCTTCGTGCCGCGCGTCGACCACCTCGCGCCGCCCCTCGATCCACCCGGCCGCCTCCAGCCGGGCCAGGATCGGGTAGAGCGTCCCGCTCTGCACCTTGGCCTGCTTCATCAGCTCGAAGCCGTAGCGGGGCTCGGCGACGTCTTCCAGGAAGATCCGGAGCACGGTGGCCACCGTGGTGGTCAGACGGACTTCGGCGGGCATGCCGAAAATCTACATAGGGTACGCCGCCCGCAGCCCTGTCCCCGCGGTGACAGAACCGGGACTCACAGCGCCGCCAGCTCCCGCCACTCCGCGCGCGGCATCTCCTGCGGCCGGGCGGTGAGCACCTGCAGGCACACGTGGTCCGCGCCCGCGTCGAAGTGCGCGCGCACCCGCTTGTCGATCGCGCCCATGTCGCCGTAGGCCACGATCGCGTCCACCATCCGGTCGCTCACCTGACTGATCTCCTCCTCCCCGAACCCGAGCCGCCGCAGGCTCGCGACCTGGTGCGGCGCGCCGGCGGCGTAGAAGCCGACGTGCTCCCTGGCCACCTCGCGCGCCCTGCTCACGTCCGGGTCCAGCACCACGGCCTGCTCGACCGCGAGCAGGGCGTCGGGCCCCATGGCCGCCCGGGCGCGCGCGGTGTGCTCCACCGGCACGAAGTACGGGTGCGCCCCCAGCGTGCGCCGCGCCGCCAGCTCCAGCATCCTGGGCCCGAGCGCCGCCAGCATCCGCCTCGGCGGGTACGGCGAGGCCGCCGAGTTCAGCGGGATCGCGTCCATGGCGTCCAGGTAGGCGCCCATGGAGGCCACCGCCCTGCCGGTGCTGGGGATGGAGTAGCCGTCCATCCTGATCGGCTCGTCGCTGACCCGGTGCCCGCCGAGCCCGAGCACGTACCGGCCGGGGTAAGCCTCGTTGATCGCCCGCTCGGCGGCGGCCATGGTGATGGGGTCGCGGAAGGCGATGTTGGCGATCCCCGCCGCCACCGTCATCCGCCGCGTGGCCGACAGCAGGAGCCACGACTGGCTGACCGAGTCGCGTCCGAACCCCTCGCCGAACCACAGCGTCCCGTACCCCAGTTCCTCGATCTCGGCCGCCGCCTCGCGTACCTCTGCGGCGGGGCACCCGTCGAAGGCGAAGGTCCAGATGCCGATCCTGCCCAATTCCGTCACGATGCTCCCCCAACTATCCGGAGAACCTCTCCGGATACTGCGGGACTATAATCGGAGACGTTCTCCGCTTTCAACCCTCGGAGGTGCCCGTGACGTTGCGCGCCGACGCCCGCCGTAACCGCGACCTGCTCGTGGCGGCGGCCACCGGAGTGGTCGCCGAGGAGGGCCCCGAGGCGTCCCTGAACGAGATCGCCCGGCGCGCCGGCGTCGGCCCCGGCACCCTCTACCGTCACTTCCCCACCCGCGACGCGCTGCTGGCCGCCGTGTTCGAGGGCCGCCTGTCGCGGTTGTGCGAGCAGGCGGAGGAACTGTCCGCGTCCGCCCCGCCCGGCGAGGCGCTCGTCGCGTGGCTGCGCCTGCTGACCGTCCACGCGATGACCGACAAGGGCCTGGGCGCCCGCATGATGCTCCCGACGTCGGCCGCGAGCGTGGACTGCTGGGCCATGCTCCGCGCCGCCGCCGACGGCCTCCTGAAACCCGCCCAGGAGTCGGGCCACCTGCGTCCCGACGTCGACTTCACCGACCTCGTCGAACTGACGGCCGGCATCGCCCAGTCCGCCCCCGACCCGGCCCGCGCCCACCGCCTCCTCACCCTCACCCTCGACGGCCTCCGGATTCCTCCCGCCCGTGCCTGACCTCGATCACCACCGGGACCTGCTTCGTCTTCGCCGAGGGCGGCTCGCTGGTGGAGCCCATGGGCAGCGCGTACCCGTCCCAGCCGGAGGTCCTGGCGCGGCTGTCGCGGGACGGACGGGCGTGGAGCGCGGCCGGGTGGGCGGGGCTGGACGCGGCCGTCCGCGCCCTGACCGGGCGGTGCGGCCTAGTGGCTGGCGGCGTGGCGGGCGCGGCGTGGGGGCTGGGGTGGGGCGGAGTCGTCGGAGCCGGCGGTACGGCGGGCCACCAAAGCGGCCAGGGCGGTGGTGATCGGGACGGCGGAGATCAGCCCCAGCGTGCCCACCACGCTGCGGACGATCTCCTGGGCGATCACCGGGTTCGTCAGGACCTGCCCCAGCGGCTCCCGTCCCACGCTGATCAGCAGGAGCAGGGGCAGGGAGGCGCCGGCGTAGGCCAGGATGATGGTGTTGATGACCGAGGCGATGTGGGCCCTGCCCACCCGGCCGCCGGCGCGGTAGAGGCGGCGGAAGCCGTATCCGGGATTGGCGTGGGAGAGTTCGGCCACGGTCACGGCCTGGGTGACGGTGACGTCGTCGAGCACGCCGAGCGAGCCGATGATGATGCTGGCCAGCAGCAGGCCCTGGGTGTCGATGTCGTAGCTCATGCCGAGGTTGAAGGCGGCCTCGTCGGTGATGCCGGCCAGGTGGGCGAGGTCCAGGGAGAGGTAGGACAGGGCGCCGGTGACGACCAGGGCGGCCAGCGTGCCCAGGACGGCCATGGCGGTCGGCAGCGTGAAGCCGTGCGTCAGGAACAGCACCGTCAGCATGATCGCCGCCGACCCCACGATGGCCACGAGCAGCGGCGGCTTGCCGTCCAGGATGCCCGGCAGCACGAACAGCAGCAGCACCGCGAACGTCACGCCCAGCCCGAACAGCGCGCTCAGCCCCCGCCACCGCCCGAACGCCACGACGGCCAGCGCGAACGCGGCGCCGAACAACCACAGCGGCGTCGAGCGGTCGTGGTCGGACAGCCGGTAGGGCGACACGTCGAGCGTGGGCTCGGGGGCGTAGACCACGATGACGTCGTCGCCGGCGTGGAAGACCTGCGCGCCCGGCCCGCTGGGGAGCTGGAGCTTGGTCTCCTTGCCCAGGTTGGGGCCGCTGGTCAGCTTGACCATGGCGTCGCCGCAGGTGGCGGGGTCGGGCGGCGGGAGCTGGGGACCGCCTTCGACCGGCGGCTCCTCGGGGCACGGGGTCAGCGTGACGGCCTGGATGGTGGCGGTGTAGCGGGCCAGGCCGCTCTCCGGCGAGGCGGGCGCCTCGGGCGGTGAAGGCCACAGCCACACGAGCGCGGCGACGGTCGCGACCGCCAGCGGAACCAGCACGGCGAGCGCCGCCACGACGGCTCTCTTCGACGGGGGTACGGCGGGGCCGTGCGTGTGGTTGGCGCCCATGGGCGGGGGTTTCTCCTCGGCGGGAAAGGGGGTTCCGCCAGGAAGGTTACCGGGGCCGGGAGGTTCAGGACGCGCCGACGGTCAGGACGGTCTTGCCCCGGCCGTGCCCGCCCGCCACCTCGCCGACCGCCTTGGCGGCGTCCTCAAGCGGGTAGGTCCTGCCGATCACCGGCCTGACCCGTCCTGACGCGGCCAGCGCGGCCAGTTCCCGCAGGTCCTCCGCCCGCGTGACGGCGAACAGCGCGTGCAGGCCCTGCCCGCTGAACGGGTTGAGCAGCGCCGCTCGCAACTGCCGCTGCAGCCCGCTCAGCCACTTGCCGCCGCCCTCGCCGCCGACGATGACCAGGTGGCCACGCGGCGTCAGGATCCGGCGCAGCCGCGACAGCGGCCGGTTGCCCGCCACGTCGACGATGAGGTCGTAGCGCCGGGACCCGGCGGTGACGTCCTCGCGGGTGTAGTCGATGACGTGCGCGGCCCCCAGCGAGCGCACGAGGTCGGCCTTGCCCGGCCCGCACACCCCGGTGACCTCGGCCCCGAGGTCCTTGGCGAGCTGGACCGCGAAGCTCCCGACCCCGCCGCCGGCGCCGGTGACCAGCACGTGCTGCCCGGCCGCGATCCGCCCGCGCACCGCCTGCAGCGCCGTCACCCCGGAGGACGGGATGGCGGCCGCCTCCTCGAACCCGATCTCCTCCGGCTTGGCGGCGAGCTTGTCCTGCTTGGCGACGGCGTACTCGGCGAAGGCGGCGTCGCACACCCCGAACACCGCGTCGCCGGCCCGGAACTCCCGCACGCCCGCCCCCACCGCCTCGACCACGCCCGCCAGGTCGCTGCCGCGCACCTTGTTCCTGGGCGCGCGCCAGCCGAGCACGGGCCTGATCAGGTACGGCTCGCCCTTCACGAGATGGACCACCCCGGCGTCGACCCCGGCCGCCCTGACCCGGATCAGCACCTCCCCGTCACCCGGCTCGGGACGGGGTCGCTCCGTCATCGCCAGCTCGCCGCCGTACCGCTCGTGCGTGATCGCCTTCATCCTCATGATGTCAAGGTAAAACAAACTCGACATCATGTCTACTTTTCTTTACGTCAGTCGCTCCAGGCGGCGGACGACCTCCTCCAGCGGCGCCCGGGTGTCGATCTCCAAGGTGGCGCCCTTGCGCAGGAGCGGTTCGATCTGGGCGAGGTTGTCGAGGATCGCCTGCCTTTCCTCGGGACGCCGGCCGTAGGGGTTGTCCGTGCGCGCGGCGACGCGGGCCAGGATGACGTCGGCGGGCGCACTCAGCAGGACGATGTGGTCGAAGTCCGGATAGAAGGTGACCTGGTTGGAGGTGCAGCCGGAGACGAACAGCGCGCCCTCCCGGTGCCCGGCCAGCAACTCCGCCATGGCCTCCTCGCGCCAGACCCAGTCCGGCTCGCCGTCCGCGCCGGTCACCCAGTGGTTCCAGGGGCCGTAGTCGGTGTCGACCGTACGGTGACCGCGCTCGCCCAGCAGCCGCAGGACGGAGGACTTGCCGGTGCCGGACATCCCGGTGATCAGGACCTTTGACATAGCTTGAGTCTCCACCAAGGGGAGGCACGAGGGTGAACGGCATGGACGGCTACACGATCGGCGACCTCGCTCGCCGTACCGGGCTGACGGTCAAGACCGTGCGGTTCTACTCCGACAAGGGGATCGTGCCGCCGTCGGGACGCAGCCACGCCGGCTACCGGCTCTACGACCTCGCAGCAGTCGCCCGCCTGGACCTCGTGCGCACGCTGCGCGAGCTCGGCCTCGACCTGGCCACGATCCGCAGGGTCGTGAACAGGGAGCTGTCGCTGCCCGAGGTCGCCGCCGCGCACGCCGAGGCGCTGGAGGTCCAGATGCGCACGCTGCGGCTGCGGCGCGCGGTGCTGAGAGCGGTCGCCAGGCGCGGATCCACCCCTGAGGAGATGGACATCATGCACAAACTTGCCAGGCTTTCCGAGGACGAGCGGCGGCGGCTGATCGACGACTTCCTCGACGCGACGCTCGCCGGCGTGCCCGCGGGCGTACGCCGCTCCCTGACCCCCGACCTGCCCGACGACCCCGGCCCCGAGCAGGTCGAGGCCTGGGTCGAGCTGGCCGAGCTCATCGGCGACCCGGGCTTCCGCGCCGCCGTACGCCTGCTCTCCGACCACTACGAACCGTCCGCGACCGTCCCCCGCCCCGGCACCGTCGCGACCATCCGCTCCCTGGTACGGCGGGCCATGGCGGAAGGCATGGACCCCGGCTCCCCGGAGGCGAGGGCCCTGGCGGCGGCACACCCCCCGCTGCCCGAGGCGGCCGCCGACCCCCGCTGGACCCGCTACCTGACCCTGCTCGCCACCGTCAACGACTGGCCCCCGCCGGAGGACCCGGCTCCGCTGCACGAGTGGTACCGGCGGGCCAGGTCCTCATGACCGGATGAAGAACTGCTGGGCCGCGCTGCCGTTGCAGCGGAAGACGGTCACGGGCACCACCGGCGACCCGCCCGGCACGTCGAGGCAGTGCGTACGGGTGCCGCTGACGGCCGACCGCAGTTGCCTGGGCGTGGCGTTGTTGAAGGAGCCCTGCCAGACCCAGCGCTCGTTGCTGATGCTGTTGCACGGCCACTGGTCGACCCGCCCGAGGTTCACGGCGCCCTCCCTGGCCTCCAGGCACCAGCCCGTGCGCTGGTTGACGAAGCGGTAGGTCGTGCTGCTGCCACTCTCCTGGAGCGGCAGCCAGTTCTGGCCCGGGCTCCCGTTGCACGGCGCCTGGAAGATCCGGGCGTCGGAGCTGGCCGGCACCGACGGGTCGGGCTGCAGGCACATGCCGCCCGCGAAGCTGACAATCTTGAAATAGGTCTGGGCCTGCGCCGGTTGCGCCGCGGCGAGGAGTCCCGCCGAGGCGATGGCGGCGGCCAGGACGGCGGCCCCCCGTTTGATCGACATGCTGCACCTCCGGTGTGGGCGCCCTGTGCGCCCTCACCGGAAAAGGCGTTCCGCCCCGTTCCACCACGTGCCACCGCCGCGGCACATCGCTGGACTTCGCCCCGCCGCTCCAGCAATCTTGGAAGAATCACCCCGAGATGCCGGACCTCGGCCTGCATGGACGCCGGCAAGTGAGGAAGCGATCATGGCGACCCTGATGGCGCGGTTACGCGCCGCGGTGACCAATGTGGACCTCGGCGTGGTGCTGCTCGTGGCCGCCGCCGTGAGCGTCCTCGACCTGATGGAGATCCTGGAGGACGGCCAGGCGGACAAGCTGATCCTGCCGGTGCTGGCCGTGCTGGCGTTCGTGTGGATCAGGGACAGGTCCAGGCAGGGCAAGGTGGCCGACCAGATCAGCGGCCTGGCCCGCACCACCGACGGCATGTGGCGGCTGCTGGCCAGCGGCGACTCGGTCAAGTCGCTGAGCGGCCCGGCGATCACCCGGGTGCTGGCCGAGGCGCGCGCGGCCAGCGACCTGTGGCTGTTCAAGGGCGGCACCGGCACCTATATCAGGGCGGTGACCCTGCCCGAGTGCGTCGAGCGGGCCAAGCGCACCCGCAGCAAACTGCGGTTCCTGCTGGAGCTGCTCGACCCGACGAACGAGCCGCTCTGCTCGGCCTACACCGAGCTGCACCGCAACCTGTCGGGCGACGGGGCGGAGGAGAAGGGCTGGAGCTCGCTCGGCACCCGCAAGGACGTCTACGCCACGATCCTGTCGGCGTGCTGGTACCTGCAGCGCAACCGGCAGCTGCTCGACATCAAGATCGGCCTGTCCAGCGCGATCTCGCTGTTCCGCTGCGACCTGAGCTCCCACCACCTGGTGATCACGCAGCGCGGCCCGGAGTTCCCCGCGCTCGCCATCCCGCGCGACAGCCCGCACTACAACCCGTGGTACGTCGAGCTGGAGAACAGCCTGGACCAGACGAAGCTGCTGCCGCTGCACCTGGCGACCCGGCTGAGCGCGGCGCCGACGGTGGAGGAGGCGAGGGCGCTGTTCGTGGCGCTCGGGATCCCCCTCACCGACGAGTTCACCGACGCGGAGGTCAAGGCCATCACCCGCGCGGCCCTGAACCGCGTGGACCCCTACGAGGGCCGGGTGCAGCCGCTGGTCGCCTCGGTCGGCTGAGCCCTTCCCGAACCGGCGTACGCCCCCGGAGCAGCACAGGAACCGGGGGCGTACATCGATGGGCCTGGCAGGTCAGCCCATGTGGGGATAGCGGTGGTCGACCGGCGGAACGATCCTCACCGAACCATATAGGCTCCACCAGCGGCGATGAGGCCCGTCGAGGCCGATCGGAGCCGCCACCCCCGATGCGGGGACAGTCCGCGACTGGCTTCTTATGGCATTCGGTCGTATTCTCGGCGCGAGGTCAGCATGAATGCTTCCCCTATATGGCGGCGTCAACAATCGCGGCTGTGACAAGCTCCGTCGTATCAATGGAGCTGCCCGGCCTGCCGGGCGTTCGTGTTGGCACGAGACCGCAGAGCGGGAAGGGGTGTCGCGGATGGGAACCGCTCGGCACACACAGCTTCCAGCGTCACACGGCCTAGGAGCAGACAGCGATGCGTCAGGGAGACAGACGACCAGATTCCCTGAAGGGCTCCAGACGGCCCTGAGCGCCACACAGAGCCCCGAACCCAGCCCTCCGCACCCTCACCCTCACGCAGGGCTCTCCTGGGCTCTGTATGCGCGTGCTGGCGGGGACGATAGCCGGTCCATCGAACGGCAGCACGCCATGCTGCAGAACTACGTCGGCCAGCTGGACGGCCACGCCGCGGCGGCCTTCGCCGACGTGGGGCAGCCCGGCCCGGCACTCGCCGAACTCGTTCGGCAAGCGGAAGAGGGCGTGTTCGGCGGCGTAATGGCGTGGAATCTACGGCGCTTCGGCTGGCAGCACGCCGAGGTCACATCCCGGCTGGCGCCGCTCCGCACCCGCGGCATCGTCATCCTCCTGGCCGAGTCCGGCCAGGAGGTCACCCAGGAACGCCTGGCCCTGACCCTGGGGGTCGTCGAAGCTGCATCCCGCCACCGTCCTGCAGGCGGGCCGAAGCCTCGCCGGCCCCACGCGCTGTCGAGCGATGCCCTGTGATCGTTCGGGGCGGCTCCTGGCTGGACCTCCCGCTCACCGACCGCGTCTGGGGCGTCTATGTCCGCATCTCCCTAGATCGTGTCGGTGCAGGTCTGGGCGTTATCCGACAGGAAACGGAGGTCCGCGAGCTGATCACCCGTCTGGACCCCCACGGCGTGATCTACGACATCTACTGCGACAACGACGTGAGCGCCTCCGACCGCCGGAAAAAGCGCAAGCAGTACGCGCGCATGGCCAAGGACATCGAAACAGGCCAGATCAACGCGGTCGGCTGCTGGCACCTCGACCGCGCCACACGACACCCCATGGAACTGGAATACCTCTGCGAATACGCAGAGAACCTGGGCACCCTCTTCGCTGCCGTCCACGGAAGCATCGACCTCAGAACATCCAACGGGCGTATGGCTGCTCGCATGGACGCGGCCGCGGCCAGGCGCGAAGTCGAGCTCAAGGCGACCCGCCAGCGGTCAGCGAATCGGCAACGAGCAGAACAAGGCGAGAGTTGGTACGGCGGCATGCGTCCCTACGGCTACGACACTGATCGAACGACCATCATCGAGGCTGAGGCCGAGGTGCTTCGCGACGCCGCCAAGCGGGTGATCAACGGCGATAGCCTCCGCTCCATCGTGGTCGACCTGGACCGGCGCGGCATCCTGTCCAGCACCGGCAAAGCCTGGCAGGCCGTCACGCTGCGCCGCGCGCTGCTGAACCCGCGGATCGCCGGCTGGCGCACCGTCGACGGCGTCAAGGTCGCCCACGGCAAGTGGGACGCGATCATCGACGATGAGACACAGGCCAAACTGGCCGCCATCTTGACCGACCCCTCACGCAAGGCCGGTACCGGCGGCGGCAGTGGCGCCCGGAAGTATCTGCTCGGCGGCTTCCTGGTGTGCGGCATTCCCGGCTGCGGCAAACCGCTGCAGTCCCAGCCCAGCAACAGCGGAGCGCGCGGCTACGTCTGCCGGAAGGCTCCACCGATCGGAGGCTGCGGCCGGATTCGCGTCGCCGCCGAGCCGATCGAGGAGGAGGTGGCGGCCCGCGTGCTGTCACGCTTCGCCTCGCCCGCCGTCGCCCGCCGGCTTCAGGCGGCGATGAACTCGCAGACAGAGGGCGACATCCTGGACCAGATCAAGGCCTACGAGGACCGTCTCGACTCCGCCGCACGCGACTACACGCGAGGCCAGATGTCCAAGAGGGCGATGCAGACGATCGAGAAGACCGCCGAAGAGGAGATCCGGAAACTTCGCGGCCAGATCGCCACCAACCACCGATTGGCCGACCTCCCGCAAGGGCTCGGCCCGGTGGAACTGGCCCGGTGGTGGCAGGACGCAAGCTTGGAGCGGAAGCGAGACCTGGTCAGCGTCGTACTCGATCACGTCGCGGTCGGCCCTGTAACTCGTGTTGGATTCACCGGGTTGGACCTCGATCGGCTCAACTGGGTGTGGAAGGTGTAGACCTCCGTTTCCGCGCGTTCCACTGCGCGGAGCGTGATGTGACACATACGCTGGGCGACGTCGATCCCTGGGAGATCGCCCAATGGGTTGCCCTCACCGCACCATGCAACACGGAGGGTTCCTGTGGAAGACGTCGAGCGCCTCGCCGCACGCATCGCGGACCTCGCGGACAGCGATCCGGCCGGAGAGATGAGCGACGACCTGGTGGAGGCAGCAGCTCGCGTCTTCGGAGCCGACGACGCCCCTGAGCTCGTCTACCCCGCCGTGGCGTGAGCTGCGAGGTATCGCCACAGCCCGGCTCTCCGGCCGGGCCCGACACGCCGAAGGCCGCGGAGCCTGCACGAGCTCCGCGGCCTTTCGCATGCCCCGCACCCGGCCGTGCGACGGTCTGAGCATCATGGATGCGTTCGGCACCGTTCGCCATCGAGCCGTTCGGTAAAAATTGCAGGGCAGTTCCGGAATCCGCGCCCCTTCCTCCCACGGCGACCCCACAATGGCCCCCATTCGTAGCCGGGGCCTGACCCTCCGCCGCGAACCTCATCCCAGCCCGTCCAGAGAGGTCGACGTGTGCGTCCGCGAACCTGCCGTGAGTCGATGACCAGCCGGGCGGTCCGGCGTCGGCGACCTGTCTGGACGCTTCGGCGAGACGACGTCATCCACGACACGGCAGCGCCCATGCGCGTTATCGGCTGGCGTGGCCTTCAGCTGTGCGGCCTGACGCCGAAGCGGACAACCATCCGGGTCACACACCCGCCCGGCCGAGTGCTCGACGTCACCCGCCTCATCGACTTCGACGACCGAGACGAAAGTGACGACTCGATGCCCAACCTCGCGTTTGTCGCGATGAGCACTACGGGGACCTCCCCGGACTCCCACGAGATATGGGAGTTGTCCGTACGGCTACGCCGTGCCGAACAGCACAGCCGGGACGTGACGTGCCACTGGCAATTGCCGGTCGCCCAGCTGCAGCGCGCTGACGGTTCCGCCCTCCACCGGCTTGGCTTCTACGACCGCCATCGCGGTCTCGCCGAACCCGTCGCGATGGACACCGAACTGCTGAGCCATCGGCCAGTATCGCTGACCGAGGTGACCCGGCAGCTGGCGTCGTTCCTGCTCGACGCACACCCGGTCACGCTCTATCCCGAGCACGACCAGCCGTTTCTGGCGACGTTCTTGCGCCGTCACGGCCAGCCCGCGACCTGGAAACCAGCCGTGCCGGTCACGGCGATGGCCGCTGGGCACGCCTACGGCTACGCCGCCGGATGGAACCGGCACGCGGACATCACCGCGGAACTCGCCCAGCCGCAGCTGCTCGAACAGGAGCCCGCGCCGGCGCTGGTTCGTCGTATCGACACCAGCGGGTACGGCCCACCCTGGAGGCCGGCCGATCTGGCTCGGGAGATGGGGCTGCCGGTGAGCTCCTTCGCCGACACGGTCTCCGCGGCGGGACGATTGATGCTGACGGTCACCCTGTGGGACGCCATGATCCAGCCGATCGAACACCAGCCGACGCCGTCGACCTCTTCGCCCTCGCGGGTGGGGACGGCCGCGCTCCCACTCATTCCTTCGTCCTGACCAGCGGTGCTCGCTGCCCCTGGCAAAGGACCTGCTTTCCCGAAAGCAGTCACCTAATGTCATTGCGTATGTACGGTATGTAGTCAGCTACAGCAGTGCAGGGACAGTTCGCGACGTCACCCCTGCGGGCGCATGACCCGGTCGCTAACCTCTCCTGGCCGGCCATGGCCGCGAGCGCCACACGCAGACCGGAAAGTCGAGGGAGAAATGCTCATGATCAAGTGGGTCCTGAAGTTCATCGATCCGGCCATCAGATCGGAGGAGGTCCGCGCCGTCGGCTACAAACTGCTGCACGAGGGCCTGATCCTTTCCTTCTTCGACGACCATGGAGCCGAGACGTTCGCCTGTCCTCTCGGCGCGGTGCGCGGCTGGCACCCCGCCGAGCCCCCAGGTGGCCCGCTGCCCCAAGTCGCCTCAACCCCCTCGCCGCAAACGTCCGTTCTTGATTCGGGCCGTTCGGTAATCGAGCAGCAAGCGCGCGCCGCAGCCGCCCATCAGGCCCCCGAGGGACGCCTCGTCGCCGCCGGATAGCGCCAGGCCGCAACCCCAGCCTCCCCATTGCACCCGAGGGCCCCGCCGTTCCCGCACATGGAACGACGGGGCCCTCGTCGCACTCCGGACCGACGTGTTTCGCCGATCTTCATGAGCTGGCTGTGTAGGATGCTGCACACTGCCACCTAGGAGGAGACAGTGGCGACTGAATCACATGACGCATATGCGATGGGAGACATTCCCGAGAGTGCCAGCGTGCGCCTTACCGCCCCCCAACGGCCTACCGAAGCCATCGCTACCCCAGCGGAACCGGACAGTGATGAAACCGCCCGCAGCGACTCGCTCGACGACGAAGAGGTCCTGAACACCGAGCAGGACCGCGACGGCGAGCATGTTGACCTCGAAGCCGTTCAGGAGCGTGGCCTGCCAGCCGGACAGATCGCTCTGGGGGCCGGCTCGCTGCTCGTCCTGGGCGGCTGGTGGCTGATCCAGTCGGCAGGCGTCACCGCGGTCTACTGGATCGCGGCCGGTGCGGCCGGCGCAGCTGGATGCTATGGCTACTACCGCCACCGCCTGACCAACCCGCCAACACCGCAGAGCAACCGCACCTCCCCCGAGAGGCGCCGCCCTGCGGCGACCTCGGGACGCGGCTCCACGACTCCAACAGCGTGGAGCCGACCCCGAGGTCGGCTCCCGACGGGCGGGACGAACCGCGGCGGCCGGACGACTGGCCCCGCTCCTCTTCGCGCAAGCTTCGGCCCCGCCTCCAGCCGCCGCGGAGTCAAGACGAATCACCATGCGAAGGGCGCACCGAATCGGCGCGGACGCTCCGCTGGCAACTCCCGAAGCGGCCACGCCCCCTTCACCGCCGACGGGCTGCTCCGCGGTCGCGGGATCCGGCCCCCTGGTCGCCCCGGAAAGGGCGGCGCTGCCACCAGCACCACAGGTGGCAGCTGGCCGAACCCTGGAGCGGGCAAGCGCAAGATGCGATTCCCCGCAGACTCGTACCGGCCAGGCGCACCAAAACCGCCGGGTGACAGGTCACGCGCCACCAGGACATCGTTCACAGACGCCGGCACCTGGCGCAGACGGGGTACGGCACTGCGCAGACTCGCACGCCAGGTCCGCGACAGCGACCGGAAACTGACCGAGGCCGTCGCCGAAGACCTTGCCCCGTCCATCCATAAGGCCTTCTCGCGCTCGCTACGTCGTGGTCGAAACCTCGACAGGCGGATGACCAGCGACGCCCAGCTCCTGACCCGTCGAGCCCTGCATCTCGGTCGCCGGAACAGCCGCCGGTTCATGCGGTGGATCGACGCCAGGACCGGACGCCGCCTTTCCACCGGATGGCGAACCGTCCGCGCCCACGGATACCGGGCGGGAGCGGCGCAGCTACGCGCCCGTTACCACGGCTGGGAATCCGAACTGCTCGCACTCGCGATGGCCGCACTCGTCTGGATCAGCAGCCCGCTGAGGCGGCCCGGCGCGAACCCGGCCACAGCGGCTGACGCCGCCCCTGCTCCCGCAAGCCCCGGGACCAGCGTCCCCGTCAGCACATCCACAACGACGGCGCCAGCGGCGCCACTCCCCAGGAGGCCACCGTCCATGACCCAGCACGCAGCCCCCAACAACCTGGCGTCGCCGCTGGTCGTCATCTCCGCCGAGATGATCACTTCCGTGCAGCGCTTCCTGCCACCGGACATGTGGTACGTAGAAGCCGATCTCAAACAGCTGCACCAGTTCCCCGGCAACGTCGCCGCCGCCGTACAGCTCTACTTCAACAACCTGAGCAACGGCTACCCGATCGACCCGCGAATCATCGATATGGCAGGCGAGTTCACCACGCATCTGGCCGGCGCGTCGGACTACGCCACGGCCATCGAGACCGCCTTCTCGCAGATCCACGAGGACGACATCCGGCGGCGGCTCCTGCCGCGCGCGGGCGAGTGGATGTGGAACATCTGACCTGCCTGCCCAACCCGGCCCGCCGTAAAGCGAGAGGAGTCCTATGGCGGAGGGAGCGAAGCCATCGGCCGACTGGTCGCTGACCTCGCGCGGCACCACATCCGGCACCTCCGTGGGCGTGCTCGCGCTGGCGGCCGCTGCTGTGGCCGGCCACGCCGCCGACGTCGATCCGTACTACTGCGCCTTCCTCACGGTCGGCGCAGGCGTCGGCTCGGTCGTCCGCAGCATGCTCAAGAACGCGACCTCCCCGGCGCTGGTCTTCCGCCTCCTGCGCTCCCTGTTCGCCGGTGGCTGGGTGTCATACGTCCAGCTGACCGAGCCCACCCCCGGAGTCTTCTACACGATCGCCGCCGCCGGAGTCGTCGCCGGCGCCCTCGCCCCGCTCTTCGAGGCCGGTCCCAAGACATCCACATCCAAGGGCCGCTCCGTCGTACTCCGCAAGACCACCAAGCTCGCCGAACACTGGGAGAACCTCATCCTGCAGGTGACCGGCGGCGCAGTCCGGATCACCGAGGTCACCTACTGGGACACCGGAGCCGGGTTCACACTGCACGGCGTGCTGCCCCTGACGATGAGCCTCAAGCAACTCGGCTCAGCCTCCAACTGCGACCGTCTCGCCGACGCCGCCCGCCTTCCCAACGGCTGCGGCGTCGAAATCCGGCGCGGAGGCCAGCGCGGCATGTTCGCCATCGACGTCGCCACCGTCAACCGGCTCACCCAGGACGTCGACTGGCCTGGGACGCTGCAGATGACCTCGATCAACCAGCCCAAGCCGCTCGGCGAGCACCGCGACAGCACCCCCGTCCTCGTCAGCCTCCGCGAAGCCGCCGCCGTCGTCATCGGCATGCGCGGCAGCGGAAAGACGACCTGCCTGCACGGCCTGACCTGGCAGTGCGGCATGTGCTTCGACGCGATCGTCTGGCACATGGACCTCAACGGCGGCGGCCTCAGCCAACCATGGCTCCGCCCGTGGATCGAAGGCGTGACCGACCGGCCAGCGATCGACTGGGCCGCCGCCGACCTCGAAGAGGGCCTGGCCATGAGCGAGGTGTTCCTGGATATCCTGCACGACCGCAAAACCACCTACGCCCACCTGAAGATCGACCAGGACGTCGGTCTGATGCCCGTCGGTGACGGGCTCACCGCGCCGCCCGCGATTCAGCTCCTAGTCGACGAAGGCGCCGAAGCACTCGCCCCCAACAGCAGAGACCCGCTCAAGCGGCGGCTGCGCGAGAACCTGGAGGAAGCCCAGCGCATCGGCCGCGACGGCGCCGGCAACGTCCTGGTCTCCAGTCTGCGCGCCACCCAGGACATGCTCGCGGCGCAGATCGTCAAACAGGCGTCGCTGCGTATCGGCATGCTCGTCCAGGACCACGCCGAGTACAA
Organism: Nonomuraea sp. NPDC050790; assembly: GCF_044456745.1. NCBI lineage: Bacteria > Bacillati > Actinomycetota > Actinomycetes > Streptosporangiales > Streptosporangiaceae > Nonomuraea > Nonomuraea sp. NPDC050790. Next base: position 187,383 of record NZ_JBITGF010000001.1, on the reverse strand, counting down.
CTACCTCTACGGCTGGCACTTTCCCTTCACCCTGGACGACCTCCACGGCAAGGGCACCGGCTTCATCCAGACGATGGAGGCACCGATCCGGCCCTGGAAGGCTGGCAACCTGCGCCCCTCGCTGATCCGCCAGGGCGCGATCCACGTGGCCAACCACCGGCCTGAGCTGGACGCGGCCGGGATCGCGGTCGCCGGCGAGGTGTACGCGACCAGGTTGGAGCGCATGCGCGCCCGCTTCACCCCTGGCGCCGAACTCGTCCCCATGCCGGACGCGTTCCTCGAGCGCCATGGCCTCCGCGACGAGCAGCAACCCAGCACCCCGGCCGCGCCCGCCGCGGGCGGCATTCCATCGCTGTCGGTCATTCCCGGCGGGGTCGAAGGCATCTTGGCCCGCTACAACCTCGCCCCCGACCGTGCGCAGCCTCCGCTGCACGCCGAACAGGTCCACCAGCTGGAGGCCACCGACGCCATGCCTCTTGGTCGGCTGGGTGATCTGCCGCCCGTACTCCGCGCCTGCCTGCAGCACATGGACCAGCAGCACACCAACCGCATGCACACCGTCGAGCTCGCGGCCGCGCTCGGTTTGACCAAACGCGAGCTCGGCGACCTGTTGCGCGCCATCGGCGTCCGATCCCATTCGCAGCCGTTCGAGAGGCGCGGCAAGTCCCTGCGCGGCTACGAGCGGACCGCGTTCGAGGAAGCCGCCCGGCGCATCCGCGAAGGCGTCCAGCACGTCCCAGAGGAGGTCGCCAGATGGTCGGCATGACCCCCACACCCCGCGCCCGCGCACCCGCGGGCAGGGTCCCACACCCCCACGGGCCGACGTGGGACCCCAACGTTGGGCCCAACACTCCCTGACATGGGCAAACGCCCCAGCTGTGGGGGTGTGGGGCCCAACGCACACCCCCACCCTGGGCAGCGATTTCCCGGCCTACCCCCCAACAGTCGGCAGACCCCAACACCCCAACGGAAAGGGACGCAAACCTCGTGCAGTCACTCCCCACGCAGGCCGACCACATCAGCGGAAGGCGCCTGGTTGTCGCCTGGCTGGAGACCGGGCTCACCGCCGCGGCCACGTTCGCCGCCGGGCAGTTCGCTCTGCGCTGCGACTCCATCGCCATCCTCAGCCTCGCCAGCGCGCTCACGGTGACCGCCTTCCTCCTGGCCGTGGTCTCCACGCTGTACGCCGCCACCCGCTCCGCGACCCCGCGCATCTTGCGCATCCTGCGGTGGGCCTGCGTCGTCCTGGCATCCGTCACCCTCTAAACCGATCACCGAGGATTCGACATGTTCCGAAAGCTGTGGCGCACAAGCCCTGAAGCGACTGAAGCGAGCCGCCTTGCTGCGCTCGCCGACGCAGCCGAAGCGCAGGCACGGATCGACCGTGCGCACGCCGACAGCCTCGCCGAGCGAGCCCGTGCGCAGGCCGCCGAAGCTCAGGCGCACGCCGACGCAGACAAGGCGCAAGCAGCCGCGGAGAAGCGCAAGCTGAGGTCCGAGCTGGAACTTGCCCCGCTACGCGATGCGCACCGCAAGCTGGAGGCCGGCCGCGCCGCAGAGGAACGTGCGCACGAGCAATCCCGGCGTGCGCACGAGCACGACCTGATGCGCAAGGCACGGGCGGCGCTCACCGGGAGGACGTTCGTCACCGCGGCGTTCGTCGGAGTCAACCTCGTGGCGATCGCAGGCCAGGGTAGGGCCTACGGCTACGGGTGGGAGGGCTGGACGAAGGCCGGGGTTCTCGAATGCATCGCTCTGGCAGTGGGCTGGATCGGCCACCAGGCGCTCATCAGCGGCCGTCCAGCGCGCGGAAAGCGGTGCGCGAGCTACGCGCTGGCGCTCTACATGGCGATCGTGAACTACGCCGCCGTCGCCGACGACTGGTGGCCCACGCCGATGGCCGCTGGGGTGGCGCTGTGCAGTCTGATGTCGCCCTGGTTGTGGGGGATGTACTCCCGCCACATCCACGCGGACAAACTGGACGCTGCGGGCGTCGTACCGCCGCGCGCACCCGACTTCCCGCCGTTGCGCTGGGTGCTGTGGTTCCGGCCCACGCTGGACGCCTACCGGTGGGGTGTGCGCGAGGGCGTCAGCGACTGGCGCACGTGCGTCGAGGGATGGGCGCACGAACAGGAACAGGCACGCGCCACCGCCGTGGCCGACGCGGAGAAGGTGCGCACGCTCGCCAAGGCGGAGGAGGAGACCGTGCGCATGACCGCCATGGCGATGCGCACGGACGCCGAGCAGGAGCGCACGCGTGCGCTCCTGGAAAGCGTCCGTGCCGACCTGCTGAGCGCATACGGGCACGTGGCCACAGCAGACACGATCGCTGACGCGGTCCTCGGCAGCCCTCGACACCCAAGATCCATCGAAGGGCTGGACGGTGATGAGGACCCGCCGCAGGACAACGATGATCGAGACCGAGAAGAACCCGACGAGGACGATCAACTGCCCGAACTGCCGGCGCTCCCTTCGGCCGAAGAACTGGCCCGACTCGACGACCGGCAAAAGCTCGCGAGAGCTCGCATCACCGTCTACTTGGCGAGGGAGCAGGACATCCAGTTGCAGGGCCGCGGCGCCGAACTCGCCCGCGCCTACGACATGTCTCCGCGCTGGGGTCAGACCCGGGTAAAGGAGCAGGGGACACCACTGTTCGCGCTCGCCGGGTCAGTTGTCAGGGACGACGAACTCGAAGACGAAAATGAAGACCAGCCGGGCCAATCAGGAGGGGTTGCGCGGTGAGGCAATCCACAGACCTGAGGCATGGTGACAGCGCGTGGTCGTAGCACAACCAAACCCCTACACTTCGATCATGTCCCAGCCTCAGAACGAGCCGCTCTCGTCGGCCGAGTGGGACGAGGCCTACGCGTCCCTGCAGCGCCGTCAGGACACCCGCGACGCGGCCGAGTATGCCCTGGCCGACCACTACGAGAAGGTCCGCCGTCTGTTGCTCAACCCAGACGGCAGCTACCGTGAAGGCGCTCGTGGCGAGGTGGAGCGCCGCCTCGGCATCGGCCGGTCGTCGCTGCGCTACATCCAGCGCAGTGACCCCGAACTGATGCGACGGGAAACCGCGGAGCGACGGATACGAGAGGACGCCGAAGTCGCCCGCCTGCGCACCGGCGCGTCGTGACTTGTAGCTCCGGGCGCTGTGCATAGAGTCGGCAGCGCCTTCCCATCCGCATGGCCCTTGCCATGGCCTGGGCCCGGGAACACCGGCAGGCTGTCATCAGCACGCTGCGTCCCGGGTCTGGGCCATCGCCATGTTCAGAGCCGGCAGAGAGCACAGCCCGCCGCACACCGGCCCCCTAGCCGGTCTCCGACGGGCCGAACCCGACGCGCCACCCGCGCCTGCTGCCCGGACTCGCCGGACGCCCACAGAGTAGCCGCCCAGCGGGCAGACGCGACTCCTGTTTCATGTTCGGAGCGATCCCGGACGAGGCCGGATGAATCCGGAAGAGCATGCGGCGACGGTGGCGCTCGGGCCGCAGCGATTCAAGGGGCTCGGCGGGAGGCCAGTCCGGCGAGATATCGCAGACGAGTAAGCCCCGCACGCTTAGCCTGGGATTGCTGAGGTCGCCAGGAAGGGCGGGGCTATGACTGAACGTAGCACGACGAACACCCTTTCGATAAGGCTGCGGGAGATCCGAAAGCGCCGGCTCTTGTCCCAGCGCCAGCTCGCGGAACTATCCGGGGTCTCGAAGAGCTGGATTGCCGCCATCGAGCAGGGCGCCGACGTCGATGTGCGCCTGGAAACCGTCCGCAAACTCGCTGTCGCGCTGCGCGTCTCCACAACCCAACTGCTCGCCGAGGGTGACGATTCCAGGAAGGACCCGATGCCCATCGTGGATCTCGCGCCTTGGGAGCAGACCCGGCTCGCGCTGCTCGGACAGCTGCCGCCGCCGGACGACGAACCAACGGTCGATGGCGTCCTGGAGGCACTCGGAGAGATCGTGCCGCTGCTGGCCGACAACCTCTACCGCGACATCGCCGACCGCCTGCCGGAGCTGCTGTGTGACGCGGACGCCCTCAACGGCGAAGGCCGTACCGCCCAGGCTCGCGTCCTGAACGCCACCGGCTGGCTCATGGTGCAAATGCGCCAGTTCGACCTGGCCGAGGTCGCCTTGAGCCGCGCCATTGACCTGGCAAACGACCGTTTGGACGCCGCCGCCGCCGTAAACACGCAGGTATGGCTTCACCTGCGGAAGGGCGAACTCGACCAAGGCCGTGCCCTGGCCATCCGGTGGGCAGACGACATGGAGCCACGGTTCTCGCGCGCCTCGAACGCCGAGCTGTGCTTGTGGGGGCGCCTACTCCTCGGCATTGCCAACGCCGGCGTGCGCGATAACCGGCCAGGCGAGGCCGAGGACGCCCTGCAGTTGGCCCGCGCGGCAGCAGTCCGGGTCGGCCGGGAGACCTTGTCGGACACCTCGACCGCCCGGACGTTCGGCCCGGTAACCGTCAGCATGATCGCGGCCGAGTCCGCAGTTATCCTCGACCAGCCAGAGCGCGCCCTGGCCATCGCCGACCGCATCTCCGCACGCGTCCCCTACGCGAATTCCGCCAGCCGCAACCGACACAAGCTCGACACCGCGGCTGCGCTCGTCGCCACCCGGCGGCACTCCGAAGCATGGAATGTGCTCTCGCAGCTGCGTCACGCCAGCCCCGAATGGTTGCGCACCCAGCGCTACGCCCGCGACATCCTGCGGCAGATCATCGCCCGGCGGAGAAGCCTCAATGAGGAGATCCGATCTCTGGCCGACGAAATGGCACTCACCTACTAAGCGTTGACCAGGAGAAATAACACTCACTGGTACTTCCGGGGGAACCGGTTTGGAATTACCAGTGACGCAAGGTACAGACTCGTTCTACGGTCAGTTCATGGTCCACATCGCTGCGGCCGGGTCACAGATGTAGCGCGAGCGCCCTCGGCCAGACAGCGATCGAAGGGGACCTTCCCTGCAAACGCACGGAAGATGCCACATGATCCCTTCACAGCTGAGGGCCGAGACTCCGCAGGTTCCCCCTAGCCCTGCGGCGCAGGTCCAGCAGCTCATCAACGCCGCCGAGCGGCGCGGCCTGAAGGCCGCCCCCGTGGCCGAGACAATCGTCAGATTCATCCAGCAACCCGACTACAGCGCACTGACCCCCCAGGAACGAGCGCAGGCCATGCGGATGTTCCCGGGCCTGTCCCAGATCGTCGTCCTGCTTCCGGACAAGAACCAGCAGCCCGACAGCCTGCCCATGGGGATGGCCTGGTACTGGTGGTGGCGAGGCGACAGAGTCGCTACCGCCGGAGCGTCAGGTGAGATAGAGCACCTTGCCGCCGCTGACGATATCGAGTTCGCGGCCGAGCAGATCTCCAAGGTTCTGGCTCTGGAGCCAACGGCTCCCTGATCCAGCGCAACCGCCCGTGACCACGCTGATTGCCCTGGACCGAGAGGCGATGCCGCAGTGATCATCATCCCGTATGGGCCGACCCAGCGAGGCGAGCATCCGCGGGCCGCGTATCTGCCCCTGACCGCCGTACGGACGAGCACGGCAACGCGCCGCGTGACTTCGGCCGGGAGGCGTCGTCGGGCTCCTCGCATCCGGACAGCCTTCGGAGGCTACGCCATCGGCGGCCCCTTGAGACTCCCGTCAGTCCTCCGCTCGCCATCGGAGGGGTTGGTGAACGCGGACGACTGACTGGGGCCGGCGCGCGCCCCCCACAGGTACCACCGGGGCGCGCGCCTTAAGCACTCCCGCTTCAGGTAACACCCTCCCTCGTTCCTGAAGCGGGGCCGGCCCACAGCGCGGTTGGCCTCTCGGAGACCGCGCTCAACCCCTGGCATAGGCCCGGCCGGGGACCGCACAGGGGCCTCCGGGCGTGCCCCCGTAGAAAGTGCCCGGAGGCCCCTCACGACGAAGGACACCCATCGCATGAACCTCTCGAAGCCTCGCCGCGCACTCAACGGTGCGATCTTGCTGACCATGGCGGGAGTGCTCTTCACTGGGGGCCTGCGCGGCCCTGGCGGAAGCTGACTTGCCGCTGTGGCTCGCCGTCCCCGCCATCGTCGTTCCGGTGACCATCACCTACCTCATCTGGCCGGATCGGGCGTGGCCTGCTCCACTCAGGCCCGACCGGAGCCGCAGTTGATCTCCGTCGCCACCCCTGCTGAGGAACCCAAGGGAAAGAGGATACGGGCGGAGATCGCTCCAGCTAGAGGCGTCGCAGCGGTCACGCGATGAGGGAGGGGGCGGCGCCCTGGGATCTCACAGATCCGAACCGTGGTGCGGGCAGGACGTCACCCCCTCTGATACCTATTCGTCCCAGGCATAGGCGCCGGATGCCACCGAAACATGGAAATCCACAAGACAACTTCAGTCATGTCGCAACATCAGGCGGGCAAGGCCAGGGCTGCCAGCGCGGGGCGCCCGACCTTGTCGGGCTTCGCAGAGCACCCGTCGGCCGCCAACATGGGCACGCTCACGAAGTCCAGGCCCCCATCCGAGCGCGGGTGGGGGCCTCCAACGTCGATCGAACGGTCAAAGGCACACGTCGACGCCCACGACCGGCAGATTGATCACCGTGTCGACCAACCCGCACTCGCGCCCTGGCGGGTCGCCGGGTGATGACGTCGACGGCTTGGGCGTCGACGGGCCGGAGTCAGGTGTCTCGGTCTTGGGAGCCGTTGCGGACCGGGTGGACTTCGGCTGAGGCCGGTCCGATTGCCCATTCGACGGTTCCGGCACGAGAGGCGGACCGTCATCCGGCGGACCCGCGTCAGGCTCGCCAGTGTCCGGAGTGGGCTCCGCCGTACGCTCGGCAGAGGTCGACGTGGTCGGTCGGATGTCCTCATCCGCTGGCCTGGTGTCGGAGGACGGCGTGGTCGCTGCGGGCGTCTGCCTGCTGGTGTAAGGGTCGATCGTGGCCGGCGGGGTCGCGGCCGGCGAGCCGGTGGCCGGTGGGCTCAACGTCGGCAGCCGCGATTCGGCGACGATCCCCGATGGCGGCGTCGCGGTGGGCGACGGACCGGCATGAAGCTGTCCCTGCGAGTTGACCAGCGCCAGCGCGATCGTTGCTGCTGCGGTCCCAGCCATGAGCACGGCGATGGTCACCGTGGTCGGATGCTTGCGACCCTGGTAGTGCAACCAGGCGATCGGCAGCGGCAGGGCGGCGCCCGTACGCGTCATCCGGATTGCGGCCCGAGCCAGTGGACGCGGATGCACGGTGTTGATCACGAGCACTGCTCTGTCCATCCGGATGACCAGGAGGGCCGGGTCCATACTTCGCAGATGTTCGCCTGCGGCGGGTGGCTCCTTGGCGATGGCCAGTAGTTCCCGCCAGACGGCGACTTCCCGGTTGGGCGCGGTGCTGCCGAGCGGCTGGAGCACCGCGATGACGCGATGTTTGTCGATGGTGAACTCGACGGGGTGGATCTCGTCTTCGGGTGCACGAAGCGTATGGCAGAGCTCGATCGGGATCTCGTGAAGGTTGACCGCCGCATCAAGGGCGGCTTGGAGACCGTGGACCTTGTCGTGCAGGTCGTCGATCTCTTTGCGTAAATCCAGCTGCTTGGTCAGGTCGGTCACGGGGGGTGTGCCGTGCCGGATCCCCTGGAGACGGGCAGCGACGTGCTGGATTAGGTCTCGTAACGTTCTCTTGTCGTCACTTTCTGTCACCGAACAACCGCCTGATCGTGTGCGCAGCACTGAAGGATGCGTCAAGACGCGAGAAGGGTGTGCTTACCCCACCGCTCCAACCCCATGACAGGCAAGCGATTGCCACGATATGAGATCAAACGGTTACATTGCGTCACGTAGTGTAGCTACTTTGCTTCTGGCCTGATTGTCGACGTCAGCCCGGTCGGCGGTCCGCTTCACCGCCAGGTACAGCTGAACGAGCGCCATTCGCTGCTGTTCGGTCAGGGTTGGATCTGGCGTGTCCCACAGGTGCTGCAAGATCGGGTCGTCTGGGAAGCGCACGGCGCCGGCGTCATCGACGGGCTCGTCCTGGGCGACGAGCGCGGGCGAGCCGCCCGCGAGCACCGCGACGGCGCTGCCGGGAGCCCAGCCAAGTACTCGCTCGATCCTGGTGTACGTCAGGTCCCGCGCCGATCTGGCCTTTTCGACGTTGCTCCACGTGATGGGGCTCATCTTGCCAGCGGCTTTCGCGGCCGCGTTGATGGACAGCCCGAGCGTCAGGCGCCGCTCCTTGGTCTCCCTAGCCAGTGCGGCGTAGTCGGGGTGTTCGTCATCGGCCACAGCATCAGCATGACAGACCACAGCTCGCCCTAGATATATGCGGCCGGATTGCGAGTCGGCGACAAAGTGCTATCGAACGCCACAGAAAGCGCGGAGAATCTATATTGACCTATAGCGATCTATGGTAGTGCCCTGCCATACTTTTCATGGTGCGTCGCCGCGGATCTCCCAGGATTCCCCCGGTGCGGGGCGGCGGCGCACCCCCAGGGCGCGTCCAGCCCGTCACGGGCGGACGTTCGGCGCCGCCTGGTCGGACCCGAGGAGGGGCGGGCGCCGGCCAGGCGGCCCGCCGCCGCCCGGCTGCGCGCTCAGCGTGACCCGGTGCATCCCTCTAGCATTCTCCTACAAGGAGACTCTTGTAACAGTCTCCATATATCTGTAGTGTAAGAATTGCATCGTTCACTACGCCTCACCTGAAGGGACACCATGCGCACCGACGAAATGTGCAGCCCGGCCCGCGGAGATGCCGTCATCATCGACGGCAAGCCGGGCGTCTACCTCACCCTCCTCGCCGGTGACGCGCTCGCAACCGCCCAGCCCGCCCTGGTCGGACGCATCCGGGTTCAGCGCATCTGGGATGGCGCCGGCCCAAGCCACCAATCGACGACGGCCAGCCTTGGCGAGGTCACGCTGATCGTCGGCGGATACGTCGACACCCCGCCCGGCGATGACCACCCCCTCGAAATCGGCTACCGACTCACCGCCGGGACTTCCACCAGGCGCGCCGATCTGGTCATTCCGCGCAATCCCGCCGCGCACGCCGACGACGAGCAGATCGTTGACGCCGCACGCGTTCAGCAGTTCGACCTCGGCCTGAACCCGGACGCGCACGTGGTCACGAGAATTCCCACCGGCTGGGCCAAGAACGCCGAGCCAGCCGCCATGCCCCAGGCCGGGTGAGCCGCCTGCTCGCCTGAAGATCGCTGACCCGTAGAGAGGACCAGCGCATGATCGACCTGACCCGCATTCGAGTCCCGTCACACGCCGCCCACCGCTACCAGCTCCAACTCAGCGCGGCACCGGCGAATCTCTTCTACGTCATGCTGCACGGTGGCGCCGACCGCGTCGCGACAGCCGCCCATCCCGTGCCCGCCTCCCAGGTGGAGGAGACGGTGCTGGCGCTGGTCATCTCCTTGGACGCCAAGGGGCCTGAAGACTGCCCGACCACGCACGCTGCCCGCGCCGCCCTGGCTCTGGCCGACCTGCGCTCTGCCCTCAGGCTCGCCTCGGACGACAAGGTCACCGTCGACTCCGCCTCCGTGCTCGTCCACCTGGCACGCGGCGCCGAAGCGCTCACCGCGATCCTCGACTACGCCGGTCTCGTAACGTCCAGCCACGGCGCATCCACCAAGCGCGGCGCATGGGGTGTGATCGCCAACAGGCTGAGCGAGGCACACGGCCACCTTGCCATCGCATCGGGCTGCTTGGAGACAGCCGCTGACCAGGCGGGCGCCCTGTCGGGCGACCGTTCCGCCCACGCATGAACGAACAGGCCGGGCGTTCAGGCCGGACCTTGCCGCCCATGCTGAGGCGGACCATCGTCTCCATCGCTGCGTTCGCCGTCATCGCGCTGCTGCTCGCGGCCACCGCCATCACGCTCCTGACGGCCCTGGGCATGTCACTCGGAGCCGGAATGCTCCTCGCGGCGGGAATCGTCGCCTCCTGCGTCGATCTCATCCAGGCCGGGGTAAGGGCTACCCGACCGCACTGGGTGAGCCTCATCGTTCTGGGCGCGCTGCCCCTTGCCTCGATCCCGATCATCCTGTTCGCCGGTTGAGCCAGCGGCAGCTGCGCGAGCGACGCTCAGCCCCGGGACGGCAGGTTCTGGACGCGGCAGCCGGAGACGTTGACCTGCCGGCATCACGTTCTCGACGCTCAGTAAAGAACGGCGCGTCATGGGTAGGACACTGCCAACTGACCCCTCATAGCTGGATAGGGTTTCGGCTACCGCCATTCAGGGAATCGGGGAGTCCGTCATGTCCTCACGCACGCAGCAGCCGCGCCGAAACGCCCGTTACACCAAGCGCCATGGCCTGCTGCTCTTTTGCGCAGCGACGCTGTCCCTGGCCCTGCTCCTGTACGCCGCCTACACAGCCATCACCGCGTTCGTCTCCCTCTATGCCGCCCTGCTCGCGCTCGCGATAGCCGTCGTGTGCGGCATTCCCGCAGAGTCCGCCGTGTAAGGCCGTACGGCGGACTCGGATCCCCGGCTCAGCGCCTGGCGGCCAGGGCGAGCCGCCGCCACCGGCGAGCCAGCCCAACCCCACGACACGGCAAAGCGCCTCTGACCTGGCCTTTGATGCCATATGGCTACAGTTCTGATCTGTGTCCGTATCACTGATCCTCGCTGTCCTCGCGATCGTCTTCCGGGTCACGAGGTTTCTCAACGCTGACTATCTGGCCGCCCCACTCCGCGATTGGATCGAGCGACGATACGGCTCCGATTCGCGTGTGTCCTACCTGGTCCAGTGCGGCTGGTGTGCGTCCATCTGGGTGGCCGTCCTGGTCGTGCCGGCGGCCTGCCGATGGGGCGACCGCACCTGGTTCCAGGCGGCGGCGACCGTCGCCGGGGCCTCGTGGCTGTACGGCATCGCCGCCACTCAGCTGGACGACTACTGAGCGGGACGATGACCACGCCACCGGAACCATCCGACGACGAGCCGGCGTGCGTCGCGCTCGCCGCCGACGTCGCGGTCATGAGAGCGCTCGAAGTAGCCGGGAAACGCCTCCTGACCCGGGCTCGACGTTCCCAGTATCAGCACCTGCCTGCCTGGCGTCTGTACACCGAGATCCCCGCCCGGGAAGAAGACCTCGACCGGCTTCTCGCCGACGCCTGGACCTGCCTGCGGCAGGTGCTGCCGAACCGCGTCGATCTCATCCACCTGGTCGACGAGTACGTCCGGGACCTGTTGCGCACCGGCCAGCTGCACGAGACGCGGTGGCTGATGCGCGCACTTGAGAAAGGAGCCGGTCCCGATGGAGCTGTCTGAGTCGCTGCCCGGACCGCTGTACACCCTCGAAGGAGCGAAGGCCGAGCTGGACCGTCTCGACTGTGCCCGCAACGGCCACGACATCGAGTACGTCCTGTCTGGCTTCTTTCTGCAGCCCAAGGCCGCCTTCTGCGCCCGCCGCTGTGGACACCCTGGCTGGGCGATGATCCCAGCTGACCAGACCCACCTTTGGCGGCAGCTGGCCCCCGTCATCAGCAACGCCCTGACGCCGTACCCGTCAGCGCTTGCCGCCGTCAACGCCGCCATCGACCAGGCGATGACCAGCTCAGCCGGAAACTGCCCGGACGGCGACCGATGACCGGAACGCGGGGCGCGCAACGCCGGCTACTCGCCGAACTACGGCAGGAACTCGTCGAGCTCTGGCACGACCTGGCCGAGGCCCACCTGCACTCCCGCAGCAAGCCGCCCGAGCTGTCGCGAGAGTGCCGGCAGCTGATACGCCGCATCAAGACGATCACCTCTGTGGCCGGAGCGGTCGCTCCTGGTCAGATCGACATGCGTCTGCTGCTCACCGGCCTGTACCAGAGGATCCATGCCGAGCTCGGCGTGAACGTGGAGGTCCCCGAGGGGCTGATCCAGCACGCCCGGGACTACGTGGCTGGCGGGCGGCTTGCCCTCGGCTACTCGGAAGGACTCCTGGAGGAGCACCGCGACCGGCGCATCTACTTCATGCGCCAGGACGGGCTCGTCTTCTACCGCATCGCCAACCGGGGCGGCGCTCTGCCAGGCCGTTTCTCCTGCGTGGACGACGCGCGTGCGGTGCTTGAGGACCTCGCGAATGAGTGACGTTGACCCTCCCCTGCCAAGGCCGACCCTCCGGACCCGTGAGGCCCGACCGGGGGCCGAGCACGGGAGGGAGTTGCCGTTGGGGCACAGCCAGTCGGCTCATCAGCTGTTCGGCTGGTGCTGCCACTGCTCGGGACGATCCTCGGCAGAGGAGGTGGTCGCCTGGCGGTCGTGGGCCACCACCGTCGCGGATGCAGCCGAAGCGGGGGTGTTCGGCAACGTGTGATCAGGCCCAGGGCAAGGAGCGACGCGGCGGCCGTCAGGACGCCGAAGTTCAGGAGGGAGAACGTCATGTGCGGCTGCAACAAGAAGAGGACGGTCAGCGAGTTCGTTGTCGTCTACAACGATGGGACCGAAAGCTCGCCGTACGCCACGGCGTACGAAGCAGGGCAGGAGAAGAACCGCAGCGGCGCGACCGCACCCGTGAAGATCGTGACGAAGGCGGCTCGGGCATGACCGGCGTCAACGTAGCCGAGGGAAGTTCAGACAGCGCGGAGCAGGTCGGCCTGCGGCAGGACGGACTGCACCGGCAGATCGAGGCGTGGTTCACCTTCCATCCACCTGCGTCCGAGCGGCGCCGCGAAGCCCACGTGCGGGTCAGGTCGGCGTGCAAGGATCTGGCTCACCTGCTCGCAGGGATCGTGCCGTCCGGTGACGAGCTGGACGCCGCGGTGCTCTTGCTGCGGCAGGTCGCCATGATGGCGAACGCGGGACTCGCGATAGCGCCGGACCCCGACGCGCTGACGGTCGCGGATCTGCAGCTGATGACGGGGGCGGAGCAGCCGGGCGGCTGCGGCCAGATGTGCGGTCGTGCGGCTGGGCAGGGATGAGGCGGGGCGACCTCACCCGAGTTCTATGGGTGAAGGTCTGGTTCTACATCCGGCTGTACATCGTCCTGGGTAACGAGTTGCGGTGCGGCTGTCATTGGGCCATGCGGTACGGCATGGTCATCCGCGATCCCCGCTGCAAGCGGCACGACTGGTGAGAGGCATGGCCGGCCGGGGTCGCGGGCCTCCGCTCTCGACCTCGGGCCACGGCCGAGGGACAGCCGGTCATTGCGAACGAGCAGCTGGACGTGGCAGAGTGCGCCCCTCGGAGACGTGCGGCTCTGAGGGGCGCTCGCCTGCGCCGCGCGGCGGAACCAGCCAAGTTGCTATCAGTGGCATAGCATGCAATGCTCCTGCTATGAGTGAGGACGAGAGGGTCAAGGCGCTGAATGCTCTACGGGGGGCACAGCGGGCGTTGATCGATGCCGAGGATGATGTGACGCAGGCCGTCGTCGATGCGCGCCACGTCAAAGCGCCCTGGCGGATGATCGCCGAGGAACTGGGGGTTGCCCAGCCGAACGCGGTCCGCAAGTACAAGCCGCACCTCGCATCTCGTCCCGCCAGAACCACCTGGCAGGGCGAGCCTGACCCCAAGGCGCCCGCCCTGGTGGCCGTACGCCATGCCGTTCGCGCCTTCCAGGATGCCGAGAGAGCCGAGCTAGAGGCGGTAGCCGCGGCCCGTAACGCCGACGTCACGTGGGATGACATCGCTGACGCCTTGGGGATGAAGCAGCCGAACGCTGTCGCGAAGTACCGGCCACAGCTGTCCGTCACCGTCCAAGTCCAGGTGAAGCCCCCCGCGGGGTAGCCGTCACTCATTCGCGCCAGCCCTCGCATATTCGTGTGAGGGCTTTTGGCGTTTGACCTGCGAAAACTTCCTCGATTCAACCGACGATCATATGGATATCAATGACGTTGTGGAATATGATAATGATATAAGAACTTCAAGAACAACCATTCAAGGAGAGAGCATGACCGCCACCATCCTCGGCTTCCCCGCCTGCAACGCCATCTCCACCGTCCCCGTCAACATGACGGTGCGCGCCGAGCGGATTCAGCCCGGCGACATCGTCGCCATCCCCGGCGAGCCCACTGTCCCGGGCGGGGAGTACGACAGCTTCGCCGCCCGAGTCGCGGGAGTCGTCGCCGAGGAGGGCGGCCGGTACGTCGTCCACACCTACTACACCGACGACTCCTCCTACTACCGCCACACGATGACCGACGCGGACCGGCTGTACATGCTGCGCGCCGCGCGCGCCTGATAGCCCCGCCGTCACCGAGATAGCTCACGCCGTCACGGCGTGAGCCGTCCCCCTACAGAGAAAGGACCGCCGTGCTCGACATCGATTACACCTACGTCTGCACCCGCGCAACGGCAGAGGCGTTCGTCGCCGAGCTCATCTCCGCCTACAAGGCGGACCCCGGATACGCGCCTGAGCTGATGGACGAAGGCTTCGACGGCAGGCAGTGGACGATCGTCTGGGATTGCGGCCCTGACGAGTGGGCCTACGAGGCCAGCTACAAGATGGCCGCCCCCAAGGGCACGTACCTGGAGCCTGTCCGGTACGCCGTCCTCGCCATATGCCTCCCCTGACCGACATGCACCCCTGGAAAGCGGCTTCATGCGGAGAAGATCAAACCCCGTAGTGACGCTCATCGCGCTCGTCATCGTCGGCGCCGTCATCTGTCTGGCGCTCGCCGTCAACATCGCCGGCGAGACGGAGCGCGAGCCCACCAGCCGTCGGGCTTCCCTGCGAATCTGTTAGCCCGGTACGGCCACATCTCTGAAGTTCGGCAATCTTCTCCCGCCTCAGATCCGAGCCGGCGGGACCCCGATCGACCACGGGAGGTAGTCCCATGCCACGAATCAAGATCACCTGCGAGCACCCCCCGTACACCGACTGCTCGTGTGAGGGCAACGGCCTCTACGACGTCGAAACCGCTGACGCCGCGCGAGCCCTGCACGCCGCCCAGTTCCCTGGCATCGTCGCCGAGAAGATCGCGAAGGTGGTCATCACCTGCAGGGTCAATTCTTGCTACCGACAGATGTTCCTCAGGGTCGAAAGCGTCGCCGAAGCCCGAACCTTTCTGTCGCAGCACAACTACGGCTGGTATCTGGCGCGCCGCTCCGGAGGCCGCCTGGTCGACGGCTGTCAGTGGCACCTGGGCAACTGCTGCGTGCATCACGCAAGCCGCCCCGACCCCACCCTTGATCCAGCCGCCGTCCTGCCCGGGGATGCGGACCATCCATACCAACCGGGCCGGACGGAACAACTCGACCTCTTCGCCCGCCGTTCTGCCTGACCGCGCACCGAGCCCACGGACGACAGGAAGTCACCCGGCGGCCATCCCGTGAGGGCGGCGCCCCGGCTCCGGCCGTCCACTCGGCGTGCGGGCCATCGGGCTGGAGCGCCACGTGGCACTCCGAGAGCTTCGATGCGCCCAGGCATACGTCACGGATGCAGCCCAGACGGAGGCGCGACCCGAGGTCGCGCGGGTGGCGGTGCTACGTGGTCGGAGGTCGCGGATCTATCGGAGGCCATACAACAGACCGCCTTCCTGAAGCGTGGCCAGCGCATCCGTGATCTTCGAGAGAAGTACTCTGACCTGGTCCTTTATCGGTATTCTCAGAGCGATCTCTGTACTATCATGGCCGATGCATACTATGATGATGATATGAAAATCGAAACATCCCCAACCCGAAAGGGACGCCGAGCATGTCCAGCCTGATCGAAACCCTTCCCGACCGGATAGCTGCCGACCTCGTCAACCCCGCGCTGAAGCCGCTCAGGCACCTGGCCGAGAGCCTCCACGAGCGCACGCCCCACGGCCTGGTCCACGACTTCATCATCTTCGGGCTGGAGAGCTACGACGAGGCGACCAGCACTTCCGTGTGGAAGACGGAGATCCGTCGCGAGGCCAACCGTCTCCTGGCCCGCGACGCCAACGAGCTCGAGGAACTCCTGGCCTGACACGTGGCTACCGGGCGCGGACCGAGCAACCGGCCGCGCCCGTCCCTCCACCCACCCGATCGAGAGGAGCCGCGCCCACATGTACACGCGAATGCCGCCCTACCACGTCCACTGGACCGGCCGGCCCACCGAGCGTCACATCCTCCTCGCCATCAGCGTTCAGAGCGCCGCCGCTCGGATCGAGTCCGTCGGTGGCGTCCACGCCGTCCGGCCCAGCGACCTGACCATCTGCAGCACCCCCTGCTGCGAGCCCGTGCTCGACCTCGTTCCCGAAGTGCGCGCACTGGAAGAGATGCTGCTCGACCTCGAAGACGAAGCCGACCAGCGCACCACCGACCTGCGCGCCGAGCTCACTGCCCAGCTGCGGCAGTGCCAGGAGAGGCCCGCATGAACATCCCGATCTCCCGCGGCAGCCACCGTCGTGAGCCGCGCCGCATCGGCAACTGGTGTTTCAAGGCCGCCGACGACACCGAGGTCAACCCCGTTGGCCTCCACGGCGAGGTGACCCGCAGCCTGCCTGCGGGCTCCTGGACGACCCTTCCGTAACTCCCGCCCGGCGGCCCGCCCAGATGAGGGCAGGCCGCATCCTCCCATTTCTCGACCGAGAAGGAGCACCAGCATGTCCATCAGCACTGAGTCTCAGCCGAAGTCCAAGTCCCGTACCAGGGCCACCCGGAACCCCAAGGCCAAGGCGGAGTCCACGGTGAAGACCGAGCCCGAGGCGAAGGTCCAGCCCGAGGCGAAGGTCCAGCCCGAGGCGAAGGTCCAGCCCGAGGCGAAGGTCCAGCCCGAGGCGAAGGTCCAGCCCGAGGCGAAGGCGGGCGTCGCGAAGTTCAGGGTGGACCGGGCCGCGTTCGCCGAGGCTGTCACCTGGACGGCTAAGGCGCTCCCCAGCCGCCCGTCCGTACCGGTGCTGGCCGGCATGCGCCTGGACCTCACCGCGACCGAGCTCAAGCTGGCCGCCTTCGACTACGATTCGTCAGCAGAGGTGTCGATCGCGGTCGAGTCGGGAGACACCTCTGCCTTCCTAGTCCCCGGCCAGCTCCTGGCCGAGATCGTCCGAGCGTTGCCTGATGAGCACGTCGATGTTTCGATCGAAGGTGCCAAGGTCGTGCTCATGTGCGGCGATGCCGTCTTCACGCTGTTGACCCTGCCGGTCGAGGACTACCCGAGCCTGCCCGTCCTGCCCGCACCGTCGGGCCGGATCGACGCGCGAGTGCTCTGTACTGCGGCCACCCAGGCCGCAACGGCTTCAGGGCGAGACGACAACCTGCCCATGCTGACGGGCCTGCGGACAGAGATCCGCGGGGACACGGTGACCCTGGCGAGCACCGACCGCTTCCGCCTGGCCGTGCGCGAGCTCACCTGGACCCCGGAGGTGCAGGGGTTCACCGCCGAGCTGATGGTCCCGGCAAGGGGTTTCGCCGCGGCGGCGAAGTCTTTCGCGGACGGCGAGGTCGAAGTCTCCTTCACAGGACTGGAGGAGAAGTACGGCGGCGGGATGATTGGGCTCGCCGGCGGCGGACGCCGGATGACCATGCGGCTTCTCGATCCTCAGTTTCCGGCCTTCCGGAAGCTGATGCCTGCCGAGTTCACCGCGTACGCCGATGTGTCGACCGTGGCGCTGTCAGAAGCTGTGAAGAGGGTGGCCCTCGTTGCCGAGCGCAATGCGCCGGTTCGACTCGTCTTCGCCCGTGGCCAGGTCACGATCGAGGCGGGGTCGGCTGATGAGGCCAAGGGGGTCGAGCGGCTCCCCGCGGCTTGGGACGGCGAGGCCTTCACGATCGCGTTCAACCACGCCTTCCTGCTGGAGGCCCTGGGAAGCGTCCTCGCGCAAACCGCCCGGATCAGCGTCAACGGCGACACCAAGCCGGCAGTCATCACAGGGCTCGCCGAGAACGGCGAGCCGATGGCGGACTACCGGCACCTGCTCATGCCGATCCGGATCAGCAGCTGACGCCCTGGGAGCGTCCCACCCCTGCCGGCGGTGGGACGCGCTCGGCGCATTTTCGCAGGTCAAACGGTCGTAATCGCTGGCAGCAAGATCAACAGAGTGCTATGATTTTGATATATCACAAGTGTCCAGCCACCCGCCTCGCGAGCGGCACCTCACCTTCCAAGGAGGCCCCCATGGCAGTCACGTCCAAATCCGGCACCACCGCAGCGGCCGAGCCGCACCACGCCCCCGACGCCCCCGGCGCCGGCCGCACTGCCGCATCCGGCACCAGCGGCACCAAGCCGCGCGGCCGGGCGAGCGGCAAGGCAACCACGCCGGCCCGGCCGAGGGCGGCGAAGCCTGCCGCCGCGCCGACCGCGAAGATCACCTCGAAGAAAATCCCGGTCGCGTTGATCGACCGGGACCCGGGCCAGCCGCGCAAGCACTTCGACCAGGCCAAGCTCGACGAGCTCGCCGAGTCGATGCGGAAGCTCGGCCAGCTGCAGCCCGTCACCGTCCGCCCGTCCGCTGACGGCCGCTACATGCTGATCATGGGTGAGCGACGCTGGCGCGCCGCCCAGATCGCCGGGCTCACCGAGATGCACACCCTGGTCCACCACGGCATCGCCGACGGCGACCGGGAGACGCTCGCCAAGGCCGTCGCCGAGAACGTCGGCCGCGTCGACATGACGCCCCTGGAGGAGGCCGACGGCTTCCAGAGGCTGATCGAGACCGGCTACGAGCTGGACGAGGTCGCCAGCATGTGCGGCAAGTCGCCCGCCTACGTGAAGTGGAGGATCGACCTGCTGAAGCTGTCGCTACCCGTGCAGGAAGCCCTGAGCAAGGGCCACCTGCCGGTCGGGCTCGCCTGGTACGTCGCCAACCTCGCCCCAGACAACCAGCAGCGGTTCCTCACCCGCTGGGTGCGCGGCGACTTCGCCAGCGCGCGCGAGGCCGAGGCCTTCGCGCAGGCCTGCCGCGACGAGGAGACCAGGCAAGCCAGCCAAGGCAGCATGTTCGTCCTGGCCGACACGACCGACTCCAAGGTCGCCGCCGCCGAGCAGGCCAACCTGTTCGGCGAGGCGGACGTGCCGGCCGAGGAGCGTGAGCGCATCGCCCACGAGCGCAAGCTGATCGTGACGAAGATCGACAAGCTGGCTGGGGCCACCGCCATCCTCGCCGAGCTCGCCACCGCCGACGCCGCAGAGCTGGCCCTGCTCCTCTCGGGTGTTCCCGGCGGCGTGAACGGTCAGAAGCTGCGGATCGACCACCTGAAGGACGTGGCGGGCAAGGCGGCCGCCAACCTCCGCCAGGCCCAGGCCGCCGCGTCCGTCCGGGCCAGCGCCTTGCAGGTCTCGCCGGACGTCGTCGCGTCCCCCGCTGCCTGACATGCTATCCGAACCATAGTGTGCCGTGCGGGTGATAGCTCGCACGGCACCTTCCCGGGAGGCCACCATGCCCGCCACCGTCCAGGCGCGCCGCTTCTACTGCGTCACCTACGCCGGATCCCGCTGGACCATCCTCGCCGACCGGCTCGGCAACGCCCGAGTCGCCAGCCTCGTGCGCAACGCACGGACCTGGCGCCTGCCCATCCACGTCACCACCCTCGTGGAGCTCGCCCCGGCGCCCATATGTACCTGGTGCCGCGCCCGCCAGCGCGCCTGGGAGTGGACCGGCCGCGAGCGCCGGCAGCTCGACACGTGCGACGCCGCCCAGTGCCTCGCCGCGCGGCGCGAAGCCGAAGAAGGCCACGGTCGGCGACCGTCGTACCTGACCAGCACCGCCCTCGCACCTCCGGAGCGCAGCCAGATGCGCGTCACCGTCCTGCTCAACCTCGACGGCCACCCCGAGCGCCGGCACCGCCCCGGCGACCGGCTCGCCGCCGTCTACACCTGCACCCTGCCGGGCGGGCTCACTCCCTACCTCGCAGCGGCAACCGCCGCCGACCTGTTCTGGGCCTTCAGTGCCATGGGACCCGCCCCCGCCGAGCGCGCGATCGCGCTGCCCCACCACGCCGCCTACACCGCCGGCGGCCACCGGCCGTTCGCCCGGGGCGACGTCCTCGTCCTGGACGGCCAGGCGTTCGTCTGGGGCACCTACGGCCACGCCCTCCAGGTCGAGCCCAGCCAGCTGCGCGTCGTCCAGCCGCTGCCCGCCGCGCTGTCCCCGGTGTCCGTTCCCGAGGCCCAGCCCCGAGCCAGGCGGCGCAATGCTCGCCACAGCTCGCCTCGGCAACCCCTGCTACTCCGTACGCTCGCCGCGGGACTCTCCCGCGCCACAGGCGCACTCAGGGCCGTCCGCCGCCTCCTCGCCGGCACGGCAGAGCGGTTGCACCCGTGAGCCGCCGCTGGACCCAGGCCGCGCTGGAACTCGACCCCGTCTCCGACCACGGCCAGCGCTGGCGCGACAGAAGCTTCACCTGGCAGGCGGAGCGATACGGCGCGTTCCGGCCCGAGCTGTACGGCGTGAAAGCGATCAGCGAGGGAGACGGGAAGGCGTTCGTCAAGCAGCATCACTACAGCGGCTCCTACCCGTCGACGCGCCTGCCGGGTCTGGACGACGCCCAGTTCGGGCTGTTCGATCTGTCGGACCCGGCGCGGGAGCGGCTGGTCGGGGTGGCCGCCTTCGCCCGACCCACGAACGACGCCAGCCTCGCCAACGTCTTTCCCGGCCTGGACCCCGGCGTGCAGAGCGTCGTCCTGGGCCGGTTCGTTCTGCTCGACGAGATTCCTCACGGCGGGGAGACGGCCACGCTGCGCGAGGTGTTCCGGCTGGCCGGAGAGCAAGGCGTGCGCGGCGTGCTCGCCTACGCCGACCCGGTGGCCCGCTTCACCGCGGCCGGCCAGATGGTGTTCGCCGGCCACAGGGGCACGATCTACCGGGCGCACAACGGCACCTACCTGGGCCGGACCAGCCCGCGGCTGGAGTGGCTGCTGCCGGACGCGACCGTCGTGCAGGAACGGGGACTGCAGAAAGTTCGCAAGGGCGAGCGAGGCGCGCGCGCCACCGAGCAGCTCCTGGTCGCCAGAGGAGCCAGCGAGCGCCGTCCCGGCCAGTGCCGCCGCGAATGGATCGCCCAAGCCCTTCGCGAGGTGTGCGCTCGCCAGGTGCCGCATGGCGGCAAGCACAAGTTCGCCTGGGCCGTGGGGCCACGAGGCCACCGGTCCCAGGTGACGATCACCGGTCCGTTCACCGACTTCCCCAAGGGGGCCACCAGCCATGGCTGACGACAACCTGACCGGCCCCGCGCTGCGGCGGCCCGGCCTGCGCCCGCTGGCCCACCAGCTCGGCAACGGGCGAGTGCTGTGCCTGCCCGGCTGCATCTCCGACACCGAGGCCCAAGCGCTCGCCGACGCGGGAGGGCACGTCGGTGACGTCCATCCGTGGACGGTCGACCTGTACGCCGGCGACGACGACCTGCGCTGCGACGGCTGCGGCCGCGTCCTGGTGCACGCGCCGAGGTGGGAGCCCGAACCCGGCGACGGCCCGGACGTCGAGCCGGGGCCGGGTTAGCGTCGCCACCGGACCCCGGGGGGCGGCGAAAACCCCGTTCCACCAGCACAAACAGTGGACTATCAGGATCGCTGTGGACTATGATAATGATATAAATCTTCTCCGAAATCCACCAGGAGGCGTCAGCATGCCCGCACACCCCGCCGCGATCCGCACCCGCATCACCCTCCGCGTCAACGCCTGGAAGCTCGTGGTCGACGGACTCTTCGGCGCCTCCTACCTCAACGACGGGCCGGGCTGGTGCTTCTGCCCCGACGCGGAGATCGACATCTGCGACGCCTGCGGCCGCAGAGAGGCACGCGCCTACGACTACCGCACCCTCGCCGAGGACATCGGCCGCGAGCTGACCCGCGACAGCGGCCGGCAGACGTTCGCCGTGTCGGCCGCCGAATGCGCGCTGATCACCGACGCGCTGCGCGAAACCGCCCACGACCGAGCCGACAACCGGGCCGACGATGTCGCCGACGACCGGGCCTACGACGTGGCCGACGAGGGCGCCCCCGCCCAGCTCCTGCTCCTGGCCGCCCGGATCGACCGCCGCCGCCGGCGCTCCCACGCCCGGCCGCTGCGGGCCGACGAGATCGGCCTGGTGCGCGCCGACCTCGCCGAGCGGCAGGAAAACCTCGCCAGCTGGGCGGAGAGCTTCAACGACGCCATGTACACCTCGAAGCCGGTCGCCGCCGAGGAGTGGGCCGCATTCGACGCCCTGCGAGCCGAGCGCGACGCGCTCGCCGCCGCGATCGAGCGCCGGCCCCGCCGCCCGCACGGCACCCGCGCCCGCCGCACCCGCCGCGCATGACCGGCCACGCAAACGCCACAGGAGGATCGATGCCGCACGAGATGAGCACCCGGGTGACCAACGGCCCCACGCCCGGCATCGCCATCACCCACCCGCTGCCCGGCGAGCCGGGAGGCCACTGCCGCACCACCGTCTGCTCCTGGACCGCCGAGCCCGGCGACCCGGCCCCGCCCACCGTGAAGCAGCCCGAATACCACCTGCGCTACCGGTCCCTGTGCGGCGGCTGCGGCCACACCGGCCCCGACCGCAGCGAGGAGAACGCGGCCGTGGAAGACGGCTGCGACCACGCCTTCCCCGGATGGCGGGAACTGCCCGTCATGGCGGAGCGCCCTTACGCAGGAGCCGCCCTCGAGCGATGGGAGGCCGAGGCGCGGGCTGTCTACCCGGCTGGCTGGTTCGACCGCGGCGGCCCGGTTCGTGCTACCCGGCGCCCGATGGGCGGCCGTCACGTCCCCGGCTACGCACCCGGCGGCGGCTACTCCATGGGTGTCGTGAGAGAACGTCCGTCGAAAGAGTCTGCCCGTCGCATCCAAGGCTCCCTGTTCGACTGACCCCGGTGTGCTGACAAAGGAGACATCGATGACCCACCTGGCCAAGCTGGCCACCGCCGCCGTGTCCATCCGGGTCGCCTTCGGCGACGTGCTCCACCCTGAAGCAACGTACGCCACCGGCGACGGCTACACCGCCCACCGTGCACCCGGCGCACACCCCGTCTACTGGTTGTTCTGGCCTGGCCATGATCGGCCCACCCGGCACCTCACCCTGGCCGAGATCTCCCAGGTCATCGACGAGGCGCGCACAAGGACCTGCGACTAGGGCCTCTGCCTCCGCTGGGGCGTGCGCCGACCCCTCACGCAAGAGCTATCAAAGCCATAGCGAAATTGAGTTCAGATATGAATAGAGGAGACTCGTGAAGATTCCCGACGACGTGCTCGCCGTCCTCACCGACGGCCGCACCCGCATCGAAGGCGACCGCATCAGCATCCCCTTCGAGCTCGACCGCTCCACCTACGAGCAGGTCAACAAACTGCTCAAGGAGGCAGGCGGACGCTGGGACGGCCGTAAGGCCGTGCGCGCCCACGTGTTCAAGCACGACATCGAGGAGATGATGCGGCACGCCCTGCTCGCCGGTGAGTTCACCTCCGGCCGCGACCAGGGCTGGTTCCCCACCCCGCCCACCATCGTGGAGGACCTGCTCACCCTGGCGGGCATCAGCGAGAAGTACGCCGGACTGACCGTCCTGGAGCCCTCTGCCGGGACCGGAGCCATCGCAGGCCCGGCCGCGGCGCGCGGAGCGGTCGTCGACTGCGTCGAGCTCGATCCTCGACGGGCGGCAGCCGTCGAGGCCGGCGGCTACGCCCGTGCCGTCACGTGCGGCGACTTCCTGGCCGACATCAGCCCGCGGGACTACAGCGAAGGGTTCAAGCGAGTCGTGATGAATCCGCCGTTCAGTTCCGCGGTCCAGCACGTCAACCACGCGATCGGGTTCCTCGCCGACGACGCACTGCTCGTGTCCGTGATGCCGGGCAGCATCACCTGGCGCAACGACCGCGCCCACACCGAGCTGCGCGCCCTGGTCCACGCCAGCGGCGGCGAGTTCACCCGTCTGCCCATCGAAGCGTTCCGCAGCTCGGGCGTGCCGTGCCTGGAGACCGTCATCGCGGTCATCCCGACCGGCGGCGGCGCCCGGCTCCGCAACCACTCCTGGCACCTCGCCCAACCCCGCCAGCTCCACCTGTTCGCTGCCTGACCACCGAGAGGACATCGACGCCATGACCCGCTTCGAGATGGAAGCGTTCCGCGAGCGGCTCGAAACCTGGAAGACCGAGCGCGCGCGGCTGCACAAGCAGGAGGCCGCCGGTAATCCGGCCAGACCCAGGCAGTGGCGACGCTCCCGCGCCGACGCGGTCGCCATCGCCGCCGACCTGGCCGAACTGATGGGCATCGGCTGCGTCGACGTCTGGACCGTCACTGTTGAAGATCACACACGCTTCGAGGGCGGAGCCTGCGAGGTGTACGCGGTCCACGCCCCCAGCCGCGAGCAGGCCGAGTCCTGGACGGCCGCCTGGCATGCCCGCACCGCGGACGCGACCGACGTCCTCGTGGTCGCCTGCGAGAAAGGCATGCCACGAGCCCACTTCTGGGAGGACGCGCGCGCCGCCTCCCGCCAGCACTTCGACCAGGACGTCTTGGCAGCCTCGCCCGGAGGCGGGCGATGAACCAGTCCCCGGAAGACCGGACGCCCCTCACCATCGTGCACACCCGCGCGGCCGGCACCCTCATCGAAGGCACAAGGCCTGGCGACGGCGTCCTGGACATCGTCCGCCGCCACGGGTTCATGCTCTTTCGCTCCGAGAGCCGGATCGGGATCCGGCGATCCACCGGCCGTACCGCGAAACTCGCCAAGATCAACGGAGCGGTAGAGGCACTGCGCGCAGCCGGTTTCACCGTCACCGTCGACATCTCCGCCGACGACCCCGTACGCATCGTCCACACCCGCGCCCGAGGAACCCACCTGCTCGGCGCCAGCTCCGGCGACGGCGTGTGGAACGTGGCCCGCGACCACGGCTTCTACGCCTCGCGCCATTCCGGCATCTTCGTCCCGCGCTCGGCCGGCGCCCCCAACAAGCCGCTCATCACCGACGCCGCCCGCGCGCTGCGCGAGGCCGGTTTCGCCGTCACGCTCGACATCGAGGAGTGATCATGACCGAGTCCCAGAGCTCCGGCACGCAGGAGGCTCCCGCTCGCGGAGTCATCCGCATCGTGCACACCCGCGCTGACGGCACTCTGCTGGAGGGCAGCCGCCGGGGCGACGGTGTGTGGGAGGTCGTCCGCCCGTGGTTCCGCTCGTCACGCAACGTCGGCATCTACATCCGGAACTCCCGCAACAAGCGGGCCGATCGGTGGACGATCAACCGTGCGGCCGAGGCGCTGCGCGCGGCCGGATTCGTCGTCGAGATCGACATCGACGACGTGACTGCCGGGCAGACGTTCGCCGAGGCAGAGGCCAAGCGCAACGACCGAGCCGAGGACCGCGCGGAACGGTACGGGGAACGGGCCGCGCGCAACATCGCGTCGGGTGACGCGCGCCGGGAAGCGGTCCGGGAACGGATGAGCCACGTGCCCCTCGGGCAGCCCATCCTCGTCGGACACCACAGCGAACGGAGACACCGCCGCCTTCTGGACTGGGCGCACACCCAGGAAGGAAAGGCCGTCGAGGAGCGGGACAAGGGCCGCTACTGGGCGGGTAGGGAGCAGGCAGCGGCCCGTTACCGCGACCATCGCGAGGACGTCGGCACCACCCGCCGGCGGCTGGACAAGCTCGCCGCCGGCGAGCGCAGGCTCATCGGTGAGATCGAAGGCCCACTCCGCGAGTACTACGAAGGCCAGGACCTGCCGGACCGTGCGGAGATCGTCTCCACGGAGGAGGACGGCACGCGCGTGGCCCGGCTGCGCCCCTCCGCCGAGCGGCGGGCGGTCCTGGAGGCCGACCTCGAGTACCTGCGAGGCGAGATCCTCTACTGGCAGGAGGTTCTCGCCCAGGCCGCCGAGCGCGGCGTGAAGCTGTGGAGCCGCGAGGACTTCTCTCGCGGCGACTTCGTGATCTTTCACGGGGTCGCCGTGGAGGTTCTGCGCGTGAACCCCAAGTCGCTGACGATCCCGTGGAGCCACCTGTGGATCACGGCAGGTCCGGTCGCCACAGCCGAGATGTGCAAGGGAATCTCCCATGAGCGCATGGACACCGACACGCTGCCCTACGACAAGGTGCAGGGCAAGATCCTTGCCTCCGAGCTGGAAGGGTTGACCGTCGGGCAGGCGCGAGAGCTGATCACCGCTCGCAGGCGTGAGGCCCGGGGCATACCCGCCGAAGCGTAAGGAGGGCTGGGGGCAGGTAAAACTCCTCGTCAAGGCCACCTTCCTGCCCTCAACCTGTGCGGTAACAATTGCAACTGTAGCCCCCGAAGTGTAGTGTATGAATTGCAACCACTTCGTACCACCACCAGGAGCGCCCCCATGGACACCGCCACCGCACTCCGCGCCCAGGCCGCCGACCACGACAAGAAGGCCCAGACCTCCTACGAGCGGTCCGACACCGACGGCTGCCTGTCCCAGTGGGGCTCCAGCATGGTGGCCCAGGAACTGCGCCTGCAGGCCGACATCAACGAAGCCGGCGGCCGCGCCCTGTTCCCCGCCCTGTTCGACACCAGCGGCGCGCTCGTGCCCGCCCTCCTCACCGACGGGGAGTGGGGCTGGTACTTCACCCTCCTGGCCAGCGACGACCCCAACGGCCGCCGGGCCGGCTGGTTCGGCCCGTCCAAGGCGCGCAAGGCCGCAAACGCCCGCGCCAACGACGCTGCCAAGGGCTACTACATCGGCTACGTCATGGCCCCAGCCAAGGCCGAGCTGCGCGGCGGCAACATCATGTGCGTCACCGCCATCGCCGTCCGCACCGACGGCGGCTTCTCCCGCGACGTGACCATCGTCGACAACGGCCAGCACGACGAGTACGGCGAGGTCCTCGGCCGCTGGTACGCGATCCGCGGCGACCTCATCTGACCAACCCACACGTCCCGGCGCGCACGCGCGCCGGGACCGCCCGAACCCAGACGCACGAGAAAGGCGAACCGCCCAGTGCCCAAGCAAGACCCGTCCGCACCCGCCAGCCCAGGACAGCATCTCGCCCTGGCCACCTGCACCTACCAGGAATTCCTGCCGCTCATGGGCCTCCCGGTCCGCACCACCGTCGGCCTGCCGCGCTTCGCCCTGGCCTACCAACTGGCCGGCCACGCCAAGCTCATCACCCCCCGCCGGGAATTCCTCGGCCGGCCCAGGGACGCCTACACCCTCCTGTACCGCCGCCACCTCGACGCCATCGGCGTCGGCGCCATCCACGCCGAACTGACCGGCATCGCCGCGACGCACGAGCCCGGGCGCCCGCTCGTGCTGCTGTGCTTCGACCGCTTCGACAAGCTCACCCCGCCCGACGACTGGTGCCACCGCACCCTGTTCGCCGACTGGTGGAAGCAACACGTCGGCGACGACGTCCCCGAACTCGGCGCCCAGCCCACCATCCCGCCGCCCACCCTGTTCGACCTCGCCCCGTAGACGCAAACCCCGAACCACCTGGAGAACGACATGAACACCCCCATCAGGCCGTCCCGCGCCGCGGAGCTGACGAGCCGGATCGAAGCCATCAAGGCCGCCGCGCTCGAACTCGACACCAGCGACACCGAGCAGGTCACCGCCGGAGACCTGGAGCCCGCCGACGTCATCCTCAGCCTCAACGGCCGCCAGTTCCCTTTCCCCTTCACCCTGTCCGATGTGCGGCCCATCCTCACCTACGGCCTCGTCCTCACCGCGACCCACGGATGGTTCACCCCAAACCCCCTCCCGAGAAACACGCCCGTCGTCCGGCTCGCGCGCATCAACCAGCCGCCCGCCTGGCCCGACCTCATCGCCTGCGACCTGGCCAACCGGGACGCCCGATTCCTGCCGATGGCCGAAGACACCTTGCCGTGCCTGGAGGTCGCCGGCGTCCAGGTGTACCTCTACCTCGACGCCGAGCTGCGAGTGGTCCAGGTGTCGGTCAACGTCGACGAGCCGCGCCCTGGCCTCCTGCGCGCCGACGCCACCGTCCCGCTCCGCGTGGATGTCGGCCACACCACCGTCTTCGACGACAGCGACAGAGCCCGCGCCGCCCAGCCGACGCCACGCCAGATGCTGCAGCGGCTGGTCGACGAGCAGTACGGCGGCGACGCCACCAAGGCGCTCCTCGACCTTGCTGACATCGGCCCGGTCGCCGTCAACTACCTCGATCGCGAATGGTTCGCCAGCTACCTGAAGGAGTTCCACGGCGCCCACCTCACCGAGGAGGGATGGGCGGCCCTCGCCGGAGAACTGGCCGCCTACGACGAGCACGTCTGTGGCTACACCCAACCCAATGTGCAGAACGCGTTCGCCGAGAAGGTCGTCCTCGCCGCGGGCCTGATCAACGACGACCTGTGACCACCCACCCTGGCCAACAAGAAAGGATCACAGTGACGCACACACCCGTCCAGGACCCCCTGACCCACGAGCTGAACGACGACCTGGACCACGAGCTGGAAGACCATCTGGCCGCCTCCGTCGAAGACGCGATGGACCGAGCACGCGACGTTCGAGCCGAACTGCTGCACCGCAGCCTCGCCCACGCCGCGCACCTCATCCGGCGACGCCTGCCAGACGCGACCGCCGTCACCGTCGACATCAGCGACATCATCCCGGCCAACGGAGACGGATGCCGCGCCTACCTGCACGCCGTCCATAGCGACAACGAGACGCTCTGGCACCGGTACAGGCCGACCTCCGCTCTGCCTGACCCCGTCCTGAACGACGTCGCGGCGATCCTGACCGACGCGCTCCGCTTCGCGTTCACCGAGCAGGAACTCACCGACCTCGGCTGGGACACCGTCGACGGCGACGATGGGCAGCGCGAGGTCGACCTCCCGGACGAATTGCCGCTCACTCCAGCCATGCAGGATGTGAAGATCGCCGTGTTCCGCTACGAGAGCGACGGGCCCCGCAGCGCCGTCACCATGCTGTTCGCCTCTCCAGCGGCAGCGACAGCCGCTCTGGCAGCCGAGGTGCGTGAACGCTGGTACGTCGTCGGCGACATCCTCGGACAGCAGGCGCCGGACACCCCGCCGCAGGACAACCAGCAGGCGATCGACGCCTACTTCGCGGCGGTCGGCGGCCGGGAGAGCTACTGCTTGCAGGAGGTGATGGTGCCCGCCACCGTGGCCGAAGCGCTGGCCGTCACCACGGTATGGCTCCTGCAGCACGACGACGACGCCAGGACGCCAGGCCGATTCACCGTCCACAGCTCCTACGCCGAGGCCCTGGCCGAGCTCGCTGCCCGGATCCGCGCCAGCTGGCACCGGATCACCTCGAACGGCGACGCTCCCACCGAGGCCCCCGCGGACGACGAGCACGCGGTCGAGGTGTACTTCGCCTTCCGGACCGCGGCCGGCGGAGAGGAGTCCTACGACATCACCGACATAGAGCTCTCTGGGCCGCTCCCGCCCCTCTCGGCCTCCTCCAGCCCTCATTCCTGATGCGCTTCCCACCCACCCGCCATCCCACGAAGCCGCTGATGAGGAGCCCATCCATGTCCCTGCCTCGCGCCCTGAGCGAGCCCGAGAAGAGGCTGCTACGCGCGATCGCCTCCCTGACCGGACCTGCCACGATCTACCGGCCCGCCGTCAACGTCTATCGATGCGGCCTGAGGGGCGTCGGCGCCCGGCAGAACGTGTGGTGGGCCTTGCAGGACCTGGGCCTGATCCACATCCACCGAGAGCCGACCATCGGCCCGGTGCGCGTAGAGCCCACGCCCGAAGGCCGCGCGGTCGACGCGGCTCTCCGCCGACGCGCGAGCGGGCCGCGCTGACCCTCGCGAGCCACCCAGCCTCACCTATGTAAACGCCCGTTTCCGCCGGGGCGGCCGCGCGCCCTGCCGCCCCTCCCTGAAGGGATCGAAGATGACCATACGACCGTTCGCAGACTCCGGCTGCTGCCATCTGGCCGCCCTCGACAGGGTGTGCTCGTCCTGGACCTGGAATGTCGTCGCCGACCCGCGCCGCACCACCATCCGGTTCACCGTCGAGCGCGACGCGAGCGTCACCGTGGCGATCCCGCTGGGTGCCAGCGCGAGCCATGTTGCCCGGCAAGCCGCGCTGAGAGTTCTGCAGATCGCCCGCTGTGTACGGCGCGCCCGCGAAATGGCCCCGGACCACCCGGTGAAGCAGCTGGTCGGCGGAGAGGGCTTCCGCTGGCTGTCCAGAAGTCACCGCCTGCGGCTGGTCGACGAGGGACCGCCGGTCCGGCTGGAGCCCGGACCGGCCGGATGGCTGAGGCTACGCCGTGAGCTGGCGCACGATGCCGCCGCGCTGATCGCCTGGTATACGGCCCAGACGCTCGACTACGTACAAGCCGAGGGCGCCAACTGGACCGGCAGGCTCGGTCTGCCCCCCGCCACCTACCGGGTCGAGGAATTGGGCGAAGAACGGACGAAGCTACGGCTCGGCCGGTCTCCGGTCCTGACCGTCCACTGGGCGGTGACCCAGCTGTGCCCGACCAGGATCAGCTACGTGCTGATGCGCGAGCTATGCCACATCACAGCCGGACGCCGGCTGAGGGCGGCAGAGCACGCACGGACCATGGCGGGGCAGATGCCTGGCTGGACAGCCCGGCACACCGCCACCGAGCAGGACTGGCGGTTCGTCTGGCTCGGGGACGTGGACGGCACCTCAACTCCCTGACGGACCAACCACAACCAGAATGCTATCAAAGCAATAGTGAAAGATGGAAAGGATATTCGATGCCTGTTTATCTGCCCGCGCCCGTTCGCGACGCAGCAGGGCCCGATGGGCGAGGCTGGAACCGGCTGAGCCTCAACGCGGGCCCTGTCTACGACGGACAGTGCGCCCTCAAGCCCACCTCCTACGCCACCCTCTGGGAGTCGCAGGACACCCGACGCGCACGCTGGGGCGGATTCGCCCCATGCACTGGCGAGACCCTCGGCGCCTGCGGCACATGCCCCGTCCTGAGGCCCCCGGCCCGGCGCACGCTGCACTCCTTCGAGCCCGACGTCCTGGTCCGCCTCCTCGACGCCGCGAACGGCATCTGGAGGCCGCACGTCATGAACCGGCCGGAGTCCGGATGGGAGTCCTCGTCGCAGCGGTGGACGTGGTGGCAGCTGGCCCGCCTGGAAGGCTGGCGGCTCGGCCGCCAGCACACCGACGAACACAGTCCCGGATTCTGGCTGCACGCCACCGTGCGCACCGGCGGCGTGTACGGCGAGAGGGCGGCTGGCTCATGCAGCTGACGCTCAACCTGCCGGAGATCGCCCGCGAGCGGCCCGTGCTGGACCTGGCCCGCTTCGACCTGATCGTCATCTGCAGCTCGGCCGGCAAGGACTCGATGGCGCTCCTGGCCTACGTCGCCCGGCTCATCCGCCAGCAAGGCTTCGCGGGACGGGTGGTCGTGCTGCACAACGACCTCGGGATCACCCGCTCCGGCGAGCCGGTCGAGTGGCCTGGCGTCCAGGCCCTGGCTCGGGAGCACGCCGCCACGTACGGGTTCGAGTTCGTGGTGCGCAGCCGCGCGCTCGGCGGGCTGTGGGACGAACTGCTGGGCCAGCGCCGCCGGTGGATGTCCCACCACGCTCGCTGGTGCACCTCTGATCAGAAGGAGGGGCCGTCGATGACGTGGATCACCCGGGCGGTCGGAGAGTTCTGGTCGACGCTGGGCGTGCCCGCTGATCGGCCGGTGGAGGTCCTGTACTGCCTGGGCCTGCGAGGCGAGGAATCCGCCTCCCGCGCGGCTCAGCCGATCGCCCAGATCAACGAGCGCCGCAGCTCCGGCCGCCGGATCATCACCCGCTGGCTGCCCATCCGCGACTTCTCCGTGGCGGAGGTGTGGAACGAGATTAAGGAAGCGGGGCTGCGGCCGCACGCTGGATACGACTGGGGGCTGTCGCGCCTGTCGTGCGCCCTGTGCGTGCTCGCCTCCCTGGAGGACCTGATGCTGGCCGCGGCCCTGCGCCCGGCGCTGGCCGCCGACTACCGGTGGGCGGAGATCGAGCTCGGTATGCGGTTCACCGAGCGTCTATCCATGGGCGAGATTCTCTCCGGGCTCGCTGCCGCGCGGCTTGAGGAAGCCCGAGCTCCCCACGCTGCTGCTGCGCGAACCACCTTGTGCGCCCTGGTGCGCGAGCACCTCGCCACCACCCCGGCCGCGCGCGGAGAAGGACTCACGGCCTCGGGCAGGAAGCGCCGCCCATGGACGCCCCAACAGCTGGATGCCCGGGCCGCCGCCCGCACCGCCGAGATCATTGACGCGGGCAGGCGCGCCGTGGTGCGTGCGGCCCGGGTGGACGTGAGCCAGGCCGTCAGGGCGCCGCTCGTCGACGGCGGCCGCGCGGAACAGACTGCGCCGGGCGTGGGGACCACACCCCAGAGGAACGGCCAGGCGGGAGAGCGCAAGGCGGACCCCGGCAGCGGTGAAGCAGGCGATCCAGCGCCCATGGATCGGCCTGGCCCGGACGGCGTTGGCCCCGAGCGCGCGGACCCGCCCTCCGGCCATCGAGGACGCCCGCA
The DNA here is from genome assembly GCF_044456745.1 of Nonomuraea sp. NPDC050790. Classification (NCBI taxonomy): domain Bacteria; kingdom Bacillati; phylum Actinomycetota; class Actinomycetes; order Streptosporangiales; family Streptosporangiaceae; genus Nonomuraea; species Nonomuraea sp. NPDC050790. The sequence continues at coordinate 155,156 of NZ_JBITGF010000001.1, read as the reverse complement.
GGTGCGGCGCGGGCGGGACGGGCGCGTGAGCATCCTGTGCCCGTACGGCCACCTCATCACCTCCGTCTCCCGTGGCGAATGGGCGGGATCGATCACCGAGGCGCACGTTGGCGACCCCAGCTACACCGTGACCTGCTACGGCGCGACCATTGGGCGGGCCGAATGACGCTCGCCCTTCTCCCGTCGCGTCGACGCGTGATCCTCTCCTACGGTCTGGGAGTCGACTCCACCGCCATTCTGCTGAGGTGGCTGCTCGAACCGGACAGCCGAGACTTCGACCTCGACGACCTCGTCGTAATCGTCGCGCAGACCGGTGACGAGCAGCGCGAGACCGGCCGACTGGTCGAGCAGTACGTCTTCCCCCTGCTGCGCCGGTACGGCGTGCGCGTCGTCCAGGTCGCCCGCGCCGGCGCCTCCGACAAGGCCGGGCACGTGGTGCTCGATGACACGCGCCAGCCGTACGTCTGCCACCTGGGCGGCGCCTACACCTTGTCCGCCCACATGCTCGCCGCCGGCACGGTGCCCCAGGTGGGTGGCCCGCGTCGGTGCAGCATTCGCTTTAAGGGGTGGGTGCTGGACAGGTGGGTGAGCGAGTACACGGGCGGCGCGCCGTACGACCACGCGGTGGGGTTCGAGCTGGGCGAGCTCGGCCGGATGGCCGAGGACCGCGAGCAGCTGCGCCTCGCTGGCCGCCGACCGTTCTATCCCTTGATCGAGTGGGGCTGGCACAGGGAGCAGGCAGAGGCGTACATCGTCGAGCACCTGGGCGTTGCCTGGATCAAGTCCGCATGTACGTTTTGCCCGTTTGCGATGACGAGTGCGGCCGGAAGGCGGCGGACCGTTGCGCGCTACATCGCCAACCCGGCCGAGGCGATGCTGCCGCTAATGATGGAGCATGTCGCGGTCGCCCTCAATCCACGCCAAGGCCTGATCGGCGGCGAGCGCCTGGCGGACCTGCTCACCGCCGATCCCGCGGCGAGTGGCCTGCTGCGGGAGTTCTCCCGCAGCCTCGACGAGCAGCAGTGGGCCCTGTACGAGGTGAGGCGTGCGTTCCGGGCGAGGAAGGGCAACCCGATGGCGATGGCCAACGCCGTCCGCTCGCTGGTCCGGCTCGACATCGGCGAAAGAGCGGGCATGGTCAAGGAGCTGCGCGCCCGCGCCCGGTCGGCCGGAGCAACGTTGGCGGCTGACGGCGAGCACCACAGGGCGTGGATCAGACGTCGGGGGACGGCCTTTCCGTGCGTGGAGGAGCTGCTGACGATCGCGCCCGCGGTGGCGGCCGACAAGGTCGGCCCGGGCTTCGACGAGGCATGGGAGCAGGGATTGCGTGGCTCGCCACAGCTGGCGATCTGCGGCTGAGTGTCGCTCCGGAAATCGGCGACGGGCCCCGTGTGCGCGTGCCCTGTGTGACGAACCGAACCCTTTCCGCGAAAATCGATTGCTATCACATGAATCGCATACTATGATGAAGATATAAGAAGGATCTTGTGATCCTCGACCGAACCGGAGGGGAAATGACGACGACCGCCCAGCAGACCCCCACGGCACCGCCCGCCGACCCTGGCGACGGCACCGCCACCGCGGCCCGCCTGCGAGCGATCACCAACGAGCTGGCCGACCGCTACCTGGAGCGCACCGGCGTGGTCAAGGCGCTCATCTCCTGCATGCTCGCCGGGCAGCACAGCCTGCTCCTCGGCCCGCCCGGCACCGCCAAGAGCGAGCTCGCCCGCGACCTCACCGGCCGCGTCCACGGCGCCCAGCTGTGGGAGATCCTCCTGTCGAAATACACCGACCCCAAGCGCATGTTCGGCCCGATCGACGTCTCGGCCCTCATGCAGGGCACCTACAAGCAGGTATGGGACGGCCGAGCCACCCAGGCGGACATCGCCTTCATCGACGAGATCTTCAAGTGCGGCCCGGCCGCGTTGAACGAGATGCTCGCCCTGCTCAACGAACGCCTCTACCACCCCGAGTCCGGCGGGGCACCGATCGCCTGTCCGCTGCTCACCGCCATCACGGCCTCCAACGAACTGCCCACGGGCGAGGAAAGCGCCGCCATCTACGACCGGCTGCTCGTCCGCATCGAGGTCGACTACCTGGCCGACCCCTCGAACTTCGCCGCTCTGATCCGCTCGGCCAGCGTGCCCGCATCACCACAGGCCACCCCGACCACGCTACTGCTGGCCGACCTGCAGACCGCGGTTCGCGTTCACGTCCCGCGCATCATCGTTCCCGACCCGATCATCGGCGCGCTGGTGAGCCTGCGCGCCACCCTTCGCCACGCCGGGCACATCGCCTCCGACCGCCGCTGGAAGCACTCGGTACGCCTCCTGCAGGGCGCCGCCTACCTGGCCGGCCGAGACCACGTCGATCCCGCCGACCTCGAACTGCTCACCCATGTCCTGTGGGACTCGCCAGCGGAGCGCCCCGCGATCGAGCGGGAGGTGCTGCACCTGATCAACCCCGATGCCCGTGAAGCCCTCGACATCCAGGACGGACTCGACCAGCTCGACGCCCAGCTGAACAGCATGAAGGGCGAGTCGCGCCAAGCACTCGCCGAATGGGCGATCAAGGAAGCCAACAACAAGCTGGACCGCGCGGGCAAGAAGCTCAAGGAGATGCTCCAGCAGTCCCAGACCGCCGGACGCTCCACCGCCACTCTGGACAGCGTCATCGAGCGACACCGCGCCGTGCAGGCCCGCGTCATGGTCGAAGCCCTCGGCCTCGACCCGACCATGATCAAATCCGGCATCTGACCCCACCCCCGCAAGGAGAGGGCAGCGCGTGAGCATCAAGACCAAGCTCGCCGACCTGGCAGCCAAGGCGGGCCGATGGCTCGGACTGGCAGCCAGCCCGGCCACCCCCCACACCCAGGTCATCGAGTCCGACCGGTTCGACGACATGTCCTGGGCGGACACCTACAGCCAGGCGAACGCCCTTCGCGAACTCGCCGACGAACTCGCTGACCAGCACGCCCACACCGAGGATCTCCTGCGCGACGCGTGGACCGGCGCCTACAAAACGTCGCCGACGGTCCGCCCGCGCACCGCCATGGACCCGTCGCGCACTGCGAACCACCAGGTCATCTCCGCCCTGATGGACTCGCCCGCCTTCACCGACCTTCGCCGCGACACGGTCGGCGACCCCTACGCCGCCGCCATGGCCGTCCTCGCCCAGAGCGACGCGCTGCGCGACATGCTGGAAGACTCCCGCGAAGCCCAAAAAGCGGCCCAGGCCGCCGCGGAAGCGCGCCAGCGGGCGGAGCAGGCCGCCGCCGACGTCCAGACAGCCCTCGAAGCAGCCCGCGATGCCGCCGACCCCGACGGCAACGTCCCCGAGGACGTCGACCAGGCGATGGCCGCCGCCATCGCTGCGGCGGAAGCCGCCGACCAGACCGCACAGGCAGCAGCCGACGCCGCATCCCAGCAGCTGTCGCAGACCGCGCCCGGCCTCCGTACCAAGGCGAGAGCCGCAGCCGCCCAAGCCGCCGAGGCCGCGCGAGCCGAGGCCGAACGCATGGCCGCATGGGGGTTCGGCCCTGGCCAGCTCGAACGGATGAGCTTCGCAGAGCGGGCCGACCTGGCCCAGCGGCTGGCCGGGAACCGGCTCGGCAAGTTCGCCGACCTGATCGGCCGCTTCCGGGCCATGGCCACCGGCGAGCGAGCCCGCAGGGTCGAGCACACCGCCGGCGAGCTGGTCGGCGTTACCCTCGGCGACGACCTGGCCCGCCTCGTCCCCTCCGAACTCGCGGCGCTCGCCGTACCGGGCCTGCGCGCCGAGTTCGCCTCCCGACTCGTCGAAGGCCGCCTCATGATCTACGACTCGCGCGGCGAGGACACGGCAGGCAAGGGCGCCATCATCGCCCTCATCGACTGCTCCGGCTCCATGACCCGCGACGATGCCGGCGTCGGCATCACCCGAGAGGCATGGGCGAAGGCGTGCGCCCTCGCGCTACTCGACCAGGCGCGCGCAGCACGCCGGGACTTCGTCGGCATCCTGTTCTCCAACGAAGACCAGCAGAAACTGTTCGACTTCCCGAAGGGACAGGCCGACATCGCCCAGGTGCTGGAATTCGGCGAGCACTTCTACGGCGGCGGCACCAGCTTCACCGAGCCGCTCGACCAAGCGGCGGACATCCTCGCCGAGACGTGGAACGTCGACCGCCTGGCGCACGGAGACATCGTCCTCGTCACCGACGGATCCTGCCGAGTCTCCGACGAGTGGCTCGACGCCTGGCGGCAGCGCAAGCAGAAGATCGGCTTCCGAGTTTTTGGTGTATCTGTTGCCCACCAGCCCACCGGAGTTCTGCACGAGCTGTGCGACAACCTGCGCACCGTCACCGACCTGGTCGACCTCGACTCCAGCCGCGACCTGTTCCGTCTCATCTGAACCCAGGAGAAAGCCCTCATGAGCGACCAGAAGATCCGCGTCGACTACGACACCGCGAACACCCCGCGCAGCACCGACAGCGAGCGCTGGAACTTCACCGTCGACGGCGCCCCGGCAGGGTATGCCCTCTACACCTACCGGGGCGCGGGCGAGTGGTACATCGAGCTCCGTGACCCGTCCGGCGAGACGACCGCCGCGATCGGAGGCAACGCCTTCTCCGCCCCCTGGCCGATGCTGCGCGAACGCCTCGCTACCTCCTACGGCGTCGACCTCGTAAACGTCCAGGTGGAGTACCCCGACCTCGAAACCTTCCAGCCCTCCGAGCAACGCGTCATCCACGAGGGCCACGAGGCAGGCATGCTGACCATCTCCGAAACGACCGGCGACCAGGGGGAACTCCACGAAACGTGGAAGGTGTGCTCCTGCCACCTCGCCAAGATGCGCGCCGCTCTCCCCGAACCGACCCTGAGCTGCTCGCCGCCACCGAGCGCTCCCTGGATGTCAGCCAAGCGCTGATCACCGGCCCCGGAGGACACGCCTCTCGGCCCGGTACCACCGAAACCCCCCCCACCCAGAACACCACTCAGCGCCCAACGGAGGTCACAGGGCCAGTTCCAGGAGTTCCTCGGGCACGGCCAGCGGACCCTACGGATCCAAGGTGCCCGGCGCCGCCCACCCTCCGTGAAGCCAGCCGAGCGTTTCTGCAGGTCAACACCATGCTAGCAAGTAGATAGTTTGCTATGCTTTTCATATAAGTCCCTCTCAGTAAAACCGGAAGAGGGAAACGCGCGCCCTACCCGGCTCCAGAACAAACGTCCGTTCACGACAGGAAGGTCAGGGCCATGAGCACCCCCAGCGCCCACAGCGCGACACCCGCCAACACGGCGACCGGCACCGAGCAGGTCAGCGCGAGCGAAACCCTCGACCACTTTGCCGCCTACGCCACCGCCATGGAGAACGGCGACACCCCCGTCCTGGGCCACCTCGTCCTCTACTCCATCTTCGACGGCCGCGTGACCCGGGACGACCTGCACCGATGGTTCCTCGAATGCGGCCTCGACGACACCTTCCTGCCGCCGCCCATCCGCGAGTCCGACGCGTTCGAGCGCGTCACCGGCCCCGCCGGCGTCCGCACCAGCTACCGACTGGCCGACTCCACCGCGCCCCACGCTGGGGCCACCGGTGGCCGCCGCCGTCGCGACCCGGCCGAGAAGGTCACCGCGGTCACCCTCATGGTCCGACACGTGAGCCGAGACGACCTGTCGATCACCCGGCACCTAGTTCGCGAGGTTCGGGACGAAGGCAGAGCCCAGCTTTCCTACGACACCTGCCTGGCCGAGCTCAAGTTCTGGCGCGACCCGTTGCAGTCCGGCGTGCCCGGCCGCGGGAGACTGCAGATCACACCCCACCTGACCGCGATCAACCAGCTCTCTGTCAGCGAACAGGCCAAGGTCACCGCCACGCTCGACGAGATCAAGGAAACCTACGGGCGGCAGTGCCGCTTCTACACCAGCGACCGGCTCCGCGCGGTCATCCGCACCTACGTCGAAGGGCTGAACGCCGTTCGCGTCCGCGCCTCGGGCGGCGTGTACTTCGTCCACCGCGCCCACGCCGCACCCCTCGCCGGCCTGCGCGCGCTCACCGCCAAGTTCGGCGCCGGCAGCCACCTGGCACGCGTCCCGCTCCCAGACCAGGAAGAGATGCGCGAAATGGTGATCGCCGCCTTCACCACCAAGGCGAAGGAGGACCTGGACAAGCTGGCCCTCGACATCGCCGACGCCCGCGCGAACGGCACCACAGAGGCCAGATTCCAGAGCCTCTACAACCGGTTTCAGGCACTGCAGGCGTCCACCAGCGAGCATTCGGAACTGCTGTCCGCCAGCCTTGACGACACCAAGTCGTCCCTGCAGATGGTGCATGCCCAGTTCGCCAACCTGTTCACCGCCCCCGTGTAGGCCCACTCGATCGGACGAGCCCCGCATCTCCCAGAGATGCGGGGCTTTGTACGTCGGTGGACCTGAAAATCTGTTAGGGGGCTTGGCGCTGACCACGCCGCGAGCAGACCTCCGCCGGTCCGAGCTACACGTGGATCTCGATCGCGCAGAGCGGCGGCAGTTGCCGCAGGATGACCAACACGATCACGAGCAGGGCGGCCCCAGCAGCCGCAGTCCACGGATGGACCCTCTCCCCAGGTATCGTGATGCAGCGAGCGAGAGCCTCGGTCAGGTCGAAGGTCGAGGGCAAAACGATCTCCATGGACTTCCACCTCTCGGTTGGCGAGCCGACCGGACACCAGCGCCGTGACCTAGCATGGAGAGTGACTAGTCCGCCGAGCAGGCCGTGCCCTGATGTCCGGCCGGTTTCGCTGCCCGCCCCTGGGGCTTCTCCCTGGGGGCTCGGGCATTTCCTCCAGTATCGATGACAGGCGGACGATTCACGCGGATGAGTTTCTGCGCACACCCCCTTCCCTGACTCCTAGGACAAGGTCCGCATGGGGCTGGAGACTTAGCATGTACTAAGCGTTTCCGCAGGTCAAAGGTGCATCCATTTAGCGCCTGTGTCGAACGCCATTTGATAGATCTCGGCAGAAAGCGCGAAGAACGTTTGCGGAATAGTTGAACGAGTCTCGAGCTGCGCTTTCATCGTCTGCGCTCCCTCTCACGTGGTTCCTTTGAATCACAAAGATCCCGCCCATTCGTGCGTCTGCGACGGTCGGCCCATGCCCGCGAATCGCCGCTTCCAGCACGCTCCGCTTGTTCTCTCGCCCTCCCTCCGAGAGCCCGCCGGAGGGCCTAGATGATCGCGAAAACTGTCTCCCAGCGGTCAGGTTCAGCTGTCCATCTGGTTACGGTGAACCGACCTCTAGAGAGGGTGTGGGCTGCCAGCTGGACCGGGTTCGGCGGGCGTCGCGGGACTTGGCTGCGCCTCGTTAACCCACGTCCCGGAACCGCCTGGGCGCGACGTCTGCGGCATCTCGGTCGGGCCGAAGCCCTCGCCATGACGGATGGCGGAGGTGACCGTCGGCAGTCCACTCATGGAAGCGCACCTCGCCGACAAGTTCCGGCCGCACCCAGTGCGCGGCCTTCGCCCGTACGGCAGGCACCGGACCCGAGAACGGGCTGTGGCCCTGGGCAAGCGGCAACAACCGTTCCACGAGGTCGACGAGCATCGCCTCAGTGAACCCGGTCCCCACGTGCCCGACGTAGGTGAGCGCGCCAGCGCCATCCAAGACGCCCAGCAGGAGCGAGCCGACTTTGCTCGAACGGCGGCCTCCGCCTGACTGCCAGCCGCCGATGATGACCTCCGTGTGCTGTTCGTGCTTGACCTTCACCCAGTCGCCAGACCGGACGCCCGGCCGGTACGGGGAGGCGAGCCGCTTGCAGACAATGCCCTCCAAACCGAGCTCCGCGCTCGTGGCCAGGGCTTGCTCGGCATGATCTGGAAACCAGACCGGCACCTGCCAGCGCGGCCCCGGGCGGAGGATGGATTCCAGCAGCTCTCGGCGCTCGACGTACGGCATGCGCACCGCGGGAGTGGCGTTGACGTGAACGACGTCGAACACCATGAGGGTGACCGGCACCGATCGCACCAGCTCGGCCACGCGAGCGGAACGCCGAACATGCATGCGCTGCTGAAGGGTGGCGAACGAGACGCGGCCATTCGCGTCGAAGGCGACAAGCTCCCCGTCGAGAACGAGGTTGTGGCCGTCAACCGCACCGGCAAGCATCTGCATCTCGGGGAAGGACATGCTGACGTCGGCGCCGTTGCGCGATTGGAGTCTTACGCGGCCGTCCTCGACATAGGTCAAGGCACGCATGCCATCCCACTTCATCTCGGTCGCGAACGCATCAGCCTCGCCCGGCGGTGGCAGGACGCCCGCCCGAGCGATCATAGGTTGGTAGGCGGGTAGGCGTGACACTCCTCGGGGATACCCGAGCGGTCGTCATGGCCAGCCCGAAAGGACCCCTAAAGCTTGCCAAGACGGAACTCGTGAGGGCGTGTCGCCTGGTGCCCAGGGCGCATCCTCCGGACCACGGAGGTCGGCCTTGACGACACTCACTGCATGGGGACACTCATTTACTGTTCCCATGTGAGCAATCGGCTAGCATCAGCGGCGATCGGCTGCCTGTGCAGCGGCGTGGCCGATCGACCCGCGCCGGAGGTGTCAGCTCGCATTGCCCCTCTCCCGGAGGGGAGGTCCAGGTTCAAGTCCTGGCCGGCGCTCCACAGCAGCCGCTCCGCGAAGCTCGATCAACCTGCGGAGGGGACAACGGTGACCGACACCACCAGCCCGGCCGATCACCCGGCTGACGCCGCCGACGCCCGCCAGGCAGCCGCCGCCCTACACGCCGTGCCTGCCTGGATCGCCGGGGGCCATGGTCACGTCATCCCGATCGCCTCCGGTCGACGCACGCGCTGCGGCGGACCCCGGCACTGCCTTACCTGCCGCTCCGAACAGCGGCTCGTCATAGCGGCGGCCCGCCGCGACCCGAACGGCATCGACCCTTGCGAAGGTCCCGGCCGCTGCCGGGCCTGCCGGCGCGCGCTGATCGCCACGGGCGTGAACCTCACCCGCCACGAACTGCCCGACCAAGCCGACGCCATAGCACCGATCGAACCCCCTGCAGGCACGACGCCCCCTGCCGCGAGCGGCGTCCTCAATGCTCCACACGACTGCCGGATCCTCGGCCACGAATGGGACGTCACCGTGGTGCGCCTGCTCGACGGCGAGGTGCCGTACCGCGTCGAGTGCGTTCACCGCTGCAGCCACCCGACCTACGCAGTCGTCGCCGTCCCCGCAGGCCAGAGCGGCGCGTAACCCGCCCGCCCACTACGCCCGGAGTGATGCATGTTCCATGGTTCGATCCCGTCACCCCTCCGGTCAATCATCTACGAGCACGCCGGCACCTGGCCCGGCGAGGACATCTACGTCGGCTGCAGCGGCAACTTCACGATCGAGCGCGTCCTGCACGCCCGCTTCGGCGCCGACCGCCGAATCCACGGCAACGACGTCCAGGCCTACAGCTCGGCGCTCGGCTGGTGGCTGTCCGGCCAGCCCCTACCCTTCACCCTCCGGGAAGAGCACCAGGACGTCCTAGGCTGGCTCAGCCCCTTCCTGGAAGACTCCACAGACCTGCTCGCCACCCTCATGCTCGGCACCAGGTTCCTGCAGTGGGTCGGCAAGACCGGTCCGTACTACCGGCGGATGCTCGCCGCCACCCAGGACCAGTGGCCGCGCATGCACGACAAGACCGCGACCAAGCTGCGCAATCTCACCGTGCGGCTCGGCTCCTACTTCGCCGGCGACGTCCGCGACTACCTCACCCGCGTCGTACCCGCCGAAGCGCCCGTCGTCATGTTCCCCCCGTTCTACGGAGGGGACTACGAAGCCCAGTTCGCACCGATCGACGCCGCGTTCGACTGGCCCGCCCCCTCCTTCGACGAACTCGACGAAGACGGCAAAGAGCAGATCATCGCCCAAGTGCGCGACCGGCCCAACTGGATGCTCGGCCTCCACATCGAACGACCCGAACTGCGCTCCCAGCTCGCCGGCGTCGTCCAGACCGCCAACCGCGGCCTGCCCATCTACGTGTACGCCGCCTCCGGGCCACGCCGGATCGTCCGGCCCCGCCAGCCCGTCGCGACGATCCCCATGCCGAAGATCGGGCCCGACGACGAGCTCGGCGACCGCATGGCGCTCCACATCCTGACGGGCGGCCAGTTCGCTGCGATCCGCTCACAGTTCATGTCCAAGACGATCAAACCCGGGACGCCCCTGCTCGCGTGCGCCGTCTCCGTCGACGGCAAGGTGATCGGCGCGTTCGCGTTCCTGCCGCCCAAGTACGCACCTGACTGCGCCTACCTCATGTCCGACTTCCCGGTCTCCTGGACCCGCTACCGCCGCCTGGCCAAACTGATCGTGATGGCCGCGTCCACCAGGGAAGCGCAGCTCCTCCTGCAGCGCTCGCTGTCGCGCCGGATCGTCGCCTGGTCGACCACCGCGTTCACCGACCGGCCCAACTCCGCCAAGTACGGGCGCGGCATCCCCGGCGTTGTCCTGCAGAAACGGACCGAGCCGGCCGCAGACGGCGTCCACCGCTACCAGCTGCAGTACGGCGGCCCTCTCGGGGAGTGCACGCTCGCCGATGCTCTCGACCTGTGGAAGCGCAAGCACGGTAAGGACCAGCGATGACCGATAGCACGACCGCCACCACCACCGCGGCGACTGCCCCGGCCGCCGACGCCCTGCCCGATACGGCCGTCGCCGCCGTCAGCGCCACCCTGACCAAGCCCAGGCTCGTACCGCGTAACCCGGCCCAGCTCACCCGGCTCCCGGTGAACGCCCGTTTCATGAGGAAGGAGGAGTACGACCGGCTCGTCGCCAATATCCGCCGCGACGGCTGCCTCACCAGCGTCCCACTGATCTACTCCGGCGGAGAGTACGACGAGGGAGCCGAACTCATCCTGTCCGGCAACCACCGCTGCGACGCCGCGGTGGAAGCCGGCCTCGACGAGATCGACTGCATGGTCATCGAGGAGCAGCTGTCACCCCAGCAACTCGTCGCCCTCCAGCTGTCCCACAACGCCATCGCCGGAGAAGACGACCCCGCCACCCTCAAGCACCTGTACGACCAGCTCGACGACGTCGACTGGCGCGCCTACTCCGGCCTCGACGACGCCGACCTCCAGCTGCTGGCCGAAGTCCAGCCCGAGGGCTTGTCCGAAGCGAACCTCGACTTCGCCACCGTCCAGCTCATCTTCCTCCCGGCCGAGCTCGAAGCCGCCCGCTCCGCGTTCAACGAAGCCCGCTTCGGCCAGGACGAAACCTGGCTCGCCGCCCGCGCCGACTATGAGCAGAGCCTGGACACGCTCGCCTCCACCCACGCAGCCCACAAGGTCACCAACGTGGCCACCGCCCTGCACGCCATCCTCGCCATCGCCGAGCGCCACCTCACCGACCTCCAAGCCGGCTACACCACCCCCGATGGCGACCCCATCCACACCGGCAACGTCGGCCTCGAAACGATCGTCGGGGCCCGCACCCTGCCCGCCCCGGCCGCCATCACCATCAACAAAGCCATCGCCCGAGCACAAGGACTCGGCGAGATCCCCCGCGGGGAAGGGTGGAGACTCCTCGAACGGCTCGCAGGCGAATACCTCTCCGGCGCCAACTACCTCACCCCTGAGCTGGGATAACGCGTCATGAGCACGCTCAAGACCCTTCAGATGGACCCCACCATCGACCCCTGGGAACGCCAGCCCGGAGAGACCTCCGCTCGCTACGCCCAGTTCTGCGCCTACCGCGACCTCGGCCGGACCCGCACCCTGCGAAAGGCTGCGACGACCCTTACACGGGCCGACGCCTGGGTCCGCCAGGTGGCGGCGGCGAACTGGTGGCGCGATAGGGCCGAAGCGTACGACCGGCATCTGGACAAGCTGTACGAGCAGGCGTGGGTCGAAGAGCGTCGTAAGGCCGCCGAAGCGGACGCGAAGATCCTCGGCGCGGCAGTCGGGAAACTGGCCCAGCGGCTGCCGTCGCTGCGGGCCGACCAACTGTCGCCAGGCGACACGATTCGGCTGATGGACGTGGTGATGCGGCACCGGCGGGTGCTGTTCGGCGATCCACAGGCCACGATCGCGGTCACCGGCCCCGGCGGCGACCCCCTGTCGGTACGGCTGGCCGACTTCGAGGAACTCGCGCCGCAGGAGCGACGCCGACGCCTGTCGGAGCTGGCGGCCGCAGTCGCCCGGCGGGTGAGCGCGGCCGATGGTGACGATGACGAAGCCGTCTACCCGGCGTGGGAGAAGGAGGAGGCAACGACCGGCGACAGCCCAGCCGCGGACGCGCCAGACACGGGAGCGGAGCCGGCCCGGCCCGCAGGTGAGGGCGTCGGCCCGGCTTGACCAGCCGCGACCTGTCCAACGAGCTGGCCCATCTCGACGACGTCGAGCTGTACCGGCAGTTGGATGCCGCCCGGCGGGCCACCACCAAGGATCTGCTCGTCGACCCGGTGACGCTCGCCCGCGGCCTGGATCCGCTGTTCGTGATGCGCCCGCACATCTGGCTTATCGGCCAGGCGCTGGCGGGGGTTGAGCGGGGAGACTACGACCGGCTGCTGATCATCACGCCTCCGCAGTGCGGCAAGAGCACGCTGGTCGCCGAGTGGTTCCCGTTCTGGTGGCTGGCCCGATACCCGCGCGACCGGGTGGCGGTCACGTCCTACAGCGACGACCTGGCGCTCGCCCACGGTAAGAAGATCCGCGAGTACGTGACGGACTACGGCGGCGACTACGAGCTGCAGCTGAAGTCGGGATCGTCGGCGGCCCAGCACTGGGATCTCACCACCGGAGGCGGATGCCGGTCCGTCGCCATTGGCGCTGGCCTGACAGGCTTCTCGGTCAACCTTCTGGTCTTCGACGACCCGCACAAGGACCGAGCGGACGCGGAGTCACCCCGCGCACGCAAGGCGGTGCACGACTGGTACTCCTCGACCGCGTTGAAGCGTCTGCAGCCGGATCGCAACGCCGTGGTGGGAATCCAGACCCGCTGGCACGTGGACGACTGGGCGGGCCGCCGTCTGCAGGAGGAGGGCCGGGTGGAGGAGGGCGGACGGTGGAAGGTCGTGCATCTGCCGGCGATCGGCAACCCGACCAAGTTCGGGCCGGATCCGCTCGGTCGGCGCGACGGCGACCCGCTCACTCACCCGAAGATCGCCACGCGGGATCGAGCGGCGATGCTGGCCTGGTGGGCGGACATGAAGAGCACGTCGATCGTGCGGGACTGGCACGCGCTGGGCCAGGGTGACCCGCAGCCGTACGAGGGCGCGCTGGTGTCGGAGGAGCTGTTGCGGCTCATCCGCGACCCGGGCCTGCACGTGGAGCCGCAGAAGATCGCGGTCGCGATCGACCCGTCGGGCGGTGGTCGCGACACCGCCGGCGTCGTCGGCGGGTTCCTCGGCGATGACCAGCGGGTGTGGGTCACGCATGACCGGTCGGGCGTCATGTCGTCGGCCGACTGGTCCCTCGCGGCATGCCGGCTGGCCCATGAGATCGACGCCGCCGTGATCTACGTGGAGGTCAACTACGGCGGCGACATGTGTGAGCTGGCGATTCGCACCGCCTGGGAGCTGTTGCAGCGCGAAGGCGAGATCCCGAAGGGGAAGCTGCCGCCGATGGTGATCGCCGTACGGGCCAAGCAGGGCAAACTCCTGCGGGCGGAGCCCGTCGCCCAGCAGATGATCCAGGACCGGGTCCGGTTGCGCGGCACGTTCACGGACATGGAACGCGAGTGGGCGACGTGGATGCCGACCGACCCGATGTCGCCGGGCCGGATCGACGCGTCGGTGATCCTCGTCTACGGCCTTCTGCCCGAGGCGAACCAGGGGGCGATCGTCCACGCGCCGCTGGCTCAGCGGCCGAACCCTGCCCCGGGCGGTCAGGGGGCGGCGTCGTCCTACATGCGCAGCATCACCAGGTAGGAGAGGCTGCGACCGAGCTGGAGATGACACGGATGCCGCTTCCACACCCCCGAAATCACTGGTAGAACGCCCGTTTACCAGCACCAATGCTGTACAGACAAAAGCAAGGTATGCTATGATAATGATATAAATCAAGCGCCCATCACATCATCAGGAAGGCCATCATGAGCGCCAGCGTCGACAGCCGCATCAAGAAGCTCGCCGAGGACATCGCCTACACGATGGAGGTCGACGGGAAGTTCGCCGGCTTCAGCGACGCCGAGAAGAACCTGCTGAAGGTCATCGTCGAGAGCGGCAACAGCGACGTCTTCGAGGAGCTGATCACGAAGGCCGTGGACGGCGGCTGGAGCAACGGCGTCGACTACGAGAGGTCCAACAGCTTCATGAGCTGACGACAGCCCCGAGCCCCGGCCCGGGGCTTTTCCATGGCGCAGCACGGGCGCTTCGCCTGTCGTGAGCGGACATACCGCCTGAGTGCATCACCTTCTCGGGGCAACGGATGATCGCCAGGCGACCGACACGCGGGAGGTCACGTCTAGAACCCGGTCCGCATCCGTCAGGGGAACGATCGTCACGTGATCGGCCAGCAGTTCCACCAGCGCCCGCCGGATTCCCGGCTCGGCCTCCGCCCACCACATTTCCATGCTGTCCGGCCCGGCCTCCACGAAGTCCATGGCGCCCTGCCGCTCCAGCGCCGCAAGCAGCACCTCGCCCATCAGCTGAGGACTGTCGAGCAGCTCCAGCAGGCGAATCGTCACTTCCGTCTCCACGAGCCTGGCCGCCACACGGATCGCGCCGCAGCCATCTGCCGCGCATACGTACCGGGGGATCTGCGAGTGCGGCTCCAGCGTCAGCGTCGTCCCGCATCCACCGCACGTCAGCAGGCCTGTGAGCAAGTGCCCGCCGACCTCACCCTCGGTGTCGGCTGACCCCTGGTCGGTGAGTGTCCGGTGAAGCAGCCCGTCGGTGTTGCCTGTCACCGGCGCGCCATAGAAGGTGTCCCCGCCCAGCTTGCGCGCCAGCGCCTCCATCGCGGCCTGCTGGTCTTCGGGCGAGATGGGGAACTCGGATTCCGGTCGGCGCACATAGTGCGCCCGCTCGGGCCCCGGCTCCTCATGGCGGTCGGGGCGGTCGTTGTGACGGTCGGCCATCTCGCCTGCCTTACATCGGGGGCTTGCGCCCACCAGGCTAGAACACGCCGCCCAGAACGTCTCCGGATCGGGCCTGCTCCTGGTGGCAGGCCGTCATCGAACTCCACGGGACGCTCCCTGGCGCCGGAGCGGGGCTCCCCACCTCGTGGCGAGCGCCTAGGCGATTCGGTAATGTGTTCGATGCCGGGGTTCGCGCGTGGGGAAGCGTCGCGAACCCCGGCTTTTCCTCATCGCGCGGGCCGATCAGATCTCGAACCCTGTCCGGTCGTCGTCGTCCTCGTCAGCGCCCTCGTCGTCGTCCCCATGCTCGCGCTCGTACTCGCGCTGGAAACGGTCGGCCGCCTCCTGCAGCACCAGGTCTGCGAAGCGTGCGACGGGGATCGCGACCACTCCGACGAGCATGGTCAGCATGCTGATCCAGACCACGAACGCCGCCGGGATGGACAACCAGTCCGGCCCCTTCCAGAACAGGATGGTCAGCGCCGTCACCTCGCCGATGATGAAGGCGACGCAGAGCGTCGCGATGGTCGTCATGTAGGGGATGTTCGCCAGCTTGCGAAGCATCGTGCGGCCGGGGACTTCCAGGTGCGCCGCCTGCTGGACGTCGCGGTAGAGCCGTTCGGGGCGTCGCTGCAGAAGGAGGCCGCCCTCGACTGCCATGGCGACCAGAAGGGTCGGGAGAACCTGGGCAGTGGTCGAGTAGAACTGCTCGGTGCCGAACATGGCTCAAGATTCCCCGCTCGGCTCGGCTCGGTCCACCGCTTCGGGCCCTTAGGGAGAGCCGTAGCAGCGCCCAATATATAGGTGTGCTTTTAACAACCTGTGGCGTCCGATTGGGAGTGCGAGAGTTCGCCTGACTCTGCCTTTATACCCGCGATAAGATGCCTTATCGCGGGTACTCGACGGGGGCGGAGAAACCGGGTGGAACTCGTCAAATACGACGAACCGACTAACGGGCTCGTGCAAGCCGGAACTGTTTATACCGACGCGGACTACGCAATTAGTGACAGTACGCGGTTGCGGCTTGCCGACAGCTCCCCGGCCAACACCCGCCGCGCCTACACCCGGCAGTGGACGCAGTTCACCGAGTGGTGCGCGCAACCCGGCGCGATCCGGATCCCGCTTCCTGCGACCCCGCAGACGTATGCCGACTACGTCAGCCACCTCGCCGACACCGGCTACGCCCCCTCGACCATCGAACAGGCAATGGGCGCCATCCGCTCCTGCCACACCGCGGCCGGATACGAAGGCCGACCTGAAAGCCGCGCCGCCCTGCTCGTGCTGCGCCAGTACAAGCGCCAGCGCGCCGAGAACGGGCAGAACCAGCAGAAGGAAGCGCCGCCGGTCACCGTCCCCATCCTTCAGGCGATGGTCGACTCCTGCCCCCAAGACACCCTGATCGGCATCCGTGACCGGCTCGTCCTCGTGCTCGGCCTGGCCCTCATGGGCCGCCGCTCCGAACTGGTCGCCCTCAACCGGCCCGACGTCACCGTGGTCCCCGACGGCCTTGAGGTGGCGCTCCGCACCAGCAAGACCGACAAGGACAGCCTCGGCACCATCATCGCCATCCCGCGCGGAAGCCATCCGCTCACCGACCCGGTCAGCGCACTCCTCGCCTGGACGGACGCCATCGACGCTGCCGGTCACCACGACGGTCGGCTGCTGCGCCGCCTGTACGTGCACGACACCATCGGCACCAAGCTCGGCGGCGACTCCATCAACGAAATCGTCCGCGCCGCCGCCATCCGCGCTGACGTGCCGCGCGCCGACGAGTACACCGCGCACAGCCTGCGCGCTGGTGGCGCCACCATCGCGTACGCGGCCGGCGTGCCCATCTCGATCATCGCAAAGCACGGCCGCTGGGCCATCAACTCGCCGGTCCTGCTGCGCTACATCCGCGCCGTCGACCGCTGGCGCGACAACGCCATGCGCAATGTCGGCCTGTAGAGCACCAAGCAAGAAGGTGCGGCCCGCCGCGCTCGGATGCGAACATGGCCGCGGGCCAACCTGCCCGACCGACCGTAGGAGTGCCTCATGACCGCGGACCACCCGCACACCGTGCGCTGCTGGGCGCTGTATGCCCGCGCGGCCGACCAAGGCACCGTGCGAACCCGACTCGCGGAGCTACGTGCGCACGTCGAGGGCGAGGAAGAGGGCGTTGTGATCGCCGAGTGCTACGACGTAGGCCAGCCCGGCCGCGGCCTGGACGCGCTCACCGCCGTGGTACGAGCCGCTGGCGTCGACGCCGTGCTCACCGACGCAGAGGCGAGGTTCGGCCGCTCGCGCTCGCCCCTGCTCAATGTCGCCCAGGACGCTGGCGTGGAGATCCACACGCTGGAGGCGATCCTCGCGGCCAGCGGCACCCACCTCCCGGACGACCTGAAGGAGCAACTCCAGGGCGTTTTCGCCGGAGCCGGCCCAGACGAGCTGGGCGAGCGGTCTCCCGCGTGGTTCCACGACGGGACGCTCTCCGCGGCCCGCGGACTGATGAGGCAGGCGCAGTTCGAGCTGGACGAGTCGATGGCCGACAGCCCACCCGGCTTCGGAGTCGCGCCGGGCGTGGTCCAGGCGCGCATCAACGCGGCGCGAGCCGAACGCGTCTTCGCCGAGACGCTGGTCGAGCTGCTGCGCACCACCTGACCTGGCCGTTACGACGACGGATAGCGAGCGAGCGAATGGCTGAGGGAAGTCCATACGAGAGGTGGAAGGAGATCGAGTCCGTCGAGGAGTTCGATCTCCTGCCCGAGCACGTCACGCTGTTGCGCCGAGCTCACTTCGAGTGGGGAGGCCACCGTTGGGTGGGCGGACCCGCCCTGCACTCCAAACGCCCGTTTGGAAACCACGGTGGTGGTGAGCCGTACAGCGACGTGAACGTGGACATGGCCGCGATCCTCGACGGCCGCACCGACGGCGCCTATGAAGAGGACCGGGAAGAGCGGTACACGCAGTTGCTCGGAGAACTGCCCCTTGCGTTGGAGATCGTGCTCCAGTCCGGCAGCTTCGAGCCAGGCCGCTACCTGCGACCGCGAGGCGGAGACACCTGGCAGCGCTCCTCCCCGCCGCGGTGACAAGTAGCCCGCCTGATCGCCACCGGCCGGGGTACCGGGTAGATGGACGGTGACCGACCTCCGGCGGGCGCTCACCAGGGCGGGTAGCTGACGGGCCTACACCGCGGCGGCAGGCGCGCGCCCGGCCAGATCCGCGCCGAACCCCACCACCTGTGATCTTCGGCCCTGGCGGTCACCGCCAGGATGCGCCAGGATCGGGGCATGCGACTGCTGATCCTCGGCGGCGGATGGTTCCTCGGATACGCGCTGTCCGAGCTCGCCCGCGATCACGGCCATCACGTCACCACCTTCAGCCGGGGGCAGTCCGGCCAGGACGTGCCTGGCGTCCGTCACCTTCGCGGCGACCGCACCCGAGCAGACGACATGGAAGAACTCGCTCGCGGCGGGCCATGGGATGCCGTCATCGATACCAGCGGCATGACGCCCGAGATGCTGCAGCACTCCGCGTCCGCGCTGGCCAAGGCCACCGACACCTACGTGTACATCTCGACGGTCAACGTCTACCGCGGCTGGCCACGAGAGCCCCTGAACGAGGCCTCGCCGCTGCGGACCTACAGCCTGGAAGGCCCGCCGGGAGAGAGCGGCCCTGACGCGTACGGCAGGCAGAAGGTCGGCTGCGAGCTGGCAGTCACCGAAGCGTTCGCGGACCGGGCCGCGCTCCTGCGCCCGGGAGTGATCATTGGTCCGCGCGAGTACGTCGGCCGCATCCCCTGGTGGCTGGCCCGGCTGGCCCGGGGCGGCCGCGTCTTGGCGCCGGGCACGCCCACCTGGCCGATCCAGCCAATCGACGTGCGGGACGTGGCCCAGTTCGCGATCGAGGTGGCCGAGCGCCGCCGTACGGGGGCATTCAACCTTGCCGCCCCCGTGGGCGGATCATCCTTCGGTGACCTGCTGCAGGCGTGCACGCACGTCACGGGCAGCCGTGCCGATCTCACGTGGGTCGACCACGAGTTCCTCATCAGGCGCGGGGTACGCGAATGGGTCGAGCTGCCCCTGTGGCGCCCGTACGCGGGAACCTGGCGGGTGGATGCCGCCCGCGCCCGCGCGGCGGGCCTGCGGTGCCGGCCGCTGGCCGAGTCGGTGGCCGACACGTGGGCGTGGCTTCAAGCAGGCGGGCAGCCGGTCGACCATGGCCGGGCGGCTGAGCTTGGCATCACGGCAGAGCGAGAGGCGGAGCTCCTGGCAGCATGGGACGAGCAGCCTCGCTGACCACCACCGCCGGGAGCGCCCGCATCGTGCTTCCTTCGGCGAACGCGTTCACGGTGTCCTTGAGCTGCCGCCCCGTCCTGGTGGACACGCCCACCAGGAGAACCTTGAGGCCGCCGAGCCGG
Organism: Nonomuraea sp. NPDC050790; assembly: GCF_044456745.1. Taxonomy (NCBI): domain Bacteria; kingdom Bacillati; phylum Actinomycetota; class Actinomycetes; order Streptosporangiales; family Streptosporangiaceae; genus Nonomuraea; species Nonomuraea sp. NPDC050790. Next base: position 135,738 of record NZ_JBITGF010000001.1, on the reverse strand, counting down.
TGGAGCACGGGAAAAGACCGCATGTTCGGCGACAGGCTCATCGCCTGATCGAGGTACTCACGAGCGCTGGCCAGGTCACCGAGCAGCACGTGCGTCGTGGCCAGCTCGATCCCGATCTGCGCTTCCACTATCGGGGAGCGCTCGTCGGCCGGTTCGGCCCGGATCAGCGTGAGGGCCTGCTGGGCGTAGAGGAGGACTTGGCCGGTGAAGCTCCGCGCTTCGGCGGGGTCAACGTCGGCGCCGAGCGTGCGCATCAGCTGGAGTAGCGCGGTCGCGGCCGAACGCGCCTGGCGGGCCTCGTCCCAGCAGAAGACGCCACCGATCGAGCGGAGGTCGTCGTCCTCCGCCGCCGCCCGAGCCTGGGCGGCGATACGGATGGAGCGGATCGTGAGGTCGGTGTTGCCCACGTGCGACCAGGCGCGGGCAGCGACGCTGTAGACGCGGGCGGCGGTCAGCCCGGTAGGGCGCAGCTCTTCGGCGCGCTGGATGGCCTTGACCGCGTCGCGGGGCTGACCGGCCCAGTAGGAGCTGGACGCGATGAGCCCTCTGGCGTGGATGGCGAGTGGCCCATGGTCGATGGACGCGGCGTAGGCGCCGGCCGCGCGGGCGTGTTCGCGGGCCATCGTGTGTTGTCCGAGGTCGATGCACGCTTCGGCCAGCAGCGCGCTAAGGATCCCGGCCAGGAAGTTCAGCTCGGTCAGCTGGTCGGGCCGCCGCGTCTGGCTCATCCGCGCGTTCACCTGGCCGCGGATGGCGACCAGCTCGGGGAAGACGACGGCGGGCGGGCGCAGCAGGAACGTGCGGGCCAGGCGGGACACATCGTCGTGGAGCTGCCCCAGCGTGGCTTCGCCCAGCGCGAGCTCAACGTCGGCGGCGGCCTGCCTGGACTGGTCGGCGGCATCGCGCATCAGCTCGTACAGCCCTTCGGCGCGGTGGGCGGTGTATCCGTGGTTGTCGGCGGTGGGAGCGTCATCGGCTGGCCGTGCTGGGCCGGGCGGAGGCGCTGGGCTGAACAGCTCGCGGGCTGGTCTGCCGAAGATGTGGGCCAAGACGTCGCGGGAGCGCGGATGCGGCCCCTTCTTCAGGGACCCGGACAGCCAGCGATCCCACTGCCGCGGGCTGAGTGTGAGGTCGCGGTGACCCAGCTCGTTCGCAACCTCGCGGAAAACTTGGGAGAAGCGGGTGTAGTTGATCAGGTCGCGGTCCTCGGCGAGGCTGCGGAGCACGCTCACTTCCACGCTGGTCCTCCCGTGCGGCCGCGACGCGCTTTCGCACCACGCTAGATCCGCCGGACGGTCGTGGGAAGCGGAACGGCACTGCCGACGAAAGAAGGCGCCGAAACGGCGGCGAAAGGGCAGGGAAAAGTCGCGAGAGAGGCGCCGATACGGCGTGGCAATGGGCGGCGTGACCAGCCACGATGCTGATCACGCCCAGCTCAGAAGGGCTATCCGATCAGCTCTGCGGCTTCTGCCACGGGAGGCATCATGTCCACGGCTGCGTCCGGCCCGCCGCCGACCATCCCTGGCGTCTACAACGACCTCTTGGAGGGCAGGGACAACACAGCCGCCGAGCGCGATCTCGCCGACCAGCTGTTGAAGCTGCTGCCGCGGTTGAGAAAGGCGGCCCTGGCCAACGCGAGGTTCATCCGCCGGGCGGTCGACGTGGTGGCGGGCCACGGCGTCGCTCAGTTCATCGACCTCGGCTGCGGCCTGCCCACACCGGATGCCGCCTCCGTGCTGGAGGTCGTCAGCCGTCACCACGAAGACACGAAGGTCGTCTACGTCGACATCGACCCCAAGGTGGCGGTGCACTGCCGCGCGCTCCTGCGGAGTCCCGGGCGATCGCTCATGCTGGAGGACGACGCCCGCGAGGTGGACGTCGTGCTCGGGCATGCCGCCCAGCTGCTCGACCTGAGCAAGCCCGTGGGGCTCATTGCTGCCGCGTTGCTGCACTTCTGGCAGGACGACGCTCAGCCAGGTGAGGTCCTGCAGCGCTACGCCCGAGCCTTGGCGCCCGGCAGCTACCTGGTCCTCACGCACGCATGCGGTGACAAGCTTCGTCCCGCCGACCTGGCCGCCGCCGTGGCGGCCTACTCCCGCACCCAGAGCCCGATCTACCCTCGCTCCGCCGAAGCCATCAAGGGCCTGCTCGCCGGGATGGACGTGCTCGATCCCGGCCTCGTCGAAGCGTCGCAGTGGCGGCCGGACGACCTCCCCGAAGAGGTCGGGGATGCCCAATTCCTCGCCGCGGTGGCCCGGCTCGATGGGGAGGGCAGGTAGAAGCATGGCGCGTAAGCTCGCCTGCTACGACCCGAAGTGCTTGACGAACTGCCGGACGGACCCCAACGCCGAGACGATCACGTGGGGGTCGGCCGACGACACCGGCCGGTTTGACCGCGAGCCTCGCGTCGTGGCGATGACGTGCCCGTGCGGGGATGTCTGGTTTGAGCAGGTGGCGATCGCGGGCCTGTACTGGATCCGTCGCATCGAGCGGTCCGGTCCAGACGACGTGAAGGTGTCGGAGACCGACGCGAGCAGCGCCGACGAGGTCGCAGCCCTCTGGGAGAAGATCACATCGGGGAAGACGCGATGATGCCGCTGCTCGCCCCGGCCTCCAGCCGCTACTCCCTGCCGTACGAGCTGTTGGACGCCTCGACCGCCGCCGAGCAGCTGCGGACGCAGCTGACGACCGTCCATCGAGTCAACGCCACCGCCCACGCTGGAGACGGCGTCGCGGTGGTCCTCATCGAGAACGTGACCGCCTGGAGCGACGGGGAATTTTGGTGGTGGTGGTCGGGACGGACCCGCCGGGACGGCCGGCGAGTTTACGCATGCTGTCCCGCGGTCAACGCGGCGACGGCGGCGCGCCTGATCGTTCAGCACCTCACGTCCCGGTGAGCTCCGGCGACCGTGGACCCGAACGTCCGTTGATAGGGCCACCGACGCGCGGAGGAGCCCTGTCCGCGCATGCAGGCGCGCCAGCCGAGCCACGTGGTCGAGCGGCCCCGGGCCTCCGGCCAAAGCCAGGTATGACCCCTCCGGACGTTGTGGGCAGGCCGCTCCCCCGGCGCCGGGACGTCACACGGCGACAAGCGCCTCGTGGAAGTCACGGGCCGCGCCATCATCAGGCCACCGCCGCAGCAGCTCACCGTCGAGGGTGGACAGCTCACGCTGGATGCGCGCGGATCCGGTCTGCCGGGCCATACCGAGCGCATCGAGACCCAGGTGCGCGGCGCGCGCCACGTCCGGATGCGGCGCCTGGACGACGGCGACCGCGAGCTTGGCGACCAGGTGGCCACGGTCCCGGGCCACGTTGGCGGGCAGCTTCCCGATCTGCTCTTCCAGGATGGCGACGGCCGTGTCAGCCCGGCCGGCCGCCCGATAGCAGACCGCGGACTGCTCCTGCAGCGCGTCGACGTCGTAGTAGTGCAGGTAGACCGGCACGTTGGGGCGGGTGACCTGCGGGTGATCGCGGAGCGTACCGGCCGCCTGGTCGAGCAGGGCGAAGCACTCGTCGGACTCGCCGAGCATCACCAGGCCGCGGGCCTGCTGCTGGGCGGCGAGGGCGTCCAGTTTCGGTTCGAGCTCGGCCGGGCGGCGGCGGGCGGCGGCGGCGAGATGGACCACCGCGGCGTAGTCGTCGGTGAGGCAGGCGATATTGGACTGGCGGACCAGCATGTAGGCCGACAGCTGGTTGTCGCCGGCGCACAGCGCCCACTCAGCGGCGCGGCGGGTCCAGTCCATGGCGGCGTTCAGTTCGCCGAGGTCCTGGTGCAGCCATCCGGCCATCTCGGCGTACTGGGCCAGCACCTGCAGCAGCGGCTCGGCGTGCTTGGCTCCGGCGCCGCGTCGCAGTTCGTCCAGGACGTCGATCTGTGCGAGCACTGGCCGCAGCAACGAGCGCGGGCCGAGCATCTTGTCGGCGGAGTAGTGCTCGGCCAGGACGCGCCGGAAATAGTCGATCACTTCGCCGTCAACGCGGGCGGGCCGGTCCAGCGCTCGGGTGAGCCGCTGCGCCTGGTCGGGGTCTGCCAGACCAGGGAACGCAGCGGACATGGCGCCAGAGGCGAGCAGTTGGGCGAACTGGCGTCGAGAGAGCCTCACCCTGACCATCCTTCCGTTCGCGGTCGTCATGTCCAGGATGACTTGCTCGTCGTCGTGGAAGCCAGGCACCCCCGCCACAACCGGGACTCTACTCGCGGACTCGGCCATTTTCCGCAATCCGAGCAGCAGCCCGTCGGCGCCCAGGGCGTTGTCGAGAGCGGCCACGGTGGGCTCCGGCGCGAGGATCTCCCCGCTCTCAGCGCGGGAGATCCGCGTGTGGTCGTAGATGGCGCGCTTGCCGAGCTCTCGCTGCGACAGCCCGGCCTGCTCGCGCAGATGCCGCATGACCAGCCCGAACATCATCGCCGCGGTGTCGTGGTGCTCGCCCATCTCGACCAGCTCCCTCTGTTGCTGCGGTGTTGCGGCAACACCAGCCCTCTGGGCGGCCCCGGTCTGCGCGGGCGACGATCCGTACGGGCGGCTGATCGGAGCGTAAACCGGAAGGTCAGATCATGCACGGGGAACGCTCGCGGCCCTTACCTCCCGCTGAATCGCACACCGGAGAAAGGAGAGGCAACGCGTGGATGAGATCGAGATCGAGAAGCTGCGGCTGCGATGCATCATCGGCGTCACCGACCCGGAACGGCGCGCCAAGTCCGACGTGATCCTCGACATGAAGATCGGCATCGGCGGCCGGGAGGTCGCCTTCAGCGACGACCTGGCCGACGGCTGGGACTACAAGAGCGCGACCAAGGCGGTCATCGCCCTGGTCGAGGGATCGGAGTTCCGGACGGTCGAGGCGCTGACCGAGGCCGTCGCGCACACGCTCATCGTCGGCTTCGACGCGTTGCGGGTCCGGGTGCGCGTCCACAAGCCGGGCGCGCTGCGGTTCGCCGACAGCGTCGGCATCTCCATCTGCCGTACCCCCGCGGACTACCCGGACGCCGTGGCGGCTGCCGGCCCCGAGGGGAGCGCCGCCGCATGACGATCACCGATGTCCCGGTCCGGATGGTCAAGCCGGTCCTGCCGGGCTTGGATCTGGAAGTCGCGGAGGAGGCTGCCCGATCGCTGCTGGCGGCTCTCGGCGTTGACCTTGACCGGGAAGGCATGACCGAGTCGCCCGGCCGGATGGTGAGGGCGTTCGCGGAGATGTTCACTCCGCGCCCCTTCGACGCGACGACCTTCCCGAACGACCGCGACTACGAACAGCTCGTCATCGAGCGGCGCATCCCGTTCGCGTCGGTGTGCGAGCACCACCTGATGGCCTTCACCGGGTACGCCTACGTCGCCTACCTGCCCGGCAAGCGGATTCTCGGCTTGTCGAAACTGGCGCGGCTCGTCGAGTGGTTTGCTCGCGCCCCGCAGGTTCAGGAACGGCTCACCCAGCAGATCGCCGACTGGCTGCAGGAAAACGTGCAGCCGAAGGGCGTCGGCGTCGTCCTGGAGGCCGAGCACCTGTGCATGTCCCTGCGCGGCGTCAGAGCGGGCGGGGCCGCGACCGTCACGTCCGCGGTTCACGGGGTCCTGCGTGAGGACCCCCGCGCCCGCCAGGAGTTCTTGCTGCTTGCCCGCGTCGGCGAGTAGCCGCTCCCACCGTCGCAAGCGAGAGGATCAGACAGTTCCATGAGTTTCCAGATAGAGATCGGCGGGGCTGGCGACTACGTGTTCTCCGCAGCTCACGCGGGCATCCATGACGGGCAGATGGAGCCGCTTCACGGCCACACCTTCACCGTCACCGTGCGGCTGACGGGCGACCCGGACGCGGCCGGCATGCTGCTCGACTTCCACCAGGTGAAGCGGGGCCTGAAGAAGGTCATCGAGCCGCTGAAGAGGCGCACCCTGCTGCCCGAGACACCGGTCGCCGGCACCTCCCACCTCGAAGACGGGCAGGTGATCGTCGAGTGCGGCAAGGACTGGTACGGCTTCCCGGAGCGGGTGGTCGCCCTGCTGCCGGTGCCGAACACCACCACGGAAGAGCTGGCCGGCTACCTGCTCGGCCAGCTCATGCCGTACGTGGACGGGGCACCGGGACTCCATCGCGTGGAGCTCGTGCTCGCCGAGGCGCCGGACACCCGCGCCACAGCGAGCGCCGTCCTCACCGAGGCGGCCTCGTGATCAGTCCGCTCGGCCTGGCCCCGCCCATGCGAGCGCGGGAAGTGCCCAAGGTCCTGCTCGGCTTCATCCTCCAAAGCCACCTGTCCGGCACGATCGACGTGGGCACCCCGGTCCCGGTGCATCTGGCCAGCCCGTGGGACCTATGGTGGGCCGCCTACCGGGCGGGCATCCCGTTCGCGCAGCTCGGCGTCGAGCCGATCATGCCGTACGGGGCGTGCAGGACCTGCGTCGCCGACGCGCACGCGTGTGCGTCGGCCGACCCGCCCCGCCACCCCGATGAACTCGGGGACCGGCCCTGCCGCTGCCAGCGGCTCTGGGCCATCCGGATGCGCGAGGGAGGCGAGCGGACCCGCTGGCCGGGCTGGTCGCTCACCATCGCGCTGGTCAAGCCCGGCGCCCCGACCGGTCCGATCCGCGCCCGGCTGGAGGCCGAGCACGACGTCCTCGACGTCCACACCCGGGTCCTGACGCCCGCCGACACGCGCCGCATGTACCCCGACGCCTACGGCGAGGATTTCATCGCCGCCGTCGACACCTACCTGACCAGCGGCCCGGTCACGGTGATGCTGCTGCGCTCGCACACCCCCCAGACTGGCGCCGAGGTCAAGGACCGCATTCGCCAGGAGTTCGGCGACGCCAAGCCCCAAAATCACCTGCATATGCCCGACAACCCCGGCGAGGCTCTCGCGGACATCGCCCACCTGGCCGGCTGGTTGGTCCTGCAGGAGCACTACGAGAGGGCCGAGACCAATGACGAAGCAGCCGCCCGCATGGCTTTCTACCGGGCTGCACTGGGAGTCCGGAACCCCAACCCTGACGGTGCTGCCGCTGCCTGACGCCCCTGCTGACGGCGAACGCAGCCGCCCCGCGGAGGTCGGCACGCATATCGGCTGGCAGCTGGGCGGTCCGCGCGGCTGCGTCGGCGTCTGGATCTCAGGTAGACGTGTCGCTTGCAGGGCCAGAGCAGTCACGCCGCCGGGTGTGGATGCGCAGTGTCCTTCGTGCGCGTCCGCCGATCGGGGCCGTGCCTTGGCCCGCGACGCCGTCCTCGGCGAAGAGCATCGGGACTGGACGCTTTATCTGGCGTGGTTCGGGCCTGGCCTGGTCAAGGTAGGGCTCACCGCCGCCGACCGCGGCGCTGACCGGCTCCTGGAGCAGGGCGCGATCACCTACACGACGCTGGCCAGCGGCCGTTATCCGCTCATCCGCCGCGCAGAGCAAGCCGCTTCGGCCACGCGGCTGGCCCGTGAGCGCATCCCCGCCCGCGCCAAGGCCGACGCCTGGTGGAGGCTGCCGGACCAAGCCGAGCGCGCCAGCCAGACCGAGAACGCCGCCCAGGAACTGGCCGCGGCCACCGCCTGGCCCGACGACCTGACCCTCCAGCAAACGCCCGTTCATGACCTGGCCTCCGCGTACGGGCTGCACCACCCGATCCCGGCCCGCTACCAGGAGATGACCGGCCTGGACGAGCAGCAGGCTGTGCTCGCCGGCCAGGTACGCGCCGTCGTCGGCCGACAGCTTCTGCTGGACACGCCGTGCGGCCCGGTGCTGGCCGACATGCGACGGGTGGCCGGCCACACCCTCGCCCGCTGTGACCCCTCGGGAGCACTGGCGGGCCTTCACCTCACTCCCCGACATCAACCACGGGAATCCGATGACCAGACACAGCTCTTCTGACCCGGCCACACCCGCTCAGGGCATGCTCGTCCTGGAGGGTATGCCCGGAGCCGGCAAGACCTCCATCGTCGAGTTGCTCGCCCAGGAGAACGTGCCGGTGCTGGGCGAGTACACCAGCCAGGCCGCGCAGACCCTGGAGCATGCCGACCACCCTCCCGTGCACGACGACGACGCCCACGACGCCAACTGGCTGCTCAAGGCCGCGCAGGCATGCGCCCTGCTCGACCGGCATCAGGTAGTGGCCTGCGACCGGGACTGGCTGTCCGCGCTGGCCTACGCCCACTCGGTGGCCGACTACCCGCTGCTGACCGCCCGCGCCGAATGGGTCGCGGACCAACTCGCTGTCGGCCGGCTGCTGCTGGCCCACACCTACGCCGTGTTCGACCTGGACGCCGCACAGTCCCAGGCCAGGCGGGGCCAGGCTGTGCGGGCCGAACATCCGTGGCGCGAGGCGGAGGCCCTCGATCGGGCCCGCGCCTTCTACAGCGCGCCGATCTCCGCGGTGGCCCGCTACCATCCCGCCCTGGCCCGGACTCTGGAGGCCGCACGCTGGATGCGGCTGTCGGGTAGCGACTCGCTGGCCGTCAACCTGGTCGCCGTCCGCGGCGCCCTCGACGCCGTGGCCGCCTGCCGCCGGTCGCTCGCCGACGTGCACGAGGCGGCCGGATGAGCCGCCCAACCGTCGTAGTCGCCGTCCACGACGGCTGGTACGGGTACGGCACCGGCGCTGGACGCTCCAACCGCAGCCTGATCGAGGTGCTCGCCCGTAACCTCGCTCCCGGCGTCCGCCTGGTCGTCATGCCCATCCGCCTGCAGCCCGGCAGCCCCGAGTACCAGGCCGACTGGCACCAGTCCGCCCAGGCCGCCGTCGCCCGGGTGGCCGGGCAGGTGGAGCCGATCGACAACGGCACCGGCGGGATGCGCCGCTTCGGCGGATTGTCCAACTTCCAGAAGGCGTGCGAGTCCGCGGCGACAGCCATCATGCGTCTTCAGCCCAGCTCCGAGCCGCTGCTGGTATTGGCCTGCGATGCCCCCTTCTACGGGCTGGGGCCGCTTCTTCCCGCCGAGCTTCGGGGGCACCTGGTCGCCGTCGCCCGCTCCACGGCTGTCCTGCACGATCCTGACGACGCCGAGCGCGCCTGGTGGGAAGAGCACGGACTGCGCGACCTGATCAGCGGCGGCGGCCGGGTCGCGGTGATCTCCCAGCACATGTACCGGCATCTCGTCGAGGACCTCCGTCTGCCGGGGCACGCGCTGGTGCCGCTGCGCAATGGCCTGATCGACGAGGACTGGCGCATTCCGCCGCCCGACTCGCGGTTCCTGCCCCGCGAGGCGCGCAGGGGCTTCTTGCTCGGCCTGGGCCGGGCCGCCGCGTATAAGGGATGGGACGACCTGCTCGACGCGCTCGCGCTCAAGCCGCCGCCCTGGCACACCGTTCTGGCCGCCGTCGCCGAGGTCGACAATGACCAGCTCACGCCCTACCAGCTGCACCTGCGCGAGCGCATCACCGCAGAGCGGCTCCCGGTGACGCTGCTGCCGCGCTTCGACCCCGGGTTGCGAGGGCTGCTGGCTCATCCCGCGCTGGTCGCAACCGTGGTTCCCTCGCGCGAGGAGCCATTCGGCCGCGTCCCCCTGGAGGCGTTCGCCGCCGGGGGCGCGCCCGTGGTGGCCACCACGGCGGGAGGGCTGGCCGAGCTCGTCTTCGACGGCCGTACCGGTTACGGCGCCCGTCCGGGCAACGCCCGCTCTCTGGCCGAGGCGATCGGGCGGGCGCTGGCCGCTGGCGTTGAGGAACGCCGCCAGATCCGGCAGCAGGCCCGCGAACTAGCGGCCAGCACCTTCAACTACGAGATCAACGTGAGGATGTTCATGTTCAAGGTGGCCCCGTGGGCGCTGCCCCCTGTCGAACGGGCGCGGCGGCCGCGAGGTTCACGCGTAGACTAGCTAGTCGACGTATCCGGCGGCTGCCGGACTTCCGACAGGCAGCCGCCACTGCGCCTGCGCCACCCTGGCCGCCGCTTTCGCCTGCGCGGCGGCTGGCTCGCCCCACCCGAGGACGTCCGCCGCGTCAGCCAGAGGCACCATCAGCCTGCGGCAGGTGTGACCTGCTCCGTCCGGATCCGGCATGCGCTTCCCGAACGCCTCGATGACACCGACCATGCGCACCTGTGCGAACGGCGGGTGGCCGGGAACGATGACCTCTTGATAGCCGAGATAGGCCACCTGCCCAACCTGGACCTGGTTCTCCTCCCTTGCTTCGCGTATGAACGTCTCGGCAAAGCCAGCCTCGCCGGGCTCGGGTCGCCCTCCAGGCAGTCCCATCACCCCATCGACGTCCTGTATGAGCACGCGGCCTGTCTCCGGGCAGATCAGGTAGCCATGTACTCGTGCGACCGGAAGCTCACCGGGCACAGGGGCCTCGTGCCAGAGATAGAGCGCGTCGGTGTCGTCTACAGCCATGCCGGCCGAGCTTAGCCACTCGCCCCTGGCGTGGAGGGACTTCAGATTTTCGCCCGCGGCAGCCGCCTTTTCAGGCGAGGACAAACGTGCGTTGCGACCTGGCCGCCAGAAGCGCCCGGCTCACCAATCAGCGCTTCGACCAGCCAAGATAACCGCCACTGGTAGTTCTCGAATGGCAGCGCGCAGAAGTACCAGTGACGCAGAGAACTTCAGCGATCTACGGTCATGCCATGGTCCACATCGCGGACCCCGGTGCCGGCCTGATGCTGGCGTACACCGGCGGTCCAGCGATCGAAGGGGGCCCTTCCCTGCGACGGCACGGATGGCAACATGATCCCTTCACCTCTGGCGGCCACGCCTACGGAGAAACCCCGCCCCATCCTCTGCGGCTATTGGATGCTGGCCTCTCAACGTGTCGGCACCCCCTTCAGACTGCCGGCATGCGCACGCAAGGAGAGCCCTCAGGGCTCTGAGAGCAGCGGGCGAACCTGGCACACGATGACGTTGCTATCGCCTCGTCGACCCATGGGACCAACTGGTGCCCGCCGCCGCCTCGCGGAACTTGAATCCGGCCTCCTGAGAGGGGCTGCACCACGACCGTCAAAAGTGCCCGTCACGGTGGCGTCCCCTCACGGCGATAGGACTCGACCTCCGCACATCGCGTAGGGGCCCGCCAGCGGTGCCTCACCCCCAGCACGCTCGCTGGCCCGTTCCTGCCGCGCCAGCGCGCCCCCCATGAAGTCAGCTGATCAACAGACCCCCGTTCCCGCATCTTCCGGAACCCGACCAGCTGGGTGCTTTCGCGTCCGGCTCTGCCGAGGACCACATGCCTTTCGAAGAACTCGACGATGAGGACAGAGGCCAGCCCGTCTCTCCCGAGGAGATTCCCGGGACTCGCCTTGATCCGCACCGCGCAAGCGCGGCAGGCGCCTACGGCGCGGTCTGGGGAAGTAGAGATACCAACCGGCATGATCGTCACGTGGCAGCCGCCCTGGCTGAGATCTTCGGCGAGTCGGAGATGCGAGACGTCGTGCAGCAGAACCGGGCCATGCAGGGCCGGGCCTTGGCTACCCTCGCGGGGGAAGGCCACGATCAGTTTCTCGACATCGGGCCTGCTCACCCGGCCGAGCCCTTTCTCCACGAGATCGTCTGCCGGCACCGCCCCAACGCGCTTTTCGGCTACGTCGACCATGAAAAGGTCGTCGTCGCGCACGCACGCGTCTTCCTGGCCAGTCCAAGGGTGCGCGCGTGGGAGGGCGACCTGCGCGACATCGACACCATCCTCAACGGTCCGCCCTTCAAGAGCTTTCTCCGGGCCAACCAACCCGTCGTCGTCGTGCTCGGCGCCATCTTGCACTTCATACTCGACGACCAGATGGTGGCCGACATCATCGCCAAGCTGCGCCAGCGGCTGGCCGTAGGCAGCGTCGTCATCATCACCCACGCCACCCCGGACGACATCCCAGAGGACAAGCTGGCCCGGGCGCTAGAGGTGTACGAGCGCAACGTCGTGCGGCTCCGGCTACGCACGCGGCGCGAGCTGGCGGACCTGCTGAGCGAGTGCGCGATGTGGGGGCCGGGCATCGCCCCCACCTACGCGTGGCGGGCCGAGATCGAGGAGACGATGCCGCTTCTCGATGGTCCGCACCTGCTATCGGTGGTAGCAGACCTCCACGCTGAGTGACCCGCGGCCTCTGGCACGTCGCACCGATCGTTGCGACGCCGACACCCTGGAGAGTTCGCTTGGCCTCTCGGCTGGAACGACGTGCACGAGTTGCGAACCGGCACCCGCAACGGAGAAGCGCGATGGACCACCCGGGCACTCCGTGGCCAACCACACGTGACCTCAGACCAGGAGGGACGTCAACGATGTCGCCCCTCCTTTACCGCGGCTGCGCTTCACCAGCGCGCCGCGCGGGCGGGCCGAGAGTGTTTCCCCCACGCTCGCTCGGCCCGCCCACCAAACCCCCCGGGGTGGGTGCTTGCAGGGTAGGGATCTTCGTGACCCTCCGCGATGACGGTGCTCGACGCGAAGCTACATGCGTACACCGGGAGGCCAGCGTTCAGAGGATGGTCGTCTGGGAGCCGTACAGGCGCCAGTTCGCCGCCTCCTACCAAGCGGGTGCGAGCAGAGGTTCGTCGTTGGCGTTGCGACCAGCCCCCGACTCGTCAGCCAGGTACGCGAGGCCGATTTTCAGCTCCAGCTCGCTCGAGACCGGCGTTGACGTGTTCCTCCTCCGTTCCGCCCAGCAGGCGCTCCGCGCTCGGTGGCGAGAACCGGTGGACCGGCACCTGCCGCGCACGCTTGTGCGACGTCGCGGCCTGCAGCGCGCAGGCAGGTGAGGCAGGCGGCGGCTCTCTTGTGGGGAAGGCCGTCGAAGGAGACGCAGGCCGGGACTGGGCACGACAGCCGCCCGCACGCCCGGCCTGCGTCCCGCCGGGTCCGTGGCCGGCATGTGGATCCGACCTGGCGGGGCAAAGAGAAGGGGAAGCAGTGACTACCACACCCAGCGCACTCACTGACGTGGAGGACCTCGCCCGCCGGTTTCCGCTTGTGCCGGCTGGAAGACAGCGGCTCGTGCCGTTCGCCGAACGTGTCCGGCGGGTGAAGGAGTTCGCGCGGATCGCGAATGGCATGGGCCGCACGGCCTTGAAGAGAGGGGCCGACGCACTCGGCGGTGCCGCGATGATCCTTGCCGACGGTGGCCATTCTCATCTCGCCCGCCACCTCCTCTGGCAGCACGTCAATCTCTTCCGCGCGGGCCGGCCGTTCACGGTGGATGCGGCCAAGCTGGCGCTGGAGCCCCTCATCAACCTTGGCCGCCTGCAGGCGCAACAAGGTGACGCGTACGCCGCCCACCAGACGTTTGAGAGCCTGTTGAACGGCGTGCGGACGCTGGGTGAGGTGAAGATCGACGGGCGATCGAGCCACCTGCAGCGCCTTGTCGTCAGCGCCGACCATGCCGAACTCGTGCGCTGGGTGTGGCAGACGCTCTACCAAGAACACACCCGTGCCCTTACGCAGAGCGGCCAGTGGAGCGAAGCGCTGAAGGGCATCACCCAGCGCCAAAGAGTGAGCAGGCGACTGCTGGAGTGCCGGCAGGTCGCGGTGCTGGCGCAGCCCTCCGCCGAAATCAGCCTGCGAATGATCGCCGACAGCAGCCTGGAGGCCGATTGGGAGACGCCAGTTGCGGCGTGCCTACGCGTCCTGAGCCTGGCCCGGGCCGGTCGCAGAACCTCGAACGCCACGGATACGATGACCAGCGCGTTCCTGCAGTTTCGGCCACCGCGTGAGCATCCACTCTTCTACACTCGGCTGGGCCTTACCGTGTACAACCTCGCCGCTGGCTCGGCAAACGCTCCCCTCGTCGCTGAACAACTGCGTGTCGAGGCCCTCGCCGCCCGGGACGCTTTCGCCGCACACGAGATCTTGCCCCTCGTCAGGACCATGCCCGAGGCCGGCGAGACGGTCGCGAGACTCACACAGCGTGCTCGCCGAGCGGAACTGGGGGAAGTGCTGCCGCCTGTGGTCGTGGGACCCGTGATGGAGACGGCGTGGAAGGCGATGGCAGCAATCGAGATCATCCTCGCCCGCTGACACCGAACAGCCGTTCCACGATCTTCCCTCCACTGGGTCTGAACGCCGCTGACGCCGCGATCGCTCGATCCCGGCTGATTGGCTGGCGCGTACTGCGGGTGCCGTACGACGAAGTCCACCGCCACTGCCCACGGTGAGGAAGACGAACTCCTCAAGGTATTCAGATTGCCGAAGCCCGCCTCCAAGGTTCCGAGTCGGCAGCCTCAGCAATGCCGATGATCCTGGCGGCACCGACCGAGGCGATACGCACCCGGCGAGGACGGGGCGCCTAGCACCACAGCGTGGCGGCGCACCCTCTGTCAGCGAGGTCCTCGAGTTGGAGGGAGGCGGGCGTGTGGCTGCTTCAGCGATAGACGGAGATTTTTGGTTGCCGCAGCGTCTTGCACTGAGGGGTAACTCGCCTTCCTGCTGGGTGCCGATCTGGCGGATAGGCTGGCTGCTGAGCCGCTGAGCTGTGGGCCGGGCATCCTGCGTTTGCTCGGGGGCCCATGCCGTGATTCACCTCCCAGCCGGTGGCTTGCCATGAAGGCGGCGCGTGAGCTTGTCGCCGCCGCGCAGCGGTGGGCGGTGCGCCGCTTCCGCAGCCAGATCGTCGAACCGGATCAGAGTTGGCAGCATCGCGCCTGGTCGTATTACGACAACACCCCCGAGGTCAGGTTCGCCGCTCAGTGGATCGGCAACGCGATGGGCAAGGGCCGGCTGATCGCTGGCCGCCGCGACGACGACGGCACCGTCAAGCCCTACCCCGAATCGCACCGCGCCTCCGAGCTGGTGGCGGGGATCGCCGGTGGCCCCGCTGGGCAAGCCGCTCTCCTGGCCGCCTTTGGACCGCACCTTGTTGTCGCTGGTGAAGGCTGGGTGGTGATCCGGCCCAAGACCGACCAGCTCACTGGCGACGCGCTGGCCGACGACTGGCGGGTGTTGTCGGTGCTGGAGATGAAACGCCGCGGCCAGGAACTTGAGGCCGAGATTGACGGCGAACCCGTCTTGATCCCGCAATTCGACCCGGCCAACCCCGACAACGAGGCGCCCGTCGCCATCCGTGTGTGGAGCCCGCACCCGCGTCGTCACATCGAAGCCGACGCCCCTGTGCGCTCCAGCCTCGGTCTGCTGGAAGAGCTGCGGCTCCTGAATGCCGCCGTCGCTGCGATCGCCCGATCCCGGCTGACCGGCCGGGGCGTGCTGCTGGTGCCACACGGCACCCGCTTCCCGACCAAGTCCAGAGCCACCGTCTCTGGCGAGGAGGACGACCTCCTCGAGGTGTTCATGACGGTCGCCGAAACGGCCTACAAGGACCCCGAGTCGGCAGCCGCGGCAGTGCCGATCCTCTTGGAGGTGCCCGCGGAGGCGATTGGCAAGATCGAGCGTATTACCTTCGAGTCCGACTTCGATGACCTGGCGATGCGGCTGCGCGAGGAGACGATCAAGCGCTTCGCGACAAGCCTCGACACCCCCGCTGAGATCCTCCTCGGAACGGGCCAGGCGAACCATTGGGGCGGATGGCAGATCAAGGAGGAGGCCATCACGCTCGCCGTCGAGCCACGCCTGTCCACCGTGGCCGACGCGCTCACCAGCCAATGGCTGCGTCCCACCCTCGAAGATGAGGCGCATGCGGACGCCGCTGAGGCGCTGGTGTGGTGGGACACTTCCCAGCTACGGATCCGCGCCAACCGGCCGCAGACGGCGTTGGAGGTGTACGACCGCGGCGTCATCTCCGATCAGGCGCTGCGCCGCGAGACGGGCTTCGACGAGGACGACGCGCCCTCCGTCGGGGAGTTGGCCGCCCGTACGGCACGCGAGGGGGCGATGGAGGAAGAGCAGCCGCGGGGGGAGACGACGCTGCCAGTGGACGAGTCACACGCCATCCCGGACACGCTGCCAGCCTCCGCCGCACCTCTCGGTCCCGTCGACCTGGAGCCAAGCCACGCCGCCGGCTTCAGGACGGACGAGAGCTTCGCGGCGTGGATGGACGAGCGGGGCCGCCTGATCGCCGAGCAGATGAAGGCCCGGCATGGGCTCGACGACGATCAGCTCAAGACGCTGCTGATGGCGCTGATGGAAGTGCGCTCCGGGAGTGGCCGTGACTGACCTCGACCGCAGATCCGCGCAGCGGGACGCGCACGGGCAGGCCTTGGACGGGCTGGAGCCGATGGTGGAGCGGGTCGTCCAGGATGCGCTTGACCGGGTGGCCGCGCAGTTCGCCGCCAGCCTGCCCGCCGCGCACGGCGACCTGGTGGCGCAGGGCGAACCGGTCGATGACAGCGACGCCCGCCGGGTCGCCGAGCTGTGGCTGGCCCAACTGCTGGTGATGTTGGTGGCGCTGCTGACGGTGTTCGCCGCCGGGATGGTCGCCGCGCGCCGCCTGCTCGCTTCCCGTGACCGGCCAGTACCGCCACCGGGCGAGCCGGAGCCTGGCCCCCCGGACGTGGATGACATCGACGACGTCGACGAGGTCCCCGACCTGGTCGACATCTACCTGCACCGGCCGGAGGAGCTGCCCGCAGCCGTCCGCGACTACCTGACCGCGGCCGAGAATCGGCTCCGCGACGTCGGCGACAGCCTGTGGCAGGCCGCCCGGCAGGCGCTCGCCGACGGCGTCACCGCCGGCGACACGATGCCGCAGCTGCGCGACCGGCTTCGGGCCGTGTTCGCCGAGGGCGGCGTCGAGCTCGGCGAGCACCGTGCCGAGCGGATCGCCCGCACCGAAACGCTCGCTGCCTGGAACTGGGCGCAGCTGTACGTCGCCCGAATCCAGCCTGACCCGGTACGGCCGCTGTACAAATCGTGGCTGGCCACGCTCGACCTACGCACCCGCGACGCTCACTTCCGTGCCGACGGCCAGACCGTGGCCCTGGACGCCGCCTTCGAGGTCGGAGGCGAGCTGCTCGACTTCCCGGGCGATCCGGTCGCCTCGCCCGGCAACGTCATCAACTGCCGGTGCGGGGTGACGTTCGGCGACAGCGCCGAACCGCCCGTCGACGAGGACGGGCGGCAGGGCCTGTCTCGGGAGGAGATCAACGACATCGTGACCGCGTTCGAGGAGCGAGGAATCGTGAGAGACCACATCACCGCGGCGTCAGGCGGCCCCTACAGCGGCGGCATGGTCGCGCTCGTGCCCACCCAGGCCGACATCGAGCGGCTGGCCGTCGACGGCGGCGAACGCCCTGACGACCTGCACCTGACGCTGATGTTCCTCGGCCCAGCCTCCGACATCGGATCCAGCACGCGCGCAAAACTCGTGGGCCGTCTCATCGAGCAGGTCGCCGAACTGCGCGGCGAGCACGGCGTCCCGATGCCGGTCGCCGGGGAGGCGTTCGCCATCAGCGCGTTCAACCCACACACCGACGAGCGGGACACCGCGATCGTGCTCGGCATCGGCGGCGAGCACCTGGCCGGGATCCAGCGCGCGATCGCCTACACCGTGACCGACGTGTTCGAGCCGCCCGCCCAGCACTCGCCATGGGTCGCGCACGTCACCCTCACCTACGACGACGACCTGGGCCTCATCGCCCACCTGGCCGACCGCACCGGCCCGGTCACCTTCGACCGGCTGCGCGTCGCCTTCGGCGACGAGATCCACGACATCCCGCTCACCTCCGAAGGAGAGACCGCCATGCCCGAACCCGCTCTGTCCGCTGCTGCGTCCGAGTCGCGCCGTTGGTCTACGCCCGGCGATACGGCGCTCGCGTTCGAGGGAGAGGAGACCGGCGACGGCCGCATCTTCGCCCCGCGCGCCCTCTACTGGGACGGCACATCGTGGCCGCTGCAGTTCGCCGACGAGATGCGCGGCGGCCACCAGGGCGCCGTCCTCGCCGGCGAGATCCAGCAGCTCAACCGTGTCGGAAGCCGCATCCCCGGCGCCGGCGTCCTGTATGGCAACCGCGAAGCCGGTCAGGAAGCGATCGCCCTGCTGGAGCAGGGGGCTCCGCTCGGCGTCAGCGTCGACCTGGACGACGTCGACATGGAGTTCGTCGACCGCCGCCCCCGCACAGAGCGGGAAGCGGACACTGGCGACGACGGGGTAATCCTGCTCGCCTCGCTCAAGGCGGCGTCCATCATGCAGTTGCCGGACGGCGGCTGGTCGGTGCGCGCGACGCAGGAGATCGACTGGACGGCCAGCGACCAAGGCGTCATGGATGCCGGGAGCCTGCGCGCGGCGCTCACCGCGGCCGGGATCATCACCGCGGCGGCCGGCGACAGCGACGACAAGCCGGGTGAGGTGCTGTTCTCGGAGCAGGCCGGCGACTTCGTCATGCGCATCACCCGGGCGCGGCTGCGCGGTGCCACGCTCGTGGCCATGCCCGCCTTCGACAAGGCGTGCATCACCCTGGACCCGGCCGACACCTACGTGCCCGGCCTGGCCGCGGCCGACTGCCCCGACTGCGATGTAGAAACGCCCGTTACAGTGGCGCAGGCGGCGGAGCCGAGAGACGTGTTGGACGTACTGACCGCCTCGGCATGGCACGAACTACAGGCGCTGCCCGCGATGCCCGCCGCCTGGTTCACCGAGCCCACCGCGGAGGAACTGCCCCCGGACTCCGGCGGCGTCCACTACCGCGACGGCCGCATCTTCGGATGGGTCGCCCAGCGCGGCGTCCCGCACGAGGCATACCCGGGCCGCAGGCTCACCATCGAGAAGCTCGGCGACATCGACTACAGCACCTTCCTGCGCGCCCGGTTCAACCTCGACGACGGCACCACCGTGCGCGCGGGCGCGTTCACGATGAACGCCGGCCACCACCGCGACGGCGCCGAATGCGAGACAGCCGCCTGCCAGTTCGACGACACCCGCACCGTAGCGGGCGTCGTCACCGTGGGGATGAACGACGGCGGCCTCTGGTTCTCCGGCGCTGCCGCCCCGTGGCTGTCCGACTGGGACCGGCTCGTGTTCGCCGCCTGCCAGCCGTCCTACCACATGCGGCAGAACCCGAACGGCCAGTGGGCGCTTCGCGCGGTCCTGTCCGTCCCCAGACCCGGCCACCCGTCGCGGCTGGCCGCGAGCGCCGTCATCAGCCGCGCCAACCTGGCCCTCACCGCGTCCGCCGCCGTCCCCGCCTCCTCACCTCAAGCGCCGCTGCCGGACCTTGACTACGACCGGCTCGCCGCAGCGCTCGCGCCCGCCGTCGTCGACGAGATGGAACGACGCCAGGCCGCCCGCGCCGAGATCGAAGAACTCTCGGCAGCGCTCGACGACATTCGCGCCGAGCTTGCCCAGGGCCTGGCCGCGAGCGTCAAGGCCCACGCCTGATGGCATGCCGTCCCTGCGCCGCCCGCGCCGCCCGCGCCCCGATCTGGCAGGTGATCGCGGGCGGCCGCGTCGTCTTCGAGACCACCTCGCAGACGACGGCGCAGGCCCTCGCTCAGCGATACCCAGACGGCAACGCAGTTCAGCGCGACCCGACGGCAGTCTCCGGAGAGGCCAGCAGCAGCGGCACTGCCTGGGGCAGCGCACAGCCGCCTCGCACAGAATCGTGAAACTCTGCAGGTCAGCGGGTTGCCGGCGGAAACTTTGAGGAACTGCGGAAGCACCTTCCGCCCCGACAGGCCCCGGCGCACTGTGGTCGCATGGACGACAAGGTAATCGTGCCGGGGCTGACCGCCGGGGCCGCGAACACGCGGCCGCGCGATCCCTACCACGAAGTCGTCGCCATCGATGAGCCCGGACAGACTCTGACGCTGATGGTGGCCACCGAGCCAGGGGTGCCAGGCGGCCGGGGCTATCTCGATCCGGACACCAGCCGCTGCACCCCGGGCAGCGCGTCGCCAGAGTTCATGGCCACTTTCCGGAAGGTGAACCCGCATCGCCTCTTTCAGTAGCCGACCTGGGCTGAGCAGGCCCGCACGCAGTTCCGGAATCTTCGCGACACGTTGACGGCACCTGGATATAACGAAGCCATGGCCGATGAACTGGTGGACCTTCGAGATCAGCACGGGCGGATTCGGCAGTACGGCCAGCCGAGGAACGACGCGGCCCGCCTCTGGCCAGACCTGTTCGTGCCGGTCGTCTCGGTCGTCGTCATCGCCACCGGCACCGGGCGCGTACTCGTCCACCAGCGGGCCGGCACCAAGCCGCGCTGGCCCGACATCCTGGACCACGTGGCGGGCGCCGTTCACACGGGCGAGCATCCAGAGGCCGCCGTACGACGCGAGGTGCTCGAAGAGGTCGGCATTCATCTCGGCGAGGTGACCCCACTGGCCGAAGGACCGACGGAGCGGGGCAAGTACCGCATGCTGTACCTCGGGCGCGCGGAGGAGACCGAGCCTCGCCCTGACCCGGCAGAGGTGGCCTGGGTCGGCTGGATGGACGTGCCGACCCTCCGGCAACGGATCGTCGAAGGAGTTCCCACCTACCCTGACTTCAGCGCCGACCTAGAACTGGCTCTCCAGAACAGCTCACCACGTCTTCACAGAGGTGAGTCCGGTTGAGCACCCGCTGTCGCTACGCCCTTCACGCTCGTCCGCGGGTGGCCCAGCGCTACCAGATGAAATCGAGCCGGTCTTCAGACGCCTGAGAATTCTGTAGCCGATGGGTCGGAAAGCGAGGATCCTGGCCACCATGGATTCTGAGGACGTCCCGGGCCTTCTGGATCTTCGCGGACAAGAGCGCGACTGGCGAGCCATCGCGGTGCTCGGGTTCGCCGAGGACGACGCCGCCCTTGCCGAGGGATACTTCGACGCAGCCGAGATCATTGTCGATGCCTGGAAGGCGGGCAATCATAATGACCTGCTGGCCATCCCGATCTTGGCGCTCTACCGCCACGGCATCGAGCTGGCGCTGAAGGCCGGGATACGCGAAGCAGCATGCCGCCTGCGAGTCGATGGCCATGACGATGCGTCATTGGATCCTGGCGCTGTCGACAAGCGGCTGGCTGGCACGCATTGCATCGGGGATCTCGTCGTCGAACTCACCGGCTACCTGGATCGGCTGATGCTCTTCAGCGTGAAGAAGCTGCCCGCCGATGCCTTGGAGGTTCTCAACAGCCTGCATCTGCTCGACAAAACCGGGCAAGCCTTCCGATACGCGACCGTCAAGTCCGGAAAGGGGAAGGCGGCCGTGCTGGTCCCGGCCCGGCCAGACCAGAAGCACGTCGACATCCTCGCTGTGAGCGCTGCGCTGCACGAGGCGGGCGGACTGGTGCTCTACGGAGTATCTGGGGTGCTTGAGGAGTACGCGGAAAGCCAGCAGATGGCGTACGAGGAGCGCGCCCAGATGGAAGCTGAGGGCTGGGGCATCTAGGCGCGTCGATCGCCCGTCCGAGCAGCGACGCCGTGATCTGATCGCCTGAGACGCGCCTACAGCTCATAGCCCCTCGCGAGGCAACCATCCGGATAGGCTACCTGGCTAGAAAGCTGCTGGCCGAGGGCCGGGCTCTCCTTCTCACACAGGAGAGAGGCCCGTGGAGCGTTTCGAGCTTCCCGACGACATCACCGCCCTGGACGACGTCGAGCTGTCGGCGCTCCTTGAGGGTGCTGTCGCCGCCTTCGACGCCCTGTCCACCAGCGATCGTGTCGCCCCCGACGACCTGGCCGAGCTGCGCCGCCTGTCCACGGCCGTCGCCGACATCCGCAACGAGATGCAGGCCCGCGTCGCCGAGGCCGAGGCGGCTGCCGCCGAGATCGACCAGCTCGCCGCCCAAGTCCGAGGCACACCCGTTGAAGAGCCCGTCGAGGCCGCGGTCGGCGGGGAGCCGGTCGCAGCCGATGAGCCGGACGCGCCGGAGGAGCCCGTCACCGCGTCCTCGGCCGTGGTGCCGCGCCAGCGTCCCGCTCTGGACCTGTCCGGGGTGCGCCGCCGTATGCCGTCGGTGCTGCCCCCGGCTCCCGCTCCCGGGCCGGAGATCACGGCCAGCGTCGATGTGCCCGGCTACCAGCCCGGTCAGCCGCTCGACATGGACGGCGTCACCGAAGGCATCATCCGGCGCGCGAACGCGCTGAAGACCGCCGGTGGGGGCGTGGGCCTGACCGCGTCCTACCGGCTGCCGTTCGACCGCGACCTGATCATCAACGACAGTTCCAGCGGTACCGAGGGCACCCGAGCGGTCATCCTGGCCGCTGACCAGTCCCGGCTCCCGGCCAGCCCGGCGGGCGAGCGGAACATCGTTGCTTCCGGCGGCTGGTGCGCGCCTTCGGAGACCGTCTACGAGCTGACCGACATCGCCTGCCCGGAGATGCTGTGGGATCTGCCGGAGATCCAGCTCGCACGCGGCGGCCTGCGGTACTTCCCGATCCCATCGCTCGACGTCGCGTCGATGACGTTCGTGCACACCGAGGCCGACGACATCGCCGGCTCCACCAAGCCCTGCTTCAAGATCCCTTGCCCGGACCCGATCGAGGTCCGGTGCGACGCGATCGGTGTCTGCCTGGAGTCCGGCATCCTGACCCAGAGGCACTTCCCAGAGCTCGTCGCCTGGTACCAGCGCAACGTGATGGTCGCCCACGAGCTGCGGATCCGGCAGCACCTGTTCGAGGCGGCGCTCACCCAGGCCACGCCGGTCACGATTGCGGCTACGTTCGGCGCGCTGTCAGCGATCTACGCGGCGATCGCGCTACAGGCGGCCGACATGGTCGAGCGGCACAGCCTGTGCGACTCGATCAACGTCGAGGTCACCCTGCCCTGGTGGTCGAGGTCGCTGATGCTGGCCGACCTGGCCCGCCAGAACGGCCGACGCCTGGATGAAGTCCGCGTCCAGGAGCTCGTCGACCTGTTCGCCACGCTCGGCGTCCGCATCCAGTGGGCGCGCGGACTCGGCCCGGCGGTCCCGACCGACATCGGCGGCCTCACCCCGGCCGTGGACTGGCCCGCCCAGCTGCAGTTCCTCATCTACGTGGCCGGGTCGCTGCAGGCCGGCCGCGGCGGCGAGATCAGCCTGGGCGTCATCCACGACAGCACGAAGTTCTCCACGAACGACTACACCGCGCTGTTCTCCGAGGAGTGCGTGGCGCTGATCAACCGCGGACCGGATCTGCGGCTGATCACCGTCCCGATCTGCCCCAACGGGGCCACGGCGGCGCAGATCACCGCCGCCTGCCCGATCGCCTGACCCCTCCTGGACCCGGCAGGCACCGGAAGCTCGCGCCGGTGCCTGCCGCCTCGACCTCGTGAGGAGGTGGCCGCGTGCCGCACCCCGGCATGAGACGTCGCGTCGCCGCCATCCCCGGCACGCCGCTGCCGTACGGCCTGCTCGGCGGGTGCACGACCATCATCGACGTCGAGGACGAGCACGAACTGCTCGGCGTCGACTGGATCAGCTTGTCGTGTAAGCACGCCTACCCGACCGACTGGTGCCCGACCGATGAGGCGGGTACCCCGCTGCCGCCGCCCGGCCCGAAGACGTTCGAGCGGCCGGACTCGGAGACGGCCGGGCCGGTCACCATCTACTCCGGTGCGGTCTGCTCGGCGCCGGGCTTCTCCTTCGCGGAGGCCGAGCAGCATGCCCGCGCGGGCCTGTCCCAGGGTGAAGGGCGGGCGCTGGAGGAGTGGGTGTGGCAGAACGTGCTCGCCCCGCAGGCGGTCGACCGCACGCCGCCCGCTGGGCCGGTGTCGATCTCCCAAGGCGTCGCGATCCTGGAAGGGTGGCTGGCCACCGACTACGGCGGCGTCGGCGTCATCCACGTCCCGGCTGGCGCGGCCGCCCTGCTCGGCCGGTTTCATCAGCTGCAGCCGCAGGGGTCCCGGCTTCGGACCTGGCTCGGCAACTGTGTCGTCCTCGGTGCCGGGTACGCCGTCAACACGGGCCCCGACGGGGTGCCCGCGCCGGACGGGCAGGCGTGGCTGTACGCCTCCGGGCCGGTCGTGGTGCGGCGTGGCCCGGTCGACGTGGTCCCGGGGACGGCGCCCCCAAGCGTGAACATCCGCAACAACGACCGCATGGTGCTCGCCGAGCGCACGTTCGTGCCGAGCACGACGTGCGTGGTGGAGGCCGTGCTGGTCGACCTGTGCCTGTGCTGCCCGTGAGGGAGACCTGTGATCAGAATCTGGCCCCGCCCCGACCTGCGCCGCGCCTTCGCCGAGTGGGCGGTCGCTCAGCGGCCGAAAGTCCCAACGGTGTCCCCGAGCGAGTTCGGCGTGCCCGACGAGCTCGTCCCGGCCATTCCCGAGCTTCTGCTGCAGGGGGCTCGGCTGGACGGCCAGCCTTACGCCACGCCCGACCCCGCGCCCGCGCCGGAGCTCCCTGCCGACCCGCCGACCGAAAGCGCGCCCGACAGCGGGCAGGAAGAGCAGGTGCTGCCCGCGCCGACTGCCGAGCCTGCTCCGCCTGCGGCCAAGCAGGAAGACCAGCCCCGCGCCGCGCCGCCCGTCTCCCGCGGTCGCGGCGCTCGCAAGGCGCGGGAGGGCCGATAGGTGCCGGTCACGCCTATCCCGTGCACCGACGGCGGCGGCCCCATCACCGTCGAGGGCTGCTGCTCGCCGTCGATCACCGCCGTGCCGTGGTGCCTGGCCGACGGCACTCCGATCGCCGTGCTCGCCGCCACGGCGTGTGGCGACTGCGGCGATCCGGCCGCGCCGCCCACCCTCGCAGGCTGGCTCAATCCTCAAACGGGCGTTTTCACCGCTGGTGTGGTGCCGGCGGGCGCCCAGCCGTGCACCGGCGGCTGCGCCGACGTCGTCGCCGTCCAACGCTGCGACGACACGGACGGCGACGGCCAGCCCGACCTGACCTACACCGAGCTGTGGTGCGTCGACGACGACGGCACCAGCTCCCTGATCGTCATCTTCGCGACCGACCCGGGCACTCCGTACACGCCGGTGGCGCCGGTCGGCTGCGCCCCCGACGGCTGCATCGACACCATCTGCCGCCAGCTCTGCGACGACACCGACGGCGACGGCCAGGCCGACGCCACCTACAGCGAGCTGTGGTGCGTGCGCGCCGATGGCACGACGAGCTTGATCCTCACCTATGCCGGCGACCCGGGCGTGCCGTACACGCCCGTCTCCCCGGTGGAGTGCACGTACGGCTGCCCCACCTCAGAGACGGTGATGCTGTGCGACGACACTGGCCCGTTCCTGCGCCGCTACACCTTCCTCAACGGCAGCGCGACGTACGAAGACGTCGCCCTCGACGGGCAGACGCCGCACGTCGCCACCGGCACCGTCGGCGCCTGCCCGGCCGCGGCTGATTGTTCCTCGCCGACCACGCCCACAGCGACCGTCGGCCTGTGCCTGGCCGACGGCACGCCGATCGCCGTGGTGCTCACGCGCGGCTGCGACGGGGTCACCTCCCAGGACGGCTGGATCAACCTCGCCACCGGTACGTTCTCCACCGGTGACCCGCCCGCGGGCGCCCGCGCCTGTGGCGACTCGCGCGCCTTCGAGCTGACCGGCGTGCTGTGCGATACCGACACGGCCACCGGCGACATCCTCGGCCTGGTCCTGGTCCAGTACACCTACAACCCCGACGGCAGCCTCGCCTCGGTGCAACTCCTTGACCCGGCCACCGGTGACCCGTACGTCCTGCAGGGCGAGCTGCGGACGTGCCCCGGCGGCGACGACGTCCCCGAGCAGGACCTGGTCGTCCTGTGCGACGTCGCCGCAGACGGGAGCGTCACCGCGTTCCTGCGCGACTACCGGCGCGACGCCACCGGCGCTATCAACGGCCACACCGACTCCAGCCTGCTCGGCACGCCGTACACCCCGACGGGCGCTGTCGGCCTATGCCAGCCCGCCGCTGAGCAGGCCCATGACGTCGAGTCCTACCCGCTGTGCGTCATCGACAACGCCAGCGGCAACGTCCTGCAGCACATCCGCCGGGAGGTCATCTACGACCAGAGCGGCATGGCTGTGGGCGAGCGGTTCGTCGACGCCGTCACCGGCGGCCCCGTGGCGATCCCCGGCGGCGCTCACCTGGGGATTTGCCCGCACGGCCCGCTGACCGTCATCCCGGACCTCTTCCACGGCGAGCTCCTCCTGTGCGACGATGCCGGCCCGTTTGTCCGCAAGCTCGTCCAGGACGCCGCCGGCGCCGTAACCGCGGTGGTCAACCTCACCCTCGACGGCGCCAGCTATGCCCCGGTCGGCGCCGTAGGCGTGTGCGCTCCAGAGCCGCAGCCGTGCCGCGACTCCGCCACCCTGCTGCTGTGCGACCTGCCCTCCGGCGGCCAGCCTGCCGCGGCGGTCGCCGACACCAGCCCCACACCGTACGAGGATCTGCCCGGCTCGGACGCGGTCGCAGGCGGCGCCGCCGTACTCTGGTCCGGCGGCACCCTCACGATTCCGGCCGACACCGCGCCGTCCGGCGACGGGTTCCCGCAGCGGGTGCGGACTTTCGCCGCCACGGTGCAGGCTCCGCGGCCTGGCTGCGACACCGGCACCGCCACGGTCACCGCATCCATCCAGGTGGAGCGCACCGGCCCCGACCCAGGCTGCGGCGGAACGGGCTTCTTCCGCCTCCTGGCCGGCGGCACCCTTCTGGCCAGCCAGGGCATCGCGCCGAGCAACGTGCCCGTCGGCACCGTGCAGACCCTCACCGTCACCGCTCAGGTGCCGGCCGCCGACCTCGCGGCCGGCGACGTCGCTTGGTTCGGCGGGCTGGAGACCTACCACCGCTCGCCCGCCTCCTGCCCGGGCGGCAGCAACGGCGACGGGGCGCGCATCGGCGGCTGGGTCGTCGACGCGTTCTCCGTAACGGTCGTGTTCAACCAGGCGGGGTGCGCGACGCAGGTGCTGGCCAGCGTGGTCAACGACTGCGAGAGCGGCCAGGTCGTGTCGGTCACCTACGCGCTCCCGGACGGTACGCCGTACACGCCGACCGGCACTATCGGCCAGTGCACCCCAGCCAGCACACCGGACCCGGCCGAGCCCTGCCGCAACTCCTCGACGCTGCTGGTGTGCGACCTGCCCACAGGTGGCGAGCCGGACGCAGTCGTCACCGACACCGACCCCACGCCCTACTACCCGTTCCCGGTCGCCGACCCGGTCGAAGACGCGCAGGCGCTGTGGGACGGCGGCACCCTGGACCTGCCTCCTGGCACGTCGGCGCAGCCCGGCACCACCGGCCGCGTCAACACCGCGGCGGCCACCATCCAGGCGCCGCGCCCCGACTGTGACACCGGCACCGCGCACGTCTCGGTATCCCTCACCGTGCAGCAGACCGGCCCCGACGACGGCTGCGGCCCGACCGGCCACCTGCGCCTGTTCAACGGGACCACCCAGATCGCGCTCACCGTCACACCGGTGAACACCCCGGCCGGCTACTTCGCCGCCATGACCGTCGACGCCGACGTGCCCGCCGCCGACCTGGCCGCCAGCAACATCACCTTCGCGCTCGCCCTTGACTCCTACGACGACAGCCCGGCCACGTGCGCGCCCAGCCCGCGCCGTACCGGCTGGCAACTGTCCGGCTTCACCACGCGCATCGTCTACGACCAGACGGGGTGCGAGAAGCAGATCCTGCGCACCATCACCATCGACTGCGCCAGCGGTGCCGTGCTCGCAGTGACCGACACCACCCTCGACGGCCAGCCGTACACCGTCACCGGTCAGGTCGGCCAATGCGTCACGGCCGGTGGCGGCACGGTCGTCGAGCCGTGCGCGGACTCCGAGATCGTCCCGCTCTGCGACCTGACCTACGACCCGCAGGCACCGATCCCCACCCCGGCCAGCGACTTCACGCTGACCGGGAACGTGGTGGCCGCCAACGACGGCACCACGCTGTGGTTCGCCCAGGCCAACCAGCCCGCTAACGGCGTGGCCGAACTGACCGTCAGCGGGCTTCTCCCGGCCACCCAGTACGAGTTCCGGTTCGCCTCAGCGTGGATCGGCGCGGGCGCTCCCGACCCGGCCAACAACAACGCGATCTACCTGCTGGAGATCCTCGACGGCACCACAGTGCTCGCCACCCGGACCCGGAACACCTCCAACGGGTCGAACGTGTTCCCCGGCGGTGTGCTCACCGAAGACCTGCCGCCACTGGCCTTCATCGCCCCCGCGACGGGCGCGGTCACCATCCGCTTCACCGACCAGACGACCGGCGGCCCGGTCAACGACCGCGACCTGTACCTGATGCCGCTCGAGGTACGGACGGCGGTACTCACCGTCAACTCCACGCCGTTCCTGCGGCGCTTCACCTTCGACTGCGCCGGCGGCCTCACCGCGACCCAAGACGTCAGCTTGGACGGCACCACCCCGTACGACGTGCAGGGCGAGCCCGGCCACTGCACCGCTGACGGCGCGGCAGTCCCCGCCGTGACGCCGTGCGGCGTGCAGAACGTTCTCGAAGCGTGCCGGTGCGATGACACCAACGGCGACGGGCTCGCCGATACCGACTACCTCGAACTGATCGGGGTGGACTGCGAAGGGATCACCACGCCGCTGGGGACGTTTCTCCCCGACCTGTCCGCGCCGTACGAGCCTGTCGCGCCGACCTCCTGCGACGCCACCGCCGACGGGGCCGACCCGCCGCGCGGCGTTCAGGCGCGCCGCGTCCAGCTGGCCCCGGGCCAGTCGTGGGACGCCGCCGGCGTCGCGCTGCTGCAGTCGGTGACCGCCACCGCCCACGGCGACAACGCCGAGGTGACCACCGCCGACGGCACCAGCACCCTGTTCACGAGCGAGACCGCCACCTGGTCCGTGGTGCGCCCCGACGACGCCGCGCTGACCGGCCCCTTGACGATCACCGCGCTGACCGCGCCCGTCACCCTCACCTACACGATCGGAGTCCAGCTGTGAGCGGATGCTGCGGGCAAAGCCCGGTCATCGTCACGGGCGCCCAGCCTGCCCGCGTCGACGTCGAGACGCAGCTGATGTGCGACGTCCTGCCGGACGGCACCGTCGCCGCGACCGTCCTCGTCGAGCCGGTCTACGACACCAGCACCGGCGCCCGGATCGCGACGCGGATCACCGCCCCGTCCACCGGCGCCACCTACACGCCGGTCGGCACGATCCAGGGCTGCCCGCAGTCGCCCGACTGCGCCTCGCCGACCACACCGACCACCACGGTGGGGCTGTGCCTTGCCGACAGCACGCCGATCGCCGTCACCGTCGTGCGCGACTGCGAAGGGGTCGTCACCCAAGAGGGGTGGATCAACCTCACCACCGGCGCGTTCAGCGCGGGCGCACCACCCGTGGGGACCGTCTCCTGCGGGGACAGCCAGTCCGTCCAGGTGAGCGGGACGTTCTGCGACATCGACGCCACCGGCACCGTCGTCGGCCTGGTCCTCATCGAGTACAGCTACGCTGCCGACGGCACGATCGCTTCCGTCCGCCTGGTGGACGCCACCACCGGCGCCACCTACACCCCGGCCGGTACGATCACCACGTGCCCGGCCGGCGTCGAGCAGCCCGAGCAGGACCTCATCCAGCTGTGCGACGTCGCCGACGATGGCACAGCCACCGCGTTCATCCGCGACTTCCGGCGTGACGAGCTGGGCGCGATCACCGGCCACAGCGATTACCTGCTCGACGGCACCGCCTACACACCGACCGGCACCGTCGGCGTGTGCCAGGCGGCGCCCTGCCTGCACTGCGAAACCATCGAGCTGTGCGACTCGGCCTCCCAGGGGCCGGTCACCCTCGAACCGGACGTGGTGAACACGGCTTGGGTGCCCTACTTTCCGCTCGTCGCCGGCAACGAGGCGTTCGACGTGGTCGGCGCCCAGAACCTGTGGCAGGGGCAGACGGTCACGCTGCCGGCTGACGCGGCGAAGCCGAACATCGCCACCAGCCGTACCGCCGCGGCCGCCCTGCGCGTGGCGTGCCCGCCGTGCATCGACGACGGCGGGAGCGTCACCGTCAGCGTGTCCGTCGACTTCGAGCGGCTCGGCCCTGACCCCGCCTGCTCCGGGTCGGGGAATCTGCGCCTGTTCAACGGTACTGCGGTGGTCAGCATCGCCCAGGCGCCTACGGACGCGGCGGTCGGCGTCTCGGGCACGCTGGCCGTGGCCGCGGCCGTCCCGATCGCCGACCTGCTCGCCGGGAACATCGCCGTCGGCGTGCAGTTCGAGACCGCGCAGAACAACGCTTCGTGCGGCACCCGCGAAGGCGGCTGGCAGCTGTCGGACTTCACCACCAGCGTGGCCCCGATCACCGTGAACGCCGGACCAGGGTGTGGCAACACCTTCCTGCGCACCACGTGCCGCAACTGCGCGGGCGAGGTCATCTCCGCCACCGACCTCGACTACAACGGCCAGCCGTACACGCCGGTCGGCACCGTCGCCCCATGCGCAAAGCCCGCACCGTGTGAAACGTCGGCCTGCCTGCGCTGCGAGACGTTCGAGCTGTGCGACTCGGCAGCTACCTGCGCCCCGGATGCGCTGGTTGCCGACACGGCGTGGTCACCGCGCTACCTCACCAGCGGCGACAGCGTCCCCGGCGTGGTCGAGAACCGGGTCAACGTGCCGGGTGGCGGGGATCCGTTCTGGACCGGCGGGTCGGTGACCTTCCCGAACAATGCCGCCGACCCGGACCCGGGCAACAACGGTCTGCACTACGGCATCGCCGGCAGCATCGAGGCGAGCGACGTGTGCCCGGACTGCATCGCCCCGAGCGACCAGGTCACCATCACCGTATCCGGCCAGGCCACCAACGACGGCCCCGGCGCTGGTCTCCTCACAAACGGACGCTGGCGTATCCTGCTCGACGGCGGCGAGGCCGACGGCATGGTGCCGCAGCTCGCCCAAGTCACCGACGCCAACCGGCCCCCAGGCACCACGTGGAGCTTCACCGCGTCCGCGACGGTGCCCTGGTCCGACGTCCTCGCCGGCCGCATCGTCGTCACCCTCGACCTCGAAACGAAATCCAACGGCGCCTTCAAGCAGTGGACCGCCTCAGGATTCGAGCTGTGCGTCGAACCGGTCACGCCGCGCGCCGGATGCGGCTCTCGATTCCGCCGTACGGTCTGCCGGGACTGCAGCGGCGAGATCGTGGCGACCTCGGACGTCGAGCTTGACGGCATCACCCCGTACACGCCGATTGGCGCCGTGGGGGCCTGCACCGCCTGCACGCCGCCGTGCCCGACCGTCGCGGTTCAGACGTTCCAGCTGTGTGACCTCAATCCCGCAGTCGAGCCGGACGCGAACGGGCTGCGGTGCGCCACCCCGTTCCTGCGACACCACACCTACGGCTGCGACGGCACGGGCACCTTCCACGACACCGCGCTGGACGGCTCCACCCCATACACGCCGGTCCAGGCGGTCAACTGCGGCGATAGCCCTCCCAGCCTGCGCGAGCAGGTGTGGAACACCACCTCCGTCGCCGCCGACCCAGCCGACCCCACCGGCGCGACGTTCATCTACACCGTCGCCAACAGCGAGAACCCGGCCCAGACCGGCACGGTCACGATGACAGCGAGCGAACCGCCGGGCGGCGGCTGCACCACTTCGCCGACCGCGCCCGTCTGGAACGCTCCCGTCACCTTCGTGTTCGAGCCCGACGCGACGGTGCTGCAGCTGGCGAGCGTGCTACGGGTCGACGCGATCGACTGGGACGACTGGGAGGACAAGTTCATCCCAGGAGGCGGCCCGGTCGGGGGTGGCACGTGGCCTGTCCCAGACCTGGTCGAAGCCGACTTCGGGTTCTCAAACGTGTCGGCCACCAGGTGGCATTCCAGCGCAGCCAACAACACCGGACACTTCTACTTCTCCGGCCCGCCTGCCGCGGTCGCCATGGGCAGCCGCAACGACGGCGGCGGCCTGGCCTGCGTCGCCCCGAGCTTCGGTTTCATCACGCTCGTGCCCGGCCCGCCATGCGGTGGCTGCCAGAACTGCGAGCTGCTGCTGCTGTGCGATGACGGCGCCGACGATCCAGCCACGATCCGCGGCACCGGCCTATCGTCAGGCACGCTGGCGAACGGAGTCGCCTGGTCGTCCCGAGGCAACGCCCCGACGCTGCCGTCGACCTACGACAACGCAGACGGCGCCTGGTGGGGACTAGCGTCGTTCCCGAACACGGTGTTCCCGCCCAGCACCTGGTCCTTCTCGAAGCCGGTCACGGCCGAGTTCTCGGTGTACATCCGGCACCACGCGTCCGGCACCGGGTCCGACAACACCGCGCAGCTTCCGGCCGGGCTGCAGGTCGTCGCCCTCCCCGCGGGATATCTGTACGACCCGGTGACCGGCATCCTGACCTCCACGGGCGACACGGGCGACGACCCGTGCCCCTACCTCACTGATCCGCGCGTGGCCACCAGCGCGCGTTTCCGGACACCGAACCCGGTCACCTCGGTTGGTGCTCGCTACCTGGGGGCGCGCATCGCCAACTGCGGCGTCTTCGGCAACTACAAGATCGGCGCGTTCGCGGTGTCGTGGGGAGGCCAGTTCCTGCGCCACATCTGCCGTAACTGCGATGGCGAGGTCACCAGCACGACCGACACCCTGCTCGACGCCGTCACCCCCTACACCCCTGCCGGCGCTGTCGCAGCGTGCGGCGGGCCTCCGGACTGCTCGGCCACGCAGCTGTGCGTGCAGGCCACGCTGACCGAGCGCTTCGAGTTCCTCTCCAACCCGGGCAACCAGACCAGCGGTGCCGTCGACGGCGACTGGACGTGGAGCCCGAACCTGACCGGCCCGTGGTTTCCCACCTACCAGGTCGGTGTCTTCCCCGGATGGACGACGACCGACCCCGGCACGCCGCAGGGGGCCGCGCACTGGGTGGCGCCCCACCCGAACAGCGGTCTGCTCAACACCGGCGCACCCGGCGAAGGACCGGACGTGCCGGCGCCGGGCGAGTGGTACGCACGCGCCTCGTTCACGCTGCCCGCCGACGCCGAACCGTCCTCGATCCGCATCTCGGCCACCGCGCTGAACGCCGACCAGAACGCGGTGGAGTGGCGGTTGAACGGCGGCGCCTGGCAACCGGTCAACGCCAACCACGCCCAGCCCGCCTTCCAGCTCGCGCCAGCCGCGGTTCCGGGTGCCCAGCCCGGCCCGAACGAGATCATCGTTCATGTCAGCGAGACGGTTCCCGGCGGCGGCGCGGCGGGCATCATCCTCCACCTGATCGCCGAATATCAGGTTCCGGAGGACGGGCTACGGTCCTGGACCCGCATGGTGTGCTCGGACGACGCGGTGCACTACGTCGACGACACCGGCGCGCGGCAGGACGCGCTGCCTGAGTTCTGGACGATCGCGCCGTGCATGGGCACGTCGGTAGGCGGCGCGTGCTCGCGGCAGGTCATCGAGCGCTGCCGGTGTGACGACACCGACGGCGACGGCATCGGCGACGTCCGCTACGTCGAGCTGTGGGCCGTAGACCCATGCGTCAGCAGCGGCGACCCGGTTCTGCTCGGCACGTACGTAGCCGACGACCTCGCCGTGCCGTACACGCCCGTTGACCCGGTCGACTGCGCCGTCGTCAGCCCGCCGTCGACCCTGATGACGGGGGCCCGCGCTGTTACCGGCACCGCGGCGCAGAACCTGGCCACCGAGTTCCCCACGCTGCAATCCGTCACGCTCACCGTCGTCGCGGGCAGCGTCCTGGCCTCGATGAGCGACGGCACCAACGTGCCG
Source organism: Nonomuraea sp. NPDC050790 (assembly GCF_044456745.1). Taxonomy (NCBI): domain Bacteria; kingdom Bacillati; phylum Actinomycetota; class Actinomycetes; order Streptosporangiales; family Streptosporangiaceae; genus Nonomuraea; species Nonomuraea sp. NPDC050790. The sequence continues at coordinate 102,405 of NZ_JBITGF010000001.1, read as the reverse complement.
GTCCCGGCGGGCGCCACCGTCACCTGGTCGGTGGTTCGCGACGCGGACGCACAGCTGGACGCCGCGGCGTTCACCGGTGCCGACGCCTCAGCCTCCTACCTGCTGATCTGGACGCACCGGGGGTGAGCGGCGTGGGTAGGTGCTGCGGGGGGCCGCGCGGGCCGCAAGGACTGCGCGGCCCGGCCGGTCCGCCGGGCGAGGGCGTGCCGTGCGTGTCCGACGATCCGGGCAACCTCGCGCAGCTCGGCGCGGACGGGTGCGTATTTGTCCCTCCCGGATCCGCCGCCGTCGAGGGCTCTCCGTGCATCGCCGTGACCGGCGACGGCAGCGCGGCCACCCCCTTCACCCCCGCTCCGCTGCTCAACCCGGCCGCGTGCAACACGCTGTCCTGCACCGCGAGCGGGCTGCTCGCTCCGAGAACGGTCGTCGCCGGCAGCGCAGGCGTGGCACCCGGCCGGATCGGCAACGACCAGCCCTCCGTCGACGTCGTCGTGTCCGCTCCGGCGGCGGGGGCCTGCCCGCAGCTCTACACCGTCGGGGCCTACCTGACGCCGTTGCGCGGCGAGGCTGGCCCGGTCGCCGACGTGAACATCGCCCCCACCCGCATCTCGGGAGCCTGGGCTGACACAGCGCTGCAGGTCGTGCTGCCCAGCCCCGGCGTCTACCTCGTCTTCGGCGACGTCGACACGCAGATCTGCGCCACGGTCGACTTCGGCGGCGCGACGAACCTGTGGACGGAGGTCCGCCTCGTCGATATCGCCTCGGGCGCGCTGGAGCTGGCCCCGCGCCAGTCGGCCCAGCACCAGTTTTCCGCCTCCCCACAGACCCGCTTTCAGCACTGCACCAGCGGCCCGGCCTCTCTGTCCGGGCTCGTCACCGTCGCGGCCGCCGCCGGCAGCAAGACGGTCCGGGTGCAGGCCGTCCTACACGGCGGCGGCGCGGGCAACGGGCTGCAGGGCGGCTCCACGATCCAGTCGTCCAGCCTCGTGGGCGGCCGGTCCTACCTCACCTTCGTCAAGATCGCCGACTAGGAGGCAGACACGTGGCCGGAACAGCAGAACGCCGCGCAGGCAGTCAGGTGAGCGGCTGATGGCGGGGACCGGAGGCAGCGTCGCCGTGGCGGCGCCGGACGCCGAGTACGAGATCCTTTGCGACGACCAAGGCGGCGGCACGGTCGTGCCGTTCCTGCGCCGCTACACCGTCGATGCCGGCGGCACGGTGGTGCCGGTCGACAGCGGCCTCGACGGCGTCCCGTACACCGTTGCGGGCACGGTTCAACGGTGCGAGCCGCCCGCGACGCCCGCCAACCCCGTCATCGACGGCACGATCCAGCGGCAGACCGGGGCGGGCGCGATCACGATCCCCGCAGGCGCACGCTCGGTCACGCTCGTCGTCTACCTGGGTAGCCCGACCGTCGCCATCGGCGGCAGCCCCGCCGTCGCGGTCACCGCCGGCACCTCGCTCACCTGGGGCGTGGATCGAGGTGGCGACGCGGGCGAGTCCCTCCAGGACGCCTACGTCTTCACCGGCGCATCCGGCACCGATTTCCTCGTGACCTCCACCCGCGAGGTCTGACCGTGACCGGAACGAACGCGGTTCTGCGCCCGGAGGTCGACGCCTCCTGGGCGCAGAACGCCACGCTCACCTTCAACCACACCCTCACCGGCGCGGATCGCGTCTATGAGCAGATCACCGCCGTGCCTGCGCTCGCGATCCCGCGCGCTGGCGTGTGGGAGGTGGACTACAACGCGCGCTGCGCGGTCGGGCTGCCCGCCGGCGGCGGCGCGCAGTACGTCACCACGGCCCTGTACAAGAACGGTACGGCGATCGTCGGCAGCGAGGCGCTCATCGTCGGCGTGACCGGGTCAGGCAACGGCGCACAAGCCACGGGCGGCCTGTCGTTCCTCCACACCTTCGCAGTCGGCGACCTGGTGACCCTGTGGAGCTACCGCATCGGGCAAACGGGGTCAGCGGCAGTCATCTCCAACCCAGACGGACGCACCCGCATCTCAGGCCACTGGCTCGGCCCGACAGGAGACACGCCAGCATGACCGGAACCGCAGGTTCTCTCCGCCTCACTGGCCGCGGCCACGGCCAGTTGCCCGCCATGCTCGACCTGCAGCCGACCGCCTCAGGCGCCTGGACACCGACCGGCTTGTCCGTTCTCCTGCCCTCCGCGGGCATCTATCAGCTGGACGCCACCGTCCGCTCAGCGATGACTGCCGTCTCGCCCGTCAACACCTTCACTGTGGCGCGCCTGTTCGATGTCACCGCGGGAGCCGTCGTGCCCGGCAGCGAGGTGATCGTCCAGCAGATCAGTGTGACCGCCTCCGCGGGCGCCGTCAGCCACGGCTACAACAACACCGCTCCCATCCAGGTCGAGCATGTCGTGACCGGGCCGCGCACCGTCCGGCTGGAGGCCGCCCGGTTCAACGCGTCCGGCGCCTCCCAGACCGCCAGGGTTGTCAGCGACGCCAGCGGCAGAACCACCCTGCGGTGGAACAGGATCGCATGAGCACCGCTGGCGACTACGAGGCCCTCCAACGCGGCATCGAACGAGCGCGAGCCGTAACGGACGCCAACGGCAACGCCACCTTCATCTGGCCGGCCGGGGTATTCACCGCGGCACCGGTCGTGACCATCGGCCTGCAGGGCGGCGCTGCGTTCCGTTCGCACACCATTACCGCGAACTCGGCCACGTCAACGACAGTCCACGTCCTCGTCTCGGCCGGGGTCACCATCCTCGGGATCGGCGTCCTGGCCGTCGGCGCACCCGCAGCTGGCGTCACCGTGCACGCTCACGCTGTGGCCACCTGACCACCGCCTCGCGCCCCCCTAGACTCGAACACGACGCCGCTGGTCGTGGGCCGGGCGATCCATCTCTCCGGGAGACGGAGCCCATCATGGCCAACTGCTGCAGCGCGCCCCGCTGCACCTGCCGCGTCGTCGCCGGCGCTGGCGTCAGCGTCGAGGGCAACGGGTCCTCCTCGGCCCCGTACATCATTTCCGCCGGCGGGGGCGCTGCTACCGCCCTCGCTGTCCAGGACAGCCCTTCGGTTGACCTCACCCTCAGCGGCACCGGCACGGCCGGCGACCCATACGAGGTCACCGCCGACGTGGTCCTCGATCCTGTGCCGCCCGGCGGCGGATCGAACCTCTTGAGCGAAGGGCCGGACGGACTGTTCGTCGAGTGCGAAGGCGTGCGCGGCTGCCTGTCGGCCGGACCCGGCTCCACCTATGATCCCAGCACCGGCGTCATCGGCGCCGCGATCTCCACCGACGCAGGCAACAACCTCGTCCTGGGAGGCGACGACGGCCTGTTCGTCCCCGCGGCGGGCGCCACGGTGGCCACCGCTGACACCGACTGCATCGCTCTCACCGGCGACGGATCCGCCGGCTCCCCCCTCACTGCTGGCCCGGTCATCGATCCCGATCCGGCCAACGCCCTGGAGTGCCGCCCGACCGGCCTATTCGCTCCCGCCGCCAGCGGCGGAGCGACCGCGCTGGCGGTCAACGACACCGACACCGTCGACCTCACGCTGACCGGCACGGGCGCAGCAGGCGACCCGTACGAGGTGAGCGGCGCGGTACGGCTCGACGCCACCCCGCCCGGCGGCGGGTCCAACCTGATGGGGTCTGGGCCTGACGGCCTGTACGTGGAGTGCGCCGGCGTGCGTGGCTGCCTGTCCGCCGGCGACGGCATCGACTACGACCCTGCCACCGGCGTCATCGCGGCCGACCTTTCCGTTGACGCGGGCAACTCCCTGTCGATCGGCGGCGACGGTGGCCTGTTCGCGCCGGCCGCGACCGGGCTGACCGCAGTCACCTCGGCCGACAGCGAATGCATCGACTTCAGCGGCCAGGGCACCGGAGCCTCGCCGCTGACCGCGACGCCACGCCTCGATCCCGCGGGCGGGAACCTGCTGTCGTGCACCCCGTCGGGTCTGCGCGCTGTACTGGCTGCGCCTGGGTGCGGCCTGGCCGGGGACGGTACTGCCGCCTCGCCGCTGGCCGCTCAGGTGCAGGCGTGGCCCTACCCCGCGTGCGACGTCGACGCGCTGGCCGGGCGGGTGTTCTGCGACAGCGCAGGCGCACTGCGCAGCGAGCCGCGCGCGATGGCCACCTACACGCAGGACACCGTCGGCCAGAACTTCCCGTCCCCGGTCGTACCGACCGGCTTCGACAACGTGATCGTGACGCGCACGCTGACGATCACCAACCCGGACGCGTGCCGCAACGCGTTCGTCGTCTGCGAGGTGGAGGTCGACATCGACTTCGACCTTCCCGCCAACAGCGGCGCGGCCGGCGGCATCACCTCGGATGAGATGCAGTACTTCGCGAACAGGGGGTCGTCCGGCGCGCTCGATGTCCACTGCCAGGTCACCAAGGTCTACAACCGGCAGCTCACCCCGGGCCAGGTCCTGGTGGAGCCGCTGGACATCACGATGGGCAGAGGCAGCGGCGGCGCGACGTACAACAGGATCCAGAGCTTCATGCGGGCGTTCATTTTCGTGCTCTGACCAGGGGGAACCATGGAGAAGATCATCTATTACCGGCATGACGACGGGTCCGTATCGAGCCGGGCAATTCTCGGGGACGACGCGCCCGCGCCCCTACCCGACGCTGTCGAGATCACCGAGTCGGAGTACCAGGCAGCGGCGGCGAACATCGACGACGCCGTAGCCGAGCACCGCGACGCGCTGCTCGCCGTCGAGCGCCAGCAGGTCCTGGCCGACCTCGACGCCCTGTTGACCGCCGGCATTCCTCGTGCGACGGCTGAACGGCTGGCGGGCTACGACCCCGAGCTGCACGGGCAGGAAGCCTGACAGCGAGACGCGCGCTGGCCGTGCCGCTGGCCGGGCAAGGTCATGAGCTGCAGGAACACCGAGGCGGCGCCGACCACGCTGGCGCCGCGGCGTCTAAGGTCCCTCGACCGAGGAGACGATGCCTGAGCAGGTGATCCGGCCGCCTATCCAGTCGAGCAGGTCTCGCAGCGTGCCCTTGCCAGCGACGGCAGGAATCGGCGGCCCCGCGATCACCAGGACCTTCTGCTCGGTGAGGGCCGTCTCCCGCCACCCCGGCATCGCGATGAACTGGTCGACGTCGACCAGCACCGCGCCCCGGTGAGTGACGCTGAGACGGCCCTGCGGGGAGAGCCTGCACTGCCAGCCGGGGCCAGCAGGCTTCAGGACGAGCGTGGTCCCGTCCTCGATGAGCGTGTACGACAGACCCCGAGCGTCCAGAACTGGGGGAAGGACATCGACGTCCGGGTCCCCGAGCGGGGGCGACACGTACAAGATTGCGGCGGGAAACCCTGGGAGGTCGGTAGCGAGATAGGCACGAGCATCGATGCTAGGCATACCGGGCATGATGCGGGATCGCCCGCCCGTCGAGGGCTGGATCGCGACAGACGGATGACCATATCCGCACAGGTCGGGCACACGCGGTGAGATTCTGGCGAGATGCTGATCTCCCCGCTGCCTGGCTCGGATCGTAGAAACATCCGCCAGGCACTCAACCACGTGTGGACCGAGGCGGTTAACGCACGGAGCACAATCACCGAGCACGACGAGCTGTGCCTGAAGTACCTGTCATGGGCTGTTGAAGCGGCCACACACCTTCGTAGCCAGATCAGCGCCCGCGACCTCGATCGGCTTGTCCTCACCCGCAGGTACTGGGCGCTGCAACAGGTGATCTCCACGGCCCCTCACCTCCATGGGAGGCAGGCCGTCCATATCGCGCAACTGGTTCGGATGGAACTCGAGGAGCGAGCTACCGACCTGCAGCAGGCCATGGATACCTTCCACGATCATGTCCAGCGATGGAGCGACCTGGCCGTCTATGTGGTCGCCGACACGAGCTTCTTCGTCCAGCACACCGAGCGGCTGGAGGAAGCCGACTTCGCTCCGCTCATCGAGGCACGCGACTACCACGACATCCACCTGCTGTTTCCGATGGTCGTCGTGGACGAGTTGGACAACCTCAAGCAGCACGGCAAGCAGCACACACGGTGGCGGGCGGGCCACACACTTGCTGTCTTGGACCGGGTCCTCGCCTCGTCCGTTTGGGGTGTCTTCCGCGAACGCGAAGCGTGGTTCGGCAAGAATCGTCAGGAGACCCGGCGGATCACGATGGAGATCGTGCTCGATCCCGCAGGGCACACCCGGCTGCCGATCGCCGACGACGAGATCATCGATCGAGCCAAAGCGATTGAGGCTCTGGCTGCCCGGCCGGTCACGTTGCTGACCTACGACACTAGCCAGGCGACCCGGGGGCGCAGCGCCGACTTGCGCGTGGTCAAGCTTCAGCTCCAACTTGCTTCTGAGGAGCCGCCCCGCAGTTGAACAATCGGGCCAATACTCCTAAGGCGGCCATTTGGATCATGACGCCTCACTACGGTGACTGCTCGTGGATAAGGCTTCTCAAGGACCCACGCGGGTTGATCCCGCGGCGCTCACAGCCGTGCCGCTGGCCGTCGGCATCACGATTTTTGAGGATGATGGCGCCTGGTCGTGGGCGACCACGCTGGTTGGATTCTCGCTGCTCTTGATCATCAGCGCGTTCCTTCGGTTTCCGTCGCCCGTCCCCATCTGGGAGGCCATCCTCCGGGGAGGTGCAGCTGGCGCCGTCGTCACGATGTGTCTGACTCTCATCACGACCTATCCGGTACAGCAGCAACTCCTCAGCCTGCCCATGTTTCCGGCTCGCGAAGACATGCCCGATGGACTGGATGCTGATCTTATTGCAGATGAGGCCACCAGCTCCGTGATTCTTTGGGCCGTTGGCGGTGGCGTCATCGTGGCCGCGTGCTACCTCGGCTGGTGGCTATCGAACAGGCCGCAGACCCCCGACGAGCCACCCCCGCCAACGACCGAGCACCAAGCACCGACGAACGCGACCACCGATCCACACACACCGCAGACCCCCGACGAGCCACCCCCGCCAACGACCGAGCACCAAGCACCGGCGAACGTGACCACCGATCCACACAGGTGGGGAATGTATGGGTCTGCGCTTGCCCTGGCCGTTCTTGGCTTCCTGATTGGTCGTGCGACGCGTGGAAGACGCTGACGATGTAGAGCGAACATGCCGTCGTGCCACGCTGCGGCTCAGGGCATGGATGGACGGATACGCTGGCCTTCGTAGATTGCCGCTGGTCGTGGGCCGGGCGCGAACTCCGATAGGAGGTGCGTCCGTTGCCTGCGAAGTGCTGGAAGTCCATCCATGGTCTGATGACCCGGGCGACCAAGGTCGACGCCTGCGGTATCCCCGTTGTCGGGCCGTGCTCGGTGGTCACCACCGATGGCTTGATCACGTCCTCGTACTCACCGGAGATCGCCGAGGGTGACGAAATTGAGCTCAAAGGCGCAAATGGCCGGATCTGCATCAGCTCCAAGGACTGCCCACAGCTCAAGTGGGTGAACTTCGAGATCACCTTCTGCGGCGTGGATCCAGACCTGTTCACTCTGCTGTCGGGCTACGAAACCGTGCTCGACTGGGAAGGCAACTCGGTCGGCAACAGGATCGGCGAGGACATCCTGTGTGACGGCGGTGTCGGCCTGGAGATCTGGACCGAAGTGCCGGGCGAGCGGTGTACAACGACCGGTCTCCCGCAGTACGGCTACTTCTTGATCCCGTGGCTCAAAGACATGATCATCAGTGACTTCACGATCGAGAACGGCGAGACGACGTTCACCCTGACCGGCCGCTCCGAGAAGGGCAGCGGCTGGGGCGTCGGCCCCCACGATGTCGACGCTACGGACGCGGCGAACACGCCGGGGCCGCTGCTCACGCCGATCGGGCCCAAGGACCACCTCGATCTGCACCTGACGACGGTGCCGCCGCCCGAGGCCGCTTGCGGATGCGTGGCCCTGGCCGCGTAGCCGAAGGGCACCGCTGAGCTGGGCTCCACCCTCGACCCCGAAGGGTGGAGCCCTCAGTACGACACGCCGGGATGCTACGCCGACATCGGGAGAGGAAGCGCACGATGGCGTCACCGATCCAGCCCGAGGACGTGCCCGCGAATCTGGTCGACGCCGTGCACGTGGCCGCCATGAGACAAGGCCTGGCCTGGTCCCAGCGCTCGGTGCGCCAGATGGCGGCGCTCGTATTGGCCGAATGCAGCGACCTGGCCGACATCCTCGACAGCATCGAGCACGACGACGGCGACTCCGCTGAAGGTCTTGGGATCGTCGCGCACATGGGCGAGTTGGTCGTCGACGCCTGCCCCCGGTGCGCGCAGGAGCAGATGTTGACCGGCACCATCCACGGCCTGGGCGGCGACGGTCTTCGCGTGATCGGAGCGATAGCGGTCTGCCACGGGTGCGGGTGGGCGCCGCTCGGCGAACCCGACGACGGAGAGGATTGACAATGTCGCTCACCGATCACACGCCATGCTGGCCGGACCCGGCTCCTGATCCAACCTGCTGTCCAGGCTGGGTGGATGCGGAACCGGGGCTCCGGGCGAAGGTAGGCAAGATCGCAGCACAGATCCTTGCGCCGCTCGTCGGCGGCCAGTACGGCGTGTGCGAGCTGACGGTCCGCCCCTGCGGCAAGACGTGCGGCGGAGGAGGCCCACTCGATCTCGGCGTCGGTCCCCCGTTCTACCCGCTGCTCACGAGCGCCGGGTGGATCAACTGCCGCGCCTGCTCCGGTACCTGCTCGTGCTGTCACGTATGCAAGGTCGACCTGGAGGGGCCTGCCCAGGAGATCGTCCGCGTCGTCGTTGACGGGGTACAGCTGCCGGCGACGGCCTACCGCATCGACAACCATCGTGAGCTGGTCAGGCTCGACGGCGGATGCTGGCCGGAATGCGCGGACCTGACCGCGGCGGTCGACGATGTGGACGGGCACGCATTCGCGGTCACCTACACGCGCGGCATGCCCTTGGACGAAGCCGCGATGTACGCCTACTCCGCGTACGCATGCGAACTGCTGAACGCCTGCAAGGGCGACGACTGCTGCCGGCTGCCCGAGCGGGTGACCACGGTGACCAGGCAAGGCGTCACCGTGGGTTTCGTCGACCCGATGACGTTCCTCACCGAGGGGCGGACCGGTATTCCCGAGGTCGACCAGTGGATCACTGCGGTGAACCCGTACGGCCTGCGCCAGCGCTCTCGGGTGCTGTCGCCTGACCGGCCCCGGCCGCGGAGGACATCATGGCCGTGAACATCGACAAGGTCGCGTTCGATCTCGCTCATGAGCTGCTGGCGTGCTTCTGCGAGGCGCTCAACGGAACCGTTGCCGGAGCACCGTGCCGCTGCAGTCTTCTCCCGGGCGCGAACGTGGCGGCTGACCTGTGCTGCGACTGCGGCCGCGGGAACGGACAGGCGTGGGTGCGGGTGGACGGCATGTGGCCCACGACCAGCCGATGGCCGCAACGCCTGCTGGAAGCCGAGGCATGCCCGCTCGGGATGTGGGCCGTGCAGCTGGAGTTGGGCGCCTACCGGTGCGCCGCGAAGGTGGACGGCCGGGGCCGTCCACCTTCGGCCGAGAGGCTGACGCGCGACACCGAGATCGTCCTCGACGACGCGGCTGCGATGCGGCTCGCGGCCTCCTGCTGCTTTCGCCCGGCCGGAGGACCCACGCGACGCATGATCGTGGGCGAGTGGCGCCCGCTAGGTCCAGAAGGCGGCTGCGTAGGCGGCTACCTGCAGGTAACCGTGAAAGCCGACGACTGCTGTCCGTAAATCGCGACGTCAGGGGTCGCACGCGACGCCGAGACGCGCAGGCCCGGACGTGGTCATGAGCGCACGTCGATGTCCCTCTTTGCCCATCTGTAACATGAAGACTCTTCGTTCTGCCCGCCATATCACTGTAGTGTTCGCATTGCATTTCGGGCCTCAATGGAGAGGAATGTGATGATCCATCTGGGCGATGCATGCAGCGTCGGGCCGGGCGTGTCCTGGTGCTCGCCTGCCGTGCAATGGGGATAACCCCTCGATGCGAGAAGGGCTCCCGCCGTCGGGCGGGAGCCCTTCTCTTTGCCCGGGTGTGACCCCGATGTATGGCCCCGGGCCTCCTGGGAGTCTCGCCCGGTGCGATGCCCCGGGGCGATGACCTTGCTTCGCGCCTTCGTTGAGGATGTCGGCTTCCCGATGGCCCCCAAACCTCCACCAGGATGCGCTTCCCCGAGGTGCGCAGCTGACTGAAGGCTAGCGGTCTCCATGATCAGGCGTATGGGATTCACTGAGAACTGTCCCCGCAGCACTAAGAGGCGCCCTCACCTCCGGGCGCCCAGTCGGAAGAGGCGAGAAATGTACGTGAGGGTCTCCACCTGGGAAGCTATCGTTTCCATAGCAGGAAACAGTGGCGATTGTCTCCGGATGAGAGGAGTGGCCGCATGCAGCTCCCATGCCCGTTCAGTGCCTGCGAGTGCCTCCATGTCGGCTGTGAGTACGGGTGGATCACCCGCGTCGGCGCCGACGGCCGCGACTTCGTTCAACCCTGCTCGATATGCAGGCCAGAGGTAGCTGCTCACCTCAGGATGGCAACCGGCTCCGGAGCCCAGGTCAGAGCAGGATTGCGCCATCTGCCCCGCCCGTCGCGCGAGGTTGCCGACTCGCCCTCACGAAGGCGTCGCACTTAGATGTAGGGAAACACTTGAAACAGTGCCCACATCACCGTAGTGTAAGAATTGCATCAGTTCACTTGATTCTCCATACCGCGAAGCCTTGCTTGCGCAGAGCTTCGAGAAGGCCTGACCACCGACCGCGAGCCGGAAGGGATACGTGATCAACTCGCTCCAGCCGTCCAACGACAGCTGCGTGCGACAACCCGGACAGGCCCTTCCCATACAGCTGGTCCAGCCGTGACGCTCGCGCCCGACCACGGTCTGACCAGCGGTGCGACACCCCATCCAAAGGACAGAAGGACGCGCAGCATGCCCAACGACCATTCAAGTCGACCAACGATGACGACCCTGTTCGACCGCCCCGACTGCGGCCGCTGTCACGACACCGGCCGCTACGCCTGGACCGGCACCCCGCGCATCGACATCACTCCCGAGCTGCTGCACCAGATGTCAGCCGTCTTCATCGACCACCAGGACGGCCCCACCACGGAGGCAGCGATCCGGGCCGGGCTCGCCAGCGTTCTCGATCAGGTACTCAAGCCCGTCACCGTAGAGCACCTGTGCACGTGCAAGCACGGCCTGCTCGTCGCCGGCGACCACAGCGCGGAGCACCAGCTGCCGGAGACGACCCAGATCGACTCCGGCAGGCTGGCCCAGCTCCTGGCCGTAGCTCGTGAGCTGTACTGCGTGCACGAGAGCCTCAACTTTCCCGAGGGCACGCCGTACTCGGCACAGCGGCAGGCTACCTACCAGGAGCGGGCCGACCACCTGCTTGCACTCGTCGCCCCCGAGCTACGCGACCAGGTCGCGATCGTCTGGCGGCAGGAGCAGGCACGGCGCGCGGACGCGGCTGCGGGTGTTGGCGGATGAGAAGCACCTGGGCGCTGGCCGCCGTGCTCGGTGTCGTCACCGCCGCCGCCTCCGGGCTCGAACTTCTGTCCGGCCCGCCGGTCGGCAACCTGATGGACGTCTTCGCCTGCGGCGTGACCATCGCTGTCTTCGGCGGCCTGCTGACCTGGCGCGACTGGCCCAGAAACGGGCGTTGAAGACCCCCAGCCCCGTGCCGAGCCCGAGAAGGCCACCCGGCATCCCGGCACGATCCAGGGCGACCAGCCCAGCCGGTGAGGTCCTCAACCCGGCCCGCACTGGCCGCTCCGGGCCGTGCCTGGCCCCGCCTCACCTCAGCCCCCAGGGAAGGAATCCGATGACCGACCTTCAGAGCGTTGACCGCGCCGGCATCCGACACGATGGCCACGAGAGAGGCGATGACCCCGCCGCCCCGGGCGTCGCATTCGCCCATCACAAGGGCGTGGCCCACGAGATGCGTGACGCGCTCAACGAGATGCTCGCCCGCTTGAACGACGTTGACCTCTGCCTGCACCAGCTGATGTCCAAGCCGACGGGCAGCGACAACGAGCTGCCCCACGTCGACTACGAGGACGCGACCGAGCACGCGGAGCTCGCCCGCCACAACCTGCGCGGCCTGTTCAGGATCGCCCGGCTGTACATCGCCGATCTCGAAGACGTCGAGCTGCTCGTCCAAACCGATCCTCTGTGCCAGTAGCCCTCGGCCGCGCCGGGGCTGCCCACACCTCGGTCGGCCCCGGATCTGTCGGCCCACCGCTCCACCAACGACCTCAGCCCCGATCAGAGAGGACCCCCGTGCCCGACCCCAGCCCGCTGCCCGGCATGCCCGACGCTGAGGAGCCTCCCGCCGGACAGTGGACAGGATGGCGCGTCCGCGCAGCCTCCCGCAGCGGAAGCCGCCACCTGGCCGGCGTGCTTCTCCCGTCCGCTGACCCACCCGCTGGCGACGGCCGGTTGCGCCTGCACACCGACCAGGGAGAAGTCCTCACGATCGACCCGGCGCTGTGGGTCATTACGCCCGAAGTGGGGCTCGCCGAGCGGAGTCGGCGCCGACGCCTGATCCACTGCCCGGACGGGCGGCTCATCTACCGGCACGACGACCTGTTCTCCGAGCAGCTGGCCACCAAGACGATGCTGCGTCTGGCCCGGCGCCGTCCCGCCGAAGGCCAGCAGCCGATCGCGTCCTACCCGACGAGCCGAGGCTACGCGCCGCTGTATGCCGTGGCCGACAGCGTGCCGCTGGCGCCGCTGCCGCCCGCCGTGCAGGCCGCGTTCGAGCTCAACCGGACGTGCGCCATCTGCCTGGTGCGCGGCGTCCGGCCATGGCCGAAGGGCCGCAACGGCGAGCGCGCCTGCCACGACTGCGCCGAACAGCAGCAGGAGGAGCGGTGACCATCCGCGCGCACAGCGAATACTTCGATTGGCGGGTCAGCGAGCATGAACGGGGATGCGTCCGGGGCTGGGTCGTTCGCGACCACGTCCGTGAATCCCCCGAGGGCGACATCCGCTCGGCGGTCGTCCAGCTCGTCTGTCCACTCCCCGGAGGCTGCGGTCGTGTCCGGGAATACCGATACGACGCCGAGCCCGGTACCCGATCACGGTTCGAGGGTGGGGGGCCACGCGACGCGTGGCGGACGGAGCACCGTACCGTCGACATGATCGGCTACGGCACGGCGCCGATCCCTGCGGCGGGCGTCTGGCTCCACGCCGGTGCACCCCTCCTGGCGGGTTGGGGCATCGAGGACGAGGGGCCCGACTACTACCTGATCACCCGCTCCAAGGAGCGGCCGACTTCCTGGCACGAGGTCCTCGGCATCATCGGCCAGGCCCGCCACCGTTCCCGGCAGGTTAAGTCCCGATGGCACGCCGGCACCCACTTCCGCTTCCCGGCCGGGCTGCACTACTCGCCGCATCTGACGCTCGTGGAGGACCGTCTGAAGAGCCGGACCGCCGCCGTCCGATGGGTGATCGAGCAGGCCACGGGCGGCTCAGAAGAACACGAAGCTGGACCGGACACTCCTGGAGACCGTAGTGAACGCTGAGGCGACACCTGCCAGAACAACGGCGCCGCCAGGGCAGGCCGGATGGCGGCGGGCCCCCGACTGCGGCCTATGCCTCGACACCGGGCGGATGGTGACCCGCAGCATCCCCGAGCGGCCCATCGACGATCAGCTACTCGACGAGATGGCCGACCTGTTCCTGCGGAACTACGTCGGCCAGGACGCGTGGGTGTCCACCCGGACCGGCTTGGCCGAGGTCCTGCAAAGGGTCCTCATTCCGAGCACAGTCGATGCACACTGCACGTGCAAGCTCGGTCGCAGAGCGTCAGAACTCTGGTACGCGGACAAACATGGCCACTACCACCCCGACGCTTCTGACCCAGCCCCCGACGACTACCGCTGAACTGAGCCACGCCCGCGGGGCTGAGTTCACCCCCGGGAGGACCCCACCATGCGCCGCCCCACCGTCTCCAAGGCCGCCGCCCTGACCACCGCCGCTCTCGCCGTGCTGGTACTGGGCGGCACCACGGCCTATCACCTGCTCCAGCCTGCCGCGGCACCTGCCGCCCCGGTCAGGGAGTTGTACTCCTGCCACACCCCGTCCCATCGGGTCGACCGCGCCTCGGTATGCATCGGCACTGAGCAGGGGACGGGAGTCGAGTTCGTCGTCACCGGCACCGATGACCCGCGCCTGCTCGACGGCACCCACGACGTCTCCTGGGCATCCGAGGCGGCCAGCCCCTGCGGGGAACTGCTGGAGCTGGCCCGCCCCTACTTGAACACCGTGACCAAAGCTCTGCAGGAGCGAGCCGCCGATAGCGACGCCCCCGTGGACGCCCAGCTGCGCCACGCCGGTGCCGCCATGAGCCGTAGCGGCGTCGTCATCGCGCTGGCGTCCTGCCGCGCGTCCGGCCTGAACGAAGGCCAGGTGGCCACCTCGATGGTCAACCTTCTGGCCGGCGCTGCGGCGGTGCCGCCGGAGAACGCCGCCGCCACCGCGGCGTCGCTTCACGACGCCGCGGTCCTTCTCACCTCATAGCCCGAACACACTGGAGGCCCTGAACATGAGCCGGAACGTCGCGCCGACCGACCCCGACGAATGGCGGCAACGGCGGCGCGCCCTGGAGGACGAAGCCGCCGCGCTCGGGCTGACCATCACCGGCCCAGCGCGCCTTCACGGCAGGGTGCAGGTGCGTATGGAAGGCGCGCCCAGCGACGTGGACCGCCTCGTGACGCTCCTCGAACGGCGCGGCATCGCGCTCCAGACCCCATCGGAACAGGCTCCCGCCTCTCACGGGTCGCTGGTCAAGCAGTTCGTCTCCATCGACCTGTCCAACCCCGCCCACCGGGTGGGCGACGCTGCCCCCGGCCGCCGTCTATGGACGCAGGACACGCCGACGGAGCGCTGGGTCGCCCAGCTGCTCACCTTCGAGGACGAGGCTGAATGGTGCGGACTCGTGGAAAAGCCGTGGCCTTATACCCCGCACGAAAGGTCGCTCCCCGCGCCGCTGCTGGACAGCGCAGGCTGGGAGATCGGCCAGGTGCTGGAGTTCCACGGCGACTCCGGCAAGCTGTTCGCCGCCGGAGAGATCGCCAAGGACCAGACCCACCAGCTGCTGCTCACGCCCCACCTGACCTGCCTGCTGCCGCTCCATACCGTCGCCGACGGCGGCGTGTCATGGTCAGGCCGGTCGAAGGGACCTCGGCAGCGGCTGGTGACCGGCTGGACCATCCCTGCGGTGCGGCTCACCACCCAGACGCCCACCACATGGGTACGGCTGGACGCCGAAACCGCCCTGGCCGACCTCACCAAGAAGGACGATCATGGAAGTTGAGCTGCTCCTCACGGCCGTGGACAGCGCCGGACGGTGTTGGAAGCTGGACGGCGGCCGGTGGCGAGAGTGGTATCCCGTCGCCGACATCCTCGGTGCCGAGGGCGCGCCGACGATGCCGGTCGCGCCGCTCCAGCCCGTACTCGAGGGCGGCGAGGTGACCGCCTGGGAGACGTGCGACCTGGCCGGCCACGCGATGCGATTCGACATCGGCGGCAGCGCCGCCGGAGCCGTAACGTTGGTCACGGCCAGCGACCGGCTGACCGACCGAGGCCTCGACGGGGAGGGCCTCGCAGGCTCTCGGCTGGCAGCGCAGCTGCTGAACGCCCGCCAGCTCGGTGACCTCGACGCCCTTTCCAGCATGCTGGCCCGCGCCGGGCTGGACGTGACAGGACAGCAAGGCGGCAACCGGCTCGTGGCGGCCGTGGAGCGCGCCAGGCAGGCTCTCGATGACCTCCGCATGGTGCTGGAGCACGACCTGGACGACTGCACGCCGCAGCCGGATGCCCGCCTGCCGTACGAGATACGCCATCTGGACGACCCAGCCGACGCCCACCTGATCCCATGGAGCGGCGTCCTGGCCGTGTTCGGCACCGTGCCCGCGACGGCCACCAGCATCGAGCACCCGGGCGAGCGGCTGCCCTCCCTGCGTAGCCTGCCGACCGACCTGGTTGACCGGCGCGACCCATCTCGACCGGCCACGCACGCAGTGGGTGAAGTCCAATGGGTGTGGGTGGAGGACGACCGCTTGATGGGGATCGGCTACCTCAACGGGTCGCTGGACGGCGCGGACCCGAGCATGCTCGACCAGCCCGTCCACGTCGAAACCAGCCTGCGTGATATCGATTGGGCGGTCCCGACCGAGAGGGGCGCGGACCTGCGGCCGGGCTGGGTGAAGCACGGACGGCTGCGGCCTGGCTGGATGGTCACGCAGGTGTCGCTCACCAGCACGCCCACCTGGACGGACGCAAGGATCTGCCGCGTCAGCCACGAAAAGTATGCGGCGTTGCTCAAGCGGCTGCTGGACGCGGCCTCAGCCACCCCCGACGTCACCTGAGGCGCTCCGGGCCGGCCGCGAGCTAGAGGAAGCTCCCGCGCCGCGATGGCCGTCGGCGACACGCAGCCGCAGCAGGCCGCCTCCAGCTCTCGCTGGAGGCGGCCTGCTTTGCTGAGGTCATGGGACAGCTGACCGTGAGGGCCAACGTGCCGGTGCTGGGTTTCCGCGACCGGGAGGAGCGGACTGTCACCGACTCGCCCTACATCCGCAAGGTGATCGATCAGGGCAAGCTGACGCTGCTGGCCGACCACGGCTCCGAAACCTCTAGCGCGTCACAGGCAGACGTTGTACCGGACGAGGAGCGGGTGGATGAGGCTCGTTGAAGACGAGGGCACTGAAAACGAGGCGACGCCCCTTCCGCCTGAGCCGCACGTCGAGCTGACGGTGCGCGTGCCCGACTACGACGACGCCGCCTGACGGCCGTCCGAGAGGAGCTGTAGGTGGCCAGGTATCGGGTGCGGATCCGCAACAACGACGCCAACCTGACACGGCTGCTGCGATCCCCTCAGGGCGACGTCTACCGGCACGTCGACGGCATCATGCGGCAGACGGCGCACCTGGGACGCCGCAACATCCGCGTCGACTCCGGGTTCGCCCGTGGGCAGGTCTACCACCTGGTGTTCCCATACGCGACGCGGATGGTGGGCCGGGCGGGCTCCTACGCGCACTACTCCGCCTTCCTCGACATCGGCACCGGCATCTACGGGCCGACCGGTAAGCCCATCACGCCGAAGCGGGCCAAGGTGCTGGTGTTCGTCCCGAAGGGCGGCAGCGTCGTCGTGTTCGCCGCCTCAGTGAAAGGCATCAAGGGCGACCGGTGGCTGCGCAGGGCGTTCGAGGCCGCCTGCCCGTACCCTGTCCGCGACACCATCTAACAGCGCATCATCCGGGGGGAACGATGAGCGACGTCGCGGTCAAGGACACCGAGGCAGCAGCACCGGCGGTGGATGTGGCGGTGGATCCGGATCTCGTGTTCACGACCAAGCCCAAGCCGCACCTGTCCACCGAGTCGGTCGCGGATCGGATGGTCGCCTTCGAGCTCGACGGCGCCACCTACTTCCTGGTCAAGCCGCGCAAGTGGGAGGACCTGCTCGTGGAGCTGGAGGAGACGCAGGCGCGCCGGGCGACCGGCCCGGACGTTCTCTGGGCCGGATGGGATTTCCTCGAGCGCGTCATCGTCCCCGAGTCGCTGCGCCGCCTGATGGCCCGGGTGAAGAACGACAGCGACGATCTGGAGCGCGCGGACCTGTTCCTGCTCATCCCGCAGATCATTCAGAAGCTGGCCGCGAAGGAGCAGCAACCCGCACCGGACGCTCGCCCGAAGCGGGCGCGGGCGGCCCGCACGGCGCGCGCCTGACCCCGGGGTGGAGGAGTGGCGGCCGGCGGTCCACGGACCGCCGGCGTCGTTCGTGCTCGACAACGAGGTCTACGAGCTGTCCGGCTCGTGGACGGTGCTGCTGGAGTGGCTGCCGGTCACACGGTGGCAGATGCACGTCCTGTACGGGCTGCTGCACCCGCTCGACGCCGAGCGACTCTCCGACCGGCTCGACGACGGGGACGATCCGCTCACCCGCGAGGAGGTCCGCGCCGTCGCCGAGCGAGTCGTCGCGCAGGCGACCGGCCGCACGTGGTGGGTGGCGCAGCGGCTGTACGCCACCCTGGCCGCCTCCTGGGGCGAGCTGGACGGCAGGATGTCACTGCGCGGCGTCGAGCTGGCGGCGCTGCTGCCGAACCCGGCCAGGGCCTGCAACCTCGTCCACGCCTGGCTGGTCGACGGCGCGGACGACTCGGCACGCCGCAAGCTCGACATGCAGCTGCAGAGGCCACCGGCTGGCATGTCGAAACGGCAGGCGGTGGCCGCCTGGTCGCCGCAGGAGGCAGGACGGGCGTTCATGTCCGCCATGCGGTCGCAAGCCGATGCGGGAGGCCGGGCGCCCGCGGCCGTAGCCTAAGGAGGACGCCGCTGAGCTGAGGGCCGGGCACCATGCGACCGCTTGGGGTGCCCGGTGTCGAACGGCCCGATCAGCCGCGCCGAGGTCGAGCTCTTCCTCGACTTCGACCGCCTCCCGGCCGAGCTGCGTGAGGGCCTCGAACTCCACGTCAAGGCCGCGGCCTCCGTCGCCGCCAAGGAGCTCGGCAAGGTCGAGAAGGCGGCCGGCCAGGTTGGTACGGCCGCGCAACGTTCCGGCCGGGTCGCCGAGACCGCGCTGGAGGCGGTCGAGGACGGGGCAAAGTCGGCGGCCGTCGAGCTGGACAAGACGAAGAAGTCCAGCGACCGGCTCGGCGACAGCGTCAGGGGAATCGGCGCGGGCGGCCGTGGTGGTCTGCGGAACCTGCTGCGAGACCTGGCCGGGCTGCCGCCGGCGAGCGAGCGGGTGGTCCGCGGGCTCTCCTTCACCAGGCAGGCGATCATCTCGGCGATCGCCGCCGGCGCGGCGCTCGCCCCGACGTTCGTCGCGGCCGGGGCCGGCGTCGCCGCGTTCGGAGCGCTGGCGGTGCCGACCATCGCCAAGGTCATCAAAGCCCAGACGGAGATGGGCGATGAGTGGGAGTCGCTGACCACGGACCAGAAAATCGCTGCGGTGTCGACCCAGTCCCTGGTCCAGGAGTACAAGGACTTGTCCGCGGCCCTGGCACCGGACACGCTGCGCTTCTACAACGCGGCGCTCACCGAGACGAGGGAGCTGCTGCCGGAGCTGGTGCCGCTCAGCCGGTCGGTGACCACCGCGCTGACCGACGCGGTGAACACGCTCGGCGATGGGTTCGACTCCGACCGGGCCCAGGAGTTCTTCGACTTCCTGGAGTCGTCGGCGCCGGGCGCGATCGACGGGATCGTGTCGATCGTCCAGGAGGGCGGCGCGGCGGCGGCCGGCTTCATCCAGGCGCTGGCGCCGCTCGCCCCCGTGGTCGGCGGGCTGGTGTCCGGGGTGCTGCAGCTGGTCGGCGGGGTCGCGGAGCTGTCGCCCGAGCTACTGCAGCTCGTCGTCACCGCCGTGGCGCTCAAGGGTCCCGTCTCCGCGGTGTCCGACGTGCTGTCATCGACCGCGACTCGCACCAGAACATTCGTTAAGGAGACGAAGGGTGCATCGCTCGCGCAGAAGCTGCTCACCGCGGCGGCGTCCGCCGGGCCGAACATCTACCTTGCCGGGGCGGCCGCGCTCGGGGTGCTGGTCGTGTCGCTGGCCGCCGCCAAGACGAAGGGTGACGAGCTGGTCGACTCGATCCAGGCGCAGAACCTGGCCATCCGCAACAACGTGGCCGGCTACGAGAACGCCAACCGGATCCTGGCGGCGAAGGTGGCGCCGGTGCAGGAGCGGATCGGCCAGGCGATCCGGGACCTGAACGCGGATCTCAACGTGAACACGGTCGCGCTCGCCCAGGGCGCTCTGGCGCAGCGCGGCCTCAACGACGAGACCACCGCGGCGTACGCGGCGCTGGAGGCCAACCGCCGGGCGCTGGCCAACATCAATGCTGGGGCGCAAGCGGTCGCCTCGACGTACGGCATCACCACGCAGCAGGCCATCGCCTTGGCCGACGCCGTCGGCGTCGACCTGTCCAAGGGGATCGTGGAGAGCGGGAACCTGACCGCGGCGGCGGCTGGGAAGTTCGCCGCCTACCAGGCGGCCGTCCAGGCGGCGCAGAACCCGACGTTGGCCATCCAGACCGCCTTCGCCGGTACCGCGAACGAGGCGCTCAACCTGTCCGACCGGGTCAAGGCGCTCCAGGCGGCGTTCGACCTGACGATCAACCCGAGCCTGGCGCTGTTCACCGCGACGACCCGCGTCCGGGACGCCGTCGCCGCCGCGAACAAAGTCCTCCAGGACGGGGACGCGTCCTCCCAGGCGCGCCGGACGTCGCTGCAGAACCTCATCGGCACCTTGCGCGACCAGGCCAACGCCGAGTTCACCGCCAACCAGAACGTCAACTTGACCAAGGCGGCCTACGACCGGCAACTGCCCACCCTCCTCGCCCTTGCAGGCCGGAGCAGGGAGGCACGGGACCTCATCCGCGACCTCGGCGGGGCACTGTCCGGCGCCAAGCGGGCGGCCGACGAGGCGGGCAGCTCGCTCGGCACCGCCGGTCAGAGGGCGGGCGACTCGGCGACCGGGTTGAGCGAGGCCGCCCGGCAGGCAGGGGTACTGGACCGGCGCGCCCAGGGCGCGGCGGGTAACGTAGGCGAGCTCGCCATCGAGGCGCAGGGCGCAGGCGGGTCGGCAGCGGCCGCCGCACCGAAGGTAGACGACCTGGCCAACAGCATCAACGGGCTGAAAAGCAGGACCGTCAACGTGCGGGCCAACGTCGGGCCGGCGCAGGCGGCGATCCAGCGGCTGATCCGCAATTCCCAGGGCCAGGTCATCGACGTCGAAGTGCGGATGGGCCGCGTGACGGCTCGGGCCGGCGCGACGGGCGGCAAGGCCGACGAACTCGGTTGGCGCACCTTCCCGACGCTCGCCTCAGGCGGCAAGCTGCGCGGACCCGGCACCGGCACCAGCGACAGCATCCTGGCAAGGCTGAGCACCGGCGAATTCGTGGTCAACGCCAAAGCCACCCGACGGTACGAGGACCTGCTGCGCGCCATCAACTCCAACCGGTTCGCCTCCGGCGGCATGGTGGGCGGCAAACATCTCGACCTGCTGCCGCGGTACGCGAGCGGCGGGTCGGTCCGCTCGTCTGGCCGGACCGTCGCCGTCGACCTGGGCGAGCTGCTCGGCCGAGACCTCGCCCGCGGCCTGCGCGCGGCGCAGCGGCCAATCGACGCCGAGCTCGGCAAGGTGTCCAAGGGGGTGAAGGATAAGGTCGCCGACATTCTGCGCACCGTGTCCGGCGACTTCGTCCGCAACCTGGTCGCCGCCACCCCTGACGAGATCAACCGGCAACTGCGGGACCTGCAGCGGTCGATCAGCGCCGCGCTGAAGAAGACGAACACCAAGGTCGACAACGTCCTGGTGGCGCGGCTGCAGACGATGAACACGGCCCTGGCCAAGCTTGCCACCGAACGCGACCGGATCGCCGCGAGCCTGGAGAAGGCCACCCAGACCGCGACCGACGTGGCCGACCGAGCCCGGTCAACAGCCGCCCTGTCCACGCTGAGCGAGGACGAACGCGCCACCCCCGAAGGGATCGCAGCCGCGCTCCGCAACCGGCTCCGCGCGATCGACGCCTTCGAGGCCGACGTGGAACGGCTGCAGAAACGCGGTTTGGACAAGAGCCTGATCGAGCAGCTCGTCACCGGCGGCCCCGACCAGTCCGGCGCGATCGCCGACACCCTGTCGCGGGCGTCGGCCGCAACGCTGCGCGAGATCAACTCGCTGCAGCGGCGCATCAACGCCAACTCCACCCAGTTCGGCCGCGACAGCGCCGACTTCCTGTACGACGCCGGGCTCAACGCCGGGCGCGGCTTCCTGGCCGGGCTGAAGAGCCAGGAGAAGGAGATCAAGGCGCTGATGGCGGAGATCGCCAAGAGCGTGTCGACCACCGTCAAACGCGAGCTGAAGATCAAGTCACCGTCGCGGGTGCTGCGCGCCGACGGCCGGGACTCCGCCCGCGGCTACCTGCTCGGCCTGCAAGACCTCGCCCCGCAGGTCCAAGCCGCCGCCTCCCGGCTGGTGGCACCCGTCAGGCCCGCCGCGCAAACACCGTCGTTCCGTCCCGCGCGCGAGACCACCGCGGCGGCGACACCGGCTGCTCTGGCCGGCAGGGCAGGACAAGCCGTCCGGCAAAACGTCCGGGACGTGACCATCCACAACCACATCGGCCAGGTGCTGACCAGCGCCGCCGAGCTGGTCGACGAGCAGGAGCGCCGCCTGACCGCGGCGATCCGATAGAAGGGGCCGCGACCATGGCTTCGACCGACTGGCTGTGCTTCTCCGGCGTTGAGGTGGCCAACGCCGCCCGCGTCCACGCCTACGCGCAGGCAGGTCTGGCGCCCGCGCACGCCTCCGTCCGCGACTGCGGCTGCGCCGGACTGGCCACCATCCTGGGCGATGACCCCTACACCCTCCCCGCCGGCGACGAAGCGCCCTGGTACGACCCGGCAGAGACGTCGTCCGGCGACTTCGCCGGGTTCCTCGTCCTCGACGTCGAGGGCCTGGACTCGGCGCCGGTGTCCAGGCCGGTGACCAATCGGCTCGGCGAAGGCGCCGTCATCGGCCGCCGCCGCTACGGGCCGCGCACCATCACCGTGACCGGCGTCCTGGTCGGCCGAACCGCGTGCGCAGTCGACTACGGCCAGCGGTGGCTGGCCAGCGTCCTGCAGGGCGCCCTCGCCTGCGGCCCGGGCGCATGCAGCGGGGACGACCTCGAGTACATGACCTGCTGCCCCACAGAAGCCGCCGCCGAAGGCCAATGCTGCCCCGGCCCGTGCACCACCATGACGTGCGGGCAGGGCGTCTTCCGCACCCTGCGCGACGTGGCGCTGCTGTCGGAGCCGACCGTGCAGCAGCGCATCGGCGGCTGCGGCTGCTGCCCTGGGGAACTGCGGCAGATCCAATTCCAGCTCGTCGCCGGCCGGCCGCACGCCCTGCGACCGGCAGTGACCGTCGCCGAGGCGGTGCCGTGGCCGCCAGAGACGCCCGACGACGAGTGCGTGCGATGGTCGACCGACCCGGCCTGCCTCGACGAGGCCGGCGAGTGCGCCGCCCAGCTGCCGCAGCCGTGCCCGCTCGACCCCAACTGCCCGCCGCCCGACCTCCCCGAGCTGCCGCTGCCGAACAACCCGTGCCTATGCGAGCCGTTCACCCGCCGCCAGGTGTGCGTGGCGATCCCCGAGTCATCGGCGCCGATCTGGGCCGACCTCGTCCCGCTCCTGGAGATCTACTCCGGGAGCGACATCCTGCGCAACATCCGGATCCGGTTCTACCCCAACCCGTTCGGCGTCCCGTACGAGGAACTCGACCCGTGCGCCTGGTGCAGCGAGATCAACATCTCCTACCTGCCCGAAGGCGCCCGGCTCACGATGGACTCCACCCGCCGCACCATCTACGTGCAGTGCCCAGGACGCGCCGACACCCCCGCCGAGCAAATCGTGTCCGGCCCCGAAGGACGCCCTCTGTCCTGGCCGGTCTTGGAGTGCGGCATCCCCTACCTGGCGTGCATCTCGGCCGACTCCACCACCATCGCCACCGACGCCACGGTGACCGTCCGCACCATCGTCAGGGAGATATGAGCATGGGGCCGCTCGGCTGCGCGGAGGAATACACCATCGGCATCTACGACCGGACCGGCGGACGCCAGCACGGCACCGTCGACCCCGCAGCGCTGGACTGGTCCCGCGTCCTGGACGACACCTCCGAAGCCAATATCACCGTCCCCTACCAGGGGCCGGATTGCTGCAAGCTCCTCGGCGAAGCTCGCTCCTGGTGCAACGAACTGGCCATCTTCCGCGACCAGCAACTCGTCTGGCAGGGGCCGCTCGTCCGCATCGAGCACCGCGGCGACGACACACTCCTGGCGGCAAGGGACGTCACGCAGTGGCTGTTCCGCCGCAAGATCCGTAACCTGATCGACTTCACCGGCACCAGCAACGCGGACCTGGCCGTCATCGCCGCCGCGCTCATCGAGCACGGCTTCGCCCCCGACGACCCGAACGTGCTCGCCTACCTCATGATCACCGCGGCGGGTATCGTCGGCGAGCGGAAATACGCCAAGAACTCCGGCTACATCCTGGACCACCTGCGAGAGCTCGCCCGAACGGGTCTCGACTTCACGACGCTCGGCCGACGCATCCTGCTCATGGGGGAAGGCCCACTCGGCCGATTGCCCGGCTTGTCCGACGAGCACTTCGTCGGCCCTCTGGCGGTGATCGAAGATGGGCTGTCCGCAATCACTCACGCGACCGTCGTCGGGAAGGGCATCACAGCGGAGGCGGGCGGCATCGGCACATGCGGTCTGCTGGAGTTCATCGCCACTGAGGAGGAGATCCAGGACGCCACTTCGGCGCAGGCCGAAGCCGGAGCACTGGTCGTAGGTGGGAATCCGGCGCCGCTGTTTTTGGAGGTGCCGGACAACTCGCAGCTGGCGCCGGAGACTCCGATCGGCATCAACGACTTGATCCCCGGTGCGATCATCCCGGTCACTTCAGAAGCGACCTGCCGCCTCGTAGCAGCCGACCTGCGGCTGATCCGAATGAAGGTGGCATTCAGCGAAGCAGACGGCGAGAAGGTCGGCATCACGCTCGCCCCACTAGGCATCGACAGCCCGTCGACGGCGGCGTAGAGAGCGGAGAAATCACATGACCCGAGTGAAGACCAGGCCCCGGACGCCTGCGGAAATCCTGCGTGACCACGATGATCGGCTCCGTGTAATTGAGCACCGAACCAGCGTGGTGATTGGCAAATGGGTGCTAGAAGAAGACGATCAGGGGCGTCTGGTGGCAAGGCACGGCGAAACAGGCGCGAATACTCTGGTCGCCTCACCGTAGAATCTCGCCAGTCATCTCGGCGGGCTGCTCTTCCTTGGCGCAGATATTTCACGAGCCAGGGCGATGGCCCGTGATCTTGTTACTCTGGGTGTGTGGAGGATCACGGCTTACGAGTCGAAGGTTCCCGAGTCGTCCATCGGCCGGGGAAGGCGACCGACCACCGCGGCGAAGAACTGCCTGCGCCAGACTGCCACACAGGCATCGCGGGATGGGACGTACGCCGCCTGCGGTACACGGCACAGCCGGTCACTTGCCGCCGCTGCCTGCGGAAGGGCTCGTCAACCCTGGCGGCCCAGCTTCCGCTACCGGACCTGGTGAACCTGGCGCCGACCCTCTTCTGAGCCCGGAGCCATCGACGCTGCGAGCTCGGCGGGTGTCGGATCAGCGTTCCCGGGTCCACACGAGTTCAGCGACCATCGTGTGCTCCTTGCCGTACAAGGCGGAAGCGACGGCGGCGAGACCGCCAGCGTGCAGAAGCACGTCAGCGGAGCGCACTGCGTCTCCCACCACGACCGCCACCGTGCTGCCTAGCCGGAACTCGCCCGCCAGCCACCGGGGCGCGATGCTGTTGAGCAGGTGTGCCGCCGCCGGGCTTTGCAGCCCGGTCACTAGCAACTCGGGCATCCCATGTCCCAGCAGGCCGACGGTATGGGCGTAGGGCCGAATCCCTTCACCTTCGATGGCCTGGACGATCCAACCGTGCCGGGCGACGCCGCCCGCGACGTCTGCCAGATGGCCCGATATGGCGAGCGTCACGGCGTCGACTGGCCAAGGCCGGGCCGGGCGCGTGAGCTGATTCGGATGGGAGACATGCGGCTGATCCTAGGCGTGGGCGTGGTGGCCTCCGCTGCGGCGCGCCCGTGCCGGGTACGCTGGCCGTGATGCCGCTGGCGAGAGGGCCGGGCCGACCTGCGACCGGTGCGGGGTGGTCTCGATCGCCAGGTGCGGATGCGCCTCCAGCTGTTCCTGCCTGATCACGGCCGGGCCGGGCGCTGCCGTTTCGGGCAACGGCTCCAGCCAGAACCCCTACGTCGTCTCGGCGACGGGGATGCTCGACTGCGAAGCCGTCCAGGACTGCGTCGGCGCCGGCTTCGTCGACGGCCTGCAGTATGACGACGACGCCAACCAGTTCCGCGCGCGGATCAGCCCGGCGCCCGGCAACAACCTGAGTCAGGGCCCGAACGGTCTGTTCGTGCCGACAGGCGCTGCGACCGTCTCAGTCGCCGACAGCGCATGCATCGATCTGTCCGGCAACGGCTCGGGTGGCAGCCCGATCACCGCCGCGCCCATCCTGAACGCGGCGGCCGGGAACCTGATCACGTGCACGCCGACAGGGCTGCGTGCCGCGCTCGCCCTCGCTACCTGCGGTCTGGCCGGCGACGGGTCGGCGGCCTCGCCGCTGGCCGCCAAGGTCGGCGCCTGGTCCTACCCGTGCGCGGTCGACACCTTCGCCGGGAACGTCTACTGCGACTCCAACGGGACCCTCCGATCCGAACCCCGGGGCCGCGCCGACTTCCAGCAGGTCACCGAGACGACCAACTTCGCGGACGTGGCGGTGCCCGCGGCCCTGGACACGCTCATCCTGACCCGCAACGTGCTGGTCACGAACCCGGACACCTGCCGGGAGATGTTCCTGCTCATGGAGCAGGAGCTCGACGTCGACTTCATCCTTCCGGCCGGGGCGGGCGCGGCGTACGGCCAGGACACCGACGAGGTGGTCTACCACCGCAACACCGGCAGCAGCACCGAGACGGACTTCCACGTGCAGACCACGAAGGTATTCCGGCTGGCGAACGTGGCGGCGGGCGGGTCGGTGAACTACGCGTTCAACGTGACCATGGGCCGCGGCTCGGCGGGAGCCACCTACAACCGGGTCCAGACGTTCGTTCGAGCGTTCAAGTTCATCCTGTAGCCGGAGGGGGGCGCATGGTTGCCGAAGAGTTCTGGCGAGCGGCGGACGGGTCGGTCACGGCTCGGACCGTGGAGGGCGGCGAGCCAGGGGACGCGCCGGCGGACGCGGTGCGCCTGACCCGCAAGCAGTACGAGCGCGAGTTGCGCAGCATGCAGGCCGCCCACCAGGAGAAGGTCGCCCAGTTCCGACAGGAGGATGCCGACCGAGCCCGCAGCGAGTTCGCTGCCCTGCAGGAGCTCGGCGTGCCTGAGGCGCTCGCGCGCCGGCTGGCAGGCCTGACCGAGGAGGCGGCGTAGATGGCGCAGGTCTGCGTAGGCCCCGAGTTCTCCGTCGACCCGAACGGGCGCCTGCGCCTGGATCTGTGCGGCAGTCCCGCCGAGCAGGCGTGGCCGTACCCGTGCCCGACCTCGCACAACCCGCTGCGCGTCGATCCGAATTGTGGCCTGTGGGTTCCGCCGTATCCGAAGGCGGGCCGCGCATCGGCGTCGGGCACCTTCGGCGGGGCGCTGGTCACTGTCCCGGCCGGATACACCGAGGTCACCCAGGCGGAGATCGAGGTCGACAACCCCTCCGACTGCTACCCCGCGATCGTGGTTCAGTGGATCCAGGTCGACGTCGACCTGTATCTGCCAGCGGGGACGGACTCGCGTGCCGGGTTCCGGATCAACGGCAACGCGGTGATGGCGAACGAGAACCCGGCGCCGGCGGGCGGTTCCCAGGAGACCGGCATCCACTGGGAGCTGACGCAAACGCTCGTTTCAGGGACGGTGCCGGCGGGCGGCTCCAACACCTTCACCGCGCCCATCGACCTTGGATCGGGCCAGGGCGGAGCCCAGTACGGAGAGATCAGATGGCAGATGCGCGTCCTGCTCCTGGCGGGCCTGTGAACGGGGTGAACACGGACGCGATGAACACGGACGCGATGAACACGAAGTGGTTCCTGATGGCCGACGGCGCGCTCGTCTCCCGGTCGCTGCACGTCGAGGGCGCCTACCGGATCAAGGTGACGGTCCCGGCCGGCGCGGTCGAGATCAGCGCAGAGGAAGCAGCGGAGATCCGTTCTGGCCACCGCGAGAGCGTCCGCGCGTGGGTGATGGAACAGAACGAAGCCGCGGCCGCGATCCGCAGGCGCGACTACGACGCGCTGATCGGGCTCGGCGCGCCGGACGCCACCGCGCGTCGCCTGTCCGGCTACACCAGCCCCGCCGGTGACGTGACCGACCGGGATGTTCGAGGGCGGTGAACATGCCGGAGGAGGACCCGTTCAGCGGGGTGGTGACGGCGGCCACCGTCTACGCCGCGGTGGTCACCGTAGGCGAGAGAGTCGGCCAGGTGGATCACAAGGTCGACCTCGTCGACCAGAAGGTGGGCGGGCTGGTGTCGAGCGTGGCCGACCTTCAGACACGGGTCCGAGACCTGGAGGCCAGCGATCACACCCAGCAGGCCGCCATCGACCAGGTCACCGCCGTGAATGGCGACCTGGAAGGCCGGATGCGCGAGGTGGAGGCCACCCGGTGGCCGAAGGGCCTGCCGCTGCTGTTCGCCGCCGCCTCCCTCGTGATCGCAGTGATCGCGTTGTGGCGGGGGTGGTGATGGCTGGCTGGAAGTTCACCTGGTCTCGCATCGAGCCGATTCCGCATGCGATCCACGCTCTCCGGATCGCTGTGCAGGCTCCGCGACCTCGCGAAAGCGTGACCCCGCCGACCGGCGGGCCGTTCCGGGACCGGCGGAAGCGGGCGGCGCGCAGGCGTGCCGCGCGAGCGTCAAGGGGGAGACGCTGATGATCAATTTGGTGACGAGGGAGCGGTGGAACGCCCGGCAGCACAAGGGCCAGGTGGCATTGAAGAGCAATCCGCGCGGCGTGAAGTTCCACTACGTCGGCGGCAGGGTGGATCCGGCCATCGTCGCTGATCACAGCCAGTGCATCGCGTTGATGAAGTCCATCCAGCGGGATCACATGGACAGGCGCTTGTGGGCTGATATCGGCTACACGGCGTGCACATGTCCGCATCGGGAGGTTTTCATCGGCAGAGGCCCGGGGGTCTTGCCGGCCGCGAATGGAGAGGGACTCAACGCCGGCGACTACGCGCTCATGGCGATGGTGGGCGATTCGGGGCTGGTCGTCCCGCCGGATGGCATGCTGCACGGCCTGCTGGATGCCCGTGCGTGGCTGATGGGGCTGCCTGAACGGGATCGTCCCTGCGGCGGAGAGGTGCGCGGTCACCGTGACGGCTTCGACACGAGCTGTCCGGGCGACTGGCTGTATGGCTGGGTCCGGCGCGGCCATCCCCGTCCTGGCGGTGAGGGCGGTGTGCGTCCAGAGCCACCCGCGTGGCCCGGCAGGGTCCTGGAGTATCCGCCGGTGATGGCGGGCGATGACGTGCGCACCTGGCAGCGGCAGATGAAGCGTCGCGGGTGGCGCATTGACGTCGACGGGCGTTTCGGTCCCCAGTCGCGGCAGGTGGCGCTCGCGTTTCAGCGGGAAAAGGGCTTGCGGGTCACGGGGAAGGTCGGCCGGGACGACTGGCGGGAAGCGTGGCTGGCGCCGATCACGTAGGGCGGCATCGGATGCCGGGTCGCGACAGGCCAGCCGATCGGGTAACGGCGGCGGAGGGCCGGCGCCGGAGGGGCGGGATCTGGTCGGCCACCTGGTGGCGGGATGCGCTGGAGCGGGCGGCGGGCGCTGCGGCGTCGGCGGTGCTCGGGGGCGTGGGCACGGAACAGCTGGAGCTGTTGCAGCTGGCGTCGTTGCGCGCGGCCGGTGCGCTTGCGTTGGGCGGTGCCTTGGTGTCGCTGGTCCTGTCGGTCGCGGCGTCGGGAAAAGGCGACCACGAAACTGCATCTTTCAGGCATTAGGGGCTCTAGCCCCGCAAAAGGTGCGAAGGGCCTGCCGTCGAGGTGACAGGCCCTTCCAGGTCCCTATGGAGAAGGGAACTCGCGCCAGCACCGCCAGGGTACCCCGTTGCCACTCCTTTACCATCACTGTTCGGTAAGAATTGCATACGGTACCCCTATAGGTATAGGGTAAGAATTGCATCCTGAAAGGAGGTGATGAAGTGACGCATCCCCCGCAGGGCCGCCCCGAGCTGGTCGGACTCCCCGACATCGCTCGGATCACCGGAGAGAAGCTCAACACGCTTCGCTCCTGGCGGCACCGCGAGGACTACGACAAGCTGCCCGACGCCGACGCGATCGTCTCCGGTACACCGGTCTGGCTCCAAGCCCGCTGGACCCACCCGGACGAGCCACTGCCCGACCTGCCTCTCATCGTGGGCGTGAAGGAAGTCGCCGCCATGTTCGGCGTCGACCCCGACACCGTGACGATCTGGTTCCAGCGCCAGAACGGCGCGCCACCACACGAGTGGAAGATCGGCAAGACGCGCATCTGGACACTCCCGCCCTGGCAGGAGTTCGCCAAGCGCACGGGCCGACCCATCACGCTGCCAACCGGCAGATAGCAACACCGTTCGCCTCAACCAGGGGCGAACTCTGAGCTTTAGCTATACGGGGACAGTCGAGGAAAGTTTCCCCATTCGCTACCTATGGAGAAGGGCTCACGACGTGACGCTGAAGACGCGACCCCCCACGTGTATCGTCCCGTTCCCGCTGGTCCTCATCGAGGGACCAGCCGACTCCGGCAAGACCCGCATGCTCGTCACCTTCACCGCCGACCCGCGCATCGGGCGCAGCCTCATGCTCGACCTCGGCGACGGCAACGGCGACGAGTACGGCGACGCCGCCACCAGCGGAACCGCCACCTACGAGATCGTGGAGCACGACGGCTCGTGGGCCTCGATCATCGGCCAGCTCGAAGCCGCGCACACCGAAGCCGCCCAGGCGCTCGCCGCAGGCGAAAAGCCGTGGCTCCTCGGCGTCGACAGCGGCACCAACCTGTGGGAGATGCTCAAGACGTGGGGCGGCGCCCGCGCGAAGGGCTCGGTCAAGAACCAGCGGCTGCTCGCGTTCGACCCGAACGCCGACATCCGCATCCCCAACAACATCTGGGACGACGTTCACGCCCGCCACCAGCGGCTAATGGAACTGCTCACCACGTTTCCCGGCATCGTCGTGGTCACCTGCAGAGGCCGCGAAACCTACCTCGCCGAGGACCCGGCCGACCCAGTCCCGAAGGTCAAGACCTACAAGGTGGAGTGCCACCGCGACCTCACCCACGAGGCGACCGCCTGGATCCGGCTCAGCCTCGACGCCCCGCCCACGATCATCGGCGCCAAGAGCAAATTCCTCGCCATCCAGTACGGCAAGGACGAAGCCCGCGTCGTACCGGATCTCGACCTGGCCGCGTTCGTCTTCAACACGCTGCGCGTCTCCGCCGACAGCCAGCCCCGGCCCCGGATCCGGCTCGGCCGAGAGCGGCTGCCCGAGCACATCCGCGACGAGGCCATAGCCACAGGCAACCGCGACCGGCTCCAGCAGCTCCTGGCCGAAGCGGCCCACCCGGCCCACCAGGGCGTGACCGTGGACAACGAGTGGGGAGAGGAAGAGAGCCTCACCGAGCTGATCGCCCGCCGCATCCGCGGGCTGGCCAGCCGCCCCGGCTCCACCGAGACGACCGCCACCCGCCCGGCCGCCCTGCCACGCCCCGCCGACGACAAGCCGCCCACAGCGTCCGCCGCGCCCTCCGGCAAGGTCACCGACCAGATGGCCCAGACGCTCGCGCAGATGCTCGCCAAATGCGGCAAGGCGAACCCCGACCAGCGGCTCACCGTCCTGCAGATCCTCACCGGGGCGAGGTTGACCAGCGAACGGGAACTCGCCGCCGAGGCGGCGGCCACCGTCATGGGGCTTCTCGCTCCCGCCCTGGCCGCGCCGTCGCCGGGCGACAAGCTCGCCGAGATCATGCAGCACCGCATGGCCGACCTGATGGCCGCCCAATTCCCGACCATCGAGGAGAAGCCCGCAGCATGACCAGCCGTACGACGAAGACGACCAAGCGCAAGCGCAACGCCCGCGCGAACCGCACGCCGATCCCGCCCATCGACGGCGAGGCCAGCACGGCCCCCACGGGCGACCAGACGCCGACAGCCCCGCCGCCCGCCACCCCTGCGGCGGAGGACACGACCACGATTCACAGCATCCCCGGCCGAGAGGAGCCAATCGTCTTCACCGGCGGGCAGGCGCTGCCCGGCTTCGAGCACCTGTCCTTCCAGGAACTCGCCCAGCTCGCGGGCAAGGCCGGCCTGAGCCTGCCCAACGGCGCCGACGAAGCGCTCGATGGCGTCCTCCTGCGCAAGGAGATCGCCGAAGCCAAGACGCTGCTCGCCGAGGCCGAGGAACGCGGGGAGGGGCCGCTCGACCTGGCCCACGCCTACGGTTACCTCGACGGCGTTCACAAGGCGCTCGGCCGCCAGGTCAAGCGCACCCGCGAGCAGGCAGAGAAGATGTTCGCCGCCGCCCAGCTCGTCCACGGGATGAAGGCGCTGGACGTGATGGCAGACGACGGCGGCCCTGCCGTCGCCACCATCCACATCCAGGAGTCCAAACCAGTGATCTCCTGGGACAGCGACGCCGTGGAGAGCTACTGCCGCGAGCACGCCCAGAGCGAGCTGTACCAGGAGGTCCTGGCCGGCGCGCTCAACCTGCCCGACGTGATCGCCTACGTTGCCATGGCGCACCCCAGCTACGTCGAAACCCGGGTACGGGAGGCGTACCTGACCAGGCTGCAATCCGAGATCGACGACGACGGCCAGATACCCGACCCCACGACGGGCGAGCTGGTCCAGCTCGCAACTGTCACTCCCGGCCGCCGCGACGGGGCGTTCATCATCCGCTACGCCGGCGCCAAGGGCGGTCGCCCTTCGGGCAAGGAACGCATCGAACGGATGTTCCGGGCGGGCGGGATGGGCGACATCCTCGCTCTCGGCGCAGCCTCTGACGCCGAGCCAGGTCAGGAAGTCGAGGGTGGCTGAGCCTCACCCGCTGGTCGCCGAGCTCGACGCCGTGCGCGTCGAGCTCGGCGTCGCCGAATCGATCGTCGCCGAGACGGTCGGTGTCCCCGCCATGGACATCGGCTGGTGGTCGATGGGCACGCGCGCACCCACTCTGCGCCAGTTCATCGGTTATGCCGCCCTGCTCGGCCTGCGGCTCACCTTCACCAACGAGCACGGCCAGGTCGAGTACGTCGATCAGGTGCCGATCCTCGGCGCCGACGACCCGCCGCGGCGGCTTGCCATGGTGCTCGACCGGCGGCGCGAGCGCCGCGACCTTTCGCGCCGGCTGCTGGCCCAGACCGTCGGGGTGTCGTCGGCCGTCCTCAACCGGTGGGCCAACGGCGACAAGCCTCTCCCGCTGGAAGGCATGGTCAGCTGGGCTGCGGCGGTCGGCTGGACGGCTGGCCTGGCCGAAGCCCCAGAGAACCCGGTTGAACAGGCGAGCCCGCCCGGCGCTCCTGCGCGGCGACGGGAGCGGAGAAGACCGCCCCGCGTCCTGCCGCTGGTCGCCGAGCTGGAGAAGGCCCGGCAGGCCCAACGCATCTCCCAGGCGGTGATCGCGCACATCACCGGCGTCCACAAGAACACCGTTGGCCGGTGGGCCACCGGTGAACGCACTCCGTCCGTGGAAAATCTCCTCGACCTAGCCCACGCCCTTCGCTACGACGTCGGACTCGTCCCGCTCGATGACGGGGCGCCGGTCGACGGCCGCGCCCGGCTCAGGCAGCAGATCCTCTTGCAGATCGACGTCGCGCGCGGCAACCGGGACCTGAAACTGAAAGGCCCGATGAGCCCGCCGTCCGGCACGGGCGAGCCCTGGCGTGACCAGGCGCTGCAGGCGAGGGCCCGTGAGGTGGAGAGCGAGCGCACCAACCGCGCCACCTGGGCGCTGCGCGCCAACGCCGCGGTGGCCGACGCCCTGACCCACCAGGATCCCGTCCAGTTGCGGGCCGCGCTGATGGCGGCGGCCATGACGTTGGTGGCCTGGCTGGAGGACCTGGACGACGAAGCCGACAGGGAAGCCGTTACTGGCAGGGAGTCCGACGTCCCGGCCGCCAGCGAGGGCGTGGGCGAAGCCCCCGGCGAGAGCGGTGACAGGCCATGACCATCCTGCTCGCCGTCTACGCGGGGCCGATCTGCGTGGGGCGCTGTGACCACCGCTGCTACGACGCGGACGAGAGCCGATGCAGCTGCGTCTGCGGAGGCGTCAACCACGGCCAGGGCCTGGCCGTGGCCATCGACAACACCCGTGAGCACGCCGAGCGCTGGATCGCTGCCCTCAAGCAGGCACGGCCCGCCATCTCTCGATGGTCGATCGACCTCACGGTGCAGACGGTTCCCCTGTTTACCCGGCCAACGAAGGGAGCTGAGCTCGTGTCTTGACCTGGAACCTCTGGCGATACATGGCAAACGGTCGTTACTGTTCCCTCACGGCTCTCGCATCAAACAACTTCCCGCAGCGTTGCGAGCGAGAGCCGTCCCATTTGAGCAAAGAAAGAAGCCCCGGGTCCCGCTGGCAGGCGGTCCGGGGCTGACGACCTAGACGAAGGAGGTCGCGGTGCTGGGCACCACTGTACCCGTACGGGTCTTGGCGACACAGGGGTTCCGGGCTTACTCCCACGGCCACAGAAGCGTACGAAACGCGATTCGGATCCGCCACGATTGGGCTGGATCATGAAAGCCCCCGGGCAGTCTCCCTCGGACGCTGCACGGGCGGATGGGTGGACTCTCGACGTCGACGAGCGGCCCGGGGCGGCCGCGTGAACCGTACCCCCACCCCCCGCGAGACGGTGATCGATGAGCGGTGACGAGGAACGCTTCAGCGTTCAGGCCGCCTCCAAGGACCCGTTCGGGATGGTCTACTTCGAGGTCCTCGACGATGGCCGTCTCGACCGCAACGGCAAGGACGCCTACGTCTGTCTGGTCCGCATGGCCGACTACTACGAACGGACCCTTGAGGAACTCACCCGCGCCCAGATCGCCGCGGTGATGAACATGTCGGTCGACTCGTTCGACCGCGGCCTGAAGCAACTCGCATCGTGCGGCTACGTCCGGAAGATCAAGCGCTACCGGCCCGGTACCAGCTCGCTGGCCCCGTCCGGCTACGTGCTCTACGACTCGAAGCTCGCCCGGCTCGAACGAGAAATGCAGGAGAAATCGGGCATCGCTACAGACAGTCATCCTGTGGATAACGTCGCCCAGGTAAGTCGCGCAAAGACTCAAGCAGAGGCAAAAACCGCAGGTGAAGGTAGCCGCACAGAGCGGCAACCACAAGCCGGGCAAACTGGGGCGGTGGCCGCTGTGAGCGGTAAGGGTGGCCGCACACAGCGGCAACCCTTGCCGCAGGGAGCGGTAGCTATTCCTTATAGAGGTTCTAAGAAAGAAGAAGACCTCCCCCTGGCCCCCCTCCCGCCTGTGGACGCCCCGCCTGTGGAAACGGAGGAGGGGGAGGCGATCATGAAACTGGTCGAAGACCTCCGGGCGCTCCGGCCCGACTGGGCCACCCGCTCGATCATCCGCAGCCTCACCGACCCCAGCGTGATCGAGCGCCCGTGGTGGATCGTCCGGCACGCCGCACTCGCACTCGCCCGCGACGCCGTCACCCAGCACCCCGGCCGCCTCGTCCACGATGGGCCGTGGTGGCACGCCGCCGCCAAGAGCGCCGACCGGCTCCCGGTCATGCCGTGGTGCGGCTGCTGCTCCGACCCCGTGCGGCGAAGAGTCGAAGACGACGAAGCCCGCGATCACGGACCCTGCCCCCGCTGCCACTTCTCCATCCTCA
This sequence comes from Nonomuraea sp. NPDC050790, assembly GCF_044456745.1. NCBI lineage: Bacteria > Bacillati > Actinomycetota > Actinomycetes > Streptosporangiales > Streptosporangiaceae > Nonomuraea > Nonomuraea sp. NPDC050790. The sequence continues at coordinate 67,015 of NZ_JBITGF010000001.1, read as the reverse complement.
AGGGCGCGTGAGCCGTGGAACCCAACAGGCGCGAGGTCCGCGCCTGCGACGCATGCCAGAAGCTGATCTTCTTCGCCCTCACGGAGAACGGCTCCTGGCAGGCGCTCGACGCCAAGCCCGACCCGCAGCGCGGCACGATCGCCGCCTACCGGCAGGGAGTCCGCCGCTGGCTGTGCCGTTCCCTCCTCGCGGACGACGCCGACCAGCGCCCGGCCCACCCCCTGGAGCGCCGATTCACCCCGCACGCGCAGACGTGCGCCGGCCGGAAACCGAGCGCCACCCAGCCGACCATCCCCGGCTTCGCCGTCGAGCCCAGCGCGCCCCCCGGCAGCAGTCAGCCCGGATCCGGCAACGTCATCCCGTTCCGGCGGCGGCGCGGCTAACCGCTCGGCGTACAACCCTCCGGGCCGAAGACGGCGGGCAGAGACAGCTGCGCCGGACGCCGGAGTACATCCCGCCCAGGTAGGTGTATCGCCTGGAAGCGGCGGCAGAGCCTCAATGTCAAGAACGCGAGCCACGCGCCCCATCGCCGGGTCCGCCTCGCTAGGTTCTGGCCATGACCAGCAGTTCCTGGGCGGTGAGCCCCGACGCGATCACAGAGGTGATCCCCAGAATCCAGCTCCCATCGCGCGGTGAGGCCCGCCCGGCGCGATCGGACACCGCCCCCTACCCGGCGCTTCCCCCCGCCGATCACCCCACGCCAGACGACATCACGCCCGAACCGGCGCCCTTTCGCCCCTGGCGGATGATCTGGTGCTTGATGACCTTGGGCCACTTCTGGTTCCCCGGGGTGACCGGCTGCCTCGACTGCGGCTGGGGCCGATCGGCATGAGCGTCGAACTCGAAGCCCGGAGCGGTGAACACGGCTGACGCGAGGACCACCTGCGGGTGCTGGCCTGGTCTCCTGCCGCCAGATGGTGCCGCCTGGCCCCGGGGAAGGTGTCCGTAGGGCGGCACGCCAGGGCTATGCCGCAAGAAACGACGCCCCGGTAATCCCAATGGGAATTACCGGGGCGTCGAATTATTCGCCGGTCATTTGGGGACCTATTAGTAGCCGAGATTCTTCAAATCGGGCTGCTGCCATCCCGTCTGAGGAACGTCACCCCTATATGGTCCCGTGATAATCGGGGGGACGAAGGTCTCCTTGATCGTGCGGGCGTTGACCCAGCGGATCAGGTTGAAGATCGAGCCGGCCTTGTCGTTGGTGCCCGAGGCGCGGGCGCCGCCGAACGGCTGCTGTCCGACGACGGCGCCGGTGGGCTTGTCGTTGACGTAGAAGTTGCCGGCGGCGAAGCGGAGCCTGTCGCTGGCCGAGGCGATGGCGTAGCGGTCCTGGGCGATGATCGAGCCGGTCAGCGCGTACGGCGAGACGGACTCCATCTGGTCCAGGACGGTGTCGTAGGCGGCGTCGTCGTAGACGTGGACGCCGAGGATCGGGCCGAAGTACTCCTTGACGAAGATCTCGTCGGTCGGGTCGTCCGACACCAGGATGGTCGGCTTCACGAAATAGCCGGTGGAGTCGTCGTAGGAGCCGGTCAGGACCTCGATGCCCGCCGACGCGCGGGCGCGGTCGATCGCGGCCTTGTGCTTGGCGAAGGCGCGCTCGTCGATGACGGCGCCCATGAACGTCGACAGGTCCGCGGCCACGTCGCCCACGGTCAGCGACTCGGCGGTGCCCACCAGGTCGTCCTTGATCCGGGTCCAGAGCGAGCGCGGGATGTAGGTGCGCGAGGCGGCCGAGCACTTCTGGCCCTGGTACTCGAAGGCGCCGCGGATCAGCGCGGTGGTGAGCACGGCGGGGTCGGCCGAGGGGTGGGCCAGGACGAAGTCCTTGCCGCCGGTCTCGCCGACCAGGCGCGGGTAGCCGTGGTAGCCGGTGATGTTGGCGCCGATGGTGGCCCACAGGTGCTGGAAGGTCGCGGTGGAGCCGGTGAAGTGGATGCCGGCCAGCGCGGGGTGGGTCAGGGCGGCCTCGGACACGGCGGCGCCGTTGCCGGTGACGAGGTTGATGACGCCCGGCGGGAGGCCGGCCTCCTCCAGCAGCTTCATCGTGAAGTGCGCGGCGAACTGCTGGGTGGGCGACGGCTTCCACACGACGACATTGCCCATCAAAGCGGCAGAAGTCGGCAAATTTCCGGCGATGGCGGTGAAGTTGAACGGCGTGATCGCCAGGACGAAGCCCTCCAGCGGCCGGTACTCCATCCGGTTCCAGACGCCCGGCGAGGAGACGGGCTGGTCGGCGTAGAGCTGCCGGGCGTAGGCCACGTTGAACCGCAGGAAGTCGATCAGCTCACAGGCGGCGTCGATCTCCGCCTGCTGCGCCGACTTCGACTGCCCGAGCACGGTCGCGGCGTTCAGCGTGGCCCGCCACGGGCCCGCCAGCAGGTCGGCCGCCTTGAGGAAGACCGCCGCCCGCTCGTCGAACGACAGCGCCCGCCACGCGGGAGCGGCGCGCAGCGCCGCGTCCACCGCGTCCTTCACGTCCTGGGCCGTAGCGTCGTTGGTACGCCCCAGGACGGAGGTCTTGTTGTGCGGCTGCACCACGTCGATCGGCGCGCCGCCGCCCATCCGGGACTCCCCGTCGATGGTCATGGGCAGGTCGATGGAGCTGCCGGCCAGCTCCTTGACCCGGTTCTCCAGCGCGGTGCGCTCCGCGCTGCCCGGCGCGTAGCCGTACACCGGCTCGTTGGCCGGAACGGGAACGTTGCTGATGGCGTCCATTTACTTGCCTCCAAGGGCACGAAGGAAGAAGGCGACGTTGGCGGGGCGTTCGGCGAGACGGCGCATGAAGTAGCCGTACCAGTCGTCGCCGTAGGGCACGTAGACGCGGACCGTGTGGCCCGCTCCGGCCAGGGCCTCCTGCCTGTCGGTCCTGATCCCGTAGAGCATCTGGTACTCGTAGTCGCCGATCACGCGGCCGAACCGGTCGGCGAGCAGCTCGGTGATGGAGATCAGGCGATCGTCGTGCGTCGCCACCATGGGGTATCCCTTCCCCGCCATGAGGATCCGCAGGCATCGCACGTACGCCTTGTCCACCTCGGCCTTGCTCTGGTGGGCGACGGAGGCGGGCTCGTTGTAGGCGCCCTTGACCAGCCGTACCCGCGAGCCCTCGGCCGACAGCTCGCGCAGGTCGTCCTCGCTGCGGAACAGGTACGCCTGGATCGCGACGCCGGTCGACGGGTACTCCTCGCGCAGCTTGCGCAGGATGCCCAGCGTCGAGTCGACGGTGGTGTGGTCCTCCATGTCGAGCGTCACGGTCGAGCCGTTGGCGGCCGCGGCGGCGCAGATCTCCCGCGCGTGCTCCAGGGCCAGGTCGTCGGAGAGCTCCTGGCCGACGGCCGACAGCTTGACCGACACCTCCGCGCGCTCGCCGAGCTCCAGCGGGCGCAGCGTGTCGAGCAGCTTGACGTAGGCGGCGGCGGTGCCCGCGGCGGCAGTGGCGTCGCGGGTCTCCTCGCCGAGGTGGTCCACGGTGACGGTCAGTCCGCCGTCGACCAGCCGCTCGATCGCCGCGCGCGCCTCATGGGCGCCCTCGCCTGCGACGAAGCGGTCGACCACCTTGCGGGTGAGCGGGAAGCCGGACACGGAGCGGCGTACGAGCCTGCTCCGCGACGTGGCGAGTAGCAGTTGACCGAACATGCATCCAGCCTAAAACTCCTGTTCAGACGCCAGCCATCGACGTCCGTAACGCGGGATGTGGCAGGCTGTCATACAAATGCACAACACCGCAGACCTCCAGGAGACCGTCGACGAGATCGCCCGCGTGCTCGGGGCTTCGGCGACGCTGGAGGACCGCTCGTTCCGCCTGCTGGCCTACAATGCGCAGCACGGGGAGATCGACGCGGTCCGCCAGGAGTCCATCCTGCGCCGCCGCGCCACGGGCGAGGTGCGCGACTACTTCGAGCGCTTCGGCATCGCCAAGGCGCACGGCCCGGTCCGCATCCCCGCCGACCACGACCTGAAGGCGCGCATCTGCTGGCCGCTGCGCCACCGCGAGGTGACCTACGGCTACCTGTGGCTGCTCGACTCGGGCACGCTGTCCGACGAACTGCTCGCCCGCGCCGGCGGCCTGGTCGCGCGGGCGGCGAGCGCGCTGGCGCACGAGGCGCGCAGCCGCCAGGACGCCGGGCGCGGCCTGCGCGCGCTGCTCTCCGCCGACCCCGAGGAACGCGCCACCGCCGAGACCGGCATGCCGGGCCCCGTGGCCGCGCTGGCCGTCAGGGAGTCGCCCGAGCGCGTGGCCGCCCTCTGGACGTTGCCGCGCGGCGTGCTCGCCCTCGCGGGCTCGCCGGTGGCGGTGCTGTCTCCCGCGCACCTGGCCGCCGAGGTCGCCTACACCCTGCAGAGCGTGTACGGCACCGCCGCCGGCATAGGCGCCCCCCGGCAGGACCCGGCCGACGCCTGGCAGAGCTGGCGGGAGGCCCGGCAGGCGCTGCGCATCGCCGAGCACTTCACCCGCTTCGCCCCGGTCGCCCGCTGGGAGGACCTGGGGGTGCACCGGCTGCTGGCCCGCCTGGGCCAGGCCGACCTGCGGGAGCTGGCCGCGGAGGTGGCGGGGCTCGACGGTGAGCTGGCCCGGACCGTCGAGACGTACCTCGACCTGGGCGGACACGCCCAGAAGGCGGCGGCGGAGCTGGGCGTGCACCGTCAGACGCTCTACTACCGGCTCGGCAAGGCCGAGCGGGCGCTCAACCGCGACCTGGACGACGGCGACGACCGGCTGGTGATCCATCTCGGTCTCAAGGCCGCGCACCTGTCGGATCCCTCGCCATCGGGATAAGGCTTGGCTAACCTAAGGTGACGTGACGTCCCTCACCGTCCGGAAAGGCCGCACCGCCCACGCGCGCAACCTCACACTGGCGCTGGCGGTGCTGGCGTCCGTCTGCGCGCTGAGCGTCGCGCTGGGCTCGGCCGAACTGTCCCCGTCCGCCCTCCTCGACGCGCTGCTGCGCCGCGAGGGCGCGGAGGGGGTGACCGCCGTCTGGGAACTGCGGGTGCCACGCACCCTCGTGGGCCTCGGCGTGGGCGCGGCGCTCGGCCTGGCCGGCGCGATCATGCAGTCGCTGACCCGCAACCCGCTCGCCGACCCCGGCATCCTCGGCGTCAACGCCGGCGCCGCCACCGGCGTGGCGCTCGCCTTCGCCGTCTTCGGGCTGACCGACCTGCGGGGATCGGTGTGGTTCGCGTTCGCGGGCGCCGCGGCCGCGACCGTGCTGGTCTACACGCTCGGCTCACGCGGGTACGGCGGCGCCACCCCCATCCGCCTCGCCCTGGTCGGCACCGCCGCCGACGCCGCGCTGCTGTCGATCGTCTGGGCGGTGCTGCTGCTCGACTCCGACACGCTGCACCGCTACCGGTTCTGGTCGGTGGGCTCGCTGGCCGCGGTCGACTCGGCGGCGCTCGGCCAGATCTGGATGTTCCTGGTGGCGGGGGCGGTGTTCGCGCTGGCGCTCGGGCCCGCGCTCAACGCCCTGGCGCTGGGCGAGGACGCGGCCCGCTCGCTCGGCGTCCACGTCGGACGCGCCCGCCTGCTGGCCGTCGCCGCGGTGACGCTGCTGTGCGGGGCAGCGACGGCGGCGGTGGGGCCGATCTTCTTCCTCGGGCTGGCGGTGCCGCACATCGTGCGCGCGCTGATCGGTCCCGACCAGCGGTGGCTGCTGCCGTACTCGATGGTGATCGCCCCGTCGCTGCTGCTGGCCTGCGACGTCCTCGGCCGCATCATCGTCCGGCCGGCCGAGCTGGAGGTCGGCATCATCACGGCGTTCGCCGGGGCTCCGGTGCTCATCGCGCTGCTGCGCGGCAGGAAGCGGGTGGGTGAGCTGTGACACGGACCATCGCGGAACGGCCGGTCAAGCGCTTCGCGGTGCGCGCGGGCAGGTGGTCGTACCTGCTGCCGTTGCGCGCGGCCGTGGTGACGTGCGCGCTGGTCGTGGTCACGCTCGCGATCGGCGTGGTCAGCCTGGGCAGCGGCGACTACCCGCTCTCCCCGGCGCAGGTCATCGGCGCGCTGACCGGCGACGGCGGCACGGCCGCCCAGTTCGTGGTGATGCGGCTACGGCTGCCGCGGCTCCTGGTGGCCCTCGGGGTCGGGGCGGCGCTGGCCGTGGGCGGGGCCGTACTGCAGACGTTGACCCGCAACGCGCTGGGCAGCCCGGACATCATCGGCCTGGACCGAGGGGCGGCGACGGGCGCGCTGCTCGGCATCCTCGTGCTCGGCGGCGGCTCGGTGGCGATCGCCGGATCCGCGGTGGCGGGCGGGGCGCTCGCGCTGGTCGCGGTCTACCTGCTGGCCTTCCGCGGCGGCCTGCGCGGCGCCCGGTTCGTGCTGGTCGGGGTGTGCGTGGCGGCGATGCTCGGCGCGGTCAACGCCTACCTCATCACCCGCGCGGACCTGTGGTCGGCGAACCAGGCGGCCACCTGGCTGGTCGGCAGCGTCGCCGGGAGCAAATGGGGACATGTGATCGCGATCTGGATCGCCTGCGGGGTGCTGCTGCCGGTGCTGGCCGCGATGTCCTCGCGGCTGCGGCTGCTGGAGATGGGCGACGAGGTGGCCGTCGGCCTCGGCGTACGCGCCGAACGGGCCAGGCTGGCGGCGCTGACCTGCGCGAGCGCGCTGACCTGCGTGGCGATCGCGACGGCCGGGCCCATCCTGTTCGTGGCCCTGACCTCGCCCCAGCTCGCCCGGCGCCTGACCGGGGTGGCGGGCCCGCCGATCTGGGCGAGCGCCGCGATGGGCGCACTGATCATGGTGGTCAGCGACCTGGCGGCACAACGGCTGTTCGGCCAGGCCCAGTTGCCGACCGGGGTGATCACGGGCGCGATCGGCGGCGGCTACCTGCTGTGGATGCTGGGCCGCCGCCGTACCCGGGGCTAGTGAGCCGCCTCCGGACGCTCCTAGAGGGGTTTGAAGGCGGCGAGCTGCTCGTTCAGCTTGTCGAGCCAGGCGGCCTGGCGCTGGTAGCTGTAGGGGGTCTCGACCACCCAGGGGATGACCTGGCCGGCCTTGACCGCGGGGATCTGGGCGAAGGTGGCCTTCTTCTTCATGTCGTCCAGCGTCAGCCACTGGCTGCGCGAGTCGTAGAGGACGACGTCGGCCTTGTACTTGGCCGCCTGCTCCCAGCTCAGCGTCTCGTACAGCGGGTCGTCGCCCGCGCCCTTCTCCATCGCCAGGCCCAGGGAGGCCAGGTAGGTGAGGTCGGTGTAGCCGCCGGCGCCGGCCCTGGCGACCCAGAACTGGTCGGGCCCGCCGGCGACCGCGAGAACCTTCAGGCCCTTCTCCGCGGTCTTCGAGACCTTCTCGGAGGCCTCCTCGAACGCCTTCTTGCCCTGGGTGACACCGGGCGCGGCGGGGTCGGCGCCCAGGGAGACGGCCAGCTCCTCGAAGCGGGCCAGGACCTTCTTCAGGTCCGTGCCCTTGACGGTCTCGATCGCGACCAGCGGCGCCAGCGCCTCGATGTCGCCCATCTGCTTCTCGGGCACGTACCAGACCAGGTCGTTGAACTTGGTGGTCACCAGCAGCTCCGGCTGGAGAGAGGCGTACTTCTCCACGTTGAACTCGCCGTAGCCGGTGCCGATCGAGGCCGCCTTCGCCAGGTCGACGTCGCCGGCGAGCGGGTCCTTGGACCCGTCCTTGAGCGTGGTGGAGCCGAACAGGCCGACCGACTGGACGCCGAAGTCCCACAACGCCGCCGCTGCGCCGACGTAGGCGACGATCCGCTTGGGGGCGGCGGGCGCCTCCGCCTTCTTGCCCCGGTCGTCGGTGAACGACCACGGCCCCGCCGTACTCGCTGCCTTGGAGGCCGCGCCGGCGGGGGCGGCGGGGTCGCCGCGGCCGGCGGTGCCGCAGGCGGCGGCGAGGGCTCCGAGCGTAAGGAGGGATCCGCCGCGCAGGGCCTGACGACGAGTGATGCCGGATGCCATGAAACTACCCTTCTCAGAAGTTAGGTAAGGCTTCCCTTTTTTGGGTAATCTAACCTCATCTTGACCCTCTGGGGAGACTCGTGCGCCTGGGACACCTGGTCATCGACATCACTCCGTTACGCGCCGCCCGCGACTTCCGCTACGTCTTCGCCGCCAGGATGGTCTCCCTCGTCGGCATCGGTGTAACCGGTGTGGCGCTGGCCATGCAGGTGTACGGCATGACGGGGTCGTCGCTGCACGTCAGCCTGATCAACCTGTCGCTCGGCGGGCCGCTGCTGGCCGGGACGCTCGCCGGCGGCGTGCTCGCCGACCGGATGGACCGGCGGCTGCTCATCGTCGGGTCGCGGGCGGGCGCGGCGGCGGGGTTCGCGGTGCTCGCGGTCAACGCCTTCCTGCCCGAACCGCGCCTGTGGGTGATCTACCTGAGCGCCGGGCTGATCGGGCTGGCCGACGGGCTCAGCGAGACCGCCCTCATGGCCGCCGTGCCCGCGCTCGTCGGCCGCGACAAGCTCGCCGCCGCCGAGGCGCTCACCTCCATCACCACGCAGGTCGGCACCATCGCGGGGCCGGCGCTGGGCGGGCTGCTGGTGGCCGGGCCGGGGTTCGGCGCCTGCTACACGCTCACCTGCGTCACCACCGTCCTGACGACCGTGCTGCTGCTGATGCTGCGCCCGCTGCGGCCCGACGGTGACGTCGCCGAGGCGCATCCGCTGCGGGCGATCGCGGAGGGGATACGTTTCGCGCGGCGCGATCGGGTGATCGGCGGGGTGATCCTGCTCGATCTCAGCGGGACGCTGCTGGCCACGCCGTACGCGCTGTTCCCCGCGTACGTGGCCGAGCACTACGGCGGCGACGCGGCCACGGCCGGGCTCCTCTACAGCGCCCCGGCGGCGGGGGCGCTCCTGGCGGCGCTGGCCAGCGGCTGGATCGGCCGGGTGAGCCGTCCCGGTCGCGTGCTCATCGGCGCCGCGGCGCTGTGGGGGCTGGCGGTGGCCGGGTTCGGGGCCAGCGCGTGGCTGCCGGTGAGCCTGCCGCTGGCGCTGGCGTTCCTCGCCGTCTCCGGGGTGGGGCAGGTGATCTCCGAGGTGCTGGCCGGCGCGCTCGTCCAGTCCCGCACCCCCGACCGCCTGCTGGGCCGGGTGTCGAGCCTGTGGCTGACCGAGGCGACCGTGGGCCCGGCCCTGGGCAACGTGGTCGCCGGCGGCCTGGCCCGCCTCGTGCCGCCGGGCGGCGCGGCGGTGATCGGCGGGCTGGCCTGCGTCGCGGGCGTGGCCGCCCTGGCCGTGTCCAACCCCGCCCTGCGCCGCGCCCGCCCCCTCCCCACCACCGGCTGAGGTCACTCCGTGGCGCGGATGAGGCTGGCTGGGCGCATGTCCTTCCAGGTCTCCTCCACGTACGCGAGACAGGCGTCGCGGGCGGCCGGGCCGAAAGCCTGGGTCCAGCCGGCCGGGGCGGGCAGGCGCTGCGGCCACAGGGCGTGCTGGTTCTCGTCGTTGACGAGGACCACGTACACGCCGTCGGCGTCCTCGAACGGGTTGGTCATCGCAGTCTCTCCTTCAGGATCGCGGCGATCCGGGCGAGCGGCTCCGGGTCGGCCAGTTCGTAGTGTTCGCAGGCGATCTCGTGCTCCTCGATGGCGCCTGTCACGTAGGGGCGCCATCGGGTGGTGTCCAGGGTGGTGCCGGGTTTGTCGGCCGTGGCCCTGACGAACAGCAGGTCACCGTCGAAGACCGGGTGCGTGGCGGGGCGGATGAGGTCCTCGGCGTTCACCGCCGCGTCGATCATGGCACCGATCGTGGTCTCGTCCAGGTCCGCCAGGAGGCCGCCGGTGCTCCTCAGCGTCGCCACCACCTCGTGGCGGGTGACCGCGTGCTCGGGTTCCCGATGTCCGGCCAGGCGTAGCAGGAAGCGCAGCGCGTCCTGCTCGTCGTCGCCGGTCTCCGGCTCCTCGCCGGGGCGCAGCGGGTAGGAGTCGAGCATGGCGAGGAGGGTGACGCGTTCGCCTCGCCGGAGCAGCTCGGCGGCCATCGCGTGGGCGACGACGCCGCCGAACGACCAGCCCATCAGGTGGTAGGGACCGTGCGGCTGGACGTCGCGGATCCGCTCCACGTAGTCGGCGGCCATCTCCTCCAGCGTCCCCGGCAGCGGGTACGGCCCCGCCGGCCCTCGTGCCTGCACCCCGTAGACCGGGCCGTCCATGTGCCCGGCCAGGCCCATGAAGCACCAGGCCAGCCCGAACAGCGGGTGCACGCAGAACAGCGGCGGCCCTTCTCCGGTCGTCCTGATGGGCAGCAGCGGGTCGAGCGCGCCGCCCGCCGACGGTCGCGGCACGGCCAGCCTCGCGGCCATTCCGGCGGGAGTGGGCGCCTCGAACAGGTCCCGGATCGTGACCGGGGTGTCCAGTTCGGCGCGGATCCGGTTGACCAGCCTGGCGGCCAGCAAGGAGTGACCGCCCAGCTCGAAGAAGTTCGCCTCGTGGCCGGGCGGCTCGGTCATGGCCAGGGCCTCGCCGAACAGGGCGGCCAGCCGTTCCGCCAGGGCCGGGTCGTGCGCGCCGGTGTCGTGCTCGATCCGAGCGGACGGGGCGGAGGGGGCGGACGGGTGGGCGAAGGCGGGTGGGGCGGGCAGCAGGGCCGACAGGCGGGCGGACGGGTCGGCGGCGGCGCGGGCCAGCAGTTCGGCCAGGGCGTCGGCCAGCGCCTGCGTGCGCTGCCGGGTGAACAGGTCGGTCCGGTACTCGATCACCCCGCCGCCGTCCTCGCCCACCGCGATGGCCAGGTCGAACTTGGCCGTCCCCGTCCCCGCCTCGGCGGGCTCGACGTCCAGGCCGGGCAGCGGTTCGAGGGGCGGCTGCGCCGCGTGGTGGGCGATCATGACCTGGAACAGCGGGTGCCAGGCCAGCGACCTGGCGGGCGCGGTCTGCCTGACGACCCGGTCGAAGGGCAGGTCGGCGTGGTCCAGTGCGGCGAGGTCGGTCTCGCGGACCCGTTCCAGGAGTTCCAGGAAGGTGGGATCGCCCTCGACCGAGGTCCGCAAAACCACTGTGTTCACGAAAAATCCGACCAAGTCGGTCAGGGCCTCGTCCAGGCGGCCCGCCACCGGCGTACCCAGGGGGATGTCCGTCCCGGCCCCGAGCCGGGTCAGCAGCGCGGCCACCGCGGCGTGCACCACCATGAACGGCGTCACCCCGCTCCCCCGCGCCAGCCCCGCCAGGCCGCCGGGGTCGACGCGGAAGACGACCGAGTCCCCCTGCGGCGAGGCGACGGGCGGGCGCGGCAGGTCGTGCGGCAGCGGCAGGCACTCGGGGAGTCCGGCGAGCGTGTCCCGCCAGTAGGCGAGCTGGCGGACGGCCGGCTCGGTGGGCGAGTCCTCGTCGCCGAGCAGGTCGCGCTGCCACAGCGTGTAGTCCGCGTACTGCACGGCGAGCGGCTCGGCGTCGGGTTCGTGCCCCCGCAGCCGCGCGGCGTAGGCGGCGGACAGATCCGCCCACAGCGGGCCCACGGACCACTCGTCGCTGGCGATGTGGTGCAGCACCAGCAGCAGGTCGTGCTCGCCGGGGCCCGTCTCGCTCGCCCACACCCGGATCGGCAGCTCCGCGGCCAGGTCGAAGGGCAGTTCGGGGTCGCCCTCCCCGCCGCGCACGACCAGCCGCCCCCGCGCCTCGTCCGCGTCGAGGATCCTCTGGTACGGCTCGCCGTCCCGCTCCCCGATCAGCGTCCTGAGCGCCTCGTGCCTGGCCACCACGTCACCCAGCGCCGCACGCAGGGCGTCGTGGTCCAGCGGCCCGCGCACCCGGACCGCGAACGGCACGTTGTAGGTGGCCGTCGCGCCTTCGAGCGCCTGCAGGAACCATAGCCGCCGCTGCGCCGCCGACAGCGGCACGACCTCGGGCCGTTCCACCGCTGTGACCCGCGGCCTGCCCGCACCCTGGCGGGAACCAGACCAGGAGCCGGAGCCCGTGTCGGCGTCGGTGTCGGTGTCCGAGCCGGTTACGGAGCCAGTGACGGTGTCGGTGACGTGGTGGGCCAGGGCGGCGACCGTGGGGGCCTCGAAGACGGTCCTGACCGTGGTGGCCGTGCCGAACTCGGCCGCGACCCGCCCGGCCAGGCGTACGGCCAGCAGCGAGTGGCCGCCGAGGTGGAAGAAGTCGTCGAGCGCGCCCACCCCGGGCACGGCGAGCACGTCGGCGAAGATCTCCGCCAGCCGGTTCTCGACCGGCCCCCGCGGCTCCCTGCGCAGGACCGTGGCCGCACGACGGACGGCCACGGACCGCCCTCCCGGGGACATGTCGCCGGGGAGGTCCAGTTCGGCCAGGTGACGGGCGGGGTCGGCGACGACCTGTTCGAGGAGCGCGGCCAGCGCCGTGGCCAGGGCGTCGCCGGGCAGTCCTTCCCGGTGCTCCACCAGCACGTCGAGCCCGTCCGAGGTCTCGGTGAAGGCGAAGGCCAGGTCGAACTTGGCGTCCTGTCCGGTGTCCGGCTCCTCCACCGCCGGCGCGGTCTCCGGCGCGTGCTGGTAGGCGATCATGACCTGGAACAGCGGGTGCCGCCCAGGGGCGCGCTCCGGATTGACGGCCTCGACGACCTGGTCGAAGGGGGTGTCGGCGTGGTCGAAGGCGGCGAGGTCGCTCTCCCGCACCCGTTCCAGCAGTTCCAGGAAGGTGGGATCGCCCTCGACCGAGGTCCGCAAAACCACCGTGTTCACGAAAAATCCGACCAAATCGGTCAATGCCTCGTCCGGGCGGCCGGCAACCGGCGTACCCAGCGGAATGTCCGTCCCCGCACCCAGACGTCCCAGCAACGCCGCCACCGCGGCGTGCGTCACCATGAACGGCGTCACCCCAGCCCGCCGCGCCAGCGCGCGCAGCCCGGACGCGTCGAGGCGGAAGCTCACCGACCCGCCCGCACCCGCCGCCCGGGGCAGCTCGATCTCCTCCGGCATTCCGGCAAGCGCCGAGCGCCAGAACGCCAGCCCTCGGCCCAGCACGCCGTCCGGGTCTCCGGCCTCGCCGAGCACCTGCCGTTCCCACACCGCGTAGTCGGCGTACTGGACGGGCAGCGGCGCGAACTCCGGCTCCCGCCCGTCCAGCCGCGCCTCGTAGGCGCGCGTGAGGTCACGCAGCAGCGGCCCCATGGACCACTCGTCCGCGGCGATGTGGTGCAGCACGAGCAGCATCTCGCCGTCCGCGGGGAAGGAGGCCCGGATCGGCAGGTCCGCCGCCAGGTCGAAGGGCGCCCCGGGGTCGGTCTCGTCCGCCGCGAGCCGCCGCAGCGCCTCCTCCGCCCCCAGCACCACCTGGTACGGCTCGCCGTCCCGCTCCCCGATGACCGTCCGCAGCACCTCGTGCCTGGCCACCAGATCACGTACCGCCGCCAGGGCCGCGGAGGCGTTCTCCAGCCTCAGCAGGATCGGGATGTTGTAGGCGGCCGAATCACTCTCAAGCCGCTGCAGGAACCACAGCCGCCGCTGCGCCGACGACACCGGCACCGGCGAGGGCCGCGGGGCCGCGACGAGCGCCGGGCGCGTGGCCGCGAACAGCTTCGGACCCGCGCCGGGCCCGCCCGCGCCCTGAGGAGCGCCGGGCCCGCCCGGTCCCTGAAGGGCCACAGACCCGTCCGAACCCTGGAGAGCGCCGGGCGCGCCTGTGCCCTGGAGTGCTGCAGGCGCGCCCGTGCCCTGGCCCTGGAGGGCCGTGCCCGGACCGGCCGCCGCGCCCGAGCCCTGGAGCGCGGCGGCCAGAGCGGCCGGGGTGGAGGTGCCGAACAGCGTCCTCAGCGGCAGCTCGGCCCCGAAGCGGGCACGGATCCTGGCGGCCAGCCGTACCGCCAGAAGGGAGTGTCCGCCCAGGTGGAAGAAGTCGTCGTCGATGCCCGCCCGCTCCACCCCGAGCAGCTCGGCGAAGATCTCGCACAGCGCCCGCTCGGTGGCCGTGCGCGGAGCGCGCGCGGCCACGGCGGCGCCGCCGGAGGAGGACGGGGCGGGCAGCGCCTTGCGGTCCACCTTGCCGTTGACCATGAGCGGGAGCGCGGGCAGCGCGACGTAGGCGGCGGGGACCATGTGCGCGGGCAGCCGGGCGGCCACGTGGGCGCGCAGGTCGGCCGGGTCGTCCTGGGCGCCGGTGACGTAGGCGACCAGGCGGGTGTCGCCGGGCGCGTAGTCGTGCGCCACGACGACGGCCTCGCGCACGCCGGAGCAGGACAGCAGCGCCGACTCCACCTCGCCCGGCTCGATGCGGAACCCGCGGATCTTGATCTGCCCGTCGGCCCGTCCGCCGAACTCCACGGCCCCGTCGTGCCGCCAGCGCGCCAGGTCGCCGGTGCGGTACATGCGCTCGCCCGGCTTGCCGAACGGGTCGGGCACGAACCGCTCGGAGGTCAGCCCCGGCCGGTCGAGGTAGCCGCGGGCCAGACCGGCGCCGCCCACGTACAGTTCGCCGGTGACGCCGGGCGGCACCGGCCGCAGCCGCTCGTCCAGGATGTAGACGCGCTTGCCCACGTCGGGACGGCCGATGGGGACGCTGGTGAGGTTCTCCAGGTCTCCGGCGGCCTCCCAGAGCGTGGAGTTGACCATGGCCTCGGTCGGGCCGTAGGCGTCGAAGAGCCGGTGCCTGCCGCTCCAGCGGCGTACGAGCTCCGGCGTCACGGTCTCGGTGCCGACCAGCAGCGTCGAGCCCTCGGGCAGCTCGCAGTCCGGGGGCAGCGCCGACAGCAGCGCGGGCGGCAGGGCCAGGTGGGTGATGTGGTGCTCGTCGACGTACCCGGTCAGCTCGGGCCCGGCCACGCGCCGCTCGGCGGGCACGACGACCAGCCTCGCGCCGGTGCACAGCGACATGGTCAATTCCCAGAACGCCACGTCGAAGCTGATCGAGGCGAACTGCAGCACCCGGCTGCCCGGCCCGACGCCGAAGCGTTCGACGGCGGTGGCGACGAGCTGCCTAACCCCCGCGTGCTCCAGCACGACGCCCTTGGGCCGCCCGGTGGAGCCCGAGGTGAAGATCACGTACGCCGGGTTGTGCGGCTGCGGCGCCGTAACCTCGCCCACCCCGTCGTCGCCGGGGTGGACGACCGGCACCGGCGACCCGGGCAGCCCGCCCGGTTCGGCCAGCACGAGCACGGGCCCGGCGTCCTGGAGCATCATGGCGATCCGCTCGGCCGGATAGGCCGTGTCGATCGGCAGGTACGCGGCTCCCGCCTTGGCGATGGCCAGCACCCCCGCGACCTGCCCGATCCCGCGGGGCAGCGCCAGCGCCACCACCCGTTCGGGACCGGCGCCCCGGGCGGCCAGCGCGGACGCCAGCCGGTCGGTGAGCGCGTCGAGTTCGGCGTAGGTGAGCGAGTCCCGCTCGCAGACCACGGCCACCGCGTCAGGGGTGGCGGCGGCCTGGGCGCGGAACAGCTCGGGCAGCGTGGCGTCCGGCCCGTCGGCGGCCTCGCCGTCGCCGCCGGCGAGCACCTCGCGCAGCTCGTCGTCCGACAGGAGCTCCAGGTCGCCGAGCCGGGTGGCGGGGTCGGCCGCCACCTGCGCGAGCACCCTGGTGAGGTATCCGGCCAGGCGGCGCGCGGTCTCCTCGCGGAACAGCCCGGCGCGGTACTCGACCAGCCCCGCGAGCCCGCCGTCCGTCTCGGTGAGGGCGAAGGTGAGCGCGAACTTGGCGCTCGCGTGCCCGACCGGCTCCTCGGTGACGGTGATCCCGGGCAGCCGCAGTTCCGTGTCTGCGGCGGCGTGGTGGGCCACCATGACCTCGAACAGGTCGCGTCCCGAGGCGTTGACGGCCTCGACGACCTGGTCGAACGGCACGTCCGCGTGGTCGAAGGCGGCCAGGTCGCCCTCCCGCACCCGTTCCAGCAGCTCCAGGAACGATGGATCGCCGTCCAGCGAGGTCCGCAGGACCACCGTGTTCACGAAAAATCCGACCAAGTCGGTCAGGGCTTCGTCCGATCGGCCCGCCACCGGCGTACCCAGCGGAATGTCCGTCCCCGCTCCAAGCCTGGCCAGCAACGCCGCCACGGCGGCGTGCGTCACCATGAACGGCGTCACGCCCGCCCGCCGCGCCAGGGCGTCCAGCCCGTCGCGCACCTCGGCGGGCACCGCGAAGCTCACCGTGCCGCCCCGGTCGTCGTGGGCGCGCGGCCGATCGGTGGGCAGTTCGACGCGGTCCGGCAGCCCGGCCAGCGCCCGCGTCCAGAAGTCCGGGTCGGCGGGGCGATCGGCCTGCCAGAGCGCGTAGTCGGCGTACTGGACGGGCAGCGGCTCGAACTCCGGCTCCCGCCCGTCCAGCCGCGCCTCGTAGGCCCGCGACAGATCATTCAGCAGCGGCCCCATCGACCACTCGTCCGCCGCGATGTGGTGCAGCACGAGCAGCAGCACGTGCTCGCCGGGCGCCTCGGCCCGCAGCCACGCCCGGATCGGCAGTTCCCGCGCCAGGTCGAAGGCATGGGCGGGGTCGCCGCTCCCGTCGACCACCGCGAGCCGCCGCCGCGCCTGCGCCACGTCGAGGATCACCTGGTACGGCAGGCCGTCCTCCTCGCCGACCAGCGTGCGCAGCGCCTCGTGCCTGGCCACCACGTCGCCCAGCGCCTCCCGGAGCGCCTCGGGCCGGAGCGGACCGCGCAGCCGTAGCGCGATGGGGATGTTGTAGGTGTCGGACGGCCCCTCCAGCCGGTGCAGGAACCACAACCGGCGCTGCGCGTGCGACAGCGGCACCCGCTCCGGCCTGTCCACGGGCACGGGCCCGGCGTCGCGGGCGGGGGCGAGCCGGCCGGCCAGCGCGGCGGCGCTCGGATGGCGGAAGACCTCGCGCAGCGCGACCTCGGCGCCGAGCGCGGCCCTGATCCTGCTCACGAGCTTGACCGCGAGCAGCGAGTGCCCGCCGAGCCGGAAGAAGTCGTCGTGCGCGCCCACGTCCGCCTGGCCGAGCACCTCGGCGAACAACCGGCGCAGGACCGGCGTCTCCGGGGCGTCGGGCGAGCCGTCGTCCGGGGAGGCGGGCACCGCTGCGGACGCCATGGCCCGCACCGCCAGCTCGCCGATCGGCCGCTCGGGCGCGGCCACGACCTGCTCCAGCACGCTCGCCAGCCGCTCGGCCAGCCCGCGCGCGGTCGCGGCGTCGAACACGTCGGCGCGGTACTCGACCTGCCCGGCCAGTCCGTCGCCGGTCTCGGTGAAGGCGAAGGTGAGGTCGAACTTGGCGACGTCGAGCCCGACGTCCTGCAGAGTGGTGCCGGCAGCGTGCTGGTAGGAGATCATGACCTGGAACAGCGGGTGCCGCCCGGGTGCCCGCTCCGGCCTGATGCCCTCGACGACCAGGTTGAATGGCACGTCCGCGTGGTCGAAGGCGGCCAGGTCGGTGTCCCGCACCCGTTCCAGCAGCTCCAGGAAGGTCGGGTCGCCGCTGAGATCGGTCCGCAGAACCACAGTGTTCACGAAATATCCGACCAAGTCGGTCAGGGTCTCGTCCGACCGGCCCGCCACCGGCGTGCCCAGCGGAATGTCCGTCCCCGCACCGAGACGCCCCAGCAACGCCGCCACCGCGGCATGCATCACCATGAACGGCGTCACGCCCGCCCGCCGGGCCAGCGCGTCCAGCCCCGGCGCGTCCAGGCGCACGTCGACGCTCCCGCCCCGCCACGACGTCTCCGCGGGCCAGGGCCGGTCCACCGGCAGGTCGATCGCCGCGGGCACGCCGTCCAGGGCGTGCCGCCAGTAGGCGAGCTGCCGCGCCAGCAGGCCCGCCGGGTCGTCGGCCGCGCCCAGCAGGCGCCGCTGCCACAGCGTGTAGTCGGCGTACTGCACGGGCAGCGGCGCGAACTCCGGCTCCCGCCCGTCCAGCCGCGCCTCGTAGGCCACCGACAGATCACGCAGAAGTGGCCCCATCGACCACTCGTCCCCGGCGACGTGGTGCAGCACGAGCAGCAGCCGCCGCCCGTCCGCCCAGGCCCGGATCGGCAGGTCCGCCGCCAGGTCGAAGGCCGCCGCGGGCTCGCCCGCGCCCTCGCCCACGACGAGCCGCCGCCGCGCCTCCTCCACCCCCAGCACCACCTGGTACGGCTCGCCGTCCGCCTGCCCGATCACCGTGCGCAGCGCCTCGTGCCTGGCCATCACGTCCCCGAGCGCCGCGCGCAGCGGCACGAGCTCGATCGGGTCGTCCATGGGCAGGGTGGCGGGCATGGCATAGGTGGCCGAAGGGCCCTCCAACTGCTGCTGGAACCACAGGCCGCGCTGGGCGTGCGACAGCGGCAGCCGTTCCGGACGATCCTGCGCGACCAGCGCGGGACGCTCGCCCGACGGCCCGAGCCGGCCCGCGAGCGCGGCCACGGTCGGCGCGTCGAACACCGCGCGCACCCGCAGCGTCGCGCCCAGCTCCGCCCGGACCCTGCCGGCCAGGCGGGCGGCCAGCAGCGAGTGCCCGCCCAGCTCGAAGAAGTCGTCCTCGACGCCGACCCGGTCGAGGCCGAGCACCTCGGCGAACAGCTCGCACAACCGCCGCTCGACGGCGTCCCTGGGCGCGCGGCCTTCGGCGGTTCCGGAGGCGCCGGGCGCGGGGAGCGCCTGGCGGTCGACCTTGCCGTTGGGCAGCAGCGGCAGCGTGTCCAGGAGCACGAACGCGGCGGGCACCATGTGGGCGGGCAGCCGTGCCTCCAGGTAGGCGCGCAGGTCACGCTCGTCGGCGGGGCCGGCGGCGGGCACCGCGTAGGCGACCAGGCGGCGCTCGTCCGGCCGGTCCTGCCTGACCGTCACCACGGCGTGGGCCAGCCCGGGATGGCCGGCCAGCACGGACTCCACCTCGCCGGGCTCTACCCGGAACCCACGGATCTTGACCTGGTCGTCGGCCCGGCCGGCGAACTCGAGCACCCCGTCCTCCCGCCACCTGGCCAGGTCGCCGGTGCGGTACATACGCTCTCCCGGCGGCCCGAAAGGGCAGGGCACGAAGCGCTCTGAGGTCAGGGCGGGGCGGCGCAGGTAGCCGCGGGCCAGACCGGCGCCCGCCACGTACAGCTCGCCGGTCACCCCCGCGGGCACCGGCCGCAGCAGGGCGTCGAGCACGTACACGCGGTGACCGGCGACGGGCGCGGCGGTGCCGTCCTCGCGCCGCTGGTAGGCGTCGACCGTGCACTCGGTCGGGCCGTACAGGTCCCTGGCGACCAGGCCGGGGGTCGCGCGCAGGCGGCGCCACAGCGGGTCGGCGACGGCCTCGCCGCCCACGGCCACGACGGCGGGCCGGTGGCGTCCTTCGCCGAACACCCCGGCGGCCAGCAGCGGCGGCAGGTAGGAGGGGGTGACGTCGAGGTAGTCGAGGCGGGCGCGGGCGGTGTAGGCGGCCAGCAGTTCGGGGTCCTGGCAGGTCTCCTCGTCCAGGACGTGCAGTTCGTGACCGGCCAGCATCCACAGCAGCGGGTCGAGGGAGGCGTCGAAGGAGAACGACGCCGCGTGTCCCACCCGCAGCCGCCGTCCGCCCACCGCCGCCTCGGCGCGGGCGATGGCGTCGCCGCGGTGCGACTCCAGCAGGTTGGCGACGGCGGCGTTCGTCACGCTCACGCCCTTCGGCGTCCCGGTGGAGCCGGAGGTGTAGATGACGTACGCCGGGTGCGCGGGCAGGCACGGCCGGACCGGCGTCACCGGGCCCTGGCCCGGGGTGAGGTCGGGAGGGTCGGTGATCACCAGGGCCGGGCGGGCGTCGGCCAGCATGTGGTCCAGGCGGTCGGCGGGGTAGCGCGGGTCCAGCGGCAGGTACGCGGCGCCCGCCTGCCAGACGCCCAGCACGGCCGCGACCATCCCGATGCCGCGCGGCAGCTTCAGCGCGACGACGTCTTCGGGGCCGATGCCGCGGGCGACGAGCGTCGCGGCCAGCCGGTCGGCCGCGGCGGCCAGTTCGGCGAAGGTGAGCGCGGCGCCGTCGGGGCCGACGATCGCGCTCGCGCCGGGGGTGGCCTCGGCCTGGGCGCGGAACGCCCGTGCGGGCGTGGCCGGCGGCGCGGCCGGGCGGTCGCCCGCCCAGGTGGTGAGGATCCTGGCGCGTTCGGCGGCGGGCAGCACGTCCAGCTCGCCGACCGGGCGCTCGGGGTCCTCGGCCATCGTGGTCAGGGTCTGGACGAGGTAGCCCATGATCCGTTCGACCGCCGGGGCCTCGAAGGCTCCGTCGCGGTAGGACAGCTCCACGCGCAGCCGCTTGCCGGGCCGCACGCAAACCGTGAGCGGGTAGTGGGTCGCGTCGCGCTCGGAGGCGCCCGCGACCACGAGCCCTCCGGCGCCGGTCAGGCCCCCGGTCGGGTGGTTCTCGAACAGCAGCAGCGTGTCGAACAGCCCGCCCGCCTGGATCTCGGCCAGGCTCACGTGGAACAGCCCGTTCAGCCCCGCCTGCTCGGCCCGCAGGCCGGAGAGCTGCTCGCCGACCGGGGTGCCGGGGCGCAGCCGTACCCGGACCGGCACGGTGTTGATGAACAGGCCCAGCATCCGGTCCACGCCGGGCAGCTCGGGCGGGCGGCCCGAGACGGTGGTGCCGAACACGACGTCGTCGCGTCCGGTCAGCGTGCCCAGCACGAGCGCCCAGGCGGTCTGCGCGACCATGTTCAGCGTGCCCGCCCGCTCGCGGGCCAGCGCGCCGAGCCTTGCGGTGAGGTCCGCGGGCAGTTCGGCGACGACCTCGCGTACCGCGCCGCCGGTCCTGCCCTCGGCGAGGTGGGTGGGGCCGGGCAGCCCGTCCAGGTGGTCGCGCCAGGCCGCGACCGCCGCCTGCCGGTCCTGCTCGGCCAGCCAGGTCAGATAGTCCCGGTACGGCACGGCCGCCGGGGGCTCGGCGCCGCCGTACAGGTCGAGGAGCTCGCGCAGCAGCAGGGTCAGCGACCAGCCGTCGAGCAGCAGGTGATGGTTGGTGACCAGCAGGCGGTGCCGGTCCGGCGCCAGCCGGAGCAGGACGAAGCGCAGCAGCGGCGGCGCGGTCAGGTCGAAGCCCGCGGCCCGCTCGCGCTCGCCGATCTCCTCCGCCGCCGACTCCGGCCGCCCGGTCAGGTCCTCCTCACGCCACGGCACCGTCGCCGTGGCGGCGATCACCTGGACGGGCTCGCCGTTCCTGCGGTGGGTGAAGGCGGCGCGCAGGTTGTCGTGCCTGCGGACCAGCCGCTCGGCGGCCGCGCGCAGCGCCGCGGCGTCGAGGGGGCCGTGCAGGTCGAGCGCGGTGTGCACGACGTACGGGTCGGCCTCGTCGCCGAGGGCGTGGAAGAGCAGGCCTTCCTGCAGAGGGGTCAGTGGCCAGACATCCTGGACACGGCTCAACGGAGCATCTCCTCGAAGTCGTCAAGTTCGTCCTGGCCGAGCGCGACCAGGGGTTCGGGACGGGCCAGCCCGCCGAGCGCGGCGAACCATCCGGCCGCCAGCTCGCGCACCGCCCGCTCGTCCCCGAACGCGCCGGACCCGGCCGCCCAGGTGAAGGTGGCGTCCAGGCGCGGGCCCGCGGCGGTCTCGACCACGGCGGCGTCGATCGTCAGCTCGTGGGCGGGCCGCAGGTCCGGGTCGGCGGCGTCGGCCAGGCCGCCCGGCTCGTTGATCATGGACCAGTCGGCGGCGGTGTCGGTGAAGCGGCCCAGGTAGTTGACGCAGATCGCGGGCCGGGCCAGGTCTTCCAGCTCGGGGTGGTGGTGCAGGTGGCGCAGGATGCCGTACCCGATGCCCTTGCGCGGCACGGCGGCGAGCTGCTCGGTGACCCGCGCCAGCGTGCGGCCCGCGGCGGGCCCGCCCGCGACGAGGTCGTCCCACTCGGGGCGGCCCGGGTCGAGGCGCACCGGGAACATGCTGGTGAACCAGCCGACGGTGCGCGAGAGGTCGGCGTGCTCGTCCTCCCGCCCGTGCCCCTCCAGATCCAGCAGTACGGCGTCGCCGCCGTCCCGGGACAGCGCCGCGGCCAGGCCGGTGAGCAGGAGCTCGGCGGTCCCGGTCCGGCCCAGGTCGGCCTCCAGCGTCAGCGTCAGCCGTCGCGCGGGTCCGTGCGGCGGCGGGCCGGTCCGCTCGCCGCCCAGCGTGGCGACCCAGTGGGGCAGCTCGTCGGGGTTCGCGCGTTCGGGCAGCCCGCTGGCCCAGCGGCGGAAGGACCCCGATCTGGGCAGGCCGGCGCCGTCGTAGGCGCGGGCGAGGTCCTCGGCCAGGATGCGCCAGGAGACGCCGTCGATCACCAGGTGGTGCGCGACCAGGCGCAACACCCGCGCCTGCGGCGACCACACACCCTGCACCATCACCCCTTCCTCGGGCGACAACCGCCGCCGCGCCGCCTCCACCTCCACATCCGCCTTCGCCTTCGCCTTCGCATCCGCATCCGCCTTCGCATCCGCATCCGCATCCGCATCCGTCGCAAGAGCGCCACGCTCCGCGGGCGCATCCGCGTCTGCCCGTGAGGCCGCGGGCACAGCGGCTTCGTCCACCGCAGGCACCTCCGAAGGCGGACGCACGCCTTCTGCCGCTGCCGAAGGCGCGGCGGTCGGCTGAGGTGGAGGTGCGGCGGTCGGCTGAGGTGCAGGCGCGGCGGTCGGCTGAGGTGAAGGTGCTGCGTCGGGCGGGAGGGTGGGGAGTTCGCGGAGGATGGTGGCGGCGTTGACGGTTCCGGGTGGGGGGACCTCCAGGTGGCCGTCCACCAGGCGGGCGCGGAGCAGGTCGTGGTGGTCGAGGACGGTCTGGAGGGCCTCGGTGAGGCGGTCCTGGTCCACGTCGGCGGGCAGGCGTAGCGCCACGGACTGGCTGAAGCCCTCGACGGGACCGCCGCGTTCCAGGAGCCAGCGCATGATCGGCGTGGCGGGGACGGTGCCCAGGGCCTGCTCGGGTGGCTCCTCGACGACGCCCGCCCGCGCGGCGGCGGCCAGGGCGCGCACGGTGCCGAGCTCCATCACCTGCTGGGCGCTCAGCGCCAGGTTCTCCGCCCTGGCCCGGCCGACCAGGCTCAGCGCCAGGATGCTGTCGCCGCCCAGCCGGAAGAAGTCGTCACCGGCGCCCGCCTCGGGCAGCCCAAGCACCTCGGCGAACAGCCTGGCCAGCGTCCGCTCGGCGTCCGTGGCCGGGGCCTCGCCGCCACTCTCGCGCTCGGGCTCAGGCAGGGCGGCACGGTCGAGCTTGCCGTTCACGGTCACGGGCAGCTCGGCCATGGCGACGAACGCCGACGGCACCATGTGCGCGGGCAACCGCGCCGCCACAAACTCCCGCCAAACCTCGACATTTCCCGAAAAATCCGGCGCAAGAGAAGAAGACGCAGAGGGATCGGCCCCAGCAAGATCGGGGGCGACGCTATCGGGGCCGGAGGAAGCGGGGGCGGAGGAAGCGGGAGCAGGGGCGGAGGAAGCGGGGACGGAGGGAGCGGGTTTCGGTACCACATAGGCGACGAGCTGCACCGCCTGGGACTCCGCGGTCCTGGCGACGACGGCGGCGTGCCGGACGCCGGGGCACCCGGCCAGCACCGCGGCGATCTCCCCTGGCTCCACCCGGAACCCCCGGATCTTCACCTGGTCGTCGGCCCGTCCGAGGTACTCGATCGCGCCGTCGTCCCGCACCCGCGCCAGGTCACCCGTGCGGTACATCCGCCCGCCCGCCGGACCGTGCGGATCGGGCACGAAGCGCTCGGCGGTCAGCCCGGCCCGTCCCAGATACCCACGCGCCAACTGCACGCCGGAGATGTACAACTCCCCCTCGGCGGCCGGACGCAGATCGGGGTCCAGCACGCGGATCTCGGTGTTCCACACGGGCCGCCCGATCGGCACCGGCCCCGTCGCGCCGGGCCGGCACGCCCAGGAGGTGACGTCCACGGCCGCCTCGGTCGGCCCGTACAGGTTGTGGAGCCGGTCGCCGAGCACCCGGTGGAACTCGGCGGCGAGGTCGGCGGGCAGTTCCTCGCCGCTGCACACGACCCGCCGCAGCGACACGCACTCCCCCGCCCCCGGCTCGGCCAGGAACGCCCGCAGCATGGACGGCACGAAGTGCACCGTCGTGATCCGCTCGCGCCTGATGAGCGCCACCAGGTACGCGGGATCGCGATGCCCGCCGGGATCGGCCAGGACCAGCGTGGCCCCGGCGATCAGCGGCCAGAAGAACTCCCACACCGACACGTCGAAGCTGGACGGCGTCTTCTGCAAGACCCGGTCGTCCGGCTTCAGCCCGTACTCGTCCTGCATCCACAGCAGCCGGTTGACGATCGCCTCGTGCGGGATCACCGCGCCCTTGGGCCGTCCGGTCGAGCCGGAGGTGTAGATCACATAGGCGGGGGCGCGCGGGTCGACACGCACGCCGGGCGCCGCCGCACCACCCAGCAGGCCCGCGGCGGGCGCCGCCGTACCGCCTGAGAGGTCCGCGCCCGAGAGGTCCACGGCGGAGAGGTCCACGTCGGGCGGGCGCAGGGTCGCGACGGGGGCGGCGTCGGCGAGCATGAACTCCACCCGCTGCGGCGGATAGTCCGGGTCCACCGGCAGGTACGCGGCGCCCGTCTTCAGCACGGCGACCAGCGCCACGACGAGTTCGAGCGAGCGGGGCAGCGACACCGCCACGATCCGCTCCGGCCCCGCCCCGCGCTCGGCCAGCCGGGCGGCCAGCGTGCTCGCCGCCCGGTCCAGTTCCACGTAGGTGAGCGAGGCGGACCCGTGGCGCACGGCCTCCATGCCGGGGGCGGCGGCGATCCGGCTCTCGATCAGTTCCAGCAGGGAGGAGGTCACCGGGCCGGCTCCTCCACCTCGGACCTGGCGTGGGCGCGCAGCGAGCGCAGGATCTCCCCCGCCCGCACGGCCGTGGTCGACAGCAGCGTCGAGGTGATGCCGTGCGTGTGCTCGGTCGCGCCCTGCAGGTAGATGCCGCAGCGCAGCTCGGGCGTGGTCTCCACGCGGTGGTCGCGGCCGACCTTGAGCCCGCCGTCCTCATCGCGCAGGCAGTACTCGCCCGCCGCGCCGAGCAGGTCCAGCGGGTCGGTCGGACGGTAGCCGGTGGCGTAGACGACGGCGTCGGCGCGCAGCGTCTCGGCCTCGCCGGTGACCAGGGAGCGCACGCCGACCGTCACTCCCGAGCGGTGGGTCTCCAGCCCGGCGGCCCTGCACATGTTCAGGACGCGCAGGCGCGAGTGCCCCGCGACCTTCTCTTGGTAGATGCGCCGGTAGAGCTCCTGCAGCAGGTCGAGGTCGACGACGGAGTAGTTCGTGTTGCCGTGGTAGCCCAGCAGCATGCGCTTGACGTCGCCGGGCGCCTCGAAGAAGTGGTCCACGGCGGCCGGGTCGAAGATCGCGTTGGCGAAGGGGCTGTCGTCGGCGGGGCTGTAGCCGTACCGGGAGAAGACGGCGCAGATCTCGGCGGAGGGGTAGCGGCTGTGCAGGTGCTCGACGACCTCGGCCGCGCTCTGCCCGGCCCCGACGACCACGAACCTGCGCGGGTACGGCTCGGCGAACCCCTCCAGCCGGTTCAGCAGTTCCTGGCTGTGCCAGACGCGCTCGCCGGAGATGACGCCCTCGGGCAGGACCGGCCGCAGCCCGGCGGCGATGGCGAGGCTGCGCGCGCGGTGGGTGACCAGTTCGCCGTCGGCCCTGCTGACGACGTCGAGGTGGCTCGCCACGCCGTCGCGGACGACCGGGTCGACGGTGATGACCTCGGTCCCGTAGCGGGCGACGCGCGCGAAGCGGCCGGCCACCCACTCCAGGTAGTCGTGGAACTCGAGCCGGCTCGGGTACATGCTCTTCTGGTTGATGAAGTCGGCCAGGCGCCCCTTGTCGTGCAGGTAGCCGACGAAGCTGTGGGGGCTGGCCGGGTTGCGCATCGTGACCAGGTCCTTCAGGAACGACACCTGCATGGTGGCGCCGTCGATGAGCATGCCGCGGTGCCAGCCGAAGGACTCCTGCTTCTCCAGGAAGACGGCGTCGAGGCCGGCGCCCTCCGGCTCGTTCAGGGCGATGGCCAGGGCCAGGTTGGAGGGGCCGAAACCTATCCCCACCAGGTCGTGGACCGTGTTCACCATGTGGGGAGGTCTCCCTCGTCGCGCGGGCGCACCATCAGAGCGGCGATCTTGTGCGGCATCGTGACCTCGCCCGCGCGGTGGAACCCGGCGGCGGCGAAGGCGCGGATGGAGGCGGTGTTGAGGATGTTCGGCTCGGCGACGACGCGGGTGCAGGACTCGTCGGCGGCCAGCAGGCCCTCGGCGACGGTGCGCAGCAGGTCGCGGCCGAGGCCCCTGCCGATGTTGCCCGGGGCGCCGATGGCGACGTGTACGCCGAGGTCGCCGGGCCGGTGGGGGTAGAGCGGGGCGAGGCGGTCGCGGGCGACCCGGTAGATCTCCAGGTAGGCCACCGGCTCGCCGCGCAGGTAGGCCAGGCAGGGGCGGGAGTGATCGCCGCCGAGTTGCCTGCCGAGCTCGGAGCTCCAGCGCTCCAGCGGCCAGGCCTGGTCCCAGGCCGTGGCCACGTGCGGTTCGTTCATCCACGTGTGGACGATCTCGGCGTCGCCCGCGGGTGGATCCACGAGGGTGACCTGCCATCTGACGCCCGTCACGGGCAGCGGCGGCGGCCCTATGAGGTCCTTCAGCACGCTTACCACTCCAAAGGTTAGGCTCGCCTTACCGAACTTAGGCAAGGCATGCCTAAATAAACATCCCTTGCGAAGGCTGTCAACGCCGGAAAAATCACGTGTGATGTCCCTAGACAGGCCATATCCCACCTGACATGGACAATCGCCGACACGCGTTCCGTTAAGCCCCTGTTTCGGCCCGACCGGAACATGCGGACGGCGCCGCCGGGGGTCCCGGGCGGCGCCGCCGTACCTCTGGGGGATCATGCGCGGACGAGAGAGTCCTCGTAGACCCGCAGGAGTTCCTGGCCGATGCGCTCCCACGAGTAGCGGGAGCGGACGCGGTCGGCGCCCGCGTAGCCGAGCGCGGTGCGCAGCGTGACGTCGGTCAGCAGCGTCCGGGCCAGCCGCGCGGTACGGCCGGGCCGGTCCGGCGGCACGAGCAGGCCGGTGACGCCGTCCACCACCGAGTCGAGGTGGGCGCCGACGGCCGAGGCGATCACGGGGACGCCGCAGGCCATGGCCTCCAGCGCGACGACGCCACTGGGCACCTCGCGCGGCAGCGTGATCACCGCGTCGGCGCTGCGCATCAGGCGCGGGACCTGCGAGCGCGGCACCCGGCCGAGCAGGCGCACGCGGTCGGCGATGCCCAGGGTCTCCGCCAGTTCGGTCAGGCGGCGGGCGTCGGGATCGGCGGCCAGGTCGGCGGGGTCGGGCCCGCCGGCGATGACGAGTTCGACGTCGGGGATCGCGCTCAGCGCGCGGACGGCGGTCTGCGCGCCCGTGCCCGCGCCGAGCGAGCCGACGTGCAGGATCCGGCCGCGGGTGCCGCGGGCGGCGACCGCGCCCTGACGGCGGAACTTGCTGACGTCGACCCCGGCGGGGATCACCGCGATGCTGCGGCGCGGCACGCCGAGCCGGATGAGCGCCGACTCCTCGTCGCCGGAACCGGTGACGACGGCGCTGGCGCGGCGGCCGAGCGCCTGCTCCAGCTTCAGGTGGGCGGCGCCGGACGGGCGCAGGGTCTGCGTCACCGGGACGCCCATTCCCTCGGAACCGGCCACGGCGGCCAGGCCCGCGGTCCAGGAGTGGGCGTGGATGACGTCGGGCCGCTCGGCGTTCCAGCTCCGCATCAGGTAGCGGCCCAGTTCCGGCAGGTAGGAGACGACGTCGTCGGCGGGCAGGTCCCGCGCCGGGCCGGCGTCGATGTGCTCGATGGTCACACCCTGCGCGATCCTGGTGCGCTGCTTGGGCTCAGCGCTGGTGCGGCGGGAGTAGATGGTGACGCGGTGGTCGTGTCCGAGCTCACGGGCGGCGGCGAGAATATGACGACGCTGGTTGCCGGTGGTCGAAGCGACGATGGCGATGTTCATGGCACACCTCAGCGATAGCGCGTTGAAGGTGTGCCTGCGTCTTAGGCACGTGAACTACGTATCTATCTTTACCCTGTTTCGCCTGATTCGCAAACCTATGCAGGTCGGAAGGCAAGAATGACGATCTCGTCCCACACCCGGCCGCCGGAGAAGGCGTGCCGCTCGTCCTCGATCGCCTTGGCCACCGTCGCGGGCGGGCGGCCCGCGTGGCGGCCGAGCACGTCGGCCAGCCGTTCCTCACCGAACGGCTCGCCGCGCTCGTTCCTGGAGGACACCAGCCCGTCGGAGTAGAGCACCAGCGTCTCCCCCGAGGACATCGTCAGCTCCTCGCTGGCGGTCTCGGCGGCCGGCGCGATGCCGAGCGGCACCCCGCCCCCCGAGACGAAGCGGACCGCGCCGTCGGCCGAGACCAGCGCGGCCGGGTGGTGGCCCGCCGACGACAGGGTCAGGCGGCGGCCGTTCACGAACCCGGCCAGCGCCATCACGAACATCCCGCCGCCCTGCGCGACCATGGCCTCGTTGACCCGCCTGACCACCTGGTCGGGGTCCTTCTCCCAGACGCTGAGCACGCGCAGCCCGCCCTTGACCATGGCGCTGACCGACGCGGCGGCCTCACCCTTGCCCGCGGCGCCGCCGAGCGCGAAGCCCCAGCCGGTGGAGACCGGGAAGACGTCGTAGAACTCGGCGCCGACCGACGAGCCCTGGTGGTAGATCGCCGCCGCCTCGAAGCCGGGCGTCTCGGGGATCGTGCGCGGCACCACGCTCGCGGTGAGCGACTCGGCCGCGCGTGAGCTGCTCTGGAAGCTGCGCTGGGCCCGCAGGGCCAGCCCGAGCTGGACGCCGACCTGCTCCATCAGGCCGAGGTCGCCCAGCGTGAACGGCGCCCGGTCGTGGGTCCTGACCAGCGTCAGCGCCCCCTCCCCCGGCCCGATCGGCACGCACATCACCGACACGGCGCCCATGGCGGTCAGCAGCGGCCCGTCGGCGTGCGCGCCGAAGACGTGCTCGTCGTCGAGCATCTCGTGCAGGACGCCGGTCCCCTGCTGCATGACCTGGGCCACCAGCGGACCTGCCAGCGGTTCGGCACGTTCCACGAGACGGACCAGCTCGCCGACCGGCTCGGCCTTGGGGGCGAGCACGGTGGCGCGGCGGGCCACGTCGTCGCGGACGACGTCGGCGATCACCCAGTCGGCCCAGTCGGCGGCCAGCAGCCGCGCGGCGCGCGCGAGGGCGACCGGGCGGCGCAGGCTCTCCTCGTCCAGCAGGATGCGGGCCATCTCGGCCAGCAGCTCCTGCCGGCGGGCCGCGGCCAGGAGCAGGGCGGCGTCGGGGCGGGCGGCCGGGGCGGCGGCGCCGTACCCGTGGACCTGGATCTCGGTGGGCAGCGCGACGGCGGCGACCAGCGGCTGCGGCTCACCCGCCAGGGTGAGCCTGGTGAGCACGATCTGGACGGTGTGGGTGCGGCCCTGATGGCTCAGCCGCGTCTCGAACGTGGCAGACTGCCCGGTCTGGAGCACCGCGGTCAGGTGGGAGCGGAACGCCGCCCGGCGCGAGGTCTCCACCAGCAGGGGGAACGAACGCCCCACCAGGTAGCCGTCGGGGCTGCCGAGCACCCGGGAGGTCTCCGCGTTGATCCGCCTGATCACGGCTCCGCCGTCGAGGACGAACACCGGGACGGGGAAGACGCGGAACACCTGGCGCAGGAGTTTGAGCTCGCGTTGCGCGCCGCCCTTGGCGCTCTGCTGCTTGGGTGCCTGGCGGAGTTGTTTACGCGCCTCGGCCAGCAGTTCGAGCGCGGTGTCGAGCTCGGCGAGAGCGGCGCTCAGTGTCTCACCCGCCTGCTCGGGGTAGGCGGTTCTGGCATCGCGAAGTGACGACACCCGCTCGGTGAGCGAGTCGAGGGCACGTTCGAGTGGGGTCGTCATGAGGCCGACGCTACGCCATCCGGGATTACAACGGCCATACAGGGAAGGGTCCTACTCGTTATGGACACGATGGTGCTGGCCCGCGAGCTTGCGGCTCTCGGGCGTCTGGGCGATGAGAACTCTACCGAGAGCGTGCTCCGGGGGCTGACGAACGCGGTCGCGGCGGGGGTGCCGGGCTGTTCCGGCGGCTCGGCCGAGCACTGGCAGGGCGAGCGCGTGCTCGTCGCGAGCTCCCACAGCGAGCTGATCAGCCTTGTCGAGGGCGAGCGTGAGCTGGGGGTGGGCCCGAGCGTCGAGGCGCGGCGCACCGGCCAGCCGGTCAGCGCCCCCGACCTGTTGAGCGAGCCCCGCTGGCCGGAGTACGCGGGACTGGCGGTGGGCTGGGGGGTGCGCTCGGTGCTGGCCCTGCCGATCAGGATCGATCCCGTCCTACTGGTGGTCGTCCTCTACGCGGTACGGCCCGGCGTCCTGCCCCGCCACGACGCCCCCGCCCTGGCCCGCATGCTGACCGAGCAGGTGGGCGTGGCCATGGCGAACCTGTGGGACTTCGAGCAGGTGCGCACCGACGCCGCCCAGATGCAGGAGGCGCTGGCCGGCCGGGCGATCATCGACCAGGCCAAGGGGATCATCATGAAGTCGAGCGGCTGCTCGGCCGAGGCCGCGTTCGAGGAACTGCGACGCATCTCACAACACCACCAGATCAAGGTCGCCGATCTGGCGAAGCTGCTGGTGGAGGAGCACGGCCGCGACACCCCCTAGGCGAGGGCGCGCTTGGCCTCCTCCAGCGTGTCGTAGAGCGGCAGCCGGCTGGCCAGCCCGGTGATCCACATCACCTTCGCGGTGCTGTACTGCACGCCGATCAGGGCGAACCGGGCACCACGCTCGATGCTGGTCTGCCACTGGTGCACGATCAGGCCCAGCGCGCGTGAGTCCATGAACGTGACGCCGGAAAGGTCCAGGACGAGGTCGGAGCCGGCGGCCGACAGGTAGTCGGCGAACTGATCGCGCGTGGTGGCGTCGAGGACGCCGTCCACCCGGATCACCGTCAGCCCCTCCTGAGGCGAGGACGTCAGGGTCAGTGTCACGAGGCAACCTTACTGTCACTGGAGAACGGTGGAATACTTCCGGCGAATGTGGGGATAATGGTCTCGAAGTCCAGCAGAGGGCTTCCGTCTGCAACGCCGTAAGGCGTTCCTCTGCCTGGGCTTTTTTGCTTTTTGGGCGGGGGTACGGCCTTCGGCTTGGACCAAGGAGCAGCAATGGCTGTGAAGGAATACGCCCTCGAAGAGCTGACCGCAGAGCAGCTCTTGGCCGAGATGACTGATCTGGGCACCCCCGACAGTGTCAAGGAGCGGCTGCGCGAACGCATCGTCGAGATGCACCGCCCGCTCGCCATGGAGATCGCCCGGCGCTACCGCTACCGAGGCGAACCCATCGAGGACCTCCTCCAAGCCGCCTACGTCGGCCTGATGAAGGCCGTCAACGGCTTCGATCCCACGCTGGGCCACGCCTTCAGGGGCTACGCCGTCGTCACGATGACCGGCGAGGTCAAGCGGCACTTCCGCGACCGCACCTGGGCCATCAGGGTCCCGCGGGTCTACCAGGAGCGCCGCTCGGAGCTCAACCGCCTGGTCTCCGAGCTCAGCCAGGACCTCGGGCGCTCGCCCACGGTCGCCGAACTGGCGGCCAAGATGAACATCAGCGAGGAGGACGTCCTGCTCACGCTGGACGCCTCCGCCGCGTACAGCACGCTCTCGCTCGACGCGCCGCTGGGCAGCGACGACGACGCCGCGTCCCTGGGCGATGTCATCCCGGAGACGGACGACTCGCTCAGCAAGCTCGTCGACAGCGAGTCCGTCAAACCGCTGATCGACGCGCTGCCGCACCGGGAGAAGAACATCCTTCTGCTGCGCTTCTTCGGTAATCTCACACAAGCCGAGATCGCGGCCGAGTTCGGCATCTCCCAGATGCACGTCAGCCGCATCCTCAGAAAGGTCCTCGACCAGTTGCGTCAGGACCTCACCAGCTGATTGGCAGGCCACCGGGGTGAACGGAGAGACCGACCCGCGTACGAGGGCGAGCAGCCCGCCGCCCGGCGTGCCCGTGTCCGGGTTCGAGTTCACCCTGGACGGCCTGCCCGAGGTCAGGTTCTTCGCCGAGTCGCAGGCCCGTCACGCGGGCCTGCCCGACGACGAGACCGGCGACCTCGTGCTCGCCGTCAACGAGGTCGCCACCAACGCCGTCACCCACGGCTCGCCCGCCGCCCGCGTGCGCGCCTGGATCGACGGCGGCGACCTCGTCATCGAGATCCACGACAGCGGCGTCTGGACCGACGAGGACTACGGCAGGACCCGTCCCGCCCCGAACGCCACCCGCGGCATGGGCCTGTGGGTGGCGCGGCTGTTGTCGACGAACGTGCAGTTCCATCCCGAAAGGGAGGGAACCACGGTGATCCTCCGCTTCTCCGTGAAGGGGTGACCGCACCGCTGTGCGGTCCCCCCTTCACTGCGCGCCTCACCGCCTGGAGCGGCCTCGCCAGGAGCCGTAGCTGCTGCGAATGCTCGCCGTGCCGATGCCGGCCTGGTGAAGGGCCAGCAGGCACAGGCCCAGGAGCATGAACGTGGTCCCGGAGATTCCGCCCGCGATCCTGGTGTTCAGCAGGTCGAGCAGGAAGCCGAGGCCGAAAATGATCGCTGAGACGATCGCCAGCATGGGGGGTCACTTCCTCTCTGCGAACGCCATCAGGCGCTCCATGACGGACCGGTAGTCGCGCAGGGCCAGGCGGAGCTGCTCGGTGTCCTGCTGGCTCTTCCAGCTCTCGCGCATCTCGCCGGTCTTGCGGGTGACCTCCTGGAGAAGCTCCTCCAGCAGGTCGTCGGCGCGCTCCACGGCGGCCCTGGGGTCGTCCACGAAGCCCGCCTGGACGTCACGCCAGCGGTCGGCCATCTGGTCGCCGCTCATGTAAGCGCCGTCCCCGACGTCCTGGCCGCTCCCCCGCGCCGTCTCCACGGCCTCGGGGTACGGCGGCGCCGGCGGAACGCTGTCGTCGGCCGGCATCGCGTAGGGCTCACGGGTGTGAGCGGTGTGGGCGGCGTCGGGCTGCGTGTCGTAGACGGCACTCGTGGCGTAGTCGTCACGAGCCTCGTCGTTCCTGAGCTCGTCGTTCCTGGCCTCGTCGTTCCTGAGCTCGTCGTTCCTGATCTCGTCGTTCCTGGCCTCGTCGTTCCTGATCTCTTCGTTTCTGATCTCGTCGTCCCTGGTCTCGTTCTTGGTCTCGTCGTCGCGCGGGGCGGGGACCAGCAGTTCGTCCTCGCGGCGCTCGTGGTCAGCCATCTCGTCGCCCTTCCCGGGTCGTCTCCTCCAGCAGCTCCTCGAACAGCGCGCGGTAGTGCACCATCGCCTGGCGCAGCTCCTCGGTCGAGGCCTCCTTGTGGGCGGCTCGTGCACTGATCTCGTGGGCCTGCCGGTAGTGGTCGAGCGTCGCGGCGTGGGTGACCGACAGGTCGCTCAGCCGCTGCCCGAAGTCCTCCGTCGGGTAGCCGCGATCGGCCATCACCGCGGTGACCAGCTGGTCGGCCTCGGTGACGGCGAAGCCGGGCGCGTCCACGAAGCGCTCCTGCACCTCGGTCCAGCGCCTGGCGTAGGCGTCGCGGGCTTCGGGGGTGAGCGGCCGGATGTCCAGCTCGGCGTGCCGCTGCTCACGTGCGATCATGTCCTGCTCGGCTTCGCGCCGGGTGTCATGCTCGGACATGATGCGCTCATATTCGGGGCCGAACCGCGAGCGAAGCTTGCTCCGCTTCTGCTGCTGCAGTACCACGTAACCCACGGCGGCGATCGCCGCCAGGACGATCACGACAACGGCCACCCAGATCCACGTCTCGGCGGTCATCTCTCATCGCCTCCGGTCTCTCTTCGGTTGAGACCTTCGGCTGCCCTGAATGAGAGGGTTTATTCCCGCGACATCGCCTGTCTGGCGGCGGAAAGCACGGCCGCGACGTGCGAAGCCCCGGAGGCGGGCACCTCGCGGAAGCCCTGGGCCGGGTCGTAGGCCACGTCCAGATCGTTGTCCACCAGCCGTTGCGCCCAGCGCAGGGCGGTGTTGAGCCGCTCCTGCTGGGGCGGGCGGCCCTGCGCGGCGGCCGACAGGTTGCGCAGGTTCGTCGCGGGACCGGACTGGGTGTGCTCGCGCGCCACCTTCCACGGCAGGGCCGCCTTGTGGTCGAGCAGGCCCTTCACCAGCCCGGCCGAACGCTTGGCCTGCAGCACCCCGGACTCGCTGACGCCGAAGTGCCCGGCCAGCTCCGCCACGCTGAGCCCCCGCGCGACGAGCCTGGCCAGCTCGTCCCGGTCGATCGTCGGCCTGCGCCCCAACCCGCACCTCCGCTCGGCTGTGCGCCCAAGGCTATGCCGTACGGGCCGCCGCCGGGGTGTAGATCACCACATGCAGGTCGGGGTGGTCGGCGGGGGCCAGGCGGTGGTGCTCGTAGCGCAGGACGCCCGCCGTGGGGTGGTGGAAGAGCCGTTCGCGGGAGGTGAAGCCCTTGATGTGGTGGTCCTGCCAGGCGGCACGGAACTCCTCGCTGGCGGCGAGCAGGCGCTGGATCACCGGGGAGCGGGCCAGGTCGCCGAGCCGGGGTCCCGCCTCGGCGCGGAACTCGGCCAGGAAGCGGCGGCTCGTGGTCTCCCAGTCGGGCAGCAGGTCGCGGACGTAGGGGTCGGTGAACACCAGCCACAGCAGGTTGCGCTCGGAGGCGGCGACGGTGTCCACGTTCGGGTACAGGGTGGCGTAGGCGCGGTTCCAGCCGGTGATCGTCCAGTCGGGGGCGATGGCGTAGGCGGGGAAGCCGGCGAGCGCGTCGAGCAGCCGCCGCACGTGGCCGGGCGCGGCCGGCTCGGCGTCGTCCGGGTCCGCGGGCAGCGGCGCGTAGCCCGCCAGCGAGAGCACGTACGCGTGCTCGGCCGGGGTCAGGCGCAGCGTGGCGGCCAGGGCGTCCAGGACCTGGCGGGAGGGCTGGATGTCGCGGCCCTGCTCCAGCCAGGTGTACCAGGTGGCGCTGACCCCCGAGAGGGTCGCGACCTCCTCGCGGCGCAGGCCGCCCCTGCGGCGCGGCCCGGCCGGCGGCAGGCCCACCGCGGTGGGGTCCAGGCGGGCGCGGACGGCGCGCAGGAAGCTGCCCAGTTCCCCGCGCCGGTCCGCCGCAGTGCTCATCGGCCAAGGATAAGTGCTGGTAGCGGGAGTACTAGCACCACGGGCGTCTTCGCCGCGCGGCCGTACGGCGTGAGCATGGCCGCATGCCTCAGCTCAGATCCCATACGGTCACCCACGGGCGGAACATGGCCGGAGCCCGCGCCCTGATGCGCGCCTCCGGCGTCCCCGCCGCCGACATCGGCGTCAAGCCGGTCGTCGCGGTGGCCAACAGCTTCACCGAGTTCGTGCCGGGCCACACCCACCTGCAGCCGGTGGGCCGCATCGTCAGCGCGGCCGTCAACGCCGCGGGCGGCATCGCGCGCGAGTTCAACACGATCGCCGTGGACGACGGCATCGCGATGGGGCACTCCGGGATGCTGTACTCGCTGCCGTCGCGCGAGCTGATCGCCGACTCCATCGAGTACATGGTCGAGGCGCACCGCGCCGACGCGCTGGTGTGCGTGTCCAACTGCGACAAGATCACCCCTGGGATGCTGATGGCCGCGCTGCGGCTGAACATCCCCACGGTGTTCGTCTCCGGCGGTCCCATGGAGGGCGGCCGCGCGGTCCTGAGCGACGGCACGGTTCGCACCGGCCTGACCCTGGTCAACCCCATCGCCGAGGCCGCCGACCCGGACCTGCCGGATGAGGATCTCGCCAGGATCGAGGAGGCGGCCTGCCCGACCTGCGGGTCGTGCGCGGGGATGTTCACCGCCAACTCCATGAACTGCCTGCTGGAGGCGCTCGGCCTGGCCCTGCCGGGCAACGGCTCGACGCTGGCCACGCACACCGCGCGCCGCGGGCTGTACGAGCGGGCCGGCCGTACCGTGGTGGAGCTGGCCGCCCGCTACTACGACAAGGACGACGCCGGCGTGCTGCCCCGCGCGATCGCCTCCCGCGCCGCCTTCGACAACGCCATGGCGCTCGACCTGGCCATGGGCGGCTCCACGAACACCGTGCTGCACCTGCTGGCCGCCGCCCACGAGGCGGAGCTCGACTACACGCTGGCCGACATCGAGGCCAGGACCGGCGGCGTGCCGTACCTGTGCAAGATCGCGCCCAACGGCACGCACCTGATGGAGGACCTGCACCGCGCGGGGGGCGTGCCGGCCGTTCTGGGCGAGCTGCACCGCGCCGGGCTCCTGCACCCCGGCGTGCGCGCGGTGCACGCCGACTCGCTGGAGGCGTGGCTGGCCGACTGGGACCTGCGCGGCGCCGACCCCTCGCCCGAGGCGGTCGAGCTGTTCCACGCCGCGCCCGGCGGCGCCCGCTCGGCCGCCGCGTTCTCCCAGTCGGCGCGCTGGGAGTCCCTCGACCTGGACGCCGCGGGCGGCTGCGTTCGCGACGTCGCCCACGCCTACTCGCCGGAGGCGGGGCTCGCGGTGCTGCGCGGCAACCTGGCCCCCGACGGCGCGGTGGTGAAGTCCGCGGGCGTCCCCGCGGGCCTGCACGTCTTCACCGGCCGGGCGGTGGTCACCGAGTCGCAGGAGGAGGCGGTCGAGGCGGTCCTGTCCGGCCGCCTGTCGCCGGGCGAGGTGCTGGTCATCCGGTACGAGGGTCCGCGTGGTGGGCCGGGTATGCAGGAGATGCTGTATCCGACCGCCTATCTCAAGGGCCGGGGGCTCGCGCAGGTGTGCGCGGTGGTCACCGACGGGCGTTTCTCCGGCGCCAGTTCCGGGCTGTCGATCGGCCACGCCTCGCCGGAGGCCGCGGCCGGGGGCACACTCGCTCTGGTCGAGGACGGCGACCCGATCAGCGTCGACATCTCCGCGGGCGTCCTCCGGCTGGACGTGCCCGAGCGGGAGCTCGCCGCGCGCCGCGAGCGCCTGGAGCGGGGCGGCGGCTACCGGCCCCGCCACCGCGACCGGCCCGTGTCCACCGCCCTGCGCGCCTACGCCTCCCTCGCCCTGTCCGCCGACAGGGGCGCCGTCCGCGAGATCGCAGACCACTGACCCCAGGCCCGGCGTTTCCGAAGTTGCCGAGGTGTACCGCCGGCCCCAGGCCCGGCGTTTCCGACGTAGCCGAGGTGTACCGCTGACCCCAGGCCGGGCAGCCCCCGGCTTATCCGAGGTTGCCGGGGGCTGCCCGGCCCGGCCGGTCCGCGGGGGCGGCGGGCCGGGTCAGGGGCGGCAGGGGTCGGGTACCTGGCGCAGGCTGATGTCGTCCCAGGTGACGTCGGCGGTGTAGCTGTCGCCGCTGCCGTAAGGGAGCACGCGGACCCGGCTGCGGAGCAGAGTCGTGGAGCCCGGCGCGCGCCAGAAGACCACGTACGAGCGCGCGGTCCACTCCGTGACGGTCAGCGCGACGCTCGCCGCCGGCCGGCTACGCGTCCACGTGCAGGTCAGGCGGCCCGCCGCGGGACCGTCGCCGGAGCCGAAGTGGCCGACGGAGACGATCGCGCCCGCGCCGCCCCTGGCGGTGACGGTGGCGGTGTGGCCGTCGAACCACGCCGAGCCCGCCGTCGCGCCCCAGCCTGCCCTGGTCTGGGCTACCTGCGGGCGTTCGCGGAGCTTGGCGGCGGCGAGCGCGGCGTCCACGACGCCCTTGGCCGAGGTCAGGATGCCCGGGTCGCGCAGCGCGCAGCCGTGGTGGCCGTCGGCGAGACTGGAGCAGGTGGCGATCCGGTTGCCGTCGGCCAGCGGCGACACGGCCCACCACGGCGGCGCGACCAGGTCGTTGAGGTTGGTCGCGCTGAACAACTGCAGGGGCACCGCCCTAGACGACTGCCCGCCCGCGCCGAACGAGCGTCCCGCCCGCCAGTCGTAGGAGACGGGGCTGCGGAAGGCGGCCAGGTCCCAGCGCGAGCACACCTGGGAGAACGTCCAGTCCGGCCCGGGGGCGGCGACCTTGTTGTAGGGGACGGAGACGCCGCAGTAGTTGAGGATGTCCTCGGACCAGAAGCTGGTCCGGTCCTCCGGCCAGAAACCGTGGAGCGGGGAGTCGACGGTCACCACGGGGGTGCCGGTGCCGGAGGTGTCGGCGGCCCAGCGGGTGGCGACGGTGCCGCCCTCGCTGAAGCCCACCAGCACCACGTTGGCGCCGGGGTGCTTGAGGGTGATCTCCCGGATCTGGCGGCCAAGGTGGGCGGAGGTGGTGGCCAGCGCGGGCCAGGTGTCGGCGCCGCCGTAGGTGAGGGGGGCGGCCTGGCCGTTCGGGCCGCGGTAGGAGTACGGGGACCAGTGCAGCCTGGCCCGGTCGGTGGTGTTGCAGCGCTTGGTGACGCTGTTCACCTCGGCCAGGTCGGTGCAGCCGAGCCGGTGGAGCAGGTCGCGGAAGGCTTCGGTGACCAGCTTGTAGGCGCTCTCCTTCGGGGTGACGCCGAGGGCCTCGATGCCGCGTAACAGGACGACGACGGTGTCGGCGGGCACGGCCACGTCCTTGGTGACGGTGTCGGGGCCGCCCTGGCTCGGGACGACGGTGAGCGTGGCCCGCCGTTCGGCGCTGTCGGGGTAGGTGTGGCGCGTCACGGGGGTGGTGCTCTCCTCGTCGTACGCGCCGTCGTCGTCGAAGTCCCAGCGGTAGCGTGCCGTGGCCCCCTCGGGCACGGTACTGGCCGAGGCGTCGAACCTGATGCCGGTGCCCGAGTCCTCCGGGGTGGTGGTGAAGTCGGCGTGTGCCTGGCCTCCGGGGTCGATCCGGATGGGGCCGGCCGCGTAGCTGTCGCCCGCGCCGGTCGAGTTGTCCCTGTCCAGGACGACGACCAGGCTCTCG
This sequence comes from Nonomuraea sp. NPDC050790, assembly GCF_044456745.1. Classification (NCBI taxonomy): domain Bacteria; kingdom Bacillati; phylum Actinomycetota; class Actinomycetes; order Streptosporangiales; family Streptosporangiaceae; genus Nonomuraea; species Nonomuraea sp. NPDC050790. The sequence continues at coordinate 28,394 of NZ_JBITGF010000001.1, read as the reverse complement.
CTGCCCTGTCCGTCGCCGAGCACGACCGTGCTGCCGTCGGGGAAGAGCCTGCTCCAGGGCAGGGCGAGCGTGAAGGAGGTCGAGCCGGAGCCGGAGGCGTCGGTGGTCAGTCCGGCGCCGGGGACCCGCAGGGCGTTGTCGGGGTAGCAGCCCGGCGCCTCCTCCCACGCCTCCACGGTGAAGGCGCGCGAGGGGTAGAGGGTGTCGCGGACCTCGACGTCGACCTTGATGGTGGCGCCGTCGCGGGTGAGGGTGACGGTCCCGGCCTCCTCCTGGTGCGGACGCCCGTCACAGCCGATGCCGCCGACCCGGTGGAGCGGCATGGAGGCCAGGGGGACGGGACCGTTCGGTGCCGGGGAGCCGGTCGGCGAGGCGGTGGGGCCGGGAGAGACGGTCGGCGCGGGCGAGACCGTCGGGGCGAGCGTGGGCGCGACGGTGGGGGTGGGTGAGACGGTCGGTTGGGGGGAGACGGTGGTCAGCCAGCTCAGCATTACCACCGCCGCCGACAGGACGCGGGAGCGCCGTCTGCGCATCGGGTCACCACCGCCCCAGGATGCGCTCGATGATGTCGAAGGTGACGTCCACGATGATGCCGAGGATCTTCTTGACGGCCTTGCGGACCAGGCGGGCGATGTCGTCCTCGTCCTTGCGCTTGATGGCCTTGTCGAGCTGGCGGCGGTATTCGGAGTCCTGCCTGCTGCGCTGGTTGACCGCGTACAGGATGTCGTCGTCGCTGATCGTCGCCATGGGGCGGCGCTCCTCTCAGAGCTTCGGGGGGAGGGTCGGGTCGGACAGGTCGAGCAGCTTGCGCGCACCGTCCCAGATGAGGAAGTTGCCGAGGCCGCGCATGGTGTCGACGGGCACCTCGGCCAGCCGTTCGGCCTCGCCCAGCAGGCGGCGGAAGCGGGCGGTGGCGCCGGGGCCGAGCTTGTTGACGACGGCGACCAGCAACTGGGCCAGGTTGAAGCGGAACAGCGCCGAGCAGGCCAGCACGCGGTGGTTGTCGCGCAGCCGGGCGAACGCCTCGGCCTCGGCGGGGAAGCGGCGCTGGTAGTCCTGGCACACCTGGGCGCTGACGTAGCCGCGGTAGTGGATGGTGTGCTCGTCGAAGCCGAGCCGGTCGTCGCGCAGGGCGAAGCCGCCGGGGTTGTAGGTGGAGGAGACGAGCGCGTGCGCCCAGGGCCGGACGAACACCTCCTCGAAGTGGAGAGCCTTGGCGGCGAGCCTGTCGGCCAGGCGGGCGCCGGGGGCGAAGACGCCGCTGTCGCGCTGGAGGGCGAAGATCCACGACGGCGGCGTGAGGATGTCCACCTTGGTCATCACGAACGTGAGCTTGTTGACCAGGGCCGCCCCTTCCTCCCCGCCCAGCAGGCGGCGCAGGCACGACGCCTCGTAGGTGGTGGAGCGGTTGTCGGAATGGAGGGCCCAGATGACCACGTCACACCCGAGGAGTTTCTCCTTATACATCGCCATATAATCGACGTCCGCGCCGACCGATTCCCCTATTCCCGGCATATCCCAGAAAGTAAGTGAATGACCTGATTTTCCGGAAAGGTGGATGGGTTCCGGTTCTCGGGTGACCGGGCGGACGTCACCGGTCGGGAGGTCGGCGCCGAACAGGACGTTGAGCAGCGAGGATTTCCCCGCCCCCGTCTGCCCCATAATGACCACAGAAAGCGGCTTAGCCGCCTCTTTTTCGTATTTATGCAGAACATCCGCTTTTATGCGCTCTAGCTGCTCAGCCGAGAAATGAGATGACATCAACGCCTCCCGCAACAGGTAGAAACTTCATCGATCGCCGTGTTTACTACTGTGCGGGCCGCTCATTGCAATGATCTTGCATTGATGGGTGGAGACGCTGTGACGTTTGAGATTCGGGTGCTCGGCCGGACGGAAGTGATCGTGGACGGGCGCCCGCAGCAAGTGCCGGGCAAGACCGCGAGACTCCTCACGCTGCTCATCGCCGCGGGAAGATCCGTCTCGCGCGACATCCTCACCGACGCCCTGTGGGAGGAGGGCAAGGCGCCGCTGAGCGAGGGCATCGCGCCGCTGGTGTCCCGGTTCCGTCCGACGCTGGCGCGGGGCGGGCTCAGCATCGGCTCCAAGCGGGGCTCCAACGAGTACGTGCTGGACGGCGACCTGTCGCAGGTCGTCGACGCCCACCGCTTCGAGCGCGCGGTCAAGGAAGGGCTGCGCGGGCTCGGGGCGGGGGAGGACGCGCGGGCGCTGGCCGCACTGGCGAAGGCGGCCGGGGAGTGGCGCGGCCGGCCGTACGCGTCGTGGACGGAAGGCCGGCCCGAAGCCTGCGCCCGCCACGCGCGCAGGCTGGAGGGACTGCGGCTGGACCTCGTGCGCAACCTCGCCCAGACCGCGCTGCGCCTGGCCCGCTACGACGAGGTCGCCGCGCTGCTGGCAGGCCCCGTCGGCGAGGGACACGACGGCCTGGGCGCGGTCTGGCTGCTGCGCTTCATGCGCACGCTGCGCGACGAGGGCGCGGCGGCGGCCGAGGTGTTCCTGGAGGAGCGGCGCCCGCGCGACGCCGCCGTCGACCGGGCGTTCTCGCTGCTGCTGCTGCACGAGCACGGCGTGGACGTGCACCGCCCGCCGGACGGCACGCGGACCGAGACCCGGGCTCCGGAGGTTCCCGGCGAGCTGGTCGGCAGGCAGGAGCACCTGGCCGCCCTGCTCGCGCTGCGCAAGAGCCTGCCGGGGCTGCTGGCCGTGCGGGGCGTGCCGGGCGCGGGCAAGAGCAGGCTGCTGTCGGAGCTGACCGCGCACGCCGCCGCCAGCCGTCCGCGCACGGTGGTGGTGAGCTGCCAGGACAGCGGCGAGCTGCAGCCGTGGCGCTCACTGGCCGGCATGCTGTACGCGCGCCTCCAGCGCGACCTGGGCACGGGCGACAACCCGCTGGCCCGCGCCGACCACCGCACGCTGGTCGACTTCGTCTCGGCCATGCCGGGCTCCCCCGCGCCCGCGGTCCTGGAGGACTTCCGCCAGCGGCTGCTGTCGCTGCTGTCCGGCCTGCTGCGCTGGGCGGCCAGGGGCGGCGGGCTGGTCGTCGCCTTCGACAACGCCGAACTGCTCAGCCGCGCCGCCTGCGACCTGCTCGTCGAGGTGCGCCGCGGGCTCGGCGAGGCGGCCGTGGGCTTCGTACTGGCCGGGCGGCCCGAGGGCCCGTGGCGGGAGGCCCCCGCCGCGCCGGTGAACCTGGGCCCGCTGGGCCCGCTCGACGTGGCCGCCTGGCTGGCGGCGGTGTGGGGGCGCGAGCCGGCCGAGCGGGAGGTCGCCGAGGCGTTCCGTCTCACCGGCGGGCTGCCGCAGCGCCTGTGCGAGGTACGCGACGCCGGCGGCGAGCTGTCGGTGCTGCCCGGCCTGGGCCGGCGGCCGGGCCCGCTGCTGCCGTGGCTGGCGGCGGCGGCGATCACCTGTGGCGGCGGGGAGATCGACACCGCGCTGGTCGCCGCCGTGCTCGGTCTGGAGCCCGCCGCGGCCGACCGGCAGCAGGCCGAGGCCGTCGCACTGCGCGCGGTCGAGGCGCACAGCGGCGTGCGCTTCCGCTACGAGCTGTGGCGCGAGGAGGTCCTGGCCGCCCTGGAGGAGGACCCGGCGCTGGCCAGGCGGCTGCACCGGCGGGCGTTCGAGGTGCTCGGTGAGCACCTGCGCACGGCCGAGCGGGTGACCGCCGACCTGCCGGTGCGCATGGCCGTGCACGCCCGTTCCGCCCGGCCGGACGTGCCGGACGAGCAGGTGGCCACCGCCTGCCTGACCGCCGCGCGCGCCGAGCTCACCGCCTTCGGCGTCGGCTCCGCGCGTTCCTGGGCCGAGTACGGCCTGCGCCTGCCCAGCGGACCGGTGACCAGGTTCGGCCTGCTCATGACGCTGGGCGACGCCCGCAACGCCCAGGGCGACATGCACACGGCGGGCGTGCACTACCGCGAGGCCCACGACGCGGCGGCGGAGCTGCCCCGGCTGCGCGCGACCGCCGCCGTCCAGCTCGCCCGGCGCTGGTCGGATCCCGGGCAGGTGGACGAGCAACTGCTGCGCCTGCTGCGGGACGCCCTGGCGGCGCTGGCCGACGACGACGAGGAGGAGGCCGCCGACCTGCGTTCCCAGCTCAGCGCCCATCTGGCGAAGAAGGCGACGATGGCGGTCGGTCAGGGTCCGGTCTCCGAAGGCGGGGTGGACGGGCCGGAGCTGGCCCGCCGTACGCTGGCCGGGCTGCGTCCCGGCTGCCCGCCCGAGGTGCGCTGCGAGGTGCTCAACGAGTGCCGGTGGGGCCTGTACGACTTCGCACCGCCGGCCGAGCTGCTGGGCATCTCCAAGGCCCTGCACGACGCGGGCCTGCGCGCGGGCTCGGCCTACTTCCACAGTGAGGCCCTGGTGGCGCTGGCCATCGACCAGATGCGGCTCGGCAAGGTGCAGGCCGCCGCCGCCCTGGTGGACAGGCACGGCAGGCAGATCGCCGACCATCCGCGGGTGCTGGGGGAATGGCTGCAGACGACCCTCGACACGCTGCTCGACCTGTGGCGCGGACGCTACGACGAGGCGGCGGCCCGGTTGTTCGGCGAGGCGGAGCGCTCGGTCAAGGAACTGGAGGAGGCCAGGGTGCTGCCCGCGGGCACGCTCCGCCAGACCTGGGACGGCCAGGTCTACTGGCTGCTGCGCGAGCGCGGCGAGCTTGAGGTCCTGCTCCGCTCCGACCTGGCCGGACGGGTGGAGCAGCACGGCTACTTCCCGATCTGGCGGGCCGCGCTGGTGCTGGCCCATGCCGAGACCGGCCGCTCGGACGAGGCCATGGACGGCCTCACGCAACTGGCCGACGACACCCGGGGGTTCGCGGCGTTCCCGCCGCACGGCTGGCGGGTGCCGACGCTGAGCCTGCTGGCCGAGACGTGCGGGAACCTGCACGAGGCGGGCGTGGGCGGCGGCGAGCTGACCGCGCTGGCCGCGCGGGTGTCGGAGCTGTTCACACCGCACGAGCGGGAGGTCGCGCTGGCCGGGTGGCCGACGGTGCTCATGGGCCCGGCGGCCCGGTTCGGCGCGGTGGCGGCGATGGTCGCCGGACAGCACGACCTGGCCCTGAGCCGGCTGCGGACGGCGCAGGAGTTCACCGACGGCGTGCAGCCGCAGCTCGCCAGGCTCCGCTACGACCGGGCCAGGGCGCTGGTCCTGGACGGCCGCCCGCGCGAGGCGGCGCCCCTGGTGGACCAGGTGCTGCGCAGCGCGCTCGCCGCCGGCATGACCTCGCTGGCGTCCCGGGCGCGGGCCCTGCTCACCTAGTCGCCGGCCACGCTGACCTGCGGCACTCCGGTGCGCGGGTGTGGGCGTACCTCGGCCGAGACCCGGTAGACCTCGGCCAGCAGGTCCTCGGTGAGCACCTCGGCGGGCGGGCCGTCGGCGACGAGCCGCCCGCCGTCCATCACGCAGATGCGCGCGCAGAAGGCGGCGGCGAGGTTGAGGTCGTGCAGCGCGACGACGGCGGTCACGCCCAGCCGCCGCACCAGCCGCAGGGCGTCGAGCTGGTGGCGCAGGTCGAGGTGGTTGGTGGGCTCGTCGAGGATCATCGTGCCCGGCTGCTGGGCGAGCGCGCGGGCGATCAGGACGCGCTGCTTCTCCCCTCCCGACAGCCGGTCGAAGGGGGCCTCGGCCAGGTCGGCGACGTCCAGCTCCGCCAGCGCCCGCCGCACGACGCCGCGGTCGTTCTCGTCGTCGCCCTCGAAGGGCCGCTTGTACGGCGTGCGCGCCATCGCCACCACGTCGCGCACGGTCAGCTCGAAGGAGCCCGGCGCCTCCTGCAGGACGGCGGCCAGCGTGCGCGCCAGCCGCCTGCCCGGCATGCGCCAGACGTCCTCGCCGTCCAGGAGCACCCGCCCCGAGGTGGGCCGCGTGGCCCGGTAGAAGGTGCGCAGCAGCGTGGACTTGCCCGCGCCGTTCGGCCCCACGAGCGCGACGACCTCGCCCGGCGCGGCGGCCAGTGTGACCTCGCTGACCAGGGCCCGCCCGCCGACGACGACGCTCACGCCCTCGGCGCGCAGCTCACCCGGCTTCATCGCGCCGCCTTTCTCCGCATGAGCCACAGGAAGAACGGCCCGCCGGTCACCGCGGTCAGGATGCCGATCGGGATCTCCTCGGGGGCGATGAGGCTGCGGGCGGCGAGGTCGGCGGCGATCAGGAAGGCCGCGCCCATGAGCGCCACGGCCGGCAGCGCCCGCCGATGGTCGGCGCCGACCAGCAGCCTGACCACGTGCGGCAGCATCAGCCCGACGAACCCGATCGAGCCGCTGACCGCGACGATCGCCCCGATCATCAGCGCCACCAGCACGAACATCGCGCCGCGGAAGCGGTGCACGTCGAGTCCGAGCGAGGCGGCGGCCTCCTCCCCCGCCAGCAGCAGGTTCAGCGGACGGCTGACGCCCAGCAGCACCACAGTGCCGGCCAGCACCGCGCCGGCGGGGACCCAGAGCAGGTCCCAGGTGGTGCCGGCCAGGCCGCCCAGCATCCAGCGCAGCGCCGAGTCGGCCTTGTGCGGGTCGTCGGAGGTGACGATGAGGAAGCTGGCCACGGCCGACAGCACCTCCGCCGTGGCCACTCCGGCCAGCACGAGCCTGACCGTGGTCATCCGGCCGCCGGCCCTGGCCAGGCCGTACACGAGGAAGAGCGCGAGCAGGGCGCCGGCGAAGGCGGCCAGGGGCAGGGTCAGCGCGCCGAAGAACAACAGGTTGAGCACCATCACGGCGACGGCGCCGACGGTGCCGCCGGAGGAGACGCCGAGCAGCATCGGGTCGGCCAGCGGGTTGCGCACCAGCGCCTGCAGCGCCATGCCGCACACCGACAGCCCGGCGCCGACGACCGCGCAGAGCAGCACGCGCGGCAGCCGTACGTCCATGACGATCGTCTCGCGAACGGCCGGCCAGGTGGCCTCGCCCAGCGGTAACCGGAGCCGGTGCAGCACGATCGACCAGACCTCGCCGAACGGCAGGGCGACCGACCCGGCCGCGACGCCCGCCGTCGCGGCCAGCAGCAGCGCGGCGGCGAGCACGAGCAGGACCAGCGGGTACGGCGCCCGCCGCACCGCCCCCGTCACCCGAACCGGTCCGGATGGATCTGCCTGGCCAGCGCCTCGACTCCCGCGGGCACCCGGACCCCGAGCACCGCCGACGACAGCGGCAGCACGGCGAAGCGCCGCTTCTTGATCGCGGGCACGTCCTTGAGCGCCGGGCTGGACAGCAGGAAGCTCTTCTTGGCCTCGACGGTGGTGTCGCCGTAGTCGTAGATGACGATGATCTCGGGCGCGCGCTCGGCGACCTGCTCGAAGGAGACGTTGCCCCACGCCTTGGGCAGGTCGGCGAAGAGGTTGGTCCCGCCGGCCAGCTTGATCATCTCGTTGCCGATGCCGGCGCCGCCGGCGGTGAAGGCGGTCTTGTCGCCGGAGTCGTAGACGAACACCTTGGCGGGGGTCACCTCGCCGAGCCGCTTCTTGACCTCGTCCAGGACCGTGCGCATGGCGCTGACCTGCCGTTCGGCTCGGCCGGGGACGCCGAAGACGCGGCCGATCGCGCGGATCTCCTCCTCGGCCTGGGCCGCGGTCACCGGGCCCTTCGGGCACTCCTCGGAGTTGACGTGGGTGTCGATCCCGGACTTGGCCAGCACGTCCCTGCCCCGGCCCTCCTTGGCGTCGAAGGCGCTCTCGAAGCCGCCGTAGACGAAGTCGGGCTCGGCCGCGAGCAGCGCCTCGAAGGAGGGGTACTCCTTGGCCAGCACCGCGATCCGGTCATACGCGGCCTTGTACTCGGGCAAGATCGCGTCATCAAGGTAAGCCGTGCCGACCATCGACCTCTCCAGCCCGAGCGCGAGCATGATCTCGGTGGCGTGCTGGTTGAGCGCGACGGCCCGGCGCGGCGGGCGTTCGTAGGTGGTGCTGACGCCGCAGCTCACGACCGTGACGGGGAATCCGGCGGGGGCTCGGTCCGCCTCCTGTGCGGCGGGTTTCCGGGTGCTCGCGCAGCCGGCCAGCAGGGCCGAGGCGACGATCAGGGGTACGAGCGCGCGCGGGCTCGCGGGGAAGGGCATGCCGTCCACCGTTCCTCTCATGGGGAGATCCGCCCCAAGGTCGTGAGGTGGCGACCGCGTGAGTCTCCTGGCTCTCGGGTCAACGCTCGCCCCGGCCTTCCCGCCCTCGGGAGAGGGCAGTGGCGTCATCGGGGTCCGCTCGCCGATCACAGTGGCGGGACCGCGCCGGATTCACACCGGCTTCCTCGTTCCGCCGTCGCCTATTTCGGGATCTATCGTGGCATATCCGGAGCGCTGGCGGCCCTGCGGATCGCGTTCATGATCTACTGACCTGCGGGAATGCCTAGGAGATATCCCGGGCAGCGTGCACGTCATGGGGGAAAATTCAATGAAGCACGCTATCCGCGCGGCCGCGGCCGCCGCCGCGCTGTTCACGATCACGGCCTGTGGTTCCGGGGGCACCCAGAACACGGCGGGGCTCGCCGTCCAGAGCCCTGCCACGCCGCCGGCCGATCCCAGTGACATGGGCTCGCCGAGCGCCTCGGCCAGTCCGGGCGCCGACGGCGTCAAGAAGGCGGGCGAGGCCGCGCTGGCCGCGGTGGAGGGCACCGTCACCGGCCTGGACTCCGACGACGGCGTCTGGAAGGTGACCGTCGTCGGCGCGGACGGCGCCGAGAGCAAGGTCCGGGTCGACGCGATGACGTGGAAGGTCGTCGGCACCCCGTCGGCCGAGGCGGACGACGACGCGGAGAAGGCCAAGCACAAGGCGAGGGCGGAGGCGGCCAAGATCAGCTACTCCGACGCCGCGGAGAAGGTCGCGGGCGAGTACCCGGACGCCACGATCGAGGAACTGTCCCTGGACCGCGACAACGGCACGGTCGTGTGGGAGGCCGACGTCACCACCGCCGACGGCGCCAAGGCGAAGGTCAAGGTCAACGCCGATGACGGCAGCGTGGTCTCGCCGTCGGCCTCACCGGAGTCGACCGGCTGACACCTACGGGCGGATGAGGAGGCGGCGCTACCCGGCCGGTGCCCGTCGCGCGCAGGCGACGCGGCGCTACCTCGCCAGCGCACGTCGCGCGTAGGCGCGCACGTCGGCGTCCGGGTCGTCCAGCGCCGTCTCCAATGCCGTGCCCGCCTCCGGCGTGCCCGCCCAGCGGGTCAGCGCCAGCACGGCCGCCTTGCGCACGTCGAGGTTGCCGTCCGACAGCGCCGCCACGAGCGGGGGCAGCGCGTCGGCGGGGTCGGCGGCGGCGAGCGCACGGGCCGCGCCCACCCGCACCTCCCACCGCTCATCACCCATCGCCGGTACGGCTGCCGCCGCCAACACGGCTGCCTCCGTCAGCACGCCACCAGCACTGCCCGACGCCTCCGCTGCGGCCCCCGGCCGCTCCGCGGCGGTTGCCCGCGCATCCAGGTTCGCGGTGAGGCCCCACGCCTCCAGGGCGGCGGCTCTGACCAGGGGGTCGGGGTCGGTGGCCAGTGTTCGCAGGGCGGGGGCGGGCTTGCCGATGAGGCCGAGGCCCTTGGCCACCCAGACCCTTACCTCGCGTGACGGGTCCTGCGCGGACGCGGCCAACAGAGCGGGCTCGTCCAGCGAGATCAGGCCGCGGACCGCCTCGATGCGCACCCGGTGGTCGGCGTCGCCGGTGGCGGCGGCGAAGACGGTCCGGTCGCCGAGGCGCAGCGCCCGCAGCAGGTCCAGGGCGGTGGCGCGGACGAACGGGTCGCCACTGGCCAGCGCCGGCTCCAGGGCGAGGGGCGGGCGGAGCACCTCGGCGAGTTCGCGCAGGCCGGTGGCGGCGGCCCGCCGTACCGTGCCGTGGTCGTCGGCGAGCGCGGCGGCCAGGGCGGGGCCCGTGCCGTCGGGAACGGTCTCGGTGAGGGTGGCGATCGCGGCCCTGCGCACCTTCGGGTCGGGGTCGGCCAGGTAGGGGGCGAGTCGCGCGGTGGTGGGCTGGTCCTCGGCCAGGCGGTGGAGTTCGAGGATGCGCGGGGAGCGGCGGCCGACGCCGGTGGGTGCGGTGGTCGTGGGGGCGGCCTGCCGTACCGGGGCGGAGGAGTGCGCGGCCAGGACGGCGGGGGCGGCGGCGGTCGGCGCGAACTCCTCGACCGGCACCAGATAGGGCTCGACCGGGCGCTTGAGGAACTCCATGGCGCCGTCGGCGCGCCTGCGCAGGTTCAGGTGGAACAGCCACGCGCCGTCGTCGCGGGCGGGCAGGTCGGCGCGGTCGTGGTAGAGGCCCCAGCGGCTCTCGGTGCGGGTGAGCGAGGCGCGGGCGGCCATCTCCGCGCAGTCGCGGATGAAGTCCACCTCGGCGCAGCGCATCAGCTCGTGCGGGGTGCGGGCGCCCATCGCGGCGATCTCCGCGCGCATGCGCTCGAACGCCTCCAGCGCCAGGTCCAGCTTGGCCGCGGTCTTGGGCGGGGCGACGTAGTCGTTGACGAAGCGGCGCAGCTTGTACTCGACCTGCTGCTGCGGGGGACCGTCCGGGTTGCGCAGGGGGCGGTAGACCAGTTCGTGGGCGGCGGCCACCTGGCCCTCCGGCAGGACCGCGGGCGCGGGCACGGCCTCGGCGGCGGCGTGGGCTCCGGCCAGGTCGCCGAAGACGAAGGCGCCGATCATGTAGTTGTGGGGGACGCAGGCCAGGTCGCCCGCCGCGTACAGGCCGGGGACGGTGGTACGGCCGTGCTCGTCCACCCAGACACCCGAGGCGGAGTGCCCGCCGCACAACCCGATCTCCGAGATGTGCATCTCCACGTCGTGGGTGCGGTAGTCGTGCCCGCGCCCGGCGTGGAAGGTGCCCCTGGTGGGCCGCTCGGTCGAGTGCAGGATCGACTCCACCGCGCTGATAGTCTCCTCCGGCAGGTGGGTCAGCTTGAGGTAGATGGGCCCGCGGGCGGAGGCGATCTCGGCGGCGACCTCCGCCATCATCTGGCCGGACCAGTAGTCGGAGTCGACGAAACGCTCTCCCCTGTTGTTGACCTGGTAGCCGCCGAACGGGTTGGCCACGTACGCGCACGCGGGCCCGTTGTAGTCCTTGATCAGCGGGTTGATCTGGAAGCACTCGATGCCGCTGAGCTCGGCCCCCGCGTGGTAGGCCATGGCGTAGCCGTCGCCGGCGTTGGTCGGGTTCTCGTAGGTGCCGTACAGGTAGCCGGAGGCCGGCAGGCCGAGCCTGCCGCAGGCGCCGGTGGCCAGGATCACCGCGCCGGCCCGGACCGTGACGAAGGCGCCCGAACGGGTGTCGAAGCCCGCGACGCCCACCGCCCGGCCGCCCTCGACCAGGACCCTGACGGGCATGACGCGGTTCTCCACGCGGACCCTGTCGCGCAGGTCGCGCCGGCGCAGCACCCGGTAGAGGACCTTCTTGACGTCCTTGCCCTCCGGCATCGGCAGCACGTAGCTGCCCGAGCGGTGCACGCGCCGCACGGCGTACTCGCCGTACTCGTCCTTCTCGAACTTCACGCCGTAGCTCTCCAGGCGGCGGACCATCTCGTGGCCGCGCGTGGCCGTCTGGTAGATCGTCTTCTGGTTGACGACGCCGTCGTTGGCCCTGGTGATCTCGGCGACGTAGTCCTCGGGGGTGGCCTTGCCGGGGATGACCGCGTTGTTGACGCCGTCCATGCCCATGGCCAGGGCGCCGCTGTGCCGTACGTGGGCCTTCTCCAGGAGCAGGACGCGGGCGCCGCGCTCGGCCGCGGTGATCGCGGCCATCGTGCCCGCGGTGCCGCCGCCGACGACGAGCACCTCGCACTCCAGCTCCAGGCGGTCGCCGGGCTCGGGAATCTCCATCTCACAGCTCCTTCAGCACGCGGGCGCGCAGGTCGTCGTCTTCTTCGCCGACCTCGATGACTGTGCGCAGCGCACCGCCGCCGATCACCGCGACGCGGTCGCCGAGCAGCAGCGCCTCGTCCACGTCGTGGGTGACGAACACGACGGTGGCTCGGGTCTCACGCAGCACTCCGCGCAGGAGCCGCTGCATGCCGGCGCGGGTCTGCGGGTCCAGCGCGCCGAAGGGCTCGTCCATGAGTACGGCCCGCGGCGCCCCGGCCAGCGCGCGGGCGAGCTGCACCCGTTGCCGCATGCCGCCGGACAGTTCGCGGGGCAGCAGGCCGGCCGACTCGGTGAGCCCGACGCGGGCCAGCCAGGACGCCGCCGCGGCGCGGCGCTCGGCCCGCGGCACCTTCCGCAGCACCAGCGGCAGCTCCACGTTGCGCCGCACGGTACGCCAGGGCAGCAGGCCGTCGTCCTGGAAGACCATGGCGCGCTCGGCGGAGGTGGCGGCCACCTCGACGCCGTCGGCCAGGACCCGGCCGGCGGCCGGTCGCAGCAACCCGGCCAGGGCGCGCAGCAGCGTGGACTTGCCCGACCCCGACGCGCCCGCGACGGCCAGCACCTCCCCCGGCCGGATCGCCAGGTCGAGGCCGCGCAGCACGGGGGCGCGGCCGTACCCGAGGGTGAGCTTCTCGGCGGTCAGGGCCAGCCCGCGCACGGCCGGGGCCCGCTCGGTCAGCGTGGTCACGCCGCGCTCCCTTCGCCGCGTGGCAGCCAGCGGGTGACCCTGCGCCCGGCCAGTTCGACGGCGGCCGAGGTGAGCCAGCCGAGCAGGCCGATGGTGGCCATGCCGACGATCACGGCGGGGTAGTCGACCAGCGTGTAGGCGTTCCAGGTGCGGTAGCCGACGCCGAACTCGCCGGAGATCATCTCCGCGGAGATCACGCAGATCCAGGCCACGCCCATGCCGACCGACAGCCCGCCGAACACGCCGGGCAGGATGCCGGGCAGCACGACGTGCCACAGCACGTGGCGGCGGCCGGCGCCGAGGGTCCTGACCGCGTCCTCCCAGAGGGTCGGCAGCGCGCGTACGGCGTGCCGCGTGCTCACCATCACCGGGAAGAACGCGGCGGCGAAGGTGATGAAGACGATGCCCTGCTCGTCGGCGGGGAACAGCAGGATCGCGATCGGCACCAGCGCGATGGCCGGGATCGGCCGCACCACCTCCAGCAGCGGCAGCAGCAACGGGCCCGCCCGGCGCGAGCGGGTGACGAGTACGCCCGCGGCCACGCCCGCGACGGCGGCGATGGCGAAGCCGGTGAGGATGCGCAGGAGGCTCTGGAGGAGGTCGAGGTAGTACAGGGAGGTGGTGAGCTCGGTGGCGAAGCGCGCGGCGACCTCGTCCAGCGACGGCAGCCGGTCGAAGCGCAGCCACAGGCGGGCGTCGGTGACGGTGAGCACCTGCCAGAGGGCGGCGGCGGCCAGCAGCGAGCCGATCCTGGCGACCTGTCTCATCGCAGCGCCCCTTTCTCCTGCGCTCCGGCACGCGTCAAGGCTCCGGCGCTCGTCAAAGCGCCGGCTTTCCGCACGGCTTCCGCGTAGGTGATCGGCTTGGCGGATGGGTGGGCCGCGCGGTGGGCGTCGGCGCCTTCGCGGGTGGTGAAGGGCAGGAAGGCGTCCTTGTCCTGGAGCCAGACCGACTTGTCGGCGAACCAGCGGGTCCCGGTGGCGGTGTCGGGCACGTACGCGGCCCGGACCTGGCCCGTGCCGGCCGCGGCGATCTGGCGCAGCAGGCAGGTGGGGGTGGCGGCGGGCTGGATGGGGCCGGTGACGGGCCAGAGTTCCGAGGCGGTGCGCGGGTCGGTGACCGGGACGCCGCAGGCCGGGTCGGTGCCGGTGATCTTCGCGGGGTTGGCGGTGGAGGCGGTGTCGGCGTCGTAGGCGGGGCCGTACGCGGTGCGGAGGTAGGAGTCGTTGACGAAACGGGCGAGATCTACCCCGGCGAAGTCCGGACTTATGCGTTTCAGGTATTGGATGTCGTGCTGGTGGGCGGCCCTGAGCTGCGGCTTGAGCGTCGCGTCGAAGGTCGCGATGCCGCCGGGCCCGTTGTACAGGTAGACCACCTCGGGCGGCAGCCCCGTCACCTTCGCCACCAGTTCCGCCGCGCGCAGCGGGTTGGCGTGCAGGTAGCGGGTGGCGTCCAGTTGCGCCTTCAGGAAGGCGTCCACGACCTGCGGATTCTCCTTCGCGTACGGCCGGCGCGCCACCACCCCGTGAAAGGTCGGCACCCCCAGGGCGGAGCCGTCGTAGAGCAGCCTGGCCTTGTCCTGGAAGACCAGCAGCCCCGGCCAGGCCACGAACTGCGCGTACGCCCGCACGCCGCCCGCCTCCAGTTGCGCCGCCCCGACCGGCGGCTGGTGGTTGACCACCTCGACCCCGGCCGTCCCGGCCCTCTCCAGCGCCTGGACCAGCGTGCCGTGCCCGGCGGAACCCACGCTGGCCGAGACCTTGGCGCCCTTGAGCCCGGCGAGCGTGGCGATCTTCGCCTCCGGCGGGACGACGACCATGTTGAGGCCGCCGCGCAGGTTGTAGCCGGTGATCGAGATCAGCTCGGTGTCCTTGGCGCGGGAGGCGTTGATCAGCAGCGGGTAGTCGCCCATGGAGCCGATGTCGATCTTCCCGGCGACCATCTTGGCGGTGATCGGGGCGCCGGTGTCGTGGTCCTGCCACTCGACGGAGTACCCGTCGCCCAGGCGCCTTTCCAGGTAGCCGAGCTCGCGCAGCAGGGTTCCCGCGGTCACGGTGTTGATGGTCTTGGACTGGTAGCCGACCACCAGCCGCTTCTTGCCGGGGGCGGCTGCCGTACCGGCCAGGGAGCAGCCGGCGAGGGACAGCAGGAGGGCGGCGGCGAGCGCCACGCGCATGGCTCGTCCTTTCAGCGCAGCAGGTAGGGGATGTCGATGGTGACGGCGTCGACGGGGCAGCGGGCCGCGCACGGCCCGCAGTACCAGCATTCGTCGACGTGCATGTACGCCTTGCCGGTCACGTCGCTGATCGCGAGCGAGTCGAGCGGGCAGGCGTCGACGCAGAGCGTGCAGCCGTCGATGCAGAGGGACTCGTCGATGGTGACGGGCACCTCGGCCCGCTGGGTGATCAGGGCCATGGCTACTCCCGGTTGAGGTGGCCGCGCATGGTCAGCCGGTCGCCCCTGAAGCGGATGAACTCCAGGTCGACCGGGCGGCCGTCGGACAGGTGGGTGAGCCGCTCCACCATGAGCAGCGCGGCTCCGCGTGGCGCTTCGAGGGCGGCGGCGGTGTGGGCGTCGGCGTTGACCGCCTCCAGGCTGAGCTCGGCCGTGCCGAGCGGCTGGCCGGTGACGGCTTCGAGCAGGACGAAGATGTCGTTGTGCGCCAGGTCCGCGTCGAACAGCGGCTCCCCCGCCTCGCGCACCAGGTAGGTGAGGTCGAGGGAGAGGGGCACGCCGTTGAGTCTGCGCAGCCGTTCGAGATAGACGACCTGTTCCCCCGCCGGGACCCGCAGCCGCGCCGCGACCGCCGCCGGAGCCTCGATGAGGGTCATGGTCCGTACGAGGTTGACCACCTGGCCGTGTTCGTGGAGGGTCTCGGCGAGACCGAGCAGCCGGTGCAGCCCGTGCGGGTACTTCTCGGCCGCCACGGTGGTCCCGACGCCGGGACACCGCTCGACCAGCCCTTCCTCCCGCAGCAGGTCCAGGGCGGCGCGGACGGTGTTGCGCGAGATGCGGTACTCGCGCGCCAGCACCGCCTCCCTGGGCAGCCTGCCCCGCCCGAACTGCCCGCCCACGATCTGCCCGCGCAGCAGATCGGCTGCCTGCCGGGCCCGATCCGCCCGCCGCCGTGTCTCCACACGGCCTAACCTAGCAATCCGGTAGGTTAATAGGGATAACGGCTGGATTGCGCCACCCGCCCCCACCCCCCACCAGCACCCCCACCCGAGATCCGCCACCTGCCGGCGGCGGCTCCGCTAGGAGGTGCGGGCAGGCAGGCGGGCCGGCTTGGCCGGCGTGGCGGGGTTCTCGTGACGCGGGCGCGTCAGCCGCAGGGTCGCCAGTACTCCGACGACCGTGAGCGTTGCATAGATCAGCACAATCCAGGCGATCACTGTCCTGCTCCCTTGCCCTGGTTTCTCGAAAGATTCTTAACAGAAGGAACCCGGCAAACAACCTAAAAAGGGCAAAGGATGAAGCTGCCAGCTCAGCTTCAGATTCGCGGAGTAGCCTCCGGCGGCATGACATGGCAGCGCAGATTCAACAAGGCGCTGGCCAGGTACACGGGATACCAACTCAAGCGCCCGGAAAAGGAAGAAACCGGCCCCGCCGAGCTTGGGACCGTCCGGCCGCCCGCCCAACCCAGCACCGACCGGCTGCTCGTCGCGCCCGTGTTCGTGATCTGCCCGGTGCGCTCCGGCTCGACGCTGCTGCGCTCGATGCTCAACGCGCACTCCCAGTTGCACGCCCCGCACGAGCTGCACATCCGCCGCCTGACCGTCGGATTCGGTACGAAGCTCGCCGAGCACGCCATGACCGAACTCGGGCACAACCGGGCCGATCTCGAACACCTGCTCTGGGACCGGGTCCTGCACAGGGAACTGGTGCGCAGCGGCAAGCCGTACCTGGTGGACAAGACGCCCGCCAATGCCTTCGCCTACCGGCGGCTCGCCACCTGCTGGCCGGACGCGCGGTTCGTGTTCCTGACGCGCCACCCGGGCGCGATCGCCGCCTCCTGGTACGAGGCCGCGCCCGACCGGCGTACCCGCGAGGAGGCGGCGGCCGACGCGCTGCGCTACATGACCGCGGTCCAGCGCGCCAGGAAGGCGCTGCCGGGACCGACCGTCCGTTACGAGGACCTCACCGCCGACCCCGAGCGCGCCACCCGCGCCGTCTGCGACTACCTCGGCCTGCCGTGGGAGCCGGGCATGCTCGCGTACGGCCGGCCCGAGGTGATCCGCAAGGGCCTCGGCGACTGGAAGGACAAGATCGCCTCGGGAGTCGTCCAGCCCGCGCGCGAGACCCCGGCCGGCACCCCGGAGATCCTCAAGCCGATCTGCGAGGCATGGGGATACACGCCATGAAAGTCCGCTATCTGCTCCTGCACGCCTACGGCATGGGCGGCACCGTCCGCACCGTGCTCGGCCAGGCCGGGGCCATGGCCCGCCTCGGGCACGAGGTGGAGGTCGTCAGCGTGGTGCGCCGCCGCGAGGAGCCCCACTTCCCCTTCGAGCCGCGCCTGCGCGTGTCCACGCTGGTCGACCAGCGGGCCGGGGTCGCCGCCGACTCGACGGCGCGCAGGGCGTGGCGGCGGGTGCGCGGCAAGATCGTGCCGCTGGGCGAGTTCGCCGCCGACTACTTCACCGAGCGGGTGGAACGCTCCGTCATGGACTACGTGGCCGGCGTGCGCGACGGCGTCCTGGTCACCACCCGGCCCGCGCTGAGCCTGATCGCGGCCCGCCGCGGTTCGCGCCGGGTGATCCGGGTCGCGCAGGAGCACATGCCGCTGTCGGCGTACCGGGAGCCGGTGCGCGCGCAGATCCTGCGCCACTACGGCAAGCTCGACGCCATCGCCGTACTGACCTCCGCGAGCCGGGACGAATACCACAACGCCCTGCCCGGCACCCCCGTCGTCCGCATCCCCAACGCCGTCTACACCACCGACACCACGGCCGCCACCCAGGACAACCCCGTGGTGATCGCGGCCGGCCGCCTGGTCCACCAGAAGGGCTTCGACCTGCTGATCCCGGCCTTCGCCCAGGCGTCGGCGGGGCACCCCGAGTGGAAGCTCCGCATCTACGGCACCGGCCCCAAGCACCCCCAGCTCACCACCCTCATCCGCGACCACGGCCTCCAGGACCGGGCCCGCCTGATGGGCCGCACCCGCGCCCTGGACGCCAAGCTCGCCGGCGCCTCCGTCTACGCCCTGAGCTCGCGCTTCGAGGGCCTGCCCATGGTCATGATCGAGGCGATGAGCCACGCGCTGCCGGTCGTCGCCTTCGACTGCCCGACCGGCCCCGCCGACGTCCTGACCGACGGCCGCGACGGCCTCATCATCCCGCCGGGCGACGTGGACGCCTTCGCGGCCGCTCTCGGCCGCCTCATGTCCGACCGCGCCGAACGGCTGCGCATGGGCGCGGCGGCGGCCCGCACCGCCGGCGGGTACGCGGTCGAGGTGGTGATGCCGATGTGGGAGGACTTCTTCGGCGAACTCCTCAGCGGCGAACACGTCACCGACAGCTACTGGCCCTGATCACGCCCTGAAGCGTCAGCCGGCCGGGGCGGTCCTGTACGGCCCGCACCACCGGCCACTCCGCCGTTCCAGTAAGCCTGCCACACCGGATCGGCGCCCAGCGGCTGCCCTTCACACGGGTGATCGCTGGGCCTTGTAGTGCCATGTGGTATGTGCAATGTTATACAGCAGCCATCCCGGGTCCGGCGCACACCACAAGGCACCAAGATCAGCAACGGAGCGATCATGACCACGATGCCGAAGAAGCTCCTCGCCGCCCTCTTATGCGCCGGCGTCACCGCCTGCGGCGGCGTCCGGCAGGCGAGCAGCGGTGAGACCGCCGACGACGGCGGCGCCAAGGGCGGCACGCTCACCGTCCTCGCGATCAGCGACTTCGGTCACCTGGACCCGGCCCGCAACTGGACCATGCCGGACATGATGTTCGGCACCCGCCTGCTCTACCGCACGCTGACCACCTACAAGGCAGGCAGCTCGGAGATCGTCCCCGACCTCGCCACCGACCTGGGCACCTCCGCCGACGGCGGCCAGACCTGGACGTACACCCTCAAGGACGGCCTCAAGTACGAGGACGGCACGCCGATCAGGGCCGCCGACATCAAGTACAACGTCGAGCGCTCGATGTCCCCCGACATCAGCAGCGGGCCCGACTACGCGCAGAAGCTGCTCGTCGGCGGCACCGCGTACAAGGGCCCCTACGACGGAAAGAGCCTCGACTCGATCGAGACGCCCGACGACAGGACGATCGTCTTCAAGCTGAAGCGCCCGGCCGGCGAGTTCCCGTACACGGTCACGCTGACCACCTTCTCCCCCGTGCCCAAGGCCAAGGACACCAAGGTCGAGTACGACAACCGCCCCTTCTCCTCCGGCCCGTACAAGATCGAGAAATACGACCGGGGCAAGGAGCTCGTCCTGGTCCGCAACGAGCACTGGGACCGGAAGACCGACCCGGTACGGCTCGCGCTGCCCGACCGCGTCCACGTCAAGCAGGGCCAGGACAAGGACACCGTCACCGACCGCCTGATCGCCGCCTCCGGCGCGGACGCCGCCGCCGTGGCCTGGGGCCCGGCGGGGCCGCAGAGCCTGTCGAAGATCCTGCCCGACCCGCGGGCGAAGCAACGCCTGTTCACCGGCGTCACCGGCTGCACCAGCACGCTGGTGTTCAACATGAACAAGAAGCCCCTGGACGACCCGAAGGTGCGCCAGGCGATCCACCACGCCATCGACAAGGAGTCGGTGCAGACGGCGATGGGCGGGCCGAACATGGCCGACATCGCCACCGCCTACCTGCCGCCCGCCATGACCGGCGGCGCCCGGCAGGACGTGTACGGCATCCCGCCGGTCGGCGACGTGACCAAGGCGAAGGCGTTGCTGGCCGAGGCCGGGGTCACCGTACCGCTGAAGATGAGGCTGACCGCGACGACCGGATCCTCGAACAACGTCGAGGTGGCGATCCAGGAGAGCCTGAAGAAGATCGGCATCGAGGTCGAGATCAACGCGGTCGACGGCTCGGTCTACTACGACCTGCTCGGCGACCAGTCCAAGGCCGACGAGATGGGCGTCTACGGCTGGTGCCCCGACTACCCCAACGGCTCCAGCTTCCTGCCGCCGCTCTTCGACAGCCGCGGCATCAAGAAGACCGGCAACAGCGGCAACGTGGCCTACTTCAAGGACGCCGCGATCGACCGGAAGATCGACGACATCTACGCCATCATCGAGAAGAACGCCTCGAACAAGGCGTGGCAGGAGCTCGACTCCGAGATCATGCGCCACCTGCCCCAGGCGCCCCTCTACCTGGAGAAGCGCGGCTACCTGGTCGGCAAGAACGTCGTCGGCGCGGTCAACCACCCGGTCTGGGCCGCCCAGCTCGACTACGCCGTCATCGGCGTCAAGAAGTGAGCGCGGCCACCACGGCCCGCCCCCGCTCTCCCGGACGCATCGCCCTGGCGCGGCTGCGCGCGGACCGGCCGGCGATGGCCGGCCTCGCCATCGCCGCCACGCTGGTGGCGCTGGCCGCCCTGGCTCCGGTGATCACCGCGTGGACGGGCTGGGCGCCGGAGACCCTCGACAAGGCCGCCGTCGACCCCGACCTCGGCGGCCTGCCGAGGGGCCCGTGGGGCGGCATCGGTCCCGAGCACCTGCTCGGCGTCGAGCCGGTGACCGGCCGCGACGTGCTGAGCAGGATCCTGTACGGCGGGCAGATCTCACTGCTCATCGCCCTGCTCGCCACGGTGATCACGGTGTTCACCGGCGTCGTCCTGGGTCTGCTGGCCGGGTTTTTGGGCGGCTGGGCCGACACGGTGATCAGCAGGCTGGCCGACCTGCTGATGTCCTTCCCGAGCCTGATCTTCATGATCGCGATCCTGTCCGTGGTGCGCGACATCAACCGGATCGTGCTGCTGGTGACCGTCATGTCGATCTTCGGCTGGACCGTGATGGCCCGCATCGTGCGCGGCCAGGTGCTCACGCTCAGGCACAGCGAGTACGTCGAGGCCGCCCTGGTCGGCGGCGCGATGACCGGCCACATCCTGCGCAAGGAGGTGCTGCCCGGCCTGACCGCGCCGATCCTCGTCTACGCCACGCAGGCCATTCCCGCCTACATCGGGGCGGAGGCGGCGCTGAGCTTCCTGGGCGTCGGCGTCAGGCAGCCCACCCCGTCGTGGGGCCAGATGATCAACAACGCCCGCGGCTGGTTCATGACCGATCCCCTGTACCTGGCCGTGCCCTGCCTGTTCCTGGGCCTGACCGTGCTCGCCTTCACCCTGCTCGGCGACGGGCTGCGGGACGCCTTCGACCCGAAGGAGGCGGCCACGTGATCGCGTACGCGCTGCGCCGACTGGGCGCCGTGGCCCTCATCCTGCTGGCCATCTGCGCCATCACCTTCACGGTCTTCTACCTGCTGCCCGACGACCCCGCGCTGGACGCCTGCGGCAAGAGCTGCACGGCCGAGCGGCTCCAGGACGTCCGGCACGCGATGGGCCTGGACCGGCCGGTGGCCGTCCAGTTCCTGACCTACGTGGCCGGCATCTTCACCGGGCGCACGCTGGGCACCACCGGGCTGGAGTGCGCGGCGCCCTGTTTCGGATACTCCTGGCAGTTCGCCACCCCCGTCAGGGACCTGCTCCTGGACCGGCTGGCGGTCAGCGCCTCGCTGGCCGCGGGCGCCGCCGTACTGTGGCTGGTGGTGGGCGTCGCGCTGGGCGTCGTGGCGGCCCTGCGCAAGGGCTCACTGCTGGACCGCGGGATCGTGCTGTCGGCGCTGACCACCACCTCGGTGCCGGTCTACCTGGTCGCCGCGCTCCTGCTCTACGTCGTGGTCCTCCAGGGCGAACTGCTGCCCTTCCCCGACTACCAGCCGCTCCTGGAGGACCCGGCCGCCTGGCTGACCAGCCTGATCCTGCCGTGGATCGCGCTGGCCGCCCTCTACGCGGCCATGTACGTCCGCCTCACCCGCGCCTCGATGATCGAGACGATGGCCGAGGCGTACATCAGGACCGCCCGCGCCAAGGGCCTGCCCGAGCGGACGGTGGTGGTCAAACACGGCCTGCGTGCCACCATGACGCCGATCCTCACCGTCTTCGGCATCGACCTCGGCGGCCTGCTGGCCGGCGCGATGATCACCGAGACGATGTTCGGGCTGCCCGGCCTGGGCAAGCTGACCTTCGACGCGATCGCCAGATCCGACCAGCCGGTGGTGCTCGGGGTGACGCTCCTGGCGGCGTTCTTCGTCACCTTCGCCAACCTGGCCGTGGACCTGCTCTACGGCGTCATCGACCCGAGGGTGAGGTATTCGTGATCCTCGACGTCACCGATCTGACCGTGAGCTTCGGCGCCACCACGGTGGTCGACGGCCTCTCGCTCTCGGTGGACCGCGGCCGCACGCTGGGCGTCGTCGGCGAGTCCGGCTCGGGCAAGTCCGTCTCGTCGCTGGCCGTCATGGGCCTGCACCGCGCGGCCACCGTGACCGGCTCGATCCTGTTCGACGGGGACGAGCTCGTGGGGGCGCCCGCCGAGCGGCTGCGCCGGTTGCGCGGCTCCCGGATGGCGATGATCTTCCAGGATCCGCTGACCTCGCTGCATCCCTTCTACACGGTGGGGGAACAGATCGCCGAGGCCCACCGGCTGCACCGCCGTACCAGCAGGAAGGTCGCTCGGGAACGCGCGGTGGAGATGCTCGCCGAGGTCGGCATCCCCGACCCGCGGCGGCGGGCCGGCGAGCACCCGCACCGCTTCTCCGGCGGCATGCGCCAGCGCGTGATGATCGCGATGGCGCTGGCCTGCGAGCCCGACCTGCTCATCGCCGACGAGCCGACGACCGCGCTCGACGTGACCGTCCAGGCGCAGATCCTCGAACTGATCAGGCGGATCCAGGAGGACCGCAGGCTCGCCGTCATCATGATCACGCACGACCTCGGCGTGGTCGCCCGCGTCGCCGACGAGATCCTCGTCATGTACGGCGGGCGCGCCGTCGAAAGAGCCGACGCCAGGCCGCTGTTCAAGGATCCACGCCACCCCTACACCCGGGGGCTGCTCGACTCGATCCCCGGCGTCGGCAAGGACGACGGCGGGCGGCTGAGGGCCATCCCCGGCGCCCCGCCCTCGCCGCGGGCCTTCCCGCCCGGCTGCCGCTTCCATCCTCGCTGCCCGTCGGCCCTGGCGGTCTGCGCGCAGGAGCCGCCCGCGCTGACCGGCACCCGCCGCATGATCGCCTGCCATCTCGAAGGAGCGCGGCCATGACGCTGCTGTCCGTCCACGACCTGCGGGTGAGCTTCAAGACCGGACGCCGTATCGAGGTCAGGGCCGTGGACGGGGTCGGCTTCGAGATCGCGGCGGGCGAGACGCTGGGGCTGGTGGGCGAGTCCGGCTGCGGGAAGTCCACCACCGGGCGGGCGATCGTCCGCCTCGTGGAGCCGTCGGCCGGAACCGTCCGCCTGGACGGGCGCGACATCACCCACGCCGGCCGGCGCGAACTGCTGTCCTCGCGCAAGGACCTGCAGATGATCTTCCAGGATCCGTTCGCCTCGCTGAACCCCCGGCAGACGGTCCACCAGATCGTCTCCGGCCCGCGCCGCCTGCTCGACCACGCGGGCACCGCCGAACTGCTCACCAAGGTCGGGCTCTCGCCCGAGCACGCCGGCCGCTTCCCGCACCAGTTCTCCGGCGGCCAGGCCCAGCGCATCGGCATCGCCAGGGCGCTGGCCTCGCGGCCGAAGCTGGTCGTCTGCGACGAGCCGGTCTCGGCCCTGGACGTCTCGGTCCAGGCCCAGATCGTCAACCTGCTGGCCGACCTGCAGGCGGAGCTGGGCCTGGCGTACCTGTTCATCGCGCACGACCTGGCCGTGGTGCGGCACGTCAGCTCCCGGGTCGCGGTCATGTACCTGGGCCGGATCGTGGAGATCGGCCCGAGCGAGCGGCTCTACGACGACCCCGCGCACCCCTACACCCGGGCGCTGCTGTCGGCGATACCGGTTCCCGACCCCGACACCGAGGCCACCCGGCAGCGGATCGTGCTCAAGGGCGACCCGCCCAGCCCGGCGGACCCGCCGCCCGGATGCTCCTTCCATCCGCGCTGCCCCGTGGCACAGGAGCTCTGCCGCGTGAGCGCGCCGGACCTGCGGGAGGTGAACGGCCGGCAGGTCGCCTGCCACCTGGCCTGACCCCGAGAGCGCCTACTACACGGTGTAGCGTTACACACCGTAGTAGACCTCCGGCCTTCGGGAGTGCGTGGTGCGCAGATCCGCCCTGTTAGTCGTCTGCCTGACGGTCTTCGTGGACCTGCTGGGCTTCACGATGATCCTTCCGTCCCTCCCCTTCTTCGCCGCCGGCCTGGGCGCGACCGGTCTGTGGTTCGGGGCGCTGATGACGGCGTACTCGCTGGCGCAGTTCGTGGCCGCCCCCGTGCTCGGCCGGCTCTCCGACCGGTACGGCAGGCGTCCCGTCCTGCTGGTCACCCTGGCCGGATCGGCGGTATCGCTGGCGCTGACCGGCCTGGCCGACACACTGTGGTGGCTGCTGGCCGCCCGGGTGCTGGCCGGGCTGTTCGGCGGGGCCATCGCGGTCGCCCAGGCGTACGTCGGCGACGCCGTGCCCCCGGAGCGCAGGACCGCGGCGATGGCAGGGCTCGGCGCCGCGACCGGCATGGCGTTCATCGTGGGACCGGCGATCGGGGCGGCGCTGGGCTCGTGGGGCCTGTCGGGCAGCGCGTACGCGGCCGCCGGTGTCGCCGTGGTCAACCTCGCCTTCGCCGCCTTCCTGCTGCCCGAGCCCACCAGGACGGCGCCGCCCGCGCAGCCGGGACGCGAGTCCGACCGGCGGGTCCGGCTGCTGGCCGGGGCGCAGTTCCTGGCCATGGCCGCCTTCGTGGGGATGGAGACCACGCTGGCCTTCCTCGGCAGGGCGACGTTCGGCTGGGACGCCACCCAGCTCGGCCTCGTCCTGGCCGCGGCGGGGCTGGCGATGTCGCTCGTGCAGATGGGGCCGGTCACGGCCTTGGCCGCGCGCTGGGGCGAGGCCAAGGTCGCGGCCCTCGGCGCCGCGGTGATGCTGACCGCCATGGTGGCGATCCCGTTCGTGCCCGAGGTGTGGTGCGTGGTGGCCGTGTGCGTGCTCGCCGCCGGGCACGGGGTGATGACGCCGGCCGCGACCAGCCTGCTCGCCGCCTGCGGGCCCGCCGAGCGGCAGGGCGCGCGGATGGGCATCGGGCAGGCGGCCCAGGCGGCGGCCCGTGCCGTCGGCCCGGCCGGGGCGGGGGTGCTGTTCGACGTGGGGACGGCGGTGCCGTACCTGGCGGGGGCGGCGCTGGCGGGGCTGACGGCGGCGTCGGTGCTGGCGGCCGGGGACGCCGATAGGGTGCCCACGTGAACAGCCTCGGCGACCTTGAGCGGGCCATCATGGACGTGCTGTGGGACAGCGGCCGCCCGCTCACCGTGCGCGACGTGGTCAACGCCATCACCGGGCGCAAGCTCGCGTACACCACGGTCATGACCGTCATGAACCGCCTCGTGCGCAAGGACTTCATCCGCCGCGAACGTGACGACGACGGGCGTACCTGGGTCTATCAGGCGGCGGCCGGGCGCGAGGCGTACATCGCCGAGCTCATGCTCTCCGCGCTCGGCGAGACCGGCGACCGCCTGGCCGCCCTCAGCCACTTCGCCCGCTCGGTCACCGACGCCGAGGCCGAGGCGCTGCGCGAGTCGCTGCCGGGCGGCGAGGAGCCGACGTGACCTACGCCGCCCACCACCTGGTCGTCCTGGCGCTGGCCGCGGCGGCCGCCCGCGCGATGCTCCGCGCGGCCTGGCCGGCCAGGGCGCCCGCCACGGCGCTGCTGGTCTGGCAGGCCATCGCGCTGTCCGGCGTGACGGCCGCGATCGGCCTGCCGCTCGCCGTGGGCCTGGCCCCCTACCACCGCGGCACGGTGACGGCCCTCGCCGCGCTCGCCACCGGCGAGCACCGGCTCACCGCCGCGCAGAGCGTGACCGCCGCCGCGGGCGTGGCGCTGCTGCTGTGGCTGCTGGCCGCGCTGGCGCTGAGCGCCCATTCCGTGATGGCGGTACGGCGCCGCCACCGCGCCCTGCTGCTCCTGGTCGCCAGGGCCCAGCCGGGGCTGGGCGGCGGCGTGTCCGTGATCGACCATCCGGCGATCGCCGCGTACTGCGTCCCCGGCCTCCAGTCCTCCATCGTCGTCAGCACCGGCGCCCTCGGCCTGCTGGCCCCCTCCGAACTGGCCGCCGTGCTCGCCCACGAGCGCGCCCACTCGCGCGAGCGGCACGACCTGGTCCTGCTGCCGTTCACGGCGCTGTGCCGGGCGCTGCCGTGGAGCCGCGGCGCGCGTACGGTGCTGGAGGCCGTGGCGCTGCTCGTCGAGATGCGCGCCGACGACCGCGCCGCCCGCGAGCACGACCGGCGGCTGCTGGCCGGCGCGCTGCGCCGCTTCCGCGACCGGGACGACGTGCTGGCCCCGGCGGGCACGCTCGGCGCCGGCGCGGCGCTGGACGCCAGGATCCGCCGCCTCGGCCGGCTGCCCGGCGGGGCGGGCCCGCTGTTCAGGACCACGCTGCTGACGACCGCCCTGACCCTGCTCAGCACCCCGATCAGCCTGTTCCTGCTCCCCCTGTGAGCTCCCGTATCCTGCATCATGGACATTCGACCGGTCGAGCCCGCCGACCTTCCCGCCCTGGTGGATCTGGCCTGCGCGGTCTTCGGGCCGTTCTATCTGGACTCGTTCCGGCCGCTGGCCGGCGAGATCGTCTTCGCCAACCGGCACGGCGACTGGCAAGAGGACTACCGCCGCCACCTGGCCGGCGTCCACGACCCCGCCCAGGGGAGGTACGCCGCCGTCGCCTGGGCCGGGGACGAGGTGGCCGGGTTCGCCGGGTGGGTCGTGCAGGAGGCCGAGCGGCACGGTGAGATCGACATCGTGGCCGTCGCCCCCGCACGTCGGCGGCACGGAATCGGACGAGCCCTGGTCGAGCACGCGCTGCGCGAGATCAAGGCCACCGGAGTGGTGGACGTGGTCTCGGTCGGCACCGGCGGGGACGACTTCCACGCCCCGGCGCGCGCCCTCTACGAGTCGTTCGGGTTCACTCCCTACCCGCATGTCAACTACACGAAGGCGCTCTGAGCGCCGGTCACCGCCTCGCCTCCTCGACGATGAACAGTTCGGCCTCCACCTGGTCCAGCGCGAGCCGTACCGCGCCCAGGGCGACGCACTCCTCGCCCAGGATGGAGGTCTCGACCTGGACCGGGAAGAGGAGGAGCCGGGCCAGCTCGGCCCGCAGCCGCTCGGCGAGCTGCTGCCCCGCCCGCGACAGGCCGCCGCCGATGACGACGAGCTGGGGATCGACGGTCAGGACGGTGGCGGCGACGCCGGTCGCCAGGTCCTTGACGAACGCGGTCACGATCGTGGCCGCCTCCGGATCACCGGCGCGGACGGCGGCGAACAGCCGCTCGGGCCCGTAGGAGCGAACCCGGTCGAGCGCGGTGTACCAGCCGACCTCGCGCAGGACCCCGATCTCCCCCGCGCCGCCGTTGTAGCCGAGATGAAGCCGGCCGCCGATCAGCACACCGACCGAGATGCTGCGGCCGACCATCAGGTAGATCACCTCGCTCACGGACCGCGCCGCCCCGCGCCAGTGCTCGGCGAGCGTGGCCAGCTTGGTGTCGTTCGCGACCAGCACGGGGTACGGCCGGCCGGACCCCAGCTCACCGGCCAGGTCGAGGCCCTGCCAGTCGGGCAGCCGGTCGCTCACCACGACCTTGCCCTCCGAGATCACCCCGGTCGTGCCCACCCCGAGCGCGCGCAGCCGGTGGCCACGCGTGGCCCGCTCGATCACCTCCCGGGCCGCGGCCAGCCGGTCGGCGGCGCTCATCTCCGGGTCCACCTCGGCCCTGGCACTGCTGACGATGTCGCCGCGCAGGTCGGTGACCAGGCAGAGCACCTTGTGCGGGCCGATGTCCACGCCCGCGAGATGCCCCGCCTCGGGCCGGAAGCGGTAGCGCTTGGCCGGGCGACCGACCGGGCGGGGCCCGTCCGGGGCGGGCCGCACTTCCTCGGCCAGGCCCTGTTGTTCCAGGTCGGAGACGATCTCCTCGACGGTGGGCCGGGAGAGCTGGCTGCCGCGCACCAGCTCGGTGAAGGTCAGCTCGTCGGCGGCATGCAACACCCGCAGCACCGCGACCACGTTGAGGCGGCGTAGCAGCGCCGGATCTCCACCCGACAACTTGACCATGAGCTCCCCCTTGCCAACACAGCGGCCACGATGCTAGACCATATGCACATTATTAAACAACCTTGGGTTTAATAACTCGCCAAGGGAGCCCCCCATGAGCAAGAAGGCCCTGTGCCTGGGCGTGCTGGCCGTCAGCGCGCTGGCCGCGTGCGCGCCTGCCGGTTCCGGCCCGACCGCCGGTAGTCCTGGCGGCGCGTCGGCGTCGGGCGGGAAGAAGGAGATCTCGTTCCTGGTGTTCGAGACGCCGAACCTGACTCCGCAGTACTGGGACGAGGCGATCAAGCGGGTCACCGACAAGCATCCGGACCTGGTGGTGAAGAAGATCGTCGCGCCGTCGGCCGGGGAGCGGAACGCCTACGCCAAGCAGCTGTTGGCGTCGGGGCAGTTGCCGGATGTGATGCAGGCGATCGCGCCGGCGGGGTTCGCCGAGAGCGGCAACCTGCACGCCTGGACCGAGCAGGAACTGGCCGCGTATGAGTACCCGCGGTCCAACCCGCTGGGCGGGAAGATCTACCAGCTTCCCTACAACTCGCAGCCGACACCGCTGGTCTACTACAACAAGAAGCTGTTCGCGCAGGCCGGGATCAGCGCGCCGCCGAAGAC